>NZ_JAGINP010000008.1 GCF_017876155.1 Azospirillum rugosum
ATCACCGGCACCTACACGGTGGACGAGGACGCGACACTGGCGCTGGGCACCGGCCTGTCGGTGAGCGACGCCCTGGACGTGCCGTTCGGCAGCGTGGCGAACGCGACGGTGACCGTGACGGTGGGCGTGGCGCACGGCACGCTGACGCTGGGCGGCGACACAAGCGCGCTGACCGGTTCCAACGGAGCGAGCACGCTGACGCTGAGCGGCACGATCGCCAACGTCAATGCGGCCTTGCAGCGGCTGACCTACGCCCCGACGCACGACTACAGCGGTGACAACACGCTGACGCTGACGGTCAACGACGGCGGCAACGGCAGCCTGGGTGGCGGCACGGGCGCGCTGAGCCACACGGCGACCAAGACGATCACCGTCAATCCGGTCTCCGACACGCCGAATCTGACCATCAACGGCACGCTCAATCCGTCCGCCGCCATCACCGTGATGGGGAACGAGGACAGCGACATTTCCATCGCCACCGTGATCGGGGAGACCGACACGCTGGGCGTGGACGAGACCATCAGCTTCAATCTGGACGGCATCCCGGCCGGCTGGGTGGTCAAGGACAACGGCACCCCGCTGACCCTGGTCGCCAATGGGAACGGCACCTTCAACACGGGCGTGCTGGCGGGCGCCAAGCTGGCGACCCTGACCATCCGCCCGCCGCAGGACTGGAACGCGCAGCAGCCGGGCAAGACCGCGCCGACGCTGACCATCACGGCCTACAGCGCCGACCAGGGGGCTACGGCGGCGACGCGGACCGGCACGATCGTCCTGAACGTCGCCCCGGTCAGCGACGACACGGTGCCGGCCAACGACACCAACAGCCTGACCGAGGACACCGCGAGCGTCTCCAAGACCGCGGCCACCGGCGTGCTGTCCAACGACAGCGACGTGGACCTGGAGCAGACGCTGAGCGTGCAGGGCGTGGCCGCCGGCAACACCGGCACGGCGCTGACCAACGGCACCGGCGTCGGCAGCGCGGTCACCGGGACCTGGGGCCGGCTGACGCTGAACGCCGACGGTTCCTACGGCTACCAGCTCGACACCGCGTCGGTTCAGTTCCTGCGCGACGGCCAGACCCGCACGGACGTCTTCACCTACACGGTGAACGACACCGGCGCGCTCGGCGCGCCGAAGACGGCGACGCTGACCATCACCATCAACGGCCTGAACGACGCGCCGGTGGTGGACCTGAACGGCGCGGTCGCCGGGACCGGCACCACCCTGACCTACACGGAGGTGGACGGCACCGACAGCAGCACGGGCACCGCGCTCTGGCCGTCGGCGACCCTGTCCGACCCGGACAGCGGCAAGCTCGCCAGCCTGACCATCACCGCCGGCAGCATCCTGGACGGCAACGCCGAGATTCTGCGCATCGGCGGCACCGACTTCGCGCTGGGCACCAGCACGGGCAGCCCGGTCACCGTCACGGCCGGCGCCACCAGCTTCCAGGTTAGCGTGGTCGCCAGCGGCACCGGCGCCGTGATCACCATCACGCCCGCCAGCGGCGGCGCCATGACGCTTGCTGACACGGCGACGCTGCTGGCCGGCATCACCTACCGCGACACGTCGGACAAGCCGAACACCAGCAGCACCCGCGGCTTCGCCGTGCAGGTGACCGACGCCGGCAGCAACGACGACGGCACGCCGGTCGGCACCAGCCTCGCCAGCAACACGGCGACGGCCACGGTGACGGTGGTGACGACCAACGAGGCGCCGGTGGTCGACCTGAACGGCGCCGCAGCCGGGTCCGACAACGCGGTCATCTACACCGAGGTCGCCAACGGGACGGAGCCGGAGCTGGCCATCGCCGCCGCGGCCACCCTGGCCGACATCGACAACGCCAACCTGACGCGGATGGTGCTGACCGTCGGCTCCGTTGCCGACGGCGCGCACGAGTTCCTGACCATCGGCGGCACCCGCTTCGCCATCGGCACGGACGTCACCGCGCAGGTGGTGGACGCCGGGGCGCTCGGCCGCTTCAGCGTGACCATCGCGACGGTCGGCGGCGACCGTCGGGTGGACATCCGCGCGCTCGGCGCCGGCTCGACCGCCACGGTGGACACGAAGGCGGACTTCGCCAGCCTGCTTCAGGGCATCACCTACAGCAACACCAGCGACAACCCGTCGGGCACGCGCACGGTGACGGTGCAGGTGACCGACGCCGGCACGGACGACGCCATCGCGGCGGAAGACGAGCGGGTCAGCAACCTGCCGACCACCACCATCTCCTTCGTCGCGGCCAACGACCAGCCGCGCTTCTCCGGCAACTACCAGGACCGGACGGCGCGGGAGAACGCGGTGAACGTGACCGGCGGCGCGCCGGTGGCGCTGATCGGCAATCCGGCGGCGGTGACTCTCAACGACGCCGACAGCCCGAATTACGTCGGCGGCTCCATCACCGTCTCCGGCCTCGCGGCCGACGACCGGCTGTCGCTGCCCGCGACGGTGACGGCGGCGGACGGGGGCGTGCGGCTGAACGGCGGCACGACCGTCCAGGTCTACGCCAACGGCGACTGGCGCAGCATCGGCACCCTGTCGGGCGGCAACGGCGCGACCCTGACCATCGCCATCAACGGCGCCGATGCGGCCACCTACGGCACCGTCGCCAACGTCGAGCGGGTGATCGAGGCGCTGACCTACCAGAACAGCAGCGACCGCCCGACGCCGGGCCCGCGCACCCTGACGATCGCCGTCAACGACGGCGGCACTGGGATCGCCGGCACGACGACCCTGGCCCTGACCGTGGTGCCGGAGAACGACCGGCCGGTCATCACCAGCTTCGGCGCCAGCGGCCCGACCTTCACCGAGGATGGCGCGGCCGTCGTGCTGGACGGCGACGCCACGCTGCTGGATGCCGACATCGGCGACGCCAGCGGCGGCCCGAACGACTACCGCGGCGTGACCCTGACCTTCCAGCGCAGCGGCGGCACGCCGAACGCGGAGGACCGCTTCGGCTTCAACGGCAGCGCCGCCACCGCCAACTCCATCTACGCCGTCGGGACGGAGCTGCGGCTCGCCAACGGCACGGCGGACCCGTCCGATGACGTGGTCATCGGCACCATCGACACCACGACCGCCGGGCGCCTGCGCATCACGCTGGGCGGCACCGCGGCGGTGACCCAGGATGTCGCCAGCCGGGTGATCCAGGCGATCACCTACACGAACCTGAGCGAGAATGTGGACGGCGTGTCGGCCGGCCCGGTGTCCATCGACCTGACGGTCGACGACCGCAACGGCTCGGCCCAGGTGAACCAGGGCGACGGCGGCGCGCTTGCGGCGACCGCGACCACCTCCGTCACCATCGTCCCGGTCAACGAGCCGATCCGCACCGGCACCGCGCCGGTCCTGACCCAGGTCGCCTACGCCGAGAACGCGGCCCCGCAGCGGCTGTTCAACGACGCGGCGGTGACCATCACCGACAACGACAACGCCACCTTCAACGGCGGCGCCGTCACGGCACGCTTCACCAGCGGCGGCCAGGCGTCCGACCGGTTGGTGGTGGTCGGCAGCGGCGACGCGGCGTCGAACTTGATCAGCGTGTCCGGCACCGACGTTCTGTGGGACGCCGACGGGTCGGGCGCCGGGGCGGCCGTGGTGATCGGCACCCTGTCGGGCGGCACCGACGCGAACACCGCTCTGACCATCGCGCTGAACGGCAACGCCGTGCCGGCGGCGGTGCAGGCGCTGATCCGCCAGATCGCCTTCGCCAACGGCAGCGACGACCCGGTCGGCGGCGCAGGCGCCATCCGCACCGTTTCGGTCGACGTGCGCAACGGCGCCGTCGGGGCGGCCACCACCCAGACCGCGACCGGCCTGTTCACCAACACCGTCCTGGTCACGCCGGAGAACGACGCACCCGTCATCGACCGCGCCGACGGCAGCACCATCCGCGGCACCACGATCACGGAGTGGAACGGCAGCGGCACCTACACCAACAGCGGCGACACGGTCGCCTCGCTGGTCGCCCTGCTGGGCGCCGACGCCCACGACGCGGACAACCGCGCGGGCGGCGTCGGCACGCCGACCGACGGGCTGGGCCTCGCCGTCACCGGCGTGCTCAACACCGACGGGCGGTGGCAGTATTCCACGGACGGCTCGACCTGGACCGACATCCCCACTGGCACGTCGGCCACCGCGGCGCTGCTGCTGAACCCGACCGACCGCGTCCGCTTCGTGCCGACGGCCCTGTTCAACGGCGATGCCGGGGCCCGGCTGACGCTGAAGCTGTGGGACCGCACGAGCACCGGCACCAACACCACGGCCGACGACGCGAACACCACCGACGGCGACCGCAACAAGGGCGACAACGACCAGTTCAGCGACCGCACGGTGGTGCTGACCGCCCGCGTCAGCGCGGTGAACGACGCGCCGGTCAACACGGTGCCCACCACGCTGACGGGGATCAAGGAGGACACGGCCTTCACCTTCAGCGGGTCGAACGCCTTCTCCATCGCCGACGTCGACGTGAACGAGAATCCGGACGTCGCCAACCGCACGCTGACCATCACGCTCACCGCGCAGCACGGCGTGCTGACGCTCGGTGACGCGGCCAGCCGGGCCGGGGTGACCTTCACCAGCGGCGACGGCGTCACCGACGCCACGGTGACGGCGACCGGCACGCTCGCCAACCTGCAGGCGCTGCTGGCGTCGGTCACCTACAAGGGCGACGCCAACTTCAACGGCACCGACAGCATCACCATCACCACCAACGACCGCGGCAATTTTGGGGCCGGCGGTCCGCTCCAGGACGTGGACACCGTCACCTTCACGGTGCAGGCGGTGAACGACGCCCCGACGGCGGCCTCCACCGCCACGGTCACGCTGACGCCGGTGGCGGAGGACATCGACGGCACCACCAACACCGGCTCCACGGTCGGCGACCTGTTCGCCGCCCGCCTGACCGACGCGCCCGACGCGGTGACCGGCGGCAGCAGCGCCAACACCTTCGCCGGCATCGCCATCGTGTCCGGCACCGCCGACGCGGCCAAGGGGCAGTGGCAGTACCAGATCGGCGGCACCGGCGCCTGGGTCAATGTCGGCGACCGGACGCTCGCCTCCGCGCTGCTGCTCGGGTCCGGCGACCGGCTGCGCTTCCAGCCGGCCGGCGACTTCAACGGCCCGGCGCCGCAGCTCGGACTCCGCCTCGTCGAGGACGGTGGTGCTGCGATCAGCGGCGGCACGGTCGTGGACATCAGCGGCGCCACGGCCACGGGCGGCGAGACCCGCTACGCCGACGCGGCAAACCAGTTGACGCTGGCGACCAGCGTCACGGCGGTGAACGACCGCCCGGTGGTCACCGGCAGCGGCCCCGTCGCCATCGCGGTGACGGAGGACAGCACCCCGGCCGGCGCGACCTTCGCCAGCCTGCTGGCCGGCCGCTACACCGACACGACGGACGACCAGACCGCCAAGGGGGGCTCGGCCGACGCCACGGCGCTCAGCTACGTCGCCATCGTCGGCAACGCGTCGGTGGCCGGGCAGGGCACGTGGCAGTATCTCGCCAACGGCACGACCTGGACCGACATCCCGACCACGGGCCTGTCCGCCGCGTCGGCGCTGGTGCTCGACGCCGCCACGCAGGTGCGCTTCGTGCCGGCCGCGAATTTCCACGGCACGCCGGGTGCGCTGACGCTGCGGCTGGCCGACGGCTCCGCCAACCCGGTCACGGCCAGCGGCTCCGCCACGGACCTGAAGGACCTGTCGGCGAACGGCGGCACCGGTCTGACCGGCCGCTGGTCGCTGGGCAGCGTCGACCTGCAACCCACCGTCGGCAACGTCAACGACGCGCCGACCGCCAGCGGCTCGGCGACGCTGCCCGCCATCGCCGAGGACACGCCGACCGCTGGGATCCCCGGCGCCACGGTGGCGAGCCTGTTCGGCCCGCTCTACGGCGACGCGGCGGACGACCGCACGGGCATCACCGGCGGTGCCGACGCCAGCACGCACACGCTGGCCGGCGTCGCCATCGTCGGCAACGCCGCGACGGCGGCCCAGGGCCAGTGGTGGTACTCGACCGACGGCACGACCTGGACACTGCTGCCCGCCAACCTGTCGGACAGCAACGCGCTGGTCCTGCCGACCACCGCCAGCCTGCGCTTCGTGCCGGCGGCGGACTGGAACGGCACGCCGGGCGGCCTGACCGTGCGTCTGTCCGACGCCACGGTTGGCGCCGCAGCGAGTGGCCAGACCCTGGCCATCGGCGGCAGCAACCCGTGGTCCGCTACGACGGTTACGCTCGGCACCTCCGTCACCGCGGTGGAGGACGCCATTGAGGCGGCCAACGACAGCACCGGCATCCTGGAGGACGCGGCGGCCCCGGCCACGGGCAACGTGCTCGCCAACGATTTCGACCGCGACTCCCTGGGCACCATCGCGCCGCAGACGCTTTATGTGACGGCGATTCGGGGCACCGGGGCGACGGCCAGCCCCATCGACACCAGCGCCAACACCAGCGTCACGGTCAATGGCCGCTACGGCACGCTGACCATCAAGCGCGACGGCAGCTACAGCTACACGCTGGACAGCAGCCTCGACGTCATCCAGCAGCTTCGCCAGGGGCAGACGCTGAACGACGAGGTCTTCACCTACACGGTGGACGACGTGCTGGCCGCCGACGGCAGCAACGTGGGCAGCGCCGCGGTCAGCCGGACGCTCACCATCACCATCACCGGCGTGAACGACGTTCCGGTGGCCAAGCCCGACACCGGCGCGATCCAGGAGGACGCCACCAGCCCGGCGACCGGCACCGTCCTGTCGAACGACGTGGAGATCGACGCCAACGATCCGGGCACGGTGACGGCGGTCGGCTTCGGCGCCACGGCGGGCACGGTCGGAACGGCGCTTGCCGGCGGCTACGGCTCGCTGACGCTGAAGGCGGACGGCACCTGGTCCTACGCCATCGACAACGGCTCGGCCGCCGTGCAGGCCCTGGCGGCCGGCGAGACGCTGACGGAGACCTTCACCTACACCGTCACCGACACCGCGGGCGCCACCAGCGGCTCCACCCTGACCATCACGATCACCGGCACCAACGACGTGCCCGTGATCGGCACCACCGGCACGAGCGGCGCGGTGGTCGAGGACGCGAGCAGCCCGACGCTGACCAGCGGCGGCACGATCGGCCTCACCGACCTGGACCTGACCAACACGCACACGGTGACGGTCGGAGCGGCAACGGTCAGCACGTCCACGGGCATCCCGAGCGGCTTCGTGCCGACCGGCGGCTTCGGCACGCTGACCGCCAGCGTGGTGGAGGACGCCACCGACGCGTCCAACGCCGGGCAGATCGCTTGGAGCTTCGCGGTCGACAACGCCGTGGTGCAGGGCCTCGCGGCGGGTGAGGCCGTCACGCAGGTCTACACCCTGACCCTGAAGGACTCGAGCGGCGCCACGGTGACCCGCGACGTCACGGTGACCATCACCGGCACCAACGATACCCCGGTGATCGGTGCGGGCAAGGTCGCCGGAGCGGTGGTGGAGGACGCCAGCACGCCGACGCTGACCGACAGCGGGACCATCGCCTTCACCGACGTGGACCTCAGCAACACGCACACGGTGACCATCGGCGCGGCGACGGTCAGCACGTCGGCCGGTGTGCCGACCGGCTTCGTCCCCGCGGGTGGCTTTGGCACGTTGACCGCCAGCATCGTCGAGGACGCCACCGACACGTCCAACGCCGGGCAGATCGCCTGGACCTTCACGGTCGACAACGCGGCCGTTCAGGGCCTCGCGGCCGGCGAGGTGGTGACGCAGGTCTACACCCTGACCCTGAAGGACTCGAGCGGCGCCACGGTGACCCGTGACGTGACGGTGACCATCACCGGCACCAACGACGCGCCGGTGATTGGTGCGGGCAAGACCAGCGGGGCGGTGGTGGAGGACGCCGGCACGCCGACCCTGACGGACACGGGCACGATTGCCTTCACCGACGTGGACCTCAGCAACACGCACACGATCACGGTCGGCGCGGCGACGGTCAGCACGTCCACGGGCGTTCCCACGGGCTTCGTCCCGGCGGGTGGCTTTGGCACGCTGACCGCCAGCATTGTGGAAGATGCCACGGACCTGAGCAGCGCCGGCCAGATCGCCTGGAGCTTCGCGGTGAACAACGCCGCCGTGCAAGGCTTGGCGGCCGGTGAGGTGGTGACCCAGGTCTACACACTGACCCTGAAGGACGCGAGCGGCGCTACGGTCACGCGCGATGTCACGATCACAATCACCGGCACCAACGACACGCCCGTCGTCGGCATCGACAAGCTGGCCGGCGCCGTCACGGAGGACGCGGCCGCCACGACGCTGACCGACACGGGCACGATCGACCTCGGTGACACGGATCTGTCCGACGCCCACGGTGTTAACGTCGCCTTCGCCGCCACCACCGGCTCGGCGCAGCTGGGCACGCTGACCGCCGTCGTCCAGGCGGACAGCAGCGGGACCGGCACGGGCGGCACCATCGCCTGGACCTACAGCGTGGACAACGCCGCGGTGCAGTTCCTGGCCGCCGGCCAGACGGTGACGGAGACCTACACGCTCACCGTCTCCGACGGGAAGGGTGGGGAGGTCGTGCGGACGGTTGCCGTCACCATCACGGGGACCAATGACGCCCCGGTGATCGGCACCGCCAAGCTGACCGGCGCCGTGACGGAGGACGCCGGCGGCGGGACGACCCTGACCGACACGGGCACCATCGCCTTCACCGACGTGGACCTGACGGACGCGCACAACGTCACCGCGGCCTTCGTCTCGACCAACAATACGGGCAGCGGCACGGGCCAGCTCGGCACGCTGACGGCCGTCCGGACGGCGGACACCACGGGCAGCGGCACCGGCGGCGCGGTCACCTGGACCTACAGCGTGGGCAACGCGGCGGTGCAGTTCCTGGCGGCCGGGCAGACGGTGACGGAGACTTATGCCGTCACGGTGTCGGACGGGAAGGGCGGAACCGCCACCCGCACCGTCACGGTGACCATCACCGGCACCAACGACGCGCCGGTGATCGGGACTGCGAAGCTGACCGGCTCGGTCACCGAGGATGCCGGCTCCGGCACGCTGACCGACACGGGCACGGTCGCCTTCACCGACGTGGATCTGACCGACGCGCACAGCGTCGCGGCCGCCTTCGTCTCCACGACGGGGAGCGGCGCGCTGGGCAGCCTCACCGCGGTGCGGACGGTGGACACGACGGGGACGGGCACCGGCGGGCAGGTCACCTGGACCTACAGCGTCGACAACGCCGCCCTGCAGTTCCTCCGCGCCGGCGAGACGGTGACGGAGACCTACGCGATCACCGTCTCCGACGGAAAGGGCGGCACGGTCACGCGCAACGTGGTCGTCACGCTCACCGGCACCAACGACGCCCCGACCGTCACCGGCGCGCCGCCGACCGCGTCGGGCAACGCCGGGCAGGAGATGGCGCTCACCGTCGACCGCGGGCGCTTCGCCGACGTGGACCGCGGCGACAGCCTGACCTTCACGGCGACGCTGGCCGACGGCCGGCCGCTGCCCTCCTGGCTGTCCTTCGACCCGGCGACCCTGACCTTCCGCGGCACGCCGCCGCAGGACGCGGGCGGCACCCTGGCGCTGACGCTGCGGGCCACCGACACGGCCGGCGCCTCGGCGACGCTGGGCGTGACCTTCACCATCACGGCGGAGGTGCCGCGGTCGGACACGCCGACGACGGGCACCCCGACGACCACCACGCCGACCACGCCCACCAACCCCGCCGCGACGCCGACCAACTCGGACTCGCTGATCACCGGGTCGGGCAACGCCACGCCGAACGCGCCGCTGGTCACCGGCACCACCCCGGCGGGCGACGGGCTGACCACCGGCTTCACCGCGAACCCGCTGACCCAGGTGCAGGCCGGCGACAGCGGCGGCTTCGGCGCCGGGTTGGTGAACACGGCCAGCCTGTTGAACCGCCAGGGCAACGGCGACCTGTCCACCGCGGCCATCTTCCGGCAGACCAGCCAGGCCAACGTGGAGCTGTTCCTCGCCGGGTCGGTCGGCAACCAGACCGTGCTGCCGGAGCAGCAGGCGAGCTTCCAAGTGCCGAAGAACATCTTCCGGCACACCAACCCGAACGAGCGGCTCGTCTACCAAGCGGTCCGGCCGGATGGCAGCCCGCTGCCCAACTGGCTGCAGTTCGACGCGCAGAATCTGTCCTTCCGCGGCGTGCCGCCGGCCCAGGCGCGCGGCGCGCTGGACATCGTCATCGTCGCCAAGGACGGCCGCGGCAACCAGGCAGCGGCCCAATTCCGCATCCTGGTCACCCAGGACCTGAACACCCAGGCCCCCATCGGCAACGGCCGCGGCGAGCAGCCGAGCGGTGGCGAAGGCCGCCCGCAGGCCCAGGGGCAACAGCCTCCGGGCGAAGGGCAGGGGCAAGGTCCGGGGCAGGGCGGAAGCCCGTCCGGGAACCAGGGCGAAGGGCAGGGCGGCGAGCCGGGCCAGCCAACGCTTCAGGTGCCGAAGGACCAGCGCGCCGACGCCGGGGCGCCGGACTCCATGGAGGGGGCCGACGCCTGGGCGACGACGGGCCGCAGCGTCGCCGACGCAGGTCATTTCGGCGCGGCGCCGCTCGCCGGCCGCACCTCCTTCACCGCGCAGCTTCACGCCGCCGGCCGGCCCGGCCTGCTGGCGGAGGCGCGCAGCCTTCTGAACGCGCTTCTCGTCACCGACGACCGCAACGCCGCCTAAACCTCGCCCCCTGAACCTCGCCCTCTGCCCCCCGCAGCATCACACAGAGCCTACGACCCGCATGAGCCCTCACCGCATGCTACGCTCCCTCGGCCCGCTTGGCGCGGTCGCCCTCCTCGGAGCCTGTGCCGTCGCCCCGGCCCCGATCCAGCCGGAGGAGCATCTGGCGCGCGCCAGGACCGACTACGCGCAACTCTACAAGGACCAGGCGCCGCTGACCGGTCCGCTGACCGCGTCGGAGGCGGTGGCGCGGGCGCTGAAGTACAACTACGACCAGCAGCTCGCCAGCGTGGAAGCGTCCATGCAGGCCAGCCAGTTCGACGTCGCGGTGACGAACATGCTGCCGCGGCTGGCGGCCAGCGCCGGCTACAACGTGCGCAACAACGAGAACGCGTCCTCGTCCCTGTCGGTGCTCACCCGGCGGCAGTCGCTGGAGCCCTCGACCTCACAGGACAAGGACCGCGGCACCGCCGACCTGACCTTCTCCTGGAACCTTCTGGACTTCGGCGTCGGCTATTTCCAGGCGCGCCAGCAGGGCGACCGGGCGCTGATCGCTGTGGAGCGGCGCCGGCGCGTCATCAACAACATCGCCAAGGAGGTGCGCAGCGCCTACTGGCGCACGGCGACGGCGCAGCGCCTGCTGCCGCGGATCGACCCGCTGCTCGCCGACGCCGAGAAGGCGCTGAAGGCGAACGCGGAGATCGCCAAGAACTCGCTGGAGCCGGTGCTCCAGACGCTGGAATACCGCAAGAATCTGCTGCAGGTGATCACGCAGCTGCGCCGCCTGAAGTCGGACCTGTCGGTGGCCAAGGCGCAGCTCGCCGCCCTGGTCAACATCCCGCCGCGCACCGACTTCACGGTGGAGCTGCCGCCGGAGGCGCCGTCCTTCCCGCGCAACCTGTCGGCCGATCTGCCGTCCCTGGAGCTGATCGCCCTGTCGCAGCGCCCGGAGCTGCGCGAGGAGGCCTATCAGGAACGGGTGGATCGCAACAACCTGTACAAGGAGATGATCCGGCTGGTGCCGGGCCTGTCGGTGCTGGGCGGCCTGAACTACGACAGCAACTCCTATCTCGTGAACAACCTGTGGGCCGAGGCGGGGGTGCGCGCCACCTACAACCTCGTCAACCTGATCAGCGGCCCGATCGCCATCGACGCCGCCCGGAAGCAGATCGAGGTGTCGAAGGTCCGTCGGCTGGCGCTCAGCGTCGCGGTGCTGACCCAGGTGAACGTCAGCTACCAGCAGTATCTCCGCTCGGTCGAGACGCTGGATTCGGCGCAGGAGATCTCGCAGGTGGAGGCGGGCATCGCCAAGGCCGTGTCGGACGGCGGCCTCGCCCAGGCGGAGCCGGAGTTCGAGCGCATCCGCCGCGGCCTGTCGGCCGTCGCCGCGGAGCTGGACCGCGACCGCGCCTTCACCGACCTGCAATCGTCGCTCGCCAACCTCTACACCTCGCTGGGATTCGACCCGGTGCCGGCCGCGGTGGAGACCGACGACCTGAAGACGCTGACGGTCGTGGTGAAGCGGTCGCTCGACGATCTCGACGCCGGGCGGCTGCCAGAGATCCCGCATCTGGAGCCCCTGCATCCGGAGGCGGTGTCCGACCAGACGTCCGAGAAGCCGAAGACGGAACAGCCCGTCGCCGCTCCGTCCGCGCAACCCCAGACCGCTCCGGTGTCATGACGCATCGCTTCACGGTGTTTTTGGCCGCCGCCGTCCTCCTGTCCGGCGTGGGCGAGGGGATGGCGGCGGAGGGGGGCGGGGACGCGCTGCCGCTGGTCGCGCGGGAGATCCGCGCCCAGGTCACGGCGCGGGTCGCCACCACCCTGTCCAGCCCCATGGCCGGCCGCATCCGCGACCTGTCCATCGAGGACGGCGACCGCTTCAAACAGGGGGAGGTGCTGGTCCGCTTCGACTGCGCGGTGCAGGAGGGCCAGCACGCCCGCGCCGTCGCGGTGCTGGAGAAGAACCGCCAGTTGCAGGAGGTGAACGAGCGCCTGCGCAAGCTGGGCTCGGTCAGTGTCAAGGAGATGAACGTCTCCCATGCCGACGTCGCCACCGCCGCGGCGGAGGCCGGCATCACGCGGGCCATGGTGGACCGCTGCACCGTCACCGCCCCCTTCGCCGGCCGGGTCGCCGGCGTGTCGGTCAAGCGCTACCAGTTCATCGGGGAAGGCCAGCCGATGCTGGACATCCTCGACGACAAGCAGCTGGAGCTGGAGGCCATCATCCCCTCCCGCTGGCTGGCGTGGCTGGGCGTCGGCACCGGCTTCCAGGTGGAGGTTGACGAGACGGGCAAGACCTACCAGGCCAAGGTGTCGCGCCTGTCCGGCCGCGTCGATCCGGTCAGCCAGTCGGTGAAGATCTACGCCTCGATCACCGGGGCGTCGGGCGACCTGTTGCCGGGCATGAGCGGACGGGCGCTGATTTCTCCTCCGGAGAACACAACTGGTGGTGATGCGAAACCGGTAGAAGCGAAGCCTTCGGACATGCAACCGGTGGGCAAGACACCATGAGCGCCCAGTTGAACCGGCAGCTTCTGCGGCTGTCGGCTCTGCTTCAGATTGAACGGCGCGCGCGCCACGCCGCACGGAACGAGCTGTCCTTCGTGATGGCGAACGAGACCGCCGGCGTCATGCCCTACCAGCAGGCGGCGGTGTGGGTCGGCGACGCGCGGGGGCGCATCGACGCGCTGTCCGGCGTGGCCGTCGCCGACCTCGCCGCCCCCTACGGGCAGTGGCTGTCCCGGCTGTGCGCCGAGTTGGCCGGTGGCCCAGCCGGGGCGGAGCCGCGCGCGGTGACGGCGGAGGAAGTGCCCGCCGCCATCGGCCGCGACTGGGCGGAGCATCTGGCGCCCCACGCCCTGTGGGTTCCGCTGGTGGCGCCGGGGGACCAGTTGGTCGGCGCCCTGCTGTTCGCCCGCGCGGAGCCCTGGGCGGAGGCCGACCGGCACCTGCTGGCCCACCTTGCCGACGCCTACGCCCACGCCTGGCTGCTCGCCCACGCCCGCCGGCCGCGGCTGAAGCGCCGCGGCGCCGTCTGGCGCAAGGCGGCGCTCGCGGCGCTGCTGGCGCTGGTGGTCGGGGCGGGGGCCTTCCCGGTGCGCCAGTCGGTGCTGGCCCCGGCGGAGGTGGTGCCGCGCACGCCGGTGCTGGTGCGCGCCCCCTTCGACGGGGTGGTGGACAAGGTCACGGTGACGCCCAACCAGTCCGTCGGCGCCGGCCAGCCGCTCGCCACACTGGACACCGCGCAGCTGCGCAGCAAGCTGAAGGTCGCGCAGAAGGCGCGCGAGGTGACGCAGACCGAATACCAGCAGGCCACCCAGCTGGCCGTCTTCGACCCGAAGGCCAAGGCGAAGCTGGCCATCCTCCAGGGCCACCTGGAGCAGCAGGCGGCGGAGATCGCCTACCTGCAAAGCCTGCTCGACCGTGCGACGCTGACCGCGCCTGCGGCGGGGGTGGCCGTGTTCGACGACCCCAACGACTGGATCGGGCGCCCGGTCACCCAGGGCGAGCGGATCATGATCGTCGCCAACCCGGCCGATGTGGACCTGGAAATCCGCCTGCCGGTCGGCGACGCCATCCCGCTGGACGAGCACGCCGAGGTCGCCTTCTTCCTGAACGTGGCGCCGGACGCGCCGATGCGGGCGACGCTCCAGTCCGGCAGCTACCGCGCGCAGACCATGCCGGACGGTGTGGTGGCCTACAAGCTGAAGGCCGGATTCAACGGAACCGGGGATACGCCGCGCCTGGGCTTCAAGGGCACCGCCAAGGTCTATGGCGAGACGGCGCCGCTGGCGCTGTGGATTCTCCGTCGTCCCATCGCCACGGCGCGGCAATGGCTGACGTTCTGACCGCAGCCGAAGGCATGCCCGCCGCCATGGTGGCACCGCGACGGCCACCGTCACCGGCCGAGATGCCGCTGCCGCCGCTGCGCGACGACCTGGCGCTGCTGCCCGGCCCGGCGACGCACGAGGGCGCGCCGACCTGGACGCTGCACGACCCCGCGGCCAACCGCTTCCTGCGCATCGGCTGGCTGGAGTTCGAGATCCTGCAACGCTGGCCGCTCGGCCGCGCCGACGCCATCGCGGAGGCCATCGGGCGGGAAACGCCGCTGGCTGTCTCGGCGGAGGAGGTGCTGCATTTCGTCCAGTTCGCGGAGCGCAGCGAGCTTCTGCACCCCGTCGGACCGCAGGGCACGGCGCGCATGGCGCAGCGGGTAGAGGCGCGCCGGCTGCACCCGCTGAAGTGGCTGCTGAAGAACTACCTGTTCCTGCGCGTGCCGCTGGTGCGGCCGGACGGCTTCCTGCGCGCCACGCTGCCGCTGGCGAAGCATCTCTACACGCCCGGATTCCTGATGCTGGTGCTGGTCGTGGCGATGCTCGGCCTCTACCTGATCGGGCGGCAGTGGGACAGCTTCACCCACAGCTTCCTGCACCTGTTCACGCTGGAAGGCGCAGCGATGGGCGGGGCCGCGCTGCTGGTCGCCAAGGTCATCCACGAGATGGGCCATGGCTACGCCGCGCGGCTCAGCGGCTGCCGGGTGCCGGCCATGGGGGTGGCCTTCCTGGTGCTGATGCCGGTGCTGTGGACCGACACCACGGAGGCGTGGCGCCTGACCTCGCGGCGCAAGCGCCTTCTGATCGACGCCGGCGGCATGCTGGCGGAGCTGACGCTGGCCGCCTTCGCCTCCCTGGCCTGGAGTTTCCTGCCGGACGGGCCGCTGCGGTCGGGCGTGTTCATGCTGGCCGGCACGACCTGGATCATGACGCTGGCGGTGAACCTGAACCCGCTGATGCGCTTCGACGGCTATTTCCTGATGGCCGACGCGCTGGACATCCCGAACCTCCAGGACCGCGCCTTCGCCATGGGCCGCTGGTGGCTGCGGGAGCGGCTGTTCGGCCTGGGCGCGCCGCCGCCGGAGGTGCAGCCGCCGGGGCGGCGGCGCTTCATGGTCGGCTACGCCTTCGCCATCTGGGTCTACCGCTTCGTGCTGTTCACGGGCATCGCGCTGCTCGTCTACCACCTATTCTTCAAGCTGCTCGGCCTTTTCCTGATGATGGTGGAGATCGGCTGGTTCATCGTGCGACCGATCGTGACCGAGCTCGCCGCCTGGACGGCGCAACGCCGCGCCATGCGCTGGAACCGCAACAGCGCGACGACGCTGGCCGCCGTCGGGCTGCTCGTTGCCGCCTTCCTCGTCCCCTGGCGGAGCGAGGTGAGCGCCCCCGCCCTGCTGCACGCGGAGCGGCAGGCCGTGCTCTACGCCCTGCACGCCGGCCGGATCCGCAGCCTGCCGGAGGGGATCGGCGCCGGGTTGGACGCGAACGCCGCGGCCTTCGTGCTGGAATCGCCCGACCTGACCTACAAGATCGCGCAGGCCGAGCGGCAGATCCGGCTCTACCAGGTGCAGGCCAACGCCCAGGCCGCCGACCCGGAGCAGGCCTCGCAATTGCCCGTCACTTGGCAGCAGATGGAGGGCGCGGTCGCCGACCTGGAGACGCTGACCGCCCAGCGCGACGAGATGACCGTGCGCGCGCCCTTCGCCGGCCGCGTGCTGGAGCTTGCCGACCATCTGCGCCCCGGCGCCTGGGTCGCGGCGAAGGAGCCGCTGGCCCTGCTGGTCGCCCCCGACAGCGTGGTGGCGGAGGCCTATGTGGCCGAAGCCGACCTGTCGCGCCTGACGACCGGCGCCGCCGCGCGGTTCATCCCGGAGGACGGGTCGACGCCCATCCCGCTGCGCCTGCGCACCATCGACGCGCTCGCCACGCGGGAGCTGGATTCGGCGGAACTGGCCTCCACCCACGGCGGCGGCGTGGCCGCCCGCGCCCTGCCCAACGGCAAGACCGTGACGGAGGAGGCCGTCTACCGCGCCACCCTGGCGCCGGTGGACGGCCCGACCCTGCCGCACGCCAGCCGCGGCACCGTCCTGATCGAAGGCGAACGCGAAAGCTGGGGCCGGCGCCTGTGGCGCATCGCCGTCGGCGTGCTGATCCGCGAAAGCGGGTGGTGAGATATCCCTTCTTTAAGGCGTTGATACCATAAGAAAAGCCCCTCTCCCCTTGTGGGAGAGGGGTTGGGGGTGAGGGGGCAGCCGGCCTATGCCGGAAGGAAATTCATATCCGCCCTGCCGGGCGTAACGACCCCTCATCCCAACCCTTCTCCCACAAGGGGAGAAGGGCATTTCCCCCAGCCGGAGTCATTCCCCCCGCGCCACCGGCATGGTGAAGGCCACGCGTTCCGGCCGGCCGGGCAGGGTGAGTTCGGCCTCGACCGGGGCGCAGCGGCTGACGACCTTGCCGCGCCGCAGGACGAACAAGCGGGTGGCGCGGTTGCGGATGGCCTCCACCGGGTCGGCCGCCTGGAGCACCACGAGGTCCGCGTTGCAGCCGACCTCCAGCCCATAGCCGTCGAGGTGCAGCAGCTTGGCCGGCGCCTCGGTCACCGCCTTGAAGCAGGCGACCATGCCGTCGTAGCCGGTCATCTGCGCCACGTGCAGGCCCATGTGCGCGACCTCCAGCATGTCGCCGGATCCCAGCGGATACCAGGGGTCCATCACGCAGTCGTGCCCCAATGCCACGGTCAGGCCGGCCGCCATCAGTTCCGGTACGCGGGTCATGCCGCGGCGCTTGGGGTAGGTGTCGTGGCGGCCCTGGATGACGATGTTGATCAGCGGGTTGCTGATGACGCCCAGATCGGCCTCCGCCATCAGCGGGATCAGCTTGGAGACGTAGTAGTTGTCCATGGAATGCATGGAGGTGAGGTGGGAGCCGGTGACCCGCCCCTGCATGCCCAGACGCTGCGTCTCATAGGCCAGCGTCTCCACATGGCGCGACAGCGGGTCGTCCGTCTCGTCGCAATGCATGTCGACCAGCAGGCCGCGCTCCGCCGCGATCTCGCAGAGCAGGCGGACCGACGCGGCGCCGTCGGCCATGGTGCGCTCGAAATGCGGGATGCCGCCGACCACGTCCACGCCCATGTCCAGCGCGCGCTTCAGCAGGTCTTCCGCGCCGGGAAAGCGCAGCACGCCGTCCTGCGGAAAGGCGACCAGTTGCAGGTCCAGGTAGGGGGCGACGCGCTTCTTCACCTCCAGCAGCGATTCCACGGCGAGCAGGCGCGGGTCGCAGATGTCCACGTGGCTGCGGATCGCCAGCAGGCCGCGCGCCACCGCCCAGTCGCAATAGGCGAGCGCCCGCTCGATGATGGCGTCCTGGACGAGCTGCGGCTTCAGTTCCCCCCACAGCGCGATGCCCTCCAGCAGCGTGCCGGAGCGGTTGACGCGCGGGATGCCGTAGCTGAGCGTCGAGTCCATGTGGAAATGCGCGTCCACGAAGGGCGGGGTGACCAGCCGGCCGGTCGCGTCGATCTCGCGTCCCGCCTCGCCCGCGAGGTTCGGCTCCACGGCGGCGATTCGGCCGTCGCGGATGCCGATGTCCACGCCGACCCGACCGTCGGGCAGGGTGGCGCGGCGCAGGACCAGATCGAACATCAACGTTCTCCTTTGCGGTACGGGATCATCAGCGCCCGCGGGTACGAGGCGCGGCGCGCCACCAGCACCAGCGCGAGGATGCTGAGCAGATAGGGAAGCATCAGGAAGACTTGGTAGGGCAGCACGCCGCCGGCAATCTGTTGCAGGCGCAGCTGGAACGCATCGAAGGCGGCGAACAGCAGGGCACCCAGCAGCGCCTTGCCCGGCCGCCAGGAGGCGAAGACCACGAGCGCGATGCAGATCCAGCCGCGCCCGTTGACCATGTTGAAGAAGAAGGCGTTGAAGGCCGACAGCGTCAGGAAGGCGCCGGCCAGCGCCATCAGCGCGCTTCCCGCCATGACGGCACCGATGCGCACACCGGTGACGCTCAGGCCCTGCGCCTCCGCGGCGGCCGGATTCTCGCCGACCATGCGCACCGCCAGCCCGACCGGCGTGCGGTAGAGGACGTAGGCGACCACGCCCGCCAGAAGCACCGCCAGATAGGTCAGCGGCGTCTGCGCCAGCGCGCCCGGCAGGTCCAGCGGCTGGAAGGGCGTGATGGTCGGCGGCGTGCTCGCCTGCGGCAGGACGAGCCGGTAGACGTAGTAGGACAGGCTGGTGCCCAGCAGTGTGATCCCGATGCCCGTCACATGCTGCGACAGGCCGAGCGGTACGGTCAGCGTTGCGTGCAGCAGCCCCATCAGCGCCCCGCAGCCGGCCGCCACCAGCACGCCGGTCCACAGGTCGGCCCCCTGGTAGACGGCCATCCAGCCGGCCATGGCGCCGAGCGTCATGATGCCCTCGATGCCCAGGTTCAGCACCCCGGCGCGCTCGCAGACCAGCTCACCCAGCGTGCCCAGCACGTAAGGCGTGGCGATGCGCAGCACGGCGGTCCAGAAGGCGGCGGAGAGGAGGATGTTCAGAATGTCTTGGGCGATTTCCATGATGGACACTCAGCTCCGCCGCAGGCGATAGCGCGCCAGCAGCCCGGCCACCAGCATGCACAAGAGGCTGGTCGCGACGAGCACGTCGGCGATGTAGTTGGGCACCGGCATGGCCCGGCTCATGGCGTCGGCGCCGACGAAGATGCCCGCGATGAAGACCGCGGCCCCGACCACGCCCAGCGGGTGGAGCTGCGCCAGCATGGCGACGACGATGCCGCTGTAGCCGAAGCCCGGTGACAGGTCCAGCGTCAGGTAGCCCTTCAGCCCGCAGACCTCCGCCGCCCCGGCCAGCCCGGCCAGCCCGCCGGACAGCAGGGCCGTGCGCAGCATGACGCGGGTGACCGGCATGCCGGCGAAGGCCGCGGCGCGCGGGTTGGCGCCGACAGCGCGATTCTCGTAGCCCCAGATCGTGCGCGTGTCGATCAGCCATAGGATCACCGCCAGCCCCAGCGCGAGGAGGAGGCCGACATGCAGGCGGGTGCGCTCGATCAGCTTGGGCAGCTCCGCCGCCTCCACGACGGGGGCGGACTGCGGCCAGCCCATGCCCATGGGGTCCTTCAAGGCGCCTTCCAGCAGCATGGAGACCAGCAGCAGCACGACGAAGTTCAGCAGCAGCGTGGTCACCACCTCGTCCACGCCGAAGCGGACCTTCAGCACCGCGGGTCCGAGCAGGGTGACGCCGCCGGCCAGCGCGCCGCCGATCAGCGCCAGGGGCAGGACCGCCCAGGCGGGCAGGTTCAGCAGCTCCCCGCCCAGCACCACGGCGGCGAGCGCCCCCATGTAGAGCTGCCCCTCCGCCCCGATGTTCCACAGCTTGGCGCGGAACGCGACGGCGGCGGCAAGGCCGGTGAGGATCAGCGGCGTGGCGCGGGTCAAGGTTTCGGTCAGCGCGAAACGGGACCCCACCGCCCCTTCGACCAGCAGGCCGTAGGCGCGCAGCACCGGGGCGCCGGTCCAGGCGACCAGCAGCGCGCAAAGCGCCAGCGCCGCCACCACCGCCCCGACGGGGGCGAGCAGGCGGATGGCCAGGGGGGCGTGGGCGCGCGGTTCAAGCCGCATCGAGAATCTCCGGCAGTACATCCCAATGGCCGGCCATCAGCAGGCCGAGCTGGCGGACCGACACGCGGTCGTGGGGCAGGGCAGGGGTCAGGCGGCCGTGATGGATCACGGCGATGGCGTCGGCGAGCGCCAGGATCTCGTCCAGATCCTCGGAGATCACCAGCACGCCGGCCCCGGCCGCGCGCGCCTCCAGCAGGCGCCCGTGCACGTAGGAGACGGCGCCGACGTCCAGGCCGCGCGTCGGCTGGCTCGCCAGGATCAGGTCCGGCCCGTGCGCCAGCGTGCGGCCAAGGATCAGCTTCTGCATGTTGCCGCCGGACAGCAGCTGGGTGCGCGCGTCCGGCCCCGGGCAGCGCACGTCGAAGGCCTCGATCACCGCGCGCGCGTGGGCGCGGGCCGCCCCGCGGCGAATGACGCCGAACCGCTGGAAGGCCGGGTCGTGGTAGCGCTCCGCGATCAGGTTCTCCCAGACCGCCATGGCGCCGACGAGGCCGGCGGCGTGCCGATCCTCCGGAATGCGGGCGACTCCGCGCCGGACCATCGCGGCGGGATCGGCGTAGCCGACCGTTTCGCCCTTTAGGGACAGCGTCCCGGAATCGGGATGGATCAGGCCGCTGACCAGGTCGGCCAGCGCCGTCTGCCCATTGCCGGAGACGCCGGCGATGCCGATGACCTGGTGCCGGCGCACCGTCAGGTCGACGGCGTCCAGCAGCGGCCTGCCATGGCCGGAGTTCACGGTGACTTGGGCAAGCGCCAGCACCGGCTCGCCGGCCGCCATGGGGGTGGGCGTCGGCGGCTTGAGAGCGCGGCCGACCATCAGTTCGGCCAGCTCCTCGCGGTCGGTCTCGGCCGTGCGCCGGGTGGCGACGAGGCGGCCGGCGCGCAGCACCGCCACCGTGTCGCTGGCCGCGAACACCTCGTTCATTTTGTGGCTGATGAAGACGACCGCGAGCCCGTCCGCCGTCAGCCGACGCAACGTGTCGAACAGGCCGGCGGATTCCTGCGGGGTCAGCACCGCCGTGGGCTCGTCCAGGATCAGGACGCGCGCGTCGCGGTAGAGCGCCTTCAGGATTTCCACCCGCTGCCGCTCGCCCACGGACAGGTCGCCGACCAGCGCGTCCGGGCGCACGCCCAGCCCGAACCGTTCGGCAAGGTCCAGCAGGCGCCGGCGCGCCGCACCGCGGTCGGACCAGAAGCGCCACAGCGGCTCCGTCCCCACCGCGATGTTGTCGAGGACCGACAGGTTGTCGGCCAGCGTGAAGTGCTGGTGCACCATGCCGATGCCGGCGGCGAGCGCCGCTTTGGGCGAGCCCGGCGGCAATGGCCGCCCGAACGCCTCGATGCTGCCCTCGTCGGCCACGTAATGGCCGAACAGGATGTTCATCAGCGTGGTCTTGCCGGCTCCGTTCTCGCCCAGCAGGGCCAGCACCTCGCCTTCATGCAGGGTGAGAGAGATCGCGTCGTTGGCGACCAGGGGGCCGAAGCGCTTGGTGATGCCGGACAGGCGCAGGACGACGGGTGGGGAGGGCATTGTTGTCTCAGTGGAATCCACGACCGTTCCCCCACCCTAACCCTCCCCCGCTGGGCGGGGGAGGGGATTGGATTTGCGGGAAGCGAAAAAAACCTTCCCCCGCCCAGCGGGGGAAGGAGGGGCCCATGCGCAGCATGGGAGGATGGGGGGCGAGGTTTGCCCCTTACATCGTGGACTTCGGCTCGCCGTCGTTCACCTTGACGGTGAATTTGCCGTCGCGGATCTCCTGCTCGCGGGCCTTGACCTTGGCGACCACGTCGGCGGGAACCTTGCCTTCGAAGGTGCCGAGCGGGGCGAGGCTGGAGCCGCCGGCCTTCATGTGGCTGTAGGGGCCGTAGTCCTCCGCCTTGTAACTGCCGGCCTTCACGGTCGCGATGGCGCGGTCCACCGACGGCTCCATATGCCACAGCGCGCTGGCGACCACCGTCTCCGGATACTGCGGCTGGGTGTTGATGACGTTGCCGATGGCGAGGACCTTGCGCTCCTTCGCGGCGTCGGACACGCCGAAGCGTTCGGCGTACATGACGTCGGCGCCGCGGTCGATCATGGCGAAGGCGGCTTCCTTGGCCTTCGGCGGGTCGAACCAGGAACCGATGAAGCTGACGGAGAACTTCACGTTGGGGTTGACCTCCTTGGCGCCGTCCATGAAGGCGTTCATCAGGCGGTTCACCTCCGGAATCGGGTAGCCGCCGACCATGCCGATCACGTTCGACTTGGTCATGGCGCCCGCGATCATGCCCGTCAGGTAGGCCGGTTCCTGGATGTAGTTGTCGAAGACCGAGAAGTTCGGCTCCTGCGGCTTGAAGCTGGAGCCCATGACGAAGGCGGTCTTCGGGTAGTCCTTCGCGACGGCGCGCGCCGCGCGTTCCACGCCGAACACCTCGCCGAAGATCAGCTGCTGGCCGCCTTCGGCGTACTGGCGCATGACGCGTTCATAGTCGGTGTTGGCGACCGATTCGGCCCAGACATACTCGATGTCGCCGCGGGCCTCGGCGGCCTTCAGGGCGGTGTGGATGCGGCTGACCCACTGTTGCTCGATCGGCACCGTGTAGATGCCCGCCACCTTGACCTTGGACTGCGCCCACGCCGGCAATGCCGCCGCGGCCACCGCCATTCCGGCCAGGCCGCACAGCACCGTCCGCCGCATCAGCCGCGCCGCCGTATTGAATCCGCGAAGCCTCATCAGATCGCCCTCCATCTGTTCGTTGCCGTTTTGTATGGCCGATTCATGGGATTGTGCAGCCCCAGCTAGCAACTGGAATGCCAACACGGCGGGCCTTCACCCGAATGTGCACTCCAAGTGGTCACTGGCCTGCGAAGCGGGTGAAGAGCGTGGCATGTGATCGAAAAGGCGGCAACATGGTTTGGGCCCCGCCGGCAATTCCCGGTGACCGCCTTTCGGTGTTTTTCCATAAGACACCTTATGGGATTTTAGTGCTCCACACGCACGTGCCCCATCCCGAAACGTCCGGCACTGATGAAGCGCTATGGCTATCCAATGGCCGGGGTCGAACCGCCGATGTCGTTCCGACCCCGGAAGGGCTGATATGCGCCGTCCGTGACCCTGCCCCGGTCGATTATCACAGCGCTATGATGCGTTGCAGCACAAAATAGCTCAGATCAAGGCGCGCGCCGGGATGGTCCCGGGCTGCGTGCCCCGAGGAGTCTCTATTGTGCACCGCATTCAGTACGCGCGCATCGCGCGCCACGGCTCCGTAACCCCGAGCCAGCTTCAGCTCGACCACGAAAATCTCACACAGGATGTCCGGCGCCGCTTCTACGAGAAGGTCGGCCTGCTGGAACGCGCCGTCGTGGACCTGTCCGAGCGCATGGCCGACATCGGCCATCTGGAAGTCGTGAACCGCGGGGACGACGTGTCGGTTCTCTTCCGCCCGCACCACGCCGAGGGCATCCATTCCCTGGTCGGCAATTTCGACATGCGCCTGACCCACGACGGGCAGGTCGCTCTGCGCATGCTCGTCCGCAGCGTCATGCCGCCGGCTGAGATCCTGCCCTTCGACCGCATGACCGACGATCGCCTGCGCGCCCGGCTGTCGGCTTTCGAAACCGAGTGCCGGCGCCAGCCCCACCACTGAGCGTCCTGTCGGCGGAGCGGTCTTCCATGGCCGCCCCGCCCTGGCCCCCCGCAATGGCCCCCCGCAATGGCCAAGTTCGACATCGAAAGCACGAAAAAGCTGTTGGAAGACCGTGTTGCGCAAGCAAAGCGGGCAGTACGTCCTGGCGCTTCCTCACCGGTGCCGCCTGTGATTCGCCCGCTCTTTGTGCGTTCCCTGATCAGAAAATAAGCGCAGCGCGCGTAAAAAATCAGCATCAGTAGATTTCTTACATCATTGAAAAAGCGTGATTTTTCCTGTTTTGAGTAGTTGACTTTTCAAGTGATAAAGGAACATCCTGAGGGCGCATTCGAGGTCAACCCCATTCCGATGCGACACAACGTCGCCGGTGGAATGCAGGAGGGCACCGCGCCGTGTTCACCGGATTCATTCATCACAGTGCCATCGGCGGTGACGGCCTGACCGTCGCCGTTAAGGACACCATCGACGTAGCCGGGCTGCCCACCCGCGCCGGCAGCCGCTCCCTCGAAGATGCCCCGCCATCCTCCCGCCACGCCGCCGTCGTGCAGGCGATGCTGGACGCCGGCTGCCGGATCGTCGGCAAGACGGGCCTGCACGAATTCGCCTTCGGCATGACGGGCGTGAACGCCTGGGAAGGAACACCGGCCAACCCGCGGTTCCCCGCGCTCATCCCCGGCGGATCGTCGAGCGGTTCGGCCGCCGTGGTCGCGGCGGGCCTGGCCGACGTGGCGCTGGGCACCGACACGGGCGGCTCCATCCGCCTGCCCGCCGCCTGCTGCGGCATCTACGGCTTCAAGCCGACCTTCGGCCGCGTCGACCGGCGCGGCGTCCTGCCGGCGGTGACCAGCCTGGACTGCGTCGGCCCGTTCGCGGCGTCCATGGACAGGCTCATCGCCGCCATGGACACGATGGACCCGAGCTTTTCGCCGGCGCCCGCGCCCAACGGCCCGCTTGTCCTGGGCGTGCCCAGCGTGACCGCGGATCCGGCGATTGCCGAAGCCGTGGTGCGCGCCATCGCGGCGAGCGGCGCCGTGGTCCGGCCGGTGGAGTTGCCGTCCCTGGAGGACGCCTTCGCCGCCGGCCTCACAGTGATCAACGCGGAGACCTGGGCCGCCTGCGGCGCGCTGCTGGCGACCGGCAAGGTTGGGGCGGACGTGGCCGCGCGCCTGGAGAAGGCCCGGGCCACCACGCCCGACGACGTGGCCGCCGCCAACGCCGTCCGCGACCGCTTCACGGCGGAGGTCGACCGCGCCCTGGCCGCGGTCGATGCGCTCGTCCTGCCGACCCTGCCCGGCTTCCCGATGACGCTCGCGGAGGCCCTGGCCGGCCGGATCGACCTGCGCGCCTCGGCGCTGGTGCGGCCCTTCAACCTGTCGGGCCACCCGGCCCTGTCCATTCCCCTGCCGGCCGTCGATGGGCGCCCGGTGGGCCTGCAACTCGTCGGCCGCAAGGGCGAGGACGAGGCGGTCTGCGCCATCGGCCGGCGGATCGCCCCCTTGGTGGCCAACCCGTAATCCTGATGGCGGGAGTTCTCACGACATGCCTCGTCACGTGATCGACAAGGACGCCTGGGGCGGCGCGGAGGTGTTCGACGCGCTGCTCGCCGACATCCGCGCCCGGCGCGGCGACTTCGAACGCCAGCGTCACATCTCCCCCGACATCATCGACCGCTTCAAAGCCATGGGCGTCTACCGCGCCCTGGTGCCCAAGCGGTATGGCGGGGACGAGAAATCGCCGCTCGACTTCCTGCTGATGGTCGAGGCCATCGCCGCGGCCGACGGGTCGGCGGGCTGGGTCGCCAGCTTCGGCATGAACCCCGCCTATCTCGCGGCCCTGCCGCCGGAAACGGTGGAGAAGGTCTGGGCCGACGGTCCCGACGTCGTCTTCGCCGGCGGCATCTTCCCGCCGCAGCCGGCCCGGAAGGTGGAAGGCGGCTACAGCGTCAGCGGACGCTGGCAGTTCGCCAGCGGCTGCCTGGGCGCCACGCTCTGCGGCGTCGGCATCATGCCGGAGGATGGACAATCACTTCCCCGCATGGCGGTGATGCCGCGCGACCGGCTGACCATCGAGCCGAACTGGGACGTGCTGGGCCTCGTCGGCACCGGCAGCCACGACCTCGTCGTCGAGGATGTGGTGGTGCCGGAGGAATGGACCTTCACCCGCGGCGGCGCGCCGACGGTGGACGCGCCCTTCTTCCGCTACCCCAGCCTCGCCTTCGCGGCGCAGGTGCTGTCGGTGGTGACGCTTGGCCTCGCGCGGGAGGCGCTGGACGTCGTGCAGGACACGGCGAACGCCCGCGCCTCCGTCACCGGCGCGCCGAACATCGGCGACCGGCCCCATGTCCAGACCGAGATCGCCAAGGCCGAGGCCAAGGTCCGCGCCGCCCGCGCCTTCTTCTATGAGGCGACCGAGGACGCGTGGCAGGCGGTGCTCGACGGTGGGCGCCCAACCCCGCACCAGACCAGCATGCTGCGCCTGTCCACCACGCACCTGACGCAGGAATGCGCGGAGGCGGTGCGCAGCGCCTATCACCTGTCCGGCATGACCGGCACCTACAACGCCCACCCCCTGTCCCGTCTGTTCCGGGACGCGGCGATGTGCACGCAGCACGCCTTCATGGGGGCCATCACCTACCAGAACGCCGGGGCGATGTTCTTCGGCAAGAAGCCCCTGCCCGGCTACCTGTAACCGACACCCCGAAATCCGAATTTTTCCCTTGGAGGGTCCCATGGCCGCGACCACGCCCTTGCGCGTTCTGTTCTGCATTTCCGTCAACCAGAACTTCATGGATGCCACCGCCGAGGAAGCCGGCCAGGTGTGGCAGGCCTTCAGCGCGATGATGAAGGGCATGGCCGCCCTGCCCGGCGCCCGGATCATCGGCACGCTGGACGACGACCGCAGCATGGTCGGCCCGTCCAAGGGCTATCCCTTCACCGCCTACTTCATGACGGACATGCCCGACTACGACACGGTGGTCGCCGCCTGCAACCTGTTCCGCACCACGCCGGTCGGCGACGGCACCTACAAGCTCTGGAAATACTGCGCGGTGGAGACGCGCATCGGCCGCGAACTGCAAATCCCGACCTGAGGACCGCCATGGCAACGGGTGAGGCCTTCGACGCCCTGCTCCGGCGGGTCGAGGATCTGGAGGCGGAAAAGCGGGTGCGCGCCTGCGCCAACCGCTACATGGCCCTGTGCGACCGGCTGGACGTCGGCTTCGACCTCGATCCCCTCATGGACCTGTTCACGCAGGACGCGGTCTGGGAGGGGACCGGGCGCTACGCCCGGACCTTCGGCCGGCTGGAGGGGCGGGAGGCGATCCGCGCCATGTTCGCCAAATACACGGTGCCGCCCGCGCATTTCCGCCTGAACGCCCACTACCTGACCGGCGAGGAGATCGCCGTCCAGGGGGCCGAGGCGACCGGCCGCTGGATGATGCTCCAGACCTCCACCTTCGCCAGCGGGGATTCGCGCCTCAGCAGCGCGCGCCTCGACCTGCGCTTCCGCCGCGAGGGGGACTGGTGGCGCATCGCCCATTTCCAGACGGAGCGGCTGTTCAGCCGCGCGGTCACCCAGCCCTGGGACGAAGACACGGACCTTCCGGTCCCCGAATGACCCGCGTCATCGGACGCCATCAGAAAGACCGACCGACATGACCGCATGCCTCACCACCCGCGCGCCCGAGGTCGACATCGCCGACCTGGTGCAGGACGACAAGGTTCATTCCTCGCTGTATTCCGACCCGGCGATCTTCGAGGCGGAGCTGGATAAGGTGTTCAACAACACCTGGGTCTGGGTCGGCCACACCAGCGAGGTGCCGGAGAGCGGGTCCTACAAGACCGCCTTCATCGGCCGCCAGCCGGTCATCGTCAGCCGTGACCGCAAGGGCGACATCCATGTGATGCTGAACCGCTGCCGCCACCGCGCCGCGACGGTCTGCGAGGGCAAGCGCGGCAAGGTGAAGAGCTTCGTCTGCCCCTACCACGGCTGGGGCTACGCGCTGGACGGCGAGCTGCGCGCCATTCCGAAGCCGGAGGAATACCAGGGCGTCCTCGACAAGAAGGACTTCCCGCTCGTCCGCCTTCGGCACGAGACCTACCAGGGGATGATCTTCGCCACCTTCAACCCGGACATCCAGCCGCTGGAGGAGCATCTGGGCGGGGCGAAGAAGTGGATCGACCTGTTCATGAAGCAGTCCGGCGGCTACCCGCTGAAGGTGCTGGGCGACCACCGTTTCCGCTTCCCCGGCAACTGGAAGATCCAGCTGGAGAACACCACCGACGCCTATCACTTCCCGGTGGTGCACAAATCCTTCGTCTCCTCGCTCGACGACCAGACCAGCAAGATCTTCGATTTCCTGGACGGTCCCGGCTTCGTGGAGGATCTGGGCAACGGCCATTCCGTGATGGTGATGATCCCGGAACTGGTGGACCTCGACGCCAACCTCGACGCGCCGATCCCCGAGCGCTTCAAGGACTTCGCCGCGGAGCTGGAGTGCGAGGGCTATGACGACGCCCAGGTGCGCCGGCTGGTGCGCGCGGTCGGCGGGTCGGGCTTCAACCTGAACCTGTTCCCGAACGTTGCCTGCTCCATGGCCTTCTTCCGCGTGCTGCGGCCGGTCGCGGTGGACGAGACGGAGATCCACCACGTCGCCATCGGCGGCGACGGCGCGCCGGCCGCCTTCAACCAGCTGCGCATGCGCCTGCACGAGCATTTCCAGGGCCCCATGGGCTTCGGCACGCCGGACGACGCGGAGGCGTGGGAGCGCGTGCAGAAGGGCTCCCGCGCCGGGGACCGGGAATGGATCCTGGTCAACCGCAGCCTCGGCCGGCTGGTGACCAGCCCGGACGGCAACACCGCCGGCTCCGTCTGCTCCGAGACCGGCATGCGCGCGGCCTACCGCAAGTACAAGCAGATGATGACGGCCTGACCAGCCCCGACAGCCCCGACAGCAAGGATCCAAAGCATGAGCACCCTGCGCGCCGAGGTGGCGGCCTTCATCGACCTGGAAGCCGACATGCTCGACTTCAACCAGTACCGCGAGTGGCTGGATTTGTGGGAGCCGGACGGCGTTTACGTCGTGCCGATCGACCGCGAGACCGAGGATTTCGCCAACACCCTGAACTTCGCCTACGACAAGGCCGAGATGCGGTCGCTGCGCGTCGCCCGGCTGCTGAGCGGCGACGCCATCTCCACCCAGACCACCTACAAGACCGTGCGCTCGGTCAGCCGCCTGCGCATCCTGGCGGAGGATGGCGACACGGTGAAGGCGCGCTGCTCCCAGTTCATCGCGGAGAACCGGCACGGCAACCTGAAGACCTACCCGGCCGACGTGACCTTCACGCTGCGCCGCTCCGGCGACGGATTCCGCATGGTGGAGAAGGTCGTGCGTCTGCTGAACGCCGACCACCACCTGTCCAGCATCGGCTACATCCTGTGAGGGCGCGCGCATGAGCACAGGAGCCGTCGTAACGGGTGCCGCGCAGGGGCTCGGCAAGGCCATCGCCGCCGCCCTGCACCGGGCCGGCTTCTCCGTCGCCGTGACCGACGTGCGGGCCGACGCGGCGGAAGAGGCGGCGCGGGAGATCGCGCCGACCGGGGAGCGGATCACCGCCTTCGGCCTCGACGTCCTGAAGAAGGAGGACTTCGCCACCGGGCTCGCCCGCGCGGCGGAGGCCTTCGGGCGGGTGGACGTGCTGGTCAACAACGCCGCCATGACGCCGACCACCCCGTTGATGGAGATCACGCCGGAGGAGTTCGACCGCGTCACCGCCGTGAACCAGCGCGGCACCTTCTTCGGCTGCCAGGTCTTCGGCGCGCATTTCGCACTCCAGGGCTACGGGCGCATCGTCAACATGGCCTCCCTGGCCGGGCAGAACGGCGGCACCGCGTCGGGCGCGCACTACGCGGCCAGCAAGGGCGCCATCCTGACGCTGACCAAGATCTTCGCCCGCCAACTGGCCTCGTCGGGCGTCACGGTCAACGCGGTGGCGCCGGGGCCGATGGACCTGCCCTCAGTGCGGGAAATCGTCCCGCCGGAGAAGCTGGCGCAGATCATCGACACCATGATCCCGGTGAAGGCGCTGGGCGATCCGGACTTCGTCGCGGACATCGTCGTCCGTCTGGCCGGCCGGGACGCCGGCTTCGTCACCGGGGCTGCCTGGGACCTGAACGGCGGCATCTTCATGCGGTGAAGCCGCAATGGGTGAATGGACATGAGCGACGACATGATCGACGTGACGATCCTCCGCCGCGAGGACCATGCGGCGGGCATCGCCGTTTTCGAGCTGGCGCGACCCGATGGCGCCCCCCTGCCCGCCTTCGAGGCCGGCGCGCACATCGACGTGCAGGTCGCCGATGGGCTGGTGCGCCAGTATTCGCTGTGCAACGCGCCGGGCGGCACCGACCGCTACCGCATCGGCGTGCTGGACGACCCGAACTCCCGCGGTGGATCGCGCGGCATCCACCGCGATTTCGCGGTGGGATCGACGGTGCGGATCTCCGCCCCGCGCAACCATTTCCCGCTCGACCCGGCGGCGGAGCGGTCGCTGCTGGTCGGCGGCGGCATCGGCGTCACGCCGATGCTCGCCATGGCCCACGCGCTGCGCGCTTCGGGCAAGCCGTTCGAGCTGCACTACTGCACCCGCTCGCGCGACCGCGCCGGCTTCCTGGAGGAGCTGGCGCAGGACTTCCCGGAGCAGCTTCGGCTGCATTTCGACGATGGTGCGGCCGACCAGCGCTTCGACCCCGCGGCCTGCTTTGCCGGGCTTCCGGCCGGCGTTCACCTCTATGTCTGCGGCCCCACCGGCTTCATGGACTGGGTCATCGGCGCGGCGAAGGCGGCGGGCATCGACGGCGGCCGCATCCACTTTGAATACTTCAACGCCGACATCGACACGCACGGCGCCGCCTTCGAGGTGGTTGCCAAGCGCAGCGGCGTCACCGTCCGGGTGGCCGAGGACCAGACCATTCTGGACGCGCTCGCCAAGGCCGGCATCAAGATCCCGAAATCCTGCGAGCAGGGCGTGTGCGGCACCTGCCTGTGCGACGTCATCGAGGGCGAGCCCGATCACAAGGACAAGTTCCTCAGCGATGAGGAGCGGGAGGACAACGACCAGATCGTCGTCTGCTGCTCGCGCGCCAAGTCGGCCCGGCTGGTGCTGGACGTCTGATACTTCCCAAAGGACATCTCATGACCGAACCGGCGCTCGACCCGCGCGACTTCCGCCGCGCGCTCTCCCACTTCCCCACCGGCGTGACGGTGGTCACCACGCGCGACGCGGCCGGCGCCCCGGTCGGCGTGACCGCCAGCAGCTTCAACGCCGTGTCGCTGAACCCGCCACTGGTCCTCTGGAGCCTCGACAAGGCCGCCCTCAGCGCCGAGGCGTTCCGGACGGCCGAACATTTCGCGGTGAACGTTCTGACCGAGGACCAGATCCTTCTCTCCAACCGCTTCGCCAGCCGCGGCGAGGACAAGTTCGGCGGCATCGACTGGGCGGAAGGCCTGGGCGGCTGCCCGGTCTTCGACGGCGTGTCGGCCCGGTTCGAATGCCGGACCTGGAACGTCTACGACGGCGGCGACCACCTGATCATCGTAGGGCAGGTCATGCGCTACGACTACCAGACGGCACTCGCCCCGCTGGTCTTCGCCAAGGGCTGCTACGCCGTGTCCGCAAGGCATCCGGCGACGGTGGGGTGAGTGGTGGGGGGTGTGGGGAGTGGTTGTGCTGGGCCCCCCTCCCGACCTCCCCCCACTTCGCGGGGGGAGGAGTTGAGCGCGAGCCCGGCGGAGTTCCCTCCCCCGTCGAAGATGGGGGAGGGTTAGGGTGGGGGCCCAACACAACCACTCCCCCCTCAATCCTCCGCCAGATTGTCGTAGAGCTGCTCCAGCGTCGCGTTCAGCTTGTCGATCTGCGCTTCCGACAGGCCGCGGAAGCTGCGGGCGAACAGCTTTTCCGTCGCGGCCTGGATCTGCTGCACGAGGTCCCGGCCGGCCTCGGTCATCGTCACCTCGGTCACGCGGCCGTCCTCCGCGTGCGGGCCGGTGTCGACCAGACCTTCGGCCTTCATGCGGTAGACGATGCGGGTCATCGTCGGCAGCTTGACGATGGCGTGGGTCGCGATCTCCGAAATGCTCGACGTGCCGTGGGTCTTCAGGATGAACAGGACCCGCCAGGTCGGGATGTCCGTCCCGATCTTCTTCAGCGCCTTTTCCATGTGCTGAAGGTAAATGCCCTGGACGCGCGCCACCCAATAAAACGGGAAGTCCTCATAGCGGAAATCGTCGCTGGACGGAACGTAGCGGCGAAGTTTCTTGGTGATGACCATTGTGCCCGGTGTCCGTGCTTCGATCCGCAAAGCCCCGGCATCCCCGCCCCGCCTGACGCGCGGGCCGGGCGATGCCGGGGTTCATCTTTTACCAACGCACCGTTGCTTTTCCAAACGCCTTGCGGCGGGCCGTCACCAGCCCGGGCCGCGCTCCGCGCGCATCTTGCGCACCATGGCGTTGAAGAACTTGGTGGCGAAGCCGCTCTCGCGGATCAGCATGGCCGTCAGGTCGGAGCATTTGGTCCGCACCTCGTCGCCCAGCACCGTGTCCTCGCCGCGCATGGAATCGGCCAAGCACTGGATCTCCGCCGCGCGCTGCACCGTCCACAGCAGGAAGAAGGCCTTGGCGATGCTGCCCTCCCCCACCGCGATGCCGTGGTTGCGCAGCACCAGCACGTGCTTGTCGCCCAGGCTCTCCAGCATGCGCGGCTTCTCGTCGGCGAACAGGGTGATGCCCTCGAAGGCGTGGTAGCCGACGCGCCCGAACAGCTGCGCCCCGTAGAAGTCGTTGTGGGAGAAGCCGTCCTTCTTCTGCGCGATGGCCGACAGCTCCGTCGTGTGAGTGTGGATGATGCAGTGGACGTCCTCGCGCGCCTCGTGGATCGCGCTGTGCAGTGCGAAGCCGGCGGGGTTCGCGTCATAGGGTGACTCCTCCAGCTTCTCCCCCGTCAGCCCCACCTTCAGCAGGTTGGCCGGCGTGACCTCCGTGTAGTTCAGGCCGAAGGGGTTGACGAGGTAATGGTGCGCCGGGCCGGGCAGGCGGGCGGAGATGTGGTTGAAGATGGTCTCCGTCCAGCCCATGAAATCGACGAGGTGGTAGCAGTCGGCCAGCTGGCAGCGCAGCGCCCATTCCTCGTCGCTGCACTGGGGCGGCTGGACCACAGGCGTGTCGGCGTTCGCGATCATGGAGCACCCTCTTCCTTTCGGCAGCCGGCCGCGCTCGCGCTCTTGTAGCGGACGAGGCTGGCGATGTTCTTGGTCAGCGGCATGGACAGCCCCTGCATCTCGGCCAGTTCGATGACGGCGTCGCAGATGGAGGACAGTTCCAGGGGCAAGCCTTTCTCGAAATCCTGGAGCATGGAGGTCTTCACGTCCCCCATCCCCGCTCCCATCGCCAGCAGCGACACGGGGTCGAGCGCCACGCGCGCCCCGAAGGAGGCGGCGGTCAGCAGCGCCTCGTCCAGCATCTGGCGGGCGATGGGGGCCAGCGACGGGTCGCCGTAGATGTCGCGCAGCGTGGCGCCGGTCACCACCGACAGCGGGTTGGAGGTCAGATTGGCGATGACCTTGGTCCACAGCGGGTCGCGCACGCGGTCGCTGACCGTCGTGTCGATGCCGCAGGCGGTCAGCACGGCGCCCAGCCGGTCGGCCCGCCCGGTATGGCGGTGGGTGATCTCCCCGATCGACAGGCGCAGCGGGTTCAGGCTGCGCGCCACGCCGGGGGCCAGCCGCTCGGCGGTGATGAAGGCCACCGAGCCGATGATGCGGTCCATCGGCAGCAGGGCCTTGAGGCTGCCGTCGGGATCGACGGCGCGGACGGTGCGCCCGTCGTGGCGCCCGCCCTCCCCCTCGAAATACCACCAGGGGATGCCGTTCACCACCGGGACGACCAGCGTGCCCGGCCCGATCATCCCCTGCGACGACCGGGCGAGGGCCGCCAGATCCTGGGCCTTGGCGCAGAGGAACAGCACGTCCTGCTCCCCCAGATCGTCCGGCCCGCCGGCCGTCGCCGGCGCGTGGTGCTCGCCCTGCCGGTCGACCAGCCGCAGCCCGTGGTCGCGGATGGCGTCCAGCGTGCCGCCGCGCGCCAGCACGCTGACGCGGTGCCCGCCGAGCGCGAAGCGGACGCCGAGCGTCGTGCCGATGGCGCCGGCGCCCGCGATGCCGATGCGCAAAGACGGATCGGTCATGTCGCCAGCATCTCCTGGTGCTTGCCGGCGATGCCGAGATAGGCGGCGACCACGCGCGGGTCGTTCGCCAACTCCGCCGCCGGGCCTTCCATGACGATCTTCCCCAGCTCCAGCACATAGGCGTAATCGGCGACGCGCAGGGCGGCCCGCGCGTTCTGCTCGATCAGCAGGATGGAGACGCCCTGGCGGCGCAGGTCGGCGATGATGCGGAAGACCTCGCGCACGATCAGCGGGGCGAGGCCCAGGCTCGGCTCGTCCAGCATCAGCAGCTTCGGCCGGGTCATCAGCGCGCGGGCGAGCGCCAGCATCTGCCGCTCCCCGCCCGACAGCGTGGCCGCCACCTGGGCGCGCCGCTCCTTCAGGCGCGGGAAAAGGGCGTACATCTCCTCCAGCGCCGCGTCCTGCGCGCGCCGGGGCCGGGGGTGGAAGCGGAAGCCGCCCAGGCGCAGGTTGTCCTCCACGCTCATGGAACCGAACAGCGCGCGGCTTTCCGGGACGAGGCTCACGCCCCGCCCGATCATGCTTTTGATCGTGGGAGACGACGCCTCCGCCCCGGCGAAGGCGATGCGCCCGCGCGACGGCAGAACGCCCATGATGGCGGACAGCAGCGTGGTCTTGCCGGCGCCGTTGGGGCCGATCACCGTGACGATCTGTCCGTCCCCGACGCGCAGGCTGGCATCGGTCAGCGCCTGGATCTTGCCGTAGGACACGCAGAGGTCCCGGACCTCCAGCAAGGGAGCCTGATGGCCGTGCGGGCTCATTCGACACCTCCCAGATAGGCTTCCAGCACGGCCGGGTTGGTCTGGATGGTCTCCGGCACGCCCTCCGCGATCTGCTCGCCGAACTCCATGACGAAGACGCGGTCGACGAGGCCCATGACGAAGTCCATGTCATGCTCGACCAGGACGATGGCCATGCCCTCCGCCCGCAGCCTCTTCAGAAGCTCGGCGAGCGCCTGCTTCTCCAGGTGGCGCAGGCCGGCCGCCGGCTCGTCGAGCAGCAGGAGGCAGGGGTCGGCGCAGAGCGCGCGGGCGATCTCCAGGATGCGCTGCTGGCCGAGCGCGAGGCTGCCGGCTTCCGCGTGCAGATGCTGGCCGAGGCCGACGCGGCCAAGCTGCCGGCGGGCCTCGTCCAGCAGGCGCGCCTCCTCCCGGCGGTCGAGCCGCAGGGCTGCGGCGGCCACGCCCTTGCCGCCGCGCAGGTGGGCGCCGATGGCGGCGTTCTCCAGCACGCTCATGGTGGGCAGAAGCTTTACGTGCTGGAAGGTCCGGCTGAGGCCGGCGCCGGCCATCTCCCGCGCGGTTCGCCCGTCGATGCGCCGCCCGCGGAAGCGGATCTCGCCCGACGTCGGGCGGTCGACGCAGGACAGCTGGTTGAACAGCGTGCTCTTGCCCGCCCCGTTGGGGCCGATCACGGCCAGGATCTCGCCGGCGTGGACGTCGAAGCTGATGTCGTTGTTGGCGACCAGCCCGCCGAACCGCTTGGTGACGCCGCGCACCTCCAGGATCGCCTCCCCCTTCGCCGGCAGGGCGCGGCGCGGCAGGGGTTCCACCGGGGTCGGCGCCGGCTGCGCCGACGGCGCGAGCTTGCGGGCGTGGCCCAGGTGACGGGCCAGCCAGCCGGCGATGCCGCCGGGCATGCGCTGCATCAGGACGACGATCAGCAGGCCGAAGACGATGCTTTCGAAATTGCCGGTCCGGCCGAGGATGTGCGGCAACCAGTCCTGGAGCCACTGCTTCAGGAAGGTGACGGCCGTGGCGCCGATCAGTGCGCCCCACACCTGCCCGACGCCGCCGATCAGCGCCATGAACATGAAGTCGATGCCGGCCTGGAGGCTGAAGGGCGCTGGGCTGACGAAGCGCTGCGTGTAGGCGTAGAGCCAGCCGGCAAGCGCGGCGAATCCGGCCGACACCAGGAAGGCGACCATCTTGGCGCGGAAGGTGTTCACGCCCATGGATTCGGACATGCGCTGGCCGCCGCGCAGCGCCCGGATCGCCCTGCCCTCCCGCGAATCCAGCAGGTTCAGCGTCACCACGACGGCGAGCAGCACCAGGGCCCAGATCAGGTAGTAGAGGGACTCCGCCCGGTCGAGGCTGATCCCGAACAGCCGCAGCGCCGGCATGCCGGACAGGCCGGTGTGGCCGCCCAGGAATTCCAGGTTGCCGAACAGGTAGAACAGCGACAGGCCCCAGGCGATGGTGCCCAGCGGCAGGTAATGGCCGGACAGCCGCAGCGTCAGCGCGCCCAGCAGCGCCGCGACCGCCAGCGTCAGCACCATGCCGAGCAGCAGCCCGCCCCAGGGCGAACCGCCGAGCCAGCCCAACTGCGCCGGCAGGTCGGTGCCGATCGCCAGATAGGCGGTGCTGTAGGCGCTGATGCCGACGAAGGCCGCCTGCCCGAAGCTGGTCATGCCGCCGATGCCGGTCAGCAGCACGATGCCCAGCGTGGCGAGGGCAAAGATGCCGATGTTGTTCGCCAGCGTGACCTGATAGGTGGGCAGCACCAGCGGCAGGAGCGCCAGCAGCGGCACCAGGACCAGGAAGATCCGCGCGTGTGGAGAAAGAGAAGCGATCCTCATTCCTCGTCCTCCGCGCCTTTGTGGGAGAGGGAGCGCCAGAGCAGGACCGGAAGGATCAGCGTGAAGACGATCACCTCCTTGTAGCTGCTGGCCCAGAAGGTGGAGAAGGATTCCGCCTGCCCGATGAACAGGGCGCCGAGTGCGGCCACCGGGTAGCTCGCCATGCCGCCGATGATGGCGCCGACGAAGCCCTTCAGGCTGATGATGAAGCCGCTGTCGAAGTAGATGGTGGTGATCGGCGCGATCAGGATTCCCGACAGCCCGCCGATCAGCGCGGCCAGCCCGAAGCTCGCCTTGCCGGCGATCTCCGGGGAGATGCCGACCAGTTCCGCCCCCAGCCGGTTGACCGCCGCCGCGCGCAGCGCCTTGCCGTAGAGCGTCCGCTCGAAGAAGGCGTAGAGCAGGACGATCAGCAGCAGCGACACCGCCACGACCCACAGGGTCTGGCTGTTCAGCGTCACCATGCCGATGCTCAGCCCCTCCTCGGAGAAGGGCTCGGTGCGGGCGCCCTCGGGGCCGAACATCAGCAGCCCGGCGCCGACCAGCACCACATGCACCGCGATCGACACGATCAGCAGCACCAGGGAATGGGCGGCGGCGATGGGCTGATAGAAGACCCGGTAGAGCAGCGGCCCCAGCGGCACGACGAGCGCCACGGTCAGCAGCGCCTGCACCGCGACCCCGGCCTTGTCCAGCGGGACGAGCCCGGTCAGCGCGGTGACCGCCGCGGCGTAGGCCAGCATGGCGAGGGCGGCGCCCCGCGGCCGCCAACGACCTTTGCCGCGTGCGGCGTCGTAGAGGTCCAGCGCCACGGCGGCGAGCGCCAGGGCGACCAGCAGCCAGCCCATGCGGACCGGCGTTCCCGACTGCATGGCGGCCATGGTCAGGGCCGCGAAGGACACGAACTCGCCCTGCGGGATCAGGAGGATGCGGGTCACCGTGAAGACCAGCAGGATGGACAGCGCCAGCAGGGCGTAGATGGCGCCGTTGGTGACGCCGTCCTGGCCCAGCAGCATGACGATCTGGAGGTTCATGCGCCGCCTCCATGGCGGAGCGGCGCGGCGGACGCGGGCAAGCCAAGGGCGTTCGCCCGCCACCATCGAAGGGGGGTGTTCATGGTCTGCGCGATGTCCCGGCGGAGGAGGGTGCGGGCCGTGGTCTCGACACGGCGGCGGGGCTCAGCCCCGTACCGCCGGGCCGGTCTGGGGCTTACTTCACCAGGGTCCAGGTGCCCTTGGACACGGTGATCAGCTCACGCCCGCGCTCGTCGAAGCCGCTGTGGTCGGCCGGGGTCAGGTTGTAGACGCCCTGGGTCGCGGGCAACTCCTTCACCTGTTCCAGCGCGTCGCGGAGTGCGGAGCGGAAGGCGGGCGATCCCGGCTCTCCGCTCTTCAGCGCCACGGGGATGGCGCGCTCCAGCAGCAGGCCGGCGTCGAAGACGTTGGCGCCGAAGGTGGCCGGCTTGCTGCCGTTCGCCTTCTCGTAGGCGGCGACATAGTCGCTGGCGACCTTCTTCGACGGGTGGTTGTCGCCGACCTGGTCGAGCACCAGCATCAGGCTGGCCGCCAGGATCGTGCCCTCGACCTTCCGGCCGCCCAGCTTCAGGAAGTCGGGCAGCGCCGCGCCGTGGGTCTGGTAGAACTTGCCGCGGAAGCCCTGGTCGACCAGCGTCGTCTGCGGCAGGACCGAGGAGCTGCCGGGCGCGGCGATCAGCACCGCCTGCGGGTTGGCGGCGATGATCTTCAGGCTCTGCGCCGTCAGCGAGGTGTCCTGGCGCTGGAAACGCTCGCTCGCCACCACCTTGATGTTCTGCTTGGCCGCCTGCTCGCTGAACACCTTCAGCCAGTTGTCGCCGTAGGGATCGGCGGTGCCGACGAAGCCGACCGACGTGATGCCCGTCTTGGCCATGTGTTCGATCAGGGCGGCGGCGATCAGGTCGTCGTTCTGCGTGGTCTTGAACACCCACTTCTTCTGGTCGTTCATCGGCAGCACCACCGCCGCCGTGCCGACCGGGGCCAGCATCGGGACGCCGGCCTCCGCCGCGAACTGGATGACGCCCATGGCGTTCGGCGAGCCCGACGGGCCGATGATGGCGTCGACCTTCTCCTCGGTGATCAGCTTCTTGAAGGCCGAAACGGTCGCGGTGGGGTCGCTGGCGTCGTCCAGCGTGATGTACTGCACCGACTTGCCGGCGACCGTGGTGGGCAGCAGCGGGACGCTGTTCTTCTGCGGAATGCCGACCAGAGCGATGGGACCGGTCGAGGAGGTGACGACCCCAACCTTGACTTGGGCTTGGGCGACCTGCACGTGGGCGGTGCCGACCATCAGCGCGCTGAACAGCAGCGAATAGGCGAAACGTCTTCCAAACACGACAACCCTCCTTGTTCTTCGCGAGACCGCCGAGCCGGCATGGTTCGTTGATGGGTGCGCGTGTTGTTGTGCCGCGCTTGCCATCGCTCTTTGAGTGTTGATGAACAAAAGAACAGCGATTCGAATCGGAAAATGGGTTTTGCGGCTGTGGATGGCCGATGTTGACTGGTTGCGGGCACCCTTGCATGGCGGCCGACATCGATGGTTCTTGCCGCGCGCTGCGCATCCTCGCCGCCCATTAAGCCACAAGCCCTTGAATTCGCAAGTAAGTTTTTGGCTGTTTTCTGCCTATGTTTTGGCTTTGTCTTGCCCGCTATTTGGGCGGCGCACCGGTCATTGCCACTTTTGGGACGCTGCGGGAAGGGAATGGCCCGGAAGCTCCCCATGGAAGCAACATCATTGTCGTTCAAAGGCTTACGCGTTGCGATGTGCGATGGAAGCCGGGGAGGCGGATGCCCACGACGCCGTTCCCACTGCCTGCGAATTGAGCGGCGGTGGTCAGAAGAATTTTTCCAAACTCAATTGACTATTCACGTTATTTGACCGTTTTTCTTCTATGGTCTTTCAGAGGGCGTCAGGGCGATGCGGCGAAGACCCCCGCCAGTCCGCGGACCGCAGCGGCCAGCGTCTCCGCCGGGTGGGCGGCGAAGCCGAGCACAAGTCCATTGGCAGCCGTCGGCTCCGCGTAATAGCCGGACAGCGGCGGGCAGCTCAGCCCCAGCCGTGCCGCCCGCGCGGCGACCTCGACGTCGCGGTGCCGCTCGTCCAGATGGGCGACGACGTGCAGCCCGGCCTCCCCGCCGTCGATCCGGGTGACCGGCTCAATGTGCCGGCGCAGGGCGTCCAGCAGCGCGTCGCGGCGTTCGGCGTAGAGCGCACGCATGGCGCGCAGGTGGGAGGCGAAATGCTCCTCCGCAATGAAACGGTGCAGCGCCGCCTGCGGCACGACGCTGGTCCCGCCGTCGAAATGGCGCCGCCCGGCGCACACGGCGTCCACGAGGTCGGGCGGCACGACCAGATAGCCGAGTCGCAGGGTCGGGAACATGACCTTGCTGAAACTGCCGATGTAGAGGACGCGCCCCGCCTCGTCCAAGCCCTGCAAGGCGGCCAGCGGCGGCCCGGCGTAGCGGAACTCGCTGTCGTAGTCGTCTTCGACGATCCAGGCGTCGCGCGCCACCGCCCAGTCCAGCAGGGCGGCCCGCCGCCGCAGGCTCATGGTGACGCCGAGCGGGAACTGGTGCGACGGGGTGACCAGCGCCATGCGGGCGTCCGGCGCGCGCCGCTCCCCCTCCGCCACGTCGATCCCCTCCCCGTCCACGGGAACCGGCACGATGCGGGCGCCCGCCCCGGCCAGGGCGGAGCGCGTGCCGGGCCAGCCGGGATCCTCCATCCAGACGGGATCGCCGGGGTCGAGCAGAAGCTGCGCCATCAGCGCCAGGGCCTGCTGCGCGCCCGACAGGATGACCACCTGCTCCGGCTCGCAGCGCACCGCGCGCATGGCCCGCAGGTAATCGGCGATGACCGCGCGCAAGGGCGGATAGCCCAGCGGATCGGCGCTGACGGCGAGCGACCGACCGCCGACCCGCCAGGGCTGGGCCAGCAGCTTGCTCCACAGCGCGAAGGGAAAGCCCTCCGGATCCGGGATGCCGAGGGAGAAGGGGCGCTTGGCCGGAGTGCAGGGATGGAATGGCGTGGCGAGCGCAGCACCCCGGCGCGACAGGCTGACGCCGCGCGTCCCGCCCGTCCCGTCGGCCGAACCGATGGGCGGCGGGTCGGGCAGCGCGGTCGCGACGTAGGTCCCGGCCCCGACCCGGCCGGTGACGTAGCCTTCGGTCAGCAACTGCTCATAGGCGGTGACGACCGTGTTGCGCGACACCGCCCATTCCTGAGCGGCGACTCGGGTTGCCAGCATGCGCGCGCCGGGCTTCATGCGCCCGTCGAGGATGGCCTGCCGCAGGGCCTTGTAGAGCTGCTGGTACAGCGGCCCCTCCGCCCCCCGGTCGAGCGGAATCGGCCCCAATCCGGCCAGCACGGGGCGGGAGCGGCGCGCCATGGAATTGGTCCTCTTCGGAAGCGGGAGCCGGTCCCGCCGATGGCACCATTGTCCCAATGCTGCCACCGCCGGGCAAGCCCGCACCGGAAACGGGCGCGCCGAAAACGGAACGGGCGGCGAAGGTCTCCCCTCGCCGCCCGTGCCCGTCTCAAACTTTCACACGCCGGGCATCAGCCCAGGGCCTTGTTCCACCACAGGGCCAGCAGCGTGCAGATGGCGCCCGACAGCAGGTAGGCGCCCGCCGACACCAGGCCGAAGTTGGCCGACAGGACCAGCGCGACCAGCGGCGCGAAGCCGGCGCCGAACAGCCAGGCCAGGTCCGACGTCAGGGCGGAGCCGGTGTAGCGGTAGTAGCGCGTGAACTGCGAGGCCACGACGCCCGACGACTGGCCGAAGGCGAGGCCCAGCAGCACGAAGCCCAGCACCATGAAGATGGTCTCGCCGATCGGGCCGCCGTCCAGCAGCTGCGGGGCGAAGCCGCTGAACACCGCGATGACCGCGGCGCAGCTGCCCAGCAGGGTGCGGCGGCCGACACGGTCGGCGATGAAGCCCGACGCCACGATGGCAAGGATGCCGAAGACCGACGCGATGGCCTCGATGACCAGGAACTCGGCCGGGGGGTTCTTCGTGAACAGGAAGATCCAGGACAGCGGGAACACCGTGACCATGTGGAACAGCGCGAAGCTGGCCAGCGGCGCGAAGGCGCCGATCACGATGCGCTTGCCTTCCGAACTCACCGTGTCGAGCACCGGCGCCGGCTGCAGGTCGCGGCTTTCGAACAGCTTGGTGAACTCCGGCGTCACCACGATGCGCAGGCGCGCGAACAGCGCCACGACGTTGATGGCGAAGGCCACGAAGAACGGGTAGCGCCAGCCCCAGCTGAAGAAATCCTCGGCCGACAGGTTGCCGGCGAAGTAGGCGAACAGGCCGCTCGCCACCATCAGGCCCAGCGGGGCGCCCAGCTGCGGGATCATCGCGTACCAGCCGCGGCGGTTCTCCGGCGCGTTCAGCGCCAGCAGCGAGGCCAGCCCGTCCCAGGTGCCGCCCAGCGCGATGCCCTGGACGATGCGGAAGAAGGCCAGCAGCCAGACCGAATAGACGCCGATCTGCTCGTAGCCCGGCAGGAAGGCGAGCGCCACGGTGGCGGTGCCCAGCAGGAACAGGGCCAGCGTCAGCTTGGCGCCGCGTCCGAAGGCACGGTCCATGGAGATGAAGACGACGCTGCCGAGCGGGCGCGCCACGAAGGCGAGCGCGAAGATGGCAAAGGAGTAGAGCGTGCCGGTCAGCGCGTCGACGAAGGGGAACACGAGCTTCGGGAACACGATGACCGAAGCGATTGCGTAGACGAAAAAGTCAAAGAATTCGGATGTCCGGCCGATGATGACGCCGATGGCGATCTCGCCCGGATTCACTCCGTGATGGCGAGCGTTGACCAGCCGCGCGTCGTGCTCAGCCGCCGTTGTAGGGGTCCCCATGATCTCGGCACCGGTGGGCAGTTGCGACATAAATGCATAGCGGTGCGACGCCACGCCGCACCGGCTGCCCAAGATCTGTCGCGCGACGGCGCGCGGGGGCATTGGACAAATTGTCCAATGTCCCACCCGCGGCGTGGGAACTAGCTGTTCGCCCAAAGCAAACCTTAGTCAACAGGTCATGCCTTGAGCCGTTATCGTGTCTTCGCCATGCTGCCCCTGATGGCGGCACTGAGTGGCTGCAACCTGGTGGTGCTGAACCCGTCCGGCGACGTGGCGAGCCAGCAGGGGAACCTTGTGGTCATTTCCACCCTGCTCATGCTGCTCATCATCGTGCCGGTCATGGCCCTGACCGTGCTGTTCGCATGGCGCTACCGGCAGTCCAATACCAAAGCGCGGTATGAGCCGGAATGGGACCATTCGACGCAGCTTGAGCTGGTCATCTGGGCCGCCCCGCTGCTGATCATCATCTGCCTGGGCGCCCTGACCTACATGGGCTCGCACCTGCTGGACCCGTACCGCCCGATCGACCGGATCGCGGCGAACCGCCCGGTCCCGGCGGACGCCAAGCCTCTGGAGGTGAACGTCGTCGCCCTCGATTGGAAGTGGCTGTTCATCTATCCGGAATACGGCATCGCCGCGGTGAACGAGATGGCGGCCCCGGTCGACCGGCCGATCCGCTTCAACATCACCGCCTCCACGGTGATGAACAGCTTCTACATCCCGGCGCTGGCAGGCCAGGTCTACGCCATGCCGGGCATGCAGACGCAGCTGCACGCGGTCATCAACAAGCCCGGCACTTACAAGGGCTTCTCGGCCAACTACAGCGGCGCCGGTTTCTCGCAGATGCGCTTCGCCTTCCACGGCCTCGACCACGACGGCTTCGACACGTGGGTGGCGGACGTGAAGGCGGGCGGCGGCTCGCTCGACCGCAACGGCTACCTGCAGCTGGAGAAGCCGAGCGTGGCGGACCCCGTGCGCCGCTTCGCCACCACCGATCCGGCCCTCTTCAAGGCGGTCCTCGGCCAGTGCGTCGATCCGGCCAGGACCTGCACGGACAACATGGGCATGGGCACCGGCGAGCACGGTTCCTCCGGTCACGGCGAGCATGGCTCCTCCGGCCACGGCGGCGAACACGGCGGGCACGGCGCCGCGCCGCAGGGCCAGCCCATCCAGGGCCAGTCCATCCAGGGCCAGTCCATCCAGGGCAGTGCCGCCCCGGACGCCCCCCTCACCGGCGCGGGCCTGCCGCGTCCCTCCAACTCCTGACGGCCAACCGGCAGATTCGATATGTCCAGTGTGATGCACGCGATCTTCGGGCGCCTGAGCCTGGAGGCCTTCCCCTATCATGAGCCCATCGTGGTCGCGACCTTCGTCGCGGTCGTGCTGGGCGGCGCCGCGCTCGTCGCGGCCCTCACCTACTTCAAGCTGTGGGGCTATCTCTGGAAGGAGTGGTTCACCACGGTCGATCACAAGCGCATCGGCATCATGTACATGGTGCTGGGCCTCGTGATGCTGCTGCGCGGCTTCGCCGACGCGGTGATGATGCGCCTCCAGCAGGCCATGGCCTTCGGCGGCAGCGAGGGCTACTTGAACGCCCATCACTACGACCAGGTCTTCACCGCCCACGGCGTGATCATGATCTTCTTCGTGGCGATGCCGTTCGTGACGGGCCTGATGAACTACGTCGTGCCGCTGCAGATCGGCGCGCGCGACGTGTCCTTCCCGTTCCTGAACAACTTCAGCTTCTGGATGACCGTCGGCGGCGCCGTGCTGGTGATGATCTCGCTGTTCGTCGGCGAGTTCGCGCAGACCGGCTGGCTGGCCTACCCGCCGCTGTCCGGCCTGGAGGCGAGCCCCGCGACGGGCGTCGACTACTACATCTGGGCGTTGCAGGTCGCGGGTGTCGGAACAACACTGTCCGGCATCAACCTGGTCTGCACCATCATCAAGATGCGCGCGCCCGGCATGACCATGATGAAGATGCCGGTCTTCACCTGGACCTCGCTCTGCACCAACGTGCTGATCGTCGCGTCCTTCCCGATCCTGACCGCAGCACTGGTCCTGCTGTCGCTCGACCGCTACGTCGGCACCAACTTCTTCACGAACACCCTCGGGGGCAACCCGATGATGTACGTGAACCTGATCTGGATCTGGGGCCACCCGGAAGTCTACATCCTCATCCTGCCCTGCTTCGGCATCTTCTCCGAGGTCACCTCGACCTTCTCGGGCAAGAAGCTGTTCGGCTACACCTCCATGGTCTACGCGACGGTGGTCATCACGATCCTGTCGTACCTGGTGTGGCTGCACCACTTCTTCACGATGGGCTCGGGCGCCAGCGTGAACTCGTTCTTCGGCATCACGACGATGATCATCTCGATCCCGACGGGTGCGAAGATCTTCAACTGGCTGTTCACCATGTACCGCGGCCGCATCCGGTTCGAGCTGCCGATGATGTGGACGGTCGCCTTCATGCTGACCTTCGTGATCGGCGGCATGACGGGCGTGCTGCTGGCCGTCCCGCCGGCCGACTTCGTCCTGCACAACAGCCTGTTCCTGATCGCCCACTTCCACAACGTCATCATCGGCGGCGTGCTGTTCGGCCTGTTCGCCGGCATCTACTACTGGTTCCCGAAGGCCTTCGGCTTCCGGCTGGACCCGTTCTGGGGCAAGGTGTCCTTCTGGTGCTGGGTGATCGGCTTCTGGGTCGCCTTCACGCCGCTCTACGTCCTCGGCCTGATGGGCGTCACCCGCCGCCTGCGCGTGTTCGAGGATCCGTCGCTGCAGCCCTGGTTCATCGTCGCCGCCATCGGCGCCGCCCTGATCGCGGCCGGCATCGGCGCCTTCCTGCTGCAGATCGCCGTCAGCGTGTGGAAGCGGCATGAGCTGCGCGACGTCACCGGCGACCCGTGGGACGGCCGCACGCTGGAGTGGGCGACCTCCTCCCCGCCGCCGGACTACAACTTCGCCTTCACGCCGGTGATCCACGACAACGACGCGTGGTGGGACATGAAGAAGCGCGGCTACACGCGCCCGATGGGCGGCTTCAAGGCCATCCACATGCCCAGCAACACCGGCACCGGCGTCATCCTGGCGGGTCTGAGCGTCGCCTTCGGCTTCGCGATGATCTGGTACATCTGGTGGCTGGCCGCGCTGAGCTTCATCGGCATCCTGGTCGTCGCCATCGGCCACACCTTCAACTATCACCGCGACTTCCACATCCCGGCCGATGAGGTCGTGCAGACCGAGAATGACCGGACGCGTCTCCTCTCTGGGCGAGTGTAAACCATGACGATGACCATGACCGCCGCGGAGCGGACCGAGGAGACCCCGGTCTTCCACGTGGTGGACGAGCACGAGCATCCGGAAGGCCACAGCACGCTGCTGGGCTTCTGGATCTACCTGATGAGCGACTGCCTCATCTTCGCCATCCTGTTCGCCACCTACGGCGTGCTGGGCGGCAGCTTCGCCGGCGGACCGACGCCGAAGGAGCTGTTCGACCTGCCGCTGGTGGCGGTGAACACCTCGATGCTGCTGTTCTCGTCGATCACCTACGGCTTCGCCATGCTGACCATGGAGAAGGGGCAGGCCCGGCAGACGCAGATCTGGCTCGCCATCACCGGCCTGTTCGGCCTCGCCTTCCTCGGGATCGAGCTGTACGAGTTCGCGCACATGATCCACGAGGGAGCCGGGCCGCAGCGCAGCGCCTTCCTGTCGTCCTTCTTCACCCTGGTCGGCACCCACGGCCTGCACGTGACCTTCGGCATCGTCTGGCTGGTGACGCTGATGGTCCAGGTCCAGAAGCACGGCCTGATCCCGGCCAACCGCCGGCGCCTGACCTGCCTCAGCATGTTCTGGCACTTCCTGGACGTGATCTGGATCGGCGTCTTCACCTTCGTCTACCTGATGGGAATGCTGCGATGAGCACCCACGCGCACACCTCTCACGCGCCGGCCGGCCACGGCCACGGACATGGCCACGGTCATGTCGACCACCATGACGACGGCCACGCCCACGGCACGTTCCGCAGCTACATGTTCGGCTTCGTGCTGTCGGTGATCCTGACCGCCATTCCCTTCTGGCTGGTGATGACGGGCACGCTCGACAACACGCAGACGGCGCTGGCGATCATGGCCCTGGCCGCGGTGCAGATCGTGGTCCACATGATCTACTTCCTGCACATGAACGGCCGTGTGGAAGGGGGCTGGTCGATGCTGGCCATGATCTTCACCATCATCGTCGTCGTCATCTGTTTGGCGGGTTCGCTGTGGGTTATGTACCACCTGAACACCAACATGATGCCGATGCCGGACCCGAGACAGCTGCCGTGACGTCCGGGTCGGGCCGGTCCCGTCCGCGCTGGGTGCTGCTCCTGATCGGGCTGCTCACCCTGGCGGGCGTGGCCGGCCTGACCGCCTTGGGCGTCTGGCAGCTGGAACGACGGGTCTGGAAGCTCGCCCTGATCGACCGGGTGGAGGAGCGGGTGCACGCCGCCCCCGTTCCCGCCCCCAGCCCGGCCACTTGGCCGGCGGTGAGCACCGAAGGCGACGAATACCGCCGTGTCCAGGCGAGGGGCACCTTCCTGAACGACCGCGAAACGTTGGTCCAGGCGGTGACCAACTTGGGCGGGGGCTTCTGGGTCCTCACCCCCTTCCGCACCACCGAGGGCTTCACGGTCCTGGTCAACCGGGGCTTCGTTCCCCCGGACAAGCGCGACCCGGCCAGCCGTGCGGAGGGCCAAACCGCCGGCGAGACGACCGTCACCGGCCTGCTGCGTATGACGGAGCCGAAGGGCGGCTTCCTGCGCTCCAACGACCCCGCCGGGGACCGCTGGTATTCCCGCGACGTCGCCGCCATCGCCGCCGCGCGTGGACTTTCCGACACCGCCCCCTACTTCATCGACGCGGACGGCACGCCGAACCCCGGGGGCTTTCCGGTCGGCGGCCTGACCGTGATCAGCTTCCCGAACAACCACCTGCAATACGCGCTGACTTGGTTCGCCCTGGCGATCATGACCGCGGGCGCCGGTGCCTTCGTCCTGCGCCATGACCTCCGCCAGGGGAAGACCCAGCGTTCTGCACAGCGGCAAAGTCCTTGAAAAGGGCTCCCTTTACGGCTGAGGCCGACTATATAGGTCGGGATAAGAAGAGCCGATGAGGAGCCGGACGATTTCCGCGCGCGACACAACCAACAAGAAAAACCTTCTTCTTCTGGTTCAACTGCGCTGGCTCGCCGTCGTCGGTCAGGTGGTGACGATCCTGATCGTCCATGTCCAGCTGGGGATTCCTCTGCCGCTGGGTCCCATGGCCGTGGTCATCCTGTTCCTGGTTGGGCTGAACCTCGCCAGCCTGTTCCAGCTGCGCCAGCAGGCGGTCGTCACCAACACCCACCTGTTCCTGGAACTGCTGATCGACGTCGCGGCGCTGACCGTGCAGCTGTATCTGAGCGGCGGCGCGTCGAACCCCTTCATCTCGCTCTATCTGCTCCAGGTGACGCTGGGGGCGGTGCTGCTGGAAGCGTGGTCCACCTGGGCGCTCGTCTTCGTCGCGACCGCCTGCTTCACCTGGCTGACCGGCTCCTACCGCGCGCTGGCCCTGCCGCCGCGGCACGAGGGCGAGCTGCTCAACCTGCACATCCAGGGGATGTTCATCTGCTTCGTCCTGGCGGCGAGCCTGATCGTTCCCTTCATCACGCGGATCACGCGGAACCTGCGCGATCGTGACGCCTATCTGGCCGACCTGCGCCAGCGGTCGATCGAGGAGGACCACATCGTCCGCATGGGCCTTCTCGCCTCCGGCGCCGCGCACGAACTGGGCACCCCGCTCGCTACCCTGTCGGTCATCGTCAGCGACTGGCGGCGCATGCCGGCGCTGGCCCGCGACCCCGACATGGCCGAGGAGATCGAGGAGATGCAGAGCCAGATCGACCGCTGCAAGGCGATCGTCTCCGGCATCCTGATGTCGTCCGGCGAGGCGCGCGGCGAGGGCACGCTGCGCACGACGGTCGGCTGCTTCATGGACGAGCTGATCGCCGACTGGCGCGCCGGCCGTTCCCCGGCCAACCTCGACTACGACAACAGCTTCCGCGCGGAGGTCGCGATGATCTCCGACCTTGCCCTGAAGCAGGTGGTCTTCAACGTGCTCGACAACGCGCTGGAGGCGTCGCCGGACTGGGTCGGCGTCTGGGTCGGGCAGCAGGACGACAGCCTGATCATCTCCATCAACGACAAGGGTCCCGGCTTTTCCGAGGGCATGCTGGCCGAGTTCGGCAAGCCCTACCGGTCGAGCAAGGGCCGCCCCGGCGGCGGTCTCGGCCTGTTCCTGGTGGTGAACGTCGTCCGCAAGCTGGGCGGCTCCGTCGCGGCGCGCAACCGGTCCGGGGGCGGCGCGTCGGTCCAGCTGACGCTGCCGCTGGCCGCACTCTCCCCCCAGGGAGACGAGGAACCAGACGATGGACGCGACGATGGACGATAAGCGCAATCTCCTGATCGTCGAGGACGACGAGAGCTTCGCCAAGGCGCTCGGCCGCTCCTTCAAGCGCCGCGACTACGACGTGCACTGGTGCACCGGGCTGGACGGCGTGCGCTCCTTCCTGGAAGAAGGCCAGCCCGGCTACGCCGTGGTTGACCTGAAGCTCGCCAACGGGTCGGGGCTGGAGTGCGTGAAGGAGCTGCACGACCACGACCCGGACATGAAGATCGTCGTGCTGACCGGCTTCGCGAGCATCGCCACCGCGGTGGAGGCGATCAAGCTCGGCGCCTGCCACTATCTCGCCAAGCCGTCCAACACCGACGACATCGAGGCCGCCTTCGACCGGACGGAAGGCGACCCGTCCGTGGCCCCCTCCGCGCGCACGACCTCCCTGAAGAACCTGGAGTGGGAGCGAATCCACGAGACGCTGGCCGACACCGGCTTCAACATCTCCGAAACCGCCCGCCGGCTGGGCATGCACCGGCGTACGCTGGCCCGCAAGCTGGAGAAGAAGCGGGTTCCATAACAGGGGCCGCCGCCGGCCGCTCAATACATCTCGAAGGCGCGTGACCGTTCGACGGGCACGTGCCGGTCGGCGCAGGGACCGAACGCGTGCTGGATTGCCGCGAGCAGCGTCAGGGGGCGAATCGGCTTCAGCACGCAGCCCACCGCCGCATCGGCCCCACGCCGGGCCGCCTCGGGCGCCGCCGTCACGAACAGGACCTTCAGCCCGTGCCTCTGCTTCAGGATGCGGGCCGCCTCGGCGCCATCCGTCCCATCCTCCAGCTCCGTCTCCACCAAGGCCAGATCCGCGTGTTCGTGGCTGACGATCCGGCGCGCCTGGGCCAGGGACGAGGCGATGCCGATCACGCGGTGTCCCGAGCCTTCCAGCCACTGCCGCATGGAAAAGGCGTCGGACAGATCGCGATCAAGGATCACGATTCGAATGTGCGTCGTTTGCATGTCATTGCTCCGCCATGTTGACAGGACCCGATGTCGATCGGCGGAAGCTCCGAAATCGCATCGGGGTAAAAATGAATGGATACAACGGACGGAACCACGATCCGGTTCCTACCGACTGGACATCAATTCAGACTTGGGCTTGTCCTTCTTGGCCCGCCATGACTCCATCTTTGGAATCAGCCGTCATCGTCCAACGAACATTGCGTTAAGTGGCAAGCCTGTGTTCGAATCCTTCATGGCTCCGCGGGCTCTGCGCAACATGTCCGTCCGTCGCCGAAAAAGGGGGAACGTCGGTGCGTTGATGGCACATATGATCCACCAGGACACCAAGATCATCTGGCATGGAAATCGGCAATGCGGTCATAATTGTTCGCGCCATCCACCAGCGTGTTGCTCCATCGTGGGCAGAATCTGTCCGTGCCGGGTTTTTGTGGGTCTCCGAACGATGCCGTTTGTGGCGTGCGACTTGTGCCAGCTCCGCCGACGGACCTTCTTCCATCAACTATCCGATGAGGAACTGTCCTTCGTCCGCTCCATGAAGCGCGAGCAGACGACGCTCTCCCCCGACGCAGACATCCTGCACACGGGGGAGACGGGGAAGCTCTTCACCCTCTTCGCGGGCTGGGCCTACCGCTACCGCGATTTCCCCGACGGGTCCCGGCAGATCCTGGATTTCCTGCTGCCCGGCGACCTGATCGGGCTCCAGGCCGCGATCCTGCCCAAGACCCAATATGGCGTGAAGGCGCTGACCGCGGTCAGCCTGTGCGCGCTGGACGCCGACATGCTCGACCAGATGCCGGAACGGCTGCCCGACCTGACCCGCATCCTGCTGCGCTCACTGATGCAGGACCAGAGGCGCACCGACGGGCAGCTGGCCTTCCTCGGCCGCCGCACCGCGGCCCAGCGCATGGGCTATCTGCTGCTGGAGCTGTTCGACCGCCTGCAACGGGTCGGCATGACCAGCGACAGCTGGTGCCAGTTCCCGCCGCAGCGCCGGCACCTCGCCGACGCCCTGGGCCTGTCCGGGGCGCACGTCAACCGCTCCATGGCGGACCTGCGCGACAGCGGCCTGGCGACCCTGGGGAACAACGTCCTGGTCCTGCTCGACCGCAAGCGGCTGGAAACCTTCGCCGGCTACAGCGCGGTGGACGAGGGCAACCGCTTCATCCTGTGACGCCCCGCGCCTGAAAGAGCCGGGTGACGTGGCGCAGAAGCTGGGCCTCGGTGAAGGGCTTGGGCAGGAAGCCCCGCGCCCCGGCGGAGAGCGCGTCTTCGCGCATCAAGTGGCCGGAGATCACCAGGCAGGGCGCGCCCAGCGCCGAGAGCCACGCCACGAGGTCGAGGCCGCTCGACCCGTCGGCCAGATTGCCGTCGATGATGGCGCCGTCCGGCGTCCGCCGCTCCGCTTCCGCCAGCCCCTCCGCAAGTGTCCGCGCCGTACGCACCAGGGTAAATCCTGCAACCAGGAGGACAGCCCTGACGCTTTCTGAAACAACAACGTCGTCTTCGACGATCAAAACATCGAAATGACGGAAATCCATAAGACTTTGCCTCGGAACTTTTCGCCGTTCGTTCTGCCGGCGCATAGCAACATACGGTTCGGAAATTATCGACCTTACTTTAGACGTAAATGCAAAGCTGTTTTATGCTCGGCGACACAAATGAAGACGGGTGGCGCATATGTTCCAGGCGATTGCGGATGTTCGAATGCCTGGGCTCATCTACGCCACGGTTGGCCCGCCGTCCCGGTGTCCGCGCCGGTAGGCCGCCGGGCTCTGCCCGATGAGCCGGCGAAAATGGTGGCGCAGCGTCTCGGGCGCGCCGAACCCGCAGGCTTCGGCGATCTGGTCGACGGTCAGCCGCCCGCCGTCCCGCCCGCGCTCCAGCAGGTCCTTGGCGAGCGCGACGCGCTCGGCGACGATCCAGTCGGTCGGGGTCAGGCCGGTGGCCTCCCGGAACTTGCGGAAGAAGGTCCGCTCGCTCATTGCCGCCATGCGGGCCAGATCCTCCACGCGCTGCGGCTCCGTGATGCGCGCGCGCAGGTGGCCGATGACCTGGCTCAGCCGCGCGTCGCGGCTGGCGGGGACCGGCCGCTCGATCACCTGGGCCTGGGCGCCGTCGCGGTGGGCCGGCACGACGAGCCGCCGCGCGACCATGTTGCAGACCGCGGCGCCATGGTCCCGCCGGACGAGATGCAGCATCATGTCGAGCCCCGCCGCGGATCCCGCCGACGTGATCACGTCGCCCTCGTCCACATACAGAACGTCGGATTCGACCCGGACGCCCGGGTGCATCGCTTGCAGCCGGTCGGTGTAGCGCCAGTGGGTGGTCGCGCGCCGCCCGTCGAGCAGCCCGGCCGCCGCCAGCACGAACACGCCGGAGCAGATCGACGCCACGCGGGCTCCGCGCGCGTGGGCGCGCCGCAGCGCCTCGACCAGCGGTTGCGGAACGGGGGCGTCCATGCCGCGCCAGCCCGGCACGATGATGGTGCCGGCGCGGTCCAGCGTGTCGAGCCCGTGCGGCGGCGTGACCATGACCCCCGCCGTGGAGCGCAGCGGCCCCTCCTCCACCCCGCAGACCGCGAAATCGTACCAGTCCACCGGCAGCTCCGGCCGCGCGAGGCCGAACACCTCCACCGCACAGCCGAACTCGAAGGTGCACAGCCCGTCGTAGGCGAGCGCCGCCACGAGATGATCCTTCACACCGCACCTCCACGCCTGGAAACGGCAGCATCCTGCCAATCTCCGGACGCCCGGTCCACCGCGGCCGCTCGAATTGGCGGAATCCTGCCGGTGGATGTCCGGCCAGCCCCTTACGTCCTCCGCGCCGTTGCGGCGAAATCGCGATCGAGCCCCATCACCCGGAGAACCGCCATGAGCAACGCCGTCACCGCCGTGCCCGCCGCCCCCTCGGCCGAGGCCGTCGCGCATTTCGAGGCCCAGTTCCGCTTCGAAACCGACTGCTGGGACACCCACGACGCTCTGGCGTCGAAAGAACCCGGATTCGTGCTGCTGGACGTGCGCAGTCCGGCCCTGTTCGCCGCGGGGCACATCCGGGGCGCCGTCAACCTTCCCCACGGCAAGATCACCGCATCCCGCATGGCGGACTGGCCGGCGGACACGCTGTTCGTCACCTACTGCGCCGGCCCGCACTGCAACGGGGCAGCCCGCGGCGCCCTGCGCCTCGCCAAGCTCGGCCGGCCGGTGAAGGTCATGGCCGGCGGCATTACCGGCTGGCTGGACGAGGGCTTCGACCTCGTCCGGGAGGAGGACCGCGACGGAATCCAGGAACCCGCGGGATCGGGCGGGGTTCTGACCTGCAAGTAATCACAGGCAGGTGATCACCCATGGAGTGCGCCGGTGCGGGACACGGCCAGCCCTGATGCCTCGCCCCTGCGGCTCCTGCCCCAGGTGCAGCGGCTGATGGACAGCGCGGAGGCGGCAACGCTCGTGGCCGCCCATGGCCGCGCGCCCGTGCTGAAGGCCGTGCGGGACCGGCTGGACGACCTGCGCACCCGGCTGCGCGCGGGGGAGGCAGACGCGACCGCGGCCGCCCCGGCGGCGATCCTGGCCGCGGTGGCGGAGCGTCTGCATGGTGAGGCGGCCCCGCGCCTGCGCCGCGTCATCAACGCGACCGGCATCGTCCTGCACACAAACCTCGGCCGCGCGCCGCTGGCCGCGGAGGCCGTGGCCGCAGTGTCGGAGGCAGCCACCGGCTACCTGAACCTGGAATACGACCTGGAGGAGGGCCGGCGCGGCTCCCGCACCCAGGGCGTCACCGGCCTGCTGTGCGAATTGACGGGGGCGGAGGCGGCGCTGGTGGTGAACAACAACGCCGCCGCCGTCCTGCTCGTCCTCGCCGCCCTGGCCGTGCCGGGCGAAGCGGTGGTTTCGCGCGGGGAACTGGTGGAGATCGGCGGGTCCTTCCGGGTTCCGGACGTCGTGGCGCAGAGCGGCGCCCGGCTGGTGGAGGTCGGCACCACCAACAAGACGCGGATTTCCGACTACGCCCGCGCCGTCGGCCCGGACACCCGCGTCCTGATGAAGGTCCACCCCAGCAACTACCGCATCCAGGGCTTCACCGCGGCGCCGGAGCGGTCCGAACTGGCCGCCCTCGCCCGCGCCCACGGGCTGGTCGCGCTGGAGGATCTGGGCAGCGGCAGCCTGATCGACCTGCGCAGCCTCGGCCTGCCGCAGGAGCCCACGGTGCAGGACAGCCTCGCCGCCGGCATGGATCTGGTGACCTGCAGCGGCGACAAGCTGCTGGGCGGCCCGCAGGCCGGCCTGATCCTGGGGCGGGCGGACCTCGTGGCGCGCCTGAAGGCGCACCCGCTGATGCGCGCCCTGCGCGTCGACCGCATGACCCTGGCGGCGCTGGAAGCGACGCTGAAACTCTACCGGGATCCGGAACGCGCGGTGGCCCGCATCCCCGCGCTCGCCATGCTGGCCGCCCCGGTGGCGGTGCTGGAGGACCGCGCCCAACGCCTCCGTGCGCTGCTGGCCGGCCTGCCGGGGCTGGGGGCGGAGGTGCAGTCCGGCACCGGCTTCGTCGGCGGCGGCTCCCTGCCGGGGGTCGAGCTGCCGACGCGTGTCGTCGCGCTGAACACGCCGACCATCGAATCCGGCGACCTCGCCCGCCGCCTGCGCCGCCATCGGCCGGCCGTGGTGGGGCGCGTCAAGGACGGTCGCCTTCTGCTCGACCTGCGGACGGTGGCGGACTCCGAACTGCCGGAGATCGCCGCCGCCTGCCGCGCGGTGCTGGCATGAACAGGACGGCCGTTGTGGGCGTGATCGGCCATGTGGACCACGGCAAGACCGCCCTGGTCGGCGCGCTGACCGGCATGGACACGGATCGTCTGGCGGAGGAGAAGCGCCGCGGCATCTCCATCGCGCTCGGATTCGCCCACCGCGCGGTGCCCGGCGGCACGCTCGCCTTCGTGGACATGCCGGGGCACGAGCGCTTCGTCCGCACCATGGTCGCCGGGGCCACCGGCATCGACGCGGTCCTGCTGGTCGTCGCCGCCAACGAAGGTGTCAAGCCGCAGACCGTCGAGCATCTGGACATCGCCCGCCTGATCGGCGTGACGCGCGGCGTGGTCGCCATCAGCAAATGCGACCTCGTGCCCCCGGACGACGCCCGGCGGACGGCCGAAGCGGTGGGGCAGCGGCTGGCCGGAACCCCGCTGGCCGCGGCGCCCGTGGTCTTCACCTCCACCGCCACCGGCCAGGGGCTGGACGATCTCGCCCGCGCCCTGGCCGGGCTGCTCGACGCCGACGCCCCTCCCCCACCGTCCCCCGCCTTCTACCTGCCCGTCGACCGGGCCTTCGCGGTGCCCGGCTTCGGCCCGGTGGTGACCGGCACGCTGCGCCGCGGGTCACTCAGCGTGGGCGATGCGGTGACCTTGTGGCCGAGCGGAACCGAGGCGCGCGTGCGCGGGCTGCATCGCCATGGCACGCCGGTGGAGTGGGCGGGACCGGGCAGCCGTGTGGCCGTGAACCTGCGGGGTGTGGAGTTGGACGACCTCGGCCCCGGCTGCGCCCTGGCGACACCGGGCGTCCTGGAGCCCGCGCGCTGGCTGGATGTGCATCTGGAATTGCTACCCGGCGCCGACCGGTCCTTGGAGACCGGCGTCACGGCGCAGCTGCTGTTCGGCACGACGGACGTGCCGGCCCGCCTCCGCCTGCTCGACCGCGACCGGCTGGAACCGGGCGAGACGGCACCGGCACAACTGCACACCGCGGCCCCGGTGACGGTCCCGGCGGGCGAGCCCTTCATCCTGCGCAGCGGGTCCCCGGCGCGGACCGTGGGGGGCGGGCGCATTCTCGACCCGGCCTCCGCGCGGCGGCGCCGGTTCGACCCGGCCGTGAGCCGCCCTCTCGCCGCCCTGGCCGAGGGGCGCCTGCACGACGCGGTCGCGGCGCGGCTGGCCGAGGCGGGGGTGCGCGGCCTGAAAATCGGCGATATGGCCCGGCTTCTCGGCACCACGGCCAACCATGTGGACCCCACCGCCTGGGGGGCGGAACGCCTGCCGCCTGACATGCTTCTTGCGGCGACGGCTTTCCGCGATCTCAAGACCGCCCTGTTGACGGCCGTGCGCGAGTTCCAGGCGGCCCGCCCCACGGAACGCGGCGCTTCCCCCGACCAATTGAAGAACGCACTGCCGCCGGAGTTGCCGGAACCGCTGTTCGCGGCGCTTCTGGACCGGCTCGTGACGGAGGGGACGCTGGTCCGCGACGCCGGCCGGCTGCGCCGACGCGACCTGGAGGCCTCGTCCCTGCTCTCCTCCACCGACCGCGCCGTGCTGGCAACCGTCGAGGCGGCCTTCCGCGAGGGTGGCCTGTCGCCGCCGGACGTGGCCGCGGTCGCCGGCCGCGACCAGCGCCGGCACAAGGCCCTGCATTACCTCGCGCGCGCCGGCATCCTGGTACGCACGCTCGACCGCGTGCAGAAGCGCGAGATCGTCTTCCACCGCGACGCCGTCGCGGACGCCGCCACCCGTGTCACCGACGCGCTGCTCGGCGCGCCGGAAGGCCTGACCACGGGCGATCTCGGCCGCCTGCTCGGCACCTCCCGCAAGTTCGCGGTTCCCTTGCTGGAGCATCTGGACGGGCTTGGCCTGTCGCGGCGCATGGGCGACCGCCGCGTGGCCGCCGCCCCGCCGCCCCGAAAGGACAATGGCGCTGCGGCCATGGCGGCGCCATCTCAGGACCGGAGGCGATAAGGGTCTGGTGGCCCTCGCGATCTTCAAAATCGACGGTTCGCCAAAAGCGAACGGTGGGTTCGATTCCCATCCGCCTCCGCCAGCCTTTTCCGCGCCGAACGCCGCGCAATCCGGTTGAGGGTCTTTGAGCCCAGCCCGCCGGAGACTCCCCCTTGCCCGATGTCCATGATCCCCACCTCGACCACGAGGAACGCGCCGAAGTCCGCGAGCGGTCGAACCCGCCCGCCCTGATCCTGCACGAGGCCATCCGCCTGGAAGGCGAGGAGGAGCTGAAGCGGCCGTCCTCCTCCCTGCTGTGGTCGGGGCTGGCGGCCGGGCTGTCCATGGGCTTCTCCATGGTGGGGGAGGCGTTGATGCAGACGCATCTGCCCGATGCCCAGTGGCGGCCACTGCTGGCGAGCTTCGGCTATAGCTTCGGCTTCCTGATCGTCATCCTCGGCCGCCAGCAGCTGTTCACCGAGAACACGCTGACCGTCATCCTGCCGTTGCTCCACAGCCGGCGGACGAGCACGCTGGGGCACGTCGCCCGGCTGTGGGCGCTGGTGTTCGTCGCGAACATCGTCGGCACCCTGCTGTTCGCCGCCCTGGCCGCCTTCACCCCGGCCTTCAGCCCGGACCTGCACGAGGCCTTCGCGGAGCTTGGCCGCAACGCCGCCGACGGCGGATTCTGGTCGACCCTGCTGCACGGCATTCTGGCCGGTTGGCTGATCGCGCTGCTGGTCTGGATCACGCCGTCGGTCGGGCAGGCGCGCTTCTTCGTCATCGTCGCGCTGACCTGGCTGATCGCGCTGGGCAAGTTCGCGCACGTCGTCGCGGGCTCGGTCGAGGTCTCCTTCGCGGCCATGACCGGGGTGGTGACCTGGGGCGCCTACGCGCTCAGCTTCCTGCTGCCGTCGCTCATCGGCAACGTGATCGGGGGCGTGGGCATGGTGGCGCTGATCAACCACGCGCAGGTGAAGCAGGACCACTAAAGCGAACTTCCGTTCGCTTTAGATTCACATGGCCTCACTCGCCGGCCGGGCTTCGGACGCATGGGCGTCCGGGCCCGCTGTCGCGGTCCAAAGCGGATCGCAATCCGCTTTAGCTCCGCCGATCTCGTCGAGAAGCTTGCGCAGCTGCTCCCGCGTTTTCTCGATGCGATTGCGGTGCACGCCCACCAGCGGGTACTCGCCGCCGAAGGCGACGCTGAGGGCGGCGTTCACATGCGCCAGCCGGGCCGACGCGCCCTCGTCCCCGGCGCGGCGGCGGGCGATCAGCCCGTCGCGCAGCCGCACCAGACAGCGCGAAGCCTCCGCCATCGCGTTGTAGACCTCGGCGGGCGGAACATCCTCCGCGCCGGTGCCCAGGATGCGGTCGAGCACGGTAAGCGCGTCGCCGCAATCGCTTGCCGGCGATGATGCTTGCGCGCTCATCGGGCGATCCTGTCCGGTGCGGGCCGGTGATCGAGTGCCGGGCGAGGCCGCGCGAAGCGGAAATAGTCGCGCGGGCGGGTGGCCGACCGGTTGCCGGCGTGCAGCATGGCGGAGCGCAGCGCCATCCCGCCCGCCAGGATCGCCAGCGATCCCAGCACCGACAGCGCCGCCGATGGGCGCTCCCGCCGGGCGTTGATGGCGTGGCAGACCAGCGGCACCGCGGCCCCGACGGCGATGGCCCCGATCTTTTCGACGGGCGCCCAGGGCCCCTCCTCCACCGGGCCGGCAACACCTTCGGCCTTGTATTCCCGCTCCGCCGCGACGGAGGCGACGAGGTCCACGGCGCTGGCGGCCATGGCGACGCGGTCGAGCGTTTCGGCGCCCTCCGGCCGTCCGCCGAGCCGTTCCCCCAGCGACAGGGCCGCCGCGGCCGACGCCATGGCCGAGGCGCCGAAGCGCACCGACAGAAGCCGCGGCGAGGCGGCCCACAGCGGCGTGCTGGTGGCGGACAGCAGGGCCGCCGTGTAGACGCTCATCCCCGTCCCGGCGACGGCGGCCGGGACCTGCGCCACGCGCGCCACGCCCGCCAGCCCCAGCCGATCCGCCCCCAGGGTCAGCGCGCTGAAGGCGCCGAAGCCGGTCAGAATGTAGCTGCCGATAGACATGGGCGAGGTGCGCCGGAAGATGCGCAGCATGTTGTACCAGCGGCTGGGCGTGTGCAGGTCGCCGATCAGCAGCGCCGGACCGACCACCGTCCCGGCGATGGCGAGACCACGGGCGTTGCGCACCAGATTGCGCTTTTCACGGCCACCGCCGAGATCCGCGACGGTGCCCAGGATCTGCGCCGACCCCGACAGGCCGGCCAGGAAGATGTAGCCGGCGGTCTTCCAGCCGAAGGGGCTGGCCTTCAGCGCCGGGCAGCCATAGTAGGTCTCGCCCGCGTAAGGTCGCACGGCGCTGTCCTGCGGCATGGTCGCGTTTCCCTTCAGCGGCGGCGGTTGGTGGCGAACCGATTGGTGGCGAACAGGGCGATGGCGGCGAGCGTCAGGCCGGCCATGGTGGCGAGCCCAGCGCCCAGCGCCGGAGCGACCCGGTTGGATGCGCGCGTCGGCGCGGTCGGCAGGCCGTAGACCTCCGGCCGGTCGGTCAGCAGGAAGAAGGCGTTCAGGTGCCCCAGGTCCCCCGTGGCACCCGGCTCCCCCGGCGCGCCGTAGAGGTAGGCGTCCACGGCCCCCCTACCGTGCAGGTCCTCCACGCGCGCCCTGGCCTTCTCCACGAGATCCGGCACCTCGCCGAACTGGATGGAGTCGGTGGGGCAGGACTTGGCGCAGGCCGGTTCCAGCCCGCCCTTCAGGCGGTCGTAGCAGAGCGTGCATTTGTGCGCCTTGCCGTCCACCTCGTTCAGGTCCACCACGCCGAAGGGGCAGGCCGGCACGCAATAGCCGCAGCCGTTGCAGATGTCCTGCTGCACGACCACCGTGTCGAACTCCGTCCGGAACAGGGCGCCGGTCGGGCAGGCCTCCAGGCAGGGGGCGTTGTGGCAGTGCTTGCACACGTCGCTCATCATCAGCCAGTTCGACTGGAAGGGCGCCATCTCCGCGGCGCGTTTCCCATTCGTGCCGATCTTCTCGACGAAGGCGACGTGCCGCCATGTGTTGGCGGACAGCCGGCCGGTGTTGTCGTAGCTGTTGCCGGTCAGCCCGACCTCGTCGGCCGGCAGGGCGTTCCATTCCTTGCAGGCCACCTCGCAAGCCTTGCAGCCGATGCACAGCGTGGTGTCGGTGAAGAAGCCGTAGCTCTTGCCCGGTTCGATGCGGACGCCGGCGGTCAGTTCCGCCTCGTCCGGGATCAGGCCCGGAAGGATGGGGTCGGCGTAGTCCAGCGCGCGGGCGGGGACGCCCATGGAAACGGCCATCTCAGTCTCCTTTCCCTGGGCGGTCCAGGCGGCCCTTGCGCAGGTGGCAAGTCAGCGCCTTGTTCTCGTGCATGCCGGTGTTCGGGTCGCCGACGACGGCGGTCAGGACGTTGGCGATGTCGCCGGTGGCGTAGCCGTTCCAGCCGAAATGCCAGGGCATGCCGATCTGGTGGACCAGCCGCCCGTCCACCCGGAAGGCCTGGAGCCGTTCGGTCACCAGCGCGCGCGTTTCCACCTCCCCGCGCGGGGTGGACAGGACGACCCAGTCGAGATTCTCGATGCCCAATTCCCTCGCCAACTCCGGCGCGATCTCGCAAAATCCCTCCGGCTGCAATTCCGCGGTGGACGCGACGGACCGCGTCGGCGTGCCGCCGGAATGATGCTCCGTCAGGCGGTAGGTGGTCAGGACGTGGGGATAGCGCGGGTCCCCCGGCGGATGGATCGGGTTGTCCGGACGGTCCCAGATCTTGGCGGTCGGGTTGTGCTGCTGGCCGTAGAGCGGGTTCTTCACCGGCGATTCCACCGGCTCGTAATGGGTCGGCAGCGGCCCGTCCTTCAGGCCGGAGGGAACGAACAGCGCCCCCCGCCCGTCGGAGATCATGATGAAGGGGTCGGTGCCGCTCAGCGCGTCCATGCCCGCGGGCTCCTTCGACCAGTCCGGCCTGTAGTCCGGCGCCTTCTGGGTGGAGAAGTCCACCTTGTCGTAGCCGTCCCACTCCCCTTTTTCCGCGTCCCACCACGCCAGCTTCTTGCGTTCCGACCAGGGCTTGCCCGCGGGATCGGCGGAGGCGCGGTTGACCAGCGTGCGCCGGTTGGACGGCCAGGCGAAGCCCCAGCCGAGATGCGTGCCCGGCCCGTCCGGGCCGTCCGGCTTGCGCGACCGCGCCTGGTTGTGGTCGTTCTTCGGGAAGACGCCGGTGTAGATCCAGCAGCCGCAGGCGGTGGAGCCGTCGTCCTGCAAATCCTTGAAGTCCTCGATCTGCCGGCGGTCGGGCCAGGTGTAGCCGTTGATCTCGCGCAGCACCGCCTCCGCGTCCGGCTCCTCCCGCTCGCCCTCGACCGGGTAGTCCCAGGTCAGGTAACGGATCGGCAGATCCCTGGGGTCGGCGCTGCTGCGGTAAAGCTCCTTCAGGCGGCGGCCGAGGTGGTAGACGAACCACAGGTCCGACCGGCTGTCGCCCGGCCCGTCCACCACCTTGTCGTGCCACTGGATCAGGCGGTGGGTGTTGGTGAAGGTGCCCGCCTTCTCCCCCGCCAGCGAGGTCGGCAGCAGGAACACCTCCGTCTTGATGTCCTTGGGCGCAAGCTCCCCGGCCTGCACCGGCTTGCCCTTGTACCAGAAGGACGCCGTCTCCGTTTCCGCGAAGTCGGTCACCACCATCCAGTCGAGCTTGCCGAGCGCCCTCTGCACCAGCCCCGCGTTGCTGCCGCCGACCGCCGGGTTCTGCCCCAGCAGGAACAGGCCCTTGATCAGCCCGTCCTCGATGGCGAGCGTCATGGGGTTCTGCGAATGGTCGCCCATGATCTTGGGCAGCCACTCGAACCCCCAGCCGTTCTCCGTCTTCCCCGCCTCGCCGTACCAGGCGCGCAGCAGGCTGACGATGTATTTGGGGAAGTTATGCCACCAGCCCGTGGGCGTCGTCTCGTGGTCGATGTAGTCCTGCAACGTGTGGTGCGGCTTCAGCCCGTGCGGCTGCGGCAGGTATCCCGGCAGCAGGTTGTACAGCGTCGGGATGTCGGTGGAGCCCTGGATGCTGGAATGGCCGCGCAGCGCCAGGATGCCGCCGCCGGGCCGCCCGACGTTGCCGAGCAGGAGCTGGATGATCGCCGCAGCGCGGATCATCTGCACGCCGGTGGAATGGTGCGTCCAGCCGACCGCGTAGCAGATCGTCCCCGTCTTCTCCCGGCCGGAGGCGCGGGCGAGCGCGTCGGCGACCGTCACGAAGGTCTCCTTCGGGCAGCCGGTCACCCGCTCCACCATCTCCGGCGTGTAGGGGGCGAAGTGGCGCTTCAGGATCTGGTAGACGCAGTTCGGGTGTTGCAGCGTCTCGTCCTTCGGCGTCGGCCCCTGTTGCAGGCGCTTGGTCTGGTCGGAGAAGGACTCCGTCGTGTTGACGAAATGCTCCGCCAGGGAGGACGGCACGAACTCCCCCTCATACTGCCAGCTCTCAAAGCTGTAGGACTTCTTGGCCTCGTTCCAGCCGGAGAACTTGCCGTCGTTCCGGCTCGGGTCCTCGAACGCGTCCTCGATGATGGTGGCGAGGTTGGTGTAGTTCAGCGCGTAGTCCTTGAACCACAGGTCGTTTTCCAGGATGTGGCGGATGATGCCGCCGAGGAAGGCGATGTCCGTCCCCGCCCGGATCGGCGCGTGGATGTCCGCGAGCGCGGAGGTCCGCGTGAAGCGCGGGTCGACATGGATCAGCGTCGCCCCCTTCTGCTTGGCCTGGAGCGCGAAGCGGAAGGCGATCGGGTGGTTTTCCGCCATGTTGGACCCCATCACCAGGATGCAGTCCGCGTTGGCGAGATCCCACTGGGGCAAGGTGGCCGCCCCTCGGCCGAAGGAGGCGCCCAAACTGGGCACCGAGGAGGAGTGTCAGACCCTGGCCTGGTTTTCGATCCAGACCATGCCCAGACCGCCGCTGAACAGCTTCTTGATGAGGTAGTTTTCCTCATTGTCCAGCGTGGCCCCACCCAGCGAGGCCATGCCCAGCGTGTGGTTCACCACCGTCCCGTCGGGAAGCTTGTGCACGAAGGTCTCGTCGCGGGTCTGCTTCGCCAGATGCGCGATGCGGTCCATCGCCCAGTCCAGCGGCCTTTCCTCCCAGCGGTCGGAATGGGGCGCGCGGTAGAGCACTTTGCTCATCCGCAGCTCGCTGGTCAGCCAGCCGAAGGTCGCCGCCCCCTTGGGGCACAGCGTGCCCTGGTTGATCGGGCTGCGCGGGTCGCCCTCCACATGGATCAAGGTCCCGTCCTTGGCGTACATCAGCTGCGCGCAGCCGACCGCGCAGTAGGGGCAGATGTTGGTGCCGACTTTGTCCGCCTCCTCCAGCCGTGGGCGCAGGCGGGCGGAGCCGCTGCTCTTCGCCGCGTCGGAATAGGGGCTCTCGCCGCGGAACTGCCGGGGCAGCGACCAGTCGCGCAGGAAGCCGCGGGCGTGGTCGGCGAGCGTGCGGCGGCGGATCGGCTTCATGGGCGCGTCTCCTCGGCATAGCCAATTTCGTGGACGATGGCGGCGATCAGGTCCGGGCGCTCGTCGTAGCGGACGGCGACCCGCGCCCTGGCCCGGACGAGATCCGGCAGATCCTGCGGCTCGATCGGCGCGTCGTGCGCCAGCATGAACAGGCGGGCGATCCCCTCGTCGCTGACGAGCTGGAAACGCCCTTCCTGGGCGAGCGTGATGGTTCCCTCGACCGTGCGCATGGTCCCCAACGGCATCGTGGCATCCGGAGACGTCAACGACGCGCGGCCGGATCGGTTCGCCCGGCTCGGGAAATTTATGCCCCCCGGGCGACGACCCGCGGCGCCGGGCCGACCTGCGCCACGACGGCGCCGATGACCACGGCTTGCGGGTAGCCGAGGCCCTGCAGCGCCCGGACGCAGTCCTCCGCCCGGTCCGCGGGAACGCCGGCCAGCAGTCCCCCGGCCGTCTGCGGGTCGAACAGCAGTTCTGTCCGCGCACCCCGCACGGCGCCCACCAGCCGCACCCCGGCGCGGGCGTTTTCCGGATGCAGGGTGCTGGCGACCCCGGCGTCCAGAAGCTCCAGCGCCCCCGGAAGCGCCGTGACGGCGCCAAGGTCCAGCGTCGCGTCCACCCCTGAGGCGTCCAGCATCTCCAGCAGGTGGCCGAGCAGCCCGAAGCCGGTGACGTCGGTGCAGGCGGCGGCGCCATGCTCCGCAAGGCAGGCCGCGGCGGGGCCGGAGGAGCGCTGCATCCCCTCCAGCGCCGCGGCGACCCAAGGGGCCCGTGCCCTGCCCTGCATGGCCGCCGCCATCACCACGCCGGTGCCCAGCGGCTTCGTCAGCACCAGCGCGTCGCCGGGCCTCAACCCGCCCTTGCGCAGGACGGTCGGCCCGGCGACGCCGGTGACGGCGAATCCCAGGCCGGGCTCCGCCGCCTCCGCGCTGTGGCCACCGACGAGGCGCGCGCCCGCGGCGTCCAGCACCTCCAGCCCGCCGCGCAGCATCTGGTGCAGGTCGTCCTCCTGGATCGCGCCGCGGGCCGGCGGCAGCCCGGCGATGGCGAGCGCGGTCAGCGGCGCCCCGCCCATGGCGTGGATGTCGCCCAGCGCGTGGGTCGCGGCGATGCGGCCGAAGACATAGGGGTCGTCGACGAAGGCGCGGAAGAAGTCCACCGTCTGCAACAGCGGCCCCTGCGCCGGCAGGTCCACCACCGCCGCGTCATCGCCATTGCCGGGCAGGTCCAGCCGCTCCAGGACGCGCGCCAGCACGGCGGCGGGCACCTTGGCCCCGCAGCCGCCGCAGCGCATCTCGGCCGGCGCCCCTCCCCGCAACGCCGGGCGCACGGCCGGCAGGTCCTGGTAGCCGCGCATCCAGCGCCGGTCGATCCATTGCTTCAGCCGCCAGACCCAGCCCCCCTCGGCCACCCAGGACCCGCGGGAGGCCACGGCGTGGGCGTCGCCCGCGCCGATCAGCGACAGGAACCGCGTCTGCGGCGTGAAGGGTCTCGGATTCTGCCCTGCCAAGGCCCGCCGCAGGTTGGCGGCCAGCGGCGGCCCCTGCCGCACGGCGAAGACGCCGGCCTTCGGCCGCGGGTGCGGCTTCACCGACGCGACGTCGCCGGCCGCGAAGACCAGCGGGTCGTTCAGGGCGCGCAAGCCCGCGTCCACCGCGACGAAGCCGCGCTCGTCGAGCGCGAGGCCCGCCCCGGCCAGCCAGGGGGCGGCGCCGGCCTGCGTCGCCCAGACCACCGCGTCGCAGGCGATGCGCGTGCCGTCCTGAAGCTCCAGCCCGTCCGCCTCGACCGCCGCCACCGCGGTTTCCTCCCGAAGCTCCACGCCCCGTTCCGCCAACAGGCGCCGGAAGACGCGGGCGACGCCCGGCGGGTGCCCGTCCAGCAGCCGCCCGCGCGTGACCAGCGTGAAGCGGGGCAGCACGGTGGGGCAGCGGTGGCGCAACGCGCGCTGCATGGACAGCACGACCTCCACCCCCGCCGCCCCGCCGCCGACCATCGCCACGTGCAGCGGTTCGGCCGCCGCGCACAGCCGGTCGGCTAGGCGCTCCCACCGGTCGATCAGCCCGTCGATGGGCTTCAGCGGAATGGCGTGCTCCGCCGCCCCCGGCGTGTTGAGCGAGGGGCGGGAGCCGATGTCCAGCGACAGCACGTCGTAGCGGACCGGCGGCCGCCCGCGCAGCAGCACCCGCCGCGCAGTGCGGTCGATCCCGACCGCCTCCGCGTGGATCAGCCGCGCCCCGGCGAACCGCGCGAGGCGCAGGAGGTCGATGTGGCAGTCGGCGCGCTGGTAATGCCCGGCGATCAGGCCGGGGACCATGCCGGAATAGGGCGTCTCCAGGTCGCGCGCGACCAGCGTCAGACGCACGCCGGGGATGGGGCGCATGCCGAAGCTCTTCAGCACATGCACATGGGCGTGCCCGCCGCCGACGAGCACGAGATCCTGGCCAACGGGACTTTCGATGGGGCTGGTGTGCATCGCGGATGCCGCTCGGGCCGTTGGACCACCGGCCCGATGCCCCGGTTGGGACCTTGGACGCGACCGGTCCCGGCATAATGCCGCAGGGGCCGCCGGAGTTCCACAAGGGCCGGCTCCCCTGGGCGGGCTCCGCCGAGTCGCCGGTTTTCCGGTGCGGCGCCGGTGCGGCGCTCCCGCAAACCGGAATTTATCCCATTCGGCCAGGAATTTTCTTGCTTCGAGTGGCTTTTGAGCCTTTTCCCGGCCGGTTTGGCCTGGAGAGGCTTGCGCACAGGAAAGCGGCAGAGTACGTCAGAGGCGCCGAGAACCCCAGCGATGCTGCGGGTTTCGAAATGAACAGAGGAGTAGGGAATGACGAAGGCCGACCTCATCGACGCCATCGCCGCCAAGCTGGGCGGCACCAAGGCGGACGCCGGCAAGGCGCTGGACGCCGTGCTGGAGAGCCTGCAGGACGCGCTCGTCAAGGGCGAGACCGTCAAGCTGCCCGGCTTCGGGCAGTTCGAGATCGCCGAGCGCGGTGAGCGCACCGGCCGCAACCCGCAGACCGGCGCCGAGATCAAGATCGCGGCCTCCAAGGCCCCGAAGTTCTCCGCCGGCAAGGCCCTCAAGGACGCCATCAACGGCAAGGCCGACTGACGCCGTCGAGGCAGGCCGACCCGTCGCGCCTGGGGCAGCGGCAACGCTGCCCCTTTGCCGTTTCTGGGGGGCCGTTTAAGGGCAGGAAGTTTTGTGGACACGGGCGGGCCCCCTCGCCTGTTGACCGGTCGGCATCGACGAACCGACCGCAGCAAGGCGATGGCATGAGCAGCAGCACCTATCGTTGGATCAAGATCGACGGCGTCTGGGAGCCCGCCCGCGAGCAGGCGGACGGATCCTTCATGCCGATCGGCGACATCGTCCCGCTCGCCGCCCGCGACGTGAAGATCGGGCCGGTCATCGAACCGCCGCCGCGGAACGCCGACCGTGGCGCGAAGGGGAGCGGCGCCGTGCCCTCCGCCCCCGCGGGGCCGGACGAGGGTCCGGCGTCGCCGGACGCCCCCCTGAATCCGGCCTGAATCCGGCCTGAATCCGGGGTGTTCAGCGACCGCTGATCAGCTTGGTCACCAGCGACTGGAAATCCCGCTGGAGGTTGTCCATGAAGATCTCAACGGGGTCCGTCGAGGGCGGCGGCTGACGCCGGACGGGCCAGGGTTCGACCGGAATCTCGGCGGTTTCCTTCGGGACGGTCTCCTCCACGCGGGCCACCCGATCCGCCGGCCGGGGCGTGTTCCAGGACGGTTCCTCCCGCCCCGTGCTCCACGACGGCAACTGGGATTGCGCCGGGGCCGCTGCCCGGGCCGGCCGGGGCTGCGATTGCGCGGTCCCTTCCCGCTTCGGCTTGGCCGGGGGTGTCGCCGGCCGCGGGCTGGGAACGGCCGCGACCTCCCGATCGCGCTGGTTGCCGCGCGCAACATCGCGCGGGGCGTCGTTGGTCTGCTTGGGCACGACGACTGGCTCACCCGCCGCGGGCGCGCCGCCCACGGAGTTGCGCGCGAAGGCGTCCTTGCACAGGCCGCGCTGGTGGGCGCGGTCGAGCGCCTGGCCTTCCAGAAGCCAGCAATCGATCGCCTGGGCCCTGCAGGCCGTTGCCGCGGGAATCGCCGCCGCGGACAGCGCCAGCATCACCGCGCCGGACCGAAGCGCTCGTCGTCCAAAAACCTGTCCCCAAAAAATCTGTCCCATGTCCGCCTCCCCGGACCCGCCACGCTGGGCCGCCACCCTGATGACAGGACCTACACGCCGGCGGGGGCCGCCATTCCCGGATCATTGGGGGTGGGGCGGATCAGGGGGCATACCCCCCTGGTCCAGGGAAAAGCGATGGGGACAGGGGCCGGATCAGGCCAGCTCGACGCGCAGCGCGAAGGGACCGCTGTCGCCCTGTTCCGCGACGAAGCGGACATCCTCGCCGTCGGCCACGATATCCAGGCCCGACTGCCGCAGGATCGTGCGGTCGAAATAGACGCCGATGCCGGTCTCGTCGTTCCACGGGTCGATCAGGCCCGACTGGCTGTCGAGGTTGTACCAGCGCACCGTCCCATAGGTCATGTCGTCCGGGGAAATCGCCATCAGCGCCGCCGGCAGGCGCTCGACACGGCGCTGCGGCACCTCCCGGACACCCTGCGGCTTGGCCGGCTTGCCGTCCACCGGCGGCACGGCGGCGGTCCGGGTGCGGCGCGCCTTGGGCTCGCGCGGCGGCTTCGGCTCCGCCGGGGCGGCCGGGGTGACCGAATGGATGGCCGCGACCTGGGGGCCCTTCGGGCTGGGCACGACGTCGCAGACCAGGATGGTCCCTTCGGTCAGCGTCACCTCCCCCAAGGGGGCCAGGACCTTGGAATGCAGAAACGCTTCCCCGCTTCCATCGGACAAACGAATGAAGCCGAAGCCCTTGTCCGCCTTGTACCACTTCACCGTCGCGGTGACATTCTTCAGTTCGTCGTTCACTCGTTCACTCTGGATGCTCGGTTGTCGGAAGGAAACGAAAGCAACACTGACGGTATTTGCACGGCGATGCAACGCACCCGTCACGCCACCAGCCCACCGGACGCACCATCGCGCTCCGCGGGCGGCCGGGTAAAACCGGGCGGCGTCACCGGCCCCAAAGGGCGAAGAGACGAACAATGCGGCGTCCAACGGTGCATAATCCACCCGGGCCGCTTCCTGCAACGACATCATGCCGGAACCGATGATTATCGTGCGGAGCGGCGCGCCGGGGATGACTTGGGAAACGCCGGCCCGGCCCCCGGGTTCCCGTTCCCGGTGCCGACCTTTTCGGGGCGGCCTATTCGGGGCGCCCCCTTCGGTGCGCTCCTCGCGCGTATGCTCAGGCGACCACCGCCGCGCCGGCCCGCGGCAGGACGACGGCGCGCACCGTGGCGGTGCGGCCTCGCACCGGCAGGTCCAGCACCTCTCCGGAGCCGAGCACCACGCCCGCGCGCCGCACCGTGCCGTCGGACACGACCAGTTCGGCGTCCAGTTCCTTCGCCATCCCTTCCAGGCGGCTCGCCACGTTCACCACGTCCCCGACCGCGGTCAGCGAGGTCGCGGGGCCATAGCCCATCTCCCCCACGATGGCGACGCCGGCGTGCAGCCCCATGGCCAGGCGCAGGGGATGCCCCAACTCCCGCTGCAGGTTGCCGTTCAGGTCCTCCACCCCACGCGCGATGGCCGCGGCGGCGGCAAGCGCCTGACGGCAGGCCTGCGTCGGCTCGCTCTCCACGCCGAACAGGGCCATGGCCCCGTCGCCGATGAACTTGTCCACGCGCCCGCCCTCCCGCTCCACGGCGTTGCCGACGGTGGCGAAATACTGGTTCAGCAGATAGACCACGTCGAAGGGCAGCTTCTGCTCCGACAGGGCGGTGAAGCCGCGCAGGTCGCAGAACAGCACGGCGATGAACCGCTCCTCCCCGTTCCACCGCTGCTCGGCCGGCGGCGGGTCCAGCGCGGTGGCGCGCAGCAGGGGGATCACCGCCACGTCGGACACCGGGCGGAGTTGGCAGGCCAGGCGCACGCCCGGCGGCGCGCCGGCCCGCGCCAGCGTCGTCCGCTCCTCCGGCGCGGGCTCCGGCTGGTCGGCGACGTCGCCCAGAACGCGCACCCGGCAGGTGGAGCAGCGCCCCCGCCCGCCGCACACGGACAGGTGCGGGATGCCGGCCAGCCGGCTCGCCTCCAGCACCGTGAAGCCGCGCGGCACGGCGACGGTCTGGCGGTCCGGGTAGCGGATGCGCACCAGCGTGCGGCGCTGCCGCAGGAAGCGCAGGCCCCGCGCGCCGAGCACCCCGAGCAGGGAGCCCCAGGCCACGCCGTAGGCGATCCACCACGCGGTGCCCATGGCCGGGGGCGGCGGCACCATCGGCTTCAACCCGTTGGCCTCGACCAGCATGGCGACGTCCCGGCCGGCCTGCGCGAAGCCGATCAGGGCCAGCACCGGCACCATCAGCGCCAGGGCGAACAGGACCGGAAAGGCGCGCGGGTACCAGCGGCGGTGGCGCAGCCAGAAATGCAGGCCCATGCAGCCGTGCGTCCAGGCGACGACCAGGATGAAGGCCTGCCGCAGGCCGTTGGTCGGGACCTCGACCCACATCAGCTGGAGGACGATGTCGTAGGTGTCCTCGAATCCCGACATCGCCGACCGGACCCGCGTCCCCAGCACATGGGGAATCAGGAAGAACGGAATGGACAGGCCGAGGACGAGCTGCCACAGGTCCGATCCCGGCATGCGCAGCGTGCGCCGGCGGTACAGCGCGAGCAGCGCCAGGGCGGCGTGGACCAGGAAGGACCCGTAGAGAAGCACGGTGCCCGGCACGCTGCGCCAGACCGCGACGAACCAGTCCTGCGCCTCCGCCATCGCCTCCAGCGACACGATGCCCAAGGCATGGTTCAGCAGGTGGGTGGTGAGGAAGGTGAAGATGACCAGTCCGGTGGACAGCCGCAGGCCGCGCACCGTGACCAGGGCGTTCCATCGCAGCCCGCCGGACCAATCCTCTTCTCTGACCGCCATCGCGCCCCCTTTCCCCCTCCTGCACGTGCCGGCCGGGGAGCGCGCCCACGCCGCCGATGCCCGGCGCTTCAAGCGTCGGTGCTCCCGCGGATGGTTTCAAGGCCCGCTCCCCAACCCGTGATCGGGACGGACCGTGCGGCAGGAAAAAGGCCGCCCGAAGGCGGCCCGCAGTCTCTCTCCCTGGACCCTGCATGACTCCGGGACCTAGCCTTCCAGAGCCGCCAGACCGCGCGCAACTCGGCGAAACCGCCTATGCCGGTCCTGCCGCGCAGCCCGGAATGGCCACAGGCGCTTTGCGGCTTATTGTTTGCAACGCCGATGGTAAGTGGGGCAAACGCTTGATGTGGCTGTAATTTTTCGGTCTTTCAGCCTTGCGGGCTTTGCGTATCTGGCATTTGGTATACCAGGCTATAGTCGCTCCATCAGATCGATGGAGGACATCATGACGACCACGACCTTCTCCCCCGCCGGCGCTTCGCACCAGCCGTCCACCGCCATCCAGGCGATCGGCGCCTTCGTGACCGCCTGGTTCAAGGCGACCCCGGTCTACATCGTCTACAGCGCTCTCGCTCACTGAGACCTGTCCGGGGCCTGATCATCCGGGCGCACGCCACCCCGGCCGGGCCGGCCGCCGCTTCGGCGACAGCCCGACCCCAGGGATGAACCGAAAAACGGGCTGCGCCTCCGGCGCGGCCTGTTTTCGTTTGGCGGGTCCGTCCTGCCGTACGACGTCGGGCCGTCAGCCGGCGGTCAGCTTGTCGACGAAGCGGTCGACCTGGGACTGCACCGCGTGCAGGCTCTCCTCCAGGCTGCGGATGTCCCGGTGCAGGCCGGCCGCGGATTCCCCGTTGCGCCGGGCCGACTGGGCGACGCCCTGCACGTTCTCGCGCAGCTGCTGGGTGCCATGGGCGGCCTGCTGCACCGCGCGGCTGATCTGGATGGTCGCGGAGTTCTGCTGCTCCACCGCCGTGGCGATGGAGGCGCTGATCTCCGACAGCGTGCCGATCACCTTGGCGATCCCGCCGATCTCGCCCGCCGCGTCGCCGGTGGAGGCCTGAATCGCGTTGATGAGGGCGGAAATCTCCTCCGTCGCCTTGGCGGTCTGCCCGGCAAGGTTCTTCACCTCGGTGGCGACGACCGCGAAGCCCTTCCCGGCCTCGCCCGCACGCGCCGCCTCGATGGTGGCGTTCAGCGCCAGCAGGTTGGTCTGGCCGGCGATGGACGTGATCAGGGTCAGCACGTCGCCGATCCGGCTGGCGTCCTCCACCAGCTTGTTCATCAGGCCGACCGTGCCGCTGACCCGGCGGCTCGCCCCGTCGGACACGCCGTGCGAGTTCTGCGCCTGGGCCGCGATCTCCCGGATGGAGGCGGCCAGCTGCTCCACGGCGGCGGCCACGGTTTCCACGTTGCCGCTGACGTCGTCCGCGACGCTGGCGACGCCGCTGCTGAGCGACGCGTTCTCGCTGGCGCTGGCGGCGACCTCGCCCACGGCGCCGCTCATCGCCTCCGCGGTGCGGTTCACGGTGGCCAGGAGCTGCCCGACGTCGGTGTCGAAGGTTTCCGCCACGGCCGCCAGGGCGGCGCGGCGCTGCCGGTCCGTCTCGGCGGCGTGGCCCGCCTGTTCGGCCTCCAGCCGCGCCTTGGCGATGGCGTTCTCGCGGAAGGTCTGCACGGCCGCGGCCATGCGCCCCACCTCGTCGCGCCGGCCGAGCGCCGGCACCTCCACGTCGGTGCGGCCGGACGCCAGGTCGCTCATCACCGCGGTCATGCGCACGATGGGCCGCGTGACGCCGCGGACGATGGTGAGCAGCACGCCGCAGACGCCCAGCAGAACCAGGGCGCAGACGCCGGCGATCACGAGCGTGGTGCTGCGGATCTCGTCATAGACGCGCTGGGTGGAAAGCCCGACCTCGATGGAGCCGATTTCCGTCACCTTCGACCCGCTGCCGCGGGTGACCGGCGCCGTGCGCAGGATGATCGTGTCGTCGGAGGCGACCGGCGGCTTGCCGTGGGCGGCGAAGACCTTGCCGTCCTTGCCGCGGATCGTGCTGCCCGAATAGTCGGGATCGGCTGCGAGTGCGGCGAGCATGGAGTTGGCCACGCCCGTGTCCATGTTCCACAGCACCTCCGCCGCGCCGCCGGACAGCACCGTGGTGGTCATCTGCGCGCGCGCCGCCAAGGCGTCGCGGGCCGAAGCCATGTTCATGTAGACGGCGCCGAGCATGGAGGCGAAGGCGATCACGCCCAGCAGGCCGGCAATGGGCACCACCACCCGGGCCATCAGGCTCCGACTGTACAGGTCGAACATTCCTTATCCCTTCGAATACTAACCATCTGCGAACGCCAATACCCGCGCAAATGCTTGCGCGGACGCAGAATCCCATCGATGAACTTTGGTGATATAACTCTCCGCTCGAATGTCGGTCAAATTGATTCAGCGTCGCTCTTCACGATCATTTGGTCGCATTGCTGCGGTCGATAATATTCCTTTATGCGCACTCGCGACGACCGCCCGCGATGAGGGCGGCCGGGCGGCCAATATTACGTACAACAATGAAATGGCGCCTTGCAGCGTGGCGCTACAGATAGCGCAGCAGGAGCCGCGCCGCCGCGTCGCGCAGCATGACCGGCAGGCTGCGCGCGTCGAGGTCGTCCAGCGACACCAGCCGGCACCGGCCGGTGTCGATCGCGGCGTCCACCAGCGCGGCGAAGGCGTCGCCGTAGACCTCCAGGTCCAGCTCGAAGTTCAGCCGCAGGCTGCGCACGTCCCAGTTGGCGCTGCCGACCAGCGCCCAGCAGCCGTCCACCGTCATCAGCTTGGCGTGCACGAAGGGCGGCGGCGCCAGCCAGATCCGGCAGCCGGCGGCGGCCAGCGGCCGGATCTGCACCGGAACGGCCCAGTCCAGGACGCGGTGGTTGCCCTTGGCCGGGATCACGACGTCCACCGCGATGCCGCGCAGCGCCGCCATCTCCAGCGCGCTGCACAGCCGGTCGTCGGGCAGGAAATAGGGGGTGGCGATGCGGATCGATCGGCGCGCCACGGCGATGGCGTTCAGCAGCGTGTATTCCAGCTTCTCGATGTCCTGGTCCGGGCCGGAGGTGACGACCCGCGCCGGCGTGTCGCCGACCGGGGACAGGACCGGAAACCAGTCCGGCCCGGACAGGCTCTCCCCCGTGACGAACTGCCAGTCCTCCGCGAAGGCCTCCATCAGCTGGGCGACGACCGGCCCCTCGATGCGGAAATGGGTGTCGCGCACGGGGTGCCGGGGGGAGTCGGCGAGCAGGTTCTCCGCCCCGATGTTCAGCCCGCCGGTGAAGCCGACCCGCCCGTCGATCACCAGGATTTTCTTGTGGTTGCGCAAGTTCAGGAAGGGCATGCGCCAGGGCAACGGCGAATGGAGGAAGCGCGCCGCCGGAATGCCCGCGTCGCGCAGCCGGTGGTAGGCGGGCGACAGCAGGTAGCCGCCGCCGATGCCGTCGATCAGCACCCGCACCTCGACGCCGCGTTTGCGGGCCGCCGCCAGGGCCTCGATGAAACGTTGGCCGGCGGCGTCGGCGCGGAAAATATAGCTCGACAGGGCGATGCTGGTGCGCGCCCGACCGATCGCCTCCAGCATCAGGGGATAGGCGCCGTCCCCGGCCGACAGCATCTCCAGCCGGTTGCCGGATTCGATGCCCCGGCCGGTGATCCGCTCCACAGCCAGGGCCAGCCCCTGGAACGGGACAGCGGCGGCGCTTCCGCCCGACCGCGTGCGCAGGAACGGGCGCCGCAGGCTCTGCGCGCGGGCGTGCACGCGGTTGATGCCGAAGGTGACGTACAGGACGCTCCCGGCGATCGGGGACAGCCAGGCCAGGCCGATCCAGCCGATCGCCGAGGCCACGTCCCGCTTCTTCAGCAGGGCGTGGACCGTCACCCACACCGCCGTGCCGATGTGCAGGACCGTCAGCAGATAGGGGATCGCGTCCTGCATGCGCATCGAAACCGTCTGTTCCACCTCACCATTGTGAGGGAGATAGTGCTCGCGGCGACGCTTGCGCAACGCCGTCGTCGGCCGATTGCCCGTCGCGGTACGCGGTACCCCCTCTACGATCAATGAGCGTTATCCCCTCCTGGCAATGGTCGGCGCCGCCGCGCGACCGACTTCTTATGACAGTGTTGTCCAAGGAGAGTCGGCCATGAAGGAGATGAGCGAGGAGCACTACGCCATCCTGCGCCGGCACATGGTGGAGGTGATCGCCATCCAGGCGGAGCTGGCCAGCGACGAAATCGGCAAGGCGGCGCTCGACGGGCGGGTCATGGCCGCCATGCGCGGCGTGCCGCGCCACCTCTTCGTGCCGGCGCAGCTCGCCGGCTATGCCTACCACAACATGCCGCTCCCGATCGGCTTTGACAAAACCATCTCCCAGCCCTTCATCGTCGCGCTGATGACCGACCTGCTGGACGTCCGGCCGGACGACACGGTGCTGGAGGTCGGGACCGGGCTCGGCTACCAGGCGGCGGTGCTGGGGAGTCTGGTCCGCCAGGTCTGGACCGTGGAGGTGGTGGAGGAGTTCGCGGCGGCGGCCGAGGCGCTGTTCCAGAAACTGGGCTACGTCAACATCGGCGTGCGCACCGGCGACGGGTCGCGCGGCTGGGCCGAGCACGCGCCCTTCGACCGGATCATCGTCACCGCGGCGGCCGAACGGGTGCCGCCGGCCCTGGTCGAGCAGTTGAAGCCCGGCGGCCGGATCGTCCTGCCGATGGGCGGGGCGGGCGCGCAGACGCTGACCGTCGGGATTAAGGACGCGCAAGGGGACGCACAGGGGGACGCGCAGGGCCGCCTGTCCTTGCGCCCGGTGATCCCGGTCCGCTTCACGCAGCTCGAAACCGTGCAATGATCGACCGCCGGGCGTGCGCAGGCACAACCGAAGGCTGGGCGCCGGACGGGAATCCGGCTCCTCACGCGATATCTGCATTTCACCATGGAAACAATTACGAATAGTTAACAAGACCAATCGGAAAGGCTGTTTTGTTACTTGCGTTTTTAGTTGCCGTTGAGCAGGCTTCCCGGAACATAAAATAACAATCCGCCGGGACGAAGAAGGATGCAAAACCAGGGGTTGAGCGCACAAGACACCTCCGGTGCCGGGTTGCGCATAGGGGTTCGGGGCAAGCTGATGCTGTCGATCGGCGTGGTGCTGTCGGGCACCCTGGGCGCGGCGTCGGTCGCGCTGGTGGGCTACGGCAACGTCCGCGACACCATCGACGCCATCGTGGGACAGGCGGTGCCCTCCATGAAGGAAGGCATGAGCGTCGCCTACCAGACGGAGCGGCTGGTCGCCCTGGCGCCGGCCCTCACCTCCGCCGGCGACGCCGCGGCCCGCGACGCCGTCTCCGCCCGCGTCCAGGCGGTGAAGGAGGAATTCTCCGCCCGCCTCGACCAGCTGCGCAAGACCGACACGGACCGCGATCTGCTGAACGGCATCGAGGACACCGCCAAGGCGCTGTTCGCCAACCTGGCCGAGCTGGACGGCGCCGCCGCCCAGCGCATCGCCCAGAACGGCCGCATCGCGGAGCAGGTGCCCGCCATCCTCGACGCCGACACCAAGATCCAGCGCTTCACCTCGCCCTGGAAGACCGTCATCGCCAGCGAGGAGGGGCAGGCCCGCCAGACGGTGCTGGATCCGGACACCACGCCGGAGGACATGCGCGCGGCGGCCTCCACCATGGTCGATGCCGGCCTACGGATGCAGCCGATCCGCACGCTGACGGACGAGGCCAGCAACGCGCGCAACCTGCTGCTGGAAGCCGGCACCACCACCGACGGCGACCGGCTGAACGTCATCGAGGCACGCCTGTCCCAGTCGATTGCCGTGATCAACAGCGTCCTGCCGCAGCTTCCTGAGAAGCTGACAGAGGCGTTGACCCCCGCGGTGAAGGAGATGGCCGGGATCGCCAGCGGCGACACCGGCGCCGTCGAGACGCGCCGCCGCGTCCTGGACCTGCGGGAGCGCTCCCGCGCCCTGGTGGAGAGCAACCACGCCCTGTCCGCGCGCATGACCTCCGCCATCGGCGAACTGGTCCAGGGGCAGGAGCGCGGCATCGCCGCCACCACGGCGGACACGACGCGGATGCTCGACACCAGCCGCCTGACGCAGATCGCCGTCTGCCTGGTCAGCATCATCGTGTCGATCCTGGTCGTCTGGCTCTATGTCGGGCGCAACCTGATGCGCCGCCTGATGGCGCTGAAGACCGACATGCGCCGCATCGCCTCCGGCGACCTCGCCGCCGAGGTCACGCTGGACGGGCGCGACGAAATCGCCGAAATGGGGGCAGCGCTCCGCGTCTTCCGCGACACCGCCCGCGAGGTGGAAGCCGCCCGCGCCCAGGCGGAGGCCGAGCGGACCCGCGCCGCCGCGGAACGCCGGGAGGCCATGCTGTCGCTCGCCGACCAGTTCGAGAACGGCGTGAAGATGGTGGTGGAAACGGTCTCCGCCGCGGCGACCCAGATGCACCAGACCGCCTCCAGCATGGTGGCGACGGCCGAGCACGCCTCCACCCAGGCCGCCGGCGCGGCCACGGCGGCCGAAAGCGCGTCGGCCAACGTGGACGGTGCGGCGTCGGCCGCGCACCAGCTGTCGGCCTCGATCAACGAGATCGCCAAGCAGGTGACGGAGTCCGCGGTGATCGCGGGCCAGGCGTCCAACGACGCCGCGCGCACCGACGCGACCATGCGCAGCCTGAGCGAGACGGCCGGCCGCATCGGCGAGGTGCTGGACCTCATCAACTCCATCGCCGGCCAGACCAACCTGCTGGCGCTGAACGCCACCATCGAGGCGGCCCGCGCCGGGGAGGCCGGAAAAGGGTTTGCTGTGGTGGCGTCGGAGGTGAAGCAGCTGGCGACCCAGACCGCGCGGGCGACCGAGCAGATCGCCGGCCAGATCGGCGCCATGCAGTCCGCCACCGGCGAGGCCGCCTCGGCGATCCGCGCCATCGCCTCCACCATCGCCCGTCTGAACGAGATCTCCACGACCATCGCCGCCGCGGTGGAGGAGCAGGGCGTGGCAACGGCCGACATCGCCCGCAACGTCCAGCAGGCGGCCGGCGGCACCGCCGCCGCGTCGGAGAACATCGGCTTGGTCCGCTCCGCCGCCGGCCAGACCGGCCAGTCCGCGCAGGAGGTCCTGACCGCGGCCGGCCAGGTCTCCGAGAAGACCGGCCACCTGCTCCAGCAGATCGACCGCTTCCTGACCCAGGTCCGCGCGGCGTGACCACAAACCCCTCTCCCTGCTCCGCAGGGAGAGGGAGGGGCCCGCGAAGCGGGAGGGTGAGGGCCAGAATTCTCGCGGAAACCTTGCCCTCACCCTCCCACCGCGTGCGCGGCGGGTCCCTCCCTCTCCCAGCAGGGCTGGGAGAGGGGACAAAGGCGCGGGAGTCAGCGCCTATGCGCCCGCTTCCGTCTTCCCAGGCACGAGCATCAGCAGGCCCACCAGCGACAGAACGGAGAAGCCCGCGCCGGCCAGGAAGGTCGCGGCCGGCCCCGCCGCGGTCCACAGGGCGCCGGCGAGCGCGCTCGCCGCGAGCAAAGCGAGGCCGGTGACGAGGCTGTACAGGCCGAAGGCCGTGCCGCGCAGGTGCTTGGGTGCTGCATCGGCGACGAAGACGGCCAGCAGCCCCTGGGTCGCCCCCATGTGAAGGCCCCAGGCGGCCGACCCCGCCAGAACCGCCCAGACCGACCCGGCCGCCGCCAGGACGAGGTCGGCCAGCACCAGCAGCCCGACCCCGACCGCCAGCAGCGTCCGCCGGTCCAGCCGGTCGGCGAGCCGCCCCAGCGGGTAGGCCGACGCCGCGTAGACGATGTTCATGACGATCAGGACCAGCGGCGCGTAGGCGTCCTCCACCCCGACGCTCTGGGCGCGCAGCAGCAGGAAGGCCTCGCTGAAGCGCGCCAGTGTCAGGGCGGAGGCGAGCGCCACGATGCCCCAATAGTGCCCGTCGAGCTGCCGAAGCTCGCTGCGCCGGATCGGGAAGCGGCGCTTCTCCGCCGACGGCTCCGCGTCCGGCTCCCGCACGCCGACGACGATCACGGCGACGGCGACCATGGCCGGGATCACCGCCACCCAGAACACCAACCGCACGTCGCCGCCGCTGAGCAGCATCAGCAGCATGGCGAGCGCCGGGCCGGCGAAGGCGCCGACGGTGTCCATGGACTGACGCAGGCCGAAGGCGGCGCCGCGCAGTTCCACGGGCGTCACCTCGGCGACCAGCGCGTCGCGCGGCGCCCCGCGCACGCCCTTGCCGATGCGGTCCAGGAAGCGGGCCAGCAGCACCGTTCCCAAACTGTCGGCCAGCGGAAAGACCGGCTTGGTCAGCGCCGCCATGCCGTAGCCGAGCAGCAGCAGCGGCTTGCGCCGGCCGACCCAGTCGCTGACCACGCCGGAGAAGACCTTGGTGATGGACGCCGTGGCCTCGGCGATGCCCTCGATGATCCCGACCGACAGCGCGCTGGCCCCCAGCCCCGACACCAGGAACACCGGCAGCAGGCTGTGGATCATCTCCGACGAGACGTCCATGAACAGGCTGACGAAGCCGAGCGCGACGACGGTGCCGGGAATGGCCCCGGCGGGCGAGGGACGGACGGACAAGATGGCCTCAACGGTCGCTCAGGAACGGCGCGCAGTGTCGCTGATCGGCGCTGCCTTTCCCAACACCTAAACCTCGATCTGCGCGCCCAGTTCGACCACGCGGTTGGGCGGGACGCAGAAGAAATCCGAGGCGGAGGCCGCGTTGCTGGCCATCACGATGAACAGGCGTTCCTGCCAGGGCTTCATGTCCGGATGGTTCGACGGCACGATCGTCTCCCGCCCGACGAAGAAGGACGTGGTCATCATGTCCAGCGTGAAGCCGTGCCGGCGCATCAGCTCCAGCGCCTGCGGCACGTGCGGCGTCTCCATGAAGCCGAAATGCAGGACGACGCGCCAGAATCCGTGGCCCAGATCCTCCGCCTCGAACCGCCGGTCGTCCCCGATGCGCGGCACCTCCTCGTTGATGGCGGTCAGGAAGATGACCCGCTCGTGCAGCACGTGGTTGTGCTTCAGGTTGTGCAGGAGCGCGTGGGGGACGACCACGGTGCTGCGGGTCAGGAAGATCGCGGTCCCGGGCACGCGGTGCGGTTTCCGGTGCTTGAGCCGGGCGAGGAAGCGGTCCACCGACATGCCCTGCTCGGCCAGCCGCTCCGCGATCGCGCGCCGGCCGCGCCGCCACGTCCACATCAGCGTGAACAGTATCCCGGCGGCCAGCAGCGGGAACCAGCCGCCCTGCGGCACCTTCAGCAGGTTGGCGCTGAAGAAGGCGAGGTCCACCGCCAGGAACACGGCGGTCAGCGCCCCGGCCAGCCACCGCGGCCACCGCCACAGCGCCCGCGCCACGACGTAGAACAGCAGCGCCGTGATCGACATCTCCCCCGTCACCGCGATGCCGTAGGCGGCGGCGAGGTTGGAGGAGGATTCGAACCCCAGCACCAGCGCGATCACCAGCGCGCAGAGCGTCCAGTTGATCTTGGGCACGTAGATCTGCCCGATCTCCTTCTCCGAGGTGTGGCGGATCGGCATGCGCGGGATCAGCCCCAGCTGGATGGCCTGCCGGCTGATGGAATAGGCGCCGGAGATGACCGCCTGGCTGGCGATCACCGTCGCCCCGGTCGCCAGCACCAGCAGCGGCACCTGCGCCCAGCCCGGTGCCAGATGGTAGAAGGGGTTCTCCAGCGCCGCCGGGTCGCGCAGGAGCAGGGCGCCCTGCCCCATGTAGTTCAGCAGCAGCGCCGGCAGCACGAGGCCCAGCCACGCCACCCGGATCGGCAGCCGGCCGAGATGGCCCATGTCGACGTACAGCGCCTCGCCGCCGGTCACGGCCAGAACTACCGAGCCCAGCGCGAAGAAGGCCAGCCACTGGTTCTCCACGGCGAAGGCCACGGCCCAGACCGGCGACAGGGCGCGCAGCACCCCCGGCCCATGGGCGATCTCCACCACCCCCAGCACGGCCAGCGTGCCGAACCACAGCAGCATGACCGGGCCGAACAGGCGCCCCACCTTGGCCGTGCCGGCGCGCTGGACCACGAACAGGCCGACCAGGATGACGACGGTCAGCGGGATCACCCAGGCCTCCAGCGCCGGGGCCACGACCTTCAGCCCCTCCACCGCGCTGAGGACGGAGATGGCCGGCGTGACGAGGCTGTCCCCGAAGAACAGGCACGCGCCGAACATGCCCAGCACCAGCAGGGCCGGGCGCGGGAAGGCGGTCGCCTCGGCCTTGCGCAGGGCCAGCGTCATCAGCGCCAGGATGCCGCCCTCGCCCTTGTTGTCGGCGCGCATGACGAAGATCACGTACTTGACCGTGACGACCAGGATCAGCGCCCAGAAGACAAGCGACAGGATGCCCAGCACGTTGCCCTCGGTCAGCGGCAGCCCGACATGGCCGAAGCATTCCCGCAGGGTGTAGAGCGGGCTGGTGCCGATGTCGCCGTAAACGACGCCGAGCGCCGCGAGCAGCAGGGGCGCCAGCCTCTTGTGCTGCTCCGCCTCGGTCGGGGGATGGCCGCCGACCGGTCCGGTCAGGGCCATGCCGTCGGCGAGCGCTGCGGGGGTGGACTTGTCCATTGCCGTGCTCGTGTCATCGGTTGCCGTTCCCCAACAGGGCGCGGCCCGCACACGTCACGGATTCCCGGCCAGACCCTCCGCCTTTTCGGCGCCGGCCGCCAGTTTCGCGGCGGCCTCGCCCGACACGGCGTTGAGCACGCGGATCAGCTCCTCGATGCGGTAGGGCTTGGGCAGGAGCCGCACGCCCTCCGTCCTTGCCACCGTCTCGCTGTAGCCGGTGGTCAGCACGGCGGGCAGGTTCGGCCGCAGGCGCCGCGCCTCGCGCACCAGATCGACGCCGCTGAGCCGCCCGGGCATCACCACGTCGGAGAAGAGAAGGTCGATGCGCGCCCGGCTCGCCAGCAGCGGCAGGGCCTCGTCGGCCGTGGTCACCCGCGCCACCTCGTACCCGCTGTCCTCCAGCGCCGCGGCGACGGTCGAGGCGACGATGGGGTCGTCCTCCACCAGCAGGACGCGCCCGCTGCGGCGCACCGGCGCCGTCGCGGGCAGGGACGGCGCCTCCACGGCGGCCACCGCCGCGGTGGACCGGCGCAGCAGCAGGACCACCGCGGTGCCGCGCCCCGGTTCGCTGTCGATCCAGGCCATGCCGCCGCCCTGCCGCGCCAGCCCGTACACCTGCGCGAGGCCGAGGCCGCTGCCGCGCCCGACCTCCTTGGTGGTGAAGAACGGGTCGAAGGCCTTGGCGCGCACCTCCGGCGCCATGCCGGTGCCGGTGTCGGTGACGCTCAGCCGGACGAACTCGCCGTCCAGCCCGGACGGATCGCCGGGGGGCAGGAGGACGTTCTCCGCCTTCACCGTCAGCAGGCCACCGTCGGCCATGGCGTCGCGGGCGTTCACCGCCATGTTGATGAGCGCCAGCTCGAACTGCGTCGGGTCCACCTCCACCGACCACAGGCCCGGCCCGAACGTCGTCGCCAGCCGGATGTCCGCGCGGAGCGCCCGTTCCAGAAGGGGCGACATGGCGAGCACGCGGTCGCGCACGTCGATCGGCTCCGGCCGCAGCCCCTCGCGCCGGGCGAAGGCCATCAGCTGCTGGACCAGCTTGGCGCCGCGGTCCACCGCCTGCTGGCCGGCGTCCAGCAGGGGCTGCACCTTCGGCTCGTCGGTGCGGCGGCGGATCATGGCGAGGCAGCCGCCCAGCGCCTGCAGCAGGTTGTTGAAGTCGTGGGCGAGGCCGCCGGTCAGCTGCCCGACCGCCTCCAGCTTCTGCGCCTGGCGCAGCTGGTCCTCGGCTTGGCGCAGAGCCGCCTCGCGCTCCTTCTCGACCGTGACGTCGCGCCCGACCGCGTGGACGAGGCCGCCGTCCGGCACGGCCATCCAGGAGAACCAGCGGTAATGGCCGTCCTTGTGGCGCAGGCGGTTCACGAAATGCTGCGTGGGCTGCCCCGCCGCCATCCCACGGTTCTCGCCGCGCGTCGCCTCGACATCGTCCGGGTGGACGAGGTCCAGCGCGCGCATGCCCAGCACCTCCTCCTCCGACCAGCCGAGCGTGGCGGTCCAGGCGGGATTGACCGCGGTGAGCGTGGAATCGAGACGATGGACGATCATGATGTCGGTGGACAGGCGCCACATGCGGTCGCGGTCGGCCGTGCGTTCGGCCACCCGGCTCTCCAACGTGGCGTTCAGGTCGCGCAACGCCTTTTCGGCCTGCTTGGCCTTGGTGATGTCCAGCACGAACTCGAACGCGCTGCCGTCCTCCAGCAGGGTGGCGGCGAACAGCGCCCACCAGCGCGAGCCGTCCTTGCGGAAGTACTCCTTTTCATAAGGCGTGGTCTGGCCGTTCGCCTTCAGTTCGGTGACGGCCCTTTCGGAGCACTCCAGCCATTCCGGCGGCGTCAGGCGCCGCCAGGTCATCACCCCGTTTTCCAAATCCTGCCGGCTGTAGCCGCCCATGGCGAGGAAGGCGTCGTTGGCGTCCGTGATGCGCCCGTCCTCGTCGAGATAGATCGCGCCGACCGTCTTGATCTCCAGCGCGGCGCGCAGCCGCGCCTCGCTGGCCCGCAGCGCCGCCTCGGCCTTCTTGGCCTCCGTGACGTCGCTGCCCTGGACGAACAGGCCGGTCACCCGGCCGTCGGCGTCGCGGATCGGTTGGAAGACGAAGGTGACGAAGCGTTCCTCCAGCGGGGCGCCCGGGCTGCGCCGGATCTTCGCCGGCACGCCCTGGCCGACGAAGGGCTCGCCGCTGGCGAAGGCGCGGTCCGCCCAGTCGAAGAAGCCTTGCCCCTCGATCTCCGGCAGCGCCTCGCGCGCCGGCTTGCCGATGATGTCGCGATGGCCGACCAGCTGGAAATAGGCGTCGTTGGCCATTTCAAAGACGTGGTCGGGGCCGCGCCAGACATAGCAGAAGCCCGGCGCCTGGCGGAACAGCTCGCGGAAGTGGTCGCTCTCCGCCACGAGCCGCCGCTTGGCGAACACCTCCTCCGTCGTCTCGATGCAGGCGCAGAACAGGCCCGCCACGCCGCCGGACTGGCCGCGCACCGGCGTGTAGGAGAAGGCGAAATGCGTTTCCTCCGGATAGCCCTTGCGGTGCATGACCAGGGTGATGTCGTCCATGTGGACCGGCTCGCCGTCGTAGGCTTGCGTCACGATGGGCGTGAGATCGTCGCGGATCTCGCTCCAGACCTCGGTGAACGGCCGGCCGAGCGCCGCGGGGTGCTTGTCGCCGAGGATCTCCGCATAGGCGTCGTTGTAGAGCAGGGTCTGCTCCGGTCCCCAGACCAGGAACATGGCCTGACGCGAGCCGAGGATCACGGCGACCAGCGTGCGCAGCGGCAGATCCCAGCCGTCCGGCTCCCCCAGGGGAGAGGACGCCCAGTCGCGGCCGCGCATCAGCGCTCCCGCCTCGCCCCCATCGGCCAGGAAGAGGTCGGCGGACTTCCGGCAACCCTTGGCGAGGCTCATGGAATGGCCGTCGTGTCCGGCAGACGGATGGGATCAGGCGTCGGCATGGCGTCGGGGCAGCGGCGGTTCATGATCATGGCACGACGATATAGCCACTCGGGGTGGCCCGGCACAATGTGACGGGACTTCCCCATTGGAGGTATGTCCTCTATTTGCGGGGTTGGTCGGGTTACGCCGATCCAATCCTTGCCGCACCGGACCGGCCGTCCGCATATCCTGCTGCGCGCAATCACCGTGTCGGGGGCGGAATGAATCGGACCGGCGTAAAGACGGCCGTCACGCTGGCGGCCTGGGCCTGCATCGTGACCATCGTCGTCCTGTCCTTGGCTCCAGCGGACGAGATGGTCCGCACCGGCGCCGACGGGCACCTGGAGCACACCGCCGCCTACGCCGGCACCGGCTTCTTCGTCGGCATCGCCTATCGGGTGGAGGAGCGCTGGGCGGTTCTGGGCGGGCTGATGTCCGCCCTGGCCGGAACGATGGAAATCCTGCAGCACTTCTCGCCCGGCCGTCACCCGGGCTTCAGCGATTTCGGGGCGAGTTCCATCGGCGCCGTCATCGGTCTGGCCGTGGCGGGGCTGGCTGTCCGCAACATGCTGCTCGCGCGGCGTTCCGTGCGCTGAACGGTTGAGATCATCCCTCCGACGATAGTTCGCGCTGGAAGGCGCGGCTGATGGTCTCCGCGAAGGGCTTGAGGGTGGACTCCCCGGCGCCGTCGCGGGCCGCGGCCGACATGCCGGCCATCGCGATCACGACGAAATCGGCCAGATCCTCCGCGCGGTCCGGGCGCTCGGCCGCGATGAAATCGCGCAGCGCGTTGCGGCTGGCCGTCTTCGCGGCGGCGGACAGGGCGCAGGCCTCCGGATCGGCGCTGTTGCGGGCGCCGTCGAGCACCAGGCAGCCGGCCACCCCGTTCCGCTCCGGATAGAGCCGGGCGGCGAGATCCAGCGTGCGCGCGATCACCGCGGCGACGCCGCCGCCTTCCTCCAGCGCCTTCGCGAAGATGTTGGCCTCCCCGGCGGCGTAGCGCTGGAGCGCGCGCTCGAACAGCCCGGCCTTGCTGCCGAAGGCGGCGTAGAAGCTGGGCGGCTTGATCCCCAACTCCGCCCCCAGCTCCGCCACGCCCACCGCGTCGTAGCCGCGGGCGTGGAACAGCCTCATCGCCGTATCGACCGCCTCGTCCAGATCGAAGGACCGCCGCCGGCCGCGTGGTCCGGTCGCCGGTGCCTCGGATTTATGTGTAGTGGTCACTAAAGAAACTCCTTGCGGCGATCCGTCTGCTCGGTATATATAGCGGTCACTACACAAACTCAAGGAACCGATGATGACCGATTTCACGGGCAAGACGATCCTCGTCCTCGGCGGCAGCCGGGGCATTGGCGCCGCCATCGTCCGCCGCTTTGCCGCCGCCGATGGCGCCGTCACCTTCACCTACGCCGGGTCGAAGGACGCGGCGGAGGCGCTCGCCACTGAGACCGGGGCGGAGGCGATCCGCGTGGACAGCGCCGACCGCGACGCGCTGATCGCGGTGGTCGCCGGGCGCGGTCCGCTCGACGTGCTGGTGATCAACGCCGGCACGCTGGTGATGGGGGATCCGCTGACGCTCGACCCCGACGCGGTGGACCGGATGATCGACGTCAACGTGCGCGCGCCCTACCACGCGGCGGTGGAGGCCGCCCGACGCATGAATCCGAACGGCCGCATCATCGTCATCGGCTCGGTCAACGGCGACCGCATGCCCTTCGCCGGCGCCGCCGCCTACGCGCTCACCAAATCCGCGGTGCAGGGAATGGTGCGGGGCCTCGCCCGCGACTTCGGGGATCGCGGCATCACCGTCAACGCCATCCAGCCCGGCCCGACCGACAGCGACATGAACCCGGCCGGCGGCCCGATGGCGAGCTTCATGCACAGCCACATGGCCATCAAGCGCCACGCCCACGCGGAGGAGGTGGCCGAGCTGACCGCCTTTGTCGCCGGCCCGCACGGCGCGATGATCACCGGGTCGTTCCAGACCATCGACGGCGGCTTCGGCGCCTGAGTCGAACGGGGGGCGGACGGGGTCGAACCCGCCCGCCCCCGGGACCGCGTCAGGCGGCCGCAAGCTCCTCGGCGGGGCCGAAGAACTCGTAATGGATGCGGTCGCCCGCCACGCCGGCGCGGGACAGCCCGCCGACGAAGGTCCGCAGGAAGGGCTTGGGCCCGCACAGATAGACGTCCGCCTCGCTCAGCGGCGTGTTGGCGCGCAGCCAGTCGACCGTGATGAAGCCGTCGGCGTCGTGGCTGACGCCGGCGCGGTCGCCGGCCAGCGGCTCGCAATAGAAGGTCGCGACGGAGATGTTCCTGCGCGCCGCGGCCAGGTCGCGGACGTGCCGGTCCATGGCGTGGGTGGCGCTGCTGGTCGTGCCGTGGATGTAGTGGGTCTCCAGGCCGGGGTGCGCCTGTGCGATGGTTTCCACCATGCTGACCATGGGAGTCAGGCCGACGCCGCCGCTCAGCAGGATCACCGGCCGTTCCGGCCGCTCGGGCAGGAAGAAGTCGCCGGCCGGCGGGGACACCTTCAGGACGGTGCCCACGGCCACATGGTCGTGCAGCCAGTTGGACGCCGCTCCGCCCGGCTCCCGCTTCACGGAAATGCGGTAGCTGCGGCCGTTCGGCGCGGCGGAGATGCTGTAGTTGCGGCGCACCGGCGCCTCGGCGCCTGGCACCGGCAGCTGGAAGGTCAGGTACTGGCCGGGCTTGTGCCGCAGCACCGGCCCGCCGTCGGCCGGGGTCAGCACGAAGGAGGTGATGATCGCGCTCTCATTCACCTTGGCCGAGACGGTGAAGTCCCGCCAGCCCATCCAGCCGCCCTCGGCGGCGGCGGTCGCGTCGTAGATGGTCTGCTCCCGCCCGATCAGGATGCGGGCCAGGAACCAGTAGGCCTCGCCCCAGGCGCCCAGGACCTCGTCCGTGGCGGCGTCGCCCAGCACGTCCTTGATCGCGCCCAGCAGGGCGGTCGCCACAAAGGGGTAATGCTCCGGCAGGATCTGGAGGCCGGCGTGCTTCTGCGCGATGCGCTCCACCACCGGGGCCAGCGCGCCGAGATTCTCGATGTTCTGCGCATAGCCCAGAATGGCGTTGGCGAGCGCCTTGGTCTGCGCGCCGCCCTGCCCCTGGTGGGAGTGGTTGAACAGGGCGGCGATGTGCGCGTCCTTGAACAGGCGGACATACATCGCGCGGGTGATCGCCGGACCATGCTCCGCCAGGGCGGGGGCGGTTGCCTTGACGACGGCGATGGTCTGGGCGCTGAGAGGCTGCTGCATCATAGGTCCTGATCTGGTGGACGGATCGGGTGAAAGGCGGCGCCGCACCGGCCGGCCGGTGGCCGTAATTCGGTGGGCGCGGTAAAACATGCGGCTCAAATAAATGTTTTCCGCTCAAAAGATGCAATAGGAATATTTGTTTAGACGCCGAACGCCATGCGCGCGGCGCGACGCTCCCCATCGTCGGGCGCGGCCAAGATCAGGCGATCCCGTCTTGGCGTTTTAGAGCGACCGCTCTAATATCGTGTTTTAGAGCGAACGATCTAAAACGGGGTGGGCGATGGCGCGACCGCGCGAATTCGACGAGGGCACGGTCCTGGACGCGGCGATGCAGTGCTTCTGGACCGGTGGCTTCGAGGCCACCTCGACCCGCGACCTGGCGGAGCGGATGAGGATGACGCCCGCCAGCATCTACAACGCTTTCGGCGACAAGCGCGCGCTGTTCCGGCGGGCGCTCGACCATTACATCGCCCAGACGCTGCACAAGCGCATCGCCCGGGTGGAAGGCTGCCCGTCGCCGGCCGCGGCGATCACGCAGTTCCTCAATGACGTTGTGGAACGGTCGCTGGACGACCCGCAGAACCGCGGCTGCCTGCTCGTCAACTCGGCCGTCGAGGCGTCGCACGATGCCGAGATGCGCGAGGCGTTGGCCGGCGAACTCGAGCAGTACGAAGCCTTCTTCCGCCGCATCCTCGCCGCCGCGCAAGCCGCGGGGGAGGCCACGACCGCCGTCAGCGCGGAGGACGGCGCCCGCCAGCTTCTGGCCACGGTGCTGGGGATCCGCGTGCTCTGCCGCGTCCGGCCCGACCGCGACCTGCTGGCGGGTGCGGCGAACGCCGCGCTCACCCTGCTTGGCCTGCCGCCGCTTCCTGCCAACGGAACACTCTCGGAATGACCGCGTCTTCGCATGCCCCCTCGCCTTGCGATGGAGGGGCGCGCGCGGAACCGAACAAGGATGATCCCATGTCCACGGACACGAACACGGCCGCCGCCGCGCTTGCCCCCGCTCCGGCGAGCGACCGGCTGGACGCCGCCGCCTGGTTCGCCATGATCGCCGGCATGTCCAGCAGCTTCATCGGCATCGGGCTGGCCCGCTTCGCCTACACGCCGCTGATCCCGCCGCTCATCCAGGCGCAGTGGTTCACCGCCGCCGATGTGGTGACGCTGGGGGCGGCAAACTTCGCCGGCTACCTGATCGGCGCGCTGCTCGGCCGCCCTCTGGCGACGCTGATGCCTGTGCGCCTGCTGCTGCGCCTGCTGATGGTGGCGGTGACGGCGGCCTTCTTCGCCTGCGCCTATCCGTTGTCCCTGCCGTGGTTCTTCGTCTGGCGGCTGGTGTCCGGCGTCTCGGGCGGGGCGATGATGGTGCTGGCCGCCACGTCGATCCTGCCGCACATCCCCCCTGGCCGCCGCGGCATGGCGAGCGGCCTGATCTTCCTGGGCGTCGGGCTGGGCATCGCGGCGTCGGGCACGCTGGTGCCCGTGCTGCTCCGCCTCGGCCTGTGGGAGACCTGGATGGGCCTGGGCGCCATCAGCCTCCTCCTGACCGCGATCAGCTGGTTCGGCTGGCCCCCCTCCGTCGTCCCGGCCGCAGCCCCCGTTGAAGCGCCGAAGGAGACGAAGGGCCTGCGCGCCCTCTACGCGGAATACGCGCTGAACGCGCTCGGCCTCGTGGCGCCGATGATGCTGCTGGTCGACTTCATCGCCCGCGGCCTGGGCAAGGGGTCGGACATCGGGGCGCTCTATTGGGCGCTGTATGGTGCGGCGGCCATCGTCGGCCCGCTGCTGGCCGGGCAGGCGGGCGACCGGTTCGGCTTCCGCCTGTCCTACCGGGTGGCCCTGCTGCTCCAGGCCGTCGCCGTCGCGATCCTGGCGGTGACCACCAGCCCGGCGCTGATCGCGCTGTCCACGGTGGTCATCGGCGCCCTGACCTCCGGCGTGGTGCCGCTGGTGCTCGGCCGCATCCACGAGGCCCTGCCCGGCCACCCGATGGAACAGCGCGCGGCCTGGAGCCGGGCCACCACCGCCTTCGCCCTGTTCCAGGCGCTGGCCGGCTACGGCTACTCCTTCCTGTTCGCGCACAGCGGGGAGAGCTACGCGCTGATCTTCGCCTGCGGCGCCGCCTCCCTGGTGGTGGCCTTCCTGGCCGACCTGAAGCGCTGACCCGCCTGTCGCTGCCGGCCCCGCGCGGACGAAGAGTCCGCGCGGGGCCTCTGTCGTTTGAGCCCCCCATTCGAGCCCATGTTGCGCCCCTGTATTGTGAACGGTAAAATGATCGCTCCGCCCGGAGCGGATTATTTTTAGACAGTCAGGGGGAAATAATGTTCGCCAAGCATTGGTTCAGACTTTTTTTACTTTGTCTCTCCCTGGGTGGCCCGGCGGTTTCCGCGCAGGCGGCGGATGCATCGCGCACCTACAAGTTCTCCCCGGTCAACCAGTTCGGCGTGGAGCTGACCGCCTCCTACTGGAACCCGATCATCCAGTACATCTCCGCCAAGTCGGGCGTGAACCTCGTGCTGAAGATCGGCCGCACCTCCGCCGACACGACCAGCTACGTCCTGGCGAAGGAGGTGGAGTTCGCCTTCACCAACCACCTGTTCAACGAGAACCGGCGCCGCATGGGCTGGCGCCTGCTGGTCCGGCGCGACTACCCGGCGGTCCAGGGGCAGATCCTGACCACCGCCGATTCCCCCGTCACCGAGCTGAAGCAGCTGGCCGACGAGGAAGTGGTCTTCCCCGGACGGGAGGCCTTCGTCGCCTACAAGGTCACCTACGCGCATCTGCTGGCCAGCCAGATCCCGGTGAAGGTCGTGTTCGGCGGCAACCATGACGGCGCCTTCGCCCAGCTGTTCAGCGGCAAGGTCAAGGCAGTCGGCGTGAACTCCCAGCTCGCCGAAGGCTACACCCGGCGCGAGAACAAGCATTTCCGCACCCTGTGGAGTTCGGAGCCCTTCAACGACCTGGCCCTGATGGTCTCCCCCTCCGTGCCGGAGGCCGACGTGAAGGCGGTGACCGACGCCTTCCTCGCCATGGGCCAGGATCCGGAGGGGGCCGCGGTGATCAAGCGGGTGTCCGAAGCGGTGAAGCTGTCGCCCTTCACGCAGTTCATCCCCGCCCGCGAGGAGGACTACGAGTCCTACGTGGAGTTCTACCGCACGGCCCCCGCGTCGCTGCAATAGCTCCAGCCGCACCCCACAGGCTCAGGATAAGGATCACACGACCGTGCAGTTCATGCCGCAGTCGCTGTCGGCGCGGGTCTTCCTGCTCTACGCGGCGATGTTCTCGCTCTGCATCTTCCTGAGCCTGTCGCTGTACTTCCACCACTACATCTCGCAGCGTCTGGAAGACGCGCAGATGACGGCGGGCATGCTGATCGAGGTGACGGCCCAAGCCATCCAGGAAAGCGTGATCATCGGCGACTACGACGCCGTGAAGCGCACCATGGAGACCGCCGTCACCCACACCTCCTTCGACCGCGTGGCCTTCATCGACATCTCCGGCGCCCGCATCGCGCTGGGGCAACAGGGCCGGACGAAGGGCTATGTGCCGCAGTGGCTGATCGACCTGTTCGCGGAACGCTTCTACGACGTGAACCGCGTCATCTCCGCGGGCGGGCGCGACTATGGCGTCCTGCGCCTGTCCTTCGACGTGGCGACCGCGTCGGAGGAGGTCTGGTCCCTCATCAAGGCGACGCTGACCCTGACGCTCGGCGGGCTGGTGGTCGGCCTGGCGGTGGTCCGCCTGCTGCTGATGCGCTGGCTCACCAACCTGAACACGCTGAAGGCGCTGGAGCAGCGCGTCCAGGTCGGCGAGTTGGACGCCCAGGCCCAGCTGATGCAGAGCGCGCCGCTGGAAATCCGGCAGGCCATCGACGTGGTGAACCGCACCGCGCTCAGCCTGCGCAGCCAGTTCGGCCAGCGCATCGACGCGCTGATGGACGCGCTGGTCCAGCACAAGAACGCGCTGGACCAGACCGCCATCGTCAGCGAGATCGACGCGGAAGGGCGCATCACCGTCGTCAACGACCTCTATTGCGACACGCTGGGCGTCGACCGCGGCGATGTGGTCGGCCGCCCCCTGGTGATGGACGACGACGTTCCATCGTCCACCCTGCCCGCCACCCTCACGGCCGACATCTGGCGCGGCGTCGTGCGGCGGACCCGGCGCGACGGCTCGGCCCTGTGGCTGAACCGGACGGTCATCCCCATCTTCGACAGCCAGCGCGCCATCGAGAAGTGGATCTGCATCGACCTGGACATCAGCGCCCAGAAGCTGGCGGAGGAGGAGCTGCGCGTCGCCCACCGCCAGTCGGAGGAGATGGCGGAGCGGCACCTGAAGGCGATCCTGGACGCGGTGGGCGACGGCGTGGTGATCGCCAACCAGCAGGGCGTCATCACCGACGTGAACCGGGCCACGCAGGAGATCTTCGGCATTCCCCGCGGCGGGCTGGTCGGCCAGCCCCTGACCGTGCTGATGTCCGGGGAGGCCGCCGCCCAGCACGACGCCCGGATGAGCGACTATCTGGAAAACCGCGTCGCCCACGTCATCGGCCGCACGCGGGAGGACACCGGCCGGCGCGGCAATGGGGAGCTGTTCCCCATCGAGCTGGCGGTGGGCAACCTGGAATCGGTCGGCATCCCGCTGTTCATCGGCATCGTCCGCGACATCACCGAGCGCCGCAAGACCCAGGAACACCTGCGCCGTGCCAAGGAGATGGCCGAGGCCGGCAGCCGCGCCAAGTCGGAATTCCTGGCGACCATGAGCCACGAGATCCGCACGCCGATGAACGGCGTGCTCGGCATGCTCTCCCTCCTGGACTACGAGGAACTGAAGCCCGACCACCGGAAAAAGCTCACCGTCGCGCGCCAGTCGGCGGAATCGCTGCTGCACATCCTCGACGACATCCTGGACTTCTCCAAGCTGGAGGCCGGCCGGATCGAGGTGGAGCTGGAAACCTGCGATCCCGGCTACATCGCGGAATCCGTCGTCCAGGTCCTGCGCCCCCGGGCGGCGGAGAAGGGGCTGGAACTCTCCTGCCGGATGCAGCCCTCGGTCCCGACGGCGGTGGTCACCGACCCGACGCGGCTGCGCCAGATCCTCTACAACCTGGTCGGCAACGCCATCAAGTTCACCGAATCCGGCCATGTTGCGGTGCGCGCCCGGCGTGCCAAGCAGCTCGACGGCGGGCGCGTGCTGCTGGAGTTCGAGATCGAGGACACCGGCATCGGCATCACGCCGGACGCGGCGAAGACGCTGTTCCAGCGCTTCACCCAGGCGGACAGCTCCATCACCCGCCGCTTCGGCGGCACCGGCCTGGGGCTGGCGATCTGCAAGGACCTGTGCACCCTGCTGGGCGGGACCATCCGGGTGGACAGCGCGCCGGGGCGCGGCAGCGTCTTCATCTTCTCCATCGGCTGCGACATCGGCGATCCCGCGGCCATCCACAGCGCCGCCGCGGCGGAGGATCCGGACAAGGCGCCGGAAGCGCTGCCCACGCTGCGCATCCTTGCGGTGGATGACAACCCGGTGAACCGCAACGTCGTCGAAGCCATGCTGGTCCGCCAGGGCCACGCCGTCACCCTGGCCGGCAACGGGCTGGAGGCGGTGGACGCCGTGATGCGGCAGGGCTTCGACGTGGTGCTGATGGACGTCCAGATGCCGGAGATGGACGGGCTGACCGCCACCCGGCGAATCCGCCAGCTGCCGGGACCGCAGAGCCGGACACCCGTGGTCGCCCTGACAGCCCACGCGTCGGAGTCCGCCTGGAAGGAATGCGCCCAGGCCGGCATGAACGCCTTCGCCACCAAGCCGATCCGGCTGCCGCAGCTGTTCGCCGCCATATCCACGGCGGTCCGGGGCACGGTGGGGCCGGAACACGCCGCGGACGTCGCCGCCTCCGAACCCGAAGGCGTTAAACACCCTTCTGCCAGCCAAGTCGTTTGAAGGCACCGGATACGTTGTCAAAAGCCCCTCTCCCCTTGTGGGCGCGAAGCCGAAGAACGCCAAAGGCGTTCGCAGGCAAGCGTGGTTGGGGTGAGGGGTAGTTACGGGCGGTAGTCCGGAAAACAAATCGATACGCGCTTGCGGCTTCGCCGTATACCCCTCATCCCAACCCTTCGCCCACAAGGGGAGAAGGGCTTTCAACTGCATGCCGCTTTTTTGGACTTGGCAGAATAGTGTTAAAAAATGAAGTCCCGGGAGGACAGTTGGTTGGGCTGCACGCCCGGCATTTCGATGCGGTGTCCGCCGATGTCCACCGCGGTGCCGCCGTCCTGCGCCCGGATCCTGGCGTCGCCGTAGCGCAGGCCGCCCGCGTCGTCGAATTCCAGCCTGTCCTGCCCCGCCACCAGCGCGTCACCCGCCGGCCCGCCGACCAGACGGTCGCTGCTCTCCGTCCCGATCAGCAGCTGCGGCGCCTCCGGCTGCTCGGACCGTGTGTCCGGCGTGTGCCGGTCGTAGAAGGTGAAGACGTCGTCCTGCACATAGGGCGTGTCGGTGTTCCGCTCGATGATGTCGGCGAGCGTCGTGTCCTTGATGGGTTTCAGCGTGTCGGCGTCGAACCCCTGGTTTCTCGTACCAGAGGCGATCCCCGTCGCGCAGGGCCGCGACTGTGGCCTTGTCGTCCGTGATCTGGTCGAAGCCCGTGTAGGGCTTCAGCCCCAGCGCCTCGCGCGCACCGTTGAGCGTCGGCAGGCCGAGGTCCCGGCCGCGCTGGATGTTGATGGCGGCCAAGTCCTGCGCGACCGGAGGATCGTCCAGAAAATTGCGCAGGTCGTCGACGATCCGCGCGTCCGATCCGTAGACCATATCGCGTGCGGGTCCAGAGTTGCGACGCGTGAGATAGGGACAGAATCCCTGTCCAACCATCGCACAACGGGTCAGTCCGCCATCCTTTCGGGGTGCCGATCCTTCCCCATTTTCGCGGACGGCGCGGCACGCCAATCGCCGGGGGTATCCTCCGGCGCGGCCATCGGTCTAGGATGCGCCGCTCAGCACCCCGGACCAGAGACCATCATGCCTGACGCCTCCGCCGTTCGAACGCACGCCTCGGCCTGCCCGCACGACTGCCCGTCCACCTGCGCGCTGGAGGTGGAGGTTGTCGATGGTGCCCGCATCGGCCGCGTGCGCGGTGCGGCCGACAACAGCTACACCGCCGGCGTGATCTGCGCGAAGGTCGCCCGCTACGCGGAGCGCGTGAACAACCCCGACCGGCTGACCCGGCCGCTGCGCCGCACCGGCCCCAAGGGCTCCGGCCAGTTCGAGCCGATCTCCTGGGACGACGCGCTGGACATCGTGGCGGAACGCTTTCTGGAAGCGGAGCGGCGCCATGGGCCGGAGACGGTGTGGCCCTACTACTACGCCGGCACCATGGGGCTGGTGCAGCGCGACGGCATCAACCGGCTGCGCCACGCCCGGCGCTGGTCCGGCTTCTTCTCGACCATCTGCACCAACCCGGCTTGGTCGGGCTGGATCGCTGGGACCGGGAAGCTCGCCGGGGCCGACCCGCGGGAGATGGCAAAGTCCGACCTCGTGGTGATCTGGGGCACCAACGCCGTCTCCACCCAGGTCAACGTGATGACCCACGCCGTGCGCGCCCGGAAGGAGCGCGGGGCGAAGATCGCCGTGGTGGACGTCTACCGCACACCCACCATGGACCAGGCGGACATCCCCCTGCTGATCCGGCCCGGCACGGACGGCGCGCTCGCCTGCGCGGTGATGCACGTGCTGTTCCGCGACGGCTTGGCCGACCGCGCCTACCTCGCCGCCCAAGCCGACGACCCCGCGGGGCTGGAGGCGCACCTCGCCGACCGCACGCCCGCATGGGCGGAGGCCATCACCGGCCTGCCCGCGGCGGAGATCGAGGCCTTCGCGCGGGCGATCGGGCAAACCAAGCGCAGCTTCTTCCGCCTGGGCTACGGCTTCACCCGCTCGCGGAACGGGGCGGTGAACATGCATGCGGCCTCCTGCATCCCGGTGGTCAGCGGGGCCTGGGCCGTGGAGGGCGGCGGCGCCTTCCATTCCAACAGCGGCATCTACGGCTGGAACAAGACGCTGATCGAGGGGCTCGACCTGCGCGACCCGGCCGTGCGCATGCTCGACCAGTCGCGCATCGGCCCGATTCTGGACGGCGACGCCGACGCGCTGGCCGGCGGCCCGCCGGTCACCGCCCTGCTGATCCAGAACACCAACCCCATGGCCGTGGCGCCGGACCAGACGCGCGTGCGCCGTGGATTCGCGCGCGACGACCTGTTCGTCTGCGTGCACGAGCAGGTGATGACCGACACCGCGCGCATGGCCGACATCGTGCTGCCCGCCACCATGTTCGTGGAGCACGACGACCTCTACCAGGCCGGCGGCAACCAGCACATCCTGTTCGGCCCGAAGCTGGTCGACCCGCCCGGCGAGTGCCGCCCCAACCACGCGGTGATCGGCGACCTCGCCCGCCGCCTGGGCAGCGACCAGCATCCCGGCTTCCGGATGACCGAGCGGGAGCTGATCGACGCCACGCTGCGGGCGTCCAAGCACGGCACGCTGGAGGAGTTGGAGGCGGCGCGCTTCCTCGACGTGCAGCCGGACTTCGACACCGCGCATTACGTGAAGGGCTTCCACTGGCCGGACGGCAAGTTCCGCCTGAAGCCGGATTGGCCCCGGGTGCCCTATTCCGCCCCCTCCACCTTCGGGCCGGTGGAGACCATGCCCGGCTTCCCCGACCATTGGGCGGTGACCGAGGAGGCCGACGCGGAGCATCCCTTCCGCCTCGTCACCGCGCCGGCGCGCAACTTCCTGAACACCTCCTTCACCGACACGCCGACCGGCACGGCGCGGGAGTCCCGCCCCTCCCTTCTGATCCACCCGGACGACGCGGCGGCGCTGGGTGTGGCGGAGGGCGACCGGGTGGAGGTCGCCAACCGGCGCGGATCGGTGCTGCTGCACGCGCGGCTGTTCGACGGCGTGCGGCGTGGCGTGGTGATCGCGGAGTCCATCTGGCCGAACCGCGCGCACGACGGCGGCCGCGGCATCAACACCCTGACCGGCGCCGACGCCGTCGCCCCGTTCGGCGGTGCGGCATTCCACGACAACCATGTGCGGGTGGTGCGGGTGGGGGATTGAGGGAGAGTGGTCGCGCTGGGCCCCCACCCTAACCCTCCCCCACCTTCGGCGAGGGAGGGGATAAACTCCTCCCCCCGCCGAAGGTGGGGGGAGGTTGGGAGGGGGGCCCAACGCGACCACTCGCCACACCGCCACAACCCCTCACCCCGACAACGCCGCCACACCCCCGAACACCAGCAGAATCCCGCCCCAGCAGGCCGGCGAGATGCGCTCGCGCAGGAAGGCCCAGCCGAGCAGCACGACCACCACCATGAAGGCGGAACTGGCGACCGCGGCGGCGGACGCGTCCTCCCCTTGGCTGCCGACATAGAAGCAGAGATAGGCCAGCGCATCGACCAGCCCCTGCACCAGCAGCACCGGCCACCAGCGCACCGGCAGCAGCGGCCGGACGCGCGCCGCGGCCATGGCGGCGCCCAGCGCCAGGAAGCCGACCACCCGGCCGACCCACAGGGTCTGCACCTCCCCATAGGCCTCCACCGCGTGGCGGCCGGCGAGCAGAGCCACGGCGAACAGCGCGCTGGCGAGTGCCGCGCAGGCGATGGACGTGCGGCGGTTGGTCCGGTCGGCGGCCAGCGCCGCGTCCGGGTCCTCCCCCGCGGTGCGGGCGACCACCACGGTGCCGAGCAGGGTCGCCGCCATGGCCACCCAGTCCAGCACGCCCGGCCGGGCGCCGAAGGCGACCTCCACCGGCACGATCAGCGCCGGGTAGGCCGCGGTGATCGGTGCGGCCAGCGACAGCGGCCCCAGGGTCAGCGCCTTGTAGAAGACCAGCGGGGCGACCATCGACGCGACGCCGGCCACCAGCAGCACGGGCAGCGTCTCCGCCCGCCAGGGCACCGGAAGCCCGGAGCCGACTCCGTAGAGGCTGAGCAGCACCGCCCCCACCAGCATCAGCCCCAGCAGGGCGTTGCGCGGCCCCAGCGCGCGGCCGGTGAAGCGGCCGAGGAAATCCGCGAGCCCGAAGAACAGGGCGGCGGCCGCTCCCCACAGGGCAGCGTTCATGGATGATCCTCCACAGGGCCTTGGGGGCGGAGCCGCGTCGTCCGCCCAAACCCCGTGCAGTCACACCCGGACTGCCGCCGGTTGAGGCAGAGCGGCTACGACGCCCCGCGGCCGCTTCGCTCAATGCGCGCCGCCTCGGCCATCATCGCCCCGGCGGACGCGGCGGTCCCCGTCGCGGTGAAAAGCCAGGGGTGCAGGGCGGTGGCGCGGGCCTGGAGCAGCGCGTGCAGCGCGCCCAAGCCGGCCTTCCCCAACCGTTGCAAGCCGTGTCCCATGGCAGCCTCCCAATGCTTCCAGTGCTTTCACCGTCGCAAGGGGCGTGCCAGTGGCGGCGCTTCAGCCCACCGGTGCCAAGGCCCCCATGGCCGCCTTCTTCAGGGTCAGCGGCAAATCGTAGGTGATGCGCGCGCCATAGGCGCCGGGGTCGGTTGGGTCGACGCGCACCTTGTCGAAGGCGAGCACGCGGGTCGCGAGCGTGAAGCCCTCCTTCAGGTCGTGGGTGACCATGAAGACGGTCATCTTCTCCTCCGACCACAGCCGCAGCAGAAGCTCGTACATCTGTGCCTTGGTGCCGGGATCGAGCGCGCCGAAGGGCTCGTCGAGCAGCAGGATCTTCGGCTTCAGGATCAGCGCCTGCGCGATGGCGAGGCGCTGCTGCATCCCGCCCGACAGCTCCGCCGGGTACTTGCCCAGATGGTTGCCGAGGCCGACCGCCTCCAGCACGCCCCGCGCCTCCTCCAGGGCGGCGCGGCGGCGCGCGCCGAACAGGCGGCCGAGGAAGCGGGACTGCTGGAATTCGCGGCCCAGGATCACGTTCTCCAGCACCGTCAGGTGCGGGAAGACCGAATAGCGCTGGAACACCACGCCGCGATCGGGGCCGGGCTCCGCCACCAGAGGCTCCCCGTCGAGAAGAATCCGGCCGCGGGTCGGCCGCTCCTCCCCCAGCAGCAGGCGCAGGAAGGTGGTCTTGCCGCAGCCGGACGGGCCGACCAGCGCGCAGAACTCGCCCGACGGGATTTCCAGGTTGACGCGCTCCAGCACCACCTGGTTCGGGTATTCCATCCAGAGGTCGCGGACGGTGACGTTGCTCATGGGGAAGCCTTTCCCGCCCGCAGCCAGGGGAAGCAGCGCGCGTTGAACCAGCGCAGCAGGAGGTCCGACGCGAAGGCCAGCAGGGTGATCCAGGCCACATAGGGCAGGATCACGTCCATCGCCATGTAGCGCCGCACCAGGAAGATGCGGTAGCCGAGCCCCTCCGTCGCCGCGATGGCCTCCGCGGAGATCAGGAACAGCCAGGCCGGCCCCAGCGACAGGCGCAACGCGTCGGCCAGCCGCGGCAGCATCTGCGGCAGCACCACCCGCAGCACGATCTGCCAGGTGTTCGCCCCCAGGGTCTGCGCCTTGATCAGCTGCTCCCGCGGCATCTCCACCGTGCGCATGGCGAGGTCGCGGACCAGGAAGGGCGCCACGCCGACGACGATCAGCACGACCTTGGACAGCTCGTCCAGCCCGAAGACGATGAACAGGACAGGCAGGACCGCCATGGGCGGCACCATGGACAGCATGGCGACGAAGGGCGACAGCCCCGCCCGCACATAGGGGATCAGCCCCATGCCGATGCCGATCACCAACGCCAGCGCCGTGGCGACGCCGAGCCCCAGCCCAAGCCGGTGCAGGCTGGCCAGCGTGTCCGCCCACATCAGGTAGTCGCCGGTGCGGGCGTCCGGGGTGAAGGCCACGCGGGCGACGGCGGCGACCATGGCGGACAGCGGCGGCAGCAGCTTGTCGTTCGGGTTCTCCGCCAGCCGCAGGGCCGATGCCACCCCATAGCCCGCGCAGGCCACCAGGAACGGGAGGGCGCCCCAGAAGAGCGCACCCCCGCGGCCCGGGCGCCGGTTGATGATCCGGCGCATGGATCAGAGCTTCCCGTCGGCGGCTTGCTTCATCACCGCGTCGTCGAAGCGCAGCTTCACGTTCTTCACGTCGCCCAGCACCGTGCCGCCGGGGAACAGGATGCCGACGGCATCGCGGCTCTTCGCCCCCTCGCCCAGCAGGCCGTGGTCGAAGGAGAAGGTCCGGACGAGGTCCATGGTCTTCACCAGCTCCGGGCTCGCCGCGAAGGACGCCCCCTCCGCCGGGGTGTAGAACATCTTGGTGGTGACCAGCTGCTGCTTGTAGCCGGCCAGATCCGTGCCGGATGCCTTGGCCATCGCCTCCAGCGCGGCCTTGCCCTCGGCGGTGTCGGGCTTGGTCATCAAGCCCATGATCTCGTACCAGGCGCCGACCAGCGCCTTCGCGAAGGAAGGGTTGTCGCGCATCGTGCCGGTGTTGACCACCATCAGGTCGATGATCTCGCCCGGCACCTTGGAGCTGTCGAAGACCATGGTGGAGCCGGCGGTCTTCGCGACCTCGCTCAGCTGCGGGTTCCAGGTCACCGTCGCCGTCACGTCGGCGGAGGAGCTGTAGGCCGACACTATGTCCGCGTCGGACGTGTTCACCACCGTGACGTCCTTCTCCTTCATGCCGACGCTGTCCAGCGCGCGGGCCAGCAGGTAGTGCGACACCGACAACTCGACCAGGTTGACCTTCTGGCCCTTGATGTCCTTCAGGGTCTTGCCCTTCTTCAGGACGATGCCGTCGTTGCCGTTGGAATAGTCGCCGGAAATCAGGGCGGTGGTGTCCACGCCGCCGGCCGCGGGGATGGTCAGCGCGTCCATGTTGGTCATGACGCAGCCGTCGAAGGCGCCGGCCGTGTACTGGTTGATGGATTCGACATAGTCGTTGATCTGCACGATCTCGACCTTGATGCCGTACTTGTCGGCCCACTTCTTCATGATGCCGCTGTCGGCCGCGTAGCCCCAGGGCATCCAGCCGGCGTAGATCGACCACGCCACGCGGAAGTTCTTCTTCTCCGCCGCGAAGGACGGCGACTGGGCGGCGGCCACGGTGGCGGCGAAGGCCACGCCGAACACGACGTTCTTGAGCAAGGTCCGCATCGTTTAAACCCCTCTTCCTGGATGGTCGTTATCGCGTCAGCCAGCGGCGCCAGCCGCCGAAGCCGGTGATGTCCTCAGCCCCCGCGAGCGCCGCGGGTTCGCACAGAAAGCCCTTCACGGAGGTGCCGTCCTCCAGCGTGAGCGTGCCGATCGCCATGGGCGGCGGAACCTCGGCGACGAAGCTGCCGAAGGCGGCCTCCGTCAGCTCCCAGATTTCCAGCTCGATGCCGCCGGCCCCCGCGGCGTCACGCACCAGCCCCGGCTTGGCCGGCGTGGTTCCGGCCAAGGCAAAGAGGCGGTAGCCGCTGCCCGTCCGCGCCGTGCGGACCAGCCGCGCCCCGCGCCCGGTGAGCTGGTGGTTGAGCGGCTGGCCGCTGAGATGCGCGCCGACCACCGCCAGCCGAACCGTGCCCGGTGCCGCGGAGTCCGCGTCCAGCGCCGGCCCCTGCGGCATGTGCCGCGTGGCGCCGATGGGCAGGGCCTGCGCCCGGTGCAGCCGGTCGGCCAACACCGCCAGCGCCCCGTCGGCGAAGGTCGGCCCGACCAGCGTCACGCCGAAGGGCAAGCCCCCCTTCGGCCCGTTGCCCGGCCGGAATCCCGCCGGCACCGCGATGGCCGACAGGTCCATCAGGTTCACGAAGTTCGTGTAGTATCCCAGGTTGCTGTTCAGCCGCACGGGATCGGCCAGCAGTTCCTCAATGCTGTAGGTCGTGCCGGTGGTCGGCAGCAGCAGCACGTCCATCCTGGCCCACTCGGCTTCGCCCCGGCGGATCAGCTCGGCCAGCCGGTACATGCCGGCGAAGGCGTCCACCGCGCCAATGGCCTCGGCACCCAGGACGATGCCGCGCACCACGGGGTGGATCGCCTCCGGGGAGGCCTTGGCGAAGTCGCGGATGGCCGCCAGCCGCTCCGCCACCCAGGGGCCGGAGTAGAGCAGCTGCGCCGCGTCGCGGAAGGACGTGAAGTCCACCGGGACCCGCGTGCCGCCCAGCGCCTCCAGCCGGTCGGCGGCCGCGGCGTACAGGCGTGCGGCGGCCTCGTCGCCGAAGAACTCCAGCCCGTCCCGCGGCACGCCGAAGCGGAAGCCCAGCGGCCAGGCCGCGGGCTCCGTCGCTGCGGCCGGCGCCTTGCGGGAGTAGGGATCGGCCGGATCGAAGGTGCCCATGACCTTCAGCACGGCCAGCGCGTCGCCCGCCGTGCCGGCGAAGATCGACACCACGTCCTGCGTGCGGCAGGCCGGGACGACGCCGCTGGCGCTGACCAGCCCCTTGGTCGGCTTCAGTCCCACGACGTTGTTGAAGGCCGCCGGCACCCGCCCCGACCCCGCCGTGTCGGTGCCGAGCGCGAAGCTGACCAGCCCCGCCCCCACCGCGACGCCGGAACCGGAGCTTGACCCGCCTGACACGTACCGCTCGTCGAACACGGAGGACGGAATGCCGTAGGGCGTCCGCGTCCCGACCAGCCCGGTGGCGAACTGGTCCAGGTTGGTCTTGCCGATCAGGATGGCGCCGGCGTCCAACAGCCGTTGCACCACGGTCGCCGAGCGGTCCGGCGTGTAGGCGAAGTCCGGGCAGCCGGCCGTGGTCGGCACGCCCGCCACGTCGATGTTGTCCTTCACCGCGAAGGGGATGCCGAACAGCGGCAGGTCGGCGCCCGCGGCCTTGCGCGCTTGGGCGGCCTCCAGCTGCCGCCCCGCCTCGGCGCGGCTCAGCACATGGATCCAGACCGGACGCTCGCCACGTTCATTGATGCGGGCATAGACGGCGTCCAGCACCGCGTCCGGCGTCAGGCTGCCCTCGGCGTAGCCCTTGGCGAGGGCCGCGATTTCCAGGCTCATGGTGTTCATACGGGTCTCCATCACGCGGCCCCAGGGACCAAGGCCGGCAGCAGGACGGCGAGCGTCTGGCCCAGCGTCACCGCCTGCCCCTCGGCGCAGCGGATTTCGGCGACGGTGCCGGCCATCGGCGCGGCCACCGCAATTTCCATCTTCATCGATTCCACGATCAGCAGCGGGTCGCCGGCCTTCACGGCCGTGCCGGGCTCCGCGGCGATCTTCCACACGCTGCCGGGCACGGGGCTCGGCACCGCCTCCCCGCCCGGCGGCAGGTCGGCATCGGCGCCGCCGGGACCGGCGTCCGGCAGGTCGGCGGCGTAGCCGATCTGGCCCGACACCTCCCACCGCGCGCGTTCCTCCTCGAAGGCGGCCTGCTGGCGCGTCTTGAAGGCGGCGATGCTCTCCCGGTTCTCGTCCAGGAAGCGGTTGTAGTCGGCGAGGCGGAAGGTCTCCTCCTCGATGCGCAGGCTGGCGCGGCCGAGCGGGAAGTCGGCGCGGAAGGCCATCAGCTCGTCGTGGCTGACGGGGTGGAAGCGGACCTGGTCGAAGTGGCGCAGCAGCCAGGGCTTGCCGGGCTCGAAGGCGTCGGTGGTCCGGTGCGTGTTCCACATCTGGCAGGTGCGGCCGACGAACTGGTAGCCGCCCGGCCCCTCCATGCCATAGACGCACATGTAGGCGCCGCCGATGCCCACCGCGTTCTCCGGCGTCCAGGTGCGCGCCGGGTTGTACTTGGTGGTGACCAGCCGGTGCCGCGGGTCCACCGGCGTCGCGACCGGCGCCCCCAGATACACGTCGCCCAGGCCGAGCACGAGGTAGCTGGCGTCGAACACGATGCGCTTAACCGCCTCGATGTCGTCCAGCCCGTTGATGCGCCGGATGAACTCGATGTTGCTGGGGCACCAGGGCGCGTCGGCGCGCACCGACTGCATGTATTTGGATATCGCAAGCCGCGTGGCCTCGTCGTCCCAGGACAGCGGCAGGTGAATGACGCGCGTCGGCACCTCTAGGTCGTCGATCCCCGCCAGCTCCTCCTCCGCCCCGACCAGCCGGTCGAGCAACGTGCTCAGTGGAAGGACACGGCTGTCGTAATGGACCTGCAGCGACCGGATGCCCGGCGTGAGGTCGAGGATGCCCGGAAGATCCTGGGCGATAAGGGCCTGCTGAAGCGCATGGACGCGGAACCGCAGGTTCAGGTCCAGCACCAGTGGCCCGTATTCGACCAACAGATACTTGTCGCCGGCGCGGCGGTAGACGACCGCGGGGCGGGTTGCGGTGGCGGGGATGCGGTGGAGGATGGCGGCGCCCTCGACCCCCTCTCCCGCCCCGGGAGAGGGTGGCGCGAAGCGCCGGGTGAGGGTCGCGCGAGGATCAAGGCGCTGATCCTTGGCAGCACCCTCACCCTTCCCACTTCGCGGGCCCCTTCCCTCTCCCGGGGCGGGAGAGGGAGAGAAAAGCGCCTCCTCCAACCCTTCCGCTTCCTCCGCCGTCAGCCGCCGGAACCGCACCTTGTCCCCCGGCCGCAGCTGGCCGACCTTCCACAGCTCCGCGCTGACAATCGTCGCCGGGCAGACGAAGCCGCCCAGGCTTGGGCCGTCCGGCCCCAGGATCACCGGCATGTCGCCGGTGAAGTCGATGGCGCCGATGGCGTAGGCGTTGTCGTGGATGTTGGACGGGTGCAGCCCGGCCTCCCCGCCGTCCTTGCGCGCCCAGGTCGGCTTGGGGCCGATCAGGCGGACGCCGGTGCGGCTGGAGTTGTAGTGCACCTCCCAGTCCGCGGCGAAGAAGGTCGCGATGTCCTCGTCCGTGAAGAAGTCCGGGGCGCCGTGCGGGCCGTAGAGGACGCCGATCTCCCAGGCGTGGCCGTGCGCGGGCACCGTCTCCACGGGCAGCGCCTCGCCGGCCGGCGCATCACCCAGATGCAGGATGTCGCCGGGCAGCAGCGCCCGCCCGCCATGGCCGCCGAACTTGCCGAGCGTGAAGGTGGACTTGCTGCCGAGATAGTCCGGCACGTCCAGACCGCCGCGCACCAGCAGATAGGCGCGGCAGCCCGCCCCGCTGACCGTGCCGATGCGGAGCGTCGCCCCCGCCGGCACGGTGACCGGCCGCCAGAAGGGCACCGGCGTCCCGTCGATGTCCGCCGGCATGGCGGCTCCGGTCAGGCAGACCACGGCCTCCGCGTTGAACTTCAGCGTTGGTCCCGAGACGGTGATCTCCAGCCCCGCCGCCCCGTCCGGGTTGCCGAGCGCCCGGTTGCCGAGCCGGAAGGCCAGCGGGTCCATCGGCCCGGACGGCGGCACGCCGACCTCCCAATAACCGACGCGGCCGGGATGGTCCTGCACCGTGGTCAGCGTGCCGGGGGTGACGACCTCCAGCGTGCGCGCGGAATAGGCAACCGTCTCCAGGTAGCGCGTGGTGATCCCGCCCGCCGCGAAGACCGGATCGGCCGCGAGCTGGCGCAGGTAGCCCAGGTTCGTCTCGATCCCCGACAGGCGGCAGCGGGCCAGCGCGTCGCGCAGCTTCGCCAGCGCGTCGGCGCGGTCGGCACCGCGCACGATCACCTTGGCGACCAGCGGGTCGTAGAAGGGCGTGACCTCGCTGCCCTGCTCCACCCAGGTCTCGACGCGGGCATCCTCGGGGAACGCCGCTTCGGTCAGGATGCCGGAGCAGGGACGGAAGTTGCGGCCGGGATCCTCGGCGTAGACGCGCACCTGGATCGACGCGCCCCGCGCAGTGCCCTTGTGCTCTTCCAACGGCAGCGGCTCGCCGGCGGCCTGCCGGACCATCCATTCCACGAGGTCGATGCCGGTGACCTCCTCGGTCACGCCGTGCTCGACCTGCAGGCGGGTGTTGACCTCCAGGAAATAGGCCTCGCCCGCCGCGTCGTCGTAGACGAACTCCACCGTGCCGGCGGACTGGTAGCCCACCGCGCGGCCCAGCCGCTCCGCCGCGTCGAACAGCCGGCGGCGGAGATCCTCGGAGATGCCGGGGGCCGGCGTTTCCTCGATGACCTTCTGGTTGCGCCGCTGGGCGGAGCAGTCGCGCTCGCCCAGCGCCACCACGGTGCCGCGGCCGTCGCCGAAGATCTGCACCTCGATGTGGCGGGCGCGCTCGACGAACTTCTCCAGATAGACGCCGCTGTCCTTGAAGTTGTTGCGCGACAGGCGCTGCACCGCCTCGAACTGCGCGGCCAGAGTCTCCGGGTCGCGGCACAGCTGCATGCCGATGCCGCCGCCGCCCGCCGTGCTCTTGATCATCACCGGGTAGCCGATGCGCGCGGCCTCGCCCCTGGCCTGTTCCGCATCATCCAGCAGGCCGCTGCCCGGCGACAGGGGGACGCCGCTGCGCTCCGCCAGTTCCCGCGCAGTGTGCTTCAGGCCGAAGGCGCGCATCTGCTCCGGCGTCGGGCCGATGAAGGCGATGCCGGCCGCGGCGCAGGCCTCGGCAAAGCCCGGATTCTCCGACAGGAAGCCGTAGCCGGGGTGGATCGCCTGCGCCCCGGTGGCCTGCGCCGCCGCCAGGATGCGGTCGGCGTTCAGGTAGCTGTCCGACACGGCGGCCGGGCCGATGCACACAGCCTCCCCCGCCAAGGCGACATGCAGGGAATGGGCGTCGGCCTCCGAATAGACGGCGACAGACGCGATGCCCATGCGGTCGAGCGTTCGGATCACGCGGCAAGCGATCTCGCCGCGGTTGGCAATCAGGACCTTGGTGAACATCGTGAACCCCTTATGCCTGATCCCAGACCAGAACCTCGATGGGTGTCGGGTTGTAGTCGTTGCAGGGGTTGTTCAGCTGCGGGCAGTTGGAGATCAGGACGATCACGTCCATCGCCGCGCGCATCTCCACATACTTGCCGGGGCCGCTGACGCCGTCGGCGAAGGTCAGCCCGCCATCGGGGGTGACCGGCACGTTCATGAAGAAGTTGATGTTGTGGGTGATGTCGCGCTTGGTCAGGCCGAACTGCTCGTTCTGCGCCACCGCCAGCATCCAGCTGTCGCGGCAGGCGTGCATGCACTTCTTTTCCAGCGCGTAGCGCACGGTGTTGCTTTCCGTGGCGCAGGCGCCGCCCAGCGTGTCGTGCCGCCCGACCGTGTCGGCGACGATCTCCAGCATCGGGTTGCCCATGGTGGAGATCAGCTTGGTGCCCACCGACAGGTAGACGTTGCGCTGCTCCCGGATCGTGTCCACGGCGCTGTAGCGCTCGGCCGGGTCGGCGGCGCTGTAGAACAGCGTGTCGGCGGCTTGGTTGCCCTCCAGGTCCACGATGCGGAAGGTCTGGCCCTGGCGGACCACCTCCATCCAGTAATCGCCGGCCGGGACGACCTTGCGGTAGGCGGCGGCGGCGGGGCTGAGGGTGCTTTCCTTGATCATGACCGGCGCTCCCTCAGCAACCGCAGAGGTGATAGAGGTGATTGTTCGCGAACCCGCGCCCGTTCTCCGGCCGCGAATTCTTGCAGAAATCGTCCTCGGCGACCGGGTCGGCCTTGCGGAGCTGGTAGGTGATGGGCTTGCGCGGGTACTCCGCGGCGGGGTTCAGCGGGTGCGGGCAGGTGTGGAACAGCACCAGCGTGTCCATCTCGAACCGCAGGTCCACATGGGCGCCGGCCTTCGCGGCGGACGGATCGAAGACCATCGTCCCGTCCTCCTCCGTGCGCACCTTGCTGAACCAGTTGACGTTGGCGGCGAGGTCGCGGCGGCCGAGCCCATATTTCGCGGCCTCCACCAGGAAGCTGTCGTGCCCGTTCAGCGTCCAGTCGTTGCGGTGCTCCTGGTAGCTCTTCTGCCCCCAGCGTTCCGCGACCAGGGCCTTGGTGGAGTTGCCACACACGGTGTCGTGCCAGCCCGCCGTGTCCTCGATGATGGAGCAGAAGATGCGCCCCATGTCGGAATAGAGGCAGTGGCCCGCGGTCAGCTTGAAGGTGTGCTGGCACTTCAGCGTGTCGGGCGCGTTGTAGCGCTCCAACGGATTCTGCGGGTTGTAGAACAGCATGCCCACGTTGGCGCCGCCCTCGCGGTCGATCAGGCGCAGGACCGTGCCGCGCCGCACCGTGAAGGACCAATGCTTCCCGCCGGGGATCTCGTCTTCGTAAAGGACGTCGTGCCTGTCCACGGACTTGCCTCCTCACCCAACCGGGTGGTCCCGGCCGGAGCGTTTTTCGAAAGGAGGAGTGCAGACGTAAGGGGGGAAGTCCCACCGGGGCTGCACGCCTCCGTGTTCGGAACCTCCCGGGCTTTTGTCCCGCCGTGTGCCCGTCCGCTGTTCACCGGACGGGTCGCCGCTCTCGGACCAGCCGCCGGATCGCACCTTGGTGCGGCCCGGCCGGAACCCTAGCGGCTTCTGCGTCCATCATTGCAACGGCGATGCCAACCCGCGGAGTTCACGGGCTCCGCGGCGTTTCGGCGATGGGTGGGGGCCGATCGGCCGGTCATTGCACAAAAGTTGACCGGCAATGCCGAGTTCTTGTGCGATTGACCGATTCAGGCCAAAAAATCACCACAGAGACACGGAGACACAGAGAGGGCTTCCTCCGTGCCTCCGTGTCTCTGTGGTGAAAATCCTCTCGGTCAGAACCCCTCCGCCTCCGTCCACTCGTCGCCCAGCAGTTCCGGCGTTTCGAAGGACTGCAGGCGCTGCCAGTGGTGGTCGTAGTCCTCGGCGAACAGGGCGCCCGCGATGCCGGCGGCCAGCCGCTCCGCCCCGGCGCTGATGCCCGGGATGTCGCCGGTCACCCGGCCGTGGCTCAGCACCGCGGCGTAGTTGAAGGCGTGGACGCGCGGCAGCCAGGGTGCCGCGCCCGGCGTCCGCTCCTGGAACTGGAAGTCGCGGCCGAGGTACGGGTGCTCGGCGAACTCGCTGCCCTCCCGGCCGGGGGCGACGTAGCGGTCGCGCCACAGAAGGGCGTGCCGGGCGAGATCGGCCAGCTCCGGACGGCGCGCCCAGTCCACGGTGAAGCCGGTCGCCAGGATCACGAAATCGACCACCGCCGGGCCGCGCGTCGTGTCCAGCGCCAGCCGGCCGCCTTCAACCCGCGCCGCCTCGACGGCACAGCCGGTCAGCAAACTGAAGTTGGCGTGGCGGGAGCAGCGCAGCATGGAGTTGTGCGGGGCCGGCACGGCGGTGTCGGCGATGTACTGGTTCTGCGCCCAGCGCCGCTCGTCCGACAGGTCGTTGAAGCCCAGCAGGATGCCGGCGTTGCCGGCGGCGAGGCTCTTGTTGACGCGCGGAAGCTGCTTGCGGCGGACCAGCATGTAGACCTTGCCCGCCCCGCTCTCCAGCGCCTCCGCGGCGTTGTCCACGGCACCCGCCCCTGCGCCCAGCACGGCCACGGTCTTGCCCGCAAGATCGGCGAAGTCGATGGTCTCGTGGGCGTGCGCCCAGAAGCGCTTGTCGACGTTCCGCCAGAAGGGCGGGATGAAGGGACCGCCCAACCCGTCCCGGCCGTTCGCCAGCACGACGCGGCGGGCGCGGACCGCGCGCGTCCCTTCCGGCCCCTCAAGGTTCAGCGTCACGCCGTCGGCATCGCCGGACAGGCGGGTCAGCGTCGTGTCGTTCTCGACCGACGGGTTGGTGACGCGGCGGTACCAGGTCAGGTAGTCGAGCCATTGCAGGCGCGGAATCCGGAACAGCGCCTCCCACGCCTCGCGCCCGAACCGCGCCTCGTACCAGGCGCGGAAGGTCAGGTTGGCGAAGCCCAGCGCCGGCCCGGTCAGCGTCTTCGGCGAGCGCAGGGTCTCCATCCGGGCAAACGTGCCCCAGGGCCCTTCCCGCCCCGCCGGGGCGCGGTCGAACAGCCGGACGTTGGCGATGCCGAGCTTGCGGAGCGCAAAGGCGGCGGTCAGCCCCGCCATGCCGGCCCCGACGACCGCCACGTCGAGCACGCTCCGACCAAGCTCGTCTGGGCGCGGGGGCACCCACTCCGCGGGCGGCAGGGTCAGCAGGTCGAGGTCACGGGCGAGGCGCGCTTCCAACTCTTCCAGGGAGCGGGGTCCGGGATCGATCACGCAGGCGGTTCCTTCGCGCCGGCCCAAGCCGGCGCCGTGGGTGGCGGAAATTGTGCGGTGCAAGATTAGCGGCTGACGCGGGGCTGCGCCAAGAGGTTCCCCGCCAACTCGTTCATTGACGAATGATTGCCGCTCGAAGGCGCCTCAGCTTTCGGCGCCCGGGCGGTAGATCACGATGGTGGCGTGCTGGGCGCCGGACACGTGGATGTCCGCCCGCAGAACCTTGCCTTCGCTGTCCTTCTTCCACCGGTTCGGCGCCCCCTGGAACACAAACCCTTCGGAGCGCAGGAACTCGACCGCCCCCTCCAGCGTCCGGAAATACAGGGTCTCGACCTCCAACGTCCTCTCCTTCCATCCCCTCGGGCTTTTCCTGCCATAACAAACAGGAACTGGGCCGGGGTCAACAGCAACCGGAACCACCCCGGATGCGCCGGGGGAACGGCCGCGCCGTAGCGGAAGAGGCGTGGAGCGGGGATCGCCGGTCGGAGTGACGGGGAGGCGCCGGCCTCCCCGGGCTCCTTCACCACCCCGTCCGCTTCCAGCTTTGCAGGATCTTCTGGTAGTTGCCGCGCTCGAACGCCGTGGGGTCGGGGCAGCGCAGCAGGTTCATGCTGCCCTGCGCCTGGGCCAGGGAGTCGTACTCGTGCTCCTCCAGCCAGCGGGCGAGATCGTCGCGGACGGTCGTCAGGTGGGACGGCCCGTGCTGGAGCAAGGCCGACACCATCTGCACCGCGTGCGCGCCAGCCATGACCGCCTTCAGCGCGTCGATCGCCGAATGCACGCCGCCGGATGCCGCCAGCGACGGCTTCACCCGCCCCGACAGCGCCGCCAGCCAGCGCAGGCGCAGGCGCAATTCCTGCGGCTGCGACAGGTCGAGCGACGACACCGCCTCCAGCTGCTCCACGTCGATGTCCGGCTGGTAGAAGCGGTTGAACAGGACGAGGCCGTCCACCCCCTCCGCCTCCAGCCGCGTCACCAGCGCCGACAGCGAGGAGAAGAAGGGCGACAGCTTGACCGCCAGCGGAATGGCGACGGACCGGCGCACGGCCCGCACCACCTCCACCACGCGGTCCTCCACGTCCTGGCCGCTCATGGTCGGGTCGAGCGGCATGAAGTAGACGTTCAGTTCCAGCGCGTCCGCCCCGGCCTCCTGGATCAGGCCGGCGTAGCGGATCCAGCCGCTGGGCGTGACGCCGTTCAGGGAGGCGATGACCGGGACCGAAACGGCCTCCTTAATGCGCGCGACCTGCCGCAGATAGCCCTCCGGCCCCAGCGCGTACTGGTCGAGCGGCGGGAAGAAGCCGCGCGCCTCGGCGGAGAGCGCGTCGGAGCCCTCCCGCACCGCCAGCATGCCCAGCTGGTCGTGGGTGATCTGCTCCTCGAACAGGGAGTGCAGGACGATGGCCGCAGCGCCGGCGTCCTCCAGCCGGCGCACCGTGTCCAGGTCGTCCACCAGCGGCGAGGCGCCGGGCATCAGCGGATGGGCGAGGGGAAGGCCCAGGTATGTGGTCGAGAGATCCATGACGGGTCCTCCGCTCAATGCTTTTCACCGATATCGGCACCGGCCGGCGCCTCGGCGAAGCCGGCCATGTGGCGGTACAGGTCGTATTTCAGCCGCACGTTGGCCTCCGCCGCCTTGACGAGGTCGCGGTAGCGCTCGGGGTTGTCGCGCTCCACCACCTTGAAACGGGCCTCACCGGCCATGAAGGCGGAGATCGGCGTGGTCGGCGCCGGGCTGTCCAGCACCAGCGGCGGCTCACCCGTGGCGAGGCGGCGCGGGTCGTGGCGGTAGAGCGGCCAGTGGCCGGTCTCCACGGCCAGCTTCTGCTGCTTCAGCCCGTTCACCAGGTCGTAGCCGTGCGCGATGCAGTGGCTGTAGGCCAGGATCAGCGACGGGCCGCGGTGGCTTTCCGCCTCCATGAAGGCGTGCAGCGTCTGCGCGTCCTTGGCGCCGAAGGCCGTGCGGGCGACATAGACGTGCTCGTAGGCCATGGCGATCATGCCCAGGTCCTTCTTGGCGACCTTGCGGCCGGCCATGGCGAACTTGGCCGAGGCGCCGATGGGCGTCGCCTTGGACTGCTGGCCGCCGGTGTTGGAATAGACCTCCGTGTCCATCACCAGCACGTTGATGTCGCGGTCGGACGCCAGCACATGGTCCAGGCCGCCATAGCCGATGTCGTAGGCCCAGCCGTCGCCGCCGACGATCCACACGCTCTTGCGCACGAGATAGTCGGCAATTTCCGCCAACCGCCCCGCCATCGGGTCCTTCAGCGCGGCCAGACGTTCCTTCAGCAGCGCGACCCTGGCACGCTGGGCGGCGATGCCGGCCTCACCTCCCTGATCGGCCTCCATCAGCTCGGTCACGAGTCCGGGTTCGAGCTGCGACGACAGCTGCACCAGCAGGTCGCGGGCGTGCTCGGTCATCTGGTCGATGGCGACGCGGATGCCCAGGCCGAACTCCGCGTTGTCCTCGAACAGGGAGTTGGCCCAGGCCGGCCCGCGCCCGTCGGCGTTGGTGGCGTAGGGCGTGGTCGGCAGGTTGCCGCCGTAGATCGAGGAGCAGCCGGTGGCGTTGGCGATCACCGCGCGGTCGCCGAACAGCTGGCTCAGCAGCTTGAGGTAGGGCGTCTCGCCGCAGCCGGCGCAGGCGCCGGAGAACTCGAACAGCGGCTGGAGGAGTTGCGTGTGCTTGACGGTGACCGGCACCTTCTCCCGCGGCGCTTCCGGCAGCGTCAGGAAATAGTCGAAGGCCGGCTGCTCGGCCGCCATCGCCTCGACCGGCCGCATCTCCAGCGCCTTGCGCTTGGGGTTTGCCTTGTCCTTGGCCGGGCAGACCTCCACGCACAGCCCGCAACCCGTGCAGTCGGCCGGCGAGACCTGGAGGGTGTAGCGCGCGCCCGGAAACTCGTTGCCGCGGTAGGCCAGCGTGGTGAAGCCCTCCGGCGCATCGGCCAGCGCCTCCTCAGGCACCGCCTTGGCGCGGATGACGGCGTGCGGGCAGACCAGCGTGCATTTGTTGCACTGGATGCACAGCTCCGCGTTCCAGCCCGGCACCTCGCTGGCGATGTTGCGCCGCTCGAACTTCGCCGTGCCGGTCGGCCAGGTGCCGTCCACCGGAAAGGCGGAGACCGGCAGCTTGTCGCCGTGGCCGGCGATGATCATGGCGGTGACGCGCTTGACGAAGTCGGGGGCGCTGTCGGGCACCGCCGCCGGCCGGTCATGGACCGCCGTGACGTGGTCGGGCAGCGGAATGCGCTTCAGGTGGGTCAGCGCCTGGTCCACGGCGGCGAAGTTGCGGCGCACCGCCTCTTCGCTGCGGCGCCCGTAGGTCTTCTGGATGGCCGCCTTGATGTCGGCGATGGCGTCGGCCTCCGGCATCACCTTGGCGAGCGCGAAGAAGCAGGTCTGCATGATGGTGTTGATGCGCCGGCCCAGGCCGGTCTCGCGCGCCACCGCGCTGGCGTCCACGGTGTAGAGCGCCACCCGCTTGTCGATGCAGGCCTGCTGCACCTCGCGCGGCAGGCTGGCCCACACCTCCTCCGGCGTGCCGGGGGCGTTCAGCAGGACTGTGGCGCCGGGGGCTGCCATTTCCACCACCTCCATGCGCTCCAGCAGCGGGAAATGGTGGCAGGCGACGAACTGCGCCTGCGCGATCAGGTAGGGCGCGCGGATCGGGTGCGGCGAGAAGCGCAGGTGCGACACCGTGGAGGAGCCGGACTTGCGGCTGTCATAGACGAAATAGGCCTGGGCGTGGCCGCCGGTGCGCTGCTCGATGATCTTGATGGAGTTCTTGTTGGCGCCCACCGTGCCGTCGGCGCCCAGCCCGAAGAAGACGGCGCGGGAGACCTCCGCGTCCTCGATGTCGAAGGACGGGTCCCAGGGGATGGAGCTGTGCGACACGTCGTCGGTGATGCCGACGGTGAAGCGGCGTTTCGGCCGCTCCCGGGCCAGCTCGTCGAACACGGCCTTGACCATGGCCGGCGTGAATTCCTTGGACGACAGGCCGTAGCGCCCGCCGATCACCACTGGTTCGGAAGCAAAGCTTCCGGCCGCCCGCGCCTCGGCCAGGGCGGCGACCACGTCCAGGTACAGCGGGTCGGCGACGGCGCCCGGCTCCTTGGTGCGGTCCAGCACGGCGATGCGGCGCACCGTCTCCGGCAGGGCCGTCACGAAGTCGGCGATGGAGAAGGGCCGGAACAGCCGCACGGTCAGGCACCCCACCCGCTCCCCCGCCGCGACCAGATGGCGGACCGTCTCCGCCACCGTCTCGGCGCCGGAGCCCATGGCGATCACCACCCGCTCCGCCTGCGGATGGCCGGCGTAGTCGTACAGGCGGTAGGCGCGGCCGGTGCGCGCGGCCAGCTGGTCCATCATCTCCTGCACGATGGCCGGGCAGGCCTCGTAATAGGGGTTGGCCGCCTCGCGCGCCTGGAAGAAGACGTCGGGGTTCTGCGCCGTGCCGCGCAACACCGGATGGTCGGGGCTGAGCCCATGGCGGCGGTGCGCGGTGACGGCCCGCTCGTCCAGCAAGGCCCGCAGGTCGTCGTCCGACAGCGTCTCCACCCGGTTCACCTCGTGCGAGGTGCGGAAGCCGTCGAAGAAGTGCAGGAAGGGCACGCGGGCGCGCAGGGTCGCGGCGTGCGCCACCAGCGCCATGTCGTGCGCCTCCTGCACGTTGGCCGAGGCCAGCATGGCGAAGCCGGTCTGGCGGCAGGCCATGACGTCGGAATGGTCGCCGAAGATCGACAGCGCGTGGGTGGCCAGCGTGCGCGCCGCGACGTGCAGGACGAAGGGCGTCAGCTCGCCGGCGATCTTGTACATGTTGGGGATCATCAGCAGCAGGCCCTGCGACGCCGTGAAGGTCGTCGCCAGCGCCCCGGCCTGCAGGGCGCCGTGCACCGCGCCGGCGGCACCGCCCTCCGACTGCATCTCGATCACCTGGGGGACGGCGCCCCAGACGTTGGCCTTGCCCTTGGCCGACCATTCGTCCGACAGCTCGCCCATCGACGAGGATGGGGTGATCGGGTAGATCGCGATGACCTCGCTGGAGCGGTAGGCGACCGATGCGGCCGCCTCGTTGCCGTCCATGATCGTGATGCCCGTGTGCGTTTTGCTGGTGCCCTTCGGCATGCTGGCGTGTCCTTCGTCGCGACGACGGATCCCACCGGCCCGCGATGCGGCGGGGCCCGACGTCTTCGGTGGCTGGGCCTTCATTGGCTGTGTCGTGCCGGGGGACCGTCGCACCCGCGACGCAAGGCCCCCGCAGCGTGTCTTTGTCCTGGTCTCCGTCTGCTTCCGTCTGCCGGACGACGTTTTTGCGGGCGGCACGCGCCGTATCCGCTCCCCTGGGCCGCGCCCGCCCGAACACCCTTCGCGGCCACGTCGTCTGGGGAATTGAAAACCTGATGATGGCAAACGGAAAGCGCGTTCCGTGATCTCTTAGGGCGGGGGCGACAGCATGCCGCACCGCCCCGATCCGCTGGCCCCAACGCCACTGGTCAGGCGGCCTCGAACACCGGCTCTTCGCCGACGCCGCCCGGCCAGGTCGCCAAGCTGACCGTCAGCCCGTCCCGAAGGCGCGTGTCATGGGCCTCGCCGGACTTGGCAAGGGTGGTCGTATCCGCAAACGTGGCGGTTGAAGGGAGGCTGCAATCGGGCACGATCGACACTCCGGATCGGTGGTGTGGAGGGGGGTGCCGGCCGGACGCTGCATGGGGCGATCCGCACCGGCGCCGACATCGTGCTGCACCGCACAGTCAGCGTCAATACTAGTATATCAGTTTTTCCGCCCCGGTGCGCGACATTGGGCCGCATGGAGGCACAGCGGCCCGTCGGCTCAGGGCAATCACACTTCCTGTTGCCCGACGGCACGCCCCAGAACGCCCCAGAACGCCGGCGCCAGACTCCGCCCAATCGCAGCGCTGCAAAAATCCGTAACAGCGCTACGATGACTTGCTTGCTTTTACTTTGTAACTCTTTCGCAGTGCTATGCCGCAATGCAGCATCGTTATGCAAGGCATGCGAATTGCGCCGATTTCTTGGCGACGTCTCGGTGACATCATTGCCTCACAAATGTGGCGGGCATTGAAGAGACCCCGAAGCCGCGTCACCGGAATACAGGAGCATCCCCATGCAGAAGACCCACTCGCTTGAGCGCCTCGTCGTCGTTGTCGGCGTCGCCCTGGCCTCCCTGCTGACCGTCGCCGCCAGCGCCGCGGTGCACACGGAGGCCGCCCCGGCCGCCGCGCCGTCGCACATCGACTGGCAGGCGATCACCGACACCGCCAACCAGCAGTTCTACTTCAACTGATCCGGCAGGGCCGCCTTTGACGGTTGACGGAGCGCTGCCCGGGCCGCGTCACCCCTGCGTCCTCTTCCGGAACAGCGTGACCGCTTCGTCCAGGTAGGACGCCAGCTGCGTCGCGTCGCCGCCCTCCGCGGCGATCACCGCGAAGCGGTCGCGCGCGTCGGCGCGGGCCTGTTCCAGCAGTGCGGCGTCGCCGGCCAGGGCCGCCGCCCGCGCGACGAAGGCTTCCTCGTCGTCCACCAGGAAGGCCGGGCCGACGACGCTGGCGACGTCCCCGACGGCCAGCGACAGCGCGGGAACTCCGGCCGCCAGCGCGTGCACCGCGCTGCCGCCGCCACCGGTTCGGCGCGGGTTGAGGAACAGGTCGCACAGGCCCAGCAGGCCCTCCATGTGCTCCACAAAGCCGAGCGGGCGCAGCCGCCCGGCGTGCCGGGACCGCTCCAGGCGGCCGGGCAGCGCTTCCGCCGCCCCGGCGAACAGCACCGTCGCGCGGGGCACGGCGTCGAGCACGCGTTCCAGAAGGGCCAGGAAGGCGGCGTCCACCTCCGCATCCAGCCGATTGCCGACGACCACGCAGGCGAAGGCGTCGTCGGGAATGCCGAACGCGGCCCGCCCGCCCTTGACTCCCGAGGCGCCCCCCGAGGCGACATCGCCGTCACGGCGCGGGATCATGCCCAGGCGGAACGGCCGCCACGCCGCGGCAAGGCGCCCGCCCCCCGCCGGCGGGGCCGTCCCCCCGTAATCCAGCGCGATGTCGGCGAGCGTCACGGGCGTGCCCGAGGTGGTCGGGATGTGGACGAGCGGGCGCGCCGGGGCCAGCAGGTCGGCGATCACCACGGACCCGCCGAAGCCGATCACCACATCCGGGTCGAACGCCTCCACCGCCGCCAGGAAGCCCTTCACCTTGTCGGCGCCCAGGCCCGGCTGGATCGACGACAGCATGCGGATGCGCTGGCCCTCGAACGTCGCGACCTGTTCCCCGTTCAGCTGCTCCTCCACCGCCGCGGCGAAGGGCGGGACGAAGGGGCTGTAATAGCTTTCGGGCATCATGTTGGTGTTGAGGATCAGCACCTCCCGCCCGCAATCCTGCTGCAGCCGGGCCGCCTGCCGGACCATGTCGCGCGACGGCTGGTGGTAGCCGGACAGGAGCTGGTTGGTGACCATCACCACCCGCCCGGTGGCCGGCGCCCCGGCCGGGCGCGGAACGGGATGGGCGTCCAGCCGGCGCGCGATCTCCCCGACGAAGCGCTCGTAGAAGGGAAAGAGGCGGGAGGTCAGGAAGTCCGGCGCCGTGGCCGCGTCCATGCGCATCAGGAACAGCTGGCGCTGCATGCACCAGTAGATGTGGTTGACCCCCTCCAGCGCCGCGAGGTCGAGGACGTTCTCCAGCCGGTCGAGGATGGCGGCGTAGCGGCGCAGGTCCCCGGACACGCAGGCCAGCGCCGACTCGCGCAGGATGGGGTCAAGTCCGGCGGTGGCGGCCTCCAGTTCCGCCATCAGGGCCGGATCGTCCGCCAGACGGCCGCCGCGCGCCTCCTCGCAGGCGGCGGCGATCGCCCTCAAATGGTCCCCGGTGCCGACCGGCCCGCACAGGCGCACGAGCAGGTCCGAGAGAAGGTTGCGGCGGTCACCAGCGTCGTGCTGCATGGGGGCGATCCGGGAGGGCGGTGGCGGAAGGGAGGCGCGTGATCCCACCACTTCTAGGACCGCCAGCCCGGATCGTCAAACTTTGGCGAGTGAACGCCCTTCGCTGTCAGCCGAACTGGAAGCGCGTGGCGTCCAGGTCCGCCCCGTCCACCCCCTCCAGCAGGACCGACTGAAGGGCGCCGGACCCGCCCAGCCATTGGATCACCGCGCCCTCGCCGGTCTGGCGGATGGCGGCCTGCACGTCCAGGAAGCCGTCGAAGGCCGTGTGGCTGAAGCGGATGCGGTCGCCGTCGGACAGGCTGAAGTCCGTGATCCGGTCCTGCCCGCTGGCGTCGCCCCAGATGATGAAGACGTCGGCGCCGGCGCCGCCGGTCAGCGCGTCGTCGCCGGTGTGGCCGGACAGCTCGTCGTCGCCCTCGCCGCCGAACAGACGGTCGTCGCCCGTCCCGCCGAACAGCCGGTCGTCGCCGCCGCCGCCGTACAGCGTGTCCGCCCCGTCCAGCCCGCTCAGCCGGTTGTCGCCGCCGTCGCCGACGATCCAGTCGCCGTAGGCGGAGCCCTGGACGTTCTCGATCCCGCTCAGCCGGTCGCCGGCCGCGTCGCCGCCCTGCTGCACCGCCGCCGTCAGGTCGACGCGCACGGCCAGCGAGCCGGCATAGTCCGCGGTGTCCTGCCCGGCCCCGCCGTCGATGGTGTCGGCCCCGGCCCCGCCCTGGATCAGGTTGTCGCCGGCGTCGCCGCGCAGGACGTCGCCGTGCGACGAGCCGGTCAGGTCCTCGATTCCCGCCAGCCGGTCGCCCTCCGCGTCGCCGCCCTTGCCGGTGCCGGTTCCGAGGTCCACGGTCACCCCCACGGCCGAGTAGGCGTAGGTGGCTCGGTCGTGCAGGCCGGCACCGCCGTCCAGCGTGTCGGCACCGCCGCCGCCGCGCAGCGTGTTGTCCCCGCCGTCGCCGGTCAGCCGGTCGGCGAAAGCGGAGCCGGTCAGGTTCTCGATGCCCGTCAGCACATCCCCCTCGGCGTCGCCGCCCTGGCCGGTGCCGGTCGCCAGATCGACGGTGACCCCCGCCTTCGACGACAGGTAGACCGCCATGTCGCGCCCGTCGCCGCCGTCCAGCGTGTCGGCACCGGCGCCGCCCCACAGCTGGTCGTTGCCGCCGCCGCCCGACAGCTGGTCCGCTTGAGATCCGCCGATCAGCGTGTCGTTCCCCACGCCGATCCGGGTGACGCGCACCGCCTCGAAGCCGACGAAGCGCCCATCGTCGGGCAGGCTGTCGCCGCGATGCAGATCGAACAGCCGATCGCCGGCGCCGTCCAGCGTGACGACCAGCGTGTCGAACCCGTCGCCGCCGCTCGCCGTGTCGGCGCCCTGCACCAGCACGATGTCGTCGCCCGCCCCGCCCATCAGCACGTCGGCACCGGCTCCGCCGTCCAGCCAGTCGTTGCCCTCGCCGCCCATAACCGTGTCGTCGCCCTCCCCGCCGTCGAGCCGGTCGTCGCCCGCATTCCCGAGCAGCAGGTCATCCCCCGCCCCACCGGACAGCACGTCGTCGCCCAGCCCGCCGTCCAGCAGGTCGTCGCCCGCACCCCCGTCGATGGTGTCGCTGGCGGCGGCCCCGGTCAGCGTGTCGCTCCCGGCGCCGCCGCGCAGGACCACCCGCTCGAATCCGCGGAAGAAGATGCCGGTGTTGGTGTCGCCGCTGCTGAAGTTGAACAGCGTGTCCACCGCGCCGTCGAAGGTCAGGTCCAGCAGGTCCCAGCCCGGCCCGCCATCCAGCGTGTCGGCACCGGCCCCGGCGATCACGGTGTCGGCGCCGAATCCGGCGTTCAGCACGTCGTCCCCGGCCCCGCCGTCGAGGAGGTCGTTGCCATAGCCGGCGTCGATCCGGTCGTCGCCCTCCCCACCCGTCAGCACGTCGTTGTCGTAGCCGCCGTCGAGGGTGTCGTTCCCGCTGCCGCCCGCCAGCGTGTCGTTGCCGTAGCCTCCCTCCAGCGAATCGTCACCGCCCCGGCCATCCACCTGATCGTTTCCGTAATCGCCGTCGAGGGTGTCGTTGCCGTCGGCGCCGGCCAGCGTGTCGTCGCCGTAGGAGGCGCGCAGGTTCACCGTCTCGAAGTTGCGGAAGCTGATCCCGGCCGAGGTGGTGCCGACGGCGAGGTCGAATTGCACCGGCGACGCCCACAGCATCACGTCCAGCCGGTCGTTGCCGGCCCCGCCGTCCAGCGTGGCGCCGTCCTCCGCATAGACCTGGTCGTCGCCGGTGCCGGCGTCGACCCAGTCGCCCCGGTCGGCGTAGACGGTGTCGTTGCCGGCGCCGCCATAGACGGTGTCGCGGCCATAGCCGGCGTAGACGCGGTCGTTGCCACCGCCGGCCTCGATGTGATCGTCACCGAAGCCGGTCTCGATCAGGTCGCCGCTCGGCATCCAGGGGACGTCGGCCGCGTCGGCGTCGCCACCGATCACCGTGTCGTTGCCGCCGCCGGTCCGCAGGTTGAGCCGTTCGAAGCCGCTGAACGTGGCGCCGCTCGACAGCGCGCCCGAGGCCAGATCGACGCGCAGCCCGCCCGCCAGGTCGGGCTTGAAGACCAGCAGCGTGTCGGTACCCTCCCCGCCCTGCAGGTCGTCGCCCACGCCGTCGCTGCCCACGGTGTCGTCGCCGGGGCCGCCGAGCAGCGTGTCGCGCCCGCCGTCGCTCCACAGATAGTCGTTGCCACCCAGCCCCTCGATGAGGTCGTCACCCGCCGACCCCACCAGGGTCTCGCCAAAAGCCGTACCACGCACGTCCATGACCAATCCTCCGTCCAGCACGCGGGCGGCAAATTAGGCATGGTTGAAGTCATAACTCAACAGTCAACTTACGAAGAGCTGTGAATTATATTTGAATATTGAGAGTTGTTTAGGATCTCTATTTGATTGTGAAAAGGATCATGATTGAACATTGCTTGATTAATGCATCGACTTTCATTGCAGTTGCGGAGGGATGGGCGGCGGACCTCCCGTCAGATCACCGCCGTCGCGACCAGTTCGATGCGCACGCCGGGGGACAGCAGCTCCTTCACCACCACGGTCGCGCGGCAGGGATAGGGCGGCGTGAAGAACTCCGTGTAGACCGCGTTCATGCCCGCGGAGTCGGCCCGGTCGGTCAGGTAGATCGACATCTGCGCCACGTTCGCCAGCGACCCGCCGGCCGCGCGCATCGCCTGCTCCAGGTTGCGCAGCGCCTGGCGGGTCTGGGTCTGGATGTCGCCCTCCACGATCGCGCCGGTGACCGGGTCCTTGGGAATGTGCGCCGACCAGACGAGGTTGCCGGCGCGCAGTGTGGGCGTCACCGGCCCCTTCGGCGGGGCGATTCCGGTGTCGATGGGTTCGAGCATGAATGGTTCCTTCCCGGTCACGGTGCCGCGTGCAGGTGGGTGATGAACTTGGTGGTGAGATAGCCGTCGAAGGTCTCCGCACCGCCCTCGCTGCCATAGCCGCTGTCGTTCACGCCGCCGAAGGGCGTTTCGGCCAGGGCGAGGCCGAAGTGGTTCACCGACACCATGCCGGCAGACAGCCCGTGCGAGACGGCGTGCGCCGTGTCGGCGGAGCGGGTGAACAGGTAGGATGCCAGCCCGAAGGGCAGGCTGTTGGCGCGGCGCAACGCCTCCTCCACGCTGTCGAAGGGCGTGACGATGGCGAGCGGCCCGAAGGGCTCCTCCCGCATCGCCAGGATGTCGTCCGCCGCGCCGTGGATGACCGTCGGCGCGTAGAAGAATCCCGGCCCGTCCAGCCGCTGGCCGCCGGTGGCGATGGCGGCGCCGCGCGCCCGCGCGTCCTCGACCAGCGCGTCCATGGCGGCGATCCGGCGGGCGTGGCACAGCGGCCCCATCGCCACCTCCGCCTGTAATCCGTTGCCGACCCGCGCGGCGGACAGGCGCGCGGCGAAGCGGTCGAGGAAGCGGTCGTGGACGCTCCGCTGCACGTAGAAGCGCGTGGGCGAGATGCAGACCTGGCCCGCGTTGCGCAGCTTCGCCGCCGCCAGCGCGTCGGCCGCGGCCTCCACGTCGGCGTCCTCGGACACCAGGACCGGCGCGTGGCCGCCCAGCTCCATGGTGGTGCGCTTCATGTGCTGCCCGGCCAGCGCCGCCAGCCGCTTGCCGACGGGGACGGAGCCGGTGAAGGACACCTTCTTCACCGCCGGCGCCTCGATTAGCGCGCGCGACACCTCCGCCGGCTCACCCCAGACGAGGTTCAGGCAGCCGGGCGGCAGGCCGGCCTCGGTGAACAGCCGGCCGATGGCGACGACGGCCGACGGCGTGTCCTCCGGCCCCTTCAGGATGATGGTGCAGCCGGCCCCCAGCGCCGCGCAGACCTTGCGTACTGCTTGGCTGAAGGGGAAGTTCCAGGGCGTGAAGGCGGCGCAGACGCCGACCGGCTCCCGCACCACCGACTGGCTGATCCGCGGGTCGCGCGGCGGGATGATGCGGCCGTAGATGCGCCGACACTCCTCCGCGTGCCAGTCCGCGTGCTCCGCCGAGAAACGCACCTCGGCCAGCGCCTCGGCCAGCGGCTTGCCCTGGTCGAGCGTGATGCCGCGGGCGATGTCCTCCGCGTTGGCCCGCACCAGATCGGCGAAGCGGCGCAGCACCGCCGAGCGGGTCATGGGCGAGCTGGTCCGCCAGGAGGCGAAGGCCCGCTCCGCCGCCGCGACGGCGCGGTCCAGATCCGCCGGGGTGGCATGCGGCAGCCGCCCCAGCACCGCCCCGGTCGCCGGGTCGACGACCTCCTGCCCCGCCCGTTCCCCGGCTCCCAGCCAATCACCGTCGATCAGCAGGCCGAGTTCCGGGTAAGCGGCCTCGGCCGCGGGCGCGTTCGTCCGTTCCTGCAGCACGGGCTGCACTCCTTAAATAATTTCAGAGGGGCGCTGGCGTTGGCCGTTTCCCCCTCTCCCCTCTGGGGAGAGGGTCGGGGTGAGGGGGTTGAGGGGGGACCGGACAGCTCTGCATCCGCCGGAGCCCCCTCACCCTAACCCTCTCCCCAGAGGGGAGAGGGGACTAGGTCAGCGGCCGGTGCGGTTCGTTACTGCATGAATCAGCCGTGGCTGACGACCAGCGATTGGCCGGTCAGGGCGTTGGATTCGAAGCCGGCGAAGAACAGGGCGGCCTCGGCCACGTCCTGCTCCGTGGTGAACTCGCCGTCGACCGTGTCCTTCAGCATGATCTCCTTGACCACGCGGTCTTCGGAGATGCCGAGTTCCTTGGCCTGCTCCGGGATCTGCTTGTCGACGAGCGGGGTGCGCACGAAGCCGGGGCAGATCACGTTGGCGCGCACGCCGTGCTTGGCGCCTTCCTTGGCGACCACCTTGGCGAGCCCGATCAGGCCGTGCTTGGCCGTCACGTAGGGGGCCTTGAGCAGCGAGGCCTCCTTCGAATGCACGGAGCCCATGTAGATGATGCTGCCGCCGGTGCCCTGCCTGTACATCTGGCGCAGCGCCGCCCGCGTCGTCAGGAAGGCGCCGTCGAGGTGGATGGCCAGGAGCCGCTTCCACTTGCCGAAGTCGAACTCGTCGAGCGGCGCGATGGTCTGGATGCCGGCGTTGCTGACCAGGATGTCGAGGTGGCCCGCCGTGGCGACCACCTTGGCCATGCCGGCCTCCACCTGCGCCTCGTCGGCGACGTCCATCGCGATGCCAAAGGCGCCGAGCGGGGCCGTCTCATTGAGTTCGCGGGCGGTGGCCTCGGCGGCGTCCAGGTTCAGGTCGGCGATAACGACGCGGGCGCCTTCGCGGGCGAAGGTCCGGGCGATTTCCTTGCCGATGCCGCTGGCGGCACCGGTCACGAGAGCGACTTTGTCCTTCAGGCGCATGGTTGTCCTCTGTTCGGGAAAATTTTGACCGGGGTGGATCAGCGCAGGTAGTCGTGCACGACCGTGCCGAGCCCCAGGGTCAGGTCGGCGACGAGGTGGGTCGCCGACACGACCTCCAGCACCGGCAGGTCGGCGACCGGGGCGAGCGCGTGCGGCGTGAGGGCGAGTGCCGCGGGGCCGGTCCAGGCGCCCTTCAGCGCGATGTCCTCCAGGTGGTATTCGACCAGTTCGCAGATGCGCGGGCTGCCGTCGACGTGCGGGATGATCTTCAGCAGGAAGTTCGGCCCCTCCAGCGACGCCTTGACCGCCGCCGGGTCGAGCGCCCGGTGCTTGTAGCCCATGGTGCCCGTCGCGACGCGGACCGGCCCGTAGTCGAGCGTGCCCACCAGCGTGTCGGACGCCACGGCCAGCGCCGGGTTGCCGAGCTTCTTCGGGAAGCCCCAAAGCTCGCGGCCGCCAGCGATGGCCGGCTCGTCGTTCAGGAACATGCAGTGGGTGTAGCCGCCGCGGCGCCCCTGGAAGGACACCGGGATGACCTGCCCGGTCTCGGTGTAGTCGCCGAAGCCGCTGGAATCCGGCATGCGGATGAACTCGTACTTCACCAGCGGCTCGTTGGGGTCGATCTCCAGCGGTTCGGGCACGACGGCCCGCAGCTTCGCCGGGTCGGTGCGGTAGGTGATGACCAGGAACTCGCGGTCGATGAAACGGTACGGGCCCGGCGGATAGGCGGGGCTGACCAGCGGCATGGCGAAGGCGCGCTCGCGCACATCGGCTGCTTTCATGTCCGGTGTCCTTCAGGGGATGGGGTGGTCTATTCGCGGCCGTCGGCGGCGAGGTCGAAGGTGAAGACGCCGTCGTGGTTCGACGGCCGCTCCAGCACCTCCGGGTGGCGCAGCGTGCGCAGGGCGTCGTGGTAACCGGCGCGCCAGTGGTCCTGCATGGTCAGGCGCGAGAATTCGTAGTCCTTGGAGTGGCCCTCGTACTCCTTCGACCGGTAGATCAGGTGCACGATGCTGTAGACCTTGCGGTCGGCCATCGCGCTCAGCAACTCCGCCTCCTCGCTGGCGCGCAACTCGGGCGGCAGCTTCGACAGCAGGCCGGCGAGCGCATGGCGGGCGCGCTGCATGGTCTTGAACTGGTCGGTGCTGGCGCGCGTGCGGCTGGAATACTGGATTTCCTTCTGCCGGGTCGCGACCTCGGCGAGGCTGCGCGGGAAGGCGCCCCGCGCGCTCCACAGATCGACCTGGAAGGCCAGCGTGTCCTGCCGTGGCTGGCTGTCGACCACCCATTGCAGCGGCGTGTTGGAGACGAGGCCGCCGTCCCAGTAATGCTCCCCCTCGATCTCCACCGCCGGGAAGCCGGGCGGCAGCGAACCGCTCGCCATCACATGCTCCGGCCGGATGGTGTGGGTGGTGGTGTCGAAATAGACGAAGTTTCCGGTGCGCACGTTGACCGCGCCGACGCTGAAGCGCGTCTCCCCACTGTTCAGCCGGTCGAAGTCGATGAGGCGTTCCAGCGTGCTCTTCAGCGCGCCGGTGTCGTACCAGCTCGTCGCCTCCGGCGAGCCCAACGGCTGCAGCCAGGGGGCGGGGCGGCGCGGCGCGAAGAAGCCGGCGGCACCGTCGAACAGCGCCTTGGCGGCGCTCATCTGGTTGAACAGCGAGCGGGCGGAATCGCCGCGCGGGGTCCATTGCGGCACGCCGGTCATCCAGTCGGCCCAGGGGTTCGCGGTGACGGACTCCCAGAAGGCGCACAGCTTCGCCACGCGCTCCGCCCTGGGGTTGCCGGCGATGATCGCTGCGTTGATCGCCCCGATCGAGATGCCGGCCACCCAGTCCGGGTGCAGGTCGGCCTCGGCCAGGGCCTCGTACACGCCGGCCTGGTAGGAGCCCAGCGCGCCGCCGCCCTGCAACAGGAGGGCGATGCATTCGAAGGGCGGGCGGCGATCCATTCGGTTTGCCTTTGGGCGGCGTGCGGCGGATGGGGCCGCGTTCGGAAGCCACTGGTCATGGGGCATCGGCGTCTCTCCATTCTGCCCGCCCGGTCTGTCCGCCTTCGGTGAGCGAGGGCGCGGCCTTGACAGGGATAAGCCGTCCGCGCCGCACCCGGAATCAAACCTAGGTTTTATCGGCCGAGGCTTGCTGGCCCAGGCTGGAAACCAACGGGTCTCGGCGGCTGACAGGGCCCATCATCCGCCCCGGGGCCCGGGAGCACCATCACACTGCCGTGTGGCCGGAACCTGACTTCATGGCGGCGTGATCTGGACCAACGTATAGGGCGGGGTTGGCGAGGGCGCGTACACGGCAAAAAACCGCCGCGGCGGGGCCGTGGCGGTTCAGGGTTGCGCGGCGGGACGGAGGGCGTGCGGGGTCAGTGCGCGTCCACGACGGAATGCAGGCAGGCGATCAGGTCGTCGTCGTCGACCGGCTTGCCGAAAATACACCGGGCGCCGCCGCCCATGGCCTTCGCCTTCGTCGCGTCGTCGGCGTAGCTGGTCATGAAGATGATCGGCGGCGGGTGCCCCTCGGCATTGAGGCGATCCTGCAACTCCAGGCCGGTCAGGCCCGGCATCTTGACGTCCGAGATCATGCAGGCGATGGAAGGCCGGTCGGCGAAGCCGAGGAAGTCCTCCGCCGACGCGAAGCCCAGGCACCGGTAGCCGAGCGACCGGATCAGGTCGCCGAGCGCTTCGCGAATGGAATCGTCATCGTCGACCACCGCTATGACAGGTGCAGAACACACGGACCATCGCCTTTCGGACTGGACGCTTGGAATGGCTGGCGCGAAACCGTTGCGCTTGCCCCATCGTCACCGAGAAGCCCGGACGAAGATACTACACATACGTCTAGGATCGCGATTAGGACTGGATAGGACCGGCGCGGTCATGAGGATTCCAGAAGCTCCACCTTGCGGACGAGGTCGGCGACAGATCTCACCTGCATTTTGCGCATGACGTTACCGCGGTGCAGCTTGACCGTCACTTCGCTTATTCCAAGGTTCCCGGCGATTTGTTTGTTCATCAGCCCTTTGACGACCGCGTTCATCACTTCGCGTTCGCGCGGAGTCAGGGTGGCGGCCTGCGCCTCCGCCTCTTGCGCGGCGCCGCGGCTCGCCCGCCGGGCGCGGTCCTTCTCGATGGCGCCGGACACCGCGTCGAGCATGTCCTGGTCGCGGAAGGGCTTGGTCAGGAAGTCGGAGGCCCCGGCCTTCATGGCGCGGACCGACATCGGGATGTCGCCGTAGCCGGTCATGAAGACGATGGGCATCGGGTTGCCCGCACTCGCGAGGTGCCGCTGGAACTCCAGCCCGCTGAGGCCGGGCAGGCGGACGTCGAGGATGAGGCAGCCGGGCCGGTCCGGCAGGGTGGCCTGCAGGAACTCCTGCGTGGAGGCGAAGCAGAGCGCCTCGATCCCGACGGAGCGCAGCAGGTCGCACAGCGCCTCCCGGATGTGTTCGTCGTCGTCGACGACCAGGACGAGCGGCTGGTCCGCCGCGCCGGTGTCCGCCTTCTGCGTCATGATGCCCCCTCTCCCGCGGGGAGCACGACGTCGAACTCCGCGCCCCCGTCCGCATGGTTTCTTGCGGTCAGTGTGCCTCCGCGCGCCTCGATGGTCGAGCGGCAGATCGCCAGCCCCATGCCCATCCCGTCCGCTTTCGTCGTGAAGAAGGGGTCGAAGAGCCTGGCCAGGTTCTCCTCGCTGATGCCGGCACCACGGTCCCGGACGGACAGGCTGACCAGCCCCGGCTCCGGGCTGCGCACCGCGACGGCCAGTTCGCGCACGGGGGAGCGCGCCTCGCTCATCGCCTGGAGGCCGTTGGTCATCAGGTTGATCAGCACCTGCTGCATCTCCACCCGGCTGGCGGTGACCGGCGGGACGTCGGCCGCGAGGTCGGTGCGCAGCGTAGCATTGTGGGCGGCGAGTTCGCGCTCCAGCAGCAGCGCCGTTTCGCGGACCAGATCGCGCAGGTCGATCGTCTCGTCCCGCGGGGCGCTCTTCACCAGCATGCCGCGGGTCCGCTGCACGATCTCGCTGGCGCGCTTGCCGTCGCGCACCGTGCGCTCCGCCGCCTTGGCCGCGGCCTCGATGTCGGGGGGATCGCGGCGCAGCCAGCGCAGGCAGGTCTGCGCGTTCATCACCACGGCGCCCAGCGGCTGGTTCACCTCGTGCGCGATGGACGCCGACAGGGCGCCCATGGTGGCCGCGCGGGAGGCGCGCGCCAGCTCCGCCTGGGCGGCCAGCAGCGCCTCCTGCGTCTTTTCCCGCTGGGTGATGTCCACCACGCCCACGACCACCTGCCCGAAGCCGACGTCGTCGTCCGGCAGGGCGATGGCGAGCAGGACGGTGCGCGGGCGCCCGTCCAGGCCGATCAGGCGCGCGCGCCCCTCGTACCGGTCGCGGCCGTCCACCAGGGCGCGCAGGATCAGGCACATCGACGGGTCGTCCGGCGGCAGGAAGCGTTCCAGCGATCCCAGCACCTCCGCGCGGTCGGTAGCGCCGAGCAGTTCCAGCGTCGCGTCGTTCACGTCGGTCGTGGTGATGAGGCTGGTGAGGCGCCGGGCCAGGCCCGGCTGCGCCTCGACCCGCGCCATGAGGTCGGCGCCGTCCCGCACGCCGAGGTCGTCCAGCGCGGACCGCACCGCCGTGTAGTCCTGCTCCCACAGGGAAAAGCGCGCCTGCTCGAAGATGGAACGGAAGCGTTTTTCGCTGCGCGCCAGCGCCGCGTTGGTCTGGACGAGCAGTTCCCGCGACCGCTGGTCGCGTTCCAGCAGGAAGGTGGTGATCAGGATGGCCGCGATCGACACAGCGCAGCGCAGGGCCGAGCCGACGCCCATGTCCGACCAGTGGGACAGCAGGAAGGATGCCAGCGTCAGCCCGGCGAAGCCGCAGCCCAGCCGGACAATGCCCGTCCGGGTCAGCCCCCGCGCGGCGATCAGCAGCGCGATGGCGTAGAGGACCGCGACGGCGATCTCCACCTCGGTGAAGGTGTCCACGGCGAAGATCGCCATGGCCAGCGGAACGGCGAGGATCCCGGCCCGGCGATCATCCCGCTGCCTTTTCAAACATTGGGGCCCGTTCAAGCTTTGGGGCCCGGTCATCGTCGGCATGTCTTGGATTCGTGAAACCGTTCGAACGTGGCGGAACGGTAGGATGGATCACCGCGCCGGATCCAGAACGCCATTCCGCCAATTCGGCTTATTTCATCGGCCACGGATAGCTACCGCCACAGGTTGGACTTGGCGAGGTCGATGATGTCGTCCGCTTTGCCGCTCATGATGGCCTTCACCATGTAGAGCGAGAATCCCTTGGCCATTTCCAGGGTGATCGACGGCGGCATCGCCAGCTCCGTCCGGTTCACCACCGCGTCGACGAGCACGGGGCCATCGTGGGCCAGCGCGTCGGCGATCGCGGCGTCGACATCGGCCGGATCCTCGACCCGGATTCCGCGCACGCCGGCGGCTTCGGCCATGGCGGCGAAGTTCGGGTTCTTCAGCTCCGTGCCGGTGTTGATGAAGCCGGTCGACTTCTGCTCAAGCTCCACGAAGCCGAGCGTGCCGTTGTTGAAGACGACCACCTTCACCGGCAGGCCGAGCTGACCGAGGCTGAGGAAGTCGCCCATCAGCATGGTGAAGCCGCCGTCGCCCGACAGCGCGACCACCTGGCGTCCCGGAAAGGCGGCCTGGACGCCGATCGCCTGGGCCATGGCGTTGGCCATCGAGCCGTGCCAGAAGGACCCGACCAGGCGCCGCCGACCGTTCATCGCCAGATAGCGCGCCGCCCAGACGGTCGGGAGCCCGACGTCGCAGGTGAACACGGCGTCGTCGGAGGCGTGGTCGCTGATCGCCTTCGCGACCTGCTGCGGGTGGATGGGCCGGTGGCCGCTGCTGCCGTCCGCCAGCGAGTCCAGCTGCTTGCGCGCCTTCGTGTAATGCTGGCGCGCCGTCGCCAGATGCCGGCCGTCCGTCTTGCGCTTCAGCAGCGGCAGCAGCGCGCGCAGCGTGGCGCGCACGTCGCCCACCACGCCGAGGTCGACCGGCGCGCGCCGCCCGATCTGCTCCGCACGGATATCGACCTGGGCGATGCGGACGTTTGAGCCCTCCGGGTAGAACTGGCGGTAGGGGAAGTCGGTGCCCAGCATCAGCAGCACGTCGCAATCGCGCATGGCGTAATAGCCGGAAGAAAAGCCGATCAGGCCGGTCATGCCGACGTCATAGGGGTTCTCCCACTCCACATGCTCCTTGCCGCGCAGGGCATGGACCATGGGGGACTGGAGACGCTCGCCCAGGGCCAGAAGTTCGTCATGCGCGCCCTGGCAGCCCGAGCCGCACAGAAGCGTGACGCGCCCGTCCCCGTTCAGCAGGGCGGCCAGCCGCTCCAGATCCTCCGGGCCCGGCGTCACGACCGGGTCCGGCGGCAGCAGGCCGTGCAGCTTCGGCGGCGGCGCGGCCGCGGCGGCCTGCAAGGCGACGTCGCCCGGCAGGGTGATGACCGACACGCCGCGCTTGCCCACCGCCGCGCGGATGGCGATCTCCAGCGTGCGCGGCATCTGCGACGGGCTGGACACCAGCTCGCAATAGTGGCTGCAATCGCGGAACAGCTCCTGCGGCTGGGTTTCCTGGAAATAGCCGGAGCCGATCTCGGACGAGGGGATATGCGCGGCGATGGCCAGCACCGGCGCGCGGGAGCGGTGGCAGTCGAACAGGCCGTTGATGAGGTGCAGGTTGCCGGGGCCGCAGCTTCCGGCACAGACGGCCAGCGAGCCGGTCACGTGCGCATCCGCCCCGGCCGCGAAGGCTGCCACCTCCTCATGCCGGACGTGGATCCATTCGATCTTGCCCTTACGGCGCAGCGCGTCGGTGAGGCCGTTCAGGCTGTCCCCGACCACCCCGTAGATCCTCTTCACGCCGGCGGCGGCGAGAACGGCCGCGAACTGGTCCGCAACGGTTTCTGACATGACGGTGTCTCCGTGGACGGTTGTGGCGCTCCGCGCCGTCTTCACATGGTCCGCAGAGCAACATAGGCGAACCCGTTCGTTATTGAACGGCCGACATCTTCGTTGAATGATCGCACGGCAATATCAGGTCCTACCCAATTCGCGCGAAATCCGATTCACGATGAGGAGGCGCGAGAAGCGATGCCTATAGGAGCGATCTGTTCCAGTGTATTGGCCCGATAGACCTAAGTATGGTGTTCCGGCGCGGAGTCCTGGCGTAGTTTGACTGACAGCTCCTCTGTCTTTCCTTGCACGGTAGCGAAGGCAGCGAAACTTCCGGTTCTCCTCCCAGACCGGACTGGTCGGGCGGTTTGTCTCATGCCCCGAAAAGGCAAGCCGCCCGACCATTTTTTTACCCGACCATTTTTTAAATGCTGGGAAGGCATCCGCCTCGCGACCGGGACCGCGCACGGCAAACGCGCGCTTTTCAAAACAACTCCCCGCCGCGGACCGAGAAACACTGGGCCGACCCGGCGCAGCCCCCTGGGCGTCGCGCGCCGGTGGCGCGACTGCGAACAAAGGGATTCCCATGAGTCAGGCCTCGACTTGGACGGCCCCGGACACGCTCCCGCACGGGCCCCGTCACGGGCGGACCGTCGGCGCGGTCCTGGCCCTCGCCCTGCTGGGCGGCGGCGTTTGCGCCTACATCCTCCACGGCCGGGCGGACAAGCCCGCGGCGCCGACGCCACCGCCGCCCATCCCGGTCAGCGTTGCCTCCGTCGCGCGGCAGGACGTGCCGTTCCGGCTGTCGGGCATCGGGACGGTTCAGGCGCTGAACACCGTGACGGTGCATTCCCGCGTCGACGGCGAGTTGCAGAAGGTCTTCTTCACCGAGGGTCAGGAGGTCAAGGCCGGCGATCCGCTGGCCCAGATCGATCCCCGCCCCTTCCAGGCCGCCCTCGACCAGGCCACCGCCAAGAAGGCGCAGGACGAGGCGTCGCTCGCCAACGCGCAGCTCGACCTCGCCCGCTTCGAGACGCTGGCCCAGCGGGACTTCTCCTCCCGCCAGCAGGCGGACACGCAGCGCGCCCAGGTCGCCGAACTCCAGGCCCAGATCAGGGGCGACCAGGCGACCATCGACAACGCGCAGGTGCAGCTGGGCTACACGCTGATCCGGTCGCCGGTGAACGGGCGGGCGGGCTTCCGCAACATAGACGCCGGCAACATCGTGCACGCGACCGATAGCACGGGCATCGTCGTGGTCACCCAGACGCGCCCGATCGACGTCGTCTTCACCTTGCCGGAGGGCCACCTGCAAGCCGTCCAGGCCGCGATGTCCAAAGGCACGCTGGCCGTTTCGGCGACCAGCAGGGAGAACCGGACGCGGGCCGACGACGGCGTCCTGAAGCTGATCAACAACCAGATCGACCAGACCACCGGCACCATTCAGCTGAAGGCGGAGTTCCCGAACGCCGACAACGCGCTGTGGCCGGGCGAGTTCGTGGAGGCGGACCTGCTGCTGCGCACCGACAAGGGCGCCCTGACCGTCCCGCCCGACGCGGTGCAGCGCGGCCCCAACGGGTCGCTGTACGTCTACGTCGTGACGCCCGACGGCACGGTGGAGATGCGCACCGTCACCGCGGCGCGGATCGGCGCGCAGGCCGCGGTCATCGCTGCCGGCCTCAGCGAGGGCGAGCGGGTGATCGTTTCCGGCCAGCTGAAGGTCCAGCCGGGCGTCCGCGTCGCCGTCCAGCCGGAGGCGATCCAGGAGGAGGCGGTCCAGCAAGAGGCGGGTGCGCCATGAACATCTCCGCCCCCTTCATCCGCCGCCCGATCGCCACCGCGCTGCTGATGGCGGCGCTGCTGCTGGCCGGCGCGGCGGCCTACCCGCTGCTGCCCGTGGCGCCCCTGCCGCAGGTGGACTTCCCGACCATCCAGGTTTCCGCCTCCCTGCCCGGCGCCAGCCCGGAGACGATGGCCGCCACGGTGGCGCAGCCGCTGGAGCGGCAGTTCGCCGAGATTCCGGGCGTGACGCAGCTGACCTCCACCAGCACGCTCGGCAACACGCAGGTGACGGTCCAGTTCGTGCTCGACCGCAACATCGACGGTGCGGCGCAGGACGTGCAGACGGCCATCAACGCGGCGGGTGGCCAGCTGCCCAAGAACCTGCCCAGCCCGCCGACCTACCGAAAGGTCAACCCGGCCGACAGCCCGGTGCTGATCCTGGCCGTCCATTCCGATGCGTTGCCGATCACCCAGGTGGACGACTATGCCGACACCCGGCTGGCGCAGCAGATCAGCCAGATCAGCGGCGTCTCCCAGGTGACCATCGGCGGCGAGCAGAAGCCCGCCGTGCGCATCCAGGTGGACCCGGCCAAGATCGCCGGCATGGGATTGTCGCTGGAGGATCTGCGCGGGGTGATCGCCACGGCGACCGTCAACGGCCCCAAGGGCAACATCAACGGGCCGTCGCGCAGCTTCACCATCTACGACAACGACCAGCTGACCAAGGCGGAGCCGTGGAACGACGTCATCGTCGCCTACCGCAACGGCGCCCCGGTGCGCATCCGCGACATCGGCCAGGCGGTGGAGGCGCCGGAGAACGACCAGGAGGCGGGCTGGCAGAACGGGCAGCGCGGCGTTCTGCTGATCGTCTTCAAGCAGCCGGGCGCCAACGTGATCGACACGGTCGACCGCATCAAGGCGGAACTGCCGCGCCTGACCGCCTCCATCCCGCCGTCGGTCCACACGGAGATCATGTCGGACCGCACGCAGACCATCCGCGCCTCGGTGGAGGACGTGCAGTTCACCCTGCTGCTGACCATCGCGCTGGTGGTGATGGTCATCTTCCTGTTCCTGCGCAACGTCCCGGCCACCGTCATTCCCGGGGTCACGGTTCCCCTGTCGCTCGCGGCGACGCTGGGGCTGATGTATGTCTGCGGCTACAGCCTGGACAACCTGTCGCTGATGGCGCTGACCATCGCGGTCGGCTTTGTCGTGGACGACGCCATCGTGATGATCGAGAACATCCATCGCCACATCGAGGACGGCGTGCCGCCGTTCGAGGCGGCGCTGAAGGGCGCGGGGGAGATCGGCTTCACCATCGTCTCCATCAGCCTGTCGCTGGTCGCCGTCTTCATCCCGCTGCTGCTGATGGGCGGAATCGTCGGCCGCCTGTTCCGCGAGTTCGCCGTCACCATCACGCTGACCATCGCCGTGTCGGCGCTGGTGTCGCTGACGCTGACGCCGATGATGAGCGCGCGGCTGCTGAAGGACGAGCACAAGACGCGCCACGGCGTCCTCTACCGCGCGGTGGAGCGCGGGTTCGACGGCATCCTCGCCGCCTACCGGATGGGGCTCGACGTCGTGCTCCGCCACCAGGGGATCACGCTGCTGTTCTTCGTGGCGACGGTCGCGCTGACCGGCTGGCTGTTCGTGACCATTCCCAAGGGTTTCTTCCCGCAGCAGGACACCGGCCTGATCATCGGGCAGACCCAGGGGCCGCAGGACGTGTCCTTCGCCGCCATGAGCCGGATGCAGGAGCAGGTCGGCGCCATCATCGGCAAGGATCCGGACGTGGCGACCTGGGTCGGCACGGTCGGGGCGGTCGGCGGCCTGCCCGGGAACATGGGACGCTTCTTCATCACGCTGAAGCCGCACGGCCAGCGGACGGCCAGCGCCGACGCGATCATCAACCGCCTGCGCCCGCAGGTGGCGCAGGTGCAGGGCGTGCGGCTCTACCTCCAGGCCGCGCAGGACATCAACATCGGCGGCCGGGCGTCGAACGCGCAGTACCAGTACACGTTGCAGGACGCGAACCTGGACGAGCTGAACGAATGGGCGCCCAAGGTGCTGGCGCGGCTGGGCAAGTTGCCGGAGCTGCGCGACCTGTCGTCGGACCAGCAGACCAACGCGACGACCGCCACCCTGACCATCGACCGCGACCAGGCGGCCCGCTTCGGCATCCAGCCACAGCTGATCGACGACACGCTGTACGACGCCTTCGGCCAGCGGCAGGTGACGCAGTACTTCACCCAGACCAACAGCTATCACGTCATCCTGGAGGTCTCGCCCGACCTGCAGGGGATGACCGGAACGCTGGAGCGGCTCTACCTGCGCTCCCCGACCACCGGGCAGCAGGTGCCGCTGTCGGCGATGGTGAAGATCTCCACCCGGCCGATCACCTACCTGTCGATCAACCACCAGGGTCAGTTCCCGGCGGTCACCCTGTCCTTCAACCTCGCCCCGAACGTGTCGTTGAGCCAAGCGACGCAGGCCATCACGGGCGCGATGACCGAGATCGGCGCGCCGGCGGCGCTGGTCGGGTCGTTCCAGGGCACGGCGCAGGCCTTCCAGGACTCGCTGGGCAGCGTGCCCACGCTGATCGCGGCGGCGCTGGTCGTCGTCTACATCATCCTGGGCGTGCTGTACGAAAGCACGGTCCATCCCCTGACCATCCTGTCCACCCTGCCCTCGGCCGGACTTGGCGCGCTGACCACCCTGTGGCTGGCCGGCATGCCGTTCGACGTGATCGGGCTGATCGGCTTGATCCTGCTGATCGGCATCGTGAAGAAGAACGGCATCATGCTGGTCGATTTCGCCATGGCGGCGGAGCGGGAGCGCGGCCTGCCCCCGCGCGACGCGATCCGGGAGGCCTGCCTGCTGCGCTTCCGCCCCATCCTGATGACGACCATGGCGGCCCTGCTGGGCGGCGTGCCGCTGATGCTGGGCACCGGCACGGGGTCGGAGCTGCGCCAGCCGCTGGGCTACGCCATGGTCGGCGGGCTGCTGGTCTCGCAGCTGATGACCCTCTACACCACGCCGGTGATCTACCTCGCCTTCGACCGGCTGACCCGCCGCCGGTCATCGGAACAGATCCCCGAGGCGGTCACCGCGGGTCGGTGATGGTCAGCTCCGTCTCCGCCGTGTCGACCACGAAGACGGCGAGGAGCTTGGCCGGGCGGCTGTCGCTGGCATTGGCGCTGACGCCGTGATGGTCGCCCGGCAACTCGGTGAAGTTCTCGCCGGCCTGGTAGGTCTTTTCCGGGCCGTCGTTGACCTTGCTGCGGATGGCCCCCTCCAGCACGGTGGCGTAGATGATCGCCGATTTCGCGTGGGTGTGGGCCGGCGAGAAGCCGCCCGGACCATATTCGACGAGCACGCCCTTGATGCTCTTGCCCGGGACGTTGGGCAGCGGATGTTGGTAGACCTGGGTCACCTTGGCGTTCTTGGCCTGAGGCGTGTCGGCCAAGGCGGCGCCGAAGGGCAGCGCGGCGAGCGCCAGCGCGCAGAGAATGCGTTTCATGGATCGTTTCCTTTGCGTGGAGGTTGCGGCTCAGGCCCGCGCGCGGCGCAGCCAGTCGTCCAGGCCGATGCGGCCGAGGCGCGCCGGACCGGTGGGGACCAGCGACTGCTCCACGACGCGCCCGCCGAAGTAGCGCGGCTCTGCGGCGCTGACGACCACGCGCGTGTCGCCCACCGCCTTAAGATAGCGCCGGATGATGTCGGGGAAGGGCGCGCGTTCCGGGCCGGCGATGTCAATGGTGCCATTAAGCGGGGATGCCAGCGCCGTTTCCGCCAGGATCGCCGAGACCTCCTCGGCCGCGATCGGCTGGAACAGCACGGGGGCGATGCGCACCTGGTCGCCGTCCGCATGGCCGTCGGCGAGCATGGGGAGGAATTCCAGGAACTGGGTGGCGCGGACGATGGTGTAGGGGATGCCGGATTCCTTGATCAGCCGTTCCTGCTCCACCTTGGCGCGGAAATAGCCGAGGTCGGAGATCCCATCGGTGCCGACGATGGACAGGGCGACATGGTGCTTGACCCCGGCCTTCGTCTCCGCCGCGGCGAGATTGCGCCCGGAGGTGTGGAAGAAGTCCATCACCGGCTTGTCCTCGAAAGAGGGCGCGTTGACCACGTCGACGACGACGGCAGCACCGGCCAGCGCCTCGTCCAGCCCCTCCCCGGTCACGGTGTTGACGCCCTTGCTGGGCGACGCCGCCAGGACGTCATGGCCGCCGCCCTGCAAGATCGCGACGACCTTGGACCCGATCAGCCCCGTGCCACCGACAACGACGATCTTCATCTGTGAACCCTCCGGTCAGCCGGCACCGCGTGCCGTGATGCGAATTCTGGGACCGGACTTCGACGCCCCGTCTCGATAACGCAGACCGTATCAGTCCGCGTTTTCGGGCGCAAGCGGAAAACGCAGACTAACTCAGTCTGCGTTAATTTTCCGGCTGGGAGTGGAGGGAGGTGCCCGGCGTCAGCCCGGCGGGCGCTTGGCCGCGACGGACTCCGCGAGGATGCAGAGCAGTTCGAACATCAGGGTCGCGGCGGTGATCGCGGTGCCGCCGGACGGGTCGAAGGGCGGCGACACCTCGACGAGGTCGATGCCGATCAGGTTCAGCCCACGCGCCATCCGGATCATGGCCTGCGCCTCGCGCGTGGTCAGGCCGCCGATCTCCGGCGTGCCGGTGCCGGGCGCGAAGCAGGGGTCGAGGACGTCGATGTCGAAGGTCAGGTAGGTCGGCTGGCTGCCGACGATCGCGCGGGCTTCCTCCATGACGTCCTTGGCGCCGCGCTCCACGAACTCCTCGATGAAGATCAGGCGGATGCCGGCGGCCTTCGCGAAGTCGTAGTTGGCCGCGTCGGAGATGGCGCCGCGCAGCCCGATCTGCACCATGCGCTTGGGGTCGAGCAGCCCCTCCTCCACCGCCCGCCGGAAGGGGGTGCCGTGGTTGTAGCGGTTGCCGAAGAAGCTGTCGTAGGTGTCGGAATGGGCGTCGAAATGGATCAGCCCGACCGGGCCATCCGCCACCAGGCCGCGCAGGATCGGCAGCGTGATCAGGTGGTCGCCGCCGACCGTGAGCGGTGCGGCGCCGGCCCGCCGGACGCCGGCGTAGAAGCCGGCGATGCTCTCCAAGGTTTCGTCCAGGTTCAGCGGGTTGATCGGCGCGTCGCCGCAGTCGCCGACCCGCGCGAGGTCGAAGGGCGATACCCCCGTCGCGTGGTGGACGCGGCGCACGATGCTCGATTGGTTGCGCACCTCGCGGGGGCCGTGCCGCGTGCCCGGACGGTTCGTCGTGCCGCCGTCGAAGGGCACGCCGATGAGGGCGATGTCCACCTCCTCCGGCGTTGCGACGGGCAGCCGCATGAAGGTCGGCATGCCGGCGAAGCGGGGAACGATGCCGGAATCGAGGGGCTGGAAATCCTTGTCGGTCATGATGTCCTCAGTTTGCGAATTCCGACGGCGCGGTCTTGGCGACCACCTTGGCGACCGCCGCGGCCCTGTTCGCTGAAACAGGCCTGCCCCATCATCGCCGCCGGTCCCATCGGCAAAAATTCCGATTGATGAAGGGATGCATTGAAGGCCGCCAATGTGACCGGCGGTCCGGCCGTCGGCACGGGATTTGCGCGGACTCCGGCCCAGAGACGATCTGTGGAGGCCGGGCATGACGGAGAAGCTTCGCGACAGTCGGTCCCTGTTCGGCGGCCGGGCCGTGCTGGCGATGATCCTGCAGCGGCTCCAGGCGGCGGAAGACGACGGTCCCTATCGGCTGTTCAGGGACGCCGTGGAGGCGGGCGACACGGAACGGGCGGCGCAACTTGCCGCTCTGTTCTGGGGCGGGCGGCGTTGACGGTCTGGTGATGTTTTGTGCACCGGCATTGCGCAGGCGCACTCCGGGGGTCAAAGGCCGCTTTGAGTGTTTCGTAACCTCCGGGCGCGCGCGACCTGCGACCCTGTCGGGAAGCCGAACAACGAGGGCAAAGGGACGATGGCAAAAGGAATGGGGGCTGGGAAGATCCTGTTTTCGAGCGACATCGACGATCCGGTCGCCTGGGGTGCGGCGGTGCGCGCGCTGCGCCCGGACCTGGAGGTGGTGGACTGGCGCGCCGCGGCGGAGCCGGAGGCGTTCGAGTTCGCCCTGCTGTGGAAGCCGCCGCCGGGCGGGCTCGGTCCCTACCGCAACCTGAAGGCCATCCAGTCGCTGGGGGCGGGCATCAACCAGTTGGACCTGTCCACCCTGCCGCCGGGCCTGCCGCTCGCCCGGCTGATCGACCCGCATTTGACGGAGACCATGGTCGATTACGCGGTGACCGCCGTCTACCGCCACTTCCGCGGATTCGACCGCTTCGAGCGGCAGGGGCGGGAGCGTCGCTGGGCGCATGAGGAACCGCCGACGAAGGCGGACTTCCCGGTCGGGGTGATGGGGCTTGGCGTGCTCGGCGGCGCCGTGGCGCAGCGCATCCGGGCGCTGGGATTTCCGGTGACGGGATGGTCGCGGTCGCGCCACCCGATCGACGGAATCGAGGTGTTTGCCGGGCGGGAGGAATTGCCGGCCTTCCTGGCCTCGGCGCGGGGCTTCGTCTGCGTGCTGGCGCTGACGGAGCACACCGCTGGGATCCTGAACCGGGAGACGATGGGCGCCATGCGGCCCGGCAGCTGCATCATCAACATGGGCCGCGGCGGCCATCTGGTGGAGGGCGATCTGGCGGCGCTGGTCCGCGCCGGCCACATCGCCGGGGCGACGCTGGACGTCCTGTCGCAGGAGCCGGTGCCGGCCGACCACCCCTTCTACGATCTGCCGGAAATCCTGGTGACTCCGCACGTCGCGGGCGGCATCGCCCCGCGCAGCGCCGCCCCCATCGTGATCGAGAATTTCGACCGCGCCATGGCCGGCACGCCGCTGCTGAACCTCGTGGACCCGGCGCGCGGCTATTGAGCCTGCGCGCCGGCCGCGTTCAGGCGGCGTCCGCCAGGATGGTGGTGCGGTAGAGCAGGCGCAGGTGCCGTTCGTAGTCGAAGACCGTCGCGGTGTGCAGGACGGAGCGGTTGTCCCAGACGACCAGATCGTTCTTCCGCCAGGCGTGGCGGTACAGGTAAGGAGGTGCCGTCACGTGGGTCTTGAGCCGATCCAGCAGGGCGGCGGTGTCCGCAGGCGCCATGCCCTCGATCTCCACGATCACCTGCGGGCACAGCCAGAGGGATTCGCGGCCGGTGCGCGGGTGGCGGTGGACGAGCGGCTGGCGCACCGGCGGGTATTTGGCCCGCGCCGCGTCGGACAACGGCTTGCGCGTCGGGTCCATGGCTTCGAGCTGGCGGTGCAGGTGGTCCCAGGAATGCACCGCGGTCAGCCCGCGCAGGAGGGCCTTGTCGTCCTCCGGCAGGGCGTCGAAGGCGGCGGTGCTGTCGGCGAACAGCGTGTCGCCGCCTTCCGGCGGCACCTCCACCGCGTAGAACAGCGCGCCGACCGACGGGGTGGGCATGTAGGAGTAGTCGAAGTGCCATTCCTCCCGCGCGTTGACGAACAGGGACTTCATCACGCCGTCGACCTTCAGGTTGCCGATCATGATGATTTCGGGATGGCCGTCCAGCAGGTGGCTGGAATCGATGTGCGTCTCCGTGTGGCCGAAGCGCCGGCTGCACGCGACGATGTCCGCCGGCTCCAGCCGCTGGTCGCGGAACACGATCACCCGGTGGTCGAGGTAGGCGCGGTCGATCTCCGCCCACACCGCGTCGGGCAGCGGGCGGCTGAGGTCGAGGTTGGTCACCACGGCGCCGTATCCGGGGCCGACCGGTTCCAACACCAAATGCTTGTAGTCGAATTCGGAAAGTCCCGCCATGAAAATTCTCCCTGAATTCCCTGTTCCAGCGACTTCAGGATGATATCATGGTGGTGGCGCAATGTAGTTTGACCGTTTTCAAATTGTGCTTTCAACAGTGGGGATATTGGCGGCATTGAACTTCCGGATTTACTGACTTAAGCTCGCCAACAACAGACAATTCCAGGGGCAGGGACAGGGACATGTCGGCGATTTCAACTTTCCGGCGGCAATTGGCGGCGGCGTTGCGGCTGGCCGAGCGCTTCGGCCTGAACGAGGGGGTCTGCAACCACTTCAGCGTGCGGCTGCCCGGCGCTGAGGAGTTGTACCTGATCAACCCCATGGGCCTGCACTGGTCGGAGATCACCGCCAGCCGCCTGCTGCTGTGCGACGGCACCGGCCGGGTCCTGGAGGGCCAGGGCACGGTGGAGCCGACCGCCCTGTTCATCCACACGGAGGGGCACCGGGCGCGGCCCGACGCGGTGTGCATCCTGCACACGCACATGCTGCACGCGACGGCGCTGACCTGCGTGGAGGGCGGGGAGCTGCGCTTCTGCCATCAGAATTCGCTGCGCTTCTGGAACCGCGTCGCCTATGACGGCAGCTACAACGGCCTCGCCATGGACGCCGAGGAAGGCGGGCGCATCTCCTCCGGCACGCAGGGCAAGGACATCGTCTTCCTGGCCCACCACGGCGTCGTCGTGCACGGCCGCAGCGTCGCGGAGGCGTTCCACGACCTGTATTTCCTGGAGCGCGCCTGCCAGCTGCAGGTGGTGGCCGAGTCCACCGGCCGGCCGCTGAAGGACATCCCGCCCGCGGCCGCCGAGCACACCGCCCGCCAGTTCGCAGACCTCGCCACCATTGAGGCCGATTACCATTTCGCGGCGCTGGAGCGCGTGCTTCTGCGGGAGGCCCCCGATTACCTCGACTGATCCGGGGAGTAGCCGCTTGGCCGCCCTGGTCGGCCTTGCCAAGCTGGCCCTGCCGATCAGCGCGTCGCGCGTGGGCCAGACCGCGATGCTCGCCGTCGACAGCATGATGGTCGGCCATTACGGCACCGACGCGCTGGCCGGCTTCGCCTTCGGGTCCAGCGTGGTGCAGACCATGCAGATCATCGGCCTGGGCCTGCTGATGGGCGGGATGGTGGAGATTTCCGCCGCCGTGGGGCGCGGCCGGCTGGACGAGGCCGGCGCGATCTGGCGGCGGTCGCTGGTCTACGCGCTGGCCATCGGGCTGGTCGGCGTGCTGCTGGCCACGAAGGCGCCCGACCTGCTGCTCGCCACCGGCCTGTCGGCCGAGCTGGCGGAACGGGCGGGCCGGATCGCGATGATCCTCGCCGCCTCGCTGCCGGCGATGCTGGTCTACATCGCCAGCGTCATGCTTCTGGAAGGGTTGGGCCGGCCAGCCGCGGCGGTCTGGATCATGGCGGGGGCGAACCTCGTCAACCTGGCGCTGGACGCCGTGCTGGTCTTCGGCTTCGCCGGGATCCCGGCGCTGGGGGCGGAGGGGGCGGCGCTGGGCACGCTGGCGGTGCGGATCGGCGTCGCCCTGGCGGCGGTCGGCTTCATCCTGTGGCGGCTGCCGGAGCGGACGGCGCTGGGGCGCCCCGCCCTGTCCGACCACGCGTGGGCGGCCGGGCGGCGGCAGCGCCGGATGGGCGTCGCCGAGGGGCTGAGCATGGGCATCGAAAGTGGGGCCTTCGCGACCATGACGCTGTTCGCCGGCTGGGCCGGTGCGCGGGAGCTGGCCGCCTACACCATCGCCATCAACGTCAACATGCTGCTGTTCATGATCGCGGTCGGCGTTGGTGGCGCCACAACGGTGCGGGTGGCGCAGGCGCGCGGCCGCGACGATCCGGCGGGCATGGTCGGCGCCGCCTGGATGGGCTTTGCCGTGTTCGGCGCGGTGGCGCTCGCCGTAGCACTCGCCCTGGCAGCACAGCCCGGCGGCGTGCTGGCGCTCTACACCAACGACCCGGCGCTGGCGGCGCTGGCGGTCCCGATGATCGTGCTGATCGGGCCGGTCCATCTGGTGGACGGCATGCAGCGCCTGATCAGCAACGTGCTGCGCGGCTATGGCGAGACGTGGCTGCCGACCGCCAGCCACCTGCTGTGCTACGTGGCCGTCATGGTTCCGGCCGGCCATTGGCTGTGCATCGGGGCCGGGCTTGGGGCCTATGGCCTCGTCCTCGCCATCGGGGCCGCGAGCCTGCTGGCGACCGGCCTTCTCTTCACCCGGTTCCTGTGGCTGTCCCGCCGCCCGTCCGGCGGCCGGGCCGCTCCACCTTTGGAGGCATGATGGGCAAGCTGCTGAGCGACGCGCAGATCCAGGGCTTTCGCGACGACGGTTTCGTGTCGGGCATACCCGTGCTGTCACCCGAGGAGGTGGCCGACCTCGTCGCCCGCACCCAGGCGTTCGAGGCCGAACGGCCGCAGGACATCGCCTGGGCCTTCGACATCAAGGCGAACCTGCTGCTGGACTGGGTCTACGAGCTGGGCTGCAACGAGCGGCTGCTCGACGCGGTGGAGGACCTGATCGGCCCCAATGTGCTGATGACCAACGGCGTCTACCGCAACAAGAATCCGGGATCGGCGGTCGATTACGGCTGGCATCAGGATTCCGCGCGCATCCAGGTGGACCCGTGCTTCGTCATCGCCTACGTCGCGCTGTCGCCGGCCACGCCGGAGAACGGCTGCCTGCGGGTGATCCCCGGCACGCACGACCGCGTCCGTCCCTTCTCCCTGACCGAAGGGCCGGGCCAGCGCCGCCGCCTCGTCGCCCGCGTCATCGACGTGGACGAGAGCGCCGCCGTCGACCTGACCCTGGCGCCGGGCGAGGCGGCGATATTTCACAGCAACCTTGTCCACGGATCGGCCCCGAACCGCAGCGATGCGCGGCGCATGGCCCTGCTCTACGACTACACCCCGGCCGAGGCGCGGCAGAATGTCGGCCGGGGCTCCGGCCAGCTGGTCCGCGGGGTGGACCGCTGGGGCCATTTCGCGCCGGAGCCGGTGCCGGAGCCCGGCCTGACCGAGGCCAACGTGCTGGGCCGCCGCGCCATCCTGTCGACCTACCACGAGAATGTCCTGATGGGGCCGCGTCTGCCCGGCGAGACGGTGACCTTTCCGGACCGGCCTTACTGACCCGCCCTGCCGGGCATCCGTCACGGGATCGTCGTACAGGCCGGGAGGGGGAAGCGTCTGCGAAGACGAGCGCTCACCGAACCGTTCAGCGTCGTCTCCACGCGCGCGATCAGGTCCCTGTGCGCCAGGCACAACGCCGTGAACTGCGCGTTCAAGGCGTTGGCCTCGTCCCGAAGGCGGCGAGCGCGCACCCATTCCAGAAGCATTCGTTCCTGCTCCAGGAAATGCTTCACGCGCATACGGAGCCGCCGGGAGTGCTCGATGAATTCTGCGTCGTTCATGCCGCGAAGAAACGACAACGAAGGCCGTTCGCCTCGCGGGTTTGAGGTCGTAGGTCGAAAGAAAAGGCCGGGCAGCCCTAATCGAACGCTTTCTGTCGAACGGCGTCCCTCATTTCTTCCAGGATTTTCTGCTGCTCTTCCGCCACCGCCCGCATCCATTCCGCGTCTTTCCGGGCTTGCTCGGCGTAGCCTCGGGCCTCCTCGGCGGCGCGGCGCGTGTCCTCCTCGTGCTGTCGGGCCTGCTCCTCGTGACGGCGGGCCTCCTCCGCCGCGAGGCGCGCCGTCTCGGCGTCCCGGCGAAGGGCCTCCGCTTCCCGCCGCTGGTCTTCGCGGGTGATCCGCCCCTCCTCCGCGATCGTCCGGTTGCCTTCGGCCGCCGCATGGTCGCGGTAGGCCGTGTCGCGCTGCTGTTCCGCGGCCTCGCGCAGCTGCTCGGCGTGCTCGCGCCGCGCCTCGCCGCGTCGCCGGTAGTCCTCGGCGTCCGCGGCCCTCTGCTCCGTCCCGTTCGGTTGGCAAGGATTGTTCATGGAAGCGATCCCCGTCCCGTTCGTTCCGCCACCGTCAACACGCGGTGTCGGCCATCATAGCACAGAGGACCATGCCCGGCAGGGAAACGGGGGGTTAGGACGACCACGCCTCAGGCGGCGGCGTTGGCCGCCCGCAGGTCGTCGCAGAACACGCGGACCAGATGGTTCGACCGGGTCGCCGCCGCCGGCAGCGCCAGCGCGATGTCCGACGGCATGCGGTAGCGGTCGGGCCGGACGGCGCGCATGCGCTCCGCGGCGACCCATTGGGCGGCGTAATGCTCCGGCAGGAAGCCGATGAACTGGCCGGACAGGATCAGGTGGGCCTGCGCCTCCATGTTCTCCACGCTGGCCTTGGGGATGGCCTGCCCGATGGCGGCGAGGTCGCGTTCCAGGCTGTAGGCGCGGGCGACGAAGTGATAGCGGGTGACGTCCGGCACCTCCAGCCCGGCGCCGATCCGCTCGTACAGCGGGTGGCCCTGCCCGCAGTAGAGCAGGCTGGTCTCGGTGTAGAGCGTCTCGTACTCCACCCCGGCGACGTGGTGCGGAAAGACGGCGACGGCGAGGTTCACGCGGCCGTCGAGCAGCGCGTGGTTGAGGCCCGAGGGGCGGTCGACGGCGAGGCGGATGTGCACCTCGTTGTCGCGCTGCTCGAACCGGCGGATGGCCGCGGCGATGGGGGAGCGGCTGTCGGTCACCGTGCTGTCGACGAGACCGATGGTCAGTTCCCCGACCAGCCGGCCGCGCAGGGAGGCCGTCTCCGTCCGGAACTCCTCCAGCGCGAGGAACAGCCGCTTGGTGGCGCGGTGGACCCGCTCCCCCTTCTCGGTCAGGCGGAAGCCGCTGCGGCCGCGCTCGCACAGGGTCATGCCCAGGCGCTGTTCGAGGTTGCTGAGGTGGATGCTGAGGGTCGACGGCGTCAGCCCCAGCTTGGCCTGCGCGCCGGCGAAGCCGCCGCTCTCCGCCAGGGTGTGGAAGACCCGGAGAAGGCGGAGGTCGATGTTGTCGACGTTCATGCGTCACCACTCGCCCGTTGACCGCGCCGCCCGAGGACTGGGGCGGCGCGTCATACGTATGCAAGCGAGGGGCCAGTTACCCTTACCCCCTCGCCCGCCTCCGGCGGGAGAGGGAGGGACCCGCGCTGAAGGCGTGGGAGGGTGAGGGCAAGGTCATTCCGAGAAACCAAGCCCTCACCCTCCCGCCTACGGCGGGTCCCTCCCTCTCCCTGCGGAGCAGGGAGAGGGCGAGATTGCCCCGCTTCAACGAAAACGCGGGCGGTGGTGCAGGACGCGGCCGATCACGTTCATCAGGAGCTGGGCGCCGAGGATGGCGGTGCCGCCGGTGTGGTCGTAGTCGGGTGCCACCTCCACGAGGTCGATGCCGACCACCGGGTTGCGGCGGGCGATGCCGTCCAGCAGTTCCAGCACCTCGTAATAGGTGAAGCCGCCGTGGCTCGGCGTTCCGGTCCCCGGCGCGATGGAGGGGTCGAAGCCGTCGATGTCGATGGTCAGGTAGCAGCGGCGGCCCGGCGGTATCCGCTCCACCACCGCTTCCACGCCGAGCTTGCGGACCTGGCGGACGCTGAGGATGTCCGACCCCATGGCGCGGGCGTCGTCGTAGCCGTCGCGCGCGGTCGAGGACACGTTGCGGATGCCGAGCTGCGTCAGGCCGGTGACCCACGGGCGCTCCGCCGCGCGCCGCATCGGGTTGCCGTGGCCGTGCCGCACGCCGTGGCGCTCGTCCACGAAATCCAGGTGCGCGTCGATCTGGACGAGGTGGAAGGGCTCCTGCTCCGAAAAGGCGGCGATGCAGGGGATGTTGACGGAATGGTCGCCGCCCAGCACGACCGGCAGCGCGCCGGCCGCCAGGATCTTCCGCACGCCCGCCTCGATGTTGGCATGGCTGCGGACCGTATCGGTGTGGACGATGTCGGCGTCGCCGATGTCCACCATCCGGCAACTCTCCGGCGAAAGATAGACGATGTCGTCCTCGTGGTCGTAGGCGCCGGCGTGCCCGAAGGAGAACAGGGTGGAGGCCTCGCGGATGGCGCGCGGCCCGAAGCGGGCGCCGGCCCGCCACTGCGTGCCCGCATCGAAGGGCGCGCCCAGGATGGCGACGTCGGCGTCGATGCGGTCCCAGTCGGTGGCGATGGGGCTCTTGCCGAAGGTGCAGAAACCGACGAACGGCAGGTTGAGCCGGCCCGTGTCGTAGCCGTGGGCCATCAGAGCCTCCGCTCGTAAGGGAATGGCGTGTCGAGGTCGGATTGCGGCATGGGCGGTGCGCCTTCGGTCGTTTTCCCCATCCTTCCGCCTTCCGCCGGGCCGGCAAAGTTCCTTTGCTCAAATCATGGTTGGAGGCTTGTCCAAACGGGCGGTCGGAATGAAAATCCCTGCGGTTTCAGAACCTCAGGCCATGCCATCCAAAGACGAGCATGCGACCTACCCCAATCGTTCGATCCACGGGGCCGCGACGCTTACCGAATCTTCAAAGCCCGCTTTGACAGACATCACTGCACAGGAAATGATCATCGCAAATGCCGACCAGACGCGGAAATGATTAAACATTGGACTTTCCCGCCTATTGTTTGGTCATTGGTTTCGTGTTGACAGTCCAATTCGCTTGTCCGTGTACTTGAGCATCTGGGGCATCCAGTCATTGCCGAATGGAACGGAGCCAAGCGATGAACAGCATTCAGCGTTTTCTGATCGGCGTTGCGCTTACGGCACTCACCACTCCAGCATTTGCCGCCGACACGCTGGTCATCGGCAACGAGGGAACCTACCCGCCCTTCAGCATGATGACCGCGGACGGCAAGGTGACGGGCATCGAGCCCGACCTGGCGCGCGAGATGTGCAGCCGCATGAAGGCGGATTGCGACATCAAGGTGATGGATTTCCAGGCGCTGATCCCGGCCCTGCTCCAGGGGCGGCTGGGCGCGATCGGGTCGCAGCTGACGCCCTTGCCGGAACGCAAGGCGAAGATGCTGTTCACCACGCCGATCATCTTCAACCATGACGCCTTCGTCCTGCGCAAGGACAAGACGGTCGCCTTCACCAAGGAAGGGCTGAAGGGCACGCGGATCGGCGTCCAGCGCGGCACGCCGCAGGCCAAGTACATCACGGAGAATTTCGCCGGATCGGTGACGCCCAGCCTGTACGACAACCCGGAGCAGATGAAGCTGGACCTGCTGGCCGGGCGCCTGGACATGGTGTTCGGGGCCAGCCTGAACTGGACCGCGTCGCTGATCGACACGCCGGACGGCAAGGACTGGAAGCTGTCGGACTTCACCGTCTGGACCGGCGACCCCACCATTCCCGTCGCCGAGCAGGGCAGCAGCTGGGCCGTGCCGAAGGGCAAGGAGGCGGTGGTGGAGAAGATGAACGCCGCCCTGAAGAGCATGATTGCCGACTGCACCTTCACCACCATCCGGGCGAAGTACCTGTCCTCGCCGATCTCGCCGGACGAGGCCGCCTGCGCCACAAAGAAGAGCTGATAGCCAAGCGGAAGGGGGGACGCCGCCATGGGCCTTCTTGCCTACGGTGCCGAGGGATACGGCGACGAGTTGCTGGCGGGGGCCTGGGTCACGGTGCAGCTGGCCGTGATCTCCTACGCCCTGGCGGCGGTCCTGGGGACGCTGATGGCGATCCTGACCCTGAAGCCGCGCGGGGTGCGCTGGACGATCGGCCGCGTCTACGCGTCGGTGGCGACGGGCGTGCCGTCGCTGCTGGTGATCTTCCTCCTCTATTACGGGGGGACGGAGATCCTGCACGCCCTGCTGGTGCCGTTCGGGGTGGACGAGCGGCCGGCGATCTCGCCCCTGTGGGCGGCGGTCGCGGCACTCGCCTTCGTCTACACGCCCTATCTGGCCGACCTGCTGCGCGGGGCCATCCAGAACGTGCCCAAGGGGCAGCTGGAGGCGGCGGAGGCCCTGTCGGTGCCGCGGCGGCAAATCTGGCTGGGCGTGCTGCTGCCGCAGGCGCTGCGCATCGCCTACCCGGGCTTCGTCAACATCTGGGTGGTGCTGCTGAAGGACACGGCGCTGGTGTCGCTGGCCGGCCTGACCGACCTGATCGCCGCGGCGAAGGTCGCGTCGGGCTCCACGCGGGAGCCGTTCCTCTTCTACGGCGTCGTGGTCGTGTTCTTCGTCCTGTTCGCCGCGGCGACGATCCGGCTGGCGAACCGCCACGCGCGCCGGCTCGACCGCGGCGTACGGCCTTCTGAAGCTTGATTTGCACGTCGCGCCGGAGGCCTGATGAGTTTCGATTTCGCCCTCGCCTGGGATAGCCTGCCGGCGCTGCTGAACGGCGCCTGGATGACCGTCCTGATCACCGCCAGCGTGATGGCCGTCGGCGCCGTGCTGGGCTTCGGCATGTGCCTGGTGCGCATGTCGCGCAACCGGGTCCTGGCCGCCATCGGTGCGGCCTATGTGGCGGTCTTCCGCGGCGCGCCCAGCATCGTGCTGCTGTATCTGGTCTATGCCGGGCTGCCGCAGCTGTCCGTCGTCCGGGAAACGCCGCTGTGGATCCTGTTCGCCAGCCCGCTGTTCTGCGCCATCCTCGGGTTGGGGCTCAACCACTCCGCCTATGTGGTGGAGATCCTGCGCGGCGGCCTATCCGCCGTGCCGCCGGGGCCGGTCGAGGCCGCCCTGGCGCTCGGCCTGTCGCCGCGGCTGGTCTTCCTCAAGGTCCGGCTGCCGATCGCCGTCCGCTACGGCCTGAAGGCCTACCAGAACGAGGCGCTGATCTTCCTGAAGAGCACGGTGGCGGTGGGGGCCGTCACCATCGCCGACCTGACGGGGGCGGCGAACGAGATCTTCTCCATGACCTACGACCCCTTCACGCCGCTGGTCACCGCCGGGGTGATGTACTGGCTGCTGACCAACGGGCTGCGTCTCGCCCTTGAGACGCTGGACCGCCGGCTGAACCGGCATCTCGCCGTGGGAGTCCCGGACCGCCGGCCTGCGACGGCGCGGCAGGCCGACCCGGGTGCCGCGCTGTTCCGGCGGCTTCGCCGCTCGCCAGCCAAGCCCGCCGAATGACGAAGGCCGAATAAGGAAGAGCGCCATGGGACTGGCTTTACCGACGGATCCGGGGCTCGACGCGCGCCTGCGGCGCCGGGCCGCGATCGAGATGCGGGGCCTGCGCAAGCGCTATGGCGAGCAGGAGGTGCTGCGGGGCGTGACGCTGACCGTGGAGCGCGGCGAGAAGATCGTGCTGTGCGGCCCGTCCGGGTCGGGGAAATCCACCCTGATCCGCTGCATCAACGGGCTGGAGCGGCACGACGGCGGCACGATCGCCGTCAACGGCGTGGACCTCGACGCCGACGGGCGCGGCGTCCAGGACGTGCGGCGAGAGGTCGGGATGGTGTTCCAGCACTTCAACCTGTTCCCGCACATGACCATCCTGGAGAACTGCACGTTCGCGCTACGCCATGCGCTGGGCCTGTCCGTGGCCAAGGCGGCGGAGCGGGCGATGCACCATCTGGCGCGCGTCCGCATCGCCGACCAGGCGGGCAAATACCCCGCACAGCTGTCCGGCGGCCAGCAGCAGCGCGTCGCCATCGCCCGCGCCCTGTGCATGGACCCCAAGATCATGCTGTTCGACGAGCCGACCTCCGCGCTCGATCCGGAGATGGTCGCGGAAGTCCTGCAGGTGATGGAGGAGCTGGCCGCGCAGGGCATGACGATGCTGTGCGTGACCCACGAAATGGGCTTCGCGCGCCACGTCGCCGACCGCTGCGTCTTCCTGGACCACGGCGAGATCGTCGAGCAGGCCGACGCGGAGCGCTTCTTCGCCGCCCCGGAGAGCGAGCGGCTGCGGGCATTCCTGAACCAGATGCTGCACTGAGCGCCTATGAGGTTTTGGACGCGGAATTTTCATCGTCATCCCCGCGAAGGCGGGGATCCAGGAAACTCCGCCATACGCGGCTGATGTGCCCTGGATTCCCGCCTTCGCGGGAATGACGCCTAAAGCGAACTTCCGTTCGCTTTAGATTCAAATGGCCTCACTTGCCGGCCGGGCTACGGCCGCATGGGCGGCCGGGACCGCCGTCGCGGTCCAAAGCGGATCGCAATCCGCTTTAAAGGACAACGTCACAAACCCACCTCAGCCCGCCCAGCCTTTCATCCGCATGGCCGCCTGCTTCAGCATCACCACGTCGAAGTGGTGGGCCAGGACGCGGTAGCCGCGCTGGACGAGGGTGCGGGTCTGCTCCTCGGTCATGGCGGCGCCGCCCAGCGGGATGCGGTGCTCCAGGATGACCCGTTCCGCCTGGGTCACCGCCTCGCGGAACTCCGGCGCGTCGAAGCGGCCGGGGACGCCGAGGTCGGAGGAGAGGTCGAAGGGCGCGATCAGCATGAAATCGACGCCGTCGACCTTGCAGATCTCCGCGATGTTCTCCACGGCGCTGCGCGTTTCGATCAGGATGCCGCACACCGTGCGGCCGCCGCGCTGGGGAAGATAGTCGTGCAGATCCACACCCCAGCGCGAATGGGCGACGAAGGGCCCCCAGCCGCGCCGTCCCAGAGGCGGGTAGCGGGTCAGCGCCACGCAGTCGGCCACCGTCTCCGCCGTCGTGACCAGCGGGAAGACGATGCCCTCCGCCCCGGAATCGAGCGCCGGCTTCACGAAGGCCTCGTCGCGGCGGGGCACGCGGACCAGCGGCGCGCAAGCGGTGCCGGCGGTCGCCGCGATCATGGCGTGGAGGCTTTCCGGCCCGACCGGGCCATGCTCCTGGTCGATCATCACCCAGTCGGCGCCGGCCGCGGCCAGGGCCTGGGTGGCCACCGGAGACGGGATGACGTTGAGGAAGCCGGACAGCAGCTCCGTGCCGGCGTGCAGCCTTTCCTTCAATCCGCGCATGTCCCCCTCCGGGCGGTGTGGACGGCGTCTGGCACGATACACCCCGCCGGGCGGACGCCGGCGCGGGCTTTGGGGGTGGCGCCCGGGACGTTGGAGTCCGCGCGGAGCGCGCGATGGCGCCCTTCCCACTCACAACCGTTGACGGTTGTTCTCGACCCCGATTCCCGGGCTACTGCGCAGCGCCGAAGTGGGCAAAGCTAAACCCGCCAGACTTCAATATTCCTGAACAGGAGGCGTTATGCCCATCTCTTACGATTCGAACTGGAACAAGCCCGAGAACCACACCTCCAACAGAAGCCAGAACGAAGTCACGCGGATCATTCAAGAGATACCCAGCATCAACAACCTGACCTACGACCATTCCGATGGCGCGGTCGCCTTGGCGGTCCGGATGGACTTCAACATCACGGTCATGAAGGGAATACACGACGATTCCCGCGGGAAGCACATCACGATCTACGTGCCCCAGACCGGCCGCACCTGGCACCTCTACCTGCGCCAGACACAGCAGCGGGCGTCGGACAACACCTTCGTCTGGCAGGTCGGCGAAATCCGTTGATCCGCCCCGCGAAGGATCCGCGCGCTGGCACCAGCGCGCGGATCCTCGCATCGCTTTGGACATCACCGCGCCAGGACACCGGTCAGGTGGTCGGCCAGCCGCAGCGTCAGGGCGATCATGGTGAAGGTCGGGGTCGCCGTTCCTTCCGTCGGGAAGACCGAGTTGCCGGCGATGTACAGGTTGTCCAGCTCGTGAACCCGGCAGTCCGGGTCGACGACCCCGTCCTGCGGCCGCTCGCTGATGCGCGTGGTGCCGCAATGGTGATGGCCCCAATGGTCGAAGCGGGACCAGCCGTCGTTGCCGGTCAGCATGGACACGGTCGCCGTGCCGACGTTCAGCCGTTCCAGTTCCTCCCCGAACAGCTCGATGCCGCGCCGCACGCTGTGCTCGTCGATGGCGCTCATCTGCCAATGCAGGTTGATGCGCCGCAGGCCGAGCGCATCCACGTCATGCACCAGGGTCACGCGGCTGGCCGGGTTGGGCGCCTGCTCGACCTCCGCCTTGATCAGCCAGGTGGTGGAGGACTTGTCGATGCCCAAAAATTTGCGCAGCTTGTTTTCCGTCAGCCAGTCGAGATCGCGGAGGATGTTGCCGAGGTGGTAGTCGACGTCCGCCACCATGTCGCCGCCGCGCAGCCACTGCCCCAGCCCGTCGCGCAGCACGCCGAGCGACCGGCTGCCGCGCGTCGGGCCCTTGCTGAACGGCTCCAGCGCGAAATGGGTGTTGAGGATGCGCTCCCGCCGCATGAGGTCAGCGGTCGGCCGCACGCAGCCTTCCACCATCATCGTGCCCATCGCGACGCCGGGGGCCGCATGGCGCGTGTAGAACCACAGCCTGGGATCCGGACCCGAAAGCCGGACGATCCCGGGCCAGGACACGCGATGCTCCATGAAATAGCGGCCGACGTTGCCGTGGCCGTTGCCGAGCCCGGCCGGCCGCACGTCGTCGGCGTTGAGCAGCAGGCGCGCGTTCTCCAGGCCGCCGCAGGCCAGCACCACGACGCGGGCGCGGACGCGGAACCGGCGGCCGGCGGGCGTGGCGACGACGACCTCGCGCACCACGTTGTCCGTGTCGCCCACCCGGAGGTCGACGACGCTGCTGTTGAGGAAGCAGGTGACGTTTCGGGACGAGGATAGCGCGTCCCGGTGCGCCGTCCCGAAGCGGGTGGGCTTGATCTGCGTCGCGCCGTTGATGAAGCGCTGCGGGCACAGCGGCAGCAGCGGACGGTCGGTCAGACCGGACCAGTAGTCGCCGTCGAAGCGGTCGGTTGGCAAGCCGATCAGGTCCGCCGCGCGTGCGTAATAGGGCCGGAGTTCCGCTTCCGAAAACGGCCAGCCGCTGCCGGGGATCCAGTCGCGCCGTTCGAAATCGATGGGGTCGAGCGGCCGGCACAACCCGGCCCAGCGGTTGGTCGACCCGCCGAAGTACCGCAGCCGCGCCGTGGACGGGGGCAGATACGGCATCCCGGAGGTGGAGCCTGCATAAAACTTTTGCCCCGCCCGCGAATAATGGTAGCTGCCCGCCTCTAATATCGTAACCCGAAAGGGCAGCGCGTCGAATGCCTTTCCCAAGGTGATGCCGGCGGCGCCGGCACCAACAACGCAGATTTCGGTGTCGATTACCGCATCTTCGGGCAGCTCCGCCCCATCCAGGATCATGGCTCTGCGTATCAGTTCTGTCTCAATCACATTTGGCTTATTTTTCTGCTTGTGCAATGGCAAAGGGGAATCGGCCGTCGCGGCGGAGGCGCCGGTGCCCGGAACGGCTGGGTTGGGACGGTGTGGGTAACCGGTGTGGATGATAGTGCCCGGCCGACACACCAAACATCTTTATTCCATACGAAAAGTTGCACCGCATCATGCCTGACGCGCTGAGATCGCATGAGCACGAAGCGATGCTGTAACCTACATTCCTGAACGCAATCCCGCCCTGCCCCGACCGTCCCCCCCAAAATGATCCCGGAAATTTCGGCTGCGATGCTGTTCGGCGTCGCCGGCGTCTGTTTCGGCGCCAGCTGGGCGCTGTTCCGCTCGAAGAAGACCATCATCACGTTGCAGGCCCTATGCTCGGCCAGCTTCATCACCCATTACCTGCTGATCGGCGCGGTCAGCGGCGCCAGCATGAGCAGCCTGTCGCTCAGCCAGTCGCTGATGATCGCGTCCGGCCGCCGCAACCGTGCGTTGACCGTGCTCTACTGGTCCACGCTGCCGGCCATGATGCTGCTGACCGCCCTGACGTGGCACGGCCCGGCATCGCTGGCGTCGGGTCTGGGGCTGACGCTCGCGGCCTGCGGACGCTGGCAGACCAGCGTTCTGCGGCTGCGCCTGTTCTTCGTCGCCGGCTCGCTCGCCTGGATCGTCCACGACACGCTGGTCGGCTCGCCCTTCGGCTGCACCGCCAACATCGTCAACCTGTGCTTCAACCTCTGGACCATCCGCGCCCTGCTGCGCGAACGGCGTGAGACGATGGGCACCCCGGCCCTGGCCGCGGCGGCCTGACCATCCGCACGCACCGAAAAGCCGGCGACCGCGAGGCCGCCGGCTTTTTTGTTGGGGTTGGTCAGTTCGGGCCGCCGCAGAGCTGTTCGCGGTTCGTCTGCTTGGCGGCTTCCGCCGAAAAGCCGTAGGGCTCGACGATCTTGGCGAACTCGCCGGACGCCTTCATCTCCGCCAGCACCTTGTCGAAGGCGTCGCGGAGCGCGACGTCCTGCTTGCGGAAGGCGGCGCCGTCGCAATAGACCGGGGCGCCCTTCACCGGGGCCACCACCTCCACGTTCGGGTCGTTCGCCTTGGTGACGAGGTCGTGGATCGACAGGACCGGCAGCGAATAGACGTCGATGCGCCCGTCCTGGAGCATCTTCAGGCCGCTCTGCGGGTCCGGCACGACGATGACGCGGTCGCGCGGAACGCCGGCGTCGAGCGCCAGCTTCTCCTCCGTGCCGCCGCCCGGCGCGCCGATCTTCGCCTTCGGGTTCTTGGCGATGTCCTGGTAGGAGGTGAGCTGCAGCGGGTTGCCCTTCTTCAGCGCGAAGGCCTCCGCGTCGCAGAGGATCGGCTGGCTGTAGGCGACGGCGCGGCAGCGCTCCGGCTTCATGAACAGGCCGGCGGTGATCACGTCGAAGCGGCGCGCCTGGAGGCCGGGAATCATCGCGCCGTATTCGGAGATGGAGCCGACGACGTCGCCGACGCCCAGCTTGCCCATCACGGCGCGGGCGACGTCCGGGGCGGCTCCGGACACGGTGCCGTCCGGCTTCACCGCGGTGTAGGGAGGCTCGTTGGCGATGCCGATGCGGACGAAGCCCTGCTCCTTCAGCTTGGCGAGCGGGTCGTCCGCGGCATTGGCGGGGCTTGCTGCGAACGCACCCAGAAGGGCGACGGCGGCCGCGCCGAGAACACGGGTCCGGAAGGTCTTCGAGTGTGTCATGTCGGTCTTCCCTTGGTGAAGGTTGCTTCCTGTTCGATCGGTCGTCTTTCTTGTTTTCCCCTGGCTTTCGGCCTCAGTCCTCCAGGGTTCCCACCACCGCGATGCAGTCGCCGGCCTTCACGAGGCCGGGGAAGTGGCGGGCGGCCAGGATGCCGTCCAGGCCGGCCCGGTAGTCGGACGGCGCCTGGCCCGTGCGCCCGATGGGATGGATGCGCGCCAGCAGGTCGCCCTTGCGCACCGGCTCGCCCAGGTCGACGCAGGGCTCGATCAGCCCGGCGTCCTCGGCGAAGCGGAAGCAGTCGGCCGACGGCATGTCGAGCCAGCGGGTCGGCGCCGTCTCCACGGTGCCGGCCAGGATGCCGGCGTGGCGCAGCACGTTGGCGATGCCCCGCTTGGCGATGGCGATGGTCGAGGCCCGGCCGGTGCCGCCGCCGCCCAGCTCCGTCGTCACGAACAGCTTGCCCTGCTCCTCCGCCGCGGTGTCGTACATGCCGACCGCGTCGATCTCCAGCATGCGCATGGAATAGGGGGCGGAGAAGGCGGCCACCGCCGCGAAGCAGCGCGCCTCCTGTTCCTTGTCGGGCAGGATGTGGGCGGCGGCGAAGGGCACGAAGTCCAGCGTCTTGCCGCCCGAATGCAGGTCCATCACCACGTCCGCCATGGGCAGCAGGGTGCGGTTGAAATAGTCCGCGATCTTCTGCGTCACCGTCCCGTCCGGCCGTCCGGGGAAGCTGCGGTTCAGGTTCCCCTTGTCGATGGGCGAGGTGCGGGTGCCCGCCTGGAAGGCCGGGTAGTTCATCGCCGGAACGATGATGACCCGGCCCGTGACCTGCTCCGCCTTAACCGTGCGGGCGAGGTCGAACAGGGCCACGGCCCCCTCATACTCGTCGCCGTGGTTGGCGCCGGTCAGCAGCGCGGTCGGCCCCGGCCCATTGCGCACGACGGTGACGGGGATCATCACCGATCCCCAGGCGGAATCGTCGCGGCTGTAGGGCAGGCGCAGGAAGCCGTGCTGCACGCCATCGCGGTCGAAATCGACCGTCGGCGCGATGGGGGACGGCGGCAGCGTGTCGAGCGGCATCGGCGACTCCGTCACGACTTCACGAACAGCTTGCGCGGCACGTTGGCGAGGCATTCGACGCCGCTGTCGGTGATGGCGATGCTCTCGGTGATCTCCAGCCCCATATCCTCCAGCCACAGGCCGGTCATGAAGTGGAAGGTCATGCCGGGTTCCAGCACCGTGCGATCGCCGGGGCGCAGGCTCATGGTCCGCTCGCCCCAGTCCGGCGGGTAGCTGAGGCCGATCGGGTAGCCGGTGCGGTTGTCCTTGGTGATGCCGTACTTCTTCAGCACGGCGAAGAAGGCGTTGGCGATGTCCTCGCAGGTGTTGCCGGGGCGCGCGGCGGCAAGGCCGGCTTCCATCCCCTCCAGCGTCGCCTTCTCGGCGTCCAGGAAGGCCTGGGTCGGCGTGCCGAGGAACACCGTGCGCGACAGCGGGCAGTGGTAGCGCTTGTAGCAGCCGGCGATCTCGAAGAAGGTGCCCTCGCCCGTGCGCATGGGGCGGTCGTCCCAGGTCAGGTGCGGGGCGGAGGCGTCTGCGCCCGAGGGCAGCAGCGGCACGATGGCCGGATAGTCGCCGCCGATCCCGTCCACGCCGCGCGTGCCGGCGTCGTAGATCTCCGCCACGAGGTCGCACTTGCGCATGCCCGGCTCGATGGTGTCGAGGATGCGCTGGTGCATGGCCTCCACGATGCGCGCGGCCTTGCGCATGTAGTCCAGTTCCTGCGCGCTCTTCACCGCGCGCTGCCAGTTGACCAGCGCGGTCGCGTCGCTGAAGCGCGCGTTCGGCAGGTGGGTGGTCAGCGAGCGGAAGGCGGCGGCGGTGAACCAGTAATTGTCCATCTCCACGCCGATGGAGGCCTTGCCCCAGCCGCGATCCTCCAGGATGCGCGACAGCAGGTCCATGGGGTGGCGCTCGGTCGATTGGACGTAGTGGTCCGGGTAGCCGATGATGTTGTCGTGGGCGAGGTAGGCGGTGCGCTTGGCCCCGTTGGCGTCCTGGCCGCGGCCGTACCAGATCGGCTCCCCGTCCGGCGGCACGACGACGCACTGGTGGACGTAGAAGGACCAGCCGTCATAGCCGGTCAGCCAGGCCATGTTGGATGGATCGGTGACGATCAGCACCTCCACGCCGGCCTTTTCCATGGCCTTGCGGGTCTTGGCGAGCCGGGCCGCGTATTCGTCCCGGCTGAAGTTCAGGGTCGGTTCGGGCATGTTTGTCCTTTCGAAAAAGGCTGTGCCGAGCCCTTGCGGGCGTCAGGCGGGCGTCAGGCGTCGAAGACGGTTCCGGCGTTGGCGGCGAGCGCTCGGCCGCGCGCCAGCGTGGCGATGGCGGTGTCCTGGACCCCGGTGCCGGTGAGGTCGCAGACGGTGATCTGGTCGGGCGACGTGCGGCCGGGCGCCTGCCCGGCGATCACGGCGCCCAGTTCGGGGAAGGCGTGGTCGGCCGGGACGGCACCCGCGGCAATGGCGTGGTGCAGCTCGCCCAGCCGCCGCACCTGCTTCAGGCTGTCGGCGACGTAAAGGTCGGCGCGGGCGAGCACGGCCGGTTCCAACTCGTTCTTGTGCTCGGCGTCGGAGCCCATGGCGGTGACGTGCTGGCCGGGCGACAGCCAGTCGGCGAAGAGGATCGGCGCGTCGGCCGGCGTGGTGGTGACGACGATGTCGGCCCCGGCCACGGCCGCGCGCCCCTCGGCCATGGCTTGGACGGGGATGCCCAGACGGTCGGACAGGCGCGCCGCCGCTGCGCTCGCGCGGGCCGGGTCGCGGGCCCATAGCCGCGCCTCCCGGATCGGGCGGACGAGAGTCAGCGCCTCCAGCTGCAAGGCGGCCTGGACGCCGGCCCCGAAGACGGCGGCGATGGAGGAGTCGGGGCGCGACAGGTGCTTGGCGGCGACCGCCCCGGCCGCGGCGGTGCGCACGTCGGTCAGGTAACCGTTGTCGAGCAGCATGGCCTCCACCAGCCCGGTCCGGGCGCTGAGCAGCACCATCAGCCCGTTGACGCTGGGCAGGCCGAGCGTGGGGTTGTCGAAGAAGCCGGGGCTGATCTTGATGGCGAATCCGTCCAGGCCCGGCACGTAGGCGGTCTTCACGTCGACCTCCCCGCGGTGCTCCGGGATGTCGAGGCGCAGGATCGGCGGCATGGCGACCGGCTTGGTGGCGAGCGCCAGGAAGGCGTTCTCCACGCAAGAAACGGCGTCCTGGTCGAGCGGGACGAGGCGGCGCAGCTCCGCCTCCGTCAGGATGGTCATGCGGGGCATGCGGTTTCTCCCGTGGCATCGCCGCAGACGATCCGGCGGTGCAGGTCCATGTCGATGTTGCGGCCGGACAGCAGCGCGACGGTCGGCCCGCGCAGCCCGATTTTTTCTGGGATCTTGCCGGCGAGGAGCGCCGCGATGCCCACGGCTCCGGCCCCCTCGACAATCTCCTGTTCGCGGGTGTAGGCGTGCCTGATGCCGGCGGCGATCTCCGCCTCGGTCAGCAGCACGACCCCGTCGAGAAGGCTGGCGGCGAGGCGGAAGGTGTGACGGTTGGCGAGCCCGATGCCGCCGCCCAGCGAGTCCGCCAGCGTTTCCAACTCCTCCACCAGCACCGGCTTTCCGGCGGTCAGGCTGGCGTGCATGGCGGCACCACGCTCCATGGAGACGCCGACCACCCGCGCCTGCGGGCGAAGCGCCTTAACCGCCAGCGCCACGCCGCCGATAAGGCCGCCGCCGGAAAGGGGAACCAGCACCAGATCGACGTCCGGCACCGCCTCCACGATCTCCAGCCCCAGCGTCCCCTGCCCGGCGATCACGCCGGCGTCGTCGAAGGGCGGGACGGTCGCGAAGCCTTCCTCGCGAACGAGGCGATCGACCTCTTCCTGCGCGTCGTCCTGGGAGCGGCCGACGATGCGGATCTCCGCCCCCAGCGCGCGGATGCCCTCCACCTTGTTGGCCGGGACCAGCGCCGACATGCAGACCACGCAGCGCACCCCGGCCTGGGCGGCCGCAAACGCCAGCGCCCGCCCATGATTGCCGGTGGAGGCCGCCGCCACGCCTTTTGCCAACGCGGAATGGGGCAGCGCCAGCAGGGCGTTGGTGGCGCCGCGCAGCTTGAAGCTGCCGGTGGTCTGCCGCGTTTCCAGCTTCAGGAAGACCGGCGCGCCGCAGCGTTCCGTCAGGGTGGGAGAGGCGACGGTCGGCGTCTCCGCGATCCGCCCGCTCAGCCGCGCCCGCGCGCGGAAGACGTCCTCCAGCCCGATGCCGTGATCGGCCATGGTCAGGCTCCCTCCGGCAGGGGAAGGGTCATCAAACGGCCGAACTCCGGCCGCTGTTGGGCGTCGCCGCACAGGCGCAGCGCCGCCCAGGCCGTGGCCTGGTTGCTGGTCACCACCGGGCGGCCGATGGCCTCCTCGATGCGGCGCGCCACCAGCGCGGAGCGCAGCGCGGTGCAGGAGACGAACAGCGCCTCCGCGTCGGCCGGCATCGCCTCCACCGCCGCCTGGACCAGCGAGTCCGGCGAAAGTCGCGCCATCACCCGGTCGTCGTCGAGGTCGAGGTAGGTGAAGCCCGCGATGTCGAAGCCGTGGCCGGCGAAATAGGCGGCCATCGGGCGCGCGGTTTCCTCCGTGTAGGGGGTCAGCACCGCGATGCGCTTCGCATTGAAGGCCCGCAGGCCCAGCCGCGCCGCCGACGGCGGAGTCAGCACCGGCACGCCGGGTTTGGCGTTGCGGATGGCCCGCTCCACCGTCTCGTCGCCCATGACGACGGAGGCGGACGTGCAGGAATAGACGACCACGTCCAGATCCTCGTCGGGCAGGATCAGGGCGGCGCCCTCCTCCAGCCGGGGCTGCATGCGTCGCAGGTTTTCCGGCGTGGTCGGGTTGGCGTAGGCGATGCGCGCGGTGTAGACCCCGACCGTCTCGCCCGCCACCATGCGCCGGAAGTCCGGCTCGCTGGTGTGGTCGGTGGCGAGGACGACGAGGCCGACGCGCTTGGGGACCGGGCGGTCGTCGAAACGCAGCGGTATGTCGGCGCGGGTGATGGTGATCGTGTCCATAATCAAAAATCCAGTTACCGGTAGCGGCGGAAGCGGCGTTCCAGCAGGTGCAGGGCGGGCACGGCGATCAGGCTGATCGCCAGGAACAGCACCCCGACCAGCGTCATCGGCTCCAGGTAGCGGTAGTTGAAGTTGGCGACGCTCCGCGCCTGACTCATCAGCTCGACCACCGTGATGGCCGACAGCAGCGGCGTTTCCTTGAACATCGCGACGAAGTAGTTGGCGAGCGCCGGGATCATCGGCGGGATCGCCTGCGGCAGGATGATGTGTTGCCAGGTCTGAACGGCGGTCAGGTTGCAGGCCTTGGCAGCCTCCCACTGGCCGCGCGGGGTGTTGTCGATGCCGGCGCGGAAGACCTCCGCCATGTAGGTGGCGTAGTGGACGCCGAGCCCGATCACCCCCGCGGTCAGCGGCGACAGCAGGATCCCCGCCCCCGGCAGCACGTAGAAGAGGAAGTAGAGCTGCACCAGAAGCGGCGTGCCGCGGATGAACTCCACCAGGAAGGCGGTGATGCGGGACACCAGCCGGTTCGGCGACCGCCGCAGCAGCGCGAAGGCCAGCCCGACGACCGCCGCCAGCGCCGAGCCCAGCACCGTGGCGAGCACGGTGATCTTCAGCCCGTCCAGCAGGGTCGGCATGATTTCTCGTACGAACGCCCAGTCCCATTCCATGGCGGACCTCAGTGCCGGATGCCGTCGAGGCCGCGCGTCATGCGGCGCTCAAGGGTCTTCATGCCGAACGAAATCGCGGACGCGAGCGCGAAGTAGATGACCAGCACCGTCAGGAACGGGATGGCCGTGCTGCCCGTCTGGGAGCGCACGACCTGCGCCTGGAAGGTCAGGTCGGTCAGCGAGATCAGCGAGACGACGGAGGTCGCCTTCAGCAGCTCGATGGCGTTGTTGCCGAAGGTTGGGATCATCACCACGAAGGCCTGCGGAAGCAGGACGTGGCGCAGCCCCTGCCAGCGCGTCAGATTCAGCGCGACGCAGGCCTCGTGCTGCTCCCGCCCGATGGACTGGACGGCGGAGCGCACCACCTCCGCCCCGTAGGCGCCGACGTTGAGCCCCAGCGCCAGCACGCCGGCCTGGAGCGGCGTCAGCTCGAACCCGATCAGCGGCAGGACGAAATAGGCCCAGAACAGCTGGACGAAGATCGAGGTGCCGCGGAAGAACTCGATGTAGGCGAGCGCCAAGGCGCGCACCGCCCAGAAGCGCGACAGCCGCCCCAGCCCGGCGGCGAAGGCCACCGGCAGAGCCAGCGCGCAGCCGAGCACGGTGAGTTCCACCGTGACCCGCGCGCCGTCGAGCATCAGCCCGATGTAGCCAGACCAGTCCCCCATGAACGGCCTTTCAAGAAATCGGAAAAGAGGCGGTCAGATGCGCTGGCCGGCAGCGATGATCTTCTTCAGGAAGGTCTGCGTGCGCTCATTGCGCGGGTTGGTGAAGATGTCACCGGGCGGTCCCTCCTCCACGATGCGGCCGCGGTCGAAGAACAGCACGCGGTCGGCAAAGTCGTGCGCGAAGCTCATCTCGTGCGTCACGAGCAGCATGGTCATGTCGGTCTGGGTGCCCAGCATGCGCATGACGTTCAGCACCTCCTCCACCAGCTCGGGGTCCAGCGCGGAGGTCACCTCGTCGAACAGCATGATCCGGGGCTGGAGCGCCAGCGCGCGGGCGATCGCCACGCGCTGCTTCTGCCCGCCGGACAGGGCCGCCGGCATGGAATTGGCCTTGCCGGCCATGCCGACCATCTCCAGCAGCTCCATGGCCCGGCGCTGCGCGTCGGCCTTCCGCACGCCCTTGGTCAGCATCGGCGCCAGCGTCACGTTCTCCAGCACCGTCTTGTGCGGGAACAGGTTGAACAGCTGGAAGACCATGCCGATCTTGGCGCGCATGCGGTGCAGGTGCGCCTCGTCCGCCGGAACCAGCCGGCCGTTGCGCTCCATGTGGAACAGGTAGTCGCCGTCGACCCGGATAACGCCGCTGTCGATGCGTTCCAGCGTCATCAGCGTGCGCAGGATCGTCGTCTTGCCGGAGCCGGACGGGCCGATCAGCGCCAGTTTCTCCCCCGGCATCACGGAAAAGCAGAGGTCCTTCAGCACGGTGAAGGAGCCGTAGCTTTTTGTGACGTGATCGATGTGTATGATGGGCTCAGTCATGCCGGTCTCCCGTCTCGTCGGTGCGGCAAGCGATGTCGCGCAAACGATGCGGCCGGCCCTAAATCATGTCAATGCACAAAATCGAATCATGACAATTTAAACAGATTGTGGTTGTCCGGCCGGGATGAACCACGTCAAATGGCGAGCAGCACCGGCTCCGGGTCGCTGTTCAGCAAATTGACGATGACGCCCAGCCCGGCGCGCAGCTCGCTTTCGGTGGTCGAGGCGATGGAGATGCGCAGCGCCCCCGCCCGCGCGCCGGGCGAAATGGCGAAGGCGGACCCTGCGGCGACCGCGACCCCCTGGAGACGGGCGTGCGACACGAAGGTCGCTTCCGGCCGGCTGTCGCCCAGCGGCAGCCAGACGTGCAGCCCCTCGGGATGGCCGCGGTACGGAATCCCCGCCAGGATCTCGGCCGCCAGTTCGTGGCGGCGGCGCAGGGCGCGGCGCTGCCAGCGGACCATCTCCATGGCGAAGCCGCTCTCGACCCAACGGGTTGCCATCTCCGCGATCAGCGGGGTCGCCATCCAGTTGGTCACCAGATGCCGGTTGGCGACCGCCGCGATCAGCCGGTCCGGCACGACGAGATAGCCGGTGCGCAGGCCCGGCATCACGCATTTGGTGAAGCTGGTGACGTAGAGCGTGCGTTCGGGCGCCAGGGCGGCGAGCGGGGGCCGCCGCTCCTCCAGGATGGGGCCGAGCGGGTCGTTCTCGATGATCGACAGGTTGTGCCGCTGCGCCACCCGCACGATGTCGGCGCGGCGAGCCGCCCCCATGTGGCTGGCCGTCGGGTTGATGGGGCTGGGCATCACGAACAGCGCCCGCACCGTCCCGTCGCGGCAGGCGGCGTCCAGCGCGTCGGGCAGCAGCCCCTGCTCGTCGATCGCCACGCCGCGCAACTTGATCCCCATGTAGGAGGCGAGCGGCAGAAGCGTGTGGTGCCCGATCTCCTCCGTCACCATGGTGGAGCCCGGCGGGGCGGCGGCCATCAGCGCGATGGTCATGCCAGCGGTGGCGCCGTTGGTCAGCGTGACGTTGGCCGCACTGGTTTCCACCCCACAGTCGCGCAGCCAGGGCACGGCGGCGGCGCGGTGGCGGGCGAACAGCGTGTTGGGCCGGAAGGACAGCACCACCGACGGCGGCAGGGAGGAGGCAAGCTCCACCAGCCCCTGCTTCATCGCCTCCACATGCAGGGGGTCGCACACCGGCTTCAGGATCGACAGGTCGATGACCTCGTCCACCCGCTGCGGGATGAAGGGCGGGTCCGGTTCGGACTTGGCGGCGCGGACGAAGGTGCCCCGCCCGGTCTCCCCGCTGATCAGGCCGCGGCGGATCAGTTCCTCATAGGCGCGGCTGACCGTCTGGACGGAAATGCCCAATTGGTCGGCAAGCTGCCGGTGCGTCGGCAGCCGGTCGCCGACCGCCAGATGCCCTTCGGCAATGGCGCTTTGCACCTGTTCGGCCAGCGACAGGTACACCGGCCTGCTCAAGGCCGCAGCATCGGGGTGCCACTTTGTCATGCAACATTTCTGCGCAAAATCAGGACATTTGACAATGGAGAAAAGCACGGACATCGTGGATGCGCACCGTGACACTTGGACGCCCGCACCAGCCGGATCATGACCGACCTGAAGCTCGACCCCATCGACCTGCGCATCCTGGCGGAAATCCAGCGCGACGGGCGCATCACCAAGCTGGCGCTGGCTGACCGCGTCGGGCTGTCGCCCACCCCCTGCTGGGTGCGGCTGCGCCGGTTGGAGCAGGCGGGGATCGTCACCGGCTATCACGCCCGCCTCGCCCTGCGGCAGGTAACCCCCTTCGCCATGGTGATGGTGGAGGTGACGCTGGGCGCCCACCGGCAGAGTGACTTCGACCGCTTCGAGCGGGCCGTGCGCGACGAGCCGCACATCGTGTCCTGCTGGTCGGTCGGCGGCGGGCTGGACTACATCCTGCGCGTCGTGGCGCGCGACGTGGACGCCTACCAGCGCATCATCGACCGGCTTCTGGAGAGCGAGGTCGGGATCGACCGGTATTTCACCTATATCGTGACGCGGACGGTCAAGGATGAGCCGGCGATGCCGCTGGATGCGCTGATGGGTGGTGGGGCGTAGGGGAATAGAGGGGAGTGGTCGCGTTGGGCCCCCACCCTAACCCTCCCCCACTTCGCGGGGGAGGGGACTGCCGCCGCTCGCGCGCTTAACCCCTCCCCCCGCGAAGTGGGGGGAGGTCGGGAGGGGGGCCCAGTGCGACCACTTCCTACACACCCGCAGAGACTTTCTCTCCACATCCCCCGCCGCGAAGAGACTTCCTCCACGCGGCGGCCCAGCTTCAGACACCTTCTCCGCCGGCACCCGGTAGCCTTGGGGGACGACTTTCCCCGAGCGACCGGAGGCGCCCATGACCGCACAGTTTGCCCGGCCGGACACCCACGATGCCCTTGGCCGCCTGACCGACCGGCGGCTGTTGCGCGAACTCGGCTACATCGGCGGGCGCTGGACCGCCGCTCGTGACGGGGCCACCGTCACCGTGCGGGATCCGGCCGGCGGCGGCACCGTCGCCCATGCCGCAGCACTTGGCGCCGAGGAGGCGCGCGCCGCCGTCGATGCGGCAAGCGCCGCCTTTCCCGCCTGGCGCGCGCTGCTGCCGCAGGAACGGGCGGTGCTGTTGCGCGGCTGGTTCGACCGCATCGTCGCGGCCAAGGAGGACCTTGCCCTGCTGATGACTCTGGAGCAGGGCAAGCCGCTGGCGGAATCGCGCGGGGAAATCGACTACGCCGCGTCCTTCGTCGAATGGTACGCGGAGGAGGCCAAGCGGGTGACGGCGGAAGGCGTCTGCGGTCACCTGCCCGGCGCCGAGATGATGGTCCGGCGGGAGCCGCTGGGCGTCGTCGGCGTCGCGACGCCGTGGAACTTCCCGTCCGCCATGCTGACGCGCAAGGCCGCGGCGGCGCTGGCCGCGGGATGCACGGTGGTGGCGCATGCCTCGCACCACACGCCGTTGTCGGTGCTGGCGCTTGCCGAACTGGCGGAGCGCGCGGGGCTTCCGGCCGGCGTCCTCAACGTGCTGACCGGCGATCCGGAGCCCATCGTCGGCGCCTTCTGCGACGACGCGCGGGTGCGCGCCATGAGCTTCACCGGATCGACCGAAATCGGCCGGCTGATCGCCGCGCGCTGCGCGCCGACCATGAAGCGGCTGGTGATGGAGCTGGGCGGCCATGCGCCGCTGCTGGTCTTCGAGGACGCCGACCTCGACCGGGCGGTGGACATCGCCGTGGATGCGAAGTTCGCCACCTCCGGCCAGGATTGCCTCGCCGCCAACCGCATCTTCGTGCAGCGCCCGATCTATGAGGCCTTCTGCGCGGCCTTCGCCGCCCGCGTCGCGGCGCTGGCCGTGGGACCGGGCCTGCGGGAGGGCGTGCAGATCGGCCCGCTGATGCACGAGCGCGCTGTCGCCAAATGCGCGGAGCATGTGCAGGATGCGGTGGAGCGCGGCGCGCGCTGCCTGACCGGCGGCGGGCGGCACCCGGCCGGGCCGCTGTTCTTCGCGCCGACCGTTCTGGCCGACGTGGCCCCGGACGCGCGCATCATGAGCGAGGAGACCTTCGGCCCCGTCGCCGCCATCCTGCCCTTCGACACGGAGGAGGAAGCGGTGGCCCGCGCCAACGACACCGACTACGGCCTCGTGGCCTACGCCGTGACGCGGGACGCCGGGCGCGCCCTGCGCCTGTCGCGGGCGTTGGAGTACGGGATGGTGGCGGTGAACCGGGTGAAGATCACCGGCGCGCCCATCCCCTTCGGCGGGGTCAAGCAGTCCGGGCTGGGCCGCGAGGGCTCCCGCCACGGGCTGGAGGCCTTCACCGACCTGAAATACGTCTGCCTCGACCTCGCCTGAACCGATTTTTTCGCTGGGAATGACCGCCATGACCGACCGCTCCAACGAACTGACCGCCTGGGACCGCGACCACTTCTTCCACCCCTCCACCCACATGGCGGCGCACGCGCGCGGCGACACGCCGACCCGCGTGGTGACCGGCGGCGAGGGCGTCTACATCGTGGACCGCGACGGCCGGCGCAGTCTGGACGCCTTCGCCGGGCTGTACTGCGTCAACGTCGGCTACGGGCGCCGCCAGATCGCCGACGCCATTGCGGAGCAGGCGGGCAAGCTCGCCTACTACCACGCCTATGTCGGGCATGGGACGGAAGCGTCGGTCACGCTGTCCAAGATGATCATCGACCGCGCGCCGCAGGGCATGTCGCGCGTCTATTTCGGCCTGTCGGGCTCCGACGCCAACGAGACGAACATCAAGCTGGTCTGGTACTATAACAATGTGCTGGGCCGGCCGGAGAAGAAGAAGATCATCTCGCGCTGGCGCGGCTATCACGGATCGGGCGTGATGACCGGCAGCCTGACCGGGCTGGAGCTGTTCCACAAGGCCTTCGACCTGCCCCGCCCGCCGATCCTGCACACGGAAGCCCCCTACTACTTCCGCCGCGCCGACCGCTCCATGACCGAGGAGCAGTTCTCCCAGCACTGCGCCGACAAGCTGGAGGAGATGATCCTGGCCGAAGGGCCGGACACCGTCGCCGCCTTCATCGGGGAGCCGGTGTTGGGCACCGGCGGCATCGTCCCGCCGCCCGCCGGCTACTGGGAGAAGATCCAGGCGGTGCTGGCCAAATACGACGTCCTGCTCATCGCCGACGAGGTGGTGACCGGCTTCGGGCGGCTGGGCAGCATGTTCGGCTCCGACCATTACGGCATGAAGCCGGACCTGATCACCATCGCCAAGGGCCTGACCTCCGCCTACGCGCCACTGTCCGGCACCATCGTGTCGGAGCGGATGTGGCGGGTGCTGGAGAAGGGATCGGACCAGATGGGGCCGATCGGCCATGGCTGGACCTACTCCGCCCACCCCATCTGCGCGGCGGCCGGTGTTGCCAACCTGGCGCTGATCGACGAGATGGGCCTCGTCGACAACGCGCGGGAGACCGGCGCCTATTTCCGCGCGGCGCTGGCCGAGGCGCTGGCCGGGCACCGGCTGGTCGGCGAGGTGCGCGGCGAGGGGCTGATGGCCGCCGTGGAGTTCGTCGAAGACAAGGACGACCGCCGCTTCTTCCCGGCCGAGGCGAAGGTCGGCCCGCGCCTGTCCGCGGCGATGCTGGAACGCGGCGTCATCGCCCGCGCCATGCCGCAGGGCGACATCCTGGGCTTCGCCCCGCCGCTCTGCCTGACGCGGGAGGAGGCGGACACGGTGGTGGCCGCGGCGCTGGGCGCCGTGAAGGCCGTCGCGGCCGAGCTGTGACCCCGGAACGCTGGAGGCGATGACCATGGACAGCCTGCCCCGCACCATGCACGCCGTCGTCCTGACCGGGCACGGCGGGCTCGACCGGCTCGTTTACCGCGACGACGTGCCGGTCCCCTCCCCGGCGCCCGGCGAGGTGCTGGTGGAGGTGTCGGCCTGCGGCATGAACAACACCGACGTCTGGGTGCGCGAGGGCGCCTACGGCACGGAAAGCGACCCGGACGCCGTGTCCTCCTGGCGTGGGCGGGGGGAGCGATCCACCCTGACCTTCCCGCGCATCCAGGGCACCGACACGGTGGGGCGGATCGTCGCCGTGGGCGAGGGCGTGCCGCCGTCCCGCGTCGGCGAGCGGGTGGTGGTCGACTTCAGCATCTACAACGCGGAGGACGACAGCCTCGCCGACATCGACTACATCGGGCACGGGCGGGACGGCGGCTACGCCGACTACATGACCTGCCCGTCCGACCACGCCCATGCCACCACCAGCACCCTGACCGACACGGAGCTGGCGACCTTCTGCTGCGCCTATCTGACCGGGGAGCACATGCTGGACCGCGCCGCCGTCGCCGCGGGGGAGCGGGTGCTGGTCACCGGCGCGTCGGGGGGCGTCGGCTCCGCGATCCTCCAGCTCTGCCGCGCGCGGGGCGCCATCCCCTACGCCGTCACCGCGCCCGGCAAGGAAGCCGCGATGCTGGAGATCGGGGCGGAGGCCGCCATCTCCCGCACCGCCCCCGACCTGCCCGCCGCGGTGGCCGAGGCGACGGGCGGGCGGCCCATCGACGTGGTCGCCGACCTCGTCGGCGGGCCGATGTTCAACGACCTGCTGCGCATCCTGCGGCCGGAGGGGCGCTACACCACCGCCGGGGCCATCGCCGGGCCGGTGGTGCAGCTGGACCTGCGCACGCTGTACCTGAAGCATCTGCAGCTGCACGGGTCTTCCCAGGGGACGCGCGGCGCCTTCCGCCGGCTGCTCCGCTACATCGAGGAGGGCCGGATCAGGCCGCTGCTGGCGGGCACCTACCGCCTGTCGGACTTCCACCGGGCGCAGCGGGACTTCATGGGCAAGGGCTTCGTCGGCAAGCTGGTCGTGGTTCCCGACCGGAAATGGCCGGACGGGAAATAGGGCCAAGTCGCGCGCAAGTATGATGATGAACGGATCCGCCGATCGTCATTGAAACCCAAGCAAGAAGGCATTGACCAAGGCGAAACATCGCCATGGCGGCCGCGCCCGCTTCCGGCCCGGTCGCCATTATACCCGTCCATTCCTGTGGAACCCACGTCTTGCGAACCGGTTACGGTTTTCCTTCCCATGGGAAAGCCTATGTCTTTCGAACGAGTGCCATTTTTCGGGAGGCACTCTATCAATGACATACCAAAGGTTCCGACCGGAAAGCAGGGGACTCCTTCGAATGAGCGGAAGCGGCGGAACGGCCATGGAAACGGCTGCCCCGACCTTTCTCGCCGGGGGCGGCGAAATGGGCGAACGCATGCGGACCTTCGACTGGTCCGCCACGCCGTTGGGTGTGCCCGAGACCTGGCCGCAGAGCCTGAAGACCGCCATCCGGATCATGCTGACCTCGCGGCAGCCGATCTGGATCGGCTGGGGACCCGACCTGCTGTTCTTCTACAACGACGCCTACAAGACGATCATCGGCGGCAAGCACCCGCACAGCCTGGGCCAGCCCACCGCGGTCGTGTGGCGGGAGATCTGGGGCGACATCGGCCCGATGCTCGCCCAGGCCATGACCGGCATCGAGGGCACCTACGTCGAGAACCAGCTCCTGATCATGGAGCGCTACGGCTATCCGGAGGAGACCTACTACACCTTCTCCTACAGCCCGATCCCCGACGACGACGGCAACGCCGGCGGGATCATCTGCGCCAACACCGACGACACCCTGCTGGTGATCGGGGAGCGTCAGCTCTCCCTGCTGCGGGACCTGGCCGCCAGCGCCGGCGACGCCCGCAGCAGCGACGAGGTGTGCGAGCGCAGCGCCCGCGCGCTGGAGGCCGACGCGCACGACCTGCCCTTCGCCCTTCTGTACCTGGCCGAACCGGGTGGGACGACCTATTCCCTGTGCGCGCGGAGCGGGATCGGCCGAAACCATCCCGCCGCCCCCGAAACCCTGACGGACGCGCCGGACTCGGTCTGGCCGGTGCCCGACCGGTCGCGCGGCGTCGAGCTGGTGACCGATCTGCAAGCGCGGTTCGGCGCGGGGCTGCCCACCGGCCCGTGGGGCAAGGCGCCGGAGCAGGCCGCCGTCCTGCCGCTGCCCGCGGCGAGCGAAAGCGGGCGCGACGGGATCCTGATCGTCGGCCTCAGCCCGTTCCGGCTGTTCGACGACAACTACCAGCGCTTCGTCGGGCTGGTCGCCGGCCAGATCGCCGGGGCCATCGCCAACGCCGACGCCTATGAGGGGGAGCGCCGGCGCGCCGAGGCCCTGGCGGAGATCGACCGCGCCAAGACCGCCTTCTTCTCAAACGCCAGCCACGAGTTCCGCACGCCCCTGACCCTGATGCTGGGTCCGGTCGAGGCGATGCTGGACCGCAACCCGCCCGAGTCCGGCCCGGACGCGGTGGTCGACCGCGTTGATCTGGAGCTGGTGCACCGCAACGGGCAGCGCCTGTTGCGCCTGGTCAACGCGCTGCTGGACTTCTCGCGCATCGAGGCCGGCCGGATGCGCGCGGCGTTTGAGCCCGTCGACCTGGCGGCCTACACCGCCGATCTGGCGAGCAGCTTCCGGTCGGCCATGGACAAGGCGGGCCTGCGCTACCGGATCGCGTGCCCACCGCTGTCCGAACCGGTCTGGATCGACCGTGACATGTGGGAGAAGATCGTCCTCAACCTGATCTCCAACGCCTTCAAGTTCACGCTGTCGGGCGAAGTTTCGGTCACCGTGACGGCGGAGGACGGGCAAGCGGTGCTGCGCGTGCAGGACAGCGGCGCCGGCATCCCGGAGGCCGAGTTGGGACGGGTGTTCGACCGCTTCCACCGGATCGAGGGGCAGGTCGGCCGCACCTACGAGGGAACGGGCATCGGGCTGGCGCTGGTGAAGGATCTGACCAACCTGCACGGCGGCACCGTCGCGGTGGACAGCCGCGTGGGCGAAGGCACCACCTTCACCGTCGCCGTTCCCTTCGGAAAGGCCCATGTCCCGCCGGCGGAGCATCACCGGGAACCGCCGCAGGCCCCGCCCCAAACCGCCACGTCGACGCGCGCCGACATGTTCGTGGCCGAGGCGCTGCAATGGCTGCCGGACGCCGACTCGGCGCCGCGGCCGGTTCCCATGGCGGCCGAGGCGTCGGAGCGCGCGAAGGGAAAGACCGTCCTTCTGGCCGACGACAACACCGACATGCGCGGCTATGTGGAACGGCTGCTGACCACCGCCGGCTACCGGGTGGAGGCGGTGGCCGACGGCCGGGCGGCGGTGGCGCGCGCCCACCAGGTGCGGCCGGACCTCGTGCTGTCCGACGTCATGATGCCCCTTCTGGACGGCTTCGGGGTGATCGACGCCCTGCGCCGGCACCCGGACACCAAGGAGCTTCCCATCATCCTGCTGTCCGCGCGGGCGGGGGAGGAGGCGTCCATCGAGGGGTTGCAGGCGGGCGCCGACGATTACCTGGTGAAGCCCTTCAGCGCCCGCGAGCTTCTCGCCCGGGTGGAGGGCGCGCTGCGGCTGGCGGAGCTGCGCCGGGAGACGAACGCGACCCTGCGCGAAGCCAACGAGGAGCTGGAACAGCGCGTCGCGGAACGGACGGTCGAGCGCGACCGGGTCTGGCGGAACTCCCGCGACCTGCTCGTCGTGCTCGGCATGGACGGGGTGTTCCGGTCGGTCAACCCGGCGTGGACCGCCATCCTGGGGCACGCGCGGGAGGAGGTGGAGGGCCGCAGTTTCCACGACTTCGTCTGGTCCGAGGACGCGGACTGGACGCAGAGCGGATTCAACGCCGCGGTGGCGAAGCAGGACCTGACCAATTTCGAGAACCGGTACCGGCACAAGGACGGCACGCCGCGCTGGATTTCCTGGCAAACGGCGGTGGAAGGGGATCTCCTCTACGCCTATGGGCGGCACATCACGGCCGAAAAGGAACAGGCGGAGGTGCTGCGCCAGACGGAAGAACAGCTGCGGCGGGTCCAGAAGATGGAGGCCGTGGGCCAGCTGACCGGCGGTGTGGCGCACGACTTCAACAACCTGCTGCAGGTCATCGGCGGCAATTTGCAGCTCCTCCTGAAGGACGTCGCCGGGCAATCGCGGGCGGAGCACCGGGTGCGCAACGCGCTGAGCGGGGTGTCGCGCGGGGCCAAGCTGGCCTCCTCGCTGCTGGCCTTCGCGCGGCGCCAACCGCTGGAGCCGCGGGCGGTCAACCTGGGCCGGCTGATCCGCAGCCTGGACGACATGCTGCGCCGCGCGCTGGGTGAGGAGATCGAGATCGAGGTGATCAGCGGCGGCGGGCTGTGGAACACCATGGTCGACCCGGCCCAGGTGGAGAACGCCCTGCTGAACCTGGCGATCAACGCCCGCGACGCCATGGGCGGGCGCGGCACGCTGACCATCGAGAGCGGCAACGCCGAGCTGGACGACCAGTACGCCGCCCGGCACGAGGATGTCCGGGCCGGCCAATACGTGATGCTGGCCGTCACCGACACCGGCTGCGGCATGGCGCCCGACGTGATCGATCGGGTGTTCGAGCCCTTCTTCAGCACCAAGCCGGAGGGACAGGGCACCGGGCTGGGGCTCAGCATGGTCTACGGCTTCGTCAAGCAGTCGGGCGGGCACATCAAGATCTACAGCGAACCCGGCCACGGGACGACGATCCGCCTCTACCTGCCGCGCACGCAGGAGGCCGAAGACCTGCCGGTCGCCCTCGACGCCACGCCGGCGCATGGCGGCAGCGAGACCGTGCTGGTCGTGGAGGACGACGAGGACGTGCGGCAGACCGTGGTGGACATGCTGAACGACCTGGGTTACCGCGTGCTCCAGGCGCGGGACGCCCAGAGCGCGCTCGCCATCCTGGAAAGCGGCGTGGCGATCGACCTGCTGTTCACCGACGTCGTCATGCCCGGCCCGCTGCGCAGCCCGGAGCTGGCCCGCAAGGCGCGCGAGCGGCTGCCGAACCTGGCGGTGCTGTTCACCTCCGGCTACACGCAGAACGCCATCGTCCACGGCGGCCGGCTCGACGCCGGGGTGGAGCTGCTGAGCAAGCCCTACACGCGGGAGGTTCTGGCCCGCAAGCTGCGCCACGTCCTGCGCAACCAGCAGCAGAAGGACACCGCCCTTGTGCCGTCCCAGGCGTCCGCGACGGAACCCGATGCCGGCGGGGCGCAGGGCGGCCTGCGCGTGCTTCTGGTGGAGGACGACGCGCTGATCCGCATGACCACGGAGGAAATGCTGGTCAGCCTGGGCCACACGGTGATCGAGGCGGCGGACGCCGAGGACGCCCTGGCGGCGATCGATGGGGATGAGTCCGTTGACGTGCTGATGACGGACATCAGCCTGCCGGGCCTGTCGGGCGAACAGTTGGCCGCAAGGCTGCGCCAGCGCTTCCCCGGGCTGCCGGTGGTGTTCGCGTCGGGATACGACCGCGCCGCCGACCGGCCGGCCCCGGACTGGTCCGGCCCCGCCGTCCACCTGTCCAAGCCCTACGACGTCGCCACGCTGAAGGACGCGCTGCGGACGGCCGTGCGGGACCAGCCGCGGCGCCCCTGACGCCATGACGCGGGGGCGGCGTCCCGGTTCGGGATCAACCATCGTCATGCGGAGCGCGCTCGGCGCGTCCGTGCTGGTGCTCGCGGCGGCGGCCCACGCCGACTCCCTCGACAGGGGCAGCGACCCCTGGGCGAGCCTGTCCAGTTCGCTGTTCAGCCACATCGGCCCGGGCGAGGGCCTGCCCTACTCCGTCGGTTCGGCGCTGGCGCAGGACGGCGAGGGCTATGTCTGGATCGGCACGCCCGGCGGGCTGGCGCGCTGGGACGGCTATCGCATGCGGGTGTTCCGGCACCGCACCGAAGATCCGGACTCCCTGCCCGAGAACATCGTCACGCACCTGTTCACCGACGCCCAGGGCCGGCTTTGGCTCGGCACGGCGTCGGGCCTCGTCGCGCGGTACGACTCCCGTCAGGACCGCTTCGTCACCTTCCGCGACCAGGGCAGCGGCCTCGGCCGGCTGAGCGGACTGGCGGACGACGGGGAGGAGGGGGCCTGGGCCGTCGGGAACAGCGGGCTGGCCCACCTCGACGGCCGGTCCGGGCGATGGCGCCGCGACAGGCCCGAGGATGTCGGCCTGCCGCCGGGGGAAATCCGCAGCGTGCTGCGCGACCGGTCCGGGACGCTCTGGCTCGGCACCGCGGCCGGGCTGCGGCGCCGCGCCGCCGGCGAGGAGCGTTTCCGCGCGGTGGACGGCCCTGCGGGCTCCGTCGTCGCCACGGCCCTATTCGAGGACTCCTCCGGCACGATCCGCTTCGGCACGGCGGCCGGTCGGTTCGGCAGCATCGTCGGGACCGAGGCGCGCTTGGTGGAGGCCATGGCCCCGTCGGGGCAGCGGGTGTCCGCCATCGTCGAGCCCGAGCCCGGAACGCTGTGGATCGCGGAGTTCGGCGGGGGCATCCGGGAACTGGACGTGGCGACCGGCGCCGTCCGCTCCTTCCGCAACGATCCGGCCAGCCCGACCAGCATCGCCGACGATTCCATCCTCGGCCTCCTGGTCGACCGGTCGGGCCTTGTGTGGGCGAGCGGGCTGGGCGGGGTGGACCGCCACGACCCGCACGACCGCGGTATCCTGACCGTCCTTCCCGGCAAACCGTCCGGACTGCCGGGCAAATATGTGCGCAGCATGACGGTCCGCGCCGACGGCAAGGTCTGGCTGGCGTTCCGCGACAAGGGGATCGCCCTGCTCGACCCCGCCGCGGGCCGCATCGAACAGGTCATCGCCCCGTCGGAGGAACCGGGCAACGGTCTGCCCGGCACCATGATCCAGGCCATCGCCACGCCCGAAGGCGGCCCCGAGAACGCCGAGGTCTGGGCCGGAACGACCGGCGGCCTGTACCGGGTCCAGGCCGCCATTGGACCATCGTCTGGCGGGACGGCGTCCGTCTTCCGGCCGCTGGGCATGGCCAACATCCTGTCCCTGATGGCCGACGGGCCCACGCTGTGGGCCGGGGGCAGCATGGGGCTGGCGCGCATCGACCCGCAACGCGGGACCGTGGAGCTGTTCAAGCACCAGGCCGACCGGCCGGACAGCCTCAGCGACAACAGCGTGCAGAGCCTGCTGCGCGACGGTGCGGGACGGCTCTGGGTGGGCACCCAGCGGGGCCTGAACCTGTTCGATCCGGCGCGGGGGGCCTTCCGCCGGTTCCTGCACGACCAGGACGACCTGACCAGCCTGCCCAACGACATCGTCCACACGCTGCTGGAGGACGGCCAGGGACGGCTTTGGGTCGGCACGGCCGGCGGCATCGGCATTCTCGACCCTTCCGAGGAACCGTTCGACAGCGGCCGTGCCCGCTTCCGGACGCTCAACGCCGCGAACGGGCTGCCGCACGACACGGTCACGGTGCTCCAGGAAGGCGACGACGGGCGGATTTGGGCCGCCGGCGGCGACCGTCTCGCCACGATCGATCCGCAGACCCTGACCATCCGCAACTTCGGCCCGATGGACGGCGCCGGAATCCGCACCCATTGGGTCGGGTCGGGCGCCCGGCTGCCCGACGGCACGCTGCTGTTCGGCGGGTTCGGCGGGATGACCGTGGTCAAGCCCGGTCGCCGGCCGCAGTGGGAGTTCCAGCCGCCGCTGGTGGCGACGGACATCCGCGTCGGCGGCCGGACGGTCCCGCCCTCATCACCCATCGTCGTCACGCCCGACGACCGCAGCGTGAGGGTGGAGTTCGCCGCCCTGGACTTCTCCGCGCCGGAGCGCAACCGCTACGCCTACCGGCTGGAGCCGTTCGACGACCGCTGGACCGAAACGGACGCCGGCAACCGGACGGCGACCTACACCAACCTGTCCCCGGGCCGCTACACGCTCAGCATCCGCGGAACGAACCGCGACGGGGTGTGGAGCGGCCACACGCTGTCCATCCCGCTCCAGGTGCTGCCGGCCTGGTACCAGACCCTGTGGTTCCGGACCGCCGCCGCAATCGCCGGCCTGTCGATCCTGGTCGGCGCCGTGCAGGGGTGGACCGCCCTGCTCCGCCGCCGCCAGCGGGAGTTGGAGCGTCAGGTCGCGCAACGCACCGCGGAGGTCGAGACCGAGCGCGCCCGCGCCCTGGCCGGGGAGGCCGGCGCGCGCCGCGCGATGGAGGAGGCCGAGGCGGCCAACCGGGCGAAATCGCGGTTCCTGGCCGTGGTCAGCCACGAAATCCGCACGCCCCTGAACGGCGTGCTGGGGATGCTCCAGCTGCTCGACCCGAAGGCGATGGACGGCGAGCAGCGCCGCTACCTGGAGATCGCTAAGACGTCGGGCAACCTGCTGGCCAGCCTGGTCGAAAGCGTCCTGGAATACGGGCGTAGCGAGGCCGAGGAGGACGGGGTTGAACTGGGCGTCGTCGACCCGCGGCACCTCGTCACCAGTGCTGCGGACCTGTTCGCCGTCCAGGCGGCCGGCAACGGCGTGCGCGTTGACGTGTCCATCGGCGCGCGGGTGCCGCCGGCGATCCGGTGCGCCCGGGTCCGGCTGACCCGCGTCCTGCACAACCTGCTCGGCAACGCCGTCAAGTTCACGGCACAGGGCCGGATCACCATCTCGCTCGACTTCGCGCCGCAAGCCGGCAACACGCGCGGCGACCTGCGCCTCAGCGTCGCGGACACCGGGATCGGCATCGCCCCGGACCTTCGGGAAGCGATTTTCCAGGACTTCGTGCAGGCGGACGATTCCATCACGCGGCGCTTCGGCGGAACCGGGCTGGGGCTGGCGGTCTGCCGGCGGATCGCGACGACGCTGGGCGGCACCCTGACGGTGGAGAGCACGGTGGGCGTCGGCAGCACCTTCCGCCTGACGGTGCCGGTGGAGGCCGTGGCGGAGGAACCCGTGCACGCCGACGAAACGCCGGCGGGGAAGGAGGCGGCGCCCCTCGACATCCTGCTGGTCGACGACGACCCGGTGAACCGGCTGGTCGGCCAGGCGCTGATCGGCAAGCTGGGACATCGGGTGACGGCCGTCGACGGCGGGGCCGCCGCGGCCGAGGCCGCGTCCGTGAAGCGTTTCGACGTCGTCCTGATGGACATGCACATGCCGGAGATGGACGGGATCGAGGCGATCCGGCGCCTGCGCGCGCTGCGGGACGGCCATCCCGACACACTGCGCGTCGTCGTCATGACGGCCGACATGACCGCGGAAACGCGGGAGCGGTGCCGGCGGGCGGGCGTGGAGCGGGTGGTGTCCAAGCCGCTCCACCTCGACGCCGTGCGCAACGCCCTTTCGGATGATGGGGCGGTGGAGGCGTGGCTGGACCTCGCGTTCCTGCGCGTCCAGATGGACAGTCTGGGATTCGCCGGCCTGATCCGGCTGGGCCGTCTGTTCGCCCGGACGTCGCGCCGGACCCTGGCCGCCCTGGAGGCCGCGGCAGCGGCGGGCGACGCGGAGGCCGTGCGCGCCGAGGCGCACCGGCTGCGCGGCGCCGCCGGAGTCCTCGGCCTCACGCGGTTGTGCGCCGCCGCCGGTGCCATCGAGGCACGCACGGGCGGAGGCGCGGAGCTGGACTGGGACCGGATCGCCAGCCTGCGCGCCTTGCGCGCGGGATCCTTCAAGGCGCTGTTCAGGGCGGCGCGGATTCAGCAGGTTGAAGGTGTGGCCTACCCCATCACCAGCCCGCCGTCGACGTAGAGCGTCTGGCCGGTCATGAAGCGGCTCCAGTCCGAGGCCAGGAACAGGACCGGCCCCGTGACGTCGTCGGGGGTCGCGATCCGGCGCAGCGGGGTCTGGGCGATGATCATGTCCTTCACGCCCTCCTTCGTCGTCCGGCTGGCGTCGGTCGGGTAGACCAGCCCCGGCGCCACGCAGTTCACGCGGATGCCGAGCGGCCCGAGTTCCGTCGCCAGGTTGCGGCTGAAGCCGACCAAGGCGGACTTGGCGGTGGCGTAGTCGTGGTAGGGCACCGTCGGGCGGGCGACGAGGTCGGTCGTCATGTTGACGATGCTGCCCCGCGCGCGCCGGCGCATCAGCGGCAGCACAGCCTGGCAGACGTTGAAGGTGCCCCGCAGGGCGCCGTCGACCTGCCCTTGGTAATCGGCCCAGGCCGCGTCCCAGAACAGGGTCCGCTTGTCCGGGTCGAAGGCGTAGGGCCGGAAGGCGTTGTTGACCACGGCGTCGAGGGGACCGACCTCCTCCCCCACACGCTCCACCATGGCGCGCACGGCACCCTCGTCGGTCACGTCGGCCTGGACGGCCCAGCCGTCGCCGCCCAGGGCGCGGCAGTCCTCCGCCACCCGCTCCGCAGCGTCCGCGTTGCGCAGGTAGTTGACGACGACCATCGCCCCTTCCGCCGCGAAGGCCTTGGCGATGGCGGCGCCGATGCCGCGGCTGGCGCCGGTGACGAGGACGGTCTTTTCCCGGAAGTCCATGGATCCGCGCCGTTGCCGTTATTGCGGGATGAGGTCGGTCACGACCAGCTTGGACATGTCCAAATCCTTCGTGATCAGGCCCAGCTGCTTGAAGGTGTCGGCGCCCTTCTGCATCAGCTCCGGTTCGAAGACGCCGAGGCCCTTGGCCTTCGTCGTGTCCGACTGGCTGGAGGCGTTGCGCAGCTTGATGATGGCGAGGTTGGTCGCCTCGTCGCGGCCGTTGATGGCGCGGGTGACGGCGATGCGGGCGGCCTCCTCCGGCTGGGCGATCATCCAGGCGGCGCTGTCGCGGTAGGCGGCGAGGAAGCGCTTCAGCACGTCCTTCTTCGTCCGGTAGGTGTCCTCCGTCACCACGAAGATATCGCTGGGCAGGTTCAGCGTGTCCTTCACCTCGATGACGTTGACGTCCTTCAGCCCCTTCTGGAGGCCGACGTAGAGGCCGGTGTCGGTCGCCGCGGTGGCGTCCACCTGACCCTGGATCACGGGGGCGAAGTTCAGCAGGCCGGCCACCTCGATGGTCACGTCCTTTTCCGACAGGCCGACCTGATGCAGCAGCACCTGGAGGTTCTGGTAGGTGCCGCTGGACAGGCTGTAGACGCCGATCTTCTTGCCCTTCAGGTCCGCCGGCTTGGTGATGTTGCGCTCCTTCGGCGACACCACGTTGAAGACGTTCTGCGGGTAGATGTTGTAGATGGCGACCAGCTTCTGCCCCTTGTCCAGCGCCAGGAAGAAGGAGGCCGGGTCGGTGAAGGCGACGTCGGCCTGCCCCGTCAGCATGTTCTGGATCGCCGCCCCGCCGCCGTTGCCCGGCACATAGTCCAACGCGATCCCCTTGGCCTTGAAAAAGCCCTTGTCCGGTTCGGCCAGCAGGTTGGTGATCTCGCTGATCGGCTGGCTCCAGCCGGCGACCGTCACTTTGTCCTGGGCCAGCGCTCTACCCGCCCCGGCCAAGCCGATCACGCCGGCCAAGGCGACCATGCCGAGGGAACGCAGCAGTCCGGAAAAGCGTGTCTTCATGGTCGTCGGCCTTTCAGCCCTGTCAGTTGGTCCAATGGCGGCGCAGCAGCCACCGCTCGATCGCGGCGGCGGCCTGGTAGAAGGCCATGCCCAGCGCCGTGATGACGATGAACAGGGCGAACATCAGGGTGGAATCCATCATGCCCTGTGCGGCGATGATGGAGGCGCCGAGGCCCGTGCGCCCGCCGATGAACTCCCCGACCACTGCGCCGACCAGCGCCAGCACGACGGATACGCGCACGCCGGCCAGGATCACCGGCAGCCCGGCGGGGATCTTCAGCCGCAGCAGGGTTTGCAGGCGCGTCGCCCGCAGCATGCGGAACAGCTCCCGCTTGTTGGGGTCGACCTGGCCGAGGCCGGTTATGGTGTTTTCCAGCAGCGGGAAGAAGCAGATCAGCGCCGTGATCACCACGGTGGAGGTCATGCCGAAGCCGAACCAGACGATGAAGAGCGGCCCCAGCGCCAGCTTCGGCACCACTTGGCTGGCGATGATGTAGGGGTAGAGCAGGCGGCGCAGCCCCTCCACCTCCGCCAGCAGCACGCCGGCCAGGAACCCCACCGCGCAGCCGATGGCGAGGCCGAGCGTCATTTCCGCGCTGGTCATGGCGATGTGCGGCAGAAGGAAACCGGTCGCGAGACCGTCCCACAGGGTTTGCAGGACGGCGGACGGCAGGGGCACGACCAGCGACGGGATGCCGGACAGGCGCCCGTACAGCTCCCACCCGCCAAGCAGCAGAACGAGAAGGAGCGCCGATCCGATGCGGGCGGTCATGACGCGGCGTCCAGGGGCACGGGCTGCACCGGAGCGCCGTCCATGGCCCGGCGAAGCTCCCGGCACAGGGCGGTGAAGCGCGGGCTGTAGCGGGCCTCGCGCCCGCGCGGCCGGGGCAGGTCGACGGCCAGGGTGTGGTGCAGGCGCCCGGCCTCCATCACCGCGACGCGGTCGGCGAGGTAGATGGCCTCCGCGATGTCGTGGGTGACGAACAGTACCGTGGTGCCGCGGAGCGCACAGAGGCGCAGCAGGTCGTCCTGCAACTCCTCCCGCGTGATGGCGTCGAGCGCCGCGAAGGGCTCGTCGAGCAGGAGCAGCGCGGGTTCGGTGATCAGCGCGCGGGCGATGGCGACGCGGCTCTGCTGCCCGCCGGACAGGGCACGCGGGTGGCGCCCTTCCAGGCCGGACAGGCCGACGAGATCCAGCAATTCCTCGGCCTTGCGCCGGTCCTCCGGCCGCGGGCGGCGCTTCAGCGACAGGGGCAGCAGGACGTTGTCGAGCGCCGTATGCCACTCCAGCAGGGTCGGCGTCTGGAAGACGAAGCCCACCTCCGGGCTCGGTTCCCGCACCGTGTTGCCCCGGATGCGGATGGCGCCCGCGGTCGGTTGCAGCAGGCCGGCGGCGAGCTTCAGAAGGGTCGTCTTCCCGCAGCCGCTGCGCCCGACGAGGCAATGGAACTCGCCCGCCGGGATGGTCCAGTCGATGCGGTCGACGATGGATTGGCCCGGCTGGACGTCGTAGCTGGCGCTGTCGATCGACACGAAGCTCATGGTGCCGGCCCCCTCAATCGACGTAGCGGGCGAAGGCGTCGGCCGCCTGCTCCGCCGACTGTTCGATCTCCGTCAGGGTGACGAGGTCGAGCAGGTTGAAGCGGCCGTCGTGGTGCCAGCCGGCCTCCGGCGCCGTCATGCGGCCGAGCGCGCAGATCCGCGTCACCCCGACCGCGCCCAGCAGCCCGGCCAGCCGGTGCAGCTCTTCCGGCGACGCGGCGACGCCGACGGTCTGGAGGAAGGCGCGGTGGGGGGCGAGGCCGGGGACGGCGTCCTCCAGCCGGTCCACGGCGACGACGGTAACGGTGCGGTTTAGGCCGCAGGGGGAGAGGCCTTCCGGCGCGTCGGCGTAGGCCACGCTCCAGGCGCCGGCGGGGTCGCCGAGCAGGGTGCGGGTGGGCTGGGCGAAGGACTTCATTTCCTCCACGTTGCGCCAGGACGCGACGCTGCCGGCCTCCGCCATGGACAGGGCGCGGCGGGGGAAGCGGGTCTCATAGGCCGCCAGTTCGCTGGCGAGGTAGCCGGCGAACTCCCGCGGCGACACCCGCCCGCCGCGCTCTACGAAGAACAGCTGCGGCGAGTAGCAGCCCTGCTGGTCGTAGCGGACCACGTCGTAGGCCGCCCGGTTCGCGACCATGGAAGCCTTCCCGGCGTCGAGCGCCGCGCGCGCCACCATCCCGAAGCTGATCTTGTGCCCGTAGGGCAGGAAGCGCGTGGTGATCGGCACGCGGCCGCGGATCGCCGCCAGCGCGTCGTTGCCGCCGTAGGCGACGACGGTGTCCGCCTGGGCGAGCCATATCAGCTCCTGCGCCTCGTCGCCGCCCTTCCACCAGACGATGGCAAGGCAATCGGCGAGGTCCGGGTCGACCTCCGCCAGGATTTGCGCGAACCAGCCGGCAAACAGGGGTTCGGCGGTGGGGACCTTGCCGACCGTGCCGGCCTTGACCAACAGGCCGGAGATCAGGCTCCACAACGGCAGGCCCGGCACATTGCCGGCCCAGACGTGCAGCAGCAGTTCCGGCCCGAAGGCCTTGGCGAAGCCACCCTTCGGCATGGGCTGGAAGTCGTCGAGGATGGAGGGGTTGGCGAAGTCCTCCACCAGGAATTTCTGCAACTCCGGCCGGCGGAAGGTCTTCAAATAGCCGGTGAGGCCCAGCCGGACCATCTCCGCGTCGTAGCCGGTGACGAGCGGCAGGAGCCGTTCGGCCTTCCGGCGCCAGGGATCGTCGCGGTCGAGCAGCCGCGCCACCGCGCGGTCGATGGTCGCGGCGATGTCGGCGACCATCCGGGTTTTCAGCGTGCGGCGGGCGGCGTCCCGGACGCGGGCGGCGAGTGCTGCGACCTGCGCGTCGGTCAGCACCGGGACCGCGACCTCCAGCGCCTCGTTGCCGCGGGCGAAGGTCAGGGTCCGCCAGTCGACCTGGTCGGCGGGCAACCCCGGCAGGTATCCGGCGACCTCCCGTTCCATCACGTCAGACCCGCGCGGCCTTCAGGAACTCCTCGACCGCCAGGGAGCAGCCCTTGGCGTCCGCGCCGTCGGCCCGGCCGAGCAGGCGGAAGCCGCCTTCCACCGCGATCCCCGCATCCTCCGTCAGGATGGCCGAGGCGCAGTTGAAATGCGCAAGGTCATGGTGCACCAGGACGCCGACAGTTCCCTTCGGCACCTCCTCCCCCGTCAGCGGGTTCACGACGCGGCTGCGGATCCAGTGCGGGCCCGACTTCACGGACGGGCAGGCCTCGTTGCCGTCGTCGTAGAACTGGCTGCTCAACTCCGTCATGCCGTACATGTTGATGCAGGAGCGGCGCGGCACGCCGAAGGTGGCGGAGAGCTGGTCGTAGAAGGCGTCGGCCTCCATCTCCCGCGACTGGCCCTTGAAACCGCCGGTGTCCAGGATGCGGCTGCCTTCGGGAAGGGCGAAGCGCCGCCCATCCAGCGCGTCCATCAGGTGGACGAAGCTGTAGCTGGCTCCCAGCAGGGAGTAGGGCTCCCCCGCCTGCTCCGCCCGCGCCAGGTCCTCGGTCACCGCGGCAATGTCGAGGCCGCCGTCCCCGAGGAAATTGCGGCTGCCCTCCGCCCCGAAGGTCCGCATGGCCAGCGCCAGATAGCGGGCCAGGGAGGAGTTGGGCATCGCCTCCTCCGTCGGGAACAGGATGCCCATGCGCAGCCGCTCCCGGTCTTGCATGAAGCGGCGGCGGAAGTTCAGGGTCATCGAGCGGTCCCAGACCGCCATGGTCGGGTGGTGGCTCTTGCCGCGCACGCCCTGGGTCGTGCCGCTGGTCATGAAGACCCGTTCGCACGCCTCCGGCGGCCGGCATGTCAGGGTCAGTTCCTTGAAGGCGCTGATCGGGACGGCGGGAACATCGCGCCAGCTCTTGACCGTGCGCGCCGTCCGGCCCCGCTGCACGGCGAAGCGGCGGTAGGGCTGGTTGTGTTCGAACTGGTGGGCGAAGACCGCCAGCGCCATGCGGTTGAACGCGTCCTCATCAGCGCCGTCCGCACCGATGAAGGCCAGCAACTCCTCGATGACGCGGGATTCGGAAGCACGACCGTCTGACACGTCCTGACACACCTTTCGCGACGGAACCCAAGGGTTCGGGTCACGGGTATCAGGACGGAAAAGGGGCATAGGTCGGCCCGATGTCCCACATCCCTACGCCGGCATGACCCGGATCAGGTTCGGTGGGTCACCGCGTTGCCCGGACGGGTCCGGGCCGGCGGAGTCTCAGCCTCCTAACGAGGCACCCCAGGGAACGGGGGCAGCCTAGGGGAGCGGCCGGCACGCTGTCAAGAATACCAGCATCAGGAATACCACGGCGGGCCGGCGGCCGAAGCCGTTCCCAATTCCCCCATCCCAATCCAATGTTAACCGGCCTTACGCCAAAATCCCGGCCGAATCAGGCCAGGAGCATCCGGTGAGTGAAGAAACGACCCGTCACGTCAGCGTTCGGTTGTCGATCGCCCGCTATGGCCGGGCCGGTTGGACGTGGACGATGCTGCTGACCAGCGAAGACGACGACACCTGCACGGCCGCGGCCGAGTTCCGCTCCGGCGAGGATGGGCGGGGCACCTGGATGCGGATGATCGGCGACCGGGATTGGACCATGATCACCGCGCCGGAGGACCGTTCCTACCCCACGGACGAGGAGGAGGCGCATCGGGAAATCGCGCAGGTCTGCGCCCACGCCGCCGCACAGTTCGTCGGGCAGGGGCAGCAAGATGGGTGGCCCCGTGCCACGGCGGACGCCTTCGATCTGGCGCGGGCGCCGACGGTGGGGTCCTGCTGAGGCCGCACCCGGCTGTTACGGACTGTTACAAAACAGCCCGACGGTGGACATAATTTGCAACGGCGTGCGTGGTAGCGTTCAAGCCGAACGCAGAAGACCTTTTCACCGCGGCGGAAGAACGCCGCCTTCCCGTCCGGGAACCATCGACACCGGTGCCAGCAGGAACGATGTCATGGAAGGCACCGCCGTGGCGCATGGCGCGGACACGCCACGCCTCGGCGGGCCTCGCCTCGACGGCATGCACGCCGCAATGAAGGACAGCATGGACTTGGATACGCCCGTCAAACTTCCGCCGGAGTCGAAATCGCCCGGAGCCGACCCGGACGCCCTGGCGCCCCCTTACGAGCGGCGGACGGAGGGGCGGCGCCGGTCGGCGCTGGGCCGTGTGATTGCCTGGCTGGTGGTGCTGGGCCTGATCGCGGGCGGCGGCTGGTGGTTCGCCACCCGCCCCACGACGGAACAGGCGGCGCGGTCCGGCCGCTTCGGCGGGGAACGGCCGCCCATGCCGGTCGTCACCGCGGTGGTGGAGAAGGGCGACCTGCCGATCCGGCTGAACGGGCTGGGCACCGTTTCCGCGCTCGCCACCGTGACGGTGCGCCCGCAGGTCAGCGGCCAGCTGACCCAGATCGCCTTCACCGAAGGGCAGATGGTCAAGAAGGGCGACTTCCTGGCGGAGGTGGACCCGCGCCCCTTCCAGCTGGCCGTCGATCAGGCGCAGGCGCAGCTGATGCGCGACCAGGCGCAGCTGAAGAACGCGCAACTCGACCTGGAGCGCTACCGCACGCTGGTGAAGCAGGACTCCATCGCCAAGCAGCAGCGCGACACGCAGGAGGCCCTGGTCCAGCAATATGAGGGCACCGTCAAATCCGACCAGGTCGCGGTCGACAACGCGAAGCTGAACCTGTCCTACAGCCGCATCACGGCGCCGGTCTCGGGCCGCGTCGGCCTGCGGCTGGTCGACACCGGCAACTACGTCACCGCCGGGCAGACCACGGGCATCGTGGTCATCACGCAGATCCAGCCCATCTCCGTCCTGTTCACCCTGCCGGAGGACAACATTCCCGCGATCATGGCGCGGCTGCGCGGCGGGGCCACGCTGCCGGTCACGGCCTTCGACCGGACGCGGGCCAAGACGCTGGCCACCGGCACGCTGGAGACGGTGGACAACCAGATCGACGTCACCACGGGCACGGTGAAGCTGCGCGCGCGCTTCGACAACGCGGACCAGACGCTGTTCCCGAACCAGTTCGTCAACGTGCAGCTTCTGGTCGACACGCTGTCCGGCGTGCCGCTCGTCCCCGTCGCCGCCGTCCAGCGCGGCGCGCCGGGCACCTTCGTCTATGTCGCCAACCGGCAGGACAGCACGGTGGCGGTGCGCCCGATCACGCTGGGCCCCAGCGACGGCACCAGGACGGTGGTCGAGAAGGGGCTGAAGCCCGGCGACCTCGTGGTGACCGAGGGGGCGGACAAGCTGCGCGAAGGCGCCAAGGTCCTGCTGCCGCCGGAAGGCGGCGCACCCGCGGCGGGCGGGCCGCCGCCCGGCGAGGGCGAGCGCGGCCAGCACCGCCGTCCGCGGAACGCGTCGTAAGACGCGAGTGCCCCCATGAACATCTCGCACCCCTTCGTCGTCCGCCCGGTCGCCACGTCGCTGCTGATGCTGGCGATCCTGCTGGTGGGGGCGGTCGCCTACCGCTTCCTGCCCTTGTCGGCGCTGCCGGCGGTCGAATACCCGACGATCCAGGTCCAGACCTTCTACCCCGGCGCCAGCCCGGAGGTGATGACGTCCTCCATCACCGCCCCCCTGGAGCGGCAGCTGGGCCAGATGCCCGGCCTGACGCAGATGTCCTCGGTCAGCTCGGCCGGGGCGTCGGTCCTCACGCTCCAGTTCGGGCTGGATCTCGGCATCGACATCGCGGAGCAGGAGGTGCAGGCGGCCATCAACGCGGCCGGCAACCTGCTGCCGTCGGACCTGCCCGCCCCGCCCATCTACGCCAAGGTCAACCCGGCCGACGCGCCGATCCTGACGCTGGCGCTGACCTCCAAGACGCTGCCGCTGACCCAGGTGCAGGACTTCGCCGACAGCCGCTTCGCGCAGAAGCTGTCGCAGCTGCCGGGCGTCGGGCTGGTCAGCCTCAGCGGCGGGCAGCGCCCTGCGGTGCGCATCCGCGCCAACCCCAGGGCGCTCGCCGCCTATGGCCTGAACATCGACGACCTGCGCAGCACCATCAACACGGCCAACGTCAACACGCCCAAGGGCAACATCGACGGGCCGACGCGGGCCTACACCATCAACGCCAACGACCAGCTGCGCAAGGCCAGCGAGTACAACGACATCGTCATCGCCTACCGCAACGGCGCGCCGGTCAAGCTGTCCGACGTGGCCGACGTGGTGGACAGCGCGGAGAACACCAAGCTCGGCGCCTGGATGAACACGGTCCCGGCGATCATCCTGAACATCCAGCGCCAGCCCGGCGCCAACGTGATCGAGGTGGTGGACCGTGTGAAGGCGCTGCTGCCGCAGCTGACCGCCGCCCTCCCCTCCTCCGTCGACGTGGCGGTGCTGACCGACCGGACCACGACCATCCGCGCCTCCGTCGCCGACGTGCAGATGGAGCTGGCGCTGGCCGTGGCGCTGGTCGTGCTGGTGATCTTCCTGTTCCTGCGCAACATCCCCGCCACGATCATCCCCAGCCTGTCGGTGCCGCTGTCGCTGGTCGGAACCTTCGGCGTGATGTATCTGGCGGGCTTCAGCCTGAACAACCTGTCCCTGATGGCGCTGACCATCGCGACCGGCTTCGTCGTGGACGACGCCATCGTGATGATCGAGAACATCTCCCGCTACGTGGAAAAGGGGGAGAGCCCGCTGCGCGCCGCGCTGATCGGGTCGAAGCAGATCGGCTTCACCATCGTGTCGCTGACCATCTCGCTGGTCGCGGTGCTGATCCCGCTGCTGTTCATGGGCGACGTGGTCGGCCGGCTGTTCCGCGAGTTCGCCATCACGCTGACGGTCACCATCCTGATCTCCGCCGTGGTGTCGCTGACGCTGGTGCCGATGCTGTGCGCCAAGCTGCTGCGCCACCACGAGCCGCGGGAGCGCTCCGCCATCGGCCGCAAGACGGAAGCGTGGTTCGACGGGCTGATCGCCGGCTATGGCCGCACGCTGCGCTGGGTTCTGGACCGACAGGGGGCGACGCTGGCGGTGGCGGTCCTGACGCTGGGGCTGACCGCGGCGCTCTACGTCGTCATCCCCAAGGGCTTCTTCCCGATCCAGGACACCGGCCTGATTCAGGGCGTGTCGGAGGCGACGCAGTCCGTCTCCTACGCCGCCATGGCGGAGCGGCAGAACGCGCTGGCGGCGGAGGTGCTGAAGGACCCGGACGTGCAGAGCCTGTCGTCCTTCATCGGGGTGGACGGGTCCAACACCACCCTGAACACCGGCCGCTTCCTGATCAACCTGAAGCCGAAGGACGAGCGCACCACCCACGTCAGCGACATCATCCGGCGGCTTCAGCGCAACACCGCCCACGTCCCTGGCATCTCGCTGTTCATGCAGCCGGTGCAGGACCTGACCATCGACGCGTCGGTCAGCCGCACCCAGTACCAGTTCGTGCTGGAGGACGCGAACCCGGACGAGTTCAAGGTCTGGGTGCCGAAGCTGCTCGACCGCCTCCATCAGGTGCCGGAGATCGAGGACGTCGCCAGCAACATGCAGGACAAGGGGCTGGCCGCCGCCATCACCATCGACCGCGACACCGCCGCGCGCTACGGCATCACCACGGCGGCGGTGGACAACGCGCTGTACGACGCCTTCGGCCAGCGCATCGTCTCCACCATCTTCACCCAGGCGAACCAGTTCCGCGTGATCCTGGAGGTCGACCCGGCCCAGATGTCGCTGGCCGACCTGCTGACCTCCATCCACCTGCCCTCGTCGGGCGGCGGGCAGGTGCCGCTGGCCGCCTTCGCGCGGCTGGAGGAGCGCAGCGCGCCGTTGCAGGTCAACCACATCGGCCAGTTCCCGGCGGTCACCATCTCCTTCAACCTGGCCCATGGCGCCTCGCTGGGTGCCGCGGTGGAGGCGATCAAGCAGGCGGAGCAGGAGGTCGGGCTGCCGGCCAGCATGATGACCCATTTCCAGGGTGCCGCGCTGGCCTTCCAGGCCTCGCTCGGCAACCAGCTGATGCTGATCCTGGCGGCCATCGTCACGATGTACATCGTGCTGGGCGTCCTCTACGAGAGCTACATCCACCCCATCACGATCCTGTCCACCCTGCCCTCGGCCGGCGTGGGCGCGCTGATCGCGCTGATGCTGGCGGGCAAGGATCTCAGCATCATCGCCATCATCGCCATCATCCTTCTGATCGGCATCGTGAAGAAGAACGCGATCATGATGATCGACTTCGCGCTGGACGCCGAACGGCAGGAGGGCAAGTCCCCGCGCGAGGCGATCTTCCAGGCCTGCCTGCTGCGCTTCCGCCCGATCCTGATGACGACCATGGCGGCCCTGTTGGGCGCCCTGCCGCTGATGCTGAGCAGCGGGACGGGGGCGGAGCTGCGCCAGCCGCTGGGCGTCTCCATCGTCGGCGGGCTGGTGCTGAGCCAGCTGCTCACCCTCTACACCACGCCGGTGATCTACCTGGCCTTCGACCGGCTGGCGGCGCGGTTTCGCAGCCAGTCTGACAAGCTGGGCGAGGAAGGGACGGCGTCATGAACCTGTCGGCGCCCTTCATCCGCCGGCCGGTCGCCACCACCCTGCTGACGCTGGGGCTGGCGCTCGCCGGGGCCATGGCCTTCCTCGGCCTGCCGGTGTCGCCGCTGCCGCAGGTGGATTTCCCGACCATCTCCGTCACGGCCAGCATGCCCGGCGCCAGCCCGGAGACGATGGCGGCCAGCGTCGCCACGCCGCTGGAGCGCCACCTGGGCCAAATCGCCGACGTGTCGGAGATGACCTCCTCCAGCTCCGTCGGGTCGACGCGCATCACGCTGCAGTTCGGGCTGAACCGCGACATTGACGGGGCGGCGCGCGACGTGCAGGCAGCGATCAACGCGGCCCGCGCCGACCTGCCCACGAACCTGAAGAGCAACCCGACCTACCGCAAGGTCAACCCGGCCGACGCGCCGGTGCTGATCCTGGCCCTGACCTCCCAGACGTTGAGCCAGGGGCAGCTGTACGACAGCGCGGCGACGGTCCTCCAGCAGAAGCTGTCGCAGATCGATGGCGTCGGGCAGGTCAGCATCGGCGGCAGCTCCCTGCCCGCCGTGCGGGTGGAGCTGAACCCGCAGGCGCTGTTCCAGTACCGCATCGGGCTGGAGGACGTGCGCGCGGCCATCGCGTCGGCCAACGCCAACGCGCCCAAGGGGGCGATCGAGGACGGCGACCGCCGCTTCCAGATCTACACCAACGACCAGGCGCGCAAGGCGTCGGAATACCGCAACCTCGTCATCGCCTACCGCAACAACGCCGCCGTGCGCCTGTCCGACGTGGCGGAGGTGACCGACAGCGTCGAGGATTTGCGCAACCAAGGGTTGTCGAACGGCAAGCCGTCGGTGCTGGTCATCCTGAACCGGGCGCCGGGGGCCAACATCATCGAGACGGTGGACCGCGTGAAGGCCCTGCTGCCGACGCTGCGGGCCTCCATCCCCGCGGACATCGACCTGACCGTCGCCAACGACCGCACCACAACCATCCGCGCGTCCCTGGCGGATGTGGAGCACACGCTGCTGGTCGCCATCGCGCTGGTGATCATGGTGGTGTTCCTGTTCCTGCGCAACGCACGGGCCAGCCTGATCCCGACCGTCGTGGTGCCGGTGTCGCTGGTCGGCACCTTCGGGGCGATGTACCTGCTGGGCTACAGCCTGAACAACCTGTCGCTGATGGCGCTGACCATCGCGACCGGCTTCGTCGTGGACGACGCCATCGTGGTGCTGGAGAACATCGCCCGCCACGTCGAGAACGGCATGTCCCGCACGCAAGCGGCGCTGCGCGGGGCGAAGGAGGTGGGCTTCACCGTCCTGTCCATGAGCGTGTCGCTGATCGCCGTCTTCATCCCCATCCTGCTGATGGGCGGCATCGTCGGCCGGCTGTTCCGCGAATTCGCCATGACGCTGTCGGTCGCCATCCTCGTGTCGATGGTGATCTCGCTGACCACCACGCCGATGATGTGCGCAGCATTGTTGCGGGAGCCGCGCCGGGCCGAACGGCCGCCGGGACGGGTGTCGCGCATGGTGAAAGGGCTGGGCGCCTGGGTGCTGCGCCTCTACGACCGCAGCCTGACCGCGGCATTGGACAACAGCCTGCTGACCATGGTCGTGTTCCTGGCGACCGTGGCGCTCAGCGTCCATCTGTTCGTCACCATCCCGAAGGGCTTCTTCCCGCAGCAGGACACCGGCCGCCTGATCGGCTTCATCGACGCCGACCAGAGCACGTCGTTCCAGCTGATGCGGCAGAAGCTGACGCAGTTCGTGGAGCTGGTGAAGTCGGACCCGGCGGTGGACACGGTGGTGGGCTACACCGGCGGCGGACGGACGAACTCCGGCTTCATGTCCGTCTCGCTGAAGCCGCTGGCGGAGCGCGACGTCTCGGCCGACCAAGTGATCGGGCGGCTGCGCGGCAAGCTGTCCCGGGTGGCGGGGGCCAACCTCTACCTCCAGGCGGTGCAGGACATCCGCGTCGGCGGGCGGCAGAGCAACGCGCAGTACCAGTTCACCCTGCAGGGCGACACGCTGGACGAACTCCAGACCTGGGCGCCGAAGCTGGCGCAGGCGCTGCAGCAGGTGCCGGAGTTGACGGAGGTGAACTCCGACCAGCAGCAGAAGGGGCTGGCGATCGGCGTCACCATCGACCGCGACGCCGCCCGCCGCCTGGGCCTGACGCCCAGCCAGATCAACAACACGCTGTACGACGCCTTCGGCCAGCGGCAGGTCTCCACCATCTACAACCCGCTGAACCAGTACCGCGTGGTCATGGAGGTGGCGCCGCAGTACCGCGAGAACCCGGAGATGCTGAAGGACATCTTCATCAGCACGTCGGGCGGGTCGGTCAGCGGCACGCAGGCGACCAGCGCCATCGCCGGGGCCGCGAACGCCGACACCACCGGCGTGACCAACCAGCGCACCAACCAGATCGCCAACACCGGGCGCGGCAGCGCCTCCACCGGGGCGGCGGTCAGCACGCAAGCGTCGACCGTCATTCCCCTGTCGGCCTTCGCCAGCGTCGGGATGGAGAACACGCCGCTGTCGGTCAACCACCAGGGGCCGTTCGTCGCCACGACGATCTCCTTCAACCTGGCCCCCGGCGTGGCCCTGGCCGACGCGGTGGCGGCGATCCGCCACACCATGGACAGCATCGGCATGCCGACGAGCATCCAGGGCAGCTTCCAGGGCACGGCCCGCGTGTTCCAGCAGTCGGCGTCCGACCAGCCGATCCTGATCATCACGGCGCTGCTGGCGGTCTACATCGTGCTGGGCGTCCTCTACGAGAGCTACGTCCACCCGCTGACCATCCTGTCGACCCTGCCGTCGGCCGGCGTCGGCGCGCTTCTGGCGCTGATGGCGCTGAACATGGAACTCAGCATCATCGCGCTGATCGGCGTCATCCTGCTGATCGGCATCGTGAAGAAGAACGCCATCATGATGATCGACGTGGCGCTGGAGGCGGAGCGGAGCGAGGGGCTGGACCCGCGCACGGCGATCCACCGCGCCTGCCTGCTGCGCTTCCGCCCGATCATGATGACGACGCTGGCCGCCCTGCTCGGCGCCCTGCCGCTCGCCATCGGCATGGGCGAGGGGGCGGAGCTGCGCCGGCCGCTGGGCATCGCCATCGTCGGCGGGCTGGTGGTCAGCCAGATGCTGACCCTCTACACGACACCGGTCACCTACCTGTATCTTGACCGCTTCCGGCTGTGGTGCCGGCGCCTGTGGAACCGTCCACGGCGCGGCGTCGCGCATACCCCGGCCGAATGAGGGCCCGGCCGAATGAGAGCTGGCACCGGATCCACCGACGGACGAACCATGACGACCAAGAAACGCGGGCGATCCCTTCCTACCGCGGGAACCACGCTTGTCTCCCTGTCCTTGCTGGCCGCCTGCACGGTCGGCCCGGACTATGAACGGCCGTCCGCCCCGGTGCCGACGATCTTCAAGGAGGCCGGTCAGCCCAGCGGACAAGATGCCAAGGTGATCCAGGCCGCCCTCACCGCCGCGCCGCGCGCGGACGGATGGCGGCCGGCCAACCCGCAGCAGGCGGGGCTGGACCCCTGGTGGTCCGTTTTCAACGACCCGGTCCTGGACGGGCTGATGCGGCAGGTGGAGGTGTCGAACCAGACGCTGAAGGCGTCGGAGGCCGCCTACCGCCAAGCGCAGGCCCTTGTGGAGGAGTCGCGCGCCTCCTTCTTCCCGACCCTGTCGATCAGCGGCGCCGGCCAGCGGTCGGGGCCCGTGGGCTCCGGCCGGACCTCCTCCACCCGCACGTCGTCGAGCAGTGGGGCGCGGACCATCTACGACGCATCGCTGGACGCGAGCTGGGCGCCCGACGTGTGGGGGCGCATCCGCCGCACGGTGGAAAGCGACGAGGCCGCCGTGCAGGCCAGCGCGGCCGACCTTGCGGCGGCCCGGCTGTCGGCGCAGGCGCAGCTGGCGTCGGCCTACGTGCAGCTCCGCATCGCGGACGAGCGCAAGAAGCTGCTGGAGGCGTCCATCGCCGCCTTCCGCCGGTCGCTGGAGATCGCCCAGAACCGCCACGCCGCCGGCACGGCGACGCTGGCCGATGTTTTCACCGCGGAAACGCAGGTCCGCAGCACCGAATCCCAGCTGATCGCGCTCGGCGTGCAGCGCGCCCAGTTGGAGCACGCCATCGCCGTGCTGATCGGCAAGCCGCCGGCCGACGTCTCCCTGGCGCCGGAGCCGCTGAGGGCGGCCATCCCGGCGATCCCGCCCGGCATCCCTTCCGCCCTGCTGGAGCGGCGCCCGGACATCGCGGCGGCGGAGCGGCAGATGGCCCAGACCAACGCCCTGATCGGCGTGGCGGAGTCCGCCTATTACCCGGACATCCTGATCAACGGCTCCATCAGCAACACCGCCGCGATCATTCCCAAGCTGTTCCAGGCGCCCACCGCGCTCTGGGCCTTCGGTGCGCAGATCGCGGAGACGCTGTTCGACGGCGGCGCCCGCGACGCGGTGGTGAATTTCCGCCGCGCGTCCTTCGACCAGAGCGTCGCGCTCTACCGGCAGACCGTGCTGACCGCCTTCCAGGAGGTGGAGGACCAGCTGGCCGCCCAGCGCATCCTGGCGCAGCAGGCCGCGGTGCAGGCCGACGCCGTGCGGCTGGCGCGCGAGGCGGAACGGCTGACGCTGAATCAGTACCGGGCCGGCACCCTGCCTTATTCCAGCGTGCTGACCGCCCAAACGGCCACGCTGTCCGACGAGGAAAACGCGCTGGCCGTCCAGCAGAGCCGGCTGCTCGCCGCGGTGTCGCTGCTCCAGGCGCTCGGCGGGCGGATGTAGATTCCCGGGAGCCTACGCATGGCCCTGACGTAAGGGGGCGGAAACCACTATCCCCATCGTCATCCCAGCGAAGGCTGGGATCCAGAACGCTCCGCATCGACGTGGTGGAAGAGCCCTGGATCCCAGCCTTCGCTGGGATGACGGAAGAGGGAAATCGGGGTTGCCCGGTTCTGTTCCAGCAACTTCGCGGGCGTCCGTTGACAAAGTTCCGGCAACTTGCGCAGAATCCCCTAAACCAATCGAAGGGGATATCGATGCCGCATGGTGGGGACGACATGCGCCAGCTGCGCGAACGCCGCGGGGAGAACCAGACGCAGTTCGCGGACTGGCTGAACGACCAGCTGGGCCGCAGCTACACGAAGGCGAAGATCAGCCGGTGGGAGAGCGGGGCGGAGCGGATCCCGCAGCAGCTGGCGGACTTCCTGGCCGGCCAGACGCCCGACGACCGCCCCCGGTCGGCCACCTTCCTGGCCGTCGCCAACCAGAAGGGCGGTGTCGGCAAGACGGCGACCGCGGTGAACCTCGCCTACGCCCTGACCGAGGGCGGGGCGCGCGTCCTGCTGATCGACTGCGACTCGCAGAGCAACGCAACGGTCCATGTCGGCGTCGGCAACGCGTCCATCGTGGAGCTGGAGCGCTGTCGCAAGACGCTCTACTTCGTGCTGCGCTCGGACGATCCCCTGTCTTCGGTCATCCTGCCGACCGGCGAGCGGGGGCTCGACCTCGCCCCGGCCGGCCTGTCGCTGGCCGACGCCGACGTCGAGCTGGCGGCCGACTCCACCGGCGGCCTCGTGCTGCGCGAGAAGCTGGACGAGGTCCGCTCCTCCTACGATTTCGTGGTCATGGACTGCGCGCCGAACCTCGGGCTGGTGACGGCCAACGCGCTGTCGGCGGCTGAGCTGGTCATCGTGCCGGTGCAGACGGAGGCGCTGGCCTTGCTGGGCGTGAAGCGGCTGGTGGACACCATCACGCGAATCCGCCGGCGCGTGAACCCCGGGCTGAGGATCGCCGGCATCATCCCCACCATGTACAACGAACGCCTGACCCAGGACCGCGCCACGCTGCAGGAGCTGCGCGAGTCCTACGCCGAGCAGGTCCCGGTGTTCCCCCCGATCCCCCGCGCCACGGTGTACGGCAAGGCCGCGGCGGCCGGCATGATCACGCTCGCCGGCGACCCCAACGCGCCGGGTGCGGAGACCTTCCGCGAGGTGGCGCGGCAAATCCGGGCCTACGCCGCGAAGCGGGAGACCGCCCATGTCGCGTAAGTTCGAGCGCAAGACGAAGGAACTGCTGGGCGGCACCCCCACTCTGACCGTCGGCACGGACAAGCTGTTCGGCACCTCGGCCGGGTTCCCGCATGTGGTGGAGCTGGACCTGGATCAGGTCCACCGCAACCCCGACCAGCCGCGCCGGCATTTCGATGAGGCGGAGCTTAACAGCCTGGCGGCCTCCATCGAGCGGCATGGGCTGCAGAACCCGATCCTGGTCCGCCCGCTTCCCCAGGGCGATTACCTGCTGATCGGCGGCGAGCGCCGCATCCGCGCCCATCAGATCCTGGGCCGGAAGACGATCTTCGCCATTCTCACCTCCGGCGATCCGGACGAGATCGGGCTGATCGACAACGTCCAGCGCGTGGACCTGAACGCGGTGGAATACGCGACCGCCCTCGCCCGCCTGGCCGAGAAGCACGGCTACACCCACGACGAGCTGGCCGCGGTCGTCGGCAAGGACCGCACCGACATCACCAAGCTGCTGGCCATCCTGTCGCTGCCCGCACCGATGCTGGAGGAATACGCGTCCTCCTTCACCCATGTGTCGCGGTCGGTGCTGATCGAGATCGCCGCGGCGGCGGACGAGCTTCAGCCCGCGCTGTGGGAGCAGGCCAAGGAGGGGGCGTCCGTCAAGGCCGTGCGGCAGGCCAAGCGCGACCACGCGCAGGGGCAGAGCGCCCGCGAGGCCGGCCCGCACGACCCGGAGCGGACGCTCCAGGCCAGCGTGAAGCGCATCATGCGCGATGTCGCCGTGGTGCGGGAGCAGCGGCACCTGCTGGACCGGGCGCATCGGGAACGCCTGCTCCAGCTGCGCGCGGAAATCGACGCCATTCTGGACGACGCGTAGCAGCCGTCTTGAGGTGTCGTGATGTGGGACGTCCCACATTGATGGAGTGAGAGTGGCGCGTGTGGGACGTCCCACATGCGCCAACACTGATCGGTTCAGGGGACGAGGTGGGGAGAGACCGCGGCGTGGAAGGTCTCGACCACCGATGGGTCGTTGAATTGCGGAAGGCCGGGCAGGCCGCAGTTCACCAGTCCCTCGTTGGCCTGCACGACGTTCGCGGCCTCCAAGAAGGCTTGGCAGGCCTGCGCCCGGATGTCCTCCCGACGCGCCAGCACGAACAGGCCAGTGCCGTCGTCGCCGCGGGTCTTGAACATCATCTCGCACCCGACGAAGGGGAAGACGCGGTGCATGTCCTCCGTGCTGTAGGAGCCGATGTGCGCCTCCCACGGGTTCCCCTCATACTCGCCCTGCGGCCATTCGCCGATGGGGATGGCGATGTAGACCGCGTCGCAGACCAGCAGGATCTTCATCACCAACTGCTGCGCCTCGTCGCGGGTCATGTGCTCGATCACGTCGCCCAGCAGCGCAATGCCCCCGCGGGGCAGCGCGCCGTAGTCGAAGCGGCGGGCGTCGGCCACATGGACCTCGTCATAGACCGCCTCCAGCCCGTATTCCTTGACGTAGGGGGCCCACACCTCCACCGCGGTGAAGCGGGCCTTCGGCAGGATCGGGCGGAGGAGCCGCGCGTAGGTGCCCACCCCCGGCCCGATGTCGAGCACGTGCGACACCGCGTGGCGGGCGTTGAAGCGGTTGATCGCCAGCGCGGTGACGGACTTTCCGAGGATGGTGCTGATGGGCATCGGCTGTGTCTCCAGAGGGGTCCGGGATGATGGCCCGGACCCGGGGCGCAATCAAAGGGCTTTAGGAAAAAGTGCGGCGGGCCAGCGCGACCCCGCGGCGGGCGTAATCGAGGGCGGTTCCGGCCAACCCTTCCAACTGCACGCCGTCGTAGAGACCCGCGTCGAAGGAGGCCTTGCCGAAGTGCTGCATGGGGTCTTCCGGCGTCCACATGTGCAGGTGGATTTCCTGCCCCCGCCCGGGCCCGGCCGGCATGTGGCCTTCGATCACGCCGTCCAGCAGCGTCAGGTCGTCGACCAGGTCGTTGATGGCGACCTCCGACGCGTACATGGTCAGCACGCCGATCCACCAGTCCGGCCAGGACATGCCCCGCCAGTCCTCCTCCAGCAACAGGCTGGCGACCTCCAGGGACTTGCGGGCGCAGCGGTCGAGCAGCGCGGCCTCCCCGTACCAGGTCGGCCCCAGGTTGCGGTAGCGGCCATAGCGGAAGCCGCGGCGCTGGGCGAAATCGGCCAGCCGGCGGAGGCTTCCTTCCGACGCGTAGCCGCCGCTGCCGATGGCGAAGCGCCGCGGGTGGAAGGTCTTGAAGGCCGGCATCAGGATGGTGTCGACGTCGGTCAGCAGGGCGTAGCGGTGCCCGTCGGGCAGATCCAGCGCCGCGAGATAATGGTTGCAGTAGGGGTAGCGCGTCCCCTCGAACGTCGTGACCGCCGCGAAGTTCGGGTGGTCGTAGCGGCCCTCGACCGGCTCCATGATCCGGCAGGGGATGCGCGGGTCGATCAGGTGCCGGGTGCCCGGCGGGATGGTCACCAGGAAATCGAGGGCGGCGCAATCCAGGTCCAGGTAGGACAGGAACAGGGAATGGAGCTGCCAGTTGAGCGCCCATTTCCGCGGGTCGCAGAAGGCGGTCACCACGGTCGGCGGGAATTCCCGCTCCGGCTCCGCCATGCAGCCGGTGATGTGGATCACCTCGGCGTAGCCCTGTTCATACCGCGCCACGCCCAGGGCGGACAGGTGCCCGCCGTAACGGTCGTCCACGCCCAGCAATTCCGGCGCGCGCCGGCAGGCTTCCGTGAGGTATCCACCGCACCACAGGGCGAGACACAGGAAATAGCGCGCCCGCTCGCTGGCCGGATCGACCGCCGCCGCGCACCGCAGAAGCCGGATGGCGTGGGCCGTGTGGCTGCAGAACAGCTGCGCGACCCCGAGTTCGGTCAGGGCCTCGGCCGATCCCGGGTCCAGCATCACGGGCAAGCGGAGAAGCCGCGCCTGCTCCCGCCCCTGGCCCAGCGCCTCCAGGCTGGCGGACAGGCCGCGGATCGCGTCGGGGCGCGTGGGGTCCAGGCGCAGGGCGCGGCGGAAGGCCTGCGCCGCCTCCACCGGCTGGCGCGCCCCGCGGAAGGCTTCGGCCAATCCAAGGACGGCCTGGATCGTGGCGCAGTCGATGGCTAGCGCGCGCCGGTAGGCGCGCACGGCGTCGTCAAAGCGGCCCAGCGCGCGGAACAGGTCGCCGAGCAGGCACTGGAAGGACACGACCGTCGGGTTGGCCGCGACGCACAGGCCCATATGGCGCACCGCGTCGTCGAGCTTGCCCGACTGCGCCTGGACGGAGGCCAGAAGGTACAGGGCGGTCGCGTGGTCGGGGACGGCGTTCACGACCGCCTGGAAGACGGCCTCCGCGTCGCCGAGGCGTCCATCGTCCAGATGCTTCAGCCCGATGTCGATGGCTTCTTCGACCGTTGCCATGAACGCCTTTCTTATCCGCTGGCCCATCCGCCGGCGACCGCATCACCGCAGACGGGAATGACTGCCCGAGTTTTCATCCCCTGACAAGCGTGCTGAAACGCGCGGCGGAACTGGGCGTGCGATGGGGCGGTGATACCAAACCCGGGAAAGACTTCCGCGACCGCGCGCTGTGTGTTCGCGGGTTTCGCGCGGGATTTTCAAGGCCGGTTTTTGCTGGAATGGTCCGGCACTCTACCACAGGACGGCCGTGCTGTGTCGGCTGAAGTGATGGTTCCGCCAATTCGCTCCGCCAACACAGGCGCATATCCGAAGACATAACCCGGAACTCCGCCGCGCGCCGGTTGGTTCCCTTTCCGGCATTCCAGCGGGAGCGCGGAAATGGACGTGACGAGGGTCCGCCGAACCGGTGCCGTTTTTGCCCTGGCCCTGGCCCTCCCGGCGGCTGCCCCCGCGCATGCCCAGGACGCCGCACCGGCGAAGGCCGTTCCCGCAGCCTCCGCCTCACCGCCGGACGACGGCGAATGGGCGATGCCGGCGAAGAACTACGCCAGCACCCGCTACAGCGAACTGGACGAGATCAACACTGGCACCGTCCGCGATCTCCAGGTCGCCTTCACCTTTTCCACCGGCGTCGACCGGGGGCAGGAGGCGGCGCCGCTGGTCGTGGGCAACACGATGTACATCGTGACCCCCTATCCGAACCGCCTCTTCGCGCTCGACCTCACGCAGCCGGGCGCTCCGTTAAAGTGGACGTTCGACCCGAAGCCGGCCGCCTCGGCGCAAGGGGTCGCCTGCTGCGACTACGTGAACCGGGGCGTGGCCTTTGCCGACGGCCGGGTGTTCATGAACACGCTGGACGGCCAGACCATCGCCGTGGAGGCCGGCACGGGGCGGGAGGTCTGGCGGACCAAGCTCGGCGACATCAACAAGGGGGAGACCATCACCATGGCCCCCCTGGTGGTGAAGGGAAAGGTGCTGGTCGGCAATTCGGGCGGGGAGTTCGGGGTCCGCGGCTGGCTGACCGCGCTGGACGCCGGCACCGGCAAGATCGTGTGGAAGGCCTACAACACCGGCCCCGACAGCGACGTGCTGATCGGCGCGGACTACAAGCCCTTCTACGACAAGGAGAAGGGTAAGGACCTGGGCGTGACCACATGGCCGCCCAACGCGTGGGAAATCGGCGGCGGCACGGTGTGGGGGTGGATTTCCTACGATCCGGAGCTTGACCTGATCTACCACGGCACCGCCAACCCCGGCCCCTGGAACCCGGAGCAGCGGCCGGGCGACAACAAATGGACCGGCGGCATCTTCGCCCGCAACCCGGACAGCGGGCAGGCCCGCTGGTTCTACCAGGTGGTGCCTCACGACCTGTACGACCACGACGCCATCAACGAGCTGATCCTGCTCGACCTGCCCGTGAACGGCACCATGCGCAAGACGGTCGTCCGGCCGGAGCGCAACGGCTACGTCTACGTACTCGACCGCGCGACGGGGGAGGTGCTGTCGGCCGACCCGTACGCCAATATTAACTCCTCCACCGGCGTGGACCTGAAGACGGGCGAGCTGGCGATGGTGGAGGCCAAGGCGCCGAAGATGGGCAAGGTCGTCCGCGACATCTGCCCGACGGCGCCGGGGTCGAAGGACTGGAACCCGTCCTCCTTCTCGCCGCGGACCGGGCTTCTCTACATCCCGCACATGAACCTGTGCATGGACTGGCAGAGTGCGGAGGCCAACTACATCGCCGGCACGCCCTACATCGGGGCGGAGGTGCGCATGTTCGCCGGCCCCGGCGGGCATAGGGGCGAGCTGTCGGCCTGGGACCCGGTCAAGCGCGCCAAGGCCTGGAGCGTGAAGGAGGATTTCCCGCTGTGGAGCGGCACGCTGTCCACCGCCGGCGACCTCGTCTTCTACGGGACCATGGAGGGCTGGTTCAAGGCGCTGGACGCCCGCACGGGGGAGGAGCTGTGGCGGTTCAAGACCGGCTCCGGGATCATCGGCCAGCCGATCGCCTACCGCGGGCCGGACGGGCGGGAGTATGTGGCCGTGCTGTCCGGCGTGGGCGGCTGGGCCGGGGCGGTGGTGGTCGGCAACCTCGACCCGCGCGATGCCACGGCGGCCAAGGGCTTCGTCAACGCCGTCGCCGACCTGAAGGACAAGACGACCAAGGGGGGAACGCTCTATGTCTTCGCCCTGCCGTCGAAGCGCTAGTCTGGCGGTTCTGGCCGTTTTGGCGCTCGCCGCCTGCGACCGGGAGGAACGGGAGCCGCGCGGCGCCCCGGTGGGCGAAAGCGGACCGGGCGCCATCGCGCAAGGCACCCTCTACGCCGGCGAACCCTCGCCACCCGACCCGCGCCGGCAGGAGTATGAGGGCAACGCCTACCACCTCGCGCAGGGCAAGCAGTTGTACGTCTGGTTCAATTGCGGCACCTGCCACGCCAACGGCGGCGGCGACATCGGCCCGCCGCTGATGGACGACAGCTGGATCTACGGCGACAGCCTGGAGAACATCTTCGCCACCATCGTCCAGGGGCGGCCGAACGGCATGCCGTCCTTCCGCAACAAGATCCCGGAAACCCAAATTTGGGAGATCGCCGCCTATGTCCGGTCGATGAGCGGCCAGACGCCGACCGCGGCCTCCCCCGGGCGCAACGACAGCCTGAACGCCAAGCCGGCCGAGCAGCGCACGCCGAAGGCGGAACCCAAGCAATCCACCCCCGGCGGACCGCAGGTGGAGGGCCGGCAATGACGGCGCGGCTACCAATCCCCTCGCCCTGCTCCGCAGGGAGAGGGAGGGACCCATGCGGAGCATGGGAGGGTGAGGGCTCGGTCATCCCGAGAAACCTTGCCCTCACCCTCCCACGTCTTCGGCGCGGGCCCCTCCCTCTCCCGCCGGGGGCGGGCGAGGGGGTTGCGCGCAGCGCTTCATCCAGGCAATGGCCCTGGCACCGCGCCGCCCTGGTCCTGTGCCTGTTCGCGCTGACGGCCTGCGAGCGGGTCCAGCACGGCATCCAGTCGGCACTCGACCCCGTCGGGCAGCAAGCCGGGCGGATCGCCGGGCTGTGGTGGCTGTTCCTGGCGGTGCTGGCCGCGGTCTACGCGGTCGTCCTGGTCCTGCTGCTGGTCGCGGCGATCCGGCCGCGCCGCCGCCGGCGCCTGCCGCCCGGGCCCGCCTTCCGTCCGGAGGAGCCGATCGAGCGCCGGCTGACCCGCGGCCTCACCGCCTGGGCGGTCGGCACCGCCGCCATCGTCCTGACGCTGACCGGGTTCAGCTACGCCGTGGACCGCGACATCCTCGCCCTCGGCCACCGGGCGGAGCTGACCATCGAGGTCACGGCCAAGCAATGGTGGTGGCAGGTGAGATACGACGATCCCGTGCCGAACCGCAGCTTCGAAACGGCCAACGAGATCCGCCTGCCGGTCGGCGTGCCGGTGCGCGTCGTCCTGAAGGCGCAGGACGTCATCCACAGCTTCTGGGTCCCGAACCTGCACGGCAAGACCGACCTGATCCCCGGCCGGGTCAACGAGACGGTGATCGTCGCCGACCGCGAGGGGCGCTACCGCGGGCAATGCGCGGAGTTCTGCGGTTTCCAGCACGCCAACATGGCGCTGGACGTCGTGGCGATGCCGCGCGACCAGTTCGAGGCGTGGCGGGAATCCCAACTGGCCCCCGCCGTCGCCCCGTCCGACGAGCGGAGCCGGGAGGGCCAGCGCGTCTTCCTGACCTCGGCCTGCGTCATGTGCCACACCGTCCGCGGCACGACGGCGGCCAGCCGGGTCGGGCCGGATCTGACCCACGTCGCCGCGCGCCCGTCCATCGCGGCCGGGACGCTGCCCTACAGCAAGGGAAACCTCGCGGGCTGGATCGCCGACCCGCAACGCATCAAGCCGGGCAGCCAGATGCCGGTGGTCGGCCTGTCCGCCGACCAGCTGCAAAGCGTGCTCGCCTACCTGGACGGCCTGAAATGAGCGCTCGCGACGCATCTCGTTTCATCCGGCGCGACGGCCCCTCGCTGGGGGAGGCGGAGACCCACGCCCGGCTGGAACGGACCTGGGCGACGCCGCCCGGCCTGTGGGGTTGGCTGTCCAGTGTGGACCATAAGCAGGTCGGCCGGCGCTACATCGTCACCGCCTTCGTCTTCTTCCTGCTGGCCGGGCTGCTGGCGCTCGCCATGCGGATGCAGCTGGCGGGGCCGAACCAGACGCTGCTGACGCCCGACCGCTACAACCAGATCTTCACCATGCACGGCACGACGATGATGTTCCTGTTCGCCGTGCCGGTGATGGAGGCCTTCGCCATCTATCTGGTGCCGCTGATGGTCGGCACGCGGGCCATCGCCTTCCCGCGGCTGAACGCCTTCAGCTACTGGGTCTATCTGGCCGGCGGGGTGATGCTGTGGGTGGCCTTCATCCTGAACGTCGGGCCGGACGTCGGCTGGTTCAGCTACGTCCCCCTGTCTGGGCCGCAGTTCAGCCCCGGAAAGCGCGCCGACTTCTGGGCGCAGATGGTGACCTTTACGGAGGTCGCGGCGCTGGCCGTTGCGGTGGAGATCATCGTGACCGTGCTCAAGCAGCGGGCGCCGGGGATGTCGCTGAACCGCATCCCGCTGTTCGTCTGGGGGCAGCTGGTCACCTCCTTCATGGTCGTCTTCGCCATGCCGGCGGTGATGGTGTCCAGCAGCATGCTGATCATGGACCGGCTGATCGGCACGCATTTCTTCAACCCAGCGGAGGGCGGCGACGCCCTGCTGTGGCAGCACCTGTTCTGGTTCTTCGGCCATCCGGAGGTCTACATTATCTTCCTGCCGGCGACCGGCTTCGTGTCCTCGATCCTGCCGACCTTCGCGCGGCGGCCGATCTTCGGCTACACGGCGCTGGTGCTGGCGCTGGTCGCCACGGGGTTCCTGGGCTTTGGCCTGTGGGTGCACCACATGTTCGCGACCGGGCTGCCGCACCTGGGCAACAGCTTCTACACGGCGGCCAGCATGGCCATCGCCATCCCCAGCGGCATCCAGATCTTCTGCTGGCTCGCCACCCTGTGGGACGGCCGGCCGCGCTTCGCGACGCCGCTGCTGTTCGTCATCGGCTTCATCGTCATCTTCGTGCTGGGCGGCCTCAGCGGGATCATGCTGGCATCGGTGCCCATCGACAGCCAGGTGCACGACACCTACTTCGTCGTCGCGCACTTCCACTATGTGCTGATCGGCGGGGCGGTGTTCCCGCTGTTCGGGGCCATCTACTACTGGTTTCCGAAATTCACCGGGCGGATGCTGTCGGAACGGGCGGGGGCCTGGAACTTCGGGCTGTTCTTCGTCGGCTTCAACATCGCCTTCTTCCCCATGCACATCCTCGGGCTGATCGGGATGCCGCGCCGGGTCTACAGCTACCCCGCGGGGCTGGGCTGGGACGACCTGAACCTGCTGTCGACGGCGGGCGCGGTGATCCTGGCGGCCGGGGTGCTGGTCTTCCTGGGCAATGTCTGGCACAGCCTGAAACACGGCCTCGTCGCCGATGACAACCCGTGGGGGGCCGCGACGCTGGAGTGGGCCACCGCCTCCCCACCGCCGAGCTTCAATTTCGTCCACATCCCCGTGGTGACCGGCAGCAATCCCCTGTGGGAGGAAGCCGACGGCCTGCCCGTGGTGAGCGGCCTGCGCGTGGACCAGCGGGAGCTGCTGCTGACCAGCGTGGTGGACGCGGCCCCCGAGGTGCGGGAGCCCTCGCCCGAGCCGTCCATCTGGCCGCTGCTGTCGGCGCTCGCCGTCACGATCCTGTTCATCGGATCGATCTTCACGCCCTGGGCGGTGGTCTGGGGCTCCATCCCGCTGGCGGTCGGGCTGATCGGCTGGTTCTGGCCGAAATCGGCGCCCGACACTCCCGAACCGGTGATCGAGTGATGGTGATCGAATGAACAACGGGGCACCCCGCTTCGCCGCCGACCTCGCCCACCTGCCGACCAGCGCGCATGGGCCGCGCGCGACCACATGGTGGGGGACGCTGGGCTTCATCCTGATCGAGGCGACCGGCTTCGCGCTGGCCGCTGCGGCGTACTTCTACCTGATGGGCCAGACGGAGACCTGGCCGCCGGGCCAGTCGCCGCCGGACTGGCTGTGGGGGACGCTCCAGCTTGTCCTGATGCTGGCCAGCCTGTGGCCGAACTGGTGGACCGACCGCGTCGCCCACGCCGACGACCTGCGCAAGGTGCGCATCGGGCTGGTCGTCATGTCGGCCGTCGGGCTGCTGACCTTGGTGGTCCGCGCCTTCGAGTTCGGCGCCCTGAACTGCCGCTGGGACGACAACGCCTACGGCTCCATGGTCTGGGTGCTGCTGGGGCTGCACGCCGTGCACCTGATCACCGACGTCGGCGACACGCTGGTCCTGACCGTGCTGATGTTCACCAAACATGTCGAGCCGCGCCGCTTCACCGACGTCACCGACAACTGCGTCTACTGGAACTTCGTGGTCGCCGCCTGGGTGCCGCTCTGGGCGCTGCTCTACGTCGTGCCGAGGCTGGTCTGACATGGCAGGAATCTAAGATGATGGGGCGGCGCACGTCATGGACGCCCTGGGCCGGCTGGCTGGCCGGGCCGCTGGGCTGGATCATCCAGCACCAGGGCGGCTCCAACACGGTGTTCTGGAACTGCACGCTGGGCCAGCCCTCGCTGGTGGTGACGCTGGGCGTGGTCGGCGCGCTGGTGGCGCTGGGCGGCGGCTGGCTGTCCTGGCGGGCGGTGCGCGACGTCGGGTCGGGCGAGACTGTGGAGCCCCACTGGGGGAGCCAGCGCTTCATCGGCATGGTGGGCGTGCTGGTCGTGCTGATCGTGCTGGTCGCCATCGCCGGGCAGACGATGGCCGGGCTGATCCTGCGCGGCTGCGGGTGACGGATGGGGAGGGTTCGCCATGTCCTTCGGGCGGAGCAGACGGATCGCGCTGGCGGCACTCGCGCTCACCGTCGTTGCGGGCGGGGCCGGCCTCGCCTGGGAGAGCCGGCGGGAGCAGGACAAGACCTGGCGCCGGGCCGCCGCGATCACCGGCGGCGATCCCCACGCGGGGCAGGAGGCGGTGCTGCGCTACGGCTGCGGCAGCTGCCACACCATCCCCGGGGTGACCCGCGCCCGCGGACTGGTCGGCCCGCCGCTCAGCAATTTCGGCAGCCGGGTCTATGTCGGCGGCGTGCTCTACAACACGCCGGAGAACGTGATGAGCTGGGTGAAGGATCCCCCCGGCATCTCGCCGAAGACGGCGATGCCCAACCTCGGCGTCAGCGACCGCGACGCCCGGGACATCACCGCCTACCTCTACACCCTCACCGACGGGAGCTGGTGACATGCGGCGCCTGACTGCCTGGGTCCTGCTTCTCGCCCTGTGGACGAGTGCCGCGCCCGCCGGGGCGGAGGCCCTGCGTGTCTGCGCCGATCCTAACAACCTGCCCTACAGCAACGACCGCGGCGAAGGCTTCGAGAACCGCATTGTCGAGCTGCTGGCCCGCGACCTCGGCATGATCGTCGATTACACGTGGTGGGCCCAGCGCCGCGGCTTCATCCGGAACACGGTGAAAGCCGGCCTGTGCGACGTGGTCGCCGGGGTGCCGATGGGGCTGCCGATGCTGGCGGTGACGCGGCCCTACTACCGCTCCACCTACGTCTTCGTCACCGTCGCCGGGCGCGGGCTGGACATCCGCAGCTTCGACGACGATCGGCTGCGCACGCTGCGCGTCGGGGTGCAGATGATCGGCGACGACTTTTCCAACGCCCCGCCGGCCCACGCGCTGAGCCGCCGCGGCATCGTGCAGAACGTGCGCGGCTACCTCGTCTACGGCGACTACACCCAGCCGAACCCGACCGCCCAGATCGTGGAGGCGGTGACGCGGGGGGACGTCGACGTCGCCGTCGTTTGGGGGCCGCAGGCCGGCTTCTTCGCCCGGCGTCAGCCGGTGCCGCTGACGCTCACCCCGGTTTCGCCGAGCATCGACGGGCCGATCCGCCCGATGATCTTCGACATCTCCATGGGAACCCGTCGCGAGGACACGGCCCTTCGCGAACGCCTGGACGACGCGCTGGGCCGCAACGCGGCAGCAATCGACGCCATCCTGGCGGACTACGGCGTGCCCAGGGTCGATCCGCCGCGCGCACCCTGACGGCGCCGTTTGCAGTCCTTCGCAACCTTCCGCTACACTCGCGCCGAAGTTTCCGGAGTGATGCGCCCTTGTTTGACGATGACCCCGGCGGCCAGGCCGAGATCCTGCGGCGGCGGGCCATGCCGTCCCTGTTCGAGGCGCTGGAAACGCAATCCGAAGGCACGGTCGCCATCGACCGGAATGGGCGCATCGTCTGGATCAACGCCAAATACGCCAAGATGCTGGGCATCAGCGATCCGGCCTCCGCCATCGGGCGGGAGGTGGAGGCGGTCATCCCCAACAGCCAGCTGCGCCAGGTCGTGAAGAGCGGGCGGCCGATCCTGCTCGACGTCATGAGCTTCGGACCTCAACGTTTGGTTGTTTCCCGTTTCCCGCTGACCGACGACGACGGTACGGTGATCGGGGCCGTGGGCTATGTCTTCTACGACAGCCTGCACCGGCTGAAGCCCCTGCTCGGCGAACTCGCCCGGCTGGAGGCGGAGCTGGAGGCGGCGAAGCGCCACCTCAACGAACGCCGGCAACCGCGCCACACGCTGCAAAGCTACGTCGGCGACAGCCCCATCTGCCTGGACGTCAAGCGCCGGGCCCGGCTCGCCGCGCGCCATGATTCGCCGATCCTGCTGCTGGGGGAGACCGGGACGGGGAAGGAGCTGATCGCCCAGGCCATCCACGGACTGTCGGCGCGGTCGGCGAAACCCTTCGTCGGGGTCAACGTGGCGGCCATTCCCGACACGCTGCTGGAAGCCGAATTCTTCGGAACGGTGCCCGGCGCCTACACCGGTGTGGACCGGCGGGGGCGGGAAGGGCGCTTCAAGACGGCGGACGGCGGCACTCTGTTCCTGGACGAGATCGGGGACATGCCGCTCGCCCTTCAGGCCAAGCTGCTGCGCGCCTTGCAGGAGCAGGAGATCGAACCGCTGGGATCCGACCGGCCGGTCAAGGTGGACGTGCGGGTCATCGCGGCGACGAACGTGGACCTGGAACAGCGCATCCGCGACGGGCGCTTCCGCGCCGACCTCTATTACCGGCTGAACGTGCTGTGCATCCGCCTGCCGTCGCTGACGGAGATGGGGCACGGGCTGGAGGCGATCGCCGAAGCGATCCTCCAGGAAATCGCGCTGCGCACCGGCATGCCGAGCCGGGTGCTGACGCCCGAGGCCGTGGCGGCGCTCGGCCGCCATTCCTGGCCGGGCAACGTCCGCGAACTGCGCAACGTGCTGGAGCGCGTGTGCATGCTGACCGACAACCGCAACCTGACCGTCGCGGATCTGGCGGAGGCGTTGCCGGTGGACGGTTCGGCGGAAGCCCCCGTCCCGCCGCCGTCCTCCTCCGCGGCCGCGCCGTTGGCGGTGCCGCCGGAAGCGCCCTTGCCGTCCTACGACGACGCCTTCGCCGCGTTCGAGCGCGCGCTGCTGCAACGGGCGCTGGAGGACTCCGGCCAAAGGGCTGCGGAGGCGGCCAAGCGCCTCGGCATCTCACGGGCCGCCTTCTACAAGAAGCTCGCCCGCGCGGGCTTGCGGGCGAAAGGGTAGGGCGGGGGCCGATGCCGCGCTGCGGCAACCCTCCGGGCGGGGCTTTTTTCTTGTCAATCTTGTGAAAAATGCGGTTCACGCTGCGGTGCGATGTTGCAGCGCATTGGCGCGCGAACGATCTTGGTCTATGGTGCGCGCGCCGCTGTGGTTGATGTTCCTGGCGCATAAGCGAGCAACACGGCAGCGACCAGCAGAGAAAGCAACCTGCTGTTTTCCGGAAACACCTGCCGGCTCGCCTTCCCTGGGGCGCGCCGTATCAATGCTGGAGCGATTGTGATGTCTCAGAAGATCGCGCTTGTCACCGGTGCCATGGGTGGCCTCGGCACCGCCATCTGCCAGGCGCTGGCCAAGGATGGCTTCCTCGTGGCGGCCAACTGCCTGCCCAACTTCGAGCCTGCCGCGAAGTGGCTGGGCGAGCAGGAAGCCCTCGGCTTCAAGTTCTACGTGGCCGAAGGCGACGTGTCCGACTTCGAGAGCTGCAAGGCGATGGTCGCCAAGATCGAGGCCGACCTGGGCCCGGTCGACGTCCTGGTGAACAACGCGGGCATCACGCGCGACAAGTTCTTCGCCAAGATGGAAAAGGCGCAGTGGGATGCGGTGATCGCCACCAACCTCAGCAGCCTGTTCAACGTGACCCAGCAGGTGTCGGCGAAGATGGCGGAGCGCGGCTGGGGCCGCATCATCAACATCTCCTCGGTGAACGGCGTCAAGGGCCAGGCCGGCCAGACCAACTACTCGGCCGCCAAGGCCGGCGTGATCGGCTTCACCAAGGCGCTGGCCGCCGAGCTGGCGACCAAGGGCGTCACCGTCAACGCCATCGCCCCGGGCTACATCGGCACCGAGATGGTCATGGCGATCCGCGAGGACATCCGCCAGGCCATCACCGACAGCGTCCCGATGAAGCGCCTGGGCCGTCCGGACGAGATCGGCGGCGCGGTGTCCTACCTCGCCTCCGAGATCGCCGGCTACGTCACCGGCTCGACCCTGAACATCAACGGCGGCCTGAACTACCAGTAAGGCGCCGCCGAGCGCCTCTTTTCCGTCATTCCCGCGAAGGCGGGAATCCAGGGCTGTTCGGACACTCGTCGGGGTGCCCTGGATCCCAGCCTTCGCTGGGATGACGGTGGGGAAGTGTGGACTTCGGTTGGAAGGGCTCTCGACGGCCAACGTCAGCGCCCATCCGGCTCCGCCGGACGATAAGAAAAGGGCCTTTCCCACACGGGAAAGGCCCTTTTTCCTTGGCAGGATGCCGTCCGTTCAGCGCGCCAGCCAGCCGCCGTCCATGTTGATCGCGGCGCCGCGCATGTTCGACGCGGCCTCCGACGACAGGAAGACCGCCAGCTCGCCCAGTTGTTCGGGCGTCACGAAGGTTTCCGACGGCTGCTTCTCGCGCAGCAACTCGCGGCCGGCCTGCTCGTTGCTCCAGCCGTTCTTCTCGGCCAGGGCGTCGATCTGCTTCTGCACCAGCGGGGTCAGCACCCAGCCCGGGCAGATGGCGTTGCAGGTCACGTTGGTCAGCGCGGTTTCCAGCGCCACCGTCTTGGTCAGCCCGACCACGCCGTGCTTGGCCGCCACATAGGCCGACTTGTTGGCCGAGGCGACGAGGCCGTGCGCCGAGGCGATGTTGATGATGCGGCCCCAGTTGCGCGCCTTCATGCCCGGCAGCGCATAGCGCGTGCCGTAGAAGACCGCCGACAGGTTGATGGAGATCACGCGCTCCCACGCGTCCTCGGGGAAGTCCTCCACCGGGGCGACGTGCTGGATGCCGGCGTTGTTGACCAGGATGTCGACCTTGCCGAACGCCTGCTCCGCGTTGGCGACCATCGCCTTGATCTCGGCCGGCTTGCTCATGTCCGCGCCGTCGTAGGCGACGCGCACGCCGAACTCCCGGCCCAGGCTTTCGCACAGGGCGGCGATCTCGCCGCGGTCGCCGAAGCCGTTCAGCAGGACGTCGGCGCCTTGTGCTGCGAGGCAACGCGCGATGCCCAGACCAATGCCGCTGGTGGAGCCGGTGACGATGGCCGATTTGCCCTTCAGCATGTTCCTTGTCCTCCCGCTCACAGCGCCATCGCCGGCACGTCGGCCGGCACGATCAGTTCGCAGGCCGTCGATGCCAGCACCTGCTCCACGGTCACGCCGGGGGCCGTTTCCTTCAGGACCAGCCCCTTGTCGGTCGGCTCGATGACCGCGAGGTCGGTGACCACCAGATCGACGCGGCGGACGGAGGTCAGCGGCAGGGTGCAGCGCTTGACGATCTTGGACTCGCCCTTGGCGACGTGCTGCATGGCGACGATCACGCGCTTGGCGCCGGAGACGAGGTCCATCGCCCCGCCCATGCCCGGCACCATCTTGCCCGGCACCATCCAATTGGCCAGCCGGCCTTCCTCGTCCACCTGCAAGCCGCCCAGGACGGTGATGTCCAGGTGGCCGCCGCGGATCAGGCCGAACGACATGGCGCTGTCGAAGGCCGCCGCGCCGGGCAGGGCGCTGATCGGGTTGCCGCCGGCGTCGGTCAGGTCCGGGTTCTCAGCCCCCGCGATGGGGCCGGACATGCCGATGATGCCGTTCTCCGACTGGAAGAAGACATGCCGGCCGGCGGGGATGTAGCGCGCCACCAGCGTCGGCAGTCCGATGCCCAGGTTGACGAGATTGCCATCGGCCAGTTCCAGCGCCACGCGCTTGGCGATCAGGGTCTTCTCATCCATGGCGGCGCTCCTTGGCGACGATGTAGTCGACCAGCACGTTGGGGGTGGCGACGGCGTCGGGCGGGATGACGCCGACGGGCACGATGTCCTCCGCCTCGGCGATGACGGTCTCCGCCGCCATGGCCATCAGCGGGTTGAAGTTGCGCGCGGTCAGCGCGTATTCGAGGTTGCCGTAGTAATCGGCGCGCTTGGCGTTGATCAGGGCGAAATCGGCCTTCAGCGGCTTTTCCAGCAGGAAGACCTTGCCGTCGACCTCCACGGTCTGCTTGCCCTCTTCCACCACGGTGCCGACGCCGGTCGGTGTCAGCACGCCGCCCAGGCCGAAGCCGGCGGCGCGCACGCGCTCGGCCAGGGTGCCCTGGGGGACCAGTTCCACCTCCGTCTCGCCGGCGATCATCTGGCGCTGCGTCTCGGGGTTCAGGCCGATGTGGCTGGCGATGACGCGGCGGAACGCCTTGGCGCCGATCAGCTTGCCGACGCCCTTGCCCGGCAGGGCGGTGTCGTTGCAGATCAGGGTCAGGTCGCGCTTGCCCTGACGGACCAGCTCGTCGATCAGGCGGGGGGGCGTGCCCACCCCCATGAAGCCGCCGACCATCAGGACCGCGCCGTCGGGAATGAGTGCCACGGCGTCGGCCAGTGCGATGAGTTTCTTCATGTCAGACGATCCCGGTCAGGTAGTAGACGGCGATCACGACGAAGACCGCGAGCGTCTTGATGCAGGTGATCGCGAAGATGTCGCCGTAGGATTGGCGGTGCGTCAAGCCCGTCACGCCCAGCAGAGTGATGACGGCGCCGTTGTGCGGCAATGTGTCCATGCCGCCGCTGGCCATGGAGGCGACGCGGTGCAGGACTTCCATCGGGATGCCGGTGGCGTTGGCGGCGGCGATGAACTGGTCGGCCATGGCGGCCAGCGCGATGCTCATGCCGCCCGACGCGGAGCCGGTGACGCCGGCCAGCGTGGTGACGGTGATGGCCTCGTTGACCAGCGGGTTCGGGATGGCCTTCAGACCGCCGGCGATCACCAGGAAGCCCGGCAGCGCCGCGATCACCGCGCCGAAGCCGTATTCCGACGCCGTGTTCATGGAGGCGAGCAGCGAACCGCCGATGGCCGTCTTGGTGCCCTCGGCGAAGCGCTGGGACACCGGCTTCCAGGCAAACGCCATGACGGTCAGGATGCCGGCGAGCAGCGCGCCCTCGACCGCCCAGATGCCGGCGACGGCGGAGACCTGGGTGACCAGCGGCTTGGCGCCCTCGGTCAGCGCCACCTGGTTGCTGGTCCCGTAGACGGTCGGGATCAGCATGGTGAAGACCTTGTTCAGCACGCCGACCATGACCAGCGGCAGCAGCGCGATCACCGGGTTGGGCAGCACCTCGGCGTGGATGGCCTCCGGCTCGTTGATGTGGCCCTCGCCATAGCCCTCGCCGGCCGCGGCGGCGACCTTGCGGCGCCATTCCAGGTAGGCCATGCCGACGATCAGGATGAAGATCGCGCCGATGGTGCCCAGCCACGGGGCGGCGAAGGCGTCGGTCTTGAAGAAGGTGGTCGGGATGATGTTCTGGATCTGCGGCGTGCCGGGCAGGCTGTCCATCGTCACCGTGAAGGCGCCCAGCGCGATGGTGCCGGGGATCAGGCGCTTCGGAATGCCGCCCTGGCGGAACATCTCGGCCGCGAAGGGGTAGACGGCGAAGACCACGACGAACAGCGACACGCCGCCGTAGGTCAGCAGCATGCAGACCAGCACGATGGACATCATCGCCCGCTCACGCCCGACCAGCTTGATCACGGCGGAGACGATCGACTTGGAGAAGCCGGACAGCTCGATCACCTTGCCGAACACCGCGCCCAGCAGGAAGACCGGGAAGTACAGCTTCACGAAGCCGACCATCTTGTCCATGAACAGGCCGGTGAAGATCGGCGGCACGGCGGACGGGTCGGTGAGAAGGACGGCGCCGAGCGCCGCGATGGGGGCGAACAGGATGACGCTGAAGCCGCGGTACGCGACGAACATCAGGAACGCGAGCGCTCCCACGCAAACAAGAAAACTCATGGACGAACTTCCTCCTACGGGCGGAGTGTCGGGGCCGTGTGAGGCCCGGCCCCCGTTGTTGCGCCCCCCGGTCCGGCAAGGCCGGCGAGGAGCGTGGAAAGAGTGTCGAAACCGCTCCGGTACAGCGTCTGGATGAAGGACTCGGCCTCTCCCTCCGACAGGCCGGCCGGCCGGAAATTCGCCGTCCAGACCAGCGTGGCGCGGTCATCCCCGTGCGGCAGCACGCGGATCTGCGCCAGGTAGTCGGCGACCGGGTAAGGGCCGTCGACGACGGAGTAGGTGTAGGCGTCCTCGATCCGGCTCGCGTGCTCAAGCTGGTGGACGAGCGTTGCGCCGTTCCGCAGGTGCAGATGGCGGTGGGCGCCCTTGTGCAGGCCGTGCACACGCAGATCCACGGCATCCGGGTACCAGTCCAGCAGACGGCCGTCCCACCGCACCAGCGACCAGAGCCGCGGTGCGGAGACCGGCAGGAGAGCTTTCATGGTGACGCGCGCCATCGGCGGACCTTGTGCCGTTCGGATTCGACACGGCCCTTTAGGCAAAGGTCATGCCATCGTACGCGGCCCAGGATCTTCGCGGATTTGGCGAGCGGGGAGAGCTAAGGAGTCTCGGAACCGAGACAAAAAGCGTGCCGTATGTCTCATATCCGAGACATCGTCTCACTTTTGAGACAGGCCGGTCAGGCGGCGGCGAGGAAGATGCGCACGTTCTCCAGCAGCAGGAACACCCCCAGCACGCCGAAGCCGATGACGGCCATGTCGGACAGCACCGCCCGTCCGAAGCGTTCCGCCGTCTGGATGCGCGCGAGCGGCAAGGCGATGGTGAACACCACCAGCGCCACGAACGCCACCACCTTCCCCAAGGCGGTGAGCAGGATGAAAAGCCAGTAGGCGACCGCGACGAGCATGCGCTCCTCCCCCCGCTTGCGGCGTCCATCATCATGAATTGTGCTGCCGCGGTCCCTGCGGCAAACCCGCCGCAAGGCATAGGAAGCTTGACCAGGGTATAAACCCGACCACACCCCTAGGTTTTTTCGTCGGCCTCTGCTAAATTTAAAACAATTTTAATGTCGCCCGTTAAGGCTGCGCACACAACCAAATCTTGCGAGTTTCGATGTTCGACGTCTACGCCTGCCTGACCGACCAGCACAATCCTTGGCTGGTTGCGCTCGCCGGGATGATCTGCCTGTTTGCCGCCTGGACGGCGCTCAGCCTGACCGACCGTGCCCGCGCGGCCATCGGGCGTGGGCGGCCGCTGTGGACCGCGGCGGGGGCCCTGGCGACCGGCGGCGGCATCTGGGCGACCCATTTCGTCGCCATGCTGGCCTTTCAGCCCAACGTGCCGATCGGCTACGACCTTGGCGTGACCGCGCTGTCGGTGGCCCTGGCGGTCGGGCTGACCGGCGTCGGGCTGGGCGTCAACCTGCGCGGCGGCACTCTGCCGGCGCTGGGCGGCGGCGGACTGCTGGGGGCGGCCATCGGGGCCATGCACTACACCGGCATGGCCGCAGTGCGCGCCCCGGCGACCCTGTCCTACGACCCCAGCTTCGTCGCCGCCTCGCTCGTCATCGGCGGGGCGGGGGCCGCGGCGGCCCTGGCCCTGACCGCCGGGCGCAGCGGCCTCCAGCGGCGGGCGATGGCGGCGGGGCTGTTGACGGCGGGCATCTGCGGGCTTCACTTCACGGCCATGGCCGCCGTCCGCCTGATCCCGACGGAGGCGCTGCTGGTCCCGTCCCCGGCGGCCCCCACGGGGCTGGCGGCGGCCGTCGCCGCCATCACGATGATGATCCTGGTGCTCAGCCTTGCCGGCTCCATCGTCGACCAGCGCCTGGCCACCCGCGCCGCGCGCGAGGCGGCGCGGCTGCGCGCCAGCGAGACGCGCTTCCGTCAGCTGGCGGACGTCACCTTCGAAGGCATCGTGATCCACGCCGGCGGGCGGATCCTGGACGTCAACCGGGCCATGGCGCGGCTGCTCGGCCGGGCGCCGGAGGATTTCATCGGCCTCCCGGTGCTGGATTTCGTCGCGCCGAGCCACCGCGAGGGTCTGGTGCACGCCGCCGCGACCCCGCACGAACCGCGGGAGATCGCCCTGCTCCACGCCGACGGCAGCCTTGTGGACGTCGAGGTTCTGGGCGAAGCCATCGAGCATGACGGGCGGCCCGCCTGGGTCGTCGCGGTGCGCGACCTGCGCGAGCGCAAGCAGGCCGAGGAACGGCTGCGCCACATGGCGCACCACGACCTGCTGACGCAGTTGCCCAACCGCGCCCTGTTCAACGACCGGCTGGAACAGGCGCTGGCGCTGGCCGAACGGGACGGCGGCGCGGTGGCCGTCCTCTGCCTGGACCTCGACCGCTTCAAGGCGGTCAACGACCTGCTCGGCCATCACGGGGGCGACGCACTGCTCCAGCAGGTGGCGCAGCGCCTGCTCCGGGCGGCGAACGACCAGGACACCGTCGCCCGCTTCAGCGGGGACGAGTTCGTCGTGCTCCAGACGCGCGTCGCCCAGCCGGCCGGCGCGGAGGCGGTGGCCAAGCGCATGGTGGCAGCACTCGGCGCGCCCTTCGACCTGGACGGCCAGCCGGTGCGGATCGGCACCAGCATCGGCATCGCTCTTTATCCGCAGGACGCCCGCGCCGGGGAAGCCCTTCTGCGCAATGCGGACACGGCGCTGTACCGCGCGAAGGCGGATGGCCGCGGCACCTACCGCTTCTTCGAGGCGGAGATGGACGCGCGCCTTCAGGAACGCCGCCGGCTGGAGCGCGACCTGCAGCAGGCCCTGCTGGGCGAGCAGCTGACCGTGCATTTCCAGCCGCTGGGCGACTGCACCACCCAACAGATCGTCGGCTTCGAGGCGCTGGTGCGCTGGAACCACCCGGAGCGCGGCTTGGTCGCGCCGTCGGACTTCATCCCGATGGCCGAGGAAACCGGGCTGATCGTGCCGCTGGGCGAGTGGGTCCTGCGGGAAGCCTGCCGGGAGGCCGTGCGCTGGCCGTCCTCCATCCGGGTCGCCGTGAACCTGTCGCCGGTGCAGTTCCGCCACGCCGATTTGGCGGAGCGCGTCATCGGCATCCTCAAGGACACGGGGCTGCCGCCGGAACGGCTGGAGCTGGAGGTCACCGAAGGCGTGCTGATCGACGACAGCGCCCGGGCGCTGTCCACCCTGAAGGCGCTGAAGGACGCCGGCATCCGGATCTCGCTCGACGACTTCGGGACCGGCTATTCCAGCCTCAGCTATTTGCAGAGCTTTCCCTTCGACAAGATCAAGATCGACCGGTCCTTCATCGGCAACATGCCGACGAACGAGGACTCGCGCGCCATCGTCCGCGCCATCATCGCGCTCGCCCGCAGCCTGCGCATCACGGTGACCGCGGAAGGCGTGGAAACGGAGGAGCAGCTGCGCCTGCTGCGGTCGGAGTCCTGCAACCAGGTGCAGGGCTACCTGCTCGGCCGTCCGGCCCCGGCGGACGATGTCAGCGCCCGCCTCGCCGAGCCGGCTCCGGAATTGGTCGGGTGATGCAGCCGGTCAGCGGGAGGCCGGGCGCGCGGCGACGGCCTCGATTTCCACCCTCCATTCGGGCCGCGCCAGCCCCTTGACGATCAGCAGCGTCGAGGCGGGCTTGTGCGTGCCGAGGAAGGCGGTGCGGACCGGACCGAAGGCGGGCAGGTCGGCGGCGTCGGTCAGGAACACCGTCGTCTTGACCAGATGCTCGACGCCCATCCCGGCGGCGCGCAGGACCGCGCCGATGTTCTCCCAGCACAGCCGCGCCTGCTCGTCGAAGCGGTCGGGGACGATCCCGTCGGGCGACACGCCGACCTGCCCGGAGATGCAGAGCCAGTCATGGTCCCGGGGCACCAGGATCCCCTGGGTGTAGTGGCCGAGCGGGCCGGCCATGTCCGGCGGGTTGATGGCTTCCATGCTTCAGTGTCCTTTGTGTTCGGATGGCTGCGGTTGGGTGCCGAGGATCCTCCGCACCTCGTTGAAGACGGGGCCATGGGGGTCGGCGAGCGTTTCCAGAACCGTGAAGTGCGTCCGTCCCGGCGCCAGCACCATCGCGCCCGGCCGCCCGCGGCCCCGCCACACCTCCAGGAAGTCGCGGCTCTGCTGCTGGAAGCCGGCCGTCTCCTCCCCGCCAACCAGCAACAGCAGCGGCACGGCCGGAAGGCTTGTCATCTCCGCCGCCAGACGGTGCGGGCTAAGGGCGTCGGCCACGGCGGGGGTCATCCGGGCGTCGCGGTTGATGCTGGTCCGCAGCAGGCGCGCCAGTTCGAACACCCCGCTGACCGGAAGAACTCCCCGGATGCCGATACTGTCCGTGAGCGCCGTATATGCGGCGAGGTGCCCGCCCGCGGAATGGCCGGACAGCACGATGCGCGACGCGTCGGCCCCGAAGGACGCGGCTTCCGCCCGAACCCAGGCAAGCGCCTGGCGCATCTGCTCCACGATGTCCGCCAGCGGCACCGACGGGACCAGGTCGTAATTCGGCATCACCACGGAGATCCCGGCGTCCACGAAGGACGCGGCCAGGAAGGAGAACACGTCCTTGTCCAGCGTGCGCCAGTAGCCGCCGTGGATGAACAGGAAGACAGGCGCGCCGTCGCCGGCCGGGAACACGTCCAGCCGGGCACGCGGGCCGGGGCCGTAACGCTGGTCCAACAGGGCAGGGTGCGCCTCCCGGAATGCCGCGCTGCGCCGGGCGAAGTCGGCGTAGACGGCCTCGCGTTCGGGATGGCGGGGGCGCAGGTTGAACTCCCGCTCCATGGCCTCGTCGATGGGCGCGGGGTCTCCGTCCGCCCAGGTATGGCCGGCGGGAAAGTCAAAAGCCAAGATAGGCCTCCTGAACGGCGGGATCGCGCTGGAGGGCGGCGGTGTCCGCGCTGTTGACGATGCGCCCCTCGGCGATCACGTAGCCGCGCGAGGCGGTGCGCAGGGCCATGCGCGCGTTCTGCTCGGCCAGCAGGATCGCCATCCCCTCGGCGTTGAGGGCGCGGATGGTGGCGAAGATCTCCTTCACGACGAGCGGGGCGAGGCCCATGGACGGCTCGTCGAGCAGCAGCAGCTTGGGCCGGGTCATCAGGGCACGCCCGATGGCGAGCATCTGCTGTTCGCCGCCCGACAGCGTGCCCGCCGGTTGCTGGAGCCGTTCGCGCAGGCGCGGGAACAGGGTCAGGACGAAGTCCAGGTCGCGGCCGAAGCCGTCATTCCGGCGCGGCCACAGGTGGCGGAAGGCGCCCATCTCCAGGTTGTCGCGCACGGTCAGCGGGCCGAAGACCCGGCGCCCCTCCGGCACCAGGGCGACACCCCGGGTGACCACGTCGTGCGCGGACAGGCGCGCCAGCTCCTGCCCGTCGAAGCGGATCGAGCCGCCGACCGGACGCAGCAGGCCGGACAGGCTGCGCATCAGCGTGGTCTTGCCCGCCCCGTTCGCGCCGACGAGGCAGACGCACTCCCCGGGCTCCACGGTCAGGGAGAGGCCCCGCAGGATCTGGATTTCGCCGTAGCCGGCGTCGAGGCCGGTGACGTCAAGCATCGGAGCCATCCATCAGGGCCATCGGACGTGGGGTGCCAGCGAATGAAACGTTGTGAAACGTCATGAAACATGAACGACGATGGTGTTTCATGGTGGCTCCCTCCCGGGGGTGTAGGATCTTTATCCTATAAGATCCGGGGAAATGAGGCAACAGGGCGGGGACAGCTGGGCGATTGCGTTAGAAATCCCCTCTCCCCTCTGGGGAGAGGGTTAGGGTGAGGGGGTTACGCTGTTGCTGGACGTGCCAAGGTGGAGGAGCCCCCTCACCCTGCCCTCTCCCCAGAGGGGAGAGGGTTAAACGGCGACCGCCGGGCGACTGCTCGTCGTCACGCATCGTCGTCCTCCTCGCCGAGATAGGCTTCCAGGACGGCGGGGTCGCGGCGCACGGCCTCGGCCGGGCCCTCGGCGATGCGGCGCCCGTAGTTCAGGACCAGGATGCTGTGGCTCAGCCGCATGACCATGCGCATGTTGTGCTCCACCAGCAGCACGGTGACGCCTTCGGCGTTCAGGGCGCGGATGGTGTCGGTGATGCGCTCCGTCTCCGCGTGGGGCAGGCCGGCCGTGGGTTCGTCGAGCAGCAGGAGCTTCGGTTCGGCGGCCAGCGCGCGGGCGATCTCCAGCACCTTGCATTCGCCGAAGCTGAGGGAGCCCGCGCGGTCGTCGGCGCGGTGAGCGAGGCCCAGCCGTTCCAGCTGCTGCGTGGCGGAGTCGCGGATCGCTTCCTCCTCCCGCAAGGCGGCGCGGGTGCGGAGCAGCCCGTGCAGCACGTCGCAGCGGGTGCGCGCGTGGCGGCCGACCATGACGTTCTCCAGCACCGTCATGTCCTTGAAGATCTGGAGGTTCTGGAAGGTGCGGGCGATGCCGCGCTCGACCCGCTGGTAGGGCTTCAGTTGGTCGATGCGGGCGCCGTCCAGGGTGATTTGGCCGGATGATGGCGGCGTCACGCCGGCGATCAGGTTGAACAGCGTCGTCTTGCCGGCGCCGTTCGGGCCGATGACCGCCTTGATCTCGCCTTGCGCGACCGAGAAGGTCAGGTCGCTGACCGCCCGCAGGCCGCCGAAATTGCGCTGGAGGTCGGCGATGTGGAGGAAGCTCATGCCCGGCCTCCCGCCTTGGTCTTGCCGAACAGGCGGTTGCCGAGCGTGGAGACCGCCGCGGCTATGCCGCCGGGGAAGAACAGCAGCACCAGGATCATGCACAGGCCGAACAGGAACAGCTCGAAGTCGCCGAGCGAGCGCAGCGCCTCCGGCACCGCGGTGTAGAGCAGGGCGCCGAACAGCGGCCCCCAATAGCGGCCCCAGCCGCCGAGCGCCACCATCACCACCAGCATCACCGAGGTGAAGTAGCCGAAGGTCTCCGGCGAGGCGTACTGGTTGTAATGCACGTAGAGCCCGCCGGCGAGGCCGGCCATGGCGGCCGTCAACACGAAGACCACCAGCTTGTAGCGGAAGCAGTTCACGCCCAGCGCGTCGGCCCCGATCTCGCTGGTCGCCAGCGCGCTCAGCGCCCGGCCGACGCGGGACTTGACCAGGTTCAGGATCGCCAGCATGACCAGCCCGCCGCAGGCCCAGACCAGCCAGAAGACGCGGTCGTCGGTGGCGATGTCCAGGCCGCCGATGCTGAAGGGGGCCACGCCCAGCAGCCCGTTCGGCCCGCCGGTCAGACCGACCAGCTCGTTGAACAGCACGGTCAGGATGGCGTTGAAGCCCAGCGTCGCCATGGCGAGGTAATGCCCGCGCAGCCGCAGGGCCGGCAGCCCGATGATCAGGGCCGACAGCGCCGCGACCAACATACCGGCCGGCACGCCGATCCAGGGATCGACGCCCAGCTTCACCGACAGGATGCCGCTGGTGTAGGCGCCCAGCCCGTAGAAGGCGCCGTGGCTGAGCGAGATCTGCCCGCAGAAGCCCATCAGCGTGTTCAGGCTGGCGATCAGGATCAGGTTGATGAAGAACAGCACGCCGAGCGAGACCATGAAGTCGTTCGGCGCCACGAAGGGGAAGGCGGCCAGCAGCAGCCAGACTCCGCCCAGAAGCGCGTGGTCGCCGGTGAAGCGGCGCACCGCCCGTCGTGAGGGTGCTGCGGCTTTGGCGCGGCCGCGGCTTCGGTCCATGACGTCGTTCATTCCAGTCATCGGTCCGCTCCCTCAGACCTTCTCGACGACCGGCTTGCCGATGAGGCCGACCGGGCGCCAGAAGAGGATGAGCAGAAGCACGACAAAGGCGATGGCGTCCTTGAAGTGCGAGGAGATGTAGCCGCTGGCGAAGGCCTCCAGCACACCCAGCAGCAGCCCGCCGAGGAGCGAGCCGTAGAGGTTGCCGAGCCCGCCGAGCATGGCCGCGCTGAAGCCCTTGAAGCCCAGCATCGTGCCGGCGTCGTAGGAGGTCAGCGTCAGCGGCGTGATGATGGTGCCGGCGATGGCGCCGGCCATGGCGGCGATGGCGAAGGACCACATGACGGTGCTGCGCGCCTTGATGCCGACCAGCGCCGCCGCGTCGCGGTCCGCGGCGGCGGCGCGCAGCGCCTTGCCAAGCACCGTCTTCTCGAAGAACAGATGCGCCAGCACCATGAAGGCGGCGGTGATCGCCAGGATCCACAGGGTCTGCGAATGGACGGTGGCGCCCGCCACGGTGACCAGCGCGTCGCCGGCGAAACCCGGGTAGCCCGCCGGGTTCTTGCCCAGCGTCAGCATCACGGCACTCTTGGTGCAGATGGCGAGCCCGATGCTGATCAGCGTGATCAGGAGCGGGGTCGGCTTGGCGATGGGCAGGATCACCAGCCGTTCCGACACCAGCCCGACCGCGGTCACCACCAGCACGGCGAACAGGCAGGCGAGCCACACCGGCGATGACGACGCGGTGACCGTCGCGGCGGCCACCATGCCGCCCATCATGACCCATTCGCCCTGGGAGAAGTTGATCGCGTCGGTGCTCTTGAAGATGACGTTGAAGCCGACGGCGACCAGGGCGTAGATGGCCCCCGTCCCGATGCCGGAAAAGAGAAGCTGCAGAACGGTGGATGCGCTGTCCATCGTTGGGTCCTCCGCAAAGTCGCGGGACGCGTTCAGAGGCTGCCGATTCAGGCGGTGCCGAGAAGCGTGTGCTGGAACTCCGGCAGCTCGATGCCGAGCGACCGCAGCTTCTGCCGCGCCGCCGCGAGATAGCCGCGCAGGACCGCCGCTTCGCCGTCGGCCGTGGCCGCACCCAGGCCGGCCGTGGCGCAGACCATGTCGGCCGCAGCCTCCGTCCCCGCGGCGTTGGACAGCCAGGGGCAGTGATAGCCGGCCAGCTCCACCGTCCGCATGTGGTCCACCAGTTCGCCGGTGATGGTCCGGCGTTCCTCGTCGGTCCAGCCCGGCGCGCGTTCCTCCGCGTAGAGCCAGCCGAAGGAGGCGTGCCGCTCCTTGTCGGCGATGCAGCGGTCGAGCACCGCGGCGATCACCGGGTCCGCGGCGTTGCGGCGATAGGCACGGAACAGCTCCAGCTCCAGCCCGTCCTCGAAGGCGCAGTGGGTGACGACGTAGGCGTCCAGCGACCGTTCCGCGTTCAGCGCGCGGCGGTGGAGGCTGCGGTTGAACAGCGCCTCGTAGGCCGCGGTGACCGGCCGATCCATGCGCCCGCCGAAGCGGCCGGCGATGCGATCGAAGCAGTCGACGTGCCACGCCTCCTCCGTGCCGCGCACGGTCAGGAAGAACTTCGGGTCGGACTCCCGCTGGTCCTCGACGCAGAAGCGGACGAGCAGGGAGGGTGTCTCCTTCAGCCCCATGGCCTCGATCCACAGCCGCCGGCTCCAGGTCCAGCGCGCCGCCAGCCGCACGGCCGGATCGTACCGGTCGGCGTCGAGGTCGGCCCAGGGAATGTCCCGCTGCGGATCCCAGCGGTTTGCCTTGCCGTTCTGGTACAGGTCGCGGATGCCGGTGATGCTGGGCGACAGGCGCAGCGGGAAGCGCTTCTCGACGAACAGTGGCGTCGGCGCCGGAGTGGGCTTGGGCGGAGCCTGCGTGGCGGTGTCCATGATGGGCTCCATGATCAGAAGGCGCCGATCTTGTCGTGGTGGAAGGTCGGCAGGGTGATGCCCAGGGCCTGCATGCGCTCGCGGATGCGGACGATGGAGGCGACGAAGACCGGCTTCTCCACCTCCTCGACCGTGGCGCCGAGGCCGGCTTCCCAGGTCAGGCGGTCGGCCTCCACCTCGGCGCGCGACGCCGGATTCTCCGGGGCGAGCCAAGCGCTGTGGTAGCCGTTCAGCTCGACCTTCTCGATCATGGTGATGACCGCGGTCTCGACGACCTTCCGCTGCTCCGGCGTCATGCCGGTCACCTGATGCTCCAGGAAATGCCAGCCGAAGGCGCAGTGCCGGACCTCGTCGCGCATGATGGCGCGGCAGATCTGCCGGGCCACGGGGTCGCGGGTGATCTCCACCAGATGCCGGAAGACGTCGAAGGCGATCTCCTCCGCCGCGCAGACGAGTGCGGCGATGATCGCCTCCAGCGGCACCTCGGGATCGAGCGCGGCCTTGCGCACGCCGTGGGTGGCGACGGAGCCCTGGAACAGCTCCTGCACCGGCTTTTCCAGATAGCCGCCGAGCTTTTCCGCCATCATGAAGCAGACCTCGGCATGGCGGGCCTCCTCCTGCGAGCGGATGGTGAAGAACAGCTGCATGTCCGGCGGCCGCTTTTCCTCGCAGAAGCGGATTTGCAGCGCCGGGCTTTCGGAGATGGCGCCGTACTCGCTCCAGGCGCGGCGGCTCCAATATTGCCGGGCCGCGAAGATCTGCTCCTCGCTGTAGGGGGAGAGGTCCAGCTTGTCCCAGTCGATGTCGGTGCGCGGATCCCATTGGTTCTTCGTCGCGCTGTGGAACAGCTCGCGGATGCGCGGGATCTGGCTGTCGAAGGTCAGGGGGAAATTGTCTTCCGGCAGGTCGAGAAGCGTGTTGACGGCCATCACGGCCTGCTCGGGCGTCATGTCGCGGTGGAGGGGCATCGCGTGCTCCTGCGATTCAGAATGACGGAATGGGGCGCCAAAAATCAGCGGTAGTCGGCCAGGTTGAAGCGGCCGTTCTTCCAGTCCAGCATCACGATGTCGTCCTTCGACAGCCCGGAATGGCGCGCGGGCGTGAAGGTGAAGGTGCCGCCGGTGCCGTTGTAGCCGGCGATGGCCTCCAGCGCGTCGCGCAGCTTGGCCTTGTCCTTGCCGCCCTTCTCGACGGCGAGGCGGGCGAGCTGGATGGCGTCGTAGGTCTGCGCCACATACTGGTTGGGCGGGCGGCCGTAGCGCTTCTGGAACTTCTGGATCAGCTCCTGCACGCGCGGCTTCAGCGGGTCGCTGTCGGGAAGCTGGTCGCCGACCGGGAACTTCACGCTGACCAGCAGCAGGTTCTTCGCGGCGTCGCCGGCCAGATCCATGTAGCGCTGGGACACGAAGCCGTAGCTGTGGACCAGAGTCCGGTCGCCGAGGCCGAGTTGCTGCGCCTGCTTCAGGAACACCACGCCCGCGGGGGTCACCGTCCAGCAGATGATCGCCTGCGCCCCGCTGTCGCGGATGCGGGTGAGCTGGGCGGTCATGTCGGTGTCGGCGGGGTTGAAGGCCTCATACGTGACGTCGAGCTGCCGCTTGGGCGCCAGAAGCTTCATCTGCTCGGTGGCGCTCTGCCCGAAGCCGCTGGAATCGGCGAGAAGGGCGACCTTCCTGATGTCCTTCTTGGCGAGATAGTCCGCGATGCGGTCGAGCACGCTGTCGTCGTCGACCGTGCTCTTGAAGGTCCATTTCCGCTCGCTGACCGGCTGGACGATGTTCATGGCCCCTTCGGTGGAGATGAAGGGGACCTTGGCCTGCTCGGCCATCGGCGCCATGGCCAGCGCGATGCCGCTCATGCTGCCGCCGCCGACGATCATGTCCACGCGGTCCTGCGTCAGCAGGCGGCGGGTGGCGCTCATGGCCTTCTGGGTCTGGCTCTCCGCGTCGTAGAAGACCCAGTCGACCTTGCGGCCGTTGATCCCGCCGGCCGCGTTGATCTCCTCGACCGCGATTTCCATCCCGGCCTTCATGTCCTCGCCCAGGAAGGCGGCGGGGCCGGTCACCGACAGGATGGAGCCGATCTTGATCGTCTCCTGCGCACTCGCAGCGCTAACGCCCGTGGCGGCCATGATGGCCAGGGCCGCGCCGGCGATCTTCGCAAAGGCACCAGACATTGTCTCACCTCCTTGTTCTTCGGGGCGAATCCGTCCGCGCACTTTCTTGTTTTTGGTTTTCCTACGTCTTTGTCGTCTTGGCGCCGTCGGCGCGCAGTTCCGATGAAAAGCTGACGATGTTGGCCGGCCCGGCGGGAACGGCCCCAGTGGGTTCGACCTTGGACACCGGCACCGTCACCACATAGCGGGCCTGGTCGGCGCGGTAGATCGAATAGCCGGCCATGACCGGCCGCTCGTTGGCGTCCAGATAGACGAGATGGCGGCCCAGCACCGGGTCGTTGGGCAGCACCTGGAGGATTTCGGCGACGTCCGCGTTCGCTGCGGTCGCTTCGATGCGCATGACGCCGCGGTCCAGCTCGACGCAGGTCTTCAGCAGGTCGAGCAGGGAGCAGCGCTCCACCGTCTCCCGGTCGAACACGGAGGCGTAATCGGCGAGGATGTAGCGGTAGTCGATGGAGATCGGGATGCCGCCGCTCGACCGCAGCCGTTCCAGATACAGGACCGGGGTGCCCGGCGCGACGCCGAGGGCCGACTGGTAGGCGGCGGGGCAGGGCATCCGTTCCAGGCGGCGCAGAGTCATCACCAGCGGCCGGCCGCTGTCGGCCCATTGGTCGATGAAGTCCATGTCGGGTGTGAAGCGTTCGTCCACCTTGCCCGTGCCGACGAAGGTGCCGACGCCGCGGATGCGCGTCAGGTGCCCCTCGTTGACCAGCGCCTGGACCGCCTGCCGCACGGTCATGCGGCTGACCTTGAAGAGCTGGCACAGCTCGTCGTCGGTGTGGAACCGCTGGTCGGCCCGGTCCCACGACGCGATCATCTGCAACAGCCGCCGCTTGATCTGCACGTACAAGGGCAGCGGCGAGGAACGGTCGATGACGTCGACGCTGTCCGTCCCAGGGTCGGCCGGCTGAGGCTTGTGCATCGCTCCGTCCGCCAGTCATCTAGTTGTCTAGTAAGCTAGATATTATGACTCATCGAGGACGGCCGCAAGGCGAAACTTTGTGCTCCTATGATTCATCGGGGGCGGCGGCCTACATCACTGCATCGACAGAACCGCGATGAAGGAGGAAGCATGGACAAGGTCATTCTCGTCACCGGCGCCACCGCCGGGCTGGGCGAGGCCACCGCCCGCCGTTTCGCCGGCGCGGGCTGGAGGGTCGTCGTTACCGGACGCCGCGCCGACCGGCTGGAGCGGCTGGTGGATTCCTTCGGGGCGGAGCGCGTCCACGCCGCCGTCTTCGACGTCCGCGACGAGGCCGCGATGGAGGAGGCGCTGGCGGCGCTGCCGGAACCGTTCCGCGGCATCGACGTGCTGGTCAACAACGCCGGGCTGGCGCTGGGCACCAAGCCGGCGGCCGAGGCCTCGCTGGAGGACTGGCGCACGATGATCGACACGAACATCACCGCACTCGTCACCATCACCCACCGGCTGCTGCCGGTGCTGATCGAGCGGCGCGGGGTCATCATCAACATCGGATCGGTCGCCGGCACCTACCCCTACGCGGGCGGCAACGTCTATGGCGGGACCAAGGCCTTCGTGAAGCAGTTCTCGCTGGGGCTGCGGTCGGACCTGCACGGCAAGGGCGTGCGCGTCACCAACATCGAGCCGGGCATGGTGGAGACGGAGTTCACGCTGGTGCGCACCCACGGCAACCGGGACGCCTCCGACGCCATGTACCGCGGCGCCAACCCGATGACCGCGGAGGACATCGCCGAGACGCTGCACTGGGTCGCGACGCTGCCGCCGCACCTGAACATCAACCGGCTGGAGCTGATGCCGGTCAGCCAGTCCTTCGCCGGCTTCCAGATCCACCGCCAGACCAGTTGAACCGGCCTCACACCTGGTAGAAGCGCACCGTCTCCAGCAGGCTTTGGCCCAGGTCGTTGAGGTTGGCGGCGGCACCTTCCAATTGGCGGGTGCCGGCGGCGGTCTGGGTGCCGGCGTCGCGGATGTTCTGCATGGCGCGGGTGACCTGCTCCAGGCCGATCTGCTGCTGGTTGGTGCCGGCGACGATCTGCTGGAAGGCGAGCAGGCTCTCGCGGACGCTCTCGGCGAGGTCGCGGATGGTCGCCTGGGTGGCGTCGGTCTGCCGCTTGCCGGCCCCGACGCGCTTGACCGCCTCCTCGGTCAGCATGACGGACGCGTTGATGCCGTGCTGGATCTCGCTGAGGTTGGAGCGGACCTGGGATGTGGCTTCCTTGGCCTGGTCGGCCAGGCTCTTGATCTCGCTGGCCACCACCGCGAAGGTGCGGCCGTGCTCGCCGGCCGCCGCCGCCTCGATGGCGGCGTTGAGCGCCAGCAGGTGGGAACGCTCGGCGATGTCGTTGACGGTCAGGATGATCTCGCCGATCGCCTGGGTGCGCTCCGACAGCAGGACGATGTTTTCCGCCACCGCCTCGGCCTGCTCGCGGATCGCGTCCATCGCATGGTTGGTGTCCTCCACCGCCTTCAGCCCAGTCTCGCTGGTCGCCGCCGCGGCCTGCGCGCTTTCCGCGACGTCCTGGGCGCGGCGGTTGATCTGGGCGCCGGATTCGGTGATCTCGCTCAGCGTCGCCGTGGTTTCCTCCACCGCGGCCAGCTGCTGCGCCACGCTGGCCGCCTGCTGCTGGGTGGAGGCGCGGATCTGCGCTGTCGCCGCGTGCAGGTTCTCCGCCGTCGCGCGGGTGGAGGAGGCGACGGTGCGCAGCTTCGCGATCATGTCGTTGAGATAGCGGCCGAGCGTCGCCAGCTCGTCGGAGCCCTCCGTCGCGACCCGCTGCGTCAGGTCGCCCTCGCTCACCCGGCCGGTGAGCGCGACGGCGTTGCGGAGCCGGACGGTGATCGACCGGCTGATCGACAACGCGATCAGGACCGCCGCCGCGATGGCGACGACGCCGGCGATCAGCGCCGACCAGATGACGTCCTGGCGCAATTGCCGGACACGCTCCTGCCCCGCCTGGGACAGGGCGCGGCTGATGTAGCCCCCGTTCCGCACGTTCGTTTCGATGGCGACGCGAATCGCTTCGATCTGCGGTTCCAGGGCGCGCGCGTCGCCGTCCCGCCCTTGCAGGAGCAGCTCGAACTGCGCGCCGGCCTCCCGCCGGATGTTCTGGAAGGCGTCGCGCAAACCGTCCGCGCGCGTCACCAGATCCTTCCAGAGCCGCTCGCGCTCCGCCGAGATCGGATCGATGGCGCTGTCCACCGCAAGGGTGCGCAGCTGGTCGACGAACACCTGGACCTGGTCCACCTCCGCGAGGTAGCGCTGCTGCATCGGGATGACGTTGGGGGGGCGCCCCTCCATCTTCGCGGCCACCGCCTCCGCCATGGCGCGGTCGCGCTGGCTGCGCATGTCCGCCTGCAGTCCGGCGATCTCCTTCAGCAGGTCCGTGGCCTCGACATCGTGGCTTGCCACCTCTTCGGCAATGCCCAGAACGGTGTCGACGCGATGCGCTTGATAGACCAAGGGCAGGAGGACAAGCAGACACAGAACTCCAAAGCCAACGCCAAGCTTGTGCGCGATCTTCACGGACGACCTCACCTCGACGACTTGTGAAGTCTTAACACCGATGATCGCCATTCACTACAATCTGAGACGCCCCATGACTTTTGATAAGGTTTGCCACTGTCCGAACGGACTATGACGCAAGCTGCTCTTCGCCGACCCTGGATTCACCACCTTAAGGTGTAGTAGGCCGCCGCGGCGTTCCGGGCATCGGCGCCGGCCGCTGCGGGGCGTAGCCGCGGCGCCGGCTCGACCAGCGGTACTGCGGGTCTTCGGCGACCAGATGCAGGTGGTCCGACAGCCGGTTGCGCTCCAGCCAGCCGATGGTCGCCTCAAGCTCCGACAGGCTCATGGCCGAGCGCGCCTTGTTCATCAGGCGCTTCAGGACGGCGTTGTAGGTGTGGTAGCCGACCGGCCCGTCGGCGACGAGGTTGTTGTCCTCGTCCTCGATGACCTGGGCGGCGACGAGCTGGCCGATGCGCTGGCGCAGGTAATGTTCGGCGGCGCTCGGCGTCACCGGCGGTTCCCCATGGTCGCGCGCCGGACCGCCGAAGTCGGGCCCGGGGGCGACCACCGCGAAGCTGAGCGCCGTCGCGTTGGATTCCAGGGGGATCACCTCCGGCTCGCGGTCGGTGGCGCGCTCCAGCGGCAGTTCGTGCTGCGGGCGCCGGGTCTTCACCAGTGCGCGGATGCCCTGCTGGGTCTCGACCATCGTGCGGAACCGGTCGAACAGCTCGTCGGCCGGGTGGTAGATCAGCGCCCGCTGCTGGTCGTAGGGGCCGGCATGCGGGTCAACCCGCGTCGCCCGCGCGATGGCCTGCTCCAGCCAGGGGCGCGAGCGGATGTGCGTCAGGCAGGCCACATGGGTGATGGCGGGGGCGTCCAGCCCCTCGTAGGCCATGGCGACCGACACCAGGATCGACGGCACGGGCCGCAGCCGGAACGAGGCCACCACCTCGTGGGCGTCGCGGCTCTCGGAAATGGCGAGCCGGACCATGCGCCCGGCCTGCTCCGCCGGCATCCAGCCGCGCAGCGTGTCCAAGTAGGAACGCGCCGTGTCCTGGTCGGGGGCGATGACCAGAAGCTTGCCCAGCCCCTTGCCGTCCGACCCACCGGGCAGTTTCAGCTCCGCCCGCCGCTTGGCCCGGTGCTCCCGGCAGGAACGGAAGGCCTCGCGCAGCATGGCTGTGGCGAAGCCGGTGCGCAGCGCGGTGAACAGGGCGTCGCGGCTGTTCTCCCCCGCCCGCGACAGCGCCTCGACGGAGCGGGTGGTGCGCTCCGCGTCCAGCCATGTGGCGGAGCCGTCCATGGCGCCGAAGGTCACCGGCAGGATGGCCTTTTCGGCCAGCGCCTGCCGGCGGGAATAGCCGACGATGGCCCAGCCCGGCGCCTTGAAGTCGATCTCCCGCATCTTGCGCACGCCGTGCGGCGCCCGATAGGGCAGCCAGAGGATCGGGCGGCCGTCGGCCCGTTCCAGCGTGCCGCTCATCAGCAGGCGCGCCGCCGCGCTTTCCAGGAGCGGCAGGATGGACCGGCTCCAGCTGGTTTCCTCAGGCCCGGTGGTCAGCTGGTCGGTGTCGCCCACCGCCGGCAGGTGGTGCAGCTCGTCGATGGCGATCAGGTAGCGGTGCCGCTGGAACTCCTGAAGGTGGAGGTCGGGCGCCGCAGCGACGGCCTGATAGGTGGTGATGTAGCCCTGGAGCCCGCGGCACAGGTCCGCCCCGTTCTCCGCCGCGCGCAGGGCCATGGAGTGGCCGAGCGCGTCGCGCCACAGCGGGTCGACGAAGGCCTCCTCCGCCTGCCGGCGCAAGCTGTCGCGGGGAACGATCCAGCAGACCCGGTCGATCACCCCGGCGTCGAACAGCCTCGCCCCCATGAGGACCGGCAGCAGCGACTTGCCCCCGCCGGGCGTGACGGCCGCGAGCACGTCGCGGACGCCGGTCTCCTGCCTTGCGATGGCCTGGGCGATGCCCGCGACCAACCGCTGGTGGCTTCTCAACTGCGGCATCCCACCCCGTCATGCCCAAGCGCAAAGGAGGAGCAAGCCTAAATGGGCGGGAGTCCCGGGATCACGGACTCAATCGTAGGTTTGTTACCGGCATTGGGGTTATGGCTGAGCCGAAGGCGGCACCGCTCCGGTACGGCACCGATGCGCAATTTGGGATAGTGGCCGGGTTGTTTCGAGGAATGCGTTTGAACGCGGAGCCGTATCTTTCCCGTCATCCCAGCGAAGGCTGGGATCCAGGGCTCCTCAACCACGTCGATGGGGAACGTTCTGGATCCCAGCCTTCGCTGGGATGACGGGGAGGAGGGTGGTTGGTTACCAGTTGGCAATCCGCATCTGCACACATTTTGGGCAAATGGTTAGAGGTGCGGCGACCGGCCACCACTCCTGTTGTTGGACCAACAGGTCAGGCGGCGCCCACCCGCTGCCCGGTGAGGCGGTACACGGCGGTCGCCACCGCGAGATCCTCGCTCTGGCCGACGTCCAGCCGCCGGTCGATGTAGTTGCCGAGAAATTCCACGAGGGTGTCGCGGGTCACGGCCTGAACCCAGGAGCCATGGAGGCCGAAGGCCTGCATCGTCCAGAATTCCGACGCCAGCAGGGCCGACCGGACGCTCTTGGAGGAGCCGTCCCAATGGGACCATAGAAAATCGACGGCGGTCTGCGCGACCGTGATCACCAAACCAGCATTGATTCCGGGTGCGGCCATGGTGCCCTCCATTCCAGTCCTTCGGGCGATGGCCCGAGACTTCATCGGGGCGCAGCAAACGCGATGCCAAGGGTTCCGGATTGGATCGCGCTCAGCCGAATTTTCCAATCGCCCCGCCCGGACGTGGTGCCATCCTGTGATGGACGTCGTGAAGGTCCGCAGGCCATTCGCCCGCGCCGCTGTGTTACCTTGGGCGGCCAATCAACGAGGAGGGTTGTGATGAGCGGGGACCTTGCCGGACGACGCGTTCTGGTGCCGGAAAGCCGTGAACTCGATCTCTTCGCCTCCATGCTGGAAGCGCACGGGGCGGAAGCCGTGCGCTGCCCGCTGGTCGCCATGCGCGACGTGGAGGACCCGGCCCCGGTGGAAGCCTGGCTGCGGCGGCTGGCCGAGGGTCGGTTCGACGACCTGATCCTGTTGACGGGCGAAGGGCTGCGCCGCCTGATGCCCATCGCCAAGCGGATGGGGATCGACGGCAGGGTGGTGGAGGCGATCGGGCGCCTGCGGACCGTGACGCGCGGGCCGAAGCCGGTCCGCGCCCTGCGGGAGCTGGGACTGTCCGCGCAGGTGACCGCACCGGCCCCGACCACGGCGGGCGTGATCGAGGCGCTGGCCGGCCTGGATCTCGCCGGCCGGACGGTTGGGGTCCAGCTCTACCCCGACAACCCCAACCAGCCGCTGCTGGACGCGATCCGCGCCGCCGGCGCCGTTCCGGACCCGGTCCTGCCCTACCGCTACGCGTCCGACGTGGACACCGACCGGGTCGAAGCGGCGATCCGCGAGATGGCGGACGGTCGCATCGATGTGGTGGCCTTCACCAGCTCCCCCCAGGTTCGCCGCTTCCAGGACGTCGCCAAGGCGCGCGCGCTGGAGGAGCAGCTGCGCAGCGGGCTTTCCCGCACGCGCATCGCCGCCGTCGGCCCGGTGGTGGCGGACGCCGTGGAGGCCGCCGGCGCGCAGGTCTGGGTGGCGCCGGAGAGCAGCTTCCACATGAAGCCGCTCGTCAACGCGATCCGGGGCGAGTTCCGCGCCGCCTGAGGTGGATTGGCCCAAGCACCTTACGCGATGCTGTCGAGGAGGGCCGCCGCCGCCTTGAGGTCCGGCGTGTCGTGCCCTTCGGTGAAGCGTTCGTAGGCGGGCAGAAGGACGGCTGCGGCGTCCCCGGGGCGTCCGTCGGCGATGCTACGCCGGGCCATGCTCATGGCCGTCCGCAGGCTCCATGACGTGGCGCCCTGTTCCAGGGCGACGTCCATGGACTGGCGAAGCAGGCCGTCCGCCTCGTCCCGGTCCGGCGTGGCCTCCGCCGTCAAACGGAGCAATTCCGCCGTCGCCCAGTTCCGCGGGCCGGCGTTCGCCTCCGCCAAGATGTCCGGCGCGATCAGGCGCGGCGCCACGGTCGCCAGCATCCGGATGCGCCGGTTCCGGTACACCTCGGCAAAGCGGGACGAGCGGCGGAGCGACGCCACTTCGGCGTCGGAGACGGTCCGGGCCTCCAGCGCCAACTGGAAGCACAGGCCGTAGGTGCGCCAGACGAACAGCGCCCCCTCGCTGGTCTTCTCCACCAGCATGTCGGCGTAACGCGCCGCGCGGTCGTAGTCGCCGAGCCAGAAGGCGACCGGGCAGGCGCCGAGCGACAGGGCGAAGCACAGGGACAGCGCGTGGCCGGAGGCGAGCGCCTGCTCCATCGCCTCCTCCATGGCCTGCCGCGCCTGGTCCGGCTTTCCCTGGATCCAGGAAATCCGCGCGAGGTGGGTGAGGGAGACGATCCGCTGTTCGAACTGGTAGCCGCGCAGACTCGATCCCCTGGTCGGGGCCGGCGCGCTGAGGCATTGCTCCGCAAAGGCGCGCGCCCGGTCGAACTCCCCGACCGTGAGGAGGCCGAGCGTCAGCATGCGCTGGTGCATGGACTCGGCCCCCGGATCGACCGGGTCGCCCAGCAGCGTCCCGAACCGCCCGGCGGCCTCCAGGGCGTCCTGGTCCTCCTCCAGCGCCAGATGGTAGAGCCACAGCCCCCACAGGGCGCGCCGCTGGTAGCCGACGTCGCCGAGCTGCCGCGACAGGGCAAGGCCGCGCGCCAGGATGTCCTTGACCTCCCGCGTCGGGCCCTGCGAGTTCCACAGCGCGGGGCCGAGGTGGGCGGTGATCGCCATCTCCGACCGGAGGTCCGGATTTGGTTGTTGCCGGATGGCGTTCAGGACCTTGTCCGCGCGCAGGCGGAATTCATCGGTCAGGGACAGTTGGAACCACATCGGCGCCGAACCGATGGTCAACGCGACGGCCGTGGGCAGGTCGCCGGACGGCGACAGCGACCATTCCAGCGCGCTGCGCAGGTCGTCGATCCGGCCGCCGTACACCGCGTTCCAGGCCGCCGTGCTGGTCGATTGGGAGTCGGTCAGCATGCGGCACAGCTGCAAGGCCAGGTTGCGGCGCACCGTGTCCGTCTCCCCGCTGTCCCCCAGCCGTTCGGCGGCGTACTGGCGGGTGGTTTCCAGAAGCCGGAACTGGACGGTCTGCTCCCGGTGCTCGACCGACACCAGGGATTTCTTGGCAAGCTCCGCGATGCCCTCGACCACGTCGTCGTCGGACACCGCGCCGAAGGCGGCCACGCCGATGGCGAGGTCGCGCGTGAAGGAGCCGCGGATGCCGGACAGCCGGTGCAGGACCACGCGTTCACGCTCATCCAGCAGGCGGTAGCTCCATTCCAGGGTCGCGCGCAACGTCTGGTGGCGCTGGAGCGCGGTCCGGCGGCCGCCGCGCAGCACGTCGAAAACCCGGTCGAGGCTGGCCGCCAGCCCGTGGATGCCCAGCAGCGGCACCCGCGCCGCCGCCAGCTCCAGCGCCAGCGGCACCCCGTCGAGATGGCGGCAGAGCGCCGCGACGACCGGCGCGTCGGCGTCCGTCAGGCGGAACAGCTCGTCGTTGGACGACACGCGCTCCACGAACAGCTCCACCGCCGAATAGCGCATCGCCTGCTCGGCGGTCGTCGCGCGGTCCTGCTCCGCCGGCGCCGCCAAGGGCGGCAGGCGGTACACCCATTCCCCCTGCGCGCGCAGGATCTCGCGGCTGGTGACCAGCAGGTGGACGTCCGGCGCGGTCGTCAGGATCCCTTCCACGAGGAGGGCGACGTCCTCGATGAGGTGTTCGCAGTTGTCCAGCACGACCAAGGCGTTCAGCCCTTTGATCGCCGCCAGGAACCCGTCCATGGACGCCTTGCCGATGCCGGGCAGCTTCAGCGCCTGGGCGATGTTGGCGCACAGCAGCGCCGGCTCCGACAGGGTGCTGAGGTCGACGAAGAAGGCGCCGTCCCGGTAACCGCCCGCTGACAGCCGCGCGACCTCGACCGCGAGGCTGGTCTTTCCGATGCCGCCGACGCCGGTGACGGTGACGAAGCTCTTCTCCACCACCTTCCGCGCGATGTCGTCGATGGCCTGCTCGCGGCCGATCAGCCGGTCGATGTTTCGTGGAAGAGGTTGGGGAAAGCTTTGAGGTGGGGCTGGGGGCGGGCGTTCGTCGGCGTCGCCGGCCGCACCGCGGACGGTCCCGACGAACCGGTATCCCTGCGCCGGCACATTCTCGATGTAGTCGGTGCCGATGTCGTTCTTGCCCAGGGCCTTGCGCAGCGTCCCGATGTGGACACGGATGTTCGCCTCCTCGACGAACAGGCCGGGCCAGACGCGAGCCATGATGTCCCGGTTGCCGACGACCTCGCCCGGACGCTCCAGCAGGACATTCAGGATGGCAAGCGATCGGCTCCCCAGCTTCACGGCCTGGCCCCCCTTCACCAGCCCGCGCGCCGCGGAGTGGGTGAAGGGACCGAAGACAACCTCGTCCTGCGCCATGGCGACCACCTACGTAACGGACGGCAGCAGGACAGGACCGGAACCGACGAACGCCATTTTCCCAAACGCTTTTGTTTCGCAACGCGCAGGTTAGCACAGGCGGGCCTTGTCGTCGGTCAACTCGCCGTGAGCGCGGTCAGCCGCCCTCCTGGTCCAGCGTCCCGGACTCGACCCCGATGGCATCGGCCCACCGGCTCCGGACGAGGTCGACGGCGCGGACGCGCGTGAAGTCCCCGGACGCGATGATCGCGGACGGGAAGGCCGCGCGGATGCGGGCCGCGCAGCCGGGCTGGTCGTAGGGCAGGTGGCCGAGCGGCGCCCCATCCGCGGCGGTGCGCACCAGATGCACGAAGGACAACTCCTGGCCGCCGAGCGTGGACAAGGCGGTGGTGAACAGCGCGAGCGGGTCGCTGTCCGACATGCCGCGGAACGCGCCGAACGGCGACAGGCGAACCCCCACCCGCTCCGCGCTCCACACGCCGACCAGGGCCTCCACCAACTCGCACAGGAGGTTCAGCCGGTTCTGGACGGACCCGCCGTACCGGTCGCCACGTCGGTTCGTGCCGTCCTGCAGGAATTGGTCGGGCAGCGCCCCGTCGGACGCGTCCAGCTCCACCCCGTCGAAACCCAGCCGCCGGGCCTGTTCGGCGGCGCGCCGGTAGTCGTCGATGGCGGCATCGATCCCGGCGGCATCGAGCGCCGCGGCGCCTTGCCCGCCGTGCCAGAGCCTCGCCACGATCTTCACGGCCTTGCGCCGCGCCGCCCGGACCGCCCCGGCCCACGCCTCGGCCGTGGCCGGATCGTCGAATCCGCGCTGGAACGGCGGCCGCGCCGCGCTCGGGGACACCGGCACGGGGGGCGTGACGACCAGCCCGCCGGGTGCGGCGCGGCGGATGCAGTCTTCGGGATCGGCGTCGCAGTCGCGGCGGTAGTCGACCACGCCGGGCATCACGACCCGGTGGGCCAGCTCCAGGGCGCCGATGTTGATGGGGAGAAACAGCTTCTCCATTCCGGCATCCTCACCGGCATGGTGTGGGTTGGCCGCCGGCGGGGCGGCGTTGCGGCGGGACGGACCGTTCAGCCATACCGGTACAGGCCTTGCACCTTGGGGGCCCGCGCCTTGCTTTCGGCCGCGGCGACCAGCTCCATGATCCGGCGGGACGTCCGGTCGGCGCGGCCGATCTCGTTCATAATCAGGGTTTGCATCTTCTCCGCCTCGGCGCAGCCCGCGCCTTGGTTCTTCACCCACCGCCGCTTCGCTTCCGTGGCCGCCTTGATGGCGGTGATGGCGTTGGCCAGGGCCTTCACGCAGGCGTCGATCTCGCCCTCGCCGCCGTCCGCGGCGTCCAGTTGCAGCGCCAGGGCCGCCGCTTCCGACCATTGCCGGCGCGACACGAATGACACCCGCCCCTCGTCGATCATGGAAAGCTGAGCCATGGTCCCTGCTCCTGTCTGCGTTCGTTCCGGGGACACTGTGGCCGGCCGGCCGGTGAAGGGCGAGTAAATCGTTGTAAAGACCCCGGCAAGGCCGCAAAGCAATGTTCCCTCTCCCCTCTGGGGAGAGGGTTAGGGTGAGGGGGTTGCGCTTGTGCCGGACGTACCAAGGTGGCGGGGCCCCCTCACCCTGCCCTCTCCCCAGAGGGGAGAGGGTTAAGCGGCTGAATGCAACTGGCCGGTCCGAAGCGAGCAAGCGCCTTGCACCCCGCCGGTTTCTGATGGAACAATGACGCGCATGCCCACGCCTGCCCTTTGTCCCTGGGAAACAGCGATGCAATTGAGAAGGCGCGATATTCTTGCAACCGCCGCGTCGGGGCTGCTTCTTGCGACGGTGAGACCTCTGGGCGCCAATGAGCCGTCCGCCCTGTCCATCGTTCTTCCTTCCCAATTCATCCTGGCCTTCATCGAAATCCTCTTCGCGCAGGCCGGCGGCTATTTCGAACGGGAAGGCCTGCGGGTCTCCATCGAGGAAGGGCGCGGCTCCTCCATGGCGTTGCAGCAGGTGGTGGCGGGCAACGCCCTGGTCGCCCGCATCGGCGCGGTGGACCACATCAAGGCCAGCGCCCTGCCCATCGGCAAGGACCTCGTGGCCTTGGGCACGGTGCAGCAGGCCTCGCCCTGGTTCGTGGTGAGCGGGCGGGAGAAGCCGGTCCGCTCGCCCCGCGACATGGCGGACAAGACCATCGGCGTCCAGTCGGTCGGCGGCACGACGGAAACGATGCTGGACATCATGCTGGTCGACCAGGGAGTCGACCGGGGAAGCGTGCGGCGGGTCGTCGTCGGCAACTCGCCCGCGGGCGTCGACCTGATCGGCCAGGGCCGGATCGACGCCTATTTCGTCACCACCAGCGTCGCGGTGGCGCTCGGCCTCACCGGCCAGCCGGTTCACGCCTGGAACACGGACGAGGTCGCCCCCACCCCGGGCTTCTGCTACACGGCCAAGCGCGACGCGGTCGACCGGAACGGACCGCTCATCCGCAGCTTCATGACCGCGGTCCGCACCGCGCTCGGCGACCTGATCGACGGAAGGGTCGCCGTCGCCGACGCCCTGAAGGCGCTGGACCGGTTCGACATCGCGGAAGCGCGCAACCGCGACCTCGCCGCGGCGATCTACGCCGAGAACATCAAGCTCCTGACCATCGACGGCCGCGACACCCTGCTGCGCAACGTCCCGCGGCGCTGGCAGAGCGCCTATGACCTGATGGCGTCGTCCGGCATGGTCCCGCGCGGGCTCACCCCGTCGGACCTCTACACGAACCAGTTCGTCGACGCCGCCTGACCATGCGCCTGACCATGGCCGGCCCGAACCAAGCGCCGATCGTCCTTGACGGGGTCGCGAAGACCTTCGGCGCCGGGGAGGCGACGGCCAGCGCCCTTCTGCCGAGCAGCCTGACGATCCGGGAGGGGGAGTTCGTCGCCTTCCTCGGCCCGTCCGGCTGCGGCAAGACCACCCTGCTGCGCATGATCGCCGGCCTGCTGGAGCTGACGTCGGGGCGCATCCTGATGTCCGGACAGCCCCTGTGGGAGGGCGGCCGCTGCCGGAAGGAGCTTCTGCACCGGCTGGGGCTGGTCTTCCAGGACGCCTGCCTGTTCCCGTGGCTGACGATCGAGCAGAACGTGCTGGTGCCGCTGAGCTTGCGCGGGCACCTGCCCCGCCGGGAACGGGCGCCCTTCGCGCGGGCGATGCTGGCGCTGGTCGGCGCCGCCGACATCGCGGCGCGGCTGCCGAACGAGATATCCGGCGGCATGCGCCAGCGCGCCGCCATAGCGCGGGCCCTGTCCTACGATCCCGACATCCTGCTGATGGACGAGCCCTTCGGCGCGCTGGACGCAATCTCGCGCGAAGCGCTGAACATGGAGCTTCAGACCCTCTGGCTGCGGTCGCGCAAGACCATGGTCCTGGTGACCCATTCCATCGCGGAGGCCGTGTTCCTGGCCGACCGGATCGTGCTGTTCACGCCGGGGCCGGGGCGGATCGACCGGGTGGTGGAGGTGCCGTTCCCGCGGCCGCGCGCGCGGGACCTCGTCTTCACCCAGCCGTTCCAGGACACCGTGCGCGGCCTCCACGAGCGCCTGTCAGCATTGATGGAGCAGGCATGACCACGGCGCCGGACCGGAAGACCACGCTGTGGACGGCCCTGCGGTCGCCCTGGGTCGCCACGCCCTGCCTGCTTGCCCTGGCGTTCCTGGGGTGGGACGCGGTCGTTGCCGCGCGCAACATCTCCCCCTTCATTCTGCCGGCACCCCGGCCGGTGCTGGGGGAGTGGATCGGCCTGCTCCGCGACGCACGGGCCTGGGGCCACACCGGCATGACCGCCGCCGCCACGGTCGCCGGCTTCCTTCTGGCAGCATTGTTCGGCGTGGCCGCGGGGATCCTGCTGTCGCTGTCCGCGACGCTGGAGCGGATCTCGAAGCCCTTCGTCGTCGCCTTCCAGGTGTTCCCGAAGGTCGCCCTGATCCCGCTGTTCGTGGTCTGGATGGGCTTCGGCCTCGGCCCGAAGGTGCTGACCGCCGCCATCCTGCCCTTCTACCCGATCATGATGAACACGCTTCTGGGCATCCGGTCGGTGCCGGACGGGTTCCACGACATCATGTCGTCCTTCGACGCGACCCGCCTCCAGCGGCTCCGCCGCCTGGAAATCCCCTACGCCTTGCCCTTCATCGTCACCGGCTTCGAGGTGGGGATCGTGCTCGCCCTGGTCGGCACGGTGGTCGCGGAGTTCGTGTCGGGAAGTTCCGGGCTCGGCTACCTGCTCGTCAGCCGGATCAATTCCTTCGAGACGGCACAGATGTTCGCCATCGTCCTGCACCTGTGCCTGCTGGGCCTGACGCTCTACGCCGGCGTCGCCCTGCTGCGCCGGCTGATCGTGCCGCGCGGGGCCTGACCCGTTACGACGCCGCGGTGAGGCTCTCCACCGTGGCGGCGAGCGTGCGTCGCAGCTCCGGGACGAGGGCGCGCGCCTCGTCGGGGGTGGCCGTCTCCACGGCCAGGGCGAGGTCGCCCAGCCGCTTGGCCCCGACGTTCCAGGCAAGCCCCTTCAGCGTATGGGCGACGCGTTGGAACCCATCGCCGGCCTCCAGCGCGGCGGCGATCTGCCCCACATGGTCGCCCGCGGTCCGGACGAACCCGTCGAGCGCGCGGCCCCAGTCCTCCGGCCCCAGAGCGTCGCGGATGCTGTCCACCTGCTCCCGGTCCAGCAGGCCGTCCGCCGTTTCCGCGGCCGGCGCAGGCTCGCCGCCTTTCTCCGGGGCATGCTGACCCAGGACGGACGCGATTTCCTCGAACAGGGCGGCCGGGCGGATCGGCTTGGTCACGAAGCCGTTCATGCCCGCATCCTCGCATTCCGGACGCGAGCTGCCGGAGGCGTGCGCGGTCAGCGCGATCACCGGAACGCGCCGGGCGGGGTCGGGCAGGGTGCGGATCAGGCGGGTGGCGGTCAGGCCATCCATGCCCGGCATCTGGATGTCCATCAGGACGAGGTCGAACGGCTCGCGGGCGGCGATCTGGACGGCTTCCGCCCCGTCGGTCGCGGTGACCACGCTGTGGCCGGCGCGCTGCAGCATCGCCCGCACGATGTCGCGGTTCACGGGGTTGTCGTCCACCGCCAGGACGCGCAGGCTCGGCAGCGCCGGCTGGGGGACGACGGCGTCCATGCCGTCGCCGTCCAGGCGCAGGTCGGCCGGGTCGCCGGGCGCGCAGGCGATGGAGAAGCGGAACAGGCTGCCGCGGCCGGGCGCGCTGGCCACGTCGATGCCGCCGCCGAGCAGGCCGCACAGCTCCTTGCAGATGGCCAGCCCCAGGCCGGTGCCGCCGTAGCGGCGGGTGATGGAGCTGTCGGCCTGCGTGAAGCGGTCGAACATGTGGGGCAGCGCCTCCGGCCGGATGCCGATGCCGGTGTCCTCGACCTCGAACTCCAGCAGGAAGCGGCCGTCCGGCCGGTCGTCGCCCATATCCTGGCCCCGGCGGGCGCGGATGGCGACATGGCCGGCGCTGGTGAACTTGATGGCGTTGCCGACGAGGTTGAACAGGATCTGCCGCAGTCGCGCCGGGTCGGTGACCACCGCGTCCGGCACCGAGGGCAGCATCCGGCAGGAAAGCGCCACCCCCTTCTCGTCGGCCTTCGGCTTGAAGACGTCGACGACCGCCTCGGCGATGCGGGACGGCGCGCAGGTCTCCTCCTCGATGGCGATCTTGCCGGCCTCCAGCTTGGAGAAGTCCAGGATGTCGTCGAGCAGGCGCAGCAGGCTTTCCGCCGACTGCCGGGCGATGCCGGCCAGCCGCCGCTCCTCCGCAGCCAGCTCGCCGCCGCCGAGCAGGAGCAGCGTGCCCAGCACGCCGTTCATGGGCGTGCGGATCTCGTGGCTGATGGTCGCCAGGAACTCGCTCTTCATGCGGTTGGCGTGCTCGGCGCTGTCGCGGGCCTGGCGCAGGTCGGCTTCGATCTGCTTGGTCTTGCTGACGTCGCGGAACACGCCGATGAACTGTTCCGCGCCGCCGGTCCGCCAGCTCGACAGGGCGATCTCCGTGGGGATGACGGTGCCGTCGGCGTGGCGGATGGACACCTCGCGGATCGTGCCGACCGGCCGCTCGCGACCGCTGGCGCGGTAGCCCTGGAACAGCCCGTCGTGGGCGAAGGCCTGGGCCTCCGGCATCAGGACGGTGACGTTCTGGCCGACCACCTCGCCCTCGCGGTAGCCGAACAGCGCCTCGGCCGCCGGGTTGAAGCCGGTGATGACCGCGGTCTGGTCGGTGACGACGATCGGCTGGCCGACGGCCGCGAACATCGCGCGGTAGCGCTGCTCGCTGTCCACCAGCGACCGCTCCGCCCGGCGCCGCTCGGTGACGTCGGCGCCCGAGCCGCGGTAGCCCACGACGCCGCCATCGTCGCCCAGGACCGGCTTGCCGCTCATCGACCAGATGCGGACGGCACCGTCCGGCCCGCGCACCGCGAATTCGAAGTCGCGGAACGGCCGGCGCTCGTCCAGGCTGCGGCGGAACTCCGCCCAGCGCGCCTCGTCGCCGGGCTGCCGCAGGGCGATCTCGTCGCAGCGGCGCCCCAGCAGGCGGCCGGGATCGCGGACCGAGCCGTCCGACGCCCCGGAGACATCGGTGACGCGCATCGCGGCGTCCATCTCCCAGAACCAGTCGGACGCGGTTTCCGCGATGTCGCGCAGCCGCTCCTTGCTGGCCCGCAGCTTGCCGGCCGTCTCGTCCAGCGCGGCGTGCGCCCGCCCCTGGGCGCGGCTCTGCCATGTCACCAGCAGCGCCATGGCGAGCAGCAGCGCGGTCGCCGCACTCGCCCCGGCCACGTAGATGCGTTGGCGGGCCCACGTCTCCGCCATGAACTCCGCTTCGGCGAAGCCGGCCGAGACGACCAGCGGGTAGCTGTCCAGGCGCCGGAAGCTGGACAGCCGCGCCACCCCGTCGACCGTGCTGACGCTGCGCAGGAATCCCTGCGCGCTCTCCCGCGAGGCCTTGAAGAGCGTCGATTCCGAAACGTCCTGGCCGATGATCGTCTCGTTCATGACGCTGCGCGCGCGCAGGATGCCGTCCTGCCCGAAGATCGCGACGATGCCCTGCCGGCCGACGTCCAGGTCGTCGAAGATCCGGCTGAAGTAGAAGGGATCGAGCGACGCGACGATCATGCCGCCGAACCTGCCGTCGGGTGCGGTCACCTTGCGGCTCAGCTGGATCGACCATTTGCCTGACGCCCGGCCGAACACCGGGCGGCTGATGAACAGGCCCTGGACGGTGCCGTCCTTGTGCACCCGGAAATGCTCGCGGTCCGCCAGGTTCACCCGGGCCGGCGCGTCCTCCACGCTGGTCTGGATCAGGTCGCCCTTGCCATCGGCGTAGGCGAGCTGCAGGAGCAGCCCCGAATCCTGCGTCGCGTTTCTCAGCGCGTCCCGCAACAGCGCGCTCTGCCCGCCCAGCCGGTGGAGATCGTAGGCGACGTAGTTGAGGATCCGGTCGGCCCCGGCGATGGCGCGGGTCGTCTGCTCCGCAATGATGCGCGCGAGGTTGCCGGTGTCGCGCTGCGCCCGCAGCATCGCCTCGCGCTCGTCGCGGTCCGCCAGCGTGAAGGCCGCGACCCAGGACGACGCCGTCAGGACCAGCGACGCCAGCCACACGCCGGCGACCAGCGACCGCGACCGGCGCGCGTAGGCGCGGGTTTCCGGCTCGCCGCCGGCCGGGACGGCCGCCGACACGCCGGAGGACGGGGGAGGGGTGGGTCCGTGGGTCATCGCCTTGCGGTCGCTGCGCTCACACCACCTCGACGTCGTCCGGGTCGGGATGGGCGCGGTGGACCGCGATCACGTCGTCCCAGGACTGGAACAGCGCATCGACGCAGGCCGGGTCGAAATGGGTTCCGCTGTGCTGGGCGATGAAGCTTCGGGCCTCCTCCAGCGTCCAGGGGCGCTTGTAGGGCCGCGCCGTGGTCAGCGCGTCGAAGACGTCGGCGACGGAGACGATGCGGCAGGACAGGGGAATGTCCGTGCCCCGGACGCCGTTCGGGTAGCCCGAGCCGTCGAACTTCTCATGGTGGCCGAGCGCGATCTCCGCCGCCAGGTGGATCAGCGGGTGGTCGCTGCCGCGCAGGACGGCGTGCCCGATCACCGTGTGCTGGCGCATCACCTGCAACTCGCTGGGGCTGAGCTTGCCCGCCTTCAGGAGGATCGCGTCCGGAATGCCGATCTTGCCGATGTCGTGCATGGGTGCGGCCTGGGCGAGCCGGTCGCACTCCTCCGGATCCAGGCCGAGGCGCGCCGCGATCAGGCGCGTGTAGCTGGCCATGCGCTCGATGTGCATGCCGGTCTCCGGATCGCGGAACTCCGCGGCGCGGGCCAGCCGGGCGACCAGCTCCTGCGCCTGCTGGCGCAGCTGGGCCGTCGCCTCCTCGACGCGGCTGCGGAGCATGGCGGTGTGGTCGGTCATCATCCGCTGCCCCAGGCGCAGGCGCAGCAGGTTCTGCGCCCGGGCCAGCAGCTCCGGAACGACGATGGGCTTGGTCAGGAAATCGGTGCAGCCGCTTTCCAGCGCCGCGACGCGGAGCTTCACGGAGGTGTCCGCCGTGATCATGACCACAGGGACGTCCGCCAGATGGCGCTGCCCGCGGATGCGCTTCAGCATCCCCATGCCGTCCAGGTCGGGCATGACCTGGTCGATCAGGATCAGGTCGGGGGTGTTGCGCTCCAGCCAGTCCAGCGCCTCGCCCGGGTTGGAAAACCCGACGGGGTCGGCGTCGTCGATGCGACGGATCACCGCGCTCGTGATGAACAGAGTGCTGGAGTCGTCATCGACTATAACAACCTGCATGTGTGCTTCCGCCGACCAAGATGTGCAACGCGCGATCTGGCAGGACCATATTCGACAATGTATTAAATTTTACTGTCGAACCTTGGCACCGCCGCACATTCCCGGCCGGCCGACCGTTCAGGCCGGCCAGATCAAGGCGCCAGATCAAGGCGCCAGATCAAGACGGAAGAATCAGGATGGCGCGGAAGTCGTTGACGTTGGTCAGGGTGGGGCCGGTGACGAGGCTGTCGCCCAGCGCCTCGAAGAAGCCGTGGCCGTCGTTGTTCGCCAAGCTGTCCTTCGGCTTGATGTCCTTCGCCCAGGCGCGGGCCAGACTGTCGGGGCCGAAATAGGCGCCGGCGATCTCCTCCAGCCCGTCCACCCCGTCGGTGTCGCCGGCGATGGCGTGCACGCCCGGCTGGCCGTTCAGCGCGATGCCGAGGGAGAGCAGGAACTCCACATTGCGCCCGCCGCGCCCGTGACCGCGCACGGTGACGGTGGTTTCGCCGCCCGACAGCAGCACGCAAGGGGCGGTGAAGGGCTGGCCGCGCCGGGCGACCTGCAAGGCGATGCCGGCCATCACGGAACCGACGTCGCGCGCCTCACCCTCCAGGCTGTCGCCGAGGATGTGCACGGGAAGCCCGGCCTTGCGCGCCACCTCGGCGGCGGCTTCAAGGGCCATCTGCGGCGTGGCGATCATGCGCACCTCGCACCCGGACAGCCGCGGGTCGCCGGGCTTGACGCTCTCGCCGCGCCCACTCTCCAGCGCCTCGCGCACGACCGCCGGCAGGGCGATGCCGTAGCGCTGCACGATGGCCAACGCGTCCGCGCAGGTCGTCGGGTCGGCCACGGTCGGGCCCGACGCGATGTCCATGGGGTTGTCGCCCGGCACGTCGGAGATCAGCAGCGTGACCACGCGCGCCGGATGGCAGGCGGCGGCGAGCCGTCCGCCCTTGATCGCCGACAGGTGCCGGCGCACGCAGTTCATCTCGGAAATCGTCGCGCCGGACTTCAGCAAGGCGCGGTTGACCGCCTGCTTGTCGTCCAGCGTGATCCCGTCCAGCGGCAGGGCCAGCAGGGCGGAGCCGCCGCCGGAGATCAGGCACAGCACGGTGTCGTCCGCGCTGAGGCCGCCGACGAGGTCCTTGATGCGCTTGGCCGCTTCCATGCCGGCCGCGTCGGGCACGGGATGGGCGGCCTCGACGATCTCGATGCGCTCGCACGGCACGGCGTAGCCGTAGCGGGTGACGACGAGACCGGAGAGATCACCCGGCCAGTGGTCCTCCACCGCCTTCGCCATGGCCGCCGACGCCTTGCCCGCCCCGATCACCACCAGGCGGCCCTTGGGCGGCTCCGGCAGGTGCGGGGGGATGCACAGCGCGGGCTGGGCCGAGGCAACCGCGGCGTTGAACAGGTCGGTCAGCAGCGCGCGGGGGTCGAGGCTCATCGAAGGCTCCTGGTCGGTCGGTTCGCCCCTGGAATGATGGGCGCGCCCTACCGTCCGCGATTTCCCCGATGTTGTCCACCGCCGGATCGGCGGATTTCCGCAGTGTGGAGCCGCTGAACGGATCAGCGGGCGGCGGTCAGGCCACCATGGGTGTGCCCGCCGTGGCGGGTGAAGGCCGACGCGACGCGGCGGAACAGCGAGCGGAGATAGGCGGCGCGCATGGCCTCGGCCTCGCGACGGATGCGCTGCAGGTCGGAATCGGACAGGCGGGACGCGAAGGTCAGGTTTTCGGAGTTCATAGTGCCCTCATGGCAGCCGTCATGGCCGCGGTTCGATGGAAGTGGTTCGGTCAGCGGATGGAGCGTCAGACCGCGGTGCCCACCGCGGCGGCGAGCAGGGACGCCAGCGCAAAGCCGCCGGTGACGAGGATGCGGGCGAGGGAATGATTCGACGTCATGCTGTCCACGGTCCTTCGGGTGAGGATGGACGGGCCCTTCGGCATCGCTTCAATGCCGCCCGTGTTTGCATAAGAATGATGGCACCGGTCCGCACGAAGACGACGCGCAGAAAGCGCATGGCTTCCATATCGTTGTTGCAGCGCAACAACTTCCAATCTGTGAGTAAATATGGATCCGGACGAAAGACTTCGCAGCGCTATTAAAAGGATTTCTTCGCAGCGCTGTTATAGGCGGTGACGATATTCGGCATCGCCCAGGCGGGAATGCTTGAGAGGCCGCACCATCCGGGTGGTCAACAAGCGCCCGGTTGACCGGACGCCCCCGCCGCGCCAGCTTTGATCCCGGTTTCGCTCAAGCCCGGCGATGGCGGGCTCCGCACGGAAAGGGGTTCGCGCATGCGCGGCTGCACGTCTCTGGTCCTGTTCCTGCTGGCCGTGCCCTCCCTGGCGCAGGCGGCAAGTTTCCCCTGCGCGAAGGCGTCGACGCCCACGGAAAAGGCCATCTGCGCCGACCCGGGCCTGTCCAAGCTCGACGAGCGCCTGTCGGCCGCTTACCGCGCCGCGTTGAACCAGCTGTCGGGATCGAGCCCGGAGGAGGGGCAGGCGCAGACCGCGTTGAAGGCGGACCAGCGGGCCTGGCTGGGCGAGCGGAACGCCTGCGGCGGCGACCAGTCCTGCCTGAAGACGGCGCAGGAGCGCCGCTTGGCCGTCCTGAGCTTCCACCCCGCCCCCGGAGCGCCGTCCCCCGTCGACGCGTTCGCCGGCCTGTTCGATTACAAAGGGGTGATGACGCTGGCCATCCTGCCGTTGCGCAACGGGCAGGCGGCCGTCAGCCTCAGCGGCGCCGAGCCGACCTCCGGCCGCTGGGTCTGCGATTTCTCAGGCATCGGGCGGGTGCAGGGGGACGGCCGCCTGACCGTCGGCACGCCCGACGCGGACGGCAACGGTCTCGTCATCGAGTCCCGGGGAAAATCCGGACTCGAAATTCCCGACACCGACGCCAACCGCGCCGCGAGCACCACCTGGTGCGGTGCCGGCGGAAACTTCGTCCTGCCCTACCGCCGCAAGGGTTGAGCCGTCCGCCGGGCCGTCAATCCCCGCCGGCAACCCGGAGCAGGCTGGCCGCCGTCTCGGTCAGGCGCTTGGCCCGGCGGGCGCGCGTTTCGACCGTCGTGGCGGGCGTCACGGGGACGAAGTCGCTTGGGCGGCCGTCGTCGCCGGTGATCGCCCTCATCGCCGCCACGTTGGCGTTTTCCACCGCCTGCGCCTTGCGCACCTGGGCCAGGAACTTGGCGCTGGGCAGCATGACGTAGGTGATGCCCTCGATGCGGGCGCCGATCTTGTCGTACAGCTTTTCCACGCTGGTCAGGATGCCTTCCTCGACCAGGGCCTCGACCGCGCTGGTCACGGCCCGCAGCGTGTCGCGGCGCCGGCTCCACACGTTCATGCCGCTGTTCTTGATGATCTCGTCGGCGGACAGCGTCATGGCCTTGACGCCCAGGTCGCCGGGAGCGTCGGCGCCGCTGTAGTCGTATTCCGCGCTCAGCCGGTTGTAGAGCCAGCGCGACACCGGGCTTTTCAGCCGCATTAGCCATTGGTAGCTGACCGGCTTGAACTCCAGGTTCCGGATCGCCGAGGAGACCAGCGGGTTGAACTGAAGGTGCGTTTCCTCGTCGCTGCCCTCGTCGCCCACCAGATCCGGGCGCGAGCGGATCGCCAGCACCGGGAAGGCTGTGGACTCCAGCAGGTTGGCTCCGCGGCCCTTCTTGGCCCCGTCGCCCGGCTTGGCGATGATGATGCGCGACCGCGCGAGGATGGTCAGCGATTCCCGGATGTCGCGGATCGACAGCGTGTGCCCCACGGCCCGCAGCTCGCGCTGGATCTCGTACAGGGTGAAGCGCATCTGCACCTTGTCGCGGTTCTCCCCGCCGAGCGACAGGCGCGAGCGGTCCATGGCGAGGCGGCGCACCACATGCTCCACGACCTGTTCGCGTTCGGCCGGGAACACCTCGTACTCGATCTCGGTCGGCCCGTCGGCCTGCGCGGCGGACTCGTCGCGGTTCACCACGCGCGTCAGACGCGCGGGCTGGATGGTCAGGTTGAAGGTCGAGCCGCGGTAGGTGAACTCGCGCTTGATCGACGCCACGAAATTGCCCTTCGCCGGCGCCGTTTCCGCCGAACGCCCGCCGTCGCGCGAGGCGAAGACGTAGCGCGGCGCCAGATCGTACAGCGCGATCAGATGCGACTGGGACCGGTCCTCCAGCTCGAACAGCACCAACTGCAACGCATTCGGTGTCGCAACCTTGCTCATCCAGTCCTCCTTGCCTGACACCGACCATGCTGCCGGACGCGGGCACTTACAACAGCTTCGTGACGGGTGACCCCGAACGGTATGGAGCGACGGCCCGCAGCCATGGAGCTTTTGCCCGCGGGTATGGAGCAACAGCCCGCGCTTCCGGCCGGGACCCTTGGCTTGCAACGCCGAATCCAAAGCGCGGGCTATCGCTCCATAGGGCGGACCGCGTCCGCGAGTCGGAACTCCATCCCGACGGTGCGCTCGTCCGGAAGGGCGCGAGCAAAAGCTCCATCGCCCACACGCCACCGGGAAGGGGAGGGGCCTGGGACAAAGCGCGAGCTGTTGCTCCATGCTTGGCCGGTGCCCGCGCGGTGGTTCCCCAAGGTGCGGGCTGTCGCTCCATACCGGGGCGCCGCCCGCAGGCCGGTCACGCGAAGGCGCGGGCAAAGGCTCCATAGGCGGGCGCGAGCTATCGCTCCAAGGGCGCGGGCCGTCACTCCAGGATTCCGATTCGGGGGCAAAGCGCGGGCTATCGCTCCAGGAGCGCGGCCGCGGGCTCCAAAGGCGCGAGCCAAGGCTCCAAGGGCGCGGGGTGGCGCTCCATAACCGGCTATGGAGCGATTGCCCGCGGTTTGGCAGCGGCGACGCGCCGCGGAATCCTTTCCCGCAAGCACGCCGGCCATCCGCCGGCACCATTTCCTTGCGGAGACCGCATGATGGCATCCCAGACACCCGTCGCACCATCCTCCATCGCACCAACTCCCACCGCACCGCCTGACGACGATCCGCTGCCGGCCGCGGACGGCGGACGCTGGGGCCGCATCCCGGCCTGGTGGCTCGGCCACCCGGACATCGACGCCGACGGGCTCGCCGTCCTGGCCGCGCTGTCGACCTACGCCAACGCCCGGGGCGAATGCTGGCCGTCGCAGGCGACCCTGGCGACCGCCCTGAAGCGCAGCCGCAGCACCGTGAACCGCATCCTGGGCCAGCTGGCCGAGGCCAAGGTCATCGAGATGCAGCCGCGCCGCTCGGCGTCCGGTGGCCGGCTGTCCTGCCTCTACCGGCTGCGGCTCGTTCCCGGCGACGGCGTGATCGCCTCGGAATCCGCGCAGCGCGAGGCTGTGCGGCCGCGCGACACGGTTGTCGCGTCCGCCGACTCCCCCCGTTCACCGGTGCGACAGGAACAGCCGGATTCCGAACAGACTCCGGACTCGCTCCCCACGCACGAGGCCACGCCCGCACAGACCGTTTCGGCGGACTGGACCCCGAGCGACGACGACCTGACCTGGGCGCGCAGCCGCTTCGCCGGCATCGACCTCGGCCGGCATGTGGAAGGGTTCCTGCTGCGCTGCCAAGCCCATGGCTACCGTTACCGGGACGCGGGCGCGGCCTGGAAGGCGTGGCTGGCGCAGGATGTGGCGGCGGGCAAGGCCCCGCTGGCGTCGGCACCGGCCGGATCCGGCGGGGCAACTCCCGGCGGGGCCGCCCGGCCGTTGGCCGCGCGAGGCGCGGAGAAGGCGGCGGAACAACGGCTCGGCGCCTGGATGGCCGCCGCCGCGCGGCTGAACGCCGCCGGCCGGCCGGCCGGCCCGCAGCCCTGGCGTTGAGGTTCGGCATGACCGCGATCGTTTCCTCCCTGCCGCCCCGTTCCCCGCTTCCCTTCGACCCCGGCATGCCGGCCGCCGACCGCTGCGCAATGCTCGCGGCGGCCCTCCCGGCGCCGTTGCGGGAGGTTCTCGCCCATGGCCGCGTCGAGCGGCGGGCGCGCTTCACCGACGACGGTTTCGACGGAGTGACCGAGGACTGGACCCCGCCCGCGACCCTGACCGAGCAGCATGTCCGGATGGCCCGGCGGGCGTTGGACGAGCTGGCGGGCACCGTCCTGGCGCCGGTGTCCCCGGAGCATCTGCTGGCGCGGATTCTCGCCCTCTTGAGCCATTACCCCGCCAAGGGGATGACGCCGGAGGTGGAGCAATTGGTCGCGCTCGACTGGGCGGAGGATCTGGGCGAATTCCCGTCCTGGGCCGTGGACACCGCCGCGCGGACGTGGCGCCGGACCAAAAAATGGCGGCCGTCCATCGCCGAGATGCGGGCCCTGTGCGCCGAATCCTGCGCCGAGGAACGCGCCCTGGCGACGCGTTTGGCCGCCATCGCGTCCGGCGCGCCGGAACCGGACGGGCGCCGCCGCGCCGACCGGGTGCAGTCGCTGGCCGCGGCGGCGATCCGGAGACTGCGGTGACGGACGCCCGGGCGATCCCAAAGCGCGAGCCATGGCTCCATAGGCCGCGAGGCGCGGCGCGTCACACCGGTGCCGTCTCGGCCCTGGGAATGGTGCGGTAATGGCGGGCCACCCGGGGGCCGAGCAGCGGAATCGCCGAAGGGGGCAGGCCGCTGCGCTCCGCCAGCGCTTCGGCGGGAAGGGCGGCCCCCTCCTGGGTCCCGAAAAGCACCACCTCGTCGCCGGGCTGGGCGTCGGGGACGGTGGAGACGTCGGCGAGAAGGCTGCTCATGAGCGGGGTTCCCAGAATCGGCACCTCGTGCCCGCGAACCAGAAGGCTTCCGTTGGCGAGATGAAGCAGATGCTGCGCGTCGGCATAGCCGATCGGCACCAGGGCGGCGCGCGTTTGGCGGCCCGCCGACAGCGTGGCGTCCTCGGGGATCCCGTCGCCGGGCTCCAAGGTCGCCAGCCGGATGATCCGCGCCTTCACCGCCATCACCGGGGTGTAGGGGAAGGGCGTCGGTCCCGGCACCGCGCGGAGTCCATAGAGCAACGACCCGCAGCGCACCGCCGTGCAGCCGATGCGTTGCGCGGCGGCGGCCAGCGCCGGGTTGTCGAGCGCGGAACTGCTGAGCGCGTGCACCAGCGGCGGCAGCAGGCCGGCGGCGTCCGCCTGGGCCACCAGCGCGCCGAACCGTTCCAGCTCCCTCAGCCCGGCCATGCTCTCGGAACCGGACAGATGGGTGTAGAGGCCGGCGAGCCGCAACGCCGGCGCCCGGTCTATGGCGGCGAGCAGGTCGAGCAGCAAACCGGGCGGCGCGCCGAGGCCGCCGGATCCCGTGCCCACCCGCACATGCACCGGCACCGGTGCGGCGGTGTCGGTGCGGGCGGCGGCCCCGGCCAGGATGTCCGCCTCTTTGATGCTCGTGACGGTGGCGGTCAGCCCTTGCGCGGCTATGGGCGCCGCCTGCTGCGGCAGCGGCGGGTCGAGCACCAGCACGGGCCGTTCGATGCCGACGCGGCGCAACGCGGTGCCTTCCTCCAGGTCGGCGACGACCAGCCCGTCGACGCCGGCGTGCTGCAGCGCCCGCGCGACGGCCGGGCCCCCGTGCCCATAGGCGTCGGCCTTCACCACCCCGTAGACAGCCATCCCCACCGGAAGGCGCCGCCGGAGTGTCGTCAGGTTGCGGCCCAGCGCGTGCAGGTCGATGTCGGCCCAGACGGTCGGGAACCGCCGCCGGTCCAGCGAGGCGCGCGTCATGCCCGCCGCGGGGCCGCCGGCCGCAATCGGGACGCGGACAGGCCGTCCCGGTGGTCCGGCACCGATTGGCGCAGATGCGCGCGGACCTGCTGGATCCATTTGCGGGCCAGCTCTTCGCTGACGGACATGGCCTCGGCGATGGCGGTGTAGGGTTGCTCCTCGATGAAGCGCATGTGCGCGGCCCGGCGCACGCGGGCGTCACGGATCTGGTCGAGCGACCGCAGCACCTTGAGAAGCAGGGCGCGGTCGGCGTTGGTGCGTTCGGGATCGTCGCGTTCCCGCGCGCCGCTGCCGTCCGCGAGGAGGGCGACCTCGTTCAACGAGCCGACCAGCACCGGGCTGCGCTGGTGGGAGCGGTGGGTGTCGATGAAATGGTTGATCGCCGTGCGCCGAAGCCACGTCCGGCATGTCACGATCGAACGCGCGCAGACCGGCAGCGCTTCCGACAGGTTCAGGCACAGGCCGCTGAGACAGTCGTGGATCTCCTGCCGGTTTCCCTTGCAAAGGCGATGGTATGTCCAGAAAAGGTCGGCGTGGTGGCGGCACCAGAAGACCCAGAAGGCCGAACGGTCACCCTGCGCGATGCGGTCCAGAAGGGAGGCATCTTCCATCTGCTGAAGGTCGCGGTCGTCGCGGAACAGGCGCCCCCCCTTCTCGACGGAGGCCTTGTCGAAGGGGGGCGGGCAGGGACGGGGCCGCAAGGCGCCACGCCTCCGGTCCGCCATGTTTCCGTTTGCGACCGCAGGCTTAGATTGCAATTTTTGCCGCATAAAACGTCCCTTGCGCGTTATGCCAAAGGGACGTTCGCTGCATGGGATGTGTGAATGATAGGAACGTAAATTTTTTATGCGTTACGTATGTATTGTGCGCGGCAATGGTTGGACAAACGAGGCTGTTGTGATTGGGTTCTGCCCGCTGTGACAGAAGATCGCGGGCCGCGCCACCGGTTGGCGCCCCGCCGTTTGCTGCCCTGCAATAATTTTAGTTTGGCGGGGAAGAAAAAGAGTCCGGAAAGGGCGGCCTATTGCGGTCACTCCAGTCCGCGGGGAGGGGCGGACCGGGACTCAGCGTCGGGCGAAGCGGCGGGTCCCACCGCGGGAGGCGCGGATTTCGGTGAACACCCGTTTGATCTCCGGATAGCGGTCCTTGACCGTCCGCTCGATCCGCTCCAGCGCCTCCTCCACGTGGCCGGCGGCAAGGTCGTCGCGGACGTCCACGCTGATGTTGGAGACCACCACCTCGGGGCCCAGATGCATGGCCAGCGCCTCGTTGCCGGTGTCCACCACGGAATGCACCGCCTCGCTCAGCATGGAGGAGCTGCCGGTGATCGCCGCGGCGACGAATTTCGTGACGGTGATGGCGAGGTTGGCCGCGATGGCGGCGTAGACGACCTTTGTCGATCCTTCGGTGGTCGATCCTTGGGCGGAGCTTCCCGTCATGCCATTCCTTTCGTCGGCCCTTGGGTGGCGGCACCGTCGGGGGCGGCCCGTCCATGGCGCGCGCGGCTTCCGATCCGCTCGGAATAGGCGCGGGTCAGCTCCGCCCCGAACAGGAAGATGGCGGCCGAATAGTAGACCCACATCAGGACCAGGACGAACGACCCCGCCGCCCCGTAGACCGTCGCCACCCCGCTGGTGCCCAGGTAGAAGCCGATCAGGAACTTGCCCACGGCGAACAGGAAGGCGGTGACCGCCGCCCCCAGCCAGACGTCCATCCACGGAATCCAGGTGTCGGGCAGGATGCGGTAGATCAGCGCGAACAGCGCGGTCAGCACCAGCCAGGACGTGCCGACGTCGAACAGCCACAGCAGGGTCGGCAGGGCCGGCAGGTATTGGGCGGCCCAGGTGCCGAAGGCCGCCAGCGCCGCGCTGACCACCAGCGAGACGATCAGCAGGAAGCCGATGGCCCCGATCAGCGCCAGCGCCTTCAGGCGCACCTTCACCAGCCAGGTGATGGTGGATTCCTGCGGCGGCGCCGCCTTCCACACGCGGTTCAGCGCGCTTTGCAGCTCCGCAAAGACGGTGGTGGAGCCGACGATGATGGTTCCGATGCCGATCAGGCTGGCCCAGACGCTGGTGCCCCGGTTGCCGGCCCGGGCGATCAGCTCCTGCACCGTCTGCGCGGCCTCCTGCCCGATCAGCGTCGCCAGCTGGTCGACCAGCGCGCCCCGCGCCGCTTCGTCGCCGAAGACGAGTCCGGCGAGCGCGATCACCAGGATCGCCAGGGGCGCCAGCGAGAAGATGGTGTAGAAGGCGATGGCCGCGCCCAGGCTCATCGCGTCGTCGTTCAGCCAGCCCATGGAGGCGTCCGATACGATCTCCCACCCGCGCCGCAACGCCGTCATTCCGCGCCTCCGCTCCAGCCGCAACCCGCCGCCGCGCTCCCGGTCCCGGCTGCGGGCAAAGACGGTAACGGCCGGGCGGGCATTCCGTCGCGCGGCCAAAACGTTCGGGCGCGAGTTGCCCGCGCCGCTCATCCCGGCCATGCGCCGGCCTTCGCGGCGCTGAAATCCCCGGCGCGCTGCCGCAAACTGTGGTCTGCTGATGCGCAGCAACCGGTCCGGAACCGCACCGGACCAGACTAGGGAGGGGACCCTTGATCCGAGACTTCTGCCGGCCCGGCCGGTCACCGGTCGTCGCCAGCGAGGCGGTGGCCGCCACCTCGCACCCGCTCGCCACCGCCGCTGCGCTGGAGATCCTTCAGGCCGGCGGCAACGCCGTGGACGCCGCCATCGCCGCCGTCGCCGTCCAGTCGGTGGTGGAGCCGCACATGACGGGCATCGGCGGCGATGGATTCGTCATCTACGCGCCGGCCGGCGGGCCGGTGCTGGCGCTCAACGGCAGCGGCCGGGCGCCGGCCGCCGCCAGCGTCGCGGCGCTGGCCGAGCTGGGCGTCACCGGGGAGATTCCGCGCCACGGCGCCCACGCGGTCACCGTGCCGGGCGCCGTCGCCGCCTGGACGCGGCTGCACGCCGACCATGGCCGCCTGCCGCTCGGCCGCCTGTTCGAGCGGGCGATCCGCTACGCCGAGGAGGGCTACGGCGTCGCCCCGCGCGTCGCCCACGACTGGGCGAACGACGCCGCCCTGTTGGAGAAGGACGAGGGCTGCCGAGCCGTCTTCCTGCCGAACGGCCGGCCGCCGCGCGCCGGGGAGCGGCACGCGCAGCCCTTGCTCGGGCAACGCCTGCGCGACATCGCCCGCGACGGGGCGGCCGCCTTCTACACGGGGGCCACGGCGGAATCGCTGGTCGCCTTCCTGCGCGCCCGCGGTGGCCTGCACACGCTGGACGACTTCGCCGCGGCGATGGACGGGGCGGAGTATGTGACGCCCATCGCCACCGACTACCGCGGCTACGAGATCCTGGAATGCCCGCCGAACGGCCAGGGCCTCGCCGCGCTGATGATCCTGAACACGCTCGGCGGCTTCGACCTGTCGGAGGGGCTGGACGACGCGTCGCGCCACCACCTGCACGCGGAGGCGACCAAGCTCGCCTACCATCACCGCGACGCGCTGGTCGGCGACAGCGGCCCGGAGGTCGCGGCAACGCTGCTGTCTTCGGACGTGACGGAAGCGTTGCGCCGCCGCGTCGACCCCGCCCGCGCCCAGCCCCCCGTGCTGTGGACGGAGGCGGAGCACAAGGACACCATCCACCTCTGCGTGGTGGACCGCGACGGCAACGCGATCTCCTTCATCAACTCCATCTTCCACGCCTTCGGCAGCGTGCTGCTGGACCCGGCGACCGGCGTGCTTCTGCACAGCCGCGGCACCTCCTTCCGTCTGGTGGAGGGGCACCCCAACGCCCTGGCGCCGCGCCGCCGGCCGATGCACACCATCATCCCCGGCCTGATCCGCAAGGACGGGCGGACGGTCTGCCCCTTCGGCGTGATGGGCGGGCAGTACCAGGCGGCCGGCCACGCCGCCTTCGTCTCCGGCCTGATCGACCGCGGCATGGACGTGCAGACGGCCATCGACGCACCGCGCAGCTTCGCCTTCAACGGCGTGCTGGAGGTGGAACGCTCCATCCCCGACGCCACGGTGGCGGAGCTGGAGCGGCGCGGCCACAAGGTCACCCGCCGCGCCGATCCGCTCGGCGGCGCGCAGGCCATCTGGATCGACCACGCGGCCGGCTTGCTGGTCGGCGGATCCGACGCCAGAAAGGACGGCTGCGCGCTCGGTTACTGAGCGGCCCCGTTCAATGCTACTCAGCCAGTTCTAAAGAGGCGGCATACAGTCGAAAGCCCTTCTCCCCTTGTGGGAGAAGGGTTTGGGATGAGGGGTGCGCGGCGAAGCCGCAAATGCGTACTCAATTGCTTTTGGACTGCTGTCAGCAACCGGACCCCTCACCCCAACCCCTCTCCCACAAGGGGAGAGGGGCTTTCAGCAACTTGTCCTGTATCTTCAGACAACTTGGCTGGCAGCATAGTGTTAGGGCGCCACCACCGGCTCCACCGCGCCGGCGACGGCCAGCAGGCGACGGTCGGCACCGGTGGCGCCCACCAGCATCAGGCCGCAGGGCAGGCTCCCCGCCTCCTGCATCGGCAGGCTGATGGCGCAGCGGTCCAGGAAGTTGAACAGCGCGCAGTTGCGCAGCAGCAGGATGTTCAGCCGCGTGAAGTCCGAATCCGCGGCGAACTCCTCGAAGCGCGGGGCGGTGATCGGCACCGTCGGCATCAGCAGCGCGTCGTAGTCCGCCGTGCTGCGGTCGGCGCGGGCGATCAGGTCGGCCCGGCGCTGCGTCACGTCGATGTAGTCGGCGGCGGTCATGGTCCGCCCACGCTCGATGCGCACCCGCACCCGCGGGTCGTAGAGGTCGCCCTTGCGATCCAGCAGGTCGCGGTGCCAGTAGATCGCCTCGGCGGCCGGGAAGCCGCCCCGCGCGTTGGCCGGGCCGACGGCGGCCAGCTCCGTCATCGGAATCTCGACGATGCGCGCCCCGGCCTCCGACAGGCGGCGGCAGGCGGCGTCGAAGGCGCGGGCCACGGGCTCCGCCAGACCGTCCAGCACCACCGACTGCGGCACGGCGAAGCGCAACCCGGCCAGCCCGACCGGCGGCGGCACCCACTCTGGTTCTCCCGCAAGCACAGCGTCGGCGACGGCGCAGCACTCCACGGTCCGGGCGAGCGGCCCGATGGAATCGAGCGTCCAGGACAGCGGGACCGTGCCGCGCAGGGACACGCGCCGCTGCGTCGGCTTGAAGCCGACGACCCCGCACAGCGCGGCGGGGATGCGCACCGAACCGCCCGTGTCCGTGCCCAGCGCCAGCGGGACATAGCCCGCCGCCACCGACACCCCGGCCCCGGACGAGGAGCCGCCGGGAATCCGGTCCGGATCGGCCGGGTTGCCGGGCGTGCCGTAGTGGGGGTTGATGCCGACGCCGGAGAAGGCGAACTCGGTCATGTTGGTGCGGCCGACGACCACCGCCCCGGCCGCGCGCAGGCGGGCGACCGCGTCGGCGTCGCGTTCGGCGGGCGGAGCACCGACCAGGGCCTTCGACCCGGCCAGCGTCGTGCGGCCGGCCTCGTCGAACAAATCCTTGATGGAGACCGGAATCCCGGCGAGCGGGGAGGGGGGCCGCTGCCCGGCCCGGCGCAGCAGATCCTGCGCCCGGGCGGTATCGCGTGCGACGTTCTCATGCACCGCGGTGAAGGTCTTGGCTGCCTCCTCCCCGCCCGCCGCGATGGCGGCGAGGCTCGCTTCGACAAGCGCCTCGCTCGTGGTGGCTCCCGCTTCCAGCTGGCGGGACAGGCTGAGGACCGTCGGGTTCGTCGTCATGGCGTCTTTGGCGGCGTGGTGGAATGGTTGCCGCCAGAGTGTCAGGCTGGCGCCGGTCGATGCAACGCCCGCGTGGCGATGGCTGCCGCCCGCGATGGACGGGTTCGCCACGCGAGCGCGCGGATCACAGGGCCTGGGCGACGGCCTTGCCGACCTCCGTCGTGTTGGCCGTTCCGCCGACGTCGGGCGTGCGCGGGCCTTCGACCAGGACCGTCTCGATCGCCGCCATGATGGCGTCGTGGGCCGCCTTGAAGCTCGCGTCCCCGTCGCCGAGGAAGTCGAGCATCATGGCGCCGGACCAGATCATCGCGATCGGGTTGGCGATCAGCTTGCCGTAGATGTCCGGCGCGGAGCCGTGCACCGGCTCGAACAGCGAGGGGAAACGGCGCTCCGGGTTGAGGTTGGCCGAGGCGGCCAGCCCCATGGTGCCGGTGCAGGCCGGCCCCAGGTCCGACAGGATGTCGCCGAACAGGTTGGAGGCGACGACCACGTCGAAGCGGTCCGGCTGCATGACGAAGCGCGCGGACAGGATGTCGATGTGCTGCTTGTCCCAGGCGACGCCGGGGTAGGCCTTGGCCATCTCCACCACCCGCTCGTCCCAATAGGGCATGCTGATCGAGATGCCGTTGGACTTGGTGGCGGCGGTCAGCTTTTTGCGCGGCCGGCTGTTGGCCAGCTCGAAGGCGAATTTCAGGATGCGGTCGACGCCGTGGCGGGTGAACACGGCCTCCTGAAGCACGAACTCGCGCTCCGTGCCCTCGAACACGCGGCCGCCGACGGCGGAATACTCGCCTTCGGTGTTCTCGCGCACCACGAAGAAGTCGATGTCGCCCGGCTTGCGGTTGGCGAGCGGGCAGGGCACCCCCGGCAGCAGCCGCACCGGGCGCAGGTTCACATACTGGTCGAACTCCCGCCGGAACTTGATCAGGGAACCCCACAGCGAGATGTGGTCCGGCACCTTGTCCGGCCAGCCGACCGCGCCGAAGTAGATGGCGTCAAAGCCCTTCAGCGTCTCGAACCAGTCGTCCGGCATCATCTGGCCGTGCTGGAGGTAGTAGTCGCAGCTCGCCCAGTCGAAGCTCGTGAACTCGATGCTCAGGCCGAATTTGGCGGCGGCGGCCTCGACCACGCGGATGCCTTCCGGCAGCACCTCCTTGCCGATGCCGTCGCCGGCGATGGCGGCGATCCTGTAGGTCTTGCTCATGGTTCCTCCTGTGACCGCCGCGCGGCGGATGATTTGGTTCAGCGGGCGCTAGCCTAGCAGAAGCGGAAAGCGTTAATAATCCGCCGAACTATGCACGCACAGGCCACGAACCATGAACAATGAGCCGCAACTCCAGGACCTGCGCGTGTTCTGCCTCGTCGCGCGCAAGTCGGGCTTCGCCGCGGCCGCCGACGCCCTCGGCGCCTCGCCCGCCTATGTCAGCAAGCGGATCCAGATGCTGGAAGGCAGCCTGGGCGTGAAGCTTCTCCACCGCAGCACGCGGCGGGTCGCGGTGACGGAGGCGGGGGAGCGCGTCTACCGCTGGGCGCAGACCATCCTCGACGACGTCGACCATATGGTGGAGGAGGTGTCGGAGACGCGGCTCGCCCCGCGCGGCCTCATCCGCATCAGCAGCAGCTTCGGCTTCGGCCGCGTGCACGTCGCGCCGGCGCTCAATCTCCTGGCGGAGCGCTATCCCGCGCTGGAAATCCGCTTCGACGTGTCGGACCGGCTGGTCGATCTGGCGGGGGAGGGGATCGACCTGGACATCCGCGTCGGCAACGAGATCGCGCCGCAACTGATGGCGCGGCGCCTCGCCTCGAACCGGCGCATCCTCTGCGCCTCACCGGCCTATCTGGAGCGGCGCGGGACGCCGCGGCATCTGGACGACTTGGCCAGCCACGACTGCCTGGTGATCAAGGAGCGCGACCACCCCTTCGGCGTCTGGCGGCTGAACGGCCCGGAGGGTGAGACGTCCGTGCGGGTCACCGGGTCGCTCGCGGCCAACCATGGGGAGATCGTGCACCAATGGGCGCTGGCCGGCCGCGGCATCATGCTGCGGTCGCTGTGGGACGTCCGCTCGGCGGTGGCTGCGGGGAGGCTGGTCCGGATCCTTCCCGCCCACAGCCAGCCGGCCGACGTCTGGGCGGTCTATCCGGCCCGCCTCACCACGTCGGCCAAGCTCCGGGTCTGCGTGGAATTCTTCGAACAGCACTTCCGCCGGGTCGATCTGGCGAACGTTCAGGCCGAATAGGCCCCTTCGAACAGGTCGCCGAGGGCGAAACGCATCAGCGAGCGTATCCGTGCAACCTGCCGGTGCGTGTCGCGGCCGCTGTCGAGGAAGCAGCGGCGGCAGAGATGTTGCGGCTTGGACGCCGCCCGGCTGCGGCGGTACAGCCCGACCACGCTGCGGGACATCCGCACGCCCGCGTAATCGACCACATCGGGCCAGGGGGCCGGATGCCCGTCGGAGTCGAACCAGACGCCCTCGGGGGACAGCCAACGGCCGTCGGGGAGGCAGCGTAGGGTATGCCCGTGCGGCCGGCCGCAATGCTCGCAGCGGCGGTCGTCGTGGGTGGTCGGCGGGGCGGACGGAAGGTCGGCGTGAACGTCGATGTGGCGGGCCATTCGAACCAGATGTGGTGGCTGTTGGCGGAACCGATGCCGATTCTAGCGCACCTCCCGCTATAAGGGAATCCCCGGCGATGGTCTGAGAGCACCAATTCGTTCTTTTTTTGTTGCCCGAACGGGATCAGCCTCTTGGCCGAGAATTTCGCCGAACGGTGAAAAAAGCGCTTGCTCGGTTCGGCCGACCGGCCTATATACCGCCTCCCCGGCGCGGCGCTGCTGACAAGGCGGTGACGAGCTAAGGGAAACGGAAGACAAGACGAAGTATCGTCGAGCCAGCGTGAAAACAAAGGCTTGACAGCGCAAGTCGAAGCTTCTAAATACGGCGGCCTCGCCGCGTCGCCCTCCGGGGTTGGACGCCGGCGCCGCAGCGGTTTTCGGGTGAAGCCTGGGTAGCCGCGGGTTCTTGGATAAGTGGATACCGTGTTGTGAGAAGGGATGCGCAGGCGGCGGTGATGAGCCGTTGTGGTCCGCGGGCTGGTTCCTGGTAT
>NZ_JAGINP010000009.1 GCF_017876155.1 Azospirillum rugosum
GTCCGATCCCCGCATCGTTCCCTCGCCGGCCGCTTTCTCCACGACCGGAGAGAATCACGACCAGCCGGCTGAGCCCAGCCTTTTTCCGCGTCCTGTTAGGGCGGGAGGTGCCGACGGTCATCGTGTCCGGCGACACGGCGCCCGAGCGCATTGCCGAGGTCCGCCGCAGCGGCTTCGAGATCTTGCACAAGCCGGTGCCCCCCGCGGTGTTCCGGGAATCCATCACGCAGATGCTGGCCTGCACGCCGGAGCTACGGAAGTCCTGAACGTGGTTCACGGCAAGACACTTCCGATCCACCTGGATGCTTCCGCATCGCACAGTGGACGGACTCCAGGTTGCTGCGCAGGTGATCGCTGCACCGTCTGGCATTCGGTTCCTCGGTCTGCTCGTCGAGAATGGCGCTTAGCTGGCGCGGGGTGACCGGCCTGTGCAGAACCGCCAGCTACAGGCGGCGTACACCACGGCCGCCGGGGCCATCTCGCCCATCTCAGAGCGGCGCTCGACGGCCGGAACTGCGGTTGGGGCGTCTCCCTGCGCCAACGCGTTCATCACCGCCGCCAAGCGGGTCAACCCCACAGCCGCCCTCGGAGCACGAGGAGCATGGGCTGCGGATCATGACCAAGGCGGCCACCGCAGACTCCGCGGCTTCCAAGGAGGAGCCGCCATGTACAGGATCCATCTTAACGCCCGCACCACGCCGACTGTGCGCGTCGCATACAGCTAACGTCCACGGCCGAAATCGTCCGCTCTCAGACCACCGCGCAACAGCAGCATCACCGGTTCGCCCGCATCCAGGGTAATGACCGGAGCCCGGTCAAGCAGGTCCTTGGCCGCTTTGTCGAGGGGGCGGTCCATGGCGTGGCCGAGGATGCCGCCGATCAGGCTGCCGCCGCCGGTCAACGCCGCCACGCCGGCATCGACCGCCGTGCTGGCCGCTATAAGCAGCCCGGTCTGGAACCACGGCACCTGCACCGACCCGGTCAGCCCGGCCGCACCGGTGGAATCGGCACCCACCGCGGCGACACGCACCGCATCACTGCGCGGCCAGGGGCGGGTGATCACCGGGTTCGCCACCTCGATGCGCTTCTGCCCCTTGCCCACACCGGTGCCGACGTCGAGCGTCACCACCGATCCGGCGGGCACCGCCAGGCAGGAGAAGCCGGCGTCCCACACGTCCTGCGTCACCCGAGCGGTGAGGATGCCGCCGCGCTCGGTCACCACCCGGTTGACGCTCTGCAAGGGGATGGGCGTGCCGGGTGGTACGAAGCATTCCGACCCGACGGCGGAGAAGTCCGACGTGCCGGCCTGTGTGGCGGTCTCGGTGCCCCTGCCCTCCTCCTTGCGGCTCCAGCCGCCCACACCGGCGTCCATCGCCTTCTTGCGCAGTTCGTCCTCCTTGGGAGCGGACTTGGCCTGCGGCCGTGCAGGCGGAGGCGGCGGGTCCTTCTTCTCGAAGCGGGGCGCGGGTGGTGGCGCCGGAGCCGGCTTCGGCGCCATGTCCTCGTAACCCGGCAGCTTCGGCTCGCCGCGCGGCAGTTCAAGGCTGCCCAGCACCTTGGGCATGCCGGAGCTTTGGCTGCGGCCCAGCATATAGGCCGCCAAGCCAAGCCCGATCACAACGGCGCCTGTCAGCAGAATGCGCAGCACATGGGGGCCGGACGTCAGCACCTGATGCCGGGCGAGCGGATCCGCAGGCGGAAGCGGCGGGGTGTCATTGGTCGGGGTCACGGGCGGGTCCTCCGGATGTGCACCTCCTGCGCGCCGAGCGCCAGCAGCAGGTGATCGTGGATGCCGGCGACGCGGTACGTGGCGTTCATGCGGCCGTACTGGACCGGGATGCGGGTGCCGTCGGCGCCGATGCGCCAGAGGATCGGCGCGCCGTAGGCACCGAGCGCGCCGGGCGTGAAGTTGATCACCGTCACCTCGCCGTCGTCGCACACCGGCGGCTGGCCGTCGGCCGTGGGCACCGGCCGCCACTCGGGCGTGTCGCCGTCGAGCGCGTAGGTGCAGCGCCGGTCCCGGTAGGCCAGCTCGGTGGTGCGGTCCCGCCGGTCGCCGGCGACCGTAGCAGAGATGGCCGCCGCCTGCCCGTTGAGTGTCGCCAGATAGTCCTCGGGGTAGCGCCAACGCACCTCGACGTGATGGGTGCGCCTGTGCGTCTCGACGTTAAGGTCGTACTTGCGCTCGTTCGTGAAGATCGAGATCTGCTGGTTGAGGCCGGCGCGGCGTGGCATGAAGGCGATGCACTCGGTGCGTTGCGCGCCCTTGCCGAAGCTGTAGGGCTGGTGGGGAATCCACACTTGGGCGCCGGGGGCGACGATGTCGCGCACCACCTCGCCCGGCTTCAGGCAGACGAGCGTCTGATTCCCCTCGGCCATGTAGACGAGGTACTGCAGGTCGCTCTGGTACCAGTACTCGCAGCTCTTGCCCTTGAAGCAGGTCAGCGTCGGCAGGTCGAGCGCCGCCTCGTTGGCCTGCCCGACCCAGTTGCGCGTCTGAGCGCGCGATGGGCGCGGCGCCGGCTTCTCGCGCCGTTCCTTTTCCATCTGCGTCTGGGGAATGCGCAGGTCGGCCGTCGTGTAGGTCCGGGGCGCCGGGGCCTCCACCGCCGTATCCAACGGTGTCGTGTCGGTGGCGCAGGCGGCCAGAAGCGGCAGCGCCAGCAGGGGAACAGGGAGTCTCATGGCTGGGGTTCCGTCGTCTCGGGCGAGGCATGTGGGATTGGTTTCGAGGAATCCTTCGGCTCCGTCTTCAGAGGCGTGCCGCTGGGCTCGGAGAAGCCGGAGATCGACACGCCGTCCAAGGCACCGTCGCGTGAGGGACCATCCACGGTGACCACGGCGGCGCTCATCAGCGTCTTCGAGCGCGGCTTAAAGTCCCGGTACACCGTCTCCGTCCACACGACGTAGAAGGCGGACATGCCGGTCTTCGGGTCAGCCTCGCGCTCCTGGACACGGACGTCGGCGACGTCGCGCGTCCAGCCCTCGGCGGGGTTGAGGTCGGCCGCCATCACGGCGTCCCACTTGCGCTCGGCGCCGCCAACCAGGCGGGCGCGGGCGGCGGCGCGGTCCCTGGCGAGCACCACCGGGTCGGTGCCGATCTGGCGCTGCCAGCGCACGAACCACGTCACCGCGTTGATCCGGGCGCCCTTGGACACCGTGAGGGTGTTGTCCAGCAGCACGAGGCGCTGGTGGCCATCCATCGCCTGCTCGACGCGGTAGACCGGCTTGTACTGGGCGATCTCGACCAGTTTGCCGGCGATGCGCAGGTTGTCCCAGGTCATGAGCCCGCCCCAGGACAGGCCGAGCACCGCCAGGCCGAAATACCAGCGCTTCAGGCGCAGCGCCTTGGCCTCGCGGCTGGCGCGGTAGGTCATGGCGGCGAGGTATTTGGCACTGTCGGGCACGGCCGCCGCCGGTGGGTCGTAGACGTTGACGACGCGCTCCTTCATCACGCCTCTCCCTCGTTGCGTTTCGGACGGTTGGCGGGGCGGCCGTCGGTGTTGCCCGGCGGGTCGGCGGGGCGGTCCGCCTGCGGGCCGGCGTACCAGGACCGATCGCCGCCCCACTGTTCGATCAGGCGGCTGGCCTGCCCACGCGTCATGTCCGGGTCGTAGGGCCGGCCAGCGGCCAGCCGGTCGAGCTCGCTGCGCTGAGCGGCACTCATCGGCTGGTCCCAGCCGCTGTCGCGTGGCGCCGAGGCCCGCGATCCGCCGAAGCGGCCCGCCGGATAGCGGCGACCGGCCGCGGCGTTGGCGGCAGCGCCGTCGTCACCGGCACCGCTGCCGACCGCCGACAGGGCGCCGGCCGTGGCATACCGCAGACCACCCCAGACCGCCGAAGCGCCCACGGCGAGGCTGCCGGGTGCGCCCGACGTCGCCGCGGCGGCCCCCGCCACCGTGCGCGCACCCAACCAGCCGGCGGTCCAGAGTGCTGCCAGCGCCGTGACGCCGTCCATCACCGGGCCGCCGTTCACCAGACCGGCGGCGGCGCGCGGCGCCTTGATCGCCAGCACGAAGATCGCCGCCGACAGCACCGCCACCCCGAAGGCCTGGGCCAGCGTCGGCGTGCCGGTGAAGGTCAACGCCAGCAGCGTCGTGCCGCACATGGCAATGATGCAGCCGAGCACCAGCAGCTTGAGCGCGGTGGCGGCGATGTAGCCGATGGCGCGCTCGGCGACGAAGCTGGTCGGCCCCAGCACCGCGAAGGGGATCGCCAGGTAGGCGGCCAGCGACAGCAGCCGGTACTCCAGGAAGGCCAGGAACACCTGGATCGCCAGGATGCAGAAGCTGACGATCACCACCAGCGCGGCGAGCAGGAAGAGCACGATCTCGACGAAGTTCAGAAAGAAGTCGATCGGCCCCAGCATCTCCTTGACGCGCAGCATCAGCGGGATCACCGCCTGGATGCCGAGGTGCGCGATGTAACCGGGATCGTCCAGCGAGAAGCCGCCGCCCGGTACGAGGCTGAGGCCCTGCCGGGCCGCCGCCTGCATCAGCGCCGCGGACCCGGCCGGGAACCACTCGACCAGGGCGCCGATGGCGGCGAACTTCAGCAGCATGCGCAGGAAGGGGCCGTGCACCGCCGCCTTGCCCTCGAACAGCCAGAGCAGCAGCGCCAGCGTGTAAGAGAGCATCATCAGCATGCGCAACGCCGCCCGCACGTCCGGCCCGAGCAGGCCCAGGCCGGTGACCACGGCGGCGGTGAGCTGGTGCAGGGCGACCGACAGGGCGCTGACGTCCATGGCCGCTCACCTCCGGTTGGCCGGCAGCGGCACCACGGAGCCGTAGGCCGCGATGCCGCGCCAGGAGGGATCCCGCTCCAGGCGCTCCAGCGTGGAGGCGCCATCGTCGGAGCGGACGTAAAGCACCAGCGCCACGGTGGCGGTGACGGCGACGAGCAGCATCATGCCCAGGGCGAGGAGGATCTGCCGCGGCGTCATGGCTCAGCTCCCCGGCGCGGTGTAGGTGTCGAGGCCGCGCCAGGTGAGGCGCGTATGCTGGCGCGCCCGCTCCACGGCGGCCTGCTCGTAGTCGAGCTGGGCTTCGGCGGCGCGGTAATGCGCGGCCTGCATCATCAGGAGCTGCCCGGCCATCTCGGCGTTCAGCAGCGTCGCCTGGGTGCCGGCGTCGATGGCGCAGGTCTGGCCCTGGCACGCCTTGAGCGCCGCCATGAGATCCCGGGCGCGCGCCGGGTAGTCCTCGACCCCGGTCATCACGTCGGCGGAGACCAGCTTGCTGGCGCGGCTGGCGGCACGGGCGAGGCGTGCCTGCTCGGCCTGATGCTCCGCCAGTGCCGCTGCGCTCATGTCCTCGGGCAGGGCGTCGGGGTAGAGGTCGGCGAACTGCCGGCCGACGCCGTCCAGGCTCCACAGCACGCGCTCGACCATGCCGGCCGCGCGCCGGGCATCGCTAAGCCGTGCGGCCACGGCGCCGCCGGTGTCGGCGCCGGACAGCGCGCGCATGCGCACCATGTTGTCGATCTGGGTGAGCATGTGGGCGGTCTGCGCGATGATCTCGACCTCCTGGCGCTGCACCATCTCCTCGACGATGCGCGGCCGGCTCTCCACGATCGGGCATCCGGCCGCCTTGTTTCCGCCGCCCGTCCCGTTCTCCATCACGCTGGACCCGGCCCCGACGACGGCGCCGGCGGGGCCGCCGGTCACGTACCCGACGACCGCCGACAGCGCGGTGCCGAACAGCCCGTCGCTCTTCTCGGAAAAGCAGCCGCCTCCGCCACCACCGCCGAAGAAGCTGTTGAGCAGCCCGCCCAGAAAGGCATGGGCCGGGGGTGGGCCGGCGGTCAGGCCGACCGTGATGGCGACCGCCGCCGTGGCGGCGCGCAGAGTCCTGATCCTCATAGTGTCTCTCCTTCATAAGGCGTCTCCAGGGTGTCGGCGGCCTCGGTGAGGCCATGGCGGCGCAGCCATTCGGCGGCGAAGCGCGGCGGCCCGACCTCGGCCATCAGCTCGAAGGCACGGCGCTTGTGGGCGGCCCCGCCGCAGCCGCACACGGCGAGCGCCGCCGGATCGAGGGTCAGCTGCCCCAGCCGGCTGCCCTCGGGCGTCTTGAAGAAGACGTCGCGGCGCGGCATGGCGCGGGCGACCTGCCCGGCCTGCGTGGCGTTCAGCCCCCAGTCGCGCAGGATGGAGCGCTTGGCGGCGTTCGGGTCGGCGAGCAGCACCAGGACCTGGATGGTCTTCAGCATCGCCGCGATGGCCGAGCCCTCGATGTCGTCGAGCTGGTGGGTGGCGAGCACCAGCGCCACGTTCTTCTTCGGCCCGCGCCGGCGCAGCTCGTCCAGCTCGGCCGGCTGGTGCTTCAAGGCCTTGAACGCCTCGTCCACCAGGAACAGGGTCGGCCGGCCGTCCTCGAACAGCCGGTAGAAGCGGCGGAACAGCGCCTTGATCACGGGGGCTGCACCCGGGCCGCGGTCGATCAGCGCGCCGATGTCCACCGTGGTCCAGGCGGAGCCGAGGAAGCGGTCCTCCGCCGCATCGACGAGATCGCCGTAGGGACCGCCCCGGCAGTAGGGCTCCAGCGCCACACGGACGGCGTTGTCCTGCACCAGATGGGCGAGGTGCGACAGCGTGCGCTCAGGCACCGGCGAGACGGCCAGCAGGTGCAGCGCCGCGTCCACCGCGTCGCCGGCTTGCGCGCCCGACAGGTTGCCCGGCGCCAGCACGCCCTGGAGGCGCAGCAGGTCCATGACGAAGCCATGGCCCCAGGCGAAGCCGTTTGCCGTGTCCACGTCGGCCAATGGCTGCAAGGCGAGGTCGCCGAGCGCGCCGTCGCCGGAGCCCATGGACAGGAACTCGCCGCCGGCCGCCCACGTGGCGACAAGGCTGGTGCTCTCGGTGGCGTCCACGTCGATCCACACGACGCGCCCGTTCGGAACGCGGGCGAGGAACTGATGCCCCTTGAAGGCGAGCACGGTGGACTTGCCGGTGCGCGGCGGGCCGATCACCAGCGCCGCCCCGTCCTGGCCCTGGTGGATGTCGAGCCTCAGCGGCGTGCCGCCCTCGGCCTCCAGCTGCATCAGCGGATCGCATTTGAGGTGCGGGTTGCGTTGCGGCCCGCCCCAGGCGGAAGAGAGAATCAGGAAATCGGCGAGCTGGACCTGGGTCAGCGGCACCTTGCGGGGATTCGGGCGCACGTGTCCGGGCAACGTGCCGTACCACGCCCGCTCGGCCCCCCAGGTCTCTTCGATGACGGTGAAGCCCAGCGTGCGCAGCGCCTTGACCAGTTCGTCCCGGCGCTCCTCCACCTCCTCCACCGAGCGGCCCCACAGCACGGCGGTGGGCGTCATCCAGCCGGAGCTGGTGCCGGCCTGCTCGGCCTCCAGGCGCGCGGCCTCGGCCTCCAGCGCCTCCATGACGCCGACCGGATCGTGGCGCAGGGCGGCGTAGCCGCCGACGGCGCGCAGCAGCACCGAGCGCCAGTCGTAGGAGGTGTCGTCGTGCTTGCGCCACAGCGCCGAGAAGACGCCGCGCGCCTGGACGTGGTCCATCGCCTCGAAGCGCACCGACCAGCGGAATGGAAACGGCAGCTTGTCGAGGGCGTTGAGCAGGCCGGGATGGCTGGCCCTGGGATAGCCGCCGATGCCGATCACCCGTACGTGCCACGCGGCACCGCCGTTGCTCCAGGCCGGGAACGAGCCGGGGACAAAGCCGACGTCCACGAGGTTGGCCTTGATCGGGAAGCCCGGAATGTCGGGTGCCGCCACGTAGGTCTGGTGAATGGGCGAGACGCAGTTGTGCAGCAGAGTCTGCACGCCGTCGTCGTCCAACATGCGCGCCCACCCGACCGCGCGGCCGAGCAGCGAGGCGAACTGGAGCACGAGCTGACGGAATGGTTCGACGTGATCGCGCATGACGTCCGGCCGGGCGCGTTCCGGCGGGTTGCGGGTGAACCAGGACGCCACGGTGCGCGTGGCCGGCCGGGACGGCGTGTAGGTGATCGCTACGAAGGTGCGCGTGCGCAACTGCCGGCCGGCGGCGTCGAGGCGGTCACGCCTTTCCCGATCGATCAGCTCGGACACCGGATGCGCGCCGGTCGAGCGCGGGTAGCCGTCAGCGGAGCGGCGCTGCATCTCGAAGTGGAAGGTCCAGCCGCCGGTGAAGGGGAACAGCACGTTGCCGGCGGCCAGCGCCGTCTGCATCCGCTCGGCCGGATCCTGGGCGTCCTGGTCGCGCCCGCCGTACTCGACGACGGCCATCAGCGCGCCGTCCTCCTCCAGCAGCACCACGCCGGGCCACACGAAGCAGTCCCACGGCAGGTGCCGGGACAGAGCGTCGAAGCCGTCGTTGAAGGCAGTCAGGTCGAGCATGGAAAGGCGGTCCTCGTTCCGGTCAGCGGGGCGCGCGGTAGGATGAGAGGCGGAGCGAGCGGCCGCGGGTGCGCAGCGCCCGCAGCAGCCACGCCGAGGTGTTCTGGCGGACGATCTCCAGCCACCAGGGATCGCGGCGGGTGAGATACCGCGCCGCCAGAAAGACCAGCAGGAACCCCGCCACCGCTTGGGGGACGGCGCCGAGCGCCAGCCACAGCTCTGCGGCCAGCCAGATGGCGATGGCCAGCAGCTCCATGGGCACGCCGAGCGGCATCTTCGTCGGCCGCACCGAGGTGCGGCGCACCGGCTTCTCCCACCCCTCGGGCAGCGGCGGGGCCTGCATGGCTCACACCCCCGCCAGCGCGACGATGGCGTCGCGCATGCCGTAGGCCGCGGCGCCGGCGACGGTGAAGATGAACACCACCACGCCGGCGATGCGGGAGAACATCGCCGCGATCAGCGCCAGCAGCAGCCCGGCGGTCACCGCAATCGGCACGAAGTTGGCGTCGAACACCGCCTGCCAGGACAGCAGCTCGGCGCCGAGGTTGGCGATCACCTGGGCGTGCGCCGGCAGCGCCGTCCACGCCAGCACCAGCGCCGGGGCGAGCGCCCGGCGCGCCTCACGAAAGCTCCGCATTCCCACCTCCACGATCCTGCGCCGGGGCCACCATGGCGCCCGGCTCCCCGTCCCCGGCCCACACCAGGGGCCGGAGCACGAAGCCCACGGCCGGGTCGAAGCCCTCGACCCGCACGATCTCGTTGACGAAGCGCTTGCCGTTACCGTCGCGGGCGAGGTGCACCACCGCGTGCACCGCCTTGGCGATCCAGCGCATCTGCAGGGCGTCCATCGTGATGCCGCCCAGCCCGACCATCTGCGCAATGCGGTCGAGCGCGTCCCAGGCGGAACCGGCGTGCACGGTGCACAGCCCCGGGTGCCCGGTGGTCCAGCCGACCACCATCTGCCGCGCTTCGGCCCGGCGCACCTCGCCGAGCACCAGGTGCGTCATCGGCACGCGCAGGGCGTTGGCGACCAGCGTCTCCAGGGTGACCGGCGGGTCGGCCCACGGGTCGGCGACCATGGCGTAGGCGTGCGGGCACGGCGGCTCGAACTCATAAGGGTCCTGGAGCACCGCCGGCAGGCCGTCCCGGAAGGCCGGTTCCTCCAGGCAGGCGCGCAGCAGCGTCGTCTTGCCGGTGTCCACGTCGCCAGCGATCACCACCGTGCGGCGCTCCGCGATCAGCCGGCGGAGGATCCGCGCCTGGAGTGTTGTCGCGGCGCCGGAGGCCACCCAGTCGTCGAGCGTGATGCGGCCGCGGTAGGGCTTGCGGATCGAGCAGGCGGGGCCGGTGGTGACCGGTTCGATGTCGGCGTGGATGCGCTCGCCGGTCTCCGGCAGGGTGACGTCGAGCGTCGGGCGGTCGCGGCGCAGCTCTTTGCGCTGAAAGCCGGCGACGTACGCCAGGAGGCGGCGTACTTGGTCGGGGTCGGCCTCGCGCACGAACTCGGGGGACGGTCCGTTCTTCACGACGACACGGCAGCGGCTGGAGCCGCGCAACGGCGGCAGCACCAGGACGTTGGCGACGTCCTCTCGGGTGAGCAGATCGCCGAACAGCTCGTCCATCAGCCGGCGCAAAGCCAGCAGCAGCATCTCGCGCCGCGCCGGTTCGTCGATGACCACCAGTTCGGTCATGCCGCACCCCCGCGACGCCGGCCACGGCGTTCCCATTCATCGAGGATGCTCTTGCGGGTCTCGGCGACGGCCTCGGGGTCGAGCTCGTGGGCGACGTTGAGCATGGCGAGCGCCGTCACCGTCATGTCCTCGATGCGCAGGATCGTCGCCTCGATCTGCTCCTCCTCCACCTTCGCCCGCGCGATGGCCGAGAGGCCGCGGTCGATGACCAGCGTCACGGCGTCGCTGAAATGCGGCAGCCGGTGGCGCTCCTGGACGATCTCGATCTGGCGGGCCAGCGCCGCGGGGATGCGGGCGGAGATGTGGCGAAGCTTGCGCATACCGGTGTCGTCGCTCATGGCATCGGTCCTGCTCAGACGATGGTCCGGCGGCGCGAGGGGCGCACCGGACGTGGATGGTCTCCGGTGGGTGGAAGGGCTTCGCCAAACCAGCGGTTGGCGCCGGCCTTCGGCAGCCAGGCGTTGGCCGGCGGGCCGTAGAGACCCTTCCAGCGCGGATCGGCGTAGGGGTGCAGGCGGGCGCCGCGAATCGGCTTGCCGTAGCCGAAGACGATCAGGTCGCCCTCGCCCATCTCCAGCGCCTCGTGCATCGGCATCACCGGACGCCGGTCCACCCGCACGCCGCGGCTGACGGTGGGGAAGAGGTCGAAGGCCGAGCGGGACGTACTGCGTGTCGGCACCTCCTCGATGGCCTCGCCGACCATGCGGCTGATGCGCTCGGCCTCGTCCGAGGAGTTCGGGCGGAACACCACCAGCCGGCAGTTGGCGGTGAGCCCCTTGCCGTACTGCTCCTCCACCTCCCACAGGCTCTGCGCCAGCAGCAGCAGGCGGATCCCGTACTCGCGCACGTAGCGGATCCACTCCGCCGTCTCGGCCATGCGGAACTGGAGGAACTCGTCCAGCGCGACCAGCAGGCGCCAGCGCCGCGCCCGGCCGTCGTCGGTGCGGTCGCGGTCCACGGTCAGGAAATCGATCATCTGCGTCAGGATCAGCTTGAAGACCCGGCGCAGGCGCCGCGCGTCGAGCGGACGGGCGACGATGTAGAGGGTGACCGGCCGCTCGCCGGCCACGAGGTCGGCGATGGCGAAGTCGCTGGCCGCGGTCTGCGCCTCCAGCACGGCGTCCTCGAACTCGGCCAGCAGCACCGAACAGGTGACGTAGACCGACTTGCGGTAATGCAGGCTCTTGTCGGCCGGGCCGGACTCCCGTCCGTCCTTCTTGGCCTGCGGCTCCCCGGCGTCCGTTTCGGCGACGGCGACGCTCTTGTCCCACAGCTCCTGGGCGGCGCGCTGGGCGGTGGGGTGCACGCCGTCGCGCAGCATCAGTTTCAGCCCCTCGTCGCCGAGCAGGATGTGCCGGCGGGCCCCCGCCAGGGACTTCTCGGAATCCGGCGCGGATGTGAGCAGGTAGACGAAGACGCCGGTGAAATAGGAGAAGGCGGCGTTGCGCCAGTGCCCCTCCTTCTCGCCCTCGGTGAGGATGCGCGCCGCGTGCTGGCAGTCGGGCACCAGGAAGGGCGCCGGGCGCACGGCCATCAGCGGGTTGTAGCGGGGACCACCCTCGCGGGCGAGGTCGAGCACGACGACGTCGCCGAACCGCTCGCGCGCCGCACCGGTGTCGCGCACCAGCGAGCCCTTGAAGTCCCAGACCACCGCGCTCTCGCGCCAGCCCTCGAACAGCGTCGGCACCACGCCGGTGGTCGTCTTGCCGGAGCCGGTCGGCCCGATCATCAGCACCGGCTGCATGGTGCGCTCGCGCAGGAGATGCCGGCCCCAGGCGCCGAGGAAGATGGAGGACTCCGCCGCCATGATCGCCTCCCTCACAGCAGCCCGCTGCGCCGCACGTCGTCGCGGCCGGCCCAGCGGCCGGCGCCGAAGCGCCGCATGCGGCTGCCGGTCAGGTCGAGCCAGATCCGCACGCCCAGGGCGCCGGCGCAGGCCAGCGACACGAGGACGGCGGCGTCGATCATCCAGCGGTGCGCGCTGGCCACCAGCGGCCGCCAGGCGAGGAACTGGCCGGGCAGGTAGAGGACGGCGTCGCCGACGCGCATCCCGCCGAAGACGGGAGGCCAGGAGAACAGCCAGCCCACCAGCTCGGTGATCGCGGACAGGGCGGCGAACCAGACCAGCAGGCAGGCGAGCAGGCGCGTGCGCATGGCGAGGATCCTTCCGACGAGGCCGGCCCGCAGCCAGCCGCGCAAGCCGGGGTCGCAGAACGGAATGCGGTCGGTGAACCCGGCTGTCCGGCCGCCGAACATCGGTGCCAGCCCGCACACCGGGTGGACGCGGAAGACGAAGCGCAGCCACGCGCGCCGGCCGTCCTCCAGGACCACCGGGCGCCACGCGAAGCGGCGTTCGCCGAGAAGGATGGCCGGGAGTCTCACAGCTCGTGCCCTCCCAGCTCGTGCAGGCCGTCGCGCCCGGCCTCGCGGCCGCGCTGCTGCTCGCGCAGGCGCTCCATCTCGTTGAGCTGCCGCTCGTAAGCCTGACGCTCGCGCTCGTTCATCCAGCCGAGCGTACGGGTGGTGACGTCGATGGCGTCGGCGCGGAACCAGTGGGTGACGACGTCGCGCTCGAAAAAGAGGTCGCGGTCGTCCTGCACGCCGCGGATCATGACGTGCAGGTGTTTGTTGCCGTCGGGGTGCGCCATGTCGGGCTTGGTCTCGACCGAGGCCACCCACTCCAGCCGGCCGACACGGCTCTCCCACGCGGCCATCACGTCGCGGCCGTAGGCCACCATGTCGTCGATGCGCTGCCCGTCGTTGGGGCTGACGATGACGTGGAACACCCGGCGGTCGCCGGACCACGCGTCGACGATGTCCTGCCTGTCGATGCCGAGGCGGTCGCGGTCGAACAGCGGGCCGTCCTTGGCGAGATAGTTGGCGAGCACGGCAACGGAGTTCGGGAAGGCGCCGCGGGCCCGGTCGTGGTAGAGCACCTTGACGTTCACCGGCCGGGCGTAGGCGCCGGCCGCCTTGGGCGCGGCGCGCACCTTCACGCGGCGCTCCGGACGGCGGACGTAGGCCCGGGCGAGCGACCGGCCGCGGTCGGCCAGCGCCTTCATCCGCGCCTTGAAGCCATCGTCGGAGGCGATGCCGTCGAAGATCGAGCCGCGCCAGCCCATGCCCGTGCTCCCTGCCCTGGCCGGCGGCCTGCCCTCGGCAGGTGGAACCGGCACCATGCATCCGTTAACCATAAGTCAACATCCCGTTTCATCAAGTATTAAATCGGGTTACGCTTAGCATTTTGCTGGTATTCCGCCTTGTTCACGAAAGCCCGCGTGTGCACGCAAAAAGCCTACGCGCCGCAACACTCTGATGAACGAGCGAACCGGCTATTTATCTTGCTGAAAGGCCCTCTGCTTCTCGCGCGACCGCCACGCAAAAAGCATCCAGTTACTTGCGAAACCGTCCAAACGCCTGTCTTTGCAGCCGATCCTTCGCCATCCTGCGACGCCTCCTCGAGCCCGGCTGGCCGCCCCACCGGATCACCCTCCGGCGACGGCCGGCAGAACCCCGAACACCTCGCCAACGAGCCGCCGAACATCGCCTTCCGCCTGCCCGGCAAGGTCGATCTCGTGCACCAGCAGCCCGGTGCCCCGGCTCAGGGCGAAGCTCATCCGCTCGCGCACCATCGAGGCGGCGACGGGCAGACGCAGGCCGCAGACGGTCACCTCGGCGCCGGGCTCGACGCTCGTGCCGATGGGGGCGCGTGTGAACACCAGGGCGGCGGTCGTCGCCAGTTCCGCCGCCTGCGCCTCGGCGACCAGCTGCATCGTGGCGGCGCAACGCCCCATCGCCGGCCGTTCGGGGCGCGTCGGCAGCAGCACGGTGTCGGCCGCCAGCAGCGCCGAGCGCAGGGCGTCGGCGGAATGGGACGGGGTGTCGATGATCAGATGATCGAGGGTGGCCTGTAGCCCCCAGAGACCGCCGCGCAGCTCCCGGCTGGAGACGCCGATGGTCTGGAACAGCGCCGGCAGGCTGTTGCGCCGGCGTGCTTCGGCCCATTCCAAGGCGCCCGAATGCCCGTCCGCATCGAGCAGCGCCACCCGCTGACCCTGGAGCGCCAGTTCGCCGGCGATCTGCACCGCGAGCGTGGTTCGGCCGGCGCCGCGGGTCTGGTTGAGGAGCGCCACGATCATGACCGCCCGCCCTCCTCCGGGAAGGCACCCTCCAGCAGCTCGCGCAGCAGCACCGCCATGGTCACGCCCTTGCGGAAGGCCGCGATCCTGATCCGCCCGCGCAGCTCTGGCGTGATGTCCACCGTGAGGCGCGCGGTGTAGACGTCCGCCTTGGCCGGGGCCGGCGCGTCGCCGCGGCGCACCCAGGCGTCGGGATCACCGGGGCGCGTCCCGAATCCGATCCGTCCGCCGTTCATGGCGCCGTCTCCAGCACCTCGGCCGCGAGAGCCGCCACCTCGCGGGCGGCCTGTGAGCCGGGCGCCTCCTCCGCCGCCAGCCGGCCGCTGCGCGCGCAACGGGCAAAGACGACGCGCTGCCCCACCGCGCTCGCCAGGGCCGGCGGCACCGCGGCCGCGAGTTCCCGCCGGGCGTCGCGCAGCAGGAGGGTTCGGGCGATGCAGCGGTTGAGGACGAAGCGCGCCTCCAGGCCGGGCTTCCAGCCGCGCGCGTCGTCCAGCAGGCGCAGCAGCTCGGCCGACGCCCAGGCGTCGTAGGGGCTCGGCTGCACCGGGATGAGCACCAGGTCGGACGCCAGCAGCGCCGAGCGGACCAGCCCGGTGACGCGCGGCGGCCCGTCGATGACGACGTGCTCGTAGCCGCGGGCCAGTTCCGGCACCTCGCGGTGCAGCGTCTCGCGCGCCAGTCCGATCACCGGGAAGACGCGCGTCAGCCCTTCCCTGGCCCGCTGCTCGGACCAGTCGAGCGCCGAGCCCTGCGGATCGGCGTCGATCAGCAGGATCCTGGCCCCGGAGCGCGCCAGCTCCCCGGCCAGGTGGGTGGCGAGCGTCGTCTTGCCGACGCCGCCCTTCTGGTTCAGCAGCGCCACGATCATGGCGCCGCTCCCCGGCCTGCGGTGCGCCAGGGGCTTTCCCCGGGTTCTCCACCGCCCACCAGCAAAGAGTCGTTAGACTCTACGTTAGATACGTTAAGGGCGCGAATCCGTGATGTATTCCAGGAGCTTGCAGGCCCTTCGTGCACCTGATGGCACGAGTCCGGTGCACCCGATGGCACGAGCGGATGCACACCCGATAGCACGAGCGGTTTCACCGGCTTATCCCCCGCGTCTGTGGATAGCTTTGGCGGCGCCCGTCGCCTCCGGCGGCCGGGCCGTGCGGCACGAAGCGCAGCAGCTCGCCGCCGTCCGGCCGGCGCTCGACGGCCAGCCGGTAGCCCGGCAGCCGCTGGCGCTGGGCGACGGCCCGCAGGTCGATGGCGAAGTTGGCGAACCGGGCGAGACTGCCCGACTTGGCGTGCAGGTGGCGGAAGTCGAAGGCCCAGCCGTCCGGCTGGCGGCCGGCGTGCTTGCGGGCCAGCCGGTACAGCCAGCGCTCGATGCCGCCGGTCAGGCCGAAGTACTCGCGCTCGATGGTGAGCACGAAGGCGTCGTCGAGGACGCCCTGGTAGAACCAGTCCGGCAGGATCAGCTCCAGCCCCAGCGGCCGGCCTGCGGCGTCGGCGCGCTCCTTCCATTCGTTGATCCAGGAGAAGCGGTGCCGGCGCCGCAGGTCGGGCTGGCGGAGGTTGGTGACCACCGTGGTGGCCTGCAGCCGGTCGAGCGCGGCGCGCAGACGCTGGTAGTCGCGCAGTGAGGTGCCGCGGCCGGTGAAGGTGAGGATCTGGTGCGGCGTCGCGCTGAGCAGGCGCGCGGTGCGCAGGCCCGCGTCGCGCGCCTCGACGAGCTGGCTGGCCGCCCAGATCAGCACGTCGGCGTCCCAGATGGTGGCGATGCCGTGCTCGGCGGTGCCCTCGACGCGCACGCGCACCTCGCCCGCGGCGTAGTCGATGGGCTCGGTGCGCCGGGACTTGGCGAGCGAGAAGAACGGGTGCGCCATCAGGTCCTGCTGGTCGCGCACCGCCATGTCGCCGGGCAGCGCCACGAACAGGTCGAGCTGCATGGGCAGGGCGCCGCTGCGGAGGGATCCGTCCATGGCGCGGCTCACCGGCTCGCCGGCTTGGCCGGCCGCACGGTGCCGGCGCCGGGGTCCGAGGTGGAGGTGCGCAGGCCCTGGTCAGCCCAGTTCCGTAGGTCCTCAAGGGCGTAGACCACCCGGCCGCCGATCTTGCGGTAGCGCGGGCCGGTGCCGTAGACGCGATGTTTCTCCAGGGTCCGGCCGGACAGGCCGAGGAAACGCGCGGCCTCGGGCGTGCGCAGAAAGCGCAGCGGCAGGCCGCCGGTCTTGTCGTCCATTCGCCAGTCTCCGTGTTCCTCAGGGCGCCCGCGGCAAGCAGGGGCGCGTCAGGGAGCACGGTGGCGAAGCGGGAGGGGGGTCAGGGAGGGGAAAGAACCTGCTGGGGAGAGTCCCCCGGCCAAGGCCGGTGAACGCGTTGAAAACGCTCGGCTGCGATGGTGGTCAACCGGAGCCTCAAGGCGATCTTTATAACAATCTTGCCCAGCTGCGAAGCGGAGACGGCGGATGTGCGGGCTGGCGGAATTCCGGGATTCCGGAAACGAGCAAAACCAGATCGGCAGTGCCAGCGCACCACCACCGACAGCCGCGGGTTCCGGGACAGCGCCACTGACCTGCCCCGAGAGGACCAGCCCGAAAACCGGTTCGGCGTTGGAGGCCCTATCCATCCTTTGCCGCAGCCACGAAAAGCCGTAGACTGAGCGGCAAGCCGCGGGGACTTGCCCGCTTCGGCGGGCTGGCAGGTGCAGGCTCGCAGCGCCACATCAAGGGTTCGGAAGGGCGAGGGAGGTTGAAGCGTGCCAACGGCGAGCCTGATCATTCCGGCTGGCGTTGATGTCTCCGCAGACCATGCTGACCTTGATGCCCACATCCGGGCGGACAAAGCGGCGTTGCGCCAACGCTGGTATTCGGATGAGGGGAAGCGGATTCTCGCGGCGTGGCGGAACAGCGGTTACGACCGTGAACGCCTGGACAGCCTTGTTGGCCGCTTCTACGGAAAGCCGGATCTGCGTGGCGTTCCCCTCGCGGGAGCGAACCTGGAGCGCGCGGATCTGCGGGGGATCGAATTGTATGGGGCCGATCTGAGCGGCGCCAATCTGACCGCGGCAAAACTCGATGATTCACACCTGTCCGAAGCGGATCTGCGCGGAACGCGGCTGGCCTGGGCCAGCATGAAAGATACCTTTGTGGACAATGTCGAGTTTGACACGAACACGGATTTTTTGGGGGTCCCGCTCTACCAGATCAACTTCAACCTCGCCGCCCTCCTGCAAGAGCACGCCCGCACTCAACAGCGCATTGCCCATCTTCAGCGTCGGCATCCATGGCTTGCCAAGTGGTTGTGGTTGACCTGCGATTATGGGCGGTCACTGCGGCGATGGCTGGTTTGGGTTGCCGGCGTCATCGTTTTGTTTGGCGCGGCTTACAGCGCTATGCCTGGGGACTTGAAGGAGGCCGACACTTTCTTCGACTGCCTGTACTTTTCCTTCGTGACTTTTTCCACGCTCGGATACGGCGACATATCGCCCATCACCAAGCTTGCCAAGGCCGTGGTCATCTTGGAGGTGTCCATCGGCTACATGATGGGCGGACTGCTTGTTGCAATCCTTGCGAAGCGCTTGCTTGGAGACTGAAACCGCCGTTACGTGCACGTCCTCTGCAGAAGGTCACGGTACCCCCCGTCCATGAGCTGCCGCCCCCGGCGGATCAGGTAACGCACTTGGTCTCGCAGGGGGCTGCTCCGATACCAGTCCGCCTTGACGCGCTCGAAGCCGAACAGCGCCTCAGCGGCATCGCGTGCGCCGGCCCCGTCGAGGTGGGCGTCGAGCGCCTGCAGGACGCGCACCAGCATGCGTGTCTGGTACGGTGTCAGGTCCGTTGCGGCGGATGGGTTCGCCACGGTCTCTTGAAGACGGCGGATCGCCGCCATCTGGGTGTCCAAGTCGGCGTCGAGCGAAACCAGCGCCCGCAGGGGCGTTCCCGGTTTCGGCAGGCGCTTGCCCTCGATCCAGAATCGCCGTTCGTATGGTCCCTCGGCCAGGGCGACGTGGAAGCCGTTCTCGACTTCCAGGATCGCCCGGCGCGACGCCCCCCACCAGGGATCGAAACACGCCGCCGGTCCACTGTGGCGTTTGGGTGCCGGCGACAGCCGGACCAAGCCGGGCAACACGTCCGGCCGCCAGAACACCAGTGTTTCCGCGCCGCTCTTGTCAGGGTCTTCCAGGACTGTGCAACCCCCAGTGACCGGCCGCATCCTCACAGGACGGCCGGCCGTTCTGCCGGGCGGTCGCAACGTGCAATTGGTAGTCCCGGTTGCGTCGGAGGAACTCCCATGCCCAGCAGGAAACGGGCTGGGATAACGCGTACTGGTAGGCGGCCGGATTGCGCCAATCGTTCTTCGCCGTCATGATCGCGCCGCTCGCACGCAGCGTATGGTTGCACACAAACCAAAGGTGTGCGCCTACCCATAAATTGCGAGGCCGCTGAGGACGTAGGACCAGTGCGAGAAAGGCGTACTTCGGCGGAGTCCGCCGATACGCGGATCAGGATTTCCGGAAAACCGCCGATGCGGATCAGAGCGCGGCTTGCCGGAGCAGCTCCCGGTAGCCGGCCTTGCTCATCCATTGCGCCCGCGCCAGATGGGCGGCGTGGCTCTGCCGGGCGCGCTCGGGTTCGCGCAGGGGATCGATGCCCAGCACGATGCGGGCGACCTCGTCGGGATCGGCGCCGTCCGCCTCGGCGTCGAGCAGGCGCAGGTAGGTGACGAGGTGCAGGCGGTCGTAGTCCGTCAGCGTGTCCGACTGCGGCGGCGCGTCGGCGACCGGAGGCTCGAGCTGCGGCTTGGTCATCGGTTGGTTCCCTCCCCTACGTTCCTTCACGCTGCGGAACGCCTCCGGCCAGCATACCAGGATATGCCAACACCGTCCGCGCCTGTGCCGAGGTTGCGCCGGGCCAGCCCGATCGGTCCGCTCCGAATGGGAGATGTATCCCGTGGAGACTGATCCTGCAATCCGGCTCCATTCTGCGGATGGAGGATCTGCCCGAAATCCTGGCCCTGAACGTCCGCCGCCTGCGCCGGGCCAGAGGCATCACGCAGGAGGAGCTGGCGCACCGCGCCAGCATGGACCGGAGCTATCTGGGCGGTATAGAGCGGGCGGAGCACAAGGCGACGGTCACCACCATCGGGCGTCTGGCGACGGCCCTCAAGGTGCTTCCCCGCGATCTTCTGGAACTGCCGCCCAACCACCCCTACCTCTCGCAGCTTGCCGACAATCCGTAATTCCGGAACGGCGGCTTTCCGCCATGTCCTTAAATGCTGTGTGGGGGCTTGGCTCCAACGGCGCATTCGGCGGAGTTTAGCTAAACTTTCCGGCTATTCATCAGCACGCGATGATGGGCGGACGTTGGCGGGCCGAGGGGACCGGCATCCGATCACGCCGGTCCCCGCCGACGCTCAGGCGGCCTGCTGCACCGGCGGCTGGAGCTCATGCAGGTAATCGACGGCGCGCTGGGCGTGTGCCGCGGCGCTGACGATGAAGCGCTTGTCGTTCCTCAGCACCTCCAGCCAGGAGGCGATGTAGGCGGCGTGGTCCTCGCGCACCTCCGGGGTGATGCCGAGGTCGGCGCATAGGAAGGCACTGCCGATCTCCGCCACCAGTTCCTCGGCCGCGTACCCCTCGTCGCCCCAGCGCTTGCGCCCGAGGTCGCGGGCAAGCCGGGACGGGTGCCGGGTCCAATGCACCGTCTCATGGCCGAGCGTGGCGGCAAAGCTCTCGGCGTCGCGGAAGGTCTCGAACGGCGGCATCTGGATGTGGTCCGAACCGATGGCGTAGTAGGCACGCGTTCCGCCGGTGCGGATCTCCGCCCCGGTCGCAGCGAAGAAGCGGTCTGCCGCTTCGATGCGCGCCATGGGCTCCTTCGGCTCGGGAGCCGGGGCGCGGAAGCGGTCGGGCAGGCCATCCACCTGTTCGGCGTTGAACACCGTGTAGCCCTTCAGGAAGCGGATCTCGCGTTCGCTCTCTTCCCCCTCCCCGCTCTGCTCCGGACGGGTGACGGTGCCGGCGTAGACGACCAGCGTGCCGTGCTCGCCCCGGCGCACCTGACCGCCCAATTCCTGCGCCTGCCGGTAGCTCAACCAGAACGGCGAGGCATAGCCGCGCTCCATGGCGGTCATCCACAGCATGACGGTGTTGATGCCGCGGTAGGGCTGGCCGGCGGCGCGGAGCGGCCGGGCGATGCGGCCGGCGGCGTTCCCGGCGTCCCACGGCTTCATCCAGGGGCGCACGCCCTTCTCCAGGTCGGCGACGATGCGCTCGGTGACGCGGGTGTAGACGTCGGTTCGGTCTTGCGTGAGGGTGGCCATGGCGGTCTCTCCGTGTTGGGCTGCCGTGCAGCGCGCTGCTGCTGCACGGTTGCCCGTCGGCGAGACCGGGGTACGAGGGAGGCCCCGCCGGCGGGCGGGGCCGGGCTGCGCGGCCCGCGGGGCTTGCAGCCCCGGCACGGGCCGGGCGGCCCTGCTCCGCCGTAGGCGGCGGGGTCGGCGGGGCGTAGGGGCAGGGCCCCTCGCCTCCCCGCACCGGCGGCGCCGGAGGCGCCGATCCATGGGACCGCGCCAGGGATCGTCACCCGCATGGGCCGAGACGCGCGTCCGCGCGGCTCGGGGGGCGATCAGCCCCTAGAGCCCGGTCCGCCGCGCGGCGGCGGAGGCGCTGGTTCAGCGGAGTAAGAAACGTCGACCGGATTGCGCCGCAGCCATCCGGAATGAAGGCTTCAGATCTCGATCTGGATGCCCAGTTCGACCACGCGGCCGGGGGGAATGCAGAAGTACTCCGATGCGCTGGTCGACGCCTTGGACAGTGTGATGAAGACGATCTCCTGCCAGCGCGGCAGGCCGGTCCGCCGGGTGGGGATCAGCGTCTCACGGCTGACGAAATAGGTGGTGTCCATCGGCTCGAACGGCAGGCCGGGCATGCGGCGTTCGCGCAACGCGGCGGGAACGTCCGGCTCGTCCATGAAGCCGAAACGCACGATCAGCCGGAAGAAGCCGGCCGAGTACGGCGTCAGCTTAAAGCGCTCGGAGGCCGGGACGGTGGGCACATCCTCGATCTCCACCGTCAGCAGCACAACGCGTTCGTGCAGAACCTTGTTGTGCTTCAGGTTGTGCAGCAAGGACGGCGGCAAATCGCGCGCGCTGCTGGTCAGGAACACCGCGGTGCCGGGCACGCGCGGAATGGCGCCGCCCTTCAGGCGCCCCATCAGCGCATCCATGGGGATGGCGTCCTCCGCGAGCTTGTCGCGCAGCTCGGCACGGCCGCGGCGCCACGTGGTCATCAGCAGGAACACGCCGGCCGCCACCGCCAGCGGGAACCATCCACCCTCGAACACCTTCAGCAGATTGGCGCTGAAAAAGGCAGTGTCGATGCCCAGGAACACGATCAGCGCTCCGCCGGCCTGCCACAGCGTCCACTTCCCCAGCCGCCGCGCCACCTTGTAGGCGAGCAGCGTGGTCGCCACCATGGTGCCGGTCACCGCGATGCCGTAGGCGGCGGCAAGATTGCTCGAGGTCTTGAAGCCCAGCACCAGCGCCGCCACCCCGGCCAGCAGCAGCCAGTTGACCGCCGGCAGGTAGATCTGGCCGATCTCGTGCGCCGAGGTGTGGCGGATCTCCATGCGCGGCAGGTAGCGCAGATGGATGGCCTGCCGCGTCATCGAGAAGGCGCCGGAGATCACCGCCTGGCTGGCGATGATGGTGGCCGCCGCCGCCAGCGCCACCATCGGGTACAGCGCCCAGTCCGGCGCCAGGTGGAAGAACGGGTTCTCGATGGTGGACGGATCGCTCAGCAGCAGCGCGCCCTGGCCGAAGTAGTTGATCAGCAACCCCGGCAGCACGATGCCGTACCACGCCATCTGGATCGGCCGCCGGCCGAAGTGCCCCATGTCGGCGTACAGCGCCTCGCCACCGGTGACCGCCAGCACCACCGCGCCCAGCAGCACGAAGCCGAGCGTCCCGTGCTCGGCCAGCGTGCGGAGCGCATGGATCGGCAGCAGCGCCTCCAGGACCCGCGGCTCCCGGACGATCTGCGCGACGCCGAGCAGCGCCAGCACGGCGAACCAGACGACCATGATCGGCCCGAACAGGGCGCCGACGCGCGCGGTGCCGTGGCGCTGCACGACAAAGAGCATCACCAGGATGGCCAGCGTGATCGGGATGACGTATTTCTCGAACACCGGCGTGGCGACGGTCAGACCCTCGATGGCGCTCAGCACCGAGATGGCCGGGGTGATGATGCTGTCGCCGTAGAACAGGGCGGCGCCGATGAGGCCGGTCGCCATCACCGCCATGGTCCGGCGGTGCCCCGGCCGCATGCCGCGCAGCGCCAGCGCGGTGAGCGCCAGGATGCCGCCCTCACCCTGGTTGTCGGCGCGCATGACGAAGGTGACGTACTTGAGCGTCACCACCAGCATCAGCGACCAGAAGATCAGCGACAGCACGCCCAGCACCGTGTCGTGCTGCACCGGCAGCCCGCTCTGCACGAAGCATTCGCGCAGCGTGTAGAGCGGGCTGGTGCCGATGTCGCCGTACACCACGCCGAGCGCGCCGAGCGTCAGCGCGCGCAGCTTTGCCGTCCCGGCCGGAGTGGGGATGCTGGCTTCGGTCATTGGTTCGCCCGCCTTGCGCCTGTTCACCTGTCGTGCCGCCACCGGCAACGACGGCGCCCCATTATGCGCCTGCAAAACGAAACACAAGACAAAATGTTCAGCGCGACCGAACGCGATCTGCGTCGCATATATGCCGCATATATTTCCGGCACCCGAAAAGAGCATGGAACTTGTGCGGATGGATGCTCAAGCTCGTTGCGGCGTGTCGCAGAGGCGGCGCTGATGGCGTGCGCATATGTGGTCCGTATATTCTTCGATGCGATCAATCCTCATGGCTTTTATACGCAGAACTGCCCTCTTCTATGGGGGCCGGCACGGTCCTGAGGGGGCATGCGCCCTCTCCGGGGGCCGGCGGCGCTGGCCGCGAGGATCGCATGCTGTGGAAAACGGAACGGGCCGTGGCCGAAGAGCTCATGAACGCGCCTTCGGCCGCGGAAGGACTGGATGGGCCCCCGTTGGACGAGGTGTACCCGACGCCCGAGGAGGTCTTTCACGAGGTGGCCGTGACGCTCGCCACCGCGTTGACGCTCGCCCTGATCGTGACCCTGGTGCTGGACGCCCTGGGCCTCTGATCGCAGCGGACTTTATCCGGATTAAGGCGGGTTCGGCCTCACGCTGCCAAACTCTCCCCATCGGCAAATGGCGTGCTTCGGAGACCAATCATGTTCGACATCGTCGCACTGGCGATCACGCTGGCGTTCTTCGCCGGGGCGATCGCCTACGTCCATGCCTGCGACCGGCTGTAGGGAGGGCGCCATGGTCCTCGACCACGTCCTCGGCGGCCTCGTGACGGCCGGCCTGCTGGCGTACCTGGTGTACGCGCTGATCCATCCCGAACGGTTCTGAGGAGGCGTCCATGACCGTCAACGGCTGGATCCAGATCCTGCTCTTCGTCCTGCTGGTGGCCGCCGTCACGCGGCCGCTGGGCGGCTTCATGACCCGCGTCTTCAACGGCGAGCGCTCGTTCCTGTCATCGCTGCTGCGCCCGATCGAGCGCGGCCTCTACCGCCTCGCCGGGGTGGACGAGGCGGCGGAGCAGCACTGGACGGCTTACGCCGTCTCCATGCTGCTGTTCAGCGCCGCCGGCATGGCTGTGCTGTACCTGATGCAGCGGCTTCAGGGCGTGCTGCCGTTCAACCCGACCGGCATGGCGGCGGTGCCCGCCGACCTCGCCTTCAACACCGCCGCCAGCTTCACCACCAACACCAACTGGCAGAACTATGGCGGCGAGAGCACGATGTCCCACCTCGTGCAGATGGCCGGGCTGACGTTCCACAACTACGTCTCGGCCGCCACCGGCACCGCGCTGGCGGTGGCGCTGGTGCGCGGCTTCGCCCGCGCCTCGGCGCGCACGGTGGGCAACTTCTGGGTCGATCTGACCCGCTGCACGCTCTACGTCCTGCTGCCGCTCTGCGTGGTCTACGCGCTGTTCCTGGTCTGGCAGGGCGTGCCGCAGACGCTGGGCGCCTACGCCGAGGCCACCACGCTGGAAGGCGCCAAGCAGACCTTGGCACTCGGCCCCGTCGCCTCGCAGGAGGCGATCAAGATGCTGGGCACCAACGGCGGCGGCTTCTTCAACGCCAACTCCGCGCACCCCTTCGAGAACCCCAACGCGCTGACCAACCTGGTGCAGATGGTGTCGATCTTCGCGCTGGGCGCCGGGCTGACCAACCTGTTCGGCCGCATGGTCGGCGACGAGCGCCAGGGCTGGGCCATCCTCGCCGCCATGGGCGTGCTGTTCCTCGCCGGCGTCACCGTCGCCTATTGGGCGGAGGCGCAGGGCAACCCGGCCTTCGCCGCACTCGGGATCGACCCCGCCGCCGGCAACATGGAGGGCAAGGAGACCCGCTTCGGCATCGCCTCGAGCGCGCTGTTCGCCACCGTGACCACGGCGGCGTCCTGCGGCGCGGTGAACGCCATGCACGACAGCTTCACGCCGCTGGGCGGCATGGTGCCGCTGGTCAACATCATGCTGGGCGAGGTCATCGTCGGCGGCGTCGGCGCCGGGCTTTACGGCATGCTGCTGTTCGTCATCATCGCGCTGTTCGTCGCCGGGCTGATGGTCGGCCGCACGCCCGAGTACCTGGGCAAGAAGCTGGAGGCGAAGGAGGTCAAGATGACCATGCTCGCCATCCTCTGCATGCCGCTGATGATGCTGGGCCTCACCGCCGCCGCGGTGGTGACCGACACCGGCGTGGCGTCGATGGCGAACGCCGGGCCGCACGGCTTCACCGAGGTGCTGTACGCCTACGTCTCGGGCGCCGGCAACAACGGCAGCGCCTTCGCCGGGCTGAGCGGCAACACGCCCTGGTACAACCTGACGCTCGGCCTCGACATGCTGGTCGGCCGCTTCCTCGTGATCGTGCCGATGCTGGCCATCGCCGGCTCGCTGGCGGCGAAGCGGCGCGCGGCGGCCTCCGCCGGGACCTTCCCGACGCACGACGCGCTGTTCGTCGGCCTGCTGGTCGGCGTCATCCTGATCGTCGGCGGCCTGACCTTCTTCCCGGCCCTCGCCCTCGGCCCGCTGGTCGAGCACCTGGCGATGAACGCCGGCACCCTCTTCTGAGTGAGGACGCTTCCATGCACACCGTGCCGAAAGACCGCAAACGGTCGCCGGTCGCCACCGTGCTCGATCCGGCCATCCTTGGCCCCGCGCTGGCCGAGTCCGTCCGCAAGCTCGACCCGCGGCTGATGATCCGCAATCCCGTGATGTTCTGCGTCGAGGTGGTCGCCGCGCTGACCACGCTTCTGTTTCTGCGCGATCTGGCGACGGGGGCCGGCGGCATCGGCTTCGCGCTGCAGATCGTCGTCTGGCTGTGGTTCACCGTGCTGTTCGCCAACGTCGCCGAGGCCATCGCCGAGGGGCGCGGCAAGGCGCAGGCGGCCACCCTGCGCAAGGCCAGGACCGAGAACAGCGCCCGCCTGCTCGGCCCGGACGGTGCGGTCGTGCAGCTCGTCCCCGCCACCAGCCTGAAGCCGGGCGACCTGGTGCTGGTCGAGGCCGGCGACCTCGTCCCCTCCGACGGCGAGGTGATCGAGGGCGTCGCCTCGGTCAACGAGGCGGCGATCACCGGCGAATCGGCGCCGGTCATCCGCGAGTCGGGCGGCGACCGCTCGGCCGTCACCGGCGGCACCCAGGTGATCTCCGACTGGATCAAGGTGCGCATCACCGCGGCACCGGGCTCCACCTTCCTCGACCGGATGATCGCGCTGGTCGAGGGCGCGCAGCGCCAGAAGACGCCGAACGAGATCGCGCTGAACATCCTGCTGGCCGGCATGACGATCATCTTCGTCATCGCCGTGGCGACCATCCCCGGCTTCGCCGCCTACGCCGGCGGTTCGGTTGGCGTGCTGGTGCTGGTGGCGCTGTTCGTGACGCTGATCCCCACCACCATCGGCGCGCTGCTGTCGGCCATCGGCATCGCCGGCATGGACCGGCTGGTGCGCTTCAACGTGCTGGCGATGAGCGGGCGCGCGGTGGAGGCGGCGGGCGACGTCGACACGCTGCTGCTCGACAAGACCGGCACCATCACGCTGGGCAACCGGCAGGCCGCCGAGTTCCTGCCGGTGAGCGGCGTGTCCGAACGCGACCTGGCCGACGCCGCCCAGCTCGCCTCGCTGGCCGACGAGACGCCGGAGGGCCGCTCCATCGTCGTGCTGGCCAAGGAAGCGTACGGCATCCGCGGCCGGGAAATGGCGGAGCTGCACGCCCACTTCATCCCGTTCTCCGCCCAGACCCGCATCAGCGGCATCGACGGCGACATCGGCGGGGGCGGCATCTCGGTCCGCAAGGGCGCGGTGGACGCCGTGCTCGCCCACGTCCAGGGCAGCGCGCGGTCGGCCGCCGTGGGGCGCGGCGGCACCGTCGCGGCGGTCCGCCCGGGCCCGGCCGTCGCCGCGGCCGAGCAGGAGCTGACGGCCATTGCGGAGCGCGTCGCCAACGCCGGCGGCACGCCGCTGGCGGTCGCCAGGGACGGCCGGCTGCTCGGAATCGTGCACCTGAAGGACATCGTCAAGGGCGGCATCCGCGAGCGCTTCGCGGCGTTGCGGCAGATGGGCATCAGGACGGTGATGATCACCGGCGACAACCCGATGACCGCCGCCGCCATCGCCGCCGAGGCCGGGGTGGACGACTTCCTGGCCCAGGCGACGCCGGAGGCCAAGCTGCAGCTCATCCGCGACGAGCAGGCCAAGGGCAAGCTGGTGGCCATGTGCGGCGACGGCACCAACGACGCGCCGGCGCTGGCCCAGGCCGACGTCGGCGTGGCGATGAACACCGGCACCATGGCGGCGCGCGAGGCCGGCAACATGGTGGACCTCGACAGCGACCCGACCAAGCTCATCGAGATCGTCGAGATCGGCAAGCAGCTGCTGATGACCCGCGGTGCCTTGACCACCTTCTCCATCGCCAACGACGTGGCGAAGTACTTCGCCATCATCCCGGCGATGTTCCTGGCGTTCTACCCGCAGCTCCAGGCCCTGAACGTCATGGGACTGGCGAGCCCGCAGAGCGCCATCCTGTCGGCGATCATCTTCAACGCGCTGATCATCGTCGCGCTGATCCCGCTGTCGCTGAAAGGCGTGCGCTACCGCGCGGTCGGCGCCGCCGCGCTGCTGCGCCGCAACCTGCTGGTCTACGGCCTGGGCGGCCTCGCCGTCCCCTTCGCCGGCATCAAGGCGATCGACGTGATCGTCACCACCATCGGCCTTGTCTGAGGACCCGGACATGCTTAGGGAATTGCGCCCCGCGCTGGTCATGACCGCCGCATTGACGGTGATCACCGGCCTCGTCTACCCCCTCGCCGTCACCGGCATCGCGCAAGGCGTCCTCCCGCATCAGGCCAACGGCAGCCTGATCGTCAGGGACGGCGCCGTCATCGGCTCCGGGTTGGTCGGCCAGCCCTTCACCGGCGAGCGGTACTTCCACCCCCGCCCGTCGGCGACCACAGCTCCCGACCCGGCCGACCCGGCGAAATCGGTGCCGGCGCCCTACAACGCCGCGAACTCCGGCGGCTCCAACGCCGGCCCGACCTCGAAGGCGCTGGTGGAGCGCATCCAGGGCGACGCCGAGCGGCTGAAGGCGGAGAACCCGGGTGTCCCGGTCCCGGCCGATCTGGTCACCACGTCGGGCAGCGGCCTCGACCCGGACCTCTCGCCGGCCGCGGCCGACTTCCAGGTGCCGCGGGTCGCCCGGGCGCGCGGGCTTCCCGAGGAGCGGGTCCGCCGGCTGGTCGAGGCGCACACCGTTCCCCGCCTTCTCGGCGTCCTGGGCGAACCGACCGTCAACGTTCTGGCGCTCAACCTCGCCCTGGATGCCGGCGCGGCGGACCGTTAGGCTGCCGGGCATGACCGACGAGCTGTCCGACCGCACCGCCCGCCCCTCGCCCGACGCCCTGCTGCGTCAGGCGGAGCGGGAGGAGCGCGGTCGGCTGAAGATCTTCCTCGGCGCAGCACCCGGTGTCGGCAAGACCTACGAGATGCTGCAGACGGCGCAGGCCAAGCGCCGCGAGGGCATCGACCTCGTCGTCGGCATCGTCGAGACCCACGGCCGCCCGGAGACCGAAGCGCTGCTCGCCGGGCTCGATGTGGTTCCGCGCCGCCGGATCGACTACAAGGGGCACGCGCTCGACGAGATGGATCTGGACGCCATCCTCGCCCGACGGCCGGCGCTCGCCCTGGTGGACGAGCTGGCCCACACCAACGCGCCCGGCAGCCGCCACGCCAAGCGGTACCTCGACGTCGGGGAGCTGCTGGACGCCGGCATCGACGTCTACACCACGCTGAACATCCAGCACGTCGAGAGCCTCAACGACGTGGTCGCCAAGATCACGCGGGTGCGCGTGCGCGAGACGGTGCCGGACTCCATCCTCGACCGCGCCGACGACATCGAGGTCATCGACCTGGCGCCGGACGACCTGCTCCAGCGGCTGAAGGAGGGCAAGGTCTACGTGCCGCGCACGGCGGAGCGCGCGATCCGCCACTACTTCTCGCCCGGCAACCTGACGGCGCTGCGCGAACTGGCGTTGCGGCGCACGGCGCAACGGGTGGACGAACAGCTGCTCACCCACATGCAGGCACACGCGATCGCCGGCCCCTGGGCCGCCGGGGAGCGCCTGCTGGTCTGCGTCAACGAGGACCCGAACGTCGGCGCCATGGTGCGTTACGCCCGGCGGCAGGCGGAGCGGCTGCGCGCCCACTGGACGGCGGTCCACGTCGAGACGCCGCGCGATCTTCGGCTTGCGGAAGCGGGCCGCGACCGCATCGCCGACGCGCTGCGGCTGGTGGAGCGGCTGGGCGGCGAGGCGGTGACCATCCCCGGAACCGACGTGGCGTCCACGGTCGTCGACTACGCGCGGGCCAACAACGTCACCCACATCGTCATCGCCAAGTCGGGCCGGTCGCGCTGGTCGGAGCTGCTGCACGGCTCGGTGGCGCACGACCTGATCCGCTGCGCCGGCGACATCAGCGTGCACGTGATCGCCGGCGACGCCGGTGACCCGATTCCGCCGAAGACGGTCAGGACCGCCCCGGTGCCGCGCACGCCGGTCGAGTGGTTGCCCTATCTGGCCGGCACCGGCTACGTCGCCGCGGCGCTCGGCGCCGGCCACGTGCTGCGCCTCGTGCTCGACCTCAACAACATCGCGCTGGTGTTCCTCACCGCGGTGCTGGCGAGCGCCGTCACCGGCGGGCTGGGACCATCCCTCTTCGCCAGCCTGGTCAGCGTGCTGGCCTTCAACTTCTTCTTCATCCCGCCGCTGCACACCTTCACCGTCGCCGACCCCGAGAACATCGTCGCGCTGTTCTTCTTCGCGGTCGTGGCGGTGATCGCCAGCAACCTGACGGCGCGGGTGCGCGCCCAGGCGGTGACGGCGCGCCAGCGCGCCAAGACCACCGAGGACCTCTACCGGTTCAGCCGCAAGCTGGCCGGCGTCGCCGCCATGGACGACCTGCTGTGGGCCACCGCCTACCAGATCGCCGCGATGCTCAAGGTGCGCGTGGTGGTGCTTCTGCCGGAGGGCGAGACGGTGGCGGTTCGCGCCGGCTACCCGCCGGAGGACGTCATCGAGGACGCGGATCTGGCGGCGGCGAAATGGGCGTGGGAGAACAACCGGCCAGCCGGCGCCGGCGCCGACACGCTGCCCGGCGCCAAGTGGCTGTTCCTGCCGATGCGGACCGGGCGCGGCGCCGTGGGCGTGGTCGGCATCGACACCGACGCCGGCGGGGGCAAGCCCGGCGCCCTGCTGACGCCCGACCAGCGGCGCCTGCTCGACGCGCTGATCGACCAGGCGGCGCTCGCCATCGAGCGGGTCAACCTGGCCGAGGACGTGGACCGCGCCCGTCTGACGGCGGAGACCGAACGGCTGCGCTCGGCGCTGCTCACCTCCATCTCGCACGACCTGCGCACGCCGCTGGCCTCGATCCTCGGCTCGGCCACCAGCCTGAACAGCTACGGGCCGATGCTCGACGAGGCGGGCCGCAAGGAGCTGACGGCGACCATCCAGGAGGAGGCCGAGCGCCTGAACCGCTTCATCGCCAACCTGCTCGACATGACGCGGCTGGAGTCCGGGGCGATCCGGCCGCGCACCGGCCCGGTCGACCTCGCCGAGGTGGTCGGCAGTGCCCTGGAGCGGGCCGGCGCGATCCTCGCCGGGCACCGCGTGGAGGTCGATCTCGCCGCCGACCTGCCGATGCTCGACCTCGATTCGGTGCTGTTCGAGCAGGTGCTGTTCAACCTGCTGGACAACGCCGCCAAGTACGCGCCGCCCGGCTCGCGGATCGACGTGCGGGCGCGGCGGGAGGGGGAGCGCGTGCGCATCGAGGTCCAGGACGAAGGCGACGGCATCCCGCCGCCGGACCTCGAGCGGATCTTCGACAAGTTCTACCGTGTTCATGCGCAGGACCGGCAGCGGGCGGGCACCGGCCTCGGCCTCGCCATCTGCCGCGGCTTCGTCGAGGCGATGGGCGGTACCATCGCCGCCGGGAACCGGACGGACCGGGCGGGTGCCGTGTTCACCCTGTCGCTTCCCGCCGCGGACCCGCCCCGGATCGAAGAGGAGGCGTCGCCATGAAATCCGACACCGCACCGGTGCGCGTGCTCGTCGTCGATGACGAGCCGTCGATCCGCCGTTTCCTGCGCGCCAGCCTGACCGCGCAGGGCTACGACGTCACCGAGGCGGAGGACGGCGCCAGGGTGCTGGACGAGGTGCGCCGCCGTACGCCGGACCTGATCGTCCTCGACCTCGGCCTGCCGGGCATGGACGGGCAGGAGGTGATCCGGCGGTTGCGCGGCGACGGCCTGACCATGCCGATCATCGTGCTGTCCAGCCGCACGGACGAGGCCGGCAAGGTGGAGGCGCTCGACCTCGGTGCCGACGACTACGTCACCAAGCCCTTCGGTATCGACGAGCTGATGGCCCGCCTGCGCACCGCGTTGCGCCACCGCCTGCAGCAGCAGGGCGAGCGGCCGGTGTTCCGCTGCGGCGAGCTGGCGGTCGATCTGGTGAGGCGGCTGGTAACGGTGCGCGGGGGCGAGGTGAAGCTGTCGCCGCGCGAGTACGACCTGCTGCGTCTGCTGGTGGCGCACGCCGGCAAGGTTCTGACGCACCGTTTCATCCTCAAGGAGGTCTGGGGCGGTGAGACCGACATCCAGTACCTGCGCATCTACATCCGCCAGCTGCGCCAGAAGATCGAGCCGGACCCCGACCGCCCCTGGCACATCCAGACCGAGACCGGGGTCGGCTACCGCCTGCGCGCGCCGGAGTGAGGCGGGCGGTCAAACGAAAGACCCGTTCATGGACCTTGGCGACCTTGTGACGCCCGACCGCGTCATCGCGAAGCTGGTTGCAGCGGACAAGCCGGAGGCTGCTCTCGGAGCTTGCCGGCCACGCCGCTGCCGCGACCAGCCTGCCGCAATCAACCGTCCTGGAGGCACTCGAAAAGCGCGAGGCGCTGGGCTCGGCCGGTGTGGGCAGCGGCGTGGCGTTGCCGCATGCGCGCGTTCCCGGGATCGGCCGCTTCTTCGGGCTGTTCGCCCGCCTGGAGCGCCACATCACAAACGATGCTGTCGACGATCAGCCTGTGGATCTCGTCTTCCTGTTGCTGGGGCCGCCACGGGCTGCGCATGAGCATCTGCATGCGCTGGCGTGCGTTTCGCGCCGGCTGCGTGACCCGACCGTGTTGGCCCACCTGCGCCGGTCAGTGGATGCGGCGGCACTCTATTCTGCCATGGCAGGAGGTGGTGACTGCTGAAACCCGCGGCCGATCCGGGCTACACGCGTTTTTACGGAACCGGAGGTGGGGACTCGCTGCCTGTTTTGCCTGCATTCTCCGGCTGATCGACCAGCATGACGCCGAGGCCGCGAGCCGAGGACAGGAAGATGACGCCGTGCTCCTCGAGCGCCTTGCGGACGGCGTCCCGCGTGGTGTCCCGCACCCCGAGGCGGTCCGACTCCAGCCGCTTGAGCGCCGTCAGGGCGACCAGAGCCGCGTCTGCAAGCGTCTCCTGCGTCCACCCGAGGAGAGCCCGCGCGGCCCTAATTTGCCTGGATGTGATCATCAGGGATCACATTCCCGATACGCCCCTCGCGCGCCACAGAGACGACTATTTTGGTCGCATTCCCATAGGCAACCGGCTACACTCTCCGGCTGCAAGGGTCCCGATGTTCTTCCCGGCTTCATGGCGCGCGTGACGTGGGCAGGCAGGACCACGCTGGCCGCCGTGGTACCGGTGTGGAGAAAGCACGATGGAGGCAAGACGCGATGCCGCGCGTCTGGGAACTGGCGGCGTTGATCCGGCAGTACGATCGATGCATGGACGATGGCGACGCCTTGTGCCCCGCCGACATTCCGGCCGCGGTGGAGTGCTATTGGCGCGCGGTCGTCATCAAGGAGCTGATCTATGGCGAAGCGGAACGCTTCGGTGTCCCCCTGCCCTGCACCCGGTGCTGGCAGGACGATCTCGAGGCCGTTCGGGCCTTCGTGGCCGGAGGCGGATGGCAGTAGATGGGCAGCACGCACGCCATGACGCACCGTCCATGCCGTTCCACATGACAGCCGGGCCGACCATGCCGCAGACCACCGCAGCGAACGACGAAGCGATCCTTGCCATTCTCCGGCGCGACCTGGAGCACGATACCTTCCGTGACGTCCTTGCCGGGCTTAAGGAGGAACTGATCCGGCGGCTGCGGTCGGCGCAGGACGAACCGCCCGATTGGCACCGCATCAATCAAGACGCGAGGGCGCTGCTGTCGCTGGCCGTGAGCTTCGGCTTCGACACGCTGGCCGCCCTGACCCGGGCGGTGCTTGCGGCCAGCCGGCGCCCGACGGGGCACGCCCCGGAGGTGCTGCAAGCGTACAGGGCCGAGGTGAGCCGCCGGCTGAGCGTGATCGCGGCGATGGAGCGCGAACTTGAAACGAGTGTGGGAGCACGGCGAGGGGCAACGGCCCGCACGACATCCGATGCCGACGCCGGCGGGAGGGGACGCGATGGCGATGGATGAAGGCAAACCCGTCCACGTCCTCGTCGTCGAAGACGAGGTGCTGGTCGCCTGGGCGCTTCGGGAAATCCTGGAGGGCGCCGGCTATCGGGTAACGGTGGCCCACGACGGCTTGCGCGCCCTCGCCTTCGAGGCTGAGGATCCGGCCGACGCGCTGCTGACTGATCTGCAGATGCCGCACCTGAATGGTGCGGCGCTGGTCCGCCGCCTGAGGTCGTCACGCCCGCTGCTGCCGGTGATCGTCATGACGGGCACGCCGGATGTCCGCGACCTTGCTGGGCTGGGACACGGCACGCCGGCGTCCACCATCATCGTAGCCAAGCCGCTGAGCCCCCAGCCGATTCTCGCCGCACTCCGCGCCGCACTGGAGGCATCATGATTCCCTAGGGCCGGAAGGCTTGGGCAAGGTGCTTCCACATCGCGTCCACAGGACAGAAGCCCTTTTTCCGCTATGGTTTTGCCGCCTCTTCGCGTAAAAACTCATACTCACGTATGCAACCTCTTCATGGAGCGCCCCGCGTCATGACTGACGTGATCGAGCAGGCGGCCAGGATCGTCGCCGCATACGTCCGCAACCACCGCGTCGGGATCGGTGACTTGCCATCCCTGATCGCAACCGTGCGCCGGGCGCTGGACAGCGCCGGCAAGCCGAGCGCACCGGCGCCCACCGAGCGCAAGCCGGCGGTGCCGATTCGCCGGTCGGTGACGCCCGACTACATCGTCTGCCTGGAAGACGGAAAGAAGCTGAAGACGCTGAAGCGTCACCTGCGGACCGTCTACGGCATGACGCCCGAGGAGTACCGGGCGCGCTGGAACCTGCCGGACGCCTACCCGATGACGGCCCCGAACTACGCGGCGGACCGCTCGGCGATGGCCAAGGCGCGGGGGCTTGGGCGGATCGGCCGGAGGCCGCGGAACATGGGGTAAAGGTGCGGGTACCGGGGACATCGGCGGGAATGGTCAGCCCGCACCATCGCCGCACACCGATTGGGGCGGGTCCCTGCGCCCCTGGAGCACCGCCGGGCTCTTGCCGGTCCGCTTCGCCTTGTGCAGGGCGGCATCCGCCTGCCGCATCGCCTCCTCTGGTTCCAGCTTGGCCTGCGTCCACACCGGATATGCCGGCCGAGCAGCCGACTCGCACCGGGTCGGACGCGCCAGCCGCACCCGACTCGCACGGTGCTGACGGAACTGGTCGACGCGCTGAGCGTCAGCCCGGCAAGCTTGTTGCCGCGTTTCGAGGCAGGGGATCGGCAGTGATCTCCACCGAAGGCAGCCCATCCAGCCGTGTCCGCCCGCTTCGCCCCGGCCGTGATGAATCCGATCGACGAACACGCGGCCTGCGGATTGCGGTGCCTCCGGCTGGGAATCGAACGGCGCCGCTGACGCGGTCCCGGGCCGCGGGGAAGGAGCCTTGCCTGCGCGCTTTCACCTGCTGCGCTTCCTTGGCTCGGATTTTCCGGCACGCTCCGGCGGCAAGTATGTCCATCCTGTTTCCCCGTACAGTTCCAGAGCTTTCGCCTTCCATACGGGAAAAAGAGAGCAGTCGGGACTCATATCGACCAGGAAGTCCATATGGGCCAACCGAAATCCGATACCGCAACCACCGGCTTCCGACACGAAAGGCGGAGACACTTGATTGAAGTACGACGTGCCTTCGCCCATCAGCATCAATATTTGCCTTGCTCCTGAGCCGTTACGCACAAAATCGCGGACACCATCGAAATCAGGCGACAACACCGTATCCGAACCAAGGAAATAAGCCGTCGCGGAAACGGCAATCTTGACGATCCCCCGGACGAATTTGGGGTTTCTGCCGATCTCGGTGGAGAAGGATACCGTCCCAACTCTGCCGCTGCGTTCGAACGAAGCACGGATGTTCCGACTCGACCCGCCAACCGGAGGCAAAGCGGCCCCGTCATGTGCCCGAACCGGGTGCCTGTCCATGTTGAAGGACATCTGGGGCCCTCGCCGGCCGACCGTTGCCCTGACATTCCCGCGATTCAGAATGGCAGGCGGCCGGCCACCCTTGCGAGGAATGCCCGCCAGGAAAGCGGGAACGTCGAAATCATCGATCACCGCCCGATCCAGGCTTGCCAGGTTGTTGTTGCACGCACGGCAGACGGTACCGCCCGTGAGGACAAAACCGTCCGGACACCCCAGAGCCTCGGGAATGATGTGTTCCACGGAAGGGGCTTGGTCATCCTTCTTGCACCAGATGCATCTCATCGCCTCACCTCACCCAGCCGCGGCGCTTCACAGAACACGAGAGCGAATGTCAGCCGGGAAGCGGCACCATGTCCTCACAATCGTCGGCAGCATCCCGTTCAACGGGCATCTCATCGGTCTCGCCGGTGACGTCATGCGCATCGAACGGCCAGCGCACGACGGGAAGGGCTGTGGCGGCAGCGGCGAACACGCCGGCACCGGCCCAGGCGGCGTGGGAGCCGACGACGTACATCACCTTCTTCGCCCGTGTGGCGGCGACGTTGAGGATGTTCGGTGTCCCGCCCGCCCAGGTCCGCGACCCGCGGCTGGTCTCCGCCGACGCCCCCAGGACCAGCAGCACGGCCTCCGCCTCCTTGCCCTGGAACGTGTGGACCGTCCCGATGTGCGCCTTTCCCCAGTCGTCCTTCGGCTTCTTTCCCTCGATGCCCAGTTCGTCGAGAACGCCGCTTTTGAGCACGAAACTCCTGAGCTTGTCCGCCACAGCCCGGAACGGGGTGATGATGTACAGGCTGGGCTTCCGAATGCCCTGCACGCTCAATTTCCGCAGGAGATCGACGACCGCCTCGCCTTCCGCCTTGCTCCATTTCTCGGCATTGGACCGGACGTCGATCCAGGCACTGCCGGCAAGCCACGGCGACAGGGCGTCGGCGATGGGAGACGCCGGATCCCCCGCCGCATGCACCATCAGCCCCCCGTAGGCGATCTCGTTGGAGATCGAGAACATCGGATCCTGGCAGCGGCGGTGCACGAGAAGCGGAAGGCCGATCTCCCGGACATCGGCACCCTCGCCCATACGGGCTATCAACGGGCTGACGGCGTCGGCGAGCGTCTGTGTTGACGCCCGCGGCGCCGCCCACAGATCGGGGTGCGCACCGTAGCTGGCGCAGATCGCCCGGACGAGGCCCGTTGGGACCTTCGAGACCGGTTCGATCTGCAGCGGATCGCCGATGATGAGCGCGCGCCGCGACCGCCACACGGCGCCAGCCGCAGCCTGCGGCGTCGCCTGGCCGGCTTCGTCTACGATGAGCCAGCCGATGGCTCCCTCGCCCACTCCATCCATCAGCCGGTCGAACGAGGCGAACGTCGTCGAGACAAGAGGAACCACGAGGAAGAAGCTGTCCCACAGATCTCCAAGGTGGGCGTCGGCGCCGGACGGCGTGCGCTTGCCTTTGAGGTGATCCATCATCAGCCCGAGGTTCGACTTCATCGGCCCGCCGGCGGCATCGATGAACGCGCGGTGCAGACGGATGGCGGCGGCGAACATCTCATCCCGCGCCGCCGTGAAGTCAGGATCCGCCCAGGTGCTGGCAGTATGAATGGCCTCATGGGAACCGCTCCAGAATGTCGGGCCGAGTTGGGTGCCCGCGCAGACATCCGGACACCGGGCCTCCAGGTCGCGCAGCTGCGCCCAGCGTTCCCGGCCGGCCGTCAGCGCGGCCTCAGCCGCCCTCGCCTGCGCGTCCGCCGTTTCCGCGCGGGTCCCCGCGGCAAGCAGTTCGGCCCGGGCCGCATCCTGGTCGGCCAGCGTGCGGCGCAACAGGCCCATCGCCTCCTCCTGCCGTCGCCGCCAGCGGGCGTCCAGACCGAGCCAGCGGAAAACAGGAGCCGGCTGGAGGGCCGTGCTGCCATCGAGCAGGCGGCGCGCATCGGCGACGGCGGCATCGAGCCGGGCCAGCGCCAGCTCCGCCGCCCGGCGGGTCTCCCGTGCCTTGTCCGCGTCTCCAACCGCAGCACGGTGCGCCGCCTCGGCATCGTCCATGGCCTGCTGGACCGACGCGGCCGACCACAGCGCCATGCGGATCTGCTCGCGCAGCGTCTGCATGCCGGCGACGGCCGCGCGCTTCTCCCGGTAGTCAAGACAGGCCTGCCGCCAGCGTTCCATGGCCGCCGCCTTGTTCCGCGGCGGCGCTTCGGCCTCGACGATCATCGGGGGCGGCGCGCCCGCCCGATCGCGCTTCACCCGCCCGGTCACCGCGGCGAGGTACTTTTCCAACCCCCAATCCGGATGCCACCAGGCGTCCTCTACGAAGTCCGTGCGGTTGGCCATGTTGCCCAGCACCGCGGCGATGAGCCCCCAGCAACTCCCCTCCTTGCCGTGAACGGCGTCCGCGGTGCCGGGAAAATGACGGGCTGCGCAATCCGGCGCCACCGTTCCGGCGAGAGGCAGTTCGGCGCTGACGTTCCGCACGGCGGCGTTGTTCGAGGACGCGACCACGATCCCGCGCCCCCGCAACCTGTCGTCCAGCCTGTGAAGCGTCTGCCGGCGCCCCCCTTCGGCAATGAGGTCCACGGGCGCAAAGGCGGATGCCGGATCCTCGAACCCGAGCAGCGCGTCGGCCCGGTCGAGAACCACGGCGGCGATGACGTCGCGCAACAGCGTCGTCTTGCCCGTGCCGGGCGGCCCGTTGATGGAGAGCACGCCGCCGTCCGCCAGATCGCGCACGGCGGCGTTCACCGCCGCCTGCTGCAACGTCACCAGCTTGGCAGGCGGAGGCGCCGGCCAGCGGGCCAACGGCAGTTGCCTGGGCGCCAGCAGATCCTCCAGCAGCGCCTTGTCGGCCAGCACGTCGCGGCGATGCGGGGGCGGCCGTTGCCCGAGATAGGTTTGCAGCGTCGCCCCGCCCCCGCCAGCCTGCACGACGGTGCGGAGGCGGTGCAGGTCGCGGAGGAAGAAGCTGTTGATGATGTCGACCGGCTCCTTCTCGCCGTCCCCGATGACGCGGATGGCGATCCTCGGCCGCTCGAGCACCTCCTTCGGCAGGTTCAAGAGCCGCTCCAGCGTGCTCATGCCGAGGACGAAGCCCCGCCTCGTCGTCGGGATCTGGCAGCCTTCCTCGGCGCGTTCGACCAGCGCGTCTCCGATCTCGCGGCACAGTTCGTCCTGGACGTCCAGGTACCGGTGCAAGCCGGATATCCGGTCGGCCAGGACTTCTCCGCATGCCCACCCGAAACTCGACAGCAGCACCTTGGAGGATGGGAAGCCCCGTTCATCGAAGGAGGCCAGGGCCAGCACGGCGACCCCGGACGCCTGCTCCCGCTCCGGACCATCCGGCTCGACGTTTCTGACCAGCAGGTCGACCGCAGGCTTCACCTTGGCGAAGGCCACCGGCAGATACCAGCGGATGGTCTCCTCGTCGGAGAGCTTCAACCCCACCCGATCACCCGCCGGGCTGTCCCAGGGCATCTGGCCGGACCGGACGTCGAACGGCAGCAGCAGACGGGGAGGCGTCTTGCGAGGCTCGCCACGATTCCGGCGCGGCGGCTCATCGCTGATCAGGTCCTCCTGCTTTGGAAATGTCTGCGGCTGCAAGGCCTCCAGCGCCAGCCAAGCGTTCAGCAGGGCAACCGGATCAGGAGTGAGAGGCATCAAATTGAACCCAAGGGCGTCATGTCCACGTCCGATGAACGGTGCCCGGTGACAGGGGTGGCTGATATGGGCACAGCCCCCCTTGCTTGGGATGTCCACCTTCCGGCAGACTGCACCATGGCCTTCGAGAATACAACTTGCGCCACCGCCACCTCACGGACACCTCGCACGAATCCGCCCACAGCACCGATGCATTTCTTTCATAACGGGAACGGACGCCGCCTTCGCTCGGCCGTATATTGCCCTTCCGTCGCCAGCCTTGCCGTTGCCACCTTGGCCCACACCCTTCCCGTCGAACCCGGCCGTCTGCGAAGCGGCGCAGAGCGACACGAAAGACGGGGTGCGCATGGAACGCCGGCGATGGCCGGCAAACCAGCCAACTGCGATGCCGAGCGGACCGGGCGTCGGCGCGCCGCCCTGCGAACGACGACGAAAAACGGTGTCTGTCGAGCAGGCGGGCGGCAAGCCCGTACGGTACAGTCCGCTGTGAAGCAAAACCGATCCTCAAGGGAACTCAGCATGCCCGGCGTAGAAGGCATCACAATGAGAAAGGCGGCGCCCGCAGACGCGCCGTTCATTGGTCGGCTCTATGAAGACGGATTGGCAGGAGGCCACTACCGGTCCCTTGGAATGCCGGCCGCGCAGGCGATCGAGGCCATGATCCGGCAACCGCGGTTCTCCGTCGCCAGCGGCGCGGACATCCTGGGGGTGTTCGCCCAATTCGTGCTCATCGAGCAGGATGGCCGGCCTGTCGGCTTCCTCGCTCAGCGCGTCGACGGGACGCTCGACCCGGGAGTGGTGGAGCTGTGGTTCTTTTCGATCGTCGAAGAGGCGCGCAAGCAAGGCATCGCGCGCCATGTGCTCCACACGATGTGCGAGGACATGCGCAGGGACCCGAGGAACCGGGGACTGTTCGCACGGTGCTTCACACCGTCGACCGCAATGGTCCATCTTCTGAAGAAGGCTGGGTTCCGAAAAGTCCGGAGCACCAGAGACCGAACCGACTGGCAGCTCCGTTGGCGGCCGTAAACGCGGGATCCTCGAGGATGCCCGGGTGATGATGCTGCCGTTAGCCACCCTGTCCCGCACCGTCCTTTCTGCCTTCGAGCGTAGGGCGCTCCGCTCGCCGACCGAAGCGGCCTCGAACCGCAAGGTCGGCGTGCCCCTCATTCTGAAGGGTACGGGGGAACGGCCGTGGTTGGCGGCACGCCCATGGACCCGATGCGCGCCCTGCACAGGCGGACGATATCGCTGGAGAGCGCAGACCGCCGGCCGACGGGCACCGCCGGAACGGTGGACGGGGCGACAGCAATCGATCAGGCCGGGACGTTGCGGCAACAGGGAGACGGGAGGTCCCCGCATCCCTGGAGCACCACCCGGTTCTTGCCGGTGCGCTTCGCCTCGTAGAGCGCGACGTCCGCCTGTCGGATGGCCTCTTCCGGCTCGAGCTCGGCCGCCTTCCAGACCGACACGCCGGCCGAGCAGCCGACCCGCACCGGCTGCCCGGCAATGACCGCCTCCTGTCCCACCGTGGCGACGATGCGCTCGGCCAGCGCCAGCGTGCCGCACGCCGTCCCGCAGAGCGACGGTACAAGCACGGCGAACTCGTCGCCGCCCAGCCGGGCCACGAAGTCACCGTCGCGCAGGCAGCTCCGGAGCCGGCCGGCGACGATCCGCAGCAGCTCGTCGCCGGCCGGGTGCCCCAGCGTGTCGTTGACCCCCTTGAAGTCGTCGAGGTCGAGCAGCATCACTACCTGTCGCCCGCCGTCCGGCGCCGCGGCCGCAGCCAGCGCCGCCAAGCGCTCGGTGAGGTACGCGCGGTTGGGCAGCCCGGTCAGCGGGTCGTGGTTGGCCGCATGCCGGGCGCGCTCCTTCTCCTCCTCGGCCGCTTGGTGAGCGGCCTGCACCTGCAACTCGCGTTCCCGCCGTTCGGTCACGTCGGTCATCATGCCGACCATGCGCAACGGACTTCCGCCGAAGTCGAACTGCGCCCGGCCGCGGACGAACAGCCACCGCCAGGAACCGTCTTCGTGGAGCACCCGGCATTCCGCTTCGAGCTGCTCGGACCGCCGTTCCAGGTGCGCCTGCACAGCGGACCGAAGGGTCGGGGCATCGGCGGGATGCAGGCGGTCCCAGAACTCCTGGGAATCGTCGCCCATCTCGTGGTCGGCCAAGCCAAACAGTCCCTTCATCCTGGCTGTCCGGCGGACCTTGTTCGTGCGGAGGTCCCAATCCCAGATGCCGTCCGTCGTGGCGGCCACCGCCAAGTCGAAGCGTTCCTCGCTCTCCCGCACGGCCCGCAGCGCATCGCGCAGGGCGTCGGCCTCCTGGCGCGCGCGGCGCAGGACGAGGATGCTGAGCACCAGGCTGAGCCCGACGCCGACGCCACCGAGGCCATAGACCAGCACGCTCCGCGACCACCAGCCGGCGAACAGCGCGTCCACGGGACGGCCGGCGATCACCACCAGCCCTTCCGGATCGAGACGGCGAAAGGCGTACAGCCGCTCGATCCCGTCGATCGGAGATACGCGCTCGTAGACCCCGGCCTCCTCGGCCAAGCGTTCGTGGACGTAGGAGCCCTCCGGCCAGCCCTTGGGCGGTTCCGAGGCGGGCAGAGGCGCGCGCACGACGACATCACCGTTCAGCTTCCGAACCGCGACCGACGCGTTCTCGTCGCCAGAGAGGCGGCGATAGAAGTCCGCGAACCGGTCGCCCGGAACGCCCACAACGGCGACTCCGCGAAACGCGCCGGAGGGATCCTCCAGGCGCCGGGCGACGACGAAGAAGAAGCCGCCGGTCACGCGCCCCCAGATGAGCGGGCTGACGAACAGCCGGTCACCGGCCCTGGTCGCCTGGAAATACTCGCGGTCCGCGACGTTGAACCGGCCCAACTTGTCCTCGGCGGTGGACAGCACCGCGTCGCCGCGCTCGTCGTACACCCATATCGACTCGACCCCATCGGCGTCCCCGAGCATCGCCCGGAGCGCGCCCCGGTCGGCGTCCGCCGCCTCGGGCGCCGGCAGCGGCCGGCCGGCGAAGTGGTCGGCGACCCGCCCGAGCAGCATGACGTCGGTCCGGATCACCGCCCGGACGTGCTCAGCCACGAGGAGGGTGCGCTGATCCAGCTCCCGCTCGGCTCGCCCGCGGGTGGCCCGGTGGTCGACGATGGTGGTTGCGCCCACGGCGACGATGGTGACGGCGACCGCCGATCCGACCAGCGCGGCAACGAGGTTTCGTGTGTTCGCCGTCAAGTGATCTCGACACTCCCAACCGACGTCAGTGCGATGGTTGCAGTTCCCAGCCGATTTTCCCCTTGGTTATAACCCGCCGGACGCCCGGTGGGGAGACCGGATACGCTATGTCCCATTGGTGGTCAGCGTGGTGAGGTCGGAGAGAACGCCGCGGATGAAGTCCCAGGGGTAGCCGTCGGCCTCCGGCTCCAGCTCGCTCCACTCGGTCGCGATGGCGAGCTTGGCGATGACGCCGGTGATCGACCCTGCGGGCGTGCGGGAGGCAGCCTTGAGCAACTCGTCCACCCGCCGGTCGGCCGCCGCTTCCCGCTGTACGGCGCTGGTGAGACCGATCGCCGCCGCTTCGGCGTCCCAGCGCGCCTGCGCAGCGGCGAGATCGCGCTTTAGGCGTCGGCGCAACGCTCGGGTGGCCGGCGCCTTCCCCAGCACCCAATCGATCTGGCGGGGATCCGTAGCCGAAACCGAGGAGCGCTCGTGATCGTTGAGGGGGATTTCCACACGGGGGAAGCCGATCTTTTCGACCAGTTTCCGTTCCAGACGCTGGGCCTCACAGCACAGCTGCTTTGAGGAGGCGAAAGTCTCCCGCCAATCCTGCCAAAGGGAGATGAGTGGGTCCTCTGACCGTCCATCCGATAGAGAAGCCGACAGCAGGCGAGCGGCCGCAGCCAATTCAGTGCGGGTTGTTGCCTTGCTCCTCCTTGGTGCTCGCGTTCTAGAGGGCACCGCTGGCTCCTTCCAATGAACACAATAAGTGTCCGCGCTGCGGCCACCTTGAGCGCAGCCGGCCTAACACGAACCCTTGCTGCGGGGCCATTTTATCGTTTATCCCTGAAGGATAACATAGCCCCTGAGCGACAGTCAATACGTCATAGATATTTTTACACTTGGGAGACAACATTGGCAGCAACGACATCACTTACGGGCGAGCAACTCAGAGCGGCACGTGCCAGCTTGCGTTGGGAACAGAAGGATGTGGCGAAGGCGTCCAAGGTGTCCGAACCGACGGTCAAGCGGCTGGAGTCGATGAACGGGTACGTAAGGGCGAACACCCTAACCGTTGAAGCTCTCATCCAGGCCTTCGATGCGGCCGGGATTGAGTTTGTTGCCGCTGACGGAGACAAGGGGCCGGGCATGCGTTTCAAGGCGGATCTGAAACCGGCGGAGGTGCCACCGCGTTCTCCAAAGCGCCCACAGTCGCCTTGACCAGATCGAAGACCCTCCGGCGCACGCGCGGGTCCTTGATCCGGTAATAGCATTTCACCAATTCCAGAGTTTCCCGCCGCCCCAGCGGCGGCATCGGCGTTCCTGAGTCAAGCGCCTCTGCGGTGCGATCATCCTCGGTTGGAATGCCGTCAAAGAAGAAGCTGACGGGAACGTCGAGCACCGCGGCCAGTTGCCAGAGCCGCGATGCGGCGATGCCATTCCCGCCCTTCTCGTATTTCTGGATCTGCTGGAAGGTCAGGCCTACCCGCTCCCCCAGCTTCGTCTGCGACAGCCCAACAAGGGTGCGGCGCAGCCGCAACCGACTGCCGACATGCTCGTCAACCTTGTCCAGGCCGCTGCCGGCCTTCGGCGCACGGCCGCGGCCCTTGTGCTTTGATCCTGATGCGTTGGACACGAGTTACCTCCTGCGCTGTGCGTTCGGCTGCGGGCTGCCCCCGCCCCGATGCTCGCGGCGGCTGTGTTCGCCCGGACGGTAGCGTGCGCGCCCCTAAGAAAATGTTACTCATAGTCTGTAGACCGATAGGCTGCGCACCGGCTTTCTGCATGGATGGACATCCGCAGGCAGGTCGGGCTCAACGTGCAGAGGATCAGGCGCTCGCGCGGCTGGTCGCAGGAGGAACTTGCCTTCGAATCGGGGCTGCACCGCACCTACATCAGCGGGATCGAGCGCGGCGCCCGCAACCCGACCGTCACCGTGCTGAAGGAACTGGCCGACGCGCTCGGCGTCAGTGCGGCGAGCTTGTTGGAACTCGAACAGCCGATACAAAGCCGCTCCTGAACGGCACGCTCGCCGCTTGTTCCGGCGTGCTCAGATTGCTAAATTTCCGGAATGGTCATGCCACTCAAGATTCATGCCGACCAGATCCAGCAGGTGTTGCCACGCCTTGCCCGCCTGAACAATGCAGAACTGTCGAGCGTTTGGGCGGCCAACCACACAGCATTGGCGCGGGCAATCAATGAGGACGAAGTCAACCCTCTGAAGGTTGGCCTGGAAGCCATCAAAATGGAACTTGATCGGCGTCTGCCGCCACCGCCCGAAGAGCGGACGGGGCGAGATCAATTCTGAGCCGCATACACCGAACGTCAGGTTTGATCTGGACAGCGAGGTTCGCCATCCTTACGTAGGACACTTTGCACCATGGAACCGCGATGCCGACGAGAAAGCTGCTTGAAGCGCAGCTCAGAGATTTTCTGGATTTGATGCGGCGGGCTGAGGACACGGCGTCCAAGGCTCTTGAGTTCGCGCGTGCAGCCTCGGTGCAGGACAGTCGCTTCCTGGACGTATTCCGGCAGGCCGAGATGAGCTATCGCGAGGCGGTCGAGAACCGCCAGCGTGCCGAAGAGCGTCTTCGGGCCTATTTCGGCGCTTGGGAAAAGCGGGATCCTTGACCCCGCTTGGATAGTACGCATCCGGTGAGCGCCGCGGTCAGGCGGGTTTCCAGTTCCAGGGCAGGAGTTCGGGCAGGCGGCTCTGCGGCAGGTCGGCGATGCGGGCCAACACGTCGGCGAGCCACGCCTGGGGATCGACGCCGTTCAGCTTCGCCGTGGTGATCAGCCCGTAGAGGATGTGCACGCGCGACGACGGCGCGTGGCAACGCGGGCATAGGGCTGACGGGCGTCGGGCGCGGACGAGGATAATGATGCGGTCAGGCTCCGGCAGAACATGCTCGACGCAGAGCCCGTCGGGGATCACGGGGAGGAGGCGCTTGGTCACGGTGAACTGAATCTGCTGCGATGTTCACCTCATGTGCTCATCCTCGGCGTCCGGCACCACCGGCATCACGCAAAATGCGGGAGAACCAAACTTCATCCGGCCTTTACAGCTGACGCTGGCCCGGAAGATCACCCGGCAGTACGTCGTCGAGTGCGATGGCCAGCCGGTCGGCGACGTGAAGGAGGGCTTTTCGACCATCGCCGTGGACGCCGGGCTCTACGAACCGATCGCCGGCAAGGACGCGGACGGCAATCCAACGGCGGTCAAAAAGCCGACAATCCACCCCCACACTCTGCGTCACACCTGCGTGACGTGGCTGCTGTGGGATGGACTCGACTTCTGGAAGGTGGGCGGGTTCGTCGGCATGAGCCCGGACACCGTCCGCGACGTCTACGGTCACCACCACCCTGATTACATGGCGGAAGCCGGCAATTCGGCGCTTGGACGCGATGCGGGGACGAAAACGGGGTTGCGCTGCGTCGTGCCTTCCGACAAAAGAACAATAACCGCTTGAAAAGACTGGCGGACCCGGCGGGATTCGAACCCACGACCTCTGCCTTCGGAGGGCAGCGTCATGGTCGACTTCCGCGTTGTGTTCTCACCCGGTTCCTGTTTTATTCATGCTTCTGAAGCTCTCAAGTCGGTGCGGAAAGCAGGAATGCGGGGATGTTAACAGGGATACGCCAACCGTGGCCGGCCGGCCCTGCCCCGGGGGGCCGGCCACCTCCTTGGTACCGTTGCCGGGAAAACGGCGCCGCGTCACAGCGCTGATCGACGTGCGATGCCGACGGACCTCCACTCGCTCGCTCGTCGGGCGAACGTTGCGGCTCACAGGTGACGACGGGCGCGGGCCTGTATCGTGCCAACAGGTTCCGCCATATCGCAAACTGTTAGCAAATAACCGTCCGCCCGCGCCCATCACCAAAAGGCGCCCTCACCTGAACGCGTAATGGTCCAGGTTCGGAGACCGGGTCATCGTCCAGTAGTCGACCAGACGGTACGGGCTCGCCAGGATGACACGCCCCTTGCTGTTCTTTTAGTAGCTGTCCGCCTTGGGATGCGAGCACACCATGCTTTTCATGAAGCGTTCGACGTCGGCATTGAACACGTCGGCGGCCGGCTGGGTTGGCTCCATCGCCACGGCGTGGCGTGCCCGCAGGATGTCCAGGCATTCGATGATGCAATGCATCTGCGCCTCGACGATCAGGTTCACGCCGGCCGCGTGCGCCGGCCCGCTGCTGGGTCCGACGGTCAGGAAGTAGTTGGGATAGCCCGGCACCGCCACGCCCAGGTAGCCGCGCGGATCGTCCTCGCCCCACTCTTCGCCCAAGTTCCGGCCGCCGCGACCGATGATGGTCATGTTGCCGACCATCTTGGCGATCTCGAATCCGGTGGCGCAGATGATGACGTCGACGGGCACCGATTGACCGTCCTTCAGCAGGATCGCGTCCTCGGTGACGCGCTCGATCGGCGTGTTCTCAAGGGTGACGTTGTCGCGGCGCAACGTGTTGAGCCACTCCACGTCCATGACGATGCGCTTGCCGAACACCGGATAGTCCGGCGTCAGTTTCTCGACCAAGTCGGGGCGGTCGGCCAGTTTGGTGTGCAGGTTCGCCAGGCAGTACTGGCGCACCGCCTCATTGCGGGCGGAGGCGGAAACCTCCTGCGGCCAGGCCGGGTCTATCTGGCTGTCGGGGTAGAGGCCGTCCGACGTGAACCAGTAGGTGCGGAAGCGGAACCACTCCGCGTAGTGCGGAATGTGGCGCAACGCCCAACGCACGCCGTCCGGCACCGGCACGCGCTGGTACGGCGGGCACCAGTGGCGCGAGCGCTGGAAGACGGTGAGGTGCGCGACGTCCCCAGCAATGGCCGGCCCGACCTGGGCGGCGCTGGCGCCGGTGCCGATCAGGGCGACCCGCTTGCCCGTGACGTCCCGCGCGGCGGCCCTGCCGGAGACAGCGTGGCACACCCGATTGTTCATTGCACCTGTGGCACCGGCGCGAGCATGGCCTTTCCCAAGGACAGCCGGTCCAACTCGGCGACGGCTTCGAGTGCGGAGCAGCGGCACAGCCCAGTACACCAGCCCTTGCCAGGCAGGGTATGAACACACAGCGGGCAACCGGGCTCCCCCCGATCAATGAACCGCACGCTGCCGTTGGCCGACGTGTGGCCAGCCATGGAGGCCTCCTGGCTTTCATCCAGGATGACAACAGTATCCCTGCCATTCGGTTGCGGAAGCCCGGCCCTCAATCACTTTCGGGCAATGGCGAAGCCGCCATGCTCGCGTAGCTGACGGCTTGGTTCTTACCCCTACGCTTGGCCTCGTACAATGCCTCATCGGCGTGCTTCAGCACGCTGGAAAGATCCGGCCCATCGAGCGGCCACAGCGCAACACCGATGCTGCAGCCAACCCGCACCGGCTGGCCCTGCACAACGACGACTTCGTTCACAGCCGCGATGATCCGGGCGGTCACCTCGTCGAGGTTGGCGAGCCCGGAGCATCCGGACGAAACGAGGATCGCCGCGAACTCGTCTCCGCCAATGCGGGCGACCACATCATCCCCTCGCAGGCTGGACGCCAGCCGGACGCCGACCTGCCGCAGGACCTCGTCACCGGCGTCGTGCCCCAGACGGTCATTGACCGGCTTGAATCCGTCCAGATCGATGTACAGCGCCGCCACATGCCCCATCTCGGCGCGCGCGCGGCTCAGCGCGACGTCAAGGTACTGTTCGAAGAAGCGGCGGTTGGGAAGCGCGGTCAGCCGGTCCTGGTACGCGATGTCCTCCATCCTCGCCAGCGCGGCCTTCGAGGCGGTGAGACTTGTGACCAGTTCGCGCAACGCCCGCGAGAGCGTGCCGATCTCCTTGGCTCCCCGCGTGATCTCCGGAATTGCGGCTCCCGGTTCGCCCGCACGCATGCGCTCCGCCTCCGTGGCAATGAGACGCAAGGGCCGGGCGATCCAGCCGGCGGCGAGCCAGCCGAGCGCTCCGAAAATGCCGGCAAACACAAAACCGGACAGCAGAATGTGCAGGCGCATTTCCTGTGCGGGTGCGAATGCGTGCTCCACGGGTTGCCGGACGATGACCGTCCAGCCAAGGTCCGAGACATCCTGACCGGCGGCGCCACGCGAGAACCCCAGAAGGTACTCGCGGCCGTCCGGCCAGCGCGCCACCTCCCAGCCGTCGCCCCGCGCGCGGACCGCTTCCAATCCGTCGAAGACCAGAGGCTTCCCCATGGTTCCGTCCGGGCCCAACAGGGCCGTTCCATTCACCGCCATGACCAGGACCTCGGTTCCTGTGCGGTTCCGGACCATGTCGAGCAGGGCTCCGACGACGTCGCGTGCCCAGGACCAGCTGTAATGGAAGGCCAGCACCCCGACCGTCTTGCCGGTGGGCCCCTTCAACGGCACCGACACGTCGACGAACTTCATCGGTTCGCCCGACGGATTGGGGAGCAGCTTCGCCAGCAACACCGCGTCGTGGACGTCGCCGACGAACATGCCGTCTTGGGCACGCTGGAAGACAGGCCGCTGTGCCACGCTCTGGCCCACCAGGATTCCACCACTTGCCGCCACGACCGTACCCTGCGCGTCGGTGACGCCGACCCACGCCGTGGAAGGATCGCGTGTGAGGATCTCATCGACGAGACGCTGGGCCGACCTGGGATCCTGCAGGGCTTCCAGCGAGCCGAGAATGGCGGCCCGTGCTGTCCGCGCCCGCATGTCGGCGTCGAGCCGCTCGGCCAGGCCCTTCGCCGTTTCGCCCAAGGAGCGGCCGACCTCCTGCCGGAGCAGGCCTTCGGCCTCCCACCCCACGGAGGCGCCACGGACAACGGCGATGCCGCCGAGCAGAAGCGTGATCGTCACCCCGATAATGTTACGTAGACTACGCATTCGTTCGCACTCGCCCTGATGCGCGCACGCGCGCATGCGAGGAAAAGTCCTCGAATTCAATATCAGAAACCTGATGCACTAACCGACAGTTAACGCAATGCAGAAGGCGTTGGCAGGGCAGCGCACGCCCCATTTGCCGTCCCAAGACTCTTTGATCGATCTTGACGCGCAGCATCAGCTTGTTCGCCGCCCTTTTAACAAACTCGCGCATCGGCATTTACGGTAAATAATAGATAATTTAATATCAGCAGCCCTCCATAGAGGGTACGCGACAAGAACCCCAAGCTCTCTGCTTTTTGAATGACACGAAATTTATGGCTTCGTGAATTTTTATGCTTGCCGCTCAAAGACAGATCCAGTTTGATCTTTGCTCGCCTGCCGGGACAGGGCAGCGTACAGCCGCATTTCGTAGCTGTGAACGATATGGCCTGCGAGGGGCCGGTGAGCATTAACAATACCGTCGTTGGGGGCGCATTCGTCGCACTTGGCCGGCATGGCAGGAACACGGCATCCCTGTAATATTTTCTAAAAATACCTGCAAATGAATAGGAGGAGCGAGGAAACGCGCACGCCGCACCTCTCAGCCGCCGTTCACCCACGGTAAGGCTGACGCACACCAATGTGGAGCATCGCGCAAAACCTTCGCATCGCCACGAAGCTGGCGGGAAGCGGCATCGTCGTGGTCGTCATGGTGACCGGGATGGCCATCGGCGGATACGAAGCCTTCAACACCATACGGTCCGACACCGGGCTGTCGCAACGGGCTGCAGTCGTGGCCGCGACCACGCAGGAGATCCAGGCGAAGTTCCAGGCGATCGCCTATGCCAATCTGGTCGTGGCGACCGCTGGCACGGAGGCGGACGTCGTCCGCTTCGCCGAAATGGGCGGTACGCAACGCGCGCAAAGCCTGGACCTGATCGACCGGATGGTGGAACTGGCCGTCCGCCCGGAACGCAAGGAGGCGCTGCGCGAAGCGCGCGGCATGTTCGTGCGCTACGGGGAGCTGAGCGACCAAGGGGTCGCGGCGCGACTGTCCTACCTCAAGTCCTTGAACCAGGGCTATCTTGCGCGCAAAGCCGAACTCGACCGCCTTTCAATTACCCACATCTGGCCGCGCGGCCGGTGATGGTGGCTTTTGGCCCGAACGCGGGGGACGCTGGACCTGTTGGCATCGAACGATGTTCGGGAGGCGCCGATGTCCAGGGGTCAAACGCATGGATCGAGGATGAACTTGCCAGCTGCAACTTTGCCGATGAGCGTCTGGGCCGGCGGCTGAGCACGTTGCTCGATCAGATGGCCGGGGCGATGGGCGACAGCATCCCCTTGGCCTGCCAGGACTGGGCCAACACCAAGGCGGCCTACCGGTTCTTCGCCAATGACCGGGTAAGCGAAGCGGATATTCTCGCCGGCCACTTCGACTCGACCCGCCAGCGGGTCGCCGCGACTACCGGCCCCCTCCTAGTCATTCAGGACACCACAGAGTTCTCCTTCCAGCGCGAGCATCCCGAGAAGATCGGCCAGACCGTCCGGGTGAACAGCGGTCAGGACCAGGAGGGCCGGTTTCGCATGCACACCGTGTGTGGGCTGCTAATGCACGCCAGTCTGGCGGTCACGACCGAAGGCCTGCCCCTGGGGCTTGGTGCGGTCAAGTTCTGGACCCGGACCAAGTTCAAGGGAACCGCCGCTCTCAAGAGGAAGATCAACCCGACGCGGGTTCCCATCGAGCAGAAAGAGAGTGTCCGCTGGCTGGAGAACCTGCGCCAGACCACGGAGCGGTTCGGCGATCCGACGCGCTGCATCCATGTCGGGGATCGCGAGAGCGACATCTACGAGCTGTTCTGCCTGGCTCAAGAACTGGGCACACATTTCCTGGTGCGGACCTGCGTTGACCGGCTTGCCCTGGGCGGCGATACGACCGTCGACGCCGTGATGGACGAGGTCGCCGTTCAAGGCGTGCATGCCGTTACCGTCCGGGATGGCAAGGGCCACGTCAGCACGGCGGAGGTCGAACTCACCTACCGCAGCTTGCGGATCCTGCCGCCGATCGGGAAGCAGAAGCGCTACCCGGCGCTCACCCTGACGGTCCTGCATGCCCGGGAACGTGAGGCGCCCGCCGACCGCCCGCGCATCGACTGGAAGCTCCTCACCGATCTCCCCGTCCTCTCGAACGGCGACGCCGTCGAGAAGCTCCGCTGGTATGCGGTAAGGTGGAAGATCGAGGTGTTTCACAAGATCCTGAAGTCAGGCTGCAAAGCCGAGGAGGCTCGCCTTCGAAGCGCCGACCGCTTGGTGAAGTTGATCGCCGTCTATTGCTTGGTGATCTGGCGGGTCTTCTGGCTGACGATGATCAACCGATCGGCGCCGGATGTCGATGCGGGGATCGTCTTCACCGATCGTGAGCAGGAGATCCTTGACTTCCTGATCCCCAACAAGGCTCCAACCCTGCCCGGCGGCAACACTCTGGGCATATATCTCACCAAAGTGGCCAAGCTCGGCGGTTATCTCGCCCGGGGCTGCGATCCCCCACCAGGGAACACCGTCATGTGGCGCGGCATGGCGCGCCTGATCGACATCACCTTGGGCTCGGAGATCGCGCCCCAGCTTGTGGGTAATTGAAAGGCTCACCGGATGCGTACCTTGGATATACACACGCCGTCCGTTTAAGGCGCGTTTCCCAGCCTTCAGAAAATTCAATAAGCACAGGTTGGGGTGTTCAGCACCCACCAGAACGCGAGAAGGTTTCTGCGTCTTGGATCCTGTTGCGGCGCCATGCTCGCAATGCCGCCTTGCTGGCGGCCAACCGCTCAAACGCTTGGAGCATGGTTGCCTCGCTGGATCTCAGGCGAGCCTCGGCCTTGTCCAAAACGTCAGTGGCACATGGGGCCAATTTGCGATACTGCGGCATGGTAGGCTGGTATATGGTCGTTCGATGACACACCGGGAACATTCGAACCTGGATCTTGTTGAAAGGCCATTCGTCTTCCGCGCTGATGATTGGTTCCTCTCCCACGAAAGGCCGCCCCTGCGGGCGGCCTTTCGGCTTCAACTTTCGTTGTAAGCTGGGTTGTCGGCATCGATGGCACCAGACAGACGCCTCCCCTGCCGCATGCGATCATCGACGCCCTGCTCCCCATAGCCTGCATCAGCGGCGTAGCCGTTGGAGTTCTGAAAACGCCCCATATGGCGGACGGCGCGAAATGCAAACGGGGAGCCGCCCTCCCGAAGAAGGGCGGCGGTTCGTTCCTACTCTGCCGCCGCCGGCAGGTCGTCCGGCTCGGCCTCAGCCTCGGGCGGCGCTTCGGGGCTGAACCGCATGGCGCCGGGAAGCCAGTCCCTGCCTTTCGCCTGCCAGTCCGGCGCCTCGTCGCCGGCATCGGCCGTGCGGGCGAAGTGCGCCGCCAGAGCGGTGACCAAACCGGACTTCTTGTAGTCCGACAGCCGGGCCATGGTGACCGTAGCGCCGCTCTCCACCGCGATGGCACAAAGCTGGGCACGGGTGCGCCCGCCGAGGAAGGTCTCGTCCGGCCGCCACCAGTCGCGCATGTCGGCGCCGAGGTCGCGCGCCACCCGGTTGAACAGGCCGTCGCCGTGGTCGATGGCATCCATGTCGCCTTGGCCGAAGGCGAGGATGGTCAGCAGCAGGTGCAGCCCGTCCAGATCCTCGTCGCTCAGCCGCTTGAGCCGCTCGTACAGGTCGGCGCCGTCCTTGTACTCGCCCACCAGCCGCTCCCACGCACCACGGCTGCGCGGCCCGTAGGCGGGTGCGTCGCCCTCGGCCGGTTCCAGGCCGAGCAGGCGCTCGAAGTAGACCGCTGCCGCCTCGACGGCGTCGTAGCTGCGGGGCCGGCCATCCTCGCCCGAGAACAGCGCCAGGGCCGGATGCGCCTCCACCGACACCCGGCCATGATGAGCATCGGCGCCCCGCATCAGCAGCACCACCGCCACCTCCTTCGCCGTGCGTCGGGCGGCGATCAGCAGCGTCTGCACGGCCAGCGTCTTGTGCCCAGCCATGTGGCGCACCAGCCAAGCCGGATACTCCGGCCGCTCCCGGCGCACCGCCAGGGGGCTCTCCCGCGTTTCAGCGACGACCGTCCTCTGCACCTCGTGGCGCACCAGCCCGTCCCGCACCTCGACCCGGCCGGCCGGCGTGAGGTTGATCACCACGCCGCCGCTCTCCCCATCCTGCGCCGCGCGGTAGTGCCACCACGGCGCCCCGTGCGTGTCGAACACGTCCACGAAGGCGGCGGTCTTCGAGTGCTCGGCCGCCATCTGCTCGACGGCCTGCCGCTGCAAGGCGTGGAACTGCTCGGCGTCGTCGAAGTAGGTCGCCTCGGCTTCCGCGAACAGGTCGGCGGTAAAGGTGCCGCCGTAGCGCTCCAGCGGGAACACCGCCATGGCGATGGAGGGCTTCTCCTCGACCAGACGGGCGCGGACATCGTCGGCGTCGTGCCAGATGCCGTCCTCGATGTCGGCGAGAATGCGCCGCTGCTGCTCGTGCGTGCCCAGCGTCAGCGCCTCGGCGATGCCGAGTCCGAGGCTGCCGTCGCGCACCGCCCGCTTGGCCTCGGCGCACAGCCCGGCCAGCGCCAGCCGGCGCTTGACGGTGGTGGTGCTCAAGCCCGTCTCTGCCGCTACGTCGTCCAGCGTGGCGCCCTTCTGAAGCAGCGCCGCGAAGCCGTCGGCCTCGTCGATGGCGTCCAAAGCCTCGCGCTGCACGTTCTCCACCAGGGCGATCCGCTGGGCGTCGGCCGGCTTCAGCCCGTGGCGCACCTCGACCGGCACCCGGTAATCGGCGCCGATCTCGCCCCGGCTCTCCAGCAGCTTCAAGGCCCGGTAGCGCCGCTCGCCGGTGACGACGCGGAAGCGGTCGCCCTTGAGGCACTTCACCACGAGGTTCTGGAGCACGCCGTCGGTTCGGATGGAGCGGGCCAACCCCTCGATGCCGTCGGGGTCGATCCGCTTGCGCGGGTTGGAGGTCGGCGGGAGAAGCTGGGACAGGGGAACGAGTTGGGTGCTCATGGTTCACTTCCCTCTCTTGAAGCTGCGAAGCAGCAGCAAGCCGCTGCTGCTTCCCGGGGCCGCGCGAGCGGTGGGTGAGTGGGGGGCGAGGGACGGCGCGCCGGGCCGGGCTGCGGAGCGAGGGGCACGGCCTTCGTGCCCTGAGCCGGCAGCCCTGCCCGGCAACAGGCGGCCCTCGCGGGGGAGAGAGCGGCAACGCCCTCTTTCCCCCGGCTTGAGCCGGTGCACGGCGCCGAGCCGGCGCCGGCTCCGAAGGTTCGGCGCCAGCCGGCAACATCATGCGCGAGGGATCGTCACCCGCATGGGCCGAGACGCGGCGTGCCGCGGCTCGGTGGCGCAGCCATAGAGCCCGGTCCGCAGGACGCGCCATCAAAACGGTCGCCCTCGCATCGGGTTGGCGGCGGGGGCGGCATCGTCCCGCATGCATCCGCGCGTCTTGCCTCCCTCCTTTACAATGCGTAAAGTGCCGTTCATGGCTCGCAAACGCAATCCCGACGACCTGAAGGCAATCGGCAACCGTCTGCGGGTGGCCCGTCTGGCGCTCGGCCTGACGCAGAAGGACCTTTACGAACCTCTGGGCGTGAAGGCGGCGACGTGGAATCACTGGGAGAGCGGCAAGCGTCTCCCGGATCCGTTGGCGATGGCACGCCTGAAAGAGCTGCACGGCATCACCACCGACTGGATCTTCACCGGCGACGGATCGGCGCTTCCCTTCTCTTTAGCAAGAACGCTCCTGGCGGCCGTGTCGTGATTCTGCGCGCGCGCCGTCCCAAGCGCTAGGCGGGGGCGGCCTTCACGCTTGCAGTTATACAGTGCGTCAAATAGAGTTCCACGGCGACGGTCGTGAAAGGCTGCTTTCGCCATGCGCCCCCATCCGACGGCCTCCGACGCTCCGGTTCCCTCCCGCGCGATGCGGGCGGCGGAGTATGTGCGAATGTCGACGGAGCACCAGCAGTATTCGACGGAAAACCAGGACGGCGCCATCCGCCAGTACGCCGCCCGGCGCGGCTTGGAGATCGTGCGGACCTACGCCGATGCCGGCAAGAGCGGGTTGGCCATCGACGGGCGCGAAGGCCTGCAACGCCTGATCGACGACGTGCAGAACGGTCGCGCCGACTATTCGGTAATCCTGGTCTACGACGTCAGCCGGTGGGGTCGCTTCCAGGATGCCGACGAGAGCGCCTACTACGAGTACCTGTGCCGGCGCGCCGGTGTCCAGGTCGAGTATTGCGCAGAGCCGTTCTCCAATGACGGCAGCATGGGTTCCGACCTGCAGAAGATGATCAAGCGCAAGATGGCCGGGGAGTACAGCCGGGAGCTGTCGCACAAGGTCTTTGCCGGCCAATGCCGCCTGATCGAGTTGGGGTTCCGCCAGGGCGGTCCTGCCGGGTACGGATTGCGCCGCCAGATGATCGGCCAGGACCGGCGCGCCAAATGCCTGCTGGGGCCTGGGGAGCGGAAGAGCCTGCAGACCGACCGGGTGATCCTCGTCCCCGGCCCCGACGACGAGGTCGAAACCGTCCGGCGGGTGTACCGGGCCTTTGTTCAGGAGCGGCGGTCCGAGACAGAGATCGCGGCCCTCCTCAACGCCGAAGGCAAGCGCACCGATTTCGGGCGTCCCTGGACACGGGGCACCGTTCATCAGTTGTTGAGCAACGAGAAGTACATCGGCGCCAACGTCTACAACCGCGTTTCCTGCAAGCTGAAGGGCAAGCGCGTCGTCAACCGGCCCGAGATGTGGATCCGGGCCGACGGGGCGTTCGCCCCCCTGGTCGATCCGCAGGTCTTCCAAGCGGCGCAGGCGCTCATCCTCGCACGCAGCCAGCGCCTGTCCGACCTGGAGATGCTGGAGCGGCTGAAAGTCCTACTCGCACACCAGGGGTATCTGTCCGGCCTCGTGATCGACGAATGCGAAGGCATGCCCTCCAGCAGTGCCTACCGGCACCGCTTCGGCAGCCTGGTGCGGGCCTATTCCCTGATCGGCTACCATCCTCGACGGGACTACCGGTACATCGAGATCAACCGCCGCCTCCGCGAGCTCCACCCGCGCGTCGTCGAGGATACCCTCGACCGCATCCGTCAGGTGGGCGGCCGCGTCGTGATCGATGCGCGCACCGACCTGCTGCGGATCAACGAGGAGTTCACCGTATCCCTGGTGCTGAGCCGCTGCCATGAGACCCCTGCCGGCGCCCGCCGCTGGGTGATCCGGCTCGATGCCGGCCTGCTGCCGGACGTCACCGTGGCGGTGCGCATGGCCCCCGGCGTCGAGAAGGTCCAGGATTACTATCTGCTTCCCGCCATCGACATGGTGGCGGCGAAGCTGCGCTTGGCGGAGGAGAACGGCACAGGCCTCGACGTCTACCGCTTCGGCGGCCTGGATGCCCTGATGACGATGGCGGAGCGTGTCCGCCTCAGGGAGGTGCCCGCATGAATCCACGAACGCCCACCACCGCGCACCACGTCGGCGGCCCGTCGGAGATCCAGCTCATCCCGATCGACCGCATCCGAGTTCTCAACCCGCGGAGCCGCAATCAGAAGGTGTTCGCCAGCCTCGTCGAGAGCATCGCCACCGTCGGCCTGAAGCGTCCCATCACGGTGACCGCAAGCGGCGCCGGCAACGGAGCACCGCTCTATGACCTCGTCTGTGGCCAGGGGCGGATGGAGGCGTTCAAAGTGCTCGGCGAGACGGCCATTCCGGCGGTGGTGGTCGAGGCCGACGAGGCGGATCTCTACCTCATCAGCCTGATCGAGAACCTGGCGCGCCGCAAGCATTCCAACCGGGATCTGCTCACCGCCGTGCGCGTGCTGGAAGAACGGGGCTACGGCGTCGGGAAGATCGCACAGAAGACCGGTCTCGACTCCAGCTACATCAACGGCATCCTCGTCCTGCTGAAAGCCGGCGAGGAGCGTCTCATCGCCGCCGTCGAGAAGGGCTGGCTGCCGATCAATCTGGCGTCCCAGATCGCCCGCGCGGGCGACGAAGAGATCCAGGTGGCGATGATGCAGGCCTACGAGACGGGGCTGCTGCGCGGCGAGCAGCTGATCCAGGTCCGCCGGCTGATCGACCGCCGGCGGGTGATGGGCAAGCAGTACGGACGCTGGGCGCCGAAGACCGACGTGCCGGTCACCCCGCGCAAGCTGCTTCAGACCTACCAGACGGAGGTTCGCCGGCGCAGCCTGCTGGTGAAGAAGGCCGAGATCGGCGAGCAGCGCCTCCTCTTCGTTGTGACGACGTTGCGCCGGCTCCTCGCGGACGAGCATTTCCGGACGCTTCTGCGGGCCGAGGGGATCGACGACCTGCCCAAGGTGCTGTCCGACCGGCTGCCGCGCGAGGCCCGGCCATGACCCAGGTCCAGAACGCTTTCGAAGGGACGACCATAACCCTCCCGGTCGAACGGATCCTGCCAACCCGTGCGCTGAGCAAGGACATCCGCTATTCGCCGAAGTACCGGACCATCCTGGCGTCGATTCGCGAGGTCGGCATCATCGAGCCTTTGGCCGTTCACCCGGAAAGCGCAGGAGCCGGCAAGAACGGATACTACATCCTGCTTGATGGCCATCTGCGGCTGGAAGCCCTGAAGGACCTGGGCGCGGCGGAGGCCGTCTGCCTGGTGTCCACCGACGACGAGGGCTTCACCTACAACCGGCGGATCAACCGGCTGAGCCCGATCCAGGAACACGTGATGATCTTGAGGGCGATCGAGAAGGGGCTGTCCCCGGAACGAATCGCACAGTCGCTCAACGTCAACGTCGACCGCATCCGCGAGCGTCAGCAGCTGCTCAACGGCATCGCCCCCGAGGTGGTCGAGATGCTGAAGAACAGGATGGTGAGCCAGGGCGTGTTTGCCCTGCTGCGCAAGATGAAGCCCATGCGCCAGATCGTGGCCGCCGAGATGATGATATCGGCCGGCCGCTTCACCGCCAGCTACGCGCGGATGCTCCTGGCCACCACGCGCCCCGACCAGCTGGTCGAGGGACGGAAGCCCAAACCCGCGAGCGGTGTCACTCCCGAGGACATAGCGCGCATGGAGCGGGAGATGGAAAAACTGTACCAGGATTATAAACTGGTGGAGGACACACTTGGCGAGACCATGCTGGTTCTGGTGGTCGCCAAGGGCTTCATGACCAAGCTGTTCAGCAACGCGGCCATCGCGGACTACCTCGACAAACACCATGCCGACATTGCCAAGGAACTGAGGCGGGTCATCGACGCGGTCGCCTCCGACATCCGCGCGCCGGAGCGCGAGTGAGCGTTCCTCGCGCCGCGCCGAGCCGCACGACGCTCGTCCGCGGCGGGCGGACTGCAGCCAGCGCTCCCCGCCCCGGCCAAACAGGGCACACCGCAACGGGCGGATCAGCGGCATGCACGGCCTTGGGGACAGCGGGGGCGCTGGTGGGCAAGCCATGGATTTCTTGCCCCCTGCACTCCGTCGGCAGAGTGCGCAGACGGCGCGGTCAGACCGTTGGCCGCTGGCAATGCCTCAGATTGGTGGCCGGAGCCAGTATGGGTTGGAGGGAGACCGCCCCCTCGCTTTGGCCAGTGCCGCGGGAGCGGACGCTTACCGGTCCGATCAAGGAGGATTGTCGAACAGATCGCCTTGACCGTCCGCTGCATCACCTCTTCCTGGACGCTTGTCATCGGACGGGCGAGGCGCGCCGGCAAGCTCAGCCTCAGCCAGCTGGAAACCGTCGACAAAGATGGCCAGCATCTCGGCCTTCCGTTCGGGCGTGATGCGCGGGATGTCGCGCGCATCAATCAATGTCAGTCTGCGCGGCGCCTTTGGCTTTGGTGCGCTGAAATCCAGAATGGTGAAACGGGCCGCTTCGAGATCAGGATCCTGCAGCAGCAGTTCCTCAACCATCGTGACGAAGAGCGCCAGCGTCTCATCTTTCAGCGGGTTGCTCCGCCAGAAGCTGAACCATGGGAAATGGATTTGGCCGCCAACGCCATAGATCAACGGCGGATCAAACGGAACCAAGAGATCGCGGCCGACCGGGTAGAAGCGTCGATCAACCGCCTGCACAAAGCTCGGGTTCACCCCGTCAAAATAGTCGCGAATCAATGGCAAGATGCTGAGCAGATTGCTCTGCACTCTTTCCCGCTTAACGCCGCGCCTGATCCCTTCGACGATTTGCTCGTAGCTCTGGCGAAGAACCAATAAATCATGGATTGCGCTATACAGCGGCTTGTAGGTGAAATTGGGAGGATCCAATGCGAGCGCGACCAGAACGCGCTTTACCCCCATCGAGGTTGCCCGCCAATTGCGAGCAAGGTGCTGGAGGGAGGGCACGCGGAGCTTGGTCATACGGATCCTGACTATTGGATGGAGTATGGCGATGGTACCTTCGAATAATACGCGATAATGCGGTCGTCGCCAATCTTCATTCCAGGATTGACGCTTCCCTGATGATTCCAGACCTCGTCCCAGGGGCTCCCCTTGGCATGGCTCAGCTCAACCAAATCGCCCGCGCGGAGGCGGCTATAAAAATCCACCGTCTGCTTCAGCAACTCCTCCGTATCACGGTCAAACGCATATCTTACGATGCGCCGCCTTCCGGTGTCGGGATCAATTTCCGTCGCCCTCCCTTGAATGGGTTGGCGGTCGAAAGCTTTGAATTCACGATATAAGTATTGCAATACTGGACCATACTGCCAAGCTTCGAATTGATGCTTAACGAGCGGACGACCCAATTCGACGAGAGACCAGACGTGGCAAAAATATACGATCTTCTGCAAGGCAAGGTTAGTAACCTCGCGGTCTCGTTGCTCACAAAAATCGAGGATAAAATTTGCGACTGCTCTGCCGTCGAAACTCATGATCCTGCGCCCATATTCCTGCTACGTTCTGCCGAACTTCCGCTGATGCGCCGAGGAGCTCACTTGGCACTCGCTGACGCTGCCGGGACTTATGCCGCAATCCGCTGCTCGGTGCTCCTCAAATCATAAGTTTCTTCCCTCGCTTCTGGCGGCCTCGAAGGCACCCTGGCAAGTTTGCCATTTTCGTGGGCTTTCCGGTCTTGCCCTGCCTGGATATAGGCGCGTGGTGCACTGGGCCGCGAGCGCGCCTCGTGCTACACAGGTGGTGTCGCATGCGTGTTCGTCCAGGCAAACGACGAGTGGATGGCAGACCGCGCCCGACTCGGCTTCGAAAAGGGAGGAAGCTTCGCCCTTGCCGGCATCAGGGCGGAACCCGCACCCTGGAAGCACAGGCGTAGGCAGAGTCTCCCCCTCCCTGCCATCCGGCCTCGCCCGGACATCTCCGCTTCCCGGCGCGGGACCTCGCTTAGTGGGTTCATGGACGACCCGGATTGAGAATCAACGTCATGGCTGGCCCGGAGTATTGAAGGGATGGACCGGACTGCCGTGGCCGGCGACTCGGACGCGCCGAAATCGATCCGGCGCCGGCCATCCGTTGCCGATCATTCTCATCAGCCGTCGACCGTCTCGTGCGCCGGCCCTCCACGGGCGCCGCCACGCTTCGTCCCGGGCGGCAACGCACGGTTGGAACCGGCTCGATGCCGGAACGGACGGTAGTTCCCGATCCTCGTCCGGGACGTATACCGGCCGTCGTCATAGCCGGGCGGCTTGTCATCGGCCACCTGGATGACATTCGTCGCTCCGATGGGGTCGGCACCCGGTACGGCGGGCGGAGTTGGTGGAGGCGCTGACGGGGACTCCGCCGGCTTGGCGGAAGGCCGGCGGCCAGCAAGGACATCCTTTCGGCGTTCCGCCACCGCCTCGGCTGCGAACCGGATGGGATCGTCCTCGGTGTGCACGTAGCGCATGAACATGGTCACCGTCTTGTGGGCGGTCAGGGCCATGCCGACCTTCACTGGCACACCGGAGTTGGCGATGTCCGTCGCGGCCCGGTGGCGGATCCCGTGGGTGCCGATGTGCGGGAGGCCCGCCCGTTTCAGGATGCGCTTCCACCCGTGATAATAGGTGTTTTTGCTCATGGGCTTGGTGGGATCAAAGATGGACGGACAGACGTAGGGAGATCCCTCCAGGCGCGGAGCGGCTTCAAGGATGCGGAGCGCTTCCGCACTGATCGGCTTCGACATTCCACCGGTCTTGCTGTCGGGCCAGACGACGCGGCGGTTCTGAAGATCGACCCACGACCATTCGAGCTGCACGATCTCCGACATGCGGGCCGCGAACTCGAACTGCAACCGGATGGCAAGGGTAAGAAAGGGGTGTTCCAGCCCCTCGGCGTCCGCCCGGTCCAAATATGCGTACAGGATTCGGAGCTCGGCGTCCGTGATCAGCCGGGTCCTGCCGCGCTCGGGGTACTTGGGGACGTGGCGGCAGGGGTTGGAGCCGTCCGGCCGGTAACCCCAGACCTCAGCCATGTTGAACATCTTGCGCAGGAAGCCGAGCACCCGGTTCGCGTTGACCGGCGACCGCTCCATGCGCTTCATCAGCGCGGTGACGTCGGCGCGGGTCACCTCTGCCACCTTCAGGTGCCCAAGCGCCGGGAAGATATGGGTCCGGACGTACCCACGGTTGGTGCGGACAGTCCCCGGCTTGTTCCGGGTTTCGGAGTAGTCGCGAATGAACTGCTCGCACAGTTCTTTGATGGTGGGCGCCTTCCGGGCGGCGCTTCGCTCGGCGCTCGGATCGCCACCCTTGCGCACCTCGGCCAGCCAGTTCTGGGCGATGGCGCGGGCCTGCTCGACGGTGATCTCCCCGAAACGTCCAATGGCGGGCTTGCGGCGCTGGCCGTTGCCGGTGGTGTATTGCACCATGAAGATCTTCCGACCGAGCGGTGTGACCTTCAGAAGAAAGCCCGGTATGATCGTGTCCCGGAGTTCGTAGTCCTTGTCCTTGGGGGCGGCGGTATCGACGGCGGTCTTGGTGAGCTTCAGCTTCGGCATCCTACCCTCCGGCAGGCCGGATTTCAGGAGCAGCATAGGAGCGGCCGGAAATCCAGCGATGGCATAGTTCCGGCTAGGACAGGATGAGAGCCCGACCGCAAAAATCCAGGAGGATCAAGGCATTATCGAGCAATATCGCAGAGCCGGATAGGAATAGGATAACCTCGGTTGAACGGCTCAAAATCCACCGGCCGCAAGGTCTTAGGGGTTCGATTCCCCTCTCTCGCACCAATTCCCCTACAGCCGCTGCGGGCTTGTTCTAAAGTCCAATTAGGCGGCGAAGCTCCCGCTCCTATGATGCGCCGCATCGACGTCCGCGGCGCCCGGCATCCTGGGGACCGGCCGCGGGTCATCGGCACCGGGAGCCTTTTCCATGACCATCACCAAATCCACCGCCGCGAAATCCGCCATCCTCGCGCTCGTCGCCGGCACCCTGCTCGCCTCCGGCACGGCGCTCGCCCAGGGCGGCGGCCCGACGCCCAAGACCGCGGAAGAAGCCGCCGGCAAGCAGGTGTTCCACCAGTGCGCGGCCTGCCATTCGCTGGACAGCAGCAAGAACGCCTTCGGCCCCAGCCTGTACAACGTCGTCGGCCGCAAGGCCGGAAGCATCCCGCGCTTCGACTATTCGGACGCGCTGAAGGCCTCCAACATCACCTGGACGGAGGACAGCCTGCGCCAGTGGATCGCCGGCAACGACAAGTTCGTCCCCGGGACCCGCATGCGCCACGTCGCCATCACCGACCGGGCCGAGCAGGACTATCTGATCGCCTTCCTGAAGTCGCTGAAGCAGTGACGGCCGCTCGCCGGGACACGCTCACCGATCGGCCACCGGCAGCGGCTTGGCCTCTTCGGTGGGCAGCCCGGCCTCGGCCCAGCCGTCCATCCCGTCGCGGAACCAGTAGACCCGGCGGTAGCCCATCGCCAGCGCGCGCTTCGCCGCGTTCCACGACATCCAGCAGTCGGCCAGGCAGTAGAACATCAGCCCGCGGCCGCGGTCGCCCTTGGTCAGAGCCTCCAGGCGGCCGCGGAAGTAGCCTTCCAGTTCCGGTGTCAGGGCGCCCAGACCGACGTTGGGCAGCCAGACGCCGCCGGGAATTTGCGGAAAGGGCTTCGCGACGATCCAGGGGCCGCCGGGCAGCGTGCTGCGGTCGAGCTTCAGGACATTGACCGGAAGGACCTCGCCCGCCTCCACCAGCGCGCGGGCCCGGGCGGTGTCCACCGTGACCGCCCCCGGCAGCCCGGCCGGCGTCGGGGAACGGTAGTCGGTCATGCGGTAGCCGTCCGGGATCGGGGCCGGTTCCGCCGCCAGCGCCGCGCCCGACAGGAACGCCAGCAGAAGCGCCGTCCCGGCGCCGCGTGTCAGCCCCCGCATCCCGCTTCTCCCTCCGTTTTTTCTTGTCGCCCCACGAAATCGCCGGGGTCCGGAAGGGTCAAGTTGCCCGATAGTCGAATACCGGGGGGTGGGAAGCGGACCCTATCCTTGTCCCCCGACGTCACGCGCGACCGACTGTCGCTGAACCGGTTGTCCTGCCGATGCCCAACTTGCAAAAGATGGCCGGAAATACCATCATCAGGCTTGGGAGAACGGGGAGCCTAGGCCCCGCCCTCCCAGCCCGATCCCTACCGGTTCAGGAGATCAAGGATCGCCTTGACCACCTGGAGCAGCAGGATCAGGAGCGTCAGGATTTTCTCCATCCTCGACATCTCCTTGTTGCGTGGCACGGGCGGTGGCCGATCCGCCGCCCTGTCCACCGCGCAACTGTGACGCGACCCACTCCGCACACATACGCAATTTTTGTCGCAGGGGTTCGCCCATGCGCCTGATGCTCCTCGCCCGGATTTTTGCGGCCCTGATCCTTCTGGTGGTGAGCATCGCCGGACCGGCGGGTGCCGCCGGGAAGCCGACGGTGACCGTCGGCGTGCTGAAGTTCGGCACGGTCAGCTGGGAGCTGGACGTCATCCGGCAGCACCGCCTGGACGAGGCCGCGGGGTTCGAGCTGAAGCTCGTGGAACTGGCCGGCAGCCAGGCGACGCAGGTGGCCTTGCAGGCCGGGTCGGTGGACCTGATCGCCAGCGACTGGCTGTGGGTGGCGCGCCAGCGCGCGGCCGGCGCCGACCTGACCTTCATCCCCCATTCCGCCGCGGTCGGTGCGCTGGTGGTGCCGGCGGACTCAGCCATCCGCAGCGTGGGCGACCTGCGCGGCAAGCGCATCGGCGTGGCCGGCACGCCCATCGACAAGAGCTGGCTGCTGCTGAAGGCGCTGGCCCGCGACCGCTACCAGCTGGACCTGAACGCGGAGGCCAAGCCGACCTACGCCGCCCCGCCGCTGCTGAACCAGAAGATCGCGGCGGGGGAGCTGGACGCCGCGCTGAACTTCTGGCCCTACGCCGCCCGGCTGGAAGCCGCGGGCATGCGCCCGGTCATCGGGGTCGGGGAGATGATGCGGCAGCTGGGCCTTGCCACCGACGTGCCGGCGGTCGGCTACGTCTTCCACGAGACCTGGGCCCGGACTAAGCCGGAGGTCCTCGCGGGCTTCGTTGCCGCGTCGGCCAAGGCGAAGGAAATCATGGCCCGCTCCGACGCGGAGTGGGAGCGGCTGCGCCCGCTGATGCAGGCGGAGGACGAGGCGACCTGGCGCGCCTTGCGCGACCATTTCCGCGCCGGCATCCCCAAGCGCTGGACGGAGGAGGAGCGCGCGGGTGCCGCGACGCTCTACGCCCTGATGGCGTCGCTGGGCGGGCGTGACCTGGTCGGCGACGCGGCCACCCTGCCCGACGGCACCTTCTGGCCGGCGGTCCGCTTCTGATGCCGACACTGCGGCGCCACCTCGTCGTTCTCTGGCCCATCCTGTCGCTGGCGCTGCTGGTGGGGCTGTGGGCGTTGGCCGCCGACCTGGCATCCAGCCGCGCCCTGCCCGGTCCCGCCGCCGTGTTTGAGGCGCTGGTCCGCGAGGCGTCGAGCGGCGCGCTGTTCCACCACCTGGGCGTCACGCTGGCGCGCATGGCCGCGGCCTTCGTGATCGCCATGTCCGTGGGCTCGGCGCTGGGCATCCTGCTCGGCCGCTCCGCGGCTGCGGACCGGCTGTTCGGGCCGTGGCTGACCGTGTTCCTGAACATCCCGGCGCTGGTCGTGATCGTGCTGGCCTATGTCTGGTTCGGCCTGACCGAGGCGGCGGCCATCGGCGCCGTCGCGGTCAACAAGATCCCCAACGCGACCGTCGTCCTGCGCGAAGGGGCGCGCGCCATCGACGAGCAGTATGTGGAGATGGCGCGGACCTTCCGCATGGCGCGGTCCGACGTGCTGCGCCACGTCATCCTGCCCCAGCTCACCCCCTACTTCGCCGCGGCGGCGCGGTCCGGCCTGGCGCTGATCTGGAAGATCGTGCTGGTGGTCGAGCTGCTTGGCCGCAGCGACGGGGTGGGGTTCCAGATCAACCTGTACTTCCAGATGTTCGATGTGGCCGGCATTCTTGCGTACACCGTCGCCTTCGTGGCCGTCGTCCAACTCCTCGAGCTGTGCGTCCTGCAACCCGTCGAAAGCCGGCTCACCCGCTGGCGGCCGGTGCGCGCTGAGGCTTGAGATCCGCGCCAAGCGGTTCGCCGAGCGGGAGGCCATCCGCGGCCTGACGCTGGAGGCGCTGCCGGCCGAGTTCGTGGCGCTGGTCGGCCCCAGCGGCTGCGGCAAGACCACGACGCTGAACATCGCCGCCGGCCTGGACCGCGCCTTCGAAGGGTCGGTGGAGTTCGGCGGGCGGGAACCGGTGCTGGGCTACGTCTTCCAGAACCCGCGGCTGCTGCCCTGGCGCACGGTGCGGCAGAACGTGGCGCTGGTGCTGCCCAAGGCGTTGCGCGGCGGCCCGCTGGTGGACGAGTGGCTGGCCGCCATGGACCTGACGGGCGTCGCCGACGAATACCCGACCCGCCTGTCGGTCGGCATGGCCCGCCGGGTGGCGCTGGCCCGCGCCTTCGTCGTGCAGCCGGACCTGCTGCTGATGGACGAGCCGTTCGTCTCCTTGGACGAGCCGACGGCGCAGCGCCTGCGCGCCCTGCTCGCCGCGACGCTGGAACGGCGCCCCGCCACCGTGCTGTTCGTCACCCACAACCTGCGCGAGGCGATCCAACTCGCCGACCGCATCCTGGTGATGGCGCCGCGCCCGACGCGGGTAGTGGCCGAGGTGCCGATCCCCGTTCCGCGCGGCGCGCGTGACGACGCCATGGTGGAGTCCTTCCGGGCCGACCTGCTGGCCCGCCCGGAAGCGGCGTTCCGGGTGCTGGCATAGCGAACGCTGTTGGGTTGCGGCTGCGCCTCCACCCAACCTACGGGCCCTTTGGAAATCCGCACCAAACTGTGAACCAGCTCACACCCGCGCGGACGGGCAGTGCCCATGATGTCCGGCGGAGGTGATCATGCGAACCCTGATCCTGCCTTTCCTTCTGCTGGGCGCCGCCACGGCCCTCTTATCGGGACCGGCGCAGGCCGGCGAAATCGTCATCCTCGATTCCGGCAGCCGGCACCGCGGCGACCGGGCGCGGGATCCGGTCCTGTTCACGGATCCGCTCGGCGGGTCCATCATCATCCTGGAGCGGCCCAGCCGTGACGAAGAGTTGGGGCGGCGCGACCCCGGACTGGAGGCGCGGCGGGCGTCGCGCAAGGCTAGCGTCCTGCGGCGCAGCAAGGACCAGCCGCTGCCGAGTTTCGACGAGGAGTTCTTCGACGCGCCGCTGTTCCTGGACAGCACGGTGCCCTTCGGGCTCGGCCGCGGCGATCCCGGACGCGAAGCGGCGCGCGCCGCCGCCGACGCACGCCGCATGAGGCTGGAGAAGCAGTAACTTAAATCCCGAATCGGGCCCTTTCGAGCTGCAGGCGGTTGGCGAAGACCACCGCCTGGGTCCGGCTGTAGACCTTCAGCTTCTGCAGGATCGCCGAGACGTGCGCCTTCACCGTGGTTTCGGTGATGTTCAGCTCGTAGGCGATTTCCTTGTTCAGCTTGCCGGTTCCCAGCATCTCCAGCACGCGAAGCTGCTGCGCCGTCAGGGTGGACAGGCGGCGCGCGATCTCCGCCGTCTCGTCGTCCTCGGCCGCCGCGTCCTCCTCCACCGACTCCGGCAGGTAGACCTCACCGGCCAGGATGCGGCGGAGCGCACCGGCGATGGCGTCGCGCGGGGTCGATTTGGGGATGAAGCCGGCCGCGCCATAACGCACCGCCTCCAGCATCACCTTGCGGTCCTCGTGCGCGGAGACGACGGCGATGGGGATGGCCGGGAACTGCCGGCGCAAGGCCACCAGCCCGGTCAGGCCGTTCATGCCCGGCATGTTGAGGTCGAGCAGGACGAGGTCCAGCTCCCCCTTCGCGGCCAGGGTGGTGACGACGTCGTCCAGGCAGCCGGCCTCGTGGATTTCCTGCGCCTGGCAGGAATAGAGGACGGCGCTGCGCAGGGCGTCGCGAACCAGCGGATGGTCGTCCGCAATCAGAATTCTGCTCATGGCGTGGTTACCACGCTCATCGTTTCGGGGGCGTTTCCTTCCGCCATGATGCCGAACGTCTCAACAATACGCAAGCCGATGAACGATATTTGATCAAAGAATTCGGTCATGCGAAATTTCGTTTCGGTCCCATTCCATTCCAAGCGCAAAGAAAAAGGCGGGCCGAACGCTTCGACCCGCCTCCTTCTGGTCATACCAGCGCGTGGATCAGGCCTTCGGCAGCTTGAAGACCCACAGCGAGCCGCCCTGGTTGATGTCCTTGACCAGCTTGGCCACGTCGCCGCCCCACAGCGGGACCGCACCGCCCCAGCCGGAGACCACGGCCACATACTGCTCGCCGTCCTGCTCCCAGGTCACGGGCGAGCCGACGACGCCGGAGCCGGTGTTGAAGTGCCAGACCTCCTTGCCCGACTTGGCGTCGAAGGCCTTCAGGTAGCCTTCCGGCGTGCCGGTGAAGACGAGGTTGCCGGCGGTGGTCAGCACGCCGCCCCACAGCGGGGCCGGGTTCTTGTACTCCCACACGATCTTGCCGGTCTTCGGGTCGATCGCGCGCAAGGCACCGATGTAGTCGTTGTAGAGCGGCTTGATGGTGAAGCCGGCACCCAGGTAGGCCGCACCCTTCTTGTAGGTGATCGGCTCGTTCCAGATGTCCATGCCCCACTCGTTGGCCGGGACGTAGAACAGGTCGGTCGCCGGGCTGTAGGCCATCGGCATCCAGTTCTTCGCACCCAGGAAGGCCGGGGCCGCGAAGACCGACTTGCCCTTCTCCGCCGCCTCGGGCGCGCCCGGACGGTTCTCGTCGACATAGACCGGGCGGCCGGTCTTCAGGTCGATCTCCTTCGCCCAGGTAATCTTGGTGACGAAGGGCGAGGCGTTGATCAGCTTACCGTTGGTGCGGTCGAGCACGTAGAAGAAGCCGTTGCGGTCGGCCTTCGCGCCGGCCTTGATGACCTGCCCGTCCTTCTTCAGGTCGAAGGAGACCAGTTCGTTCACGCCGTCGAAGTCCCAGCCGTCGTGCGGCGTGGTCTGGTAGTGCCACTTGATCTCGCCGTTGGCCGGGTCGATGGCCAGCGTGGAGGAGGTGTAGAGGTTGTCGCCCGGACGCAGGTGCGAGTTCCAGGGCGCCGGGTTGCCGGTGCCGAAGAACAGCATCTTGGTCTCCGGGTCGTAGGTGCCGCCCAGCCAGGTGGCGCCGCCGCCGGTCTTGTACAGGTCGCCCGACCAGCTGGCGTTCAGCTTGCCGGTCATGGTCGATTCCTTGCCGTTGAGGGTGCCCATGTTGCCCTCGACGGTCGGACGGGTCCAGATCAGCTCGCCCGTCTCGGCATCGCGCGCTTCCACCGCGCCGACGACGCCGAACTCACCGCCGGAGTTGCCGGTGATGATCTTGCCGTCGACGATCAGCGGCGCCGCGGTGGCCGAGAAGCCGGCCTGGTAGTCGGCGATCTTCTTCGACCAGACGACCTTGCCGGTGTCCTTGTTCAGCGCGACCAGCCGGGCGTCGAGCGTCGCGAAATAGACCTTGTCCTTGTAGATGGCCGCGCCACGGTTCACCACGTCGCAGCAGGGCATGATGCCTTCCGGCAGGCGGTGGTCGTACTGCCACTTCTTCTGGCCGGTCTTGGCGTCCACCGCGTAGAGGCGCGAGTAGGAGCCGGTGACGTAGATGGTGCCGTCGTGGACGATGGGCTGCGCCTCCTGCCCGCGCTGCTTCTCACCGCCGAAGGAGAAGGACCACACCGGGATGAGCCCCTTGACCGTGTCCGGCGTCAGCTTGTCCAGCGGGCTGAAGCGCTGGGCCTGGAGCCCCATGCCGTAGGTCAGGACGTCGCCCGTCGACTTGGCGTCGTTCAGGAGGTCGTCGTTGCTCGGACCTTCGGCGGCGCCCGCCGCAGTGGACAGTCCAAGAGTGGACAGGCCGAGGCCGGCCGCCATCGCGCTGGCCAGCAGGCAGGTGCGGAAGAGACGCTTCATGGTGCGGATACCTCCCAGGGAAATTGGCAAACGAACCGTGGGGCGAACCGAGGGCGTTTGCCCCTCCAGGCCGCCCAAGCCCGGCTTTTTTCTGCAAAGTTCGGCGGATGACGCGGCGCTGTGCTGCACCGCGAAGCCCATATGCTTTCAACTGTAGGGCAGTCTATCGGCGGTCCGGAATCGGTCCATTGGCAAATAGTAGGATGGGCGGTCGGGTTTGCTGTGCTTGCCCCCGTTTTCATTATTGGACGAAAGACAAGACCTTCCCTTTACGTCATCCCCGCGCAGGCGCTACGGTATGCACACATCTCGCGGATGCGATAATGCATTGAGCAGCATGGAAAAAGCCCCTCTCCCCTTGGGGGAGAGGGGTTGGGGTGAGGGGTCGTTACGGGCGGCAGCCCGGAGAAAATCTCAAACCCGGCCGCGGTGGATGGTTCCGGCCGGCCTGTGGCCGGCGCCACCCTCACCCCAAACCCGTGAAGCTTATGGACGCCTTCGGCCTCCTCCAGCTTCACCCCCTCAAGGGAGAGGGGCTTTTCCTCCACTGTATCAGCCACTTACCGCAATGGCGAAATGTGTGCATACCGTAGCGCGCAGGCGGGGATCCAGGGCCACTCGGGAACCTGTCGGGTTGCCCTGGATTCCCGCCTGCGCGGGAATGACGTGAAGGAACGATGCGGGGTTAGTTCACCCGCGGCAGGGCGGCCTGCTCGATCCGGGGCCAGAGGTGGGCGACGGAGCGCTGGTACTCCTCGCGCAGGACGCCCAGGGACTGGAACCGGTCGGGAATCGGCAGGTTCAGGGCGTCCGCCATGTCGGCGCCGGCCTCCGCCCGCTCCCGCAGGGTGCGGTCGAGCCAGATCAGCCAGTCGCGGGTCTGGGCGATGGCCGCCTTGTCCGCGCGGACGCGGCCGTGGTTCGGCACCAGCACGGCGACGTCCAGCGCCTCCAGTTCGTCCAACTCTTTCAGCCACTTGGCGACGTCGGCGTGCGGCGTGGTCGGCGTTCGGTCGGAGAAGACGACCCCGCCCGCGAACAGCACGCGCGTCGTCTCGTCATAGACGGCGAGGTCGGCGGCGGTGTGGCCCTCCAGCGGGATCAACCGCAGCCGGTGCGAGCCGTAGACGACGGTGGAGCCGTAGACGGCCTCCGTCGGGACCACCGGCTCCGTGCCGCGCATCCAGTCGCCGACGAGGCGGTACATGTTCTCCGTCATGCCCTTGCCTTCGGCCTTGATGCCTTCGATGGTGCCGGGCAAGGCTGCGATGGGCACGTCGGCGAAGGCCTGGTTGCCCAGCCAGTAGTCGGGATGCAGGTTCCCGATGAAGACCTTCCGGATGGGCTTGTCGGTGACCGTGCGGATCGCCGCCCGCATCTCCTCCCCGAAACGGCGGGAGGGGCCGGACTGGATGACGATCACCCCGGCGTCCGTGACGATGAAGCCGGGGTTCAGGATGTTGCCGCCGTTGGCGCGGGTGAAATGCTCCCGCGTGCCCTCGAAGACGTAGGTGTCCGGGGCGATTTGAACCGGCTTCAGTCCGTAGGTCAGCGAGCCGGCGGCCCAGCCGGGCGCGGCGATCAGGATGAGCAGAAAGGATAAGAGCGCCCTCGTTGCCCCAATTGTCATGGCAGGGACCCTTGCGTCCAGGGGAGCGGGATGGCGGCCTCGATCTCGCCGCCCTGGGTGTCGCGGCCGACCAGCTTCAGCGCGCGGGACGCGGCACCGGGCGTCACGTCGAGCGTGAAGACGGGGTTCTCGCTGACCGGCTCCAGCACGTCGATCCGGGCCAGCTCCGCGCCGTCCGAATCGCGCAGGCTGAGCTTTTCGATGAAATAGGCCGGGATGCCGGCGATCAGCCCATTGTCCATGGGGTGGCGCACGCGGAAGCGGACGCGGGCGGTCTTGTCGTCTCCTGACGGAGGCCAGGCGCGGGCCTGCACCTCGCCCACATGGTCGGCCCAGTCCTTGGCGGCGTAGGTGACGGGCGGCGCCGTGCAGCCGCCGCCGGCCGCGTCCACCACACGGCCCCCGATGTGCCAGACGCCGTCCGGCGTGCGCGCGGCGGCGCGGACCGGGGTCGCCTGCTGCACCCGGATGCGCGTGCCGACGACCGGCTTCGCGGCCACGGGGTGGTAGCGCAGCACGACGGGAAAGGGGTTGAGGTCGGAGATCAGCACCATCTCCTCCACCCGGCCAAGGGCGGAGGCGTCGGCCAGCACCGGCACGGCGGTCGCATCCTCCGCGTTGGCCGGGGCGGTGACGATGACGCGGTCGTCGAAGGTGATGGGGGCACTGCCGAACAGCTCCGGGCGGAGCGCGTCCCACATGACGGAGGCCAGGGGGTCGGGGGGATCCGTCGCGGCGGCAAGGGCTGGGGCGGATAGAGCCGCGATGATGCTTGCGGCGATGAGAAGCCTCGGCATTCCTGGTTTTCCTCCCCTCTTTTTACTTTTTGCCCCCTCCCCAACCCTCCCCCGCTTCGCGGGAGAGGGGGCTTAGATCCCCTCCACCGCCGACGGCGGGGGAGGGCTAGGGAGGGGGCATCCGCGCCCTACTCCGTCGGAATGGCGTTGTGCGTCACCCCGTATTTCCCGAACACGCCCGCCACCGTGCCGTCCTCCAGCAGGGCGGCGACGATGTCGCCCACGGCGTAGGCGAGGTCGCGGGAGTTGTCCTTCACCGCCAGGCCGATGTCCCAGCTGGACGTCATCATGCCGGGGAAGGTCACGGGCGTGACGGGAAAGTTCTTCACCCGCTCGCCCAGTGCGGCCTCGACCTGGCTCTGCGTCGCGACCACCGCGGCGACCTCGCCCTTTTCCAGGGCGGCGACGGCGAGCGGGATGGTCATGTAGTGCACCACCCGGTCGCGCAGGCGGCCGCCGAAGGCGCCGAGCAGGAAGAAGTCGGGGATGCTGTCGATCTCCACCCCCACCGGCTCGTCCGGCAGGGCGGCCAGCATCGGCTGGGTCATGCGCATGGGGTTGCGGGCCAGCGCGAAATGCTCCCGCTGGTAGGGGGCGAACAGCACGGCCTCCGGGTTGCGCAGGCCGAACTCCTTCTCGTAGGGGACATGCATCATGATGTCCGCCACGCCGCCGCCGAGGTAATGGCCCTTCCACACGGCGTTGCGCAGGTCGTCGGCGACCGTCTCGCCGGCCGTCAGCTCCATATACTCGATCCCGACGCCGAGCCGCTCGGCGATGGTGCGGGCAAGGTCCACGTCCACCCCCACCAGCGTGCCGTCGCGGTGGAAGGAGAACGGCGGGTTGTCGCGATAGACCGCGACCCGCAGGCGTCCGGCCGCCGTGACGTCGTCCAACGGACGCGCGCCGGCGCGCCGGGGGATCGCCCCGGCGGCCAGCGCTGCTGCGGAAAAGCTGAGAAGTTGGCGTCGCGTGAGGTCCGTCATTCCTGATGCACCGTCTCCAGCCAGGACCGGATCGCCCACAGGGCTTCCTGCCCCAGGGCCTCGCCGAACTTCGGCATGTAGGTCACGCCGTTGCGGATCGAGCCGTTGGTCACCCGCTCCTTGAACCACTCGTCGCCGACGTCGCCGGGCTCCAGGTAGCGCAGGTCCGGGGCGATGCCGCCGGAGACGGCGCCCAGCCCATGGCAGCGCGCGCAGTTCTGGTTGAAGGCGGAGGCGCCGATCTCGATGGCGCGGGGGTTGCCGCGGTAGGGATTGGCGTCGCGCCACGCTTCGCCCAGCTTGTCCAGGCCGGTGGTGTCGACCGCCTGGGGCGTCACGTCGCCATGGGCGAAGGCCACGGCCGAGGCGGCCGCGATACCGCCGAACAGGAGACCAGCGGCCGTGAGCCGGAGAAGCCGAACGTTCATGGTGGGCGTCCTCTTTCCAAACCTTGCGGGTGTTTTTTCGATGCCCCGGAGCATACCGGCGGTGCGCCCACCCAATAATTGGACTTTGGTAGCAACCATGCGCCGCACGCCCGTCCGGCGTCCCATTTCCTCCGCTTCAGCGCCCGCCATTGGACGAAAGTTGCATTACCGGCGGCAGCCCGCCGGGGCTACCCTGTGATCCCGAAACACAGGCGAGTGCCAAGCCCGCGATGCGTTTCATTCCGTTGGTCTCCTCCCTACTGGCCGGGTGGCTTCTCGCCACGCCGGCCGCTTTTTCCCAAGAGCCTGCGACCGTCCGCATCGCCTACCTGACCCAGGCGATGGAACGCCCGCCCGCCCTGTCCAACCTGGACAGCCCGCCCGACGACGAGGGCATCGCCGGCGCCCGGCAGGCGATCTCCGACAACGACACCACCGGCCGCTTCCTCCGCCAAAAGTTCGAGCTGGAGACGGTGACCGTCCCGGAGGACGGCGACCCCGCGCAGGCGCTGCGCGACCTGGCCGCTAAGGGGCAGCGCATCGTCGTGCTTGATCTTCCGGGAGAGACGCCGGGCACGCTCGCCCGGCTGCCGGAGGCGGCGAACCTGCTGCTGTTCGACGCGGGCTCCAGCGACGACAGCCTGCGCAACGCGCTGTGCGCGCCCAACCTGCTGCACACCATGCCGAGCCGCGCCATGCTGGCCGACGCGCTGGCCCAGTATCTGGCGGTGAAGCGCTGGACCAAGTGGCTGCTGGTGGTCGGCACCCGGCCGGAGGACAAGCTCTACGCCGCCGCCATCAAGCGCGCCGCCAAGCGCTTCGGCGCCGAGGTGGTGGAGGAGAAGGCGTGGAGCGAGGACCACGACGCCCGCCGCACCGCGCAGGCCGAAATCCCGGTCTTCACCCAGGGCAAGCGCTACGACGTGCTGGTCGTGGCGGACGAGATCGGCGACTTCGGCGACTACGTCATGTACCGCACCTGGGACCCGCGGCCGGTGGCCGGCACCCAGGGCCTCGTCCCCACCAACTGGCACCGCGCGCATGAGAGCTGGGGGGCAGCACAGCTGCAATCCCGCTTCCGAACCGCCTTCGGGCGGACCATGCTGCCGCGCGACCACGCGGTCTGGGCCGCAGTCCGCGCGGTGGGCGAGGCGGCGACGCGCACCCGCAGCACCGACCCGGCGTCGCTGATGGCCTACATCAAGGGGCCGGACTTCACGCTGGCCGGCTTCAAGGGCGTGCCGCTGTCCTTCCGCCCCTGGGACGGGCAGCTGCGCCAGCCCATCCTGCTGGCGGCCGACCGGTCGCTCGTCTCCGTCTCGCCGCAGGAGGGATTCCTGCACCCCAAGACCGAACTCGACACGCTGGGCCACGACCAGCCCGAAACCGGCTGCCGCCCGCGCTGAAAGGACGCCCGACCGCCATGACGATCCGCCGTACCCTGCTGCCCTCCGTGATTCTTGGGGCCTCCCTGCTTGCCGGCTGTGCGCTTCCCGCCCTGGCCGACACCGTCTATGTGTCGAACGAGAAGGACAACACCCTGTCCATCATCGACAGCGCGACGCTGGAGGTGACGGACACGGTTAAGGTCGGCCGCCGCCCGCGCGGCATCACGCTGAGCGCCGACGGATCGCAGCTCTACATCTGCGCCAGCGACGACGACGCGGTGCAGGTGATGGACCTGAAGACCAGGCAGATCATCCACAACCTGCCCTCGGGCAAGGATCCGGAGCAGTTCGCCCTGTCGCCGGACGGCAAGCTGCTGTTCATCGCCAACGAGGACAACAACGTCGTCACGGTCGTGGACGTCGTCGCGCGCAAGGTCGCCTTCCAGGTGGACGTCGGCGTGGAGCCGGAGGGCATGGCCGTCAGCCCCGACGGCAAGTGGGCGGTCAACACGTCGGAAACCACGAACATGGTCCATTGGATCGACGTGGAAAAGCAGGCGGTGGTGGACAACACGCTGGTGGACGCCCGCCCGCGCTACAGCCGCTTCACCAAGGACGGCCGCCAGCTGTGGGTGACGTCGGAGGTCGGCGGCACGCTGGCGATCATCGACACGGCCAGCCGGCAGGTGCAGAAGACCATCCGCTTCAAGATCAAGGGCGTCGCCCAGGACCGCATCCAGCCCGTGGGCATCCGCCTGACCGCCGACGGCCGCTACGCCTTCGTGGCGCTCGGCCCCGCCAACCACGTCGCGGTGGTGGACGCGAAGACCTTCGAGGTGAAGGATTATCTGCTGGTCGGCCGTCGCGTCTGGCAGATGGCCCTGTCGCCGGACGAAAAGCGCCTCTACGCCACCAACGGCGTGTCCGGCGACGTGTCGGTGATCGACGTGGAGGCGTTGAAGGTGCTGAAGTCCGTGAAGGTCGGGCGCTATCCCTGGGGCGTGGCGGTGAAGGGGTGATGGGGATGACAATTCTTGCCCGCGCTCTTTCCCCCTCTCCCCTCTGGGGAGAGGGTCGGGGTGAGGGGGTCCCGCCATCTTGCGGCGTCCGGCAGAAGCGCAACCCCCTCACCCTAACCCTCTCCCCGGAGGGGAGAGGGGATTATAGGGGGGAGAGGGTTGGGGGGCGCCTCCCATGACCGCCCCCGCGCTCTCCGTCGAAAGTCTCAGCTACGGCTACGGGCGCGGGGCGTTCGCGTTGCAGGACGTGTCGCTGGCGGTGGAGGCCGGGTCCTTCACCGCGCTGCTCGGCCCCAACGGCGCCGGCAAAACGACTCTGTTCGCCCTGATCACCCGCCTGTTCGAATCGACGAGCGGCACCATCCGCATCGGCGGCGTTGACCTCAGGGCGGAGCCGACGCGGGCGCTCGCCCGCATGGGGGTGGTGTTCCAGCAGCCGACGCTCGACCTCGACCTGACGGTGCGGCAGAACCTGCTGTATTTCGCCGCCTTGCACGGCCTGCCCCGCCGCACCGCCCAGGCGCGCGCGCTGGAGGCGCTGGAGCGGATGGGCATGGCGGAGCGCATCGACGAGACGGTGCGCCGGCTGAACGGCGGCCACCGCCGGCGGGTGGAGCTGGCGCGCGCCCTGCTGCACGAGCCCGCCCTGCTGGTGCTGGACGAGCCGACCGTCGGGCTGGACGTGCCCGCCCGCCGGGCCATCGTGGAGCATGTCCACGACCTCTGCCGGGAGCGCGGGATCGCCGTGCTCTGGGCCACCCACCTGATCGACGAGATCGGGCCCGACGACCGCGTGGTGGTCATCCACCGCGGCCGGATCCGCGCGGCCGGGCCGGTCGGGGACGTCAACCGCGACGCCGGGGCGGAGACGCTGACCGACAGCTTCAACCGCCTGATCGCGAAGGAGGCGGCATGACCATGACCGCCGCGCACTACGCCCGCGCGCTGGGCGGCATCGTCGGGCGGGAGGTGCTGCGCTTCGTGCACCAGCGGGAGCGCTTCCTGTCGGCGCTGGTCCGGCCGCTCCTGTGGCTGTTCGTCTTCGCGGCGGGCTTCCGCGCGGCGCTGGGCATCGCCATCACGCCGCCCTACGAGACCTACATCACCTACGAGGTCTACATCGCCCCCGGCCTCGTCGGCATGATCCAGCTGTTCAACGGGATGCAAAGCTCGCTGTCCATGGTCTACGACCGGGAGATGGGCAGCATGCGCATGCTGCTGGTCAGCCCCCTGCCCCGCTGGTTCCTGCTGACGGCGAAGCTGCTGGCCGGGACGGCGGTGTCGATCCTCCAGGTCTACGCCTTCCTGGCCATCGCGTGGGTCTACGGCGTGCAGGCGCCGCCGCTGGGGTATGTGACGGTGCTGCCGGCGCTGGTGGTCAGCGGGCTGATGCTGGGGGCGCTGGGGATGCTGCTGTCCTCGGCCATCCGCCAGCTGGAGAATTTCGCGGGCGTGATGAACTTCGTCATCTTCCCGACCTTCTTCCTGTCCACCGCCCTCTATCCCCTGTGGAAGATGCAGGAGGCGGGGGAGCTGCTCTACGCCATCTGCGCGGTGAACCCCTTCAGCCAGGCGGTCGAGCTGATCCGCCACGCGCTCTACATGAAGCTGAACGCGCCAGCGCTGGGCTGGACCGTGCTGGCGCTGGTGGTGTTCCTGGGTGGGGCGATCTACGGCTACAACCCGGCACGCGGCTTCCTGGCGCGGCGCGGCGCCGGGGCAGAATAACAGCCGTCGCCGTTATTGCGATTGCCCGCCGGGGTTCGGTTCGTTGGCGGCGTTGCCGACCAGCCCGATCTCACGGTAGTAGCGCTCCGCCCCGGGGTGCAGCGGGACGGACACGTTGGCGACCGCCTTCATAGGGTCGAAGCTGCGGCCCTTCGGGTGTCCCTCGATCAGCAGGCGGCGGGTGTTCTCGTGCCACAGCGCCTTGGTGACGCCGTGGATCAGGTCGGCGTTGAGGTCGGCGCGGACCAGCATCTCCGCCCCCACGGACAGGGTCGGCGTCTCCGCCACGCCGGGATAGGCGTCGGCCGGGATGGTCTGCTCGATGTAGAAGCGCTGTCGGGCGCGCAGCTCGTCCGCCATGCCGCCGTCCAGCGGGATCAGGCGGATCGGCAGCCGGTTCGCCACGTCGGTGATCGCGGCCACGGGCACGCCGCCGACCATGAAGAAGGCGTCCAGCTCCCCCTTGGCCAGCCGGTCGGCCGCCGTGCCGGGCTTCAGGTAGGCGGCCTTCAGCTCGCCCTCCTTCAGGCCGAAGGCGTCAAGCACCACGCGCGCCACCACCAGGATGCCGGAGCCCTCTTCCCCCAGCGACACGGCCTTGCCCTTCAGGTCGTCGACCGTCCGCAGGTCGCCGTCGGCCCGCACGACGAGCTGGATGGCCTCCGCGTAGAGCATGCCGATGGTGCGCAGCCCCTCGAAGGGCGCCTTGCCCTTGAAGGTGGCGGTGCCGGTGTAGGCGCCGTAGGCGACGTCGGCCTGGGCCAGCCCGGCCTCTAGCGCGCCCGAGCGCAGAAGCTCGATGTTCTCCACGGAGCCGAGCGTCGCCTGCGCCACCGCGATCAGCCCCGGCACGCCGCAGCTGCCGCCGCGGTCGCAGGGGCGGGAGCCCGGCGGGTTGGAGATGGCGTTGGCGATCAGCCCGCCGATCGGGAAATAGGTGCCCGACGTCGTCCCCGTGCCGATCCGGAAATAGCGGATGTCCTGCGCCGCAAGGCCCCGCGGCAACCCACCCAATAAGGCCGCACCGGCGATCCCGGCCAGCAGGGAACGGCGGCCGATTTCGAGAGGGCCTTTCGGGGAAAGGCGGGTGTTGGCTCCTGCGCGCGGCACCGGGGTCCACCTTTCCTGATCTGGAACCACCCTAGATGAATACCCGCACCCGACCCTTTTCAAGGCGCAAGCCGCTAAAAGACTCCCGCGAGGTCAAGAACGCCGACGAGTGCTACCGCGCCGCCACACACGGCCGGCGCCCGCGCCGACACCGCCTGCCCCAGCACCGCGGCGAGGCCGAGCCCGGCGCAGGTCACCAGCAGGATGCCCGCCGACAGGCCGGCCCAGAACAGCGCGCCGCCCATGTGCATGTAGCCGTGGAAGGCCGCGGCCACCGCCGCCGTCAGCACCGCCAGCGCCAGCGGCGCCTTGAGGTTGAGGGCGACCAGACCGCCCGTCAGGATCAGCGACACGGCCAGCCCCTGCGCCGCGTAGGGCAGCCGGATGCCGAGCTGGGCCGCGAGCCCGGCGGCCAGCACCGCCGTCAGCGCGGCGACCGGCAGCTGCCAGACGGCCGGGCCGCCGTTCTGCCCGGCCCACAGCCCGATGGCGAGGAAGCCCAGCAGGTGCTGGATCACCCACACCGGCTCCGTCAGGCCGGTGCCGAAGGGCCCGGTGATGGTCATCCGCGCGAAGGCGGGCGCCGCCGTCAAACCGATCAACACCCCCGTCAGCAACGTTGCGAGCAGAACAGACCGGATCGCCCCCATGCCCCTTACCCCTTTCGCGCGCCATGCGGCTGCCGGTATGGCGGGCGAAGACGGGCGGGGTCAAGTGACCACCGTCGGGAGCGGAGAGGGATCAATAGCCGCGGGGGCCGGTTCCGTACTGGCGCAGGTCCTGCTCCTTGCGGAACAGCTCGCGCTGCTGCAGGGGGTCGAGGCGGCCCATGGCGTCGTCGGTGCGCAGGCGGTCGACCTCGGGGCTCAGCAGGTCGCGCTTGAAGCGGTCGGTCTGCGCCTCGGTCGAGCCCACCGGCGGCAGGCCCTGCGGAACCTGCTGGGCGATGGGCGGCGGCGGCGGGGAGGAGCTGCCGCGGCGGCGCACCGGCGGTTGCTGCTGTTGCTGGTCCTGCGACATCCGCTGCCGGGTCTGGTCGTCCTGGTTTTGGGAGCGCTGGGCCTGGGACCGCTGGGACGGAGCCTTCCGGCTCGATTCGAGGGGCTGGGCGTTGGCCTCGTCCTGGAGCTGGCGGAACGTCTTTAGTCCCGCCGTTTGGCCTGCCGTCTGGTCCGCCACCCGGACTCCGGCCGGAGCCTGGGCCTGGGTGGGCGACGTTCCGGCCTGGCCCGGCATCTCGTCTTGAATGTCGGCCGTGCAGGCGGTGGTCGTGCAGGCGGCGAACAGAAGCGCGGCGGCCACGCTGATCGGATGCGGTTTCATCCCCTGAATGTCGTGGCTGCGGCGGGATCGGACAAGGACTCCCGATCGGGTCATAAAGTGGACTCATAAAGTGGACCGGGGGAACCACCACAGTAGGACTCCCATCCTCTTCGCTTTGCCGCTATCATGTTCCCGTTTTGTTCGAACGTGAATGATCGGCGGGCCCAAGCGGGCGGGAAAGGAGGATGGGCATGGGGCAGTCGGGGGGACAGCCAGGGGCGCGACGGATTGTTTCCCTATGGTTGCCGCGGCTGCCCACCGACGCCCGCGCGCGGCGCGTCCCCGGGCTGCACGACCGACCGTCGGCCGCCATCCTGGCGGAGCGCGGGCGGCTGGCCGTGGTGGCGGTCAACCGCGCGGCGGAGGAGGCCGGGGTCCTGCCCGGCATGACGCTCGCCGACGCCCGCGCCATTTTGGGCGGCGGAGGGGGCGGCGGAGAGCCCGGCCTGACCACCTTCGACGCCGAGCCCGAGTCGGACGCCCGGCTTCTGGAGCGGATCGCCGCCTGGTGCACGCGCTACACGCCCTGGACCGCGCCGGACGGGCCGGACGGCGTGGTCCTGGACATCACCGGCTGCGCCCACCTGTTCGGCGGCGAGGAGGCGCTGGTGGCGGATCTCCGCGCCCGCCTGGCCCGCGCCGGCTTCGAGTCGCGCGCCGCGCTGGCCGACACGCCGGCGGCGGCCTGGGGGCTGGCGCGGTTTGCCCCCACCCTAACCCTCCCCCGCTTCGCAGGGGAGGGAACTCCGCCGTCTTTCCGCGAAGCCGCAAACAGGCCCTCCCCTGCGCAGCGGGGGAGGGAGGGACCCGCGAAGCGGGAGGGTGGGGGCTTGCGTGCCCTCATCGACCCCCTCCCCATCGCCGCCTTGCGGCTCCCCCCCGCCACCATCGACGGGCTGGCCGCCGTGGGACTGCGGCGGATCGGCGACCTGCACGCCCTGCCCCGCGCCACGCTCGCCGCGCGGTTCGGGCGGGCGGTGCTGCTGCGGCTCGACCAGGCGCTGGGGCGGCTGGACGAGCCGGTGTCGCCGCGCCTGCCCGTGCCGCCGCACGGGGTCCGCCTCGCCTTCCCTGAGCCCATCGCCACCGCCGAGCCCATCGCCCGCGCCGTCCGCCACCTGCTCGACACGCTCTGCGCCGGGCTGGAGAAAACCGGCGAGGGTGCCCGGCGGCTGGTGCTGGAAGCACACCGCGTGGACCGCCGGCTGGAGGATCCGCCGCAGACGCTCGCCATCGGGACCAGCCGCCCGGTGCGCGACGCCGCCGCCCTGATGCGCCTGTTCGCGCAGAAGCTCGACCGGATCGAGCCCGGCCCCGGCATCGAGGTTCTGGTGCTGGCCGCCACCGAGGCCGGACCGCTGGGCGCCGTGCAGAGGGCCCTGGATGGCGGTGCGGCCGACGAATCGGAACTGGGGGAACTGGTCGACCGGCTCGGCAACCGTCTGGGGGAGCGCGCGGTGCTGCGCCTCGTCCCGCGGGAAAGCTGGCTGCCGGAGCGCAGCGTCGCCGCCGCGCCGGCTTTGTCCGGGATTGCCGCCACGTCCTTATGGCCGGCCGACCGGCCGCGCCCGGTGCGGCTGCTCGCCCCGCCGGAGCCGATCGAGGCCGTCGCCCGCGTCCCCGACGACCCGCCGATCATGTTCCGCTGGCGCGGCACGCTCCACCGCGTGCGCTTCGCCGACGGTCCGGAGCGCATCGAGGCGGAGTGGTGGCGGCGGGAGGGAGAGGTCCGCGACTATTACCGCGTCGAGGACGCCGACGGCCGCCGCTTCTGGGTCTTCCGCCAGGGGCTGTACCGGCCCGGCGTGAAGGCGCAGTGGTTCCTGCACGGGTTCTTCGGATGAGGGGGGAGTGGTCGCACTGGGCCCCCACCCTAACCCTCCCCCATCTTCGACGGGGGAGGGAACTCCGCTGCCCTTTCCTTAAGCCCCTCCCCCCGCGAAGTGGGGGGAGGTTGGGAGGGGGGCCCAGCGCCCGCACTCCCCCATGACCCCCTACGCCGAACTCCAGGTCTCCACCAGCTTCACCTTCCTGGAGGGGGCCTCCCACCCGGACGAGTTGGCGCTGACCGCGGCATCGCTCGGGCACGCGGCCATCGCGGTGACCGACCGCAACTCACTGGCCGGGGTGGTGCAGGCGCACAAGGCGGCCAAGCTGCACGGGCTGCGGCTGGTGGTCGGCTGCCGGCTGGACCTGACCGACGCGGCGAGCCTGCTGGCCTACCCCACCGACCGCGCGGCGTACGCGCGGCTGTCGCGGCTGCTGACGCTGGGCAAGCGGCGGGCGCCGAAGGGGGCCTGCTTCATCGCCCGCCGGGACGTGCTGGAGCACGCCGAGGGGATGCTGTTCCTGCTGGTTCCGCCGGACCGGCGCGACGAGGCCTTCCTGCACGAGCTGCGCGGCTGGCGCAACGAGCTGGGCCGCGCCCTCCATCTCGCGGCCAGCCACCGCTACCGCGGCGACGACCGCCGGCGGCTCGCCTGGCTCGCCGACTTGGCGGAGGCGGAGCGGGTGCCGATGGTGGCGACCAACGACGTGCTCTACCACTCAGCCGCCCGCCGGCCGCTGGCCGACGTGATGACCTGCATCCGCACCGGCACGACCATCGACGAGGCCGGCTGGCGGCTGTCGGCCAACGCGGAGCGGCACCTGAAGGCCGGGGTGGAGATGGCCCGCCTGTTCCGCCACCACCCGCAGGCCGTCGCCCGCACGGTGGAGATCGCCGAGGCCTGCCGCTTCTCGCTGGAGGAGCTGCGCTACGAATACCCGGACGAGGTCGCGGAGGACGGCCGCAGCCCGCAGGAGACGCTGACCGACCTGACGTGGCGCGGCGCCGCGGTGAAGTATCCAGACGGCATGCCGGAGAAGGTCGAGAAGGCCGTGCGGCATGAACTCGACCTGATCGGGCGGCTGGGCTACGCGCCCTATTTCCTGACGGTGCACGACATCGTGCGCTTCGCCAAGGGGCAAGGCATCCTGTGCCAGGGGCGCGGGTCGGCGGCGAACTCCGCCGTCTGCTACTGCCTGGACATCACGGCGGTCGACCCGGCGAAGTTCGATCTGCTGTTCGAGCGCTTCATCTCCGCCGCCCGCAACGAGCCGCCGGACATCGACGTCGACTTCGAGCATGAGCGGCGCGAGGAGGTCATCCAGTACATCTACAAGAAGTACGGCCGCGACCGCGCCGGGCTGACCGCCACCGTCATCCGCTACCGCGCGCGCGGCGCCATCCGCGAGGTCGGCAAGGCCATGGGGCTGTCGGCCGATCTGGTGGCGCGGCTGTCCGGCTCCATCTGGGGCTGGAGCCGCGACGGGGTGGACGAGGAGCGCGCCCGGCAGTACGGGTTCGACCCCGACGACCCGCGGCTGCGCCAGACGCTGGAGCTGGCGGGGGAGCTGATCGGCTTCCCGCGCCACCTGTCGCAGCATGTCGGCGGCTTCGTCATCACCCGCGGCCCCTTGAGCGACCTGTGCCCCGTCGCCAACGCCGCCATGGACGGCCGCACGACCATCGAGTGGGACAAGGACGACATCGACGCGCTGGGCATCCTGAAGGTGGACGTGCTGGCGCTGGGCATGCTGACCTGCCTGCGCAAGGGCTTCGAGCTGATGGAGCGGCACTTTGGGCGCGCCCCGACCCTGTGGGAGGTGCCGCAGGACGACCCGGAGGTCTACGACATGCTGTGCCGGGCGGACTCCATCGGCGTGTTCCAGGTGGAAAGCCGGGCGCAGATGTCGATGCTGCCCCGCCTGCGGCCCAAGGTCTTCTACGATCTGGTCATCGAGGTCGCCATCGTGCGGCCCGGCCCGATCCAGGGCGACATGGTGCACCCGTACCTGCGCCGCCGCACCGGGCAGGAGCCGGTGAGTTTCCCGTCGCCCGAGCTGGAGGCGGTGCTGAAGAAGACGCTGGGCGTGCCGCTGTTCCAGGAACAGGCGATGAAGATCGCCATCGTCGCCGCCGGCTTCAGCCCGGAGGACGCCGACCGCCTGCGCCGCGCCATGGCGACCTTCCGCAAGACCGGGCTGGTCCACACCTTCCGCGACCAGTTCATCGAGGGCATGGTCGCCCGCAACTACGACCGCGCCTTCGCCGAGCGCTGCTTCCAGCAGATCGAGGGCTTCGGCGAGTACGGCTTCCCGGAGAGCCACGCGGCGAGCTTCGCCCTGCTGGCCTACGTCTCGGCCTGGATGAAGCGCTGGCACCCGGACATCTTCGCCGCCGCCCTGCTGAACAGCCAGCCCATGGGCTTCTACGCCCCCGCCCAGATCGTCCGCGACGCGCGCGAGCACGGCGTGACCGTGCTGCCCCCGGACGTGAACGCGTCCGAGTGGGACTGCACGCTGGAAGTCATCCCCTCTCCCGCCTCCGGCGGGAGAGGGAGGGACCCACGCCCACAGGCGTGGGAGGGTGAGGGCAAGGTTTCTCGGGATGACCTTGCCCTCACCCCCCCTCTCCCGCCGGGGACGGGAGAGGGGATGGTGCGCGGCCACGCCCTGCGCCTCGGCCTTCGCCTCGTCAAGGGACTGACCGAGGACGACGCCCACGCGCTCGTGCTCCACCGCGGGGCCGGCTACCGCGACCCGTACGACCTGTGGCGGCGGGCGCGGCTGCCGGTGGCGGCGCTGGAACGGCTGGCCCGGGCCGACGCCTTCCGCTCCACCGGGCTCGACCGGCGGGCGGCGCTGTGGGCGGTGAAGGCTTTGGGAGACCAGCCGCTGCCGCTGTTCGCCGGCCTCGACGATCCCGGCGTGGCGGAGCCGGAGGTCGCCCTGCCCTCCATGGCCATGGGCGAGCATGTGGTGATGGACTACGGCAGCCTGTGCCTGTCGTTGAAGGCCCACCCCATGGCGCTGCTGCGCGACGGATTTTCGGGAGTGGCACCCGCCGAGCGGCTGCGCACGGCGCGCGCCGGGACGCGGCTGACCGTGGTCGGGCTGGCGCTGGTGCGGCAGCGTCCGGGCAGCGCCAGCGGCGTGGTCTTCATCACGCTGGAGGACGAGACCGGCATCGCCAACCTCGTCATCATGCCCGACGTGTTCGAAAAATTCCGCAAGGCGATCCTCAGCGCCCGCCTGATCGCCGCCACCGGCCGCGTGGAGAAGGACAGCCCGCCCAACGAGGAAGGCGGCGTGGTCATCCACCTGCGCGTGGAGCGGATCCTCGACCTGACCCACCGCCTGAACGAGCTGCTGGAGCCGGAACCGGCGCGGACGGCCCCGTCGGCGGCCCGATCCGCAGGCGTCTTCCCGGAGGGGCGGAATTTCCGGTGATACTCTCCCGCCTCCTCAGACACGCCTCTCTGAGCCGTCATTCCCGCGAAAGCGGGAATCCAGCCTGGTCAAGCACTGATGTGAGAAGCGTCATGGATCCCCGCCTTCGCGGGGATGACGATGGATAAGATGTCGCCTAAAAAACTGACGGGCGCCTCAGTCGATCAGGTCCGCGACCTCGCGGACGCGGCCGTTGTCGATCATGAACTGGACAAGGTCGGGCCGCTCCTGGCCGTAGGCGCGGTGGCGGGCGCGGACGGCGGAGATCAGGTCTCCCTTGCGGCCCAGAAGATCGTCGGCGAACTCGATCATGCGCAGGTTGGGCCAAGCCTTGTGACGGATGCCCACGACAGCGGCCATGGCGTCGGCGGCCGGGCGGTCGGGGCGGGCCTGGGCGAGGATCATGGTCAGCGCGGCGGTGGAGCGCGAGATGCCGGCGTGGCAATGCACCAGCAGGCCGCCCACGCCCGCGGGCTCGGCCAGCAGGTCGCGGCCGAAGGCCAGGATGCGTTCCACATCCGCGCGCTGCGGCAGGACCTGGCCCATGTAAGGGTCGATGATGTCGTGGAAGCGCAGTTCCAGCCGTTCGTGCTCACCGTAGGAGCCGAAGGCGGTCGGCTCCGGATGGCCGGGGTCGAGGATCGACAGCACATGCGTCACCCCGGCCTCGCAGTGGCCGATCAGCTCGTCGATGCCGCAGACGGTGACGTTGAAGGGAACGAAGTCGCGGGCCATGATCCTCTTCTCTTCCGTGCGCCCCGAAGTGCGGGCGCGAGAAGCGCATGTGGCACCCGGCCCTTCCACCGTCAAGCGGCATCGACCCCCGGATCACGCTCCGATCCGGATCATCCTCAGATCACGTTGAACAGGTAGAGCAGGATGATGATCGGGATCGGAATTCCGACGAGCCACAGAAGAACCCCCCTCATGCAACGCTCCCTCGGTTGAGGCCAAGCCGGCCGATGCCACCGTCAACAGAGCAAGAGGGCATTGGTTGCGCGAGACCTCCCCACCGGAGAGGGGGCTAGCCCGAAAGGGGGCGGATCACTCCGCCCCGCCGGTGTCCGGCTTCGTTTCGGCCGGGGTTTCGGCCGCAGCCTCCACCGGAACCTCCATTGCCATCTCGCCCGCCGGTTGGGTCGCCTGCACCGGCCTTGGCCGCGGACGCGGGGCGCGCAGCTTCTTCAGAAGCAGGGAGAAGGGCTTCAGCGCGCGGTCGAGGATGGTCGGGTCGGCCTCCAGGCGGGACAACAGGAAGGCGCCGGCCTCCAGGCTGGAGACGCTCTCGCGGCGGGGTTCCTTGCGGGCCTGGCCGTAGAGCGAGCGGAACTGCGGGTGCAGCACGATGCGGCGGCACTTCAGGAGCCAGGGATTGCGCCACCACAGGGTCTTGGCTTGGCTCCAGGTGCCGTCCAGCACGATGACGCCTTCCAGGTCGGCCAGGACCGCCTCGCTGTCCTTCTGCGGAGTGCCGGCCTTGTCGACCACGGCGACCTCCGCCTTCGGCGCGTTGTCGCCCTGCTTCACCGGGCCGAGGTAGAGCACGCCCCAGCGCTTGTAGTCGACCTCCCGCCCGAGGATGCGCTTCAGGTTCGACCAGCTGAGCCCGACCTTCACGGCCGAGTTCTTGAACTGCAGGTGCGCGATCTGCGCCGTCCCCAGGATTTCCCGCTTCTCCTGCGGGTGCTGGAGGATGAGCAGGAAGACGTCGTTGTCGATCGGCTCCACCGCCTCGCAAACGCACAGGTGCTCAGGTTTTAGGCAGGTGGGGCAGGATTCGGCGTGCATGGCGGTCTCGAAAGGAGCGAAGGGAAACGATGTCCGGGAAAAGGCGACCCAGGAAACGGCGACTATGGCGTCCCGGGCCGCAAAAAGGAACCAGCCGCATGAAAGTTTCGACAAAGCGTGATCTGGGTCACGCGGAGGCCCGTAGCTTGCATGATAGCGTCCAGGCACACAGGACGGGTTGGGCCGCGGCGGCCAAATGGACCGCTCCCCAGGCTCCCCCGACGCTCAGAAGGAGACCTGCCATGCTGCCCGCACATCTGGCCGCCCGCCTGTTGGAGCAACGCCGGGCCGAGCAATCCGCGGAATTCGCCCGGCAACTGCCGCTTTACGCCGAGGACATGCCCCTCCCGCCCGATGGGGACGACGACGGCGAGGCCCCGCGCGCCCTGCCGGACTGGGCGACCAACTACTGACGCCTTTCCGACATCCGCCCGGCGTTGATTGTCCGACAGTGGACGCCGGGGCGGAGTCGGTCACGCGACGTTCGCCCAGGCGGCGATCGCCGCGCGGCGGTCGATGAGCGGTGCGGGGACTGGTGCTGGGGCCGGCGCGGTTCGTGCCGGCTTCGCGATTTCGCCCGGCGCTGCGACCTCGGCCAGCGCGCCGTCCCGCCAGTCCAGCAGCCACGCGCCCGGCCGTCCGCCGCGGCAGCGTTCCAGCGCCACGCTCCAGCGGGGATCCCCCACGCCCGGTTCCGGAGACTGGCTGGAGGCCGGCGCGATCCGCCAGCGGGTCACCGCGGCGCTCGCCGCCGACCGGCGCGGGCCGAGCTGCAACAGGACTCCGGTCACACCCGACGACTCGGCGGCGAGCTGAAGGCGCCGGCTGGCCGTCAGGTCGAGCGCCCCCGCCTCCCCCAGCACGGCCGACAGGCGCCGGCAGCGCAGCGCCTCCTCCATCGCCCACAGGGCGTCGGCCTCGCGCGTCGCGCGCACCGCGATCAGCCGGTCGGGCGTCAGCCCATAGGCCGCCAGGCCGGGCGCGTGCAGGTCGCGCCCCCGCACCACCCAGACCACGGGCGCGGCCCCACTCGCCAGCCGGGCCAGCAGGCCCGCGGCGAAGGCCGTGGCGGCGCCGGGCTCATCCCCCGCCACCTCGTGCAGGCAGCCGAGCGGCAGGCCGCCCCCCGGCAAGGCCCCATCGATCTCGGGCAGGCCGAAGGGCAGCGTGCGCGCCCCCTCCCCGCCCAGCCCTTCCATCCGCCGGATGCGGGCGCGCAGGTCGTCCAGCAGCGCGGCCCGGTTCGACCGGGGTGCTGGAATCTGTGGGTCGGACGGCAGCAGGTCGGGCTCGGCTGAGGGCATGACTCGAGTCTCTGCATCAGGTATTTGTTCCTGATATGTTCTAGCACGACCCGTTCGTCCAGGGGAGTCCGGAAAATCGAAAGGGGTGCCCTTGCGGGCACCCCTTCGAAACTCCCGGTGATGTGGAAACCGGTCAGCGCGTCTGCTGGATCGCCGACAGAAGCCAGCGGCCGCCGCGGGAGCGCGTGAAGGTCCACAGCTCCGTCGCCTCGACCGGGCGGTTCGGGTCGCCGTCGACCACGCGGTTGGTGGCGCGGTCCACCGTGACGTCGACCAGCGAGAAGCGCATCGCCACCGTGGCGTATTCCATGTTGCCCTCGCGCCACGCCTCGGCCAGGTCGCCCTGGAGCAGGCGGACGTCGGACAGCTTGTTCACCACGCCGCGGCCGTTGTTCTGGGCCAGTTCCTCCGCGAAGTAGGAGTTCATCTCTGGCGTCGTGGCGGAGCGCAGCGCGGCCAGATCCTCGTTCCCGTAGGCGGTCTGGACGGTGACGAGCGTCTTCTCGAAGGCCTCGTAGTCGGCCGGGCCGATGCCGACGTCGTCACGCCGGACGCCCGGACGGCCGGCAGGAGCAGCGCCGCCCCCGCCGAGGCCGCCACCAACGGGGTTGTAGCGGACGTCGGCCGGGTCGCGGTTCAGCGGGCTGGCCTGGGTTGGGCCGGCCTGGGTCGGGCCGGCGTAAGCCGTCCCGGGGGCGCCCATCCCATTGCCCATGCTCATGCCCATCGGCCGCGCCGCCCCGGCGGAGCGGTTGCGGAAGAAGCGGATGGCGAGGCGGACCAGGAAGACGACCAGCAGGATCTGCAGGATGAAGCCCAGGATCCCGGCGAAGCTGCCGATGCCGTCGAAGAAGCCGCTGCCGAACAGCATCCCGCCGATGCCGGCGCCGATCAGGCCGCCCATCAGGCCGGGCAGGAAGCCGCCGCGCGAGAAGAAGCCGCCGGACTGGGCCGCCGGAGCCGCCGCGCCCATGCCGGGACGTTGCTGCTGCATGCCGGGGGAGGCCATCGACCGCTCCATCGGAGCGGCGGCGTTCGGCGCCGTGTTGGTCGTCGCCGGGGCCTCGTAGGTGCGCGAGCCGCGGCTGCCCATCGAGCTGCTCTTGCCCGCACGGGCGTCGGCCGTGCCGGCGGTCAGCGCGACGGCCAGCGCCAGGGCGACCGCGCCGAAGGCGCGGGCCGGGGTGCGGGTCGGGCGATGAGTTGTGGTGCGGGGAGTGCGAGTGTTCTGGGTCATGGCCGTGTTCGAAAAATCCCTCGGATCGGGGACGCCCACACATATGGTGTGGTCGCTGCCCCCGTTTTAGAGGGTCCCCCGGACAATCGGCAACAAAATGCGCAAAAGCCGGGCAAACGGGCAACGGACCGCCATAAGGCCGGAGGCCGGTCAGGCCGTCGCCCGTCCCCCTCCATCATGGCGCCCATGCTCCAGCGCCCAGGCCGAGCGCATCGGCTCCAGGACCGGGACGCCGACCGACGGCGTTCCGGAGATTCCCCCCATGGCCGCCCAGACGCGGCGGCGCACCTCGATCTGGCGGCGGCAGTCGCGGGAACAGTAGAGCGGCGCCGGGCCGCGCGGCGACGTACGGCGGAACGGCTGTCCGCAGCAGGCGCAGTACAAGGTGTCCATTGGCTCTCCCTTTCCGGAACGGCCGTTCTTCTTCTTTGGCGGACGGCCTGCTCCACCGGGTTCTGGTTCGTGTTGGTTCGGTTGTCTTGTGGCCGGCATTCTTCCCGCACCCACCGTCTTCGCGCCAGCGGGGCAATGGACATATGGCATCCGGACCCGCGGCCATGCCCAAACAGACGACGGGCCTATTCGTTGCATCCGCAATGGTTTAGACCCGATGCCCAGGGCAACGCGCGACAGGGGCGCGTCGATTCGCCGCGATTCCGGCTCTGGCTTCGGCTTATTCTTCCGGCCGCCCGTCCCCACATGCCCCCCAGATGCCCGGCATACCGATTCCAGAGCACCCTTCGGCGCCGCCGGTGTTGAGGTTGGGGAGTCACCGACGCCCTGAACATTGAAACGACGACGAGAGGCCATTGCCGATGAAGCTCCCCGCCATCCGAGTCTTCCTGGAGAACGAGGCCGCCGCGGGCATCGCCCTGATGATCGCCTCGGCGGTCGCGCTGGTCTGGGCGAACTCCGCCGCCGCGCCCCTGTACGAGGCGATGCTGGCCATGCCGGTGACGGTCACGGCGGGCGGGGTCGGCCTCGACAAGCCGCTGATCCTGTGGATCAACGACGGGCTGATGGCCGTGTTCTTCCTGGTCGTCGGGCTGGAGATCAAGCGGGAGGTGCTGGCGGGCGAGCTGTCGAACCGGGCGAAGGCCATGCTGCCGGGCATCGCCGCGGTCGGCGGCATGGCCGTCCCGGCGCTGGTCTACGTCGTCTGCAACTGGGGCGACCCGGTGACGATGCAGGGCTGGGCCATCCCGGCGGCCACCGACATCGCCTTCGCGGTTGGCGTCCTGGCGCTGCTGGGGTCGCGGGTGCCGTCGAGCCTGCGCATCTTCCTGCTGGCGCTGGCGATCATGGACGACCTGGGCGCCATCATCATCATCGCCGCCTTCTACAGCCACGGGATCGTGCCGATGGCGCTGGGCTTCGCGGCCATCGCCGGGCTGGGGCTGTTCTGGATGAACCTGATCGGGGTGCGCAGCCTGACGCCCTACATGCTGCTGGGCTTCGTGCTGTGGGTCTGCGTGCTGAAGTCGGGCATCCACGCCACGCTGGCCGGCGTGGCGCTGGCCTTCGCCATCCCGCTGCGCGCCGACGGCCGCGACCGGACCGAGGAGGTGCGCGAGGACTCCCCCCTGCACCGGCTGGAGCACGCGCTGCACCCCTGGGTGGCCTTCCTGATCCTGCCGGTCTTCGCGCTGGCCAACGCCGGCGTGTCGCTGTCGGGCATCACGCCCTCCAGCCTGGCGGAGCCTGTGCCGCTGGGCATCGCGCTGGGCCTGTTCGCCGGCAAGCAGCTGGGCGTGCTGCTCGCCTCCTGGCTGGCGATCCGCCTGCGCCTGTCGTCCCTGCCGGCCGGGGCCAACTGGATGCAGTTCTACGGCGTGGCGGTGCTGACCGGCATCGGCTTCACCATGAGCCTGTTCATCGGCACGCTGGCCTTCCCCGACCCGGAGCACGCGGTGGCGGTGCGGCTGGGCGTGCTGGCCGGATCCATCGCGTCGGCCCTGTTCGGCTACGGCCTGCTCTACGCCGCCGGAACGTCGCGGACGGCGCCGATGGCGGAAGAGGCGCGCTGAGCGGCCGGATCTCACCGAACGGGGCCGATCAAAGGGGGAGCCGGCGCCCGAAGGGCACACCGAAAGAAGGCTCCGCCCGGGAGTGATAGGCCGGGAACCGGACGACGCAGCCGCGGGTTGTTTGAAGTGCCCTCAGCCGGCACCCCATCCCCCGCTCCGGTGACCGCCATGACCGCCACCCGCACCCGTCCAGCGCCCGCCTCAGCCTACCCGCGCGCCACGGCCGCGCCGCCGAGCATCGACATCGACTTCAATCGGCTGGAACGCCTGCGCCGGCTGACCCGGCTGATGGACACGCGCTGGCGCATCCCCGGCACGCGGATCCCGGTGGGGCTGGACGGCATCGCCAGCCTCTTCCCCGTCGTCGGCGACACGGCGACCGCGGTGGTGTCCGCCTACATCATCCTGGAGGCCACCCGCTTCGGCATCCCCAAGAGCCTCGTCGCGCGCATGGTCGCGAACTTGGCGCTGGACTGGGCGGGCGGGTCGGTCCCGGTGCTGGGCACCATCTTCGACATCGCCTTCAAGGCCAACCGCAAAAACCTGGACCTGCTGCACAAGCACCTGGAGGACCGGCTGGCGGGATTGGCGTAAGGGCGGCACGAGTCATTCCGGCAAAGCCCTTGCATCGCCCCGGTTGTGTGTCCCCAAAGGACAGCAGCGGGAGCGACGCATGACAGCCCTATCGACCGCCGACCGGATGAAGGCCGACGTGGCCGCACAGTGCCCGGTCGCAGCGACACCGGTATCGGCCGGACCGGCATCGGGTGGGCCGGAACCCGGCAAACTTTTCCCCGGGGCACGTTTTGCCGAGTTGCTGGCGGCAAAAACTGCCGCCTTGAACGAAGCACTGAACCGCCGCTTCGCGCTGGCCGGCGTGGACACCGGCGTGCCCGTGGCGCTGGACGTCGCTTCCGACGGCCGTGTCGTGGTGCGCGGCGACCACCCGGACAAGGCGACGATCGAGCGCCTGTTCGCCGAGGACGCGGGCCTCGCGAACCAGTACCGCGAGGTCGCGGGCGGGAACGCCTTCCTGGCCGCCGGCCGCGTCTCCGAACGGTTCCGGCGGGAGCTGGAAAGCGCAGGGACGGAGGAGATGCGCAAGCGCGTCTACCGCCGCTTCGAACCGATCTTCCGGCAGCTGGAGCAGGCCGGCGGGCGGATGACGCTGGCCGGAGGGTGCCTGCCGGGGTGCCTGCCGGGGTGCCTGCCGGGGTGAGTAAGACCTTTCGTCGCCGGACCCGCGCGTCGCTTGAAGTCAACTCTTGACGTGGGTCAAAGCGAGGGGGCCGGGCTTGGACGATCCTCCCGCCCATGAACGCGATCCTCCCCGTGCGCTCCGCCGCCCCCGCCCTCAACGCCGGCCTGCTCGCCAAGTACGACGGGCTGCGCGTGCCCCGCTACACCAGCTACCCGACCGCCCCGCACTTCACCGCCGCGGTGGACGCCGGCGTCTACGGCGGCTGGCTGGAGGGGCTGGACACCGCCGCCCACGCGGGATCGCTGTACCTGCACGTGCCCTTCTGCGCGCAGATGTGCTGGTACTGCGGCTGCCACACCAAGATCGTGGCGCGCTACGCCCCCATCGCGGAGTATCTGGGCCACCTGCGGCGGGAGGTCGGCATGGTCGCCGACCGCATCCCCGGCCGGTTGCGCGTGCGGCACATCCATTTCGGCGGCGGCACGCCGACCATGATGGCCCCGGAGGACTTCGAATCGCTGATCGCGCTGCTGCGCGCCCGCTACGACGTCACCGCGGACGCGGAGATCGCGGTGGAGATCGACCCGCGCACCCTGACGAAGGAAATGGCGGAGGCGCTGGGCCGCGCCGGGGTGAACCGCGCCTCGCTCGGCGTGCAGGACTTCGACCCGGACGTCCAGGCGGCGATCAACCGCATCCAGCCGCGCGAGCGGACGGAGCAGACGCTGGAGTGGCTGCGCGCCAACGGCATCCGCCACATCAACCTGGACCTGATGTACGGCCTGCCCAAGCAGTCGGTGGAGAGCGTCGCGCGCTCCGCCGAGATCGCGCTGGCCATGGATCCCGACCGGCTGTCGGTGTTCGGCTACGCCCATGTCCCCTGGATGAAGACGCACCAGAAGAAGATCGACGAGGCGGCGCTGGCCGGCACGCTCGGCCGGTGGGAGCAGTTCGCGGCGATCTCCGACGTGCTGGGCGCCGCCGGCTTCCGTCCCATCGGGCTCGACCACTTCGCCCGGCCGGACGACGAGCTGGCCGTGCAGCAGGCGGAAGGCCGGCTGAGCCGCAACTTCCAGGGCTACACCACGGATGATGCGGAGGTGCTGCTGGGCTTCGGCGCGTCGTCCATCGGTGCGCTGCCGCAGGGCTACGTGCAGAACACCGTGCCCTTCGACCAGTACGCCCAGGCCATCGAGGCCGGCACCCTCCCCACCGCCAAGGGCCTCGCCCTGACCGACGAGGACCGGCTGCGCCGCGACCTGATCGTGCGGCTGATGTGCGACCTGTCGGTGGACGTCGGCGCCGTCGCCGCGGCCCACGGGCGCGACCCGGGGGCTTTCGACGCCGATCTCGCCGCCATGGACGACCTCGTCGCCGACGGCGTCGCCGTGGTGGAGGGACGCCGGGTCGCCGTGCCCGAGTCCGCCCGCCCGCTGATGCGCATCGTCGCCGCGCGCTTCGACACCTACCTGTCCACGGGCGCCGGGCGCCACAGCCGGGCTGTGTAGGCCCACCCCTGGATTGTGTTTGTTCGATTATCTGTCCACCAATGGCGAATAATCTTCCTCTTCGCCACCGGATGGAGAATCACCCATGAACAACACGTCACTCGCCCTGCTGGCCCTGGCGGGAACAGCCGCCGTCTTGGCCGCGGCCCCCGCGTCGGCCTGCGAAACGGAACCGTACATCGGCAGCGTCTGCGCCATCGTCACCCCTTACTGCCCGCAATATTTCCTGCCGGCGAACGGCCAGCCCTTGCAGGTCGTCCAGTATCAGGCGCTGTACGCGTTGATCGGAAACACGTACGGCGGAACGCCGGGAAGCACCTTCAACCTGCCGAACCTGCAGGGCCGCATGGTCGTCGGCGCCGGCAGCGCGCCGGGCCTCACCACGGTCAAGCTCGGCGCTGCGAGCGGCCAGAACACGGTGACCACGACCCTGGCCCCGAGCCAGATACCGGCCACGCCCAGCACGGCCACCATTGCCGCTCCGGCCACGCCGCCCGCCGGCTCGCCACCGCCGCCGACCACGACGCTCTCCTATCTGGCGCCCCCCACCGCCGCGCCCATGCCGGTGGTGATCCCCACCCAGCCGCCGCAGCTCGGCCTCACCTACTGCATCGCGGTCCAGGGCGCGTTCCCCACGCGCACGGACTGACTCCTTTGGAGGCCGACCTAGGCGGCCTGCCGTCCCTGGATGCCCCTCCCTCTGGCCTTCCGCGGGCAAATCGGCGACAGTGGTCGCCGACGAACGCTTTCGGAAGCGCCGGGGGACGGGCACCGATGATCACGCTGTACACCTTCGCCACGCCCAACGGGCACAAGGCCTCCGTCCTGCTGGAGGAGCTGGGCCTCACCTACAAGGTCCACAAGATCGACGTCGTGGCCGGGGAGAACCGGCATCCCGACTATCTGGCGGTCAGCCCGATCGGCAAGGTGCCGGCGGTGGTCGAGGATTTGCCCGCCGGCAAGAAGCGCCGCCTGTTCGGCTCCGGCGCCATCCTGCTGCACTACGCGGAACGCACCGGCCGCCTGCTGCCCGACGGGGTGGACGACCGCGCCGAGGCGATGAGCTGGTTCCAGCTGGGCATCAGCGACCTGGGCCCGACGGCGGTGGACATGTTCCGCTTCTCCGTCCGGGCGCCGGAGAAGATCCCTTACGCCATCGACCTGTTCAAGGGCGAGCTGGTGCGCTGTTACACCGCCATGGAGGCCCGGCTGGCCGAGGTGGAATACCTCGCCGGGACCTACTCCATCGCCGACATCGCCTGCTATCCCTTCATCGCCGTGGCCGGCCTGGCGAACCCCGGCCTGCTGGAGCGCTACCCGAACATGAAGCGCTGGCACGACGCCATCGCCGAGCGGCCGGCGGTCAAGCGCGGCATGGCCGTCCCCGACTATTGAGCCGCCGTTTCCAGGCTTGCCGCACAAAGACAACAAGAACCGTTAGAGACATGCCCATCATCAACCGAATCGCCGAATTCCACGCGGACATGACCGCGTGGCGGCGCGACATCCACGCCCACCCCGAACTGGGCTACGAGGAGCACCGCACGTCCGCCCTCGTCGCCGCGAAGCTGGCCGACTGGGGCATCGCGGTGGAACGCGGGCTGGCCGGCACCGGCGTGGTCGGCACGTTGACGGGCCGCGGCGGGAACACCCGCGCCATCGGCCTGCGCGCCGACATGGACGCGCTGCCGATGCCGGAGGCGAACGGCTTCGCCCACGCCTCCACCAACGCCGGCGCCATGCACGCCTGCGGCCACGACGGCCACACCACCATGCTGCTGGGCGCCGCCCGCTATCTGGCGGAGACGCGCAACTTCGACGGCGTGGTCCACTTCATCTTCCAGCCCGCCGAGGAGGGCAAGGGCGGCGGCCGGCGGATGATCGAGGATGGGCTGTTCGAGCGCTTCGACTGCGAGCAGGTCTACGGCATGCACAACTGGCCGGACCTGCCGGCCAACCGGATCGCCGTGCATCCCGGCCCGGTGATGGCCGCGGCCGACCAGTTCTCCATCACCGTATCGGGCCACGGTGGCCACGCCGCCATCCCGCACCGGAGCATCGACCCCGTCCTGGTCGCCGCCCACATCGTCACGGCGGCGCAGAGCCTGGTCAGCCGCGGCACCGACCCGGCAGACAGCGCCGTCGTCTCCGTCACCTGGGTGCAGGCCGGCACCACCTACAACGTCATCCCCGACGAGGCGAAGCTGCACGGCACCGTGCGCACCTTCACCGAGCCGACCCGCGCCCGCATCCGCGAGCAGCTCGGCCGCTTGGCGGAGAGCATCGCCGCCGGCTTCGGCGCCACGGCGGTGCTGGACTACCGGCCCGGCTACCCCGCCACCGTGAACACGGAGGCCGAGGCCAGGGTCGCCGCCGGGATCGCCGCCAAGGTGGTGGGCGAGGCCAACGTGACCTGGGCACCCAACCCGTCCATGGCGGCGGAGGACTTCGGCTACCTGCTGCGCGAGCGGCCGGGCGCCTATGTCTGGCTGGGCCATGGCGCCCATACGGGACCGGCCTGCCGGCTGCACAACCCGCACTACGACTTCAACGACGACATCCTGACCACGGGCGCCAGCTATTGGGCCACGCTGGTCGAGACCATCCTGCCCCGGAGCGCCTGACCGCATGCGAACGACGACGTCCCGCGCCGCTTCCCTGGCCCTATCTCTGATCGCTTTCGCGGTCGCCCTGCCCCTGCTGGGCGCCTGCCAGACGGCCCCGGACGCGGCGACGGCGTCGCGCTCGCTGCTGCCCGCCGACGCCGCCCCCGGCACCTATTGGCAGGGCGACCGCAGCCAGGCCTTCGAGCGCGCCTACGTCGTCGCCCGCACCCCGCAGGAATGGACCGAGCTGTGGTCCCGCGTCGGCGAGCCGGCCCCCGCCGACCTGCCCGGCGACCGGATGGCGGTCGGCGTCTTCCTCGGTCCGCGCGACACCGCCGGCTACGGCGTCGCCATCGACACGGTGCGGCAGGAGGGGTCCGACATCATCGTCGGCTACCACGAGCGCGTGCCCGGCCCGGCCCAGGCCGTGGCCCAGATGCAGACCAGCCCCTACGCGGTGCGCCTGCTGCCGAAGGCACCGGGTGCCACGAAGTTCCAGCGGGAGAAGTGAGGATTCGATCCACCATAATGGTGGAACCCGCTTGGCGCGCCACCATATTGGTGGCATGCTCCGCCCGTGGAAAAGCGCCGCCCAACCTATGACCTGGACGCCTTCAAGGCCGCTTTCGCGTCGCCGTCGCGATTGGCGGCGACCCGAACCGCCTTGGCCGACGCCCTGGCGCTCGGGTTTGATCGTTCAGGCATGATTGCCGTCATCCAAACCATGGAACGGCGGCATTTCTACAAATCAATGACGTCCCACGCGGACCACACGCTGTGGCAGGACGTCTACCATGTACCCGCGCAGGGCATGCTGCTCTACGTCAAGTTCTGCGCCGACGTGATCACGGAATTCCGCCTGCTGTCCTTCAAGGAGAAGTGACCGATGGCAAGCCAAAGCCCCAACCTGCCGGCCCCCAAGCTACCGGAAACAATGCGCTGCCCGGAAACCGGGCGGACGCTGCGCCGCGACGTGCGCCCCTTCACCGTCGCCTACAAGGGCTTCAGCAAGACCGTGGATTTGCCCGGATATTATCCCGAGGATGATGGCGAGAGCGTGCATGTCGGCGACGACATGGCCGTCACGGATGAGGCTCTGCGAACGCTGAAGGAGGAGGTCGACCGCATTCCGTCGCAGCACACGGTCCGCCGCATCCGCAAGAAGCTCGGCCTGTCGCAGCGGGAGGCGTCGCGCATCCTCGGCGGCGGCCCGAACGCGTTCGAGAAGTACGAACGCGGCGAGGTCGAGCCGAGCCGGGTGATGGGCAACCTGCTCTTCCTGCTCGATCGCCATCCGGAACTGCTGAACGACCTGCGCGGGCCATGCTGATCACCGCTTCCCCAACATCCGCAGTTCGAGGTTTCGTAGGTTGGGTGGAGCGCCAGCGCAACCCAACATCGTCCGCGGTGTCGCGCGTGTTGGGTTGCGGCTGGCGCCTCCACCCAACCTACGAAATTTTGCTGTGGATTACCGCTTCCCCGACGTCCGCGGGTCCAGCGCGTCCTGCAACCCGTCGCCCAGCAGGTTGACGGCGATCACCGTCAGGAAGATCAGCAGGCCCGGCCAGACGGCCAGCATCGGCGCGCTGCCGACCTGTTCCTGCGCGTTGGTCAGCATGTTGCCCCAGGAGGGCAGCGGCGGCTGGATGCCGAGGCCGAGGAAGCTCAGCACCGATTCCAGCAGGATGACGTTGCCGACGGTCAGCGTCGTCGCCACCACGGCCGGGGCGGCGACGTTCGGCAGGATGTGGGTCAGCATGATGCGGCGGCTGTCCGCCCCCATGGCGACGGCGGCCAGCACATAGTCGCGCCGCCGCGCCGACAGGGTCGCCCCGCGCACCAGCCGCGCCACCGTCGTCCAGCCGAACAGGGCGACCAGCACGACGATGCGGATCAGGCTGGCGTCCTCGCTGCCCGCGACCTCCGGCGGGATGCCCAGCCGCGTCAGGTCGATGGCGCCCAGCACGATCAGCAGGGGCAGCAGCGGCAGCGCGATCAGCCCGTCGGTGACGCGCATCAGCAGGTCGTCCAGCCGCCCGCCGTAGTAGCCGGCCAGCAGCCCGATGCCCGTGCCGATCACCGCGGAGGCCAGCGCCGCCGCCACGCCGACGAACAGCGACACCCGCCCGCCGTAGAGCAGCCGCACCAGCACGTCGCGCCCCAGCTCGTCGGTGCCCAGCGGGTGGTCGAAGGACGGCGGGCCGAAGCGGTCGAGCAGGCTGACCGCCGTGGGGTCGAGGCCGAGCTGCGCCTCGATCAGCGGGGCGGCCAGGGCGGCGCCGGCCAGGATCACCAGCAGCAGCGCGCTCGCCACGGCGAGACGGTGGCGGGCGAAGCGCCGCAGGAAGCGTGACATGGAGACCCGGGGCCTCACGACTCCCCGCCCTTGAAGGAGATGCGCGGATCGAGCGCCACGTAGGCGACGTCGGCCAGCAGGTTGCCGACCAGCGTGGTCAGCGTGGCGAACAGCAGCGCCACCAGCGCCACGTTCAGGTCGTTGCCCATGATGCTGTCGTAGATCAGCTTGCCCATGCCCGGCCAGGCGAACATCGTCTCCGTCACCAGCGCGCCGGAGAACAGCGCGCCGAACTCCAGCGCCACGACGGTGACGATGGGGATCAGCGCGTTGCGCAGCGCGTGGCGCCAGACCACCCGCTCCTCCCCCAGCCCCTTGGCGCGGGCGGTGCGGATGTAGTCCTGCCGCAGTTCCCCCAGCATCGCCGCGCGGACGTAGCGCGTGTAGCCGCCGATGCTGGCCAGCGTCAGCGAGGCCACCGGCAGCACGAGGTAGGGCAGCCGCTGCCACCAGCCCTCGCTTCCTACGGGGCCGAGGCCGGAGGCCGGCAGCCATTGCAGCTCCACCGCGAACAGCAGGATCAGCAGCAGCGCCAGCCAGAAGGCCGGGACGGAGATGCCGGCGAAGCAGAACAGGTTGATGGCGTTGTCCGCCCAACTGTAGGGCCGCCGCGCCGCATAGACGCCGAGCGGCAGCGCCACCGCCAGCGTCAGCGCCATGGACAGCCCGAGCAGCAGCAGCGTGTTGCCGAGCCTTGGGCCCAGTATGGACAGAACCGGCTGCGCATAGAGCCGCGAATAGCCGAAGTCGCCGGCCAGCGCCGCCGTCAACCAGTGCCAGTAGCGCTCCAGCAGCGGCCGGTCGAGCCCGTACAGCGCCTTCAGCCGCGCCGCATCGGCCGGCGTGGCGCGCGGGTTGCCGGCCAGCATCATGTCCACCGGATCGCCCGGCATCAGCGTCATCAGGACGGTGACCGCCAGGCTCATCAGCAGCAGGACGACCAGCGCCTGGAGCAGGCGGGAGGCGAGGAAGCGGGTCATGGGTGGGTTGGGGAAAAGTGCTTGGGTTGGGCCCCCACCCAACCCTCCCCCACTTCGCGGGGGAGGGCTTTCAGGGACGCGCGGCGGAGTTCCCTCCCCCGCCGAAGGTGGGGGAGGGTTAGGGTGGGGGCCCAGTGCGACAACCTACCTCTCACCCCCCTCACCCCTTCGGCTTCCACGTCTCGATCCACAGGGTGCTGGAGTCCAGATGCCCGGTCGGCACCACGTTGTCGAGCCATTGCGGCAGGATGTAGGGGTCGGCGCGGAAGAACAGCGGCAGGTTGGGCAGGTCCTGGGCGTAGATGGTCTGCAGCTTCGCCCACAGCGCGCGGTTGGCGTCCGGCTCGCAGACATGCTCCAGGTCTTCCAGGACCTTGTCCATCTCCGGGTTCTTGTAGCCCGTGTAGTTCTGGCCGGCCCAGTTGTTCGCCTCGCTCGGAATCATGCTGGAATGCAGGATGGTGCGCGGGATGTTCTCCGGCGCGCTGACCCAGGCGAACAGGGCCATCGACTTGAAGCGGCGCTTCTCCAGCGTGTCGCCGAACAGGACGCGCGGCGGCTCGTTGACGATGCGCACCTCGACGCCGGCCTGCCGCCATTGCGCCTGCAACACCTGCTGAAGCACCTCGCGGGAGCGGTTGCCGGCGGTGGTCATGATCTCCAGCGACAGCCGCTCCCCCTTGGCGTTGTGGCGCACGCCGGCGCGCCGCTCGGTCCAGCCGGCCTCGTCCAGCAGCTTCGCCGCCTCCTTCGGGTCGTAGGAATAGGTCGGGTAGCCCGGCACATGCACGCGGTCGAGCGGGCTGATCTCGTTGTCGGCGACCGGCTGCCGGCCCTCATAGAGCTGCTTGGAGATGGCCTGGCGGTCGATGGACAGCAGCAGCGCCTTGCGCACGCGCACGTCGGCCAGCGCCGGGTTGTCCAGGTTCAGCTCCACATGCTCGAAGAAGAGGCCGGGCTTGTAGATGATATTATAGCGGCTGCCGTGCCGCTTCTCGAAGGCCAGCACCTGGTCCAGCGGCAGGCCCGTCTCCCCCGGCACCATGTCGATCTGGCCGGCCAGCAGGTTGGCCTCCAGCGCCGAGGTGTTCTCGATGGCCCGCACCACCACGCGCTTGAAGGGCGGCTTCGGCCCCCACCAGGTCGGGTTCTGCTCCAGCACCACATGGCTGCCCGTTTCCACCTGCGCGATGCGGTAGGGGCCGAAATAGAGGCCGGGGTTGGTGGTGTCCGTCTCGTACTTGGACCGCGTGCGGTAGTTGGCCGGGTCGGCCTCGAACACCGGCCGTTCCAGATGGGCCGGCAGGATCTCGAAGTCGTTGATCTCGGCGTAGGTGCAGACCGCCTTGTCGCGGTGGATGGTGAAGGTGCGCTCGTCCTTCACGTCGATGGCGACGATGTCGCGGGCGAACAGATCGAAGTTGGCGTAGCCGCTCTGCGGGTGCTTGCCGACGGTCCAGGTGAACAGCACGTCGTCGGTGGTCACCGGCTTGCCGTCGCCCCAGGTGGCCTTGGGGTTGATGGTGTAGGTGACCTTGATGCCCTTCTTGCCGTCGGGGCGCGTCTCGTACTCCGCGGTGCCCTTCTCGATGGAGGGCAGCTCGGTGCAGAGCATGCAGGTCAGCCGCCAGTCGGCGTCGTAGGCGGTGAAGGGCCGCCGCACCATGGCGAGGATGTAGGCCTTGGCCGACATCGCCTCGACCGAGGGGTGCCAGTTGCTGGGGAACTGGGTCAGGCCGATGGTCAGCTCGTCCTTCGCCGCCTGCGCGGGCGGCGCCCCGAGCGTTCCCGTCAGCAGTCCCGCAAGCAGCAGCGCGGCCAGTCCGTTTCGCATCGCGGCCTTGTCTCCGTTCCCGTGGTCACGGTTACGAACTATGGGGACGGGCAACGCTCCGGTCCAGCGCGGAACGCCTTGACGCGACACACTTGACTGGAACGGGCTGCGGGTGTTTGTGCAAGGCACCATACGCAACCGCATGGAAGTGGGGAGCCCGAGAACGCCATGCCCGGCACCGTGACCCTGACGCGCGACGGCGCCGTCGCCACCCTGACGCTCAGCAACCCGGACAAGCTGAACGCCTTCGACAAGCCGATGTGGCACGCGATGATCCCGCTGCTGCGCCAGCTGGGCGCCGACGACTCGGTGCGCGCGGTGGTGCTGCGCGGGGCCGGCGGGCGGGCCTTCAGCCCCGGCGCCGACATCTCCGAATTCGAGACGGAGCGCAACAGCCCCGAACAGGGCGCCGCCTACGGCGTCCTGATGGACGAGGGGCTGACCCTGCTGCGCGAATTGCCGCACCCGACCCTGGCGGCGATCCAGGGGGCCTGCTGCGGCATCGGGCTGGCGGTGGCGCTGGCCTGCGACCTGCGGGTCTGCACGGAGAACAGCCGCTTCGGCGTGCCGGTCAGCCGGCTCGGCATCTCCATGGCCTTGCCGGAGCTGAAGCTGGTCCACGACATCGCCGGCGGCCCGGCGGCGCTGGAGATCCTGCTGGAAGGCCGGGTGTTCGGCGCGGCGGAGGCCAAGGACAAGCGCCTCGTCACCCGCATCGTGCCCGAGGACGCCTTCGAGGGCGAGATCGCCGCGACGGTGGAGCGCATCACGGGCGGCGCCCCGCTGGCCGCGCGCCTGCACAAGCAGTTCGTCCGCCGCCTGTCCGACCCCGCCCCGCTGACCGAGGCGGAGATGGCCGAATGCTACGACTGCTTCGGCACAGAGGACTTCCGCGAGGGGTATCGGGCGTTTTTGGAGAAGCGCAAGCCGGTGTTCCGGGGGCGGTGAGCGGGGTAGCGGCGAATGCCCCCTCCCTAACCCTCCCCCGCTTCGCGGGAGAGGGGACTGCCGCTGCCCCTCCCTCCACCGCAAAGCGGGGGAGGGTGCCCGCGGGAGCGGGTGGGAGGGGGCCCAACGCCCGAACATCCCCACGCATGCCAGGGATCCCGCGATAGCGATGGTCGCGCGGCCGGAAAAGTCCAGTTTTGGACGATTGACCAACCGCGCCACCTCCCCTTCCCGGTCCCTGCCCCCTCATGCCCCGCTCCACCCGCCTGACTCCCTTCATCATCGCCTGCGCCCTGTTCATGGAGAACCTGGACGCGACGGTGATCGCCACCGCCCTGCCCCAGATCGCCCATTCCATGGGCGAGTCGCCGCTGCGGCTCAGCCTCGCCATGACCTCCTACATGCTGGCGCTGGCCGTGTTCCTGCCCGTCAGCGGCTGGATGGCCGACCGGTTCGGGGCGCGCACGGTCTTCGCCTCGGCCATCGGGGTGTTCACGGTGGGGTCGGTGCTCTGCGGCTTCTCCAACGGCCTGTTCGAGCTGGTGGGCGCGCGGGTGCTTCAGGGGCTGGGCGGCGCCATGATGGTGCCGGTGGGGCGGCTGATCCTGCTGAAGACCGTGCCGAAGGACCAGCTGGTCGGCGCCATGGCGCAGATGACCATCCCGGCGCTGATCGGGCCGGCGGTAGGGCCGCTGGTCGGCGGTTTCATCGCGACCTACGCGTCCTGGCGCTGGATCTTCTTCATCAACGTGCCGATCAGCCTGGTCGGCATCGCGCTAGTCCTGACCCTGATTCCGAACGTGCGGGAGGAGGAGGTGGAGCCCTTCGACGGCGCCGGCTTCGCGCTCAGCGCCGTGTCGCTGGCCGCGCTGATGTTCGGGCTGGAGAATGTCGGGCGCACGGTGATGCCGCCGGCCGCCGTCGTGGGCGTGCTGGCGGTGGGGGTCGCGGCCGGCTGGCTGTACCTGCGCCACGCCCGCCGGGTGCCCAAGCCGGTGCTGGACCCCAGCCTGTTCCGGCTGCCCACCTACTGCGCGGCGGTGCTGGGCGGCACGCTGTTCCGCATCGGCATCGGCGCCGTGCCCTTCCTGATGCCGCTGATGCTCCAGGTCGGGTTCGGCCGCACTGCCTTCGAATCCGGCGCGCTGACCTTCGCCGGGGCGGTCGGCGCCCTGACCATGAAGACGCTGGCCAAGCCGATCCTGCGCATGGCCGGCTTCCGCCGGGTGCTGATGGGCAACGCGCTGCTGAGCGGCGCGATCCTGATGGGCTACGCGGCCTTCCGGCCGGACACGGCGCACTGGGTCATCCTGGGCGCGCTGCTGACCGGCGGCTTCTTCCGCTCGCTGCAATTCACCGGCCTGAACAGCCTCGCCTACGCCGAGGTGGCGAAGCCGTGGCTGAGCCGCGCCAACACGCTGTCCAGCGTGGTGCAGCAGGTGTCGCTGAGCCTGGGCGTCGCGGTGGGCGCCCTGGTGCTGCACCTGACGCAAGCCGTCTCCGGCGGCGCGGAGCTGGCGCCCGCCGACTTCGTCCCGGCCTTCCTGACGGTGGGCGGCATGGCCTGTCTGTCGGCCCTGTTCTTCGTGCGGCTGCCGCCCGACGCGGGCGCGGAGATCAGCGGCCACCGCGCGCGAGCGCGGGCGAAGGAGCCGCCGCAGGCCCTGGAAGCGGCGGATTGAATTCGGCGGATTGACGGGCTGCGCTGTTGTCCCCTGGTACGACTGAACCGCAGGGGACAACCGCCATGACCGAGAAGGACGCCGACAAGCCCGCCTTCGCCAACGACACCGACGGCCTCCAGGCGCCGTCCATCGAAACGACGCCCAGCACCATCCCGCAGACCCCGCTGCCCGGACGCGCGCCGTCGCGGCCGGAAGCCGGTGCCAAAAGCGAAGTCGGAGAGGAGAAAAGCCCCACCGGCCGTCCCAGCACGGATCGTCGGCCTTGACGGGGCTCTCCCGGAGTCGGGCGCCTGTCCGCGCCGGACTCCGCCTGATGCCGGGGAACTTCAGGGGCGGCCGCACCACCCCACAGTTGCGCCCACCGGAGTTTCAAACAAATCGCCTAAAATTTATGTGCTGATTTGTCCTCCCGCCCGAAAATTCTTGCCAAGCTTTGCTCTTTTTCGTGCCGAGCCCCTGTCGTCGGGCGTGCGTTGGCCGCGCGTTACCGGTATAAACATGCATGGCGGCCATGCGCCGCCATTATAGAATGAACGGGAGGCTTCCCGCCGTGGCGCGGGGGCGAGACAAGGCATGATGGACTGGGACAAGCTTCGGGTCTTCCACGCCGTGGCCGAGGCTGGAAGTTTCACGCACGCCGGCGAAACGCTGAACCTCAGCCAGTCGGCGGTGAGCCGCCAGATCAGCGCGCTGGAGGAAAGCCTTGGGGTGCCGCTGTTTCACCGGCACGCCCGCGGCCTGATCCTGACGGAGCAGGGGGAGCTGCTGCACCGCACGGCGCGCGACGTGTTCGCGAAGCTGTCGATGACCGAGGCGATGCTGACCGAAAGCCGGGAGCATCCGAAGGGCCCGCTGCGCGTCACCACCACGGTGGCCTTCGGCTCGACCTGGCTGACGCCGCGCGTCAACGAGTTCCTGTCGATCTACCCGGACATCCAGCTGACGCTGCTGATCGACGACAACGAGCTGGACCTGGCCATGCGCGAGGCGGACATCGCCATCCGCATGAACACGCCGCGCCAGCCCGACCTGATCCAGCGCCACCTGATGTCGGTGCATTTCCACCTCTACGCCCACCAGAGCTACCTGAAGAAGCGCGGCGCGCCGAAGGTGGCCGCGGACCTGGACGGGCACGACATCATCGCCTACCCGCCGGACGTGCGGGCGCCGATCGCCAACGTGAACTGGATCATGGAGGTGGGAGACCCCGCCCCCAACGCCCGCCGCCCGATTCTGCAGGTCAACAGCAACTACGCCATCTACCGCGCGGTGGAGAGTGGTCTGGGCATCGCCGCCCTGCCCGACTACCTGGTGAGCGACAGCAAGGACCTGACCCGCGTGCTGCCGGACATCGACGGCCCGAAGGTCGACGCCTACTTCGTGTACGCCGAGGAACTGCGCCATTCCAAGCGCATCGCCGTGTTCCGCGACTTCCTGGTCAAGAAGGTCGCCGAGTCCGCTTTTTGATCGGACCGTCTGCCCACAAAGGCAGCGTGCAATAGCGCTGCCGCGCCGGGTGGTGATGCCCTTATCCTTTGGCATCACCACCATCGTTGTGAGATTTCCTTTTACAAAATCAACGACTTGGAAGCCATGCGGATATCGCATGGCCGATTTTGCGATTCGGGGGTGGAATCATTTGGGCAGAATGGTCAATTCTTGAGCGTTGGATGTTGCGCCGCAGCATCCGGCGTTTCGTCCCGGAAGCTCGCTTCCGGGGTTGGGTCTTCGGACCCAGCGTCTCCCAGACGTGAAGCCTCCCTGTTCAACTCGCCGGCAACCCAACGGGTTCGCCGGCGGTTTTTTTATGGGGATGGCGCCGGGGGCTCAGGGGGAACAGCGCGCGCCTACTCGGCCGCCGCTGGCGGGCGTCCATTGCGCCGTGGATGGAAGTGGGCGGTGAAAAAAAGCGGGTCGCGGTCCATGGCCCGGCAGGCGATTGCGACGCCTCGTGGCACGCGGGTGGCGCCCGACTTGTAGTTCATCCAGGTGTTCACGGCGACGTCGAGAAGGTCTGCGGCCTCCTGGTTGGAAATCCGATGGCGGTCCTGCCACGCCGCGATCTCGGCCGCGCCGAACGGAGCCTGCTGCTCGGCCAGAAGTTCCAGGTGCAGGGTGTCGATGGACAGATCCTCGTTGCCCGCCCACTGGACGGACGCGCCGAACTCGCCCACTTCCGGCTGGCGGAACATCGCGTCGTCGCGCAGTTCCGCAACATCATGCAACCCGATCCAGCCTGACAGGTCCACCCGCGCCGACGTGCCGTCGGTCCACCGAATGCGCAGGACATGACCGGGTTCGGCGGCCACGGTGGCAATCCGCAAAATGGGTCGCGGATCGGAGCCGTGGGCCATTTCGTCGCTCATGCTGCCTCCGTCACATCGGGTAAAGCGGGTTGACCCGATTCCATTCGGTGACCAGCAACGCGCGGCTTTTCGATGACCCAGGCCTGGACCTGCTCCCACATGGCTTTGGTCATCGCGCCTCGTAGGATCACCATCGGGTCCTTTGAGGCAAGCAAACGCAAGAGGCGGAGGACGCCGCCCGTCCTCCGCCCCCTGCTCACACGCCAGCCCTGACGGCCCGGCCGGCCCTCAGTGGCTCATCAGCACCGGGACGGTCATGTGCTCCAGCATGAAGCGGGTCATGCCGCCCAGCACCTGCTCCCGCAGGCGGGATCGCCCGTAGGCGCCCATCACCACGAGGTCGCAGGACTCGTCGGACACGGTGTTCAGCAGCGTGTCGCCGGGGTCGACCTGGTCGGTGGAGACGCGCGTCGCCTCGACCCGGCAGCCGTGCCGGGACAGGTTGCGGGCGATGTCTGCCCCCGGCTCGTCCCCGATCCCGGTGGCGCCGGGCTTCGGGTTGACCGCCAGGAGCACCACCCGCTTGGCCGCGGCGAGCAGCGGCAGGGCGTCGGCGACCGCGCGCGCCGCCTCGCGGCTGCCGTTCCAGCCGACCAGCACGCGCTCGCCCACCCGGTAGAAGCTGCCGACGTAGGGCACCACCAGCAGGGGACGCCCGCATTCGAACACCAGATCCTGCGGCAGCACGACCGGACGGTCGCGGTCGCGCCGGGGGTCGACCTGCCCGACGACCACGAGGTCGGCGTAGCGCCCGTGCAGCGCCGCCGCGTCGGTCGGGTTGCCGTGCGCCAGCCGCCATTCGGACCGGTCGGTCAGGCCGTGCCGGCGCATCGCGGCGTCGAACAGCGCCTCGGCCTTGGCCGCCAGTTCCTGCGCGTAGCGGCGCTGGTTGTCGCGCACCTCCTCCGGCAGCTCGGACTCGATGTAGCCGGGAAGGACGATCGGGGTGACGGCGTACAGGCCGGTGACATGCCCGTCGTTGCGGGCGGCAAGCTGGGCGGCAACGTCGATTCGCGCCGCCGAGGCCGCGCTGTCGTCGACCACAACCAGCAGATCTTTGAACGCCATGGCGATTCTCCCTGATGGCCGCGCGGGGCAAGGCCGGGAATGCCGGGCATTCGAGTGCGCCGCCACTCGCGCGTTGGTCGAAATTATAGCTCCGCCCCAGCCCATCGGCGATGATCAGAATGGAGAACGCAGGCATGACGTCTCTGCGCTTCGCCGGCCCCGGCTTCGGCCGGCGGCAACCGAATGCACGTATACGAATCAACCCGTTGGCCGCCACCCGCCGATTGCACCGCAGCGCGCAACGAAAACACTCCTGAACTTATCATCCGGTCAACCTGGGTTTGCAGGAATACTGGGGTATGAGAACCCTCCGGCTCAGGCCCGAACAATAGAGCGTCGGAGCAAATTGCCATTTCCGGTGGCTTTGGTTTTGACGCGCGGGCGATGTTTCGCGTAATTGTTGGATATTGATTTTCCAACGGTGCCCCGACCTCTCTCGCCCATGAAGCCGGATCCTCAAATCGTCGCGCTGGCCGCAGCCCTGTCCGGCACCGAAGGCGGCGCTCCGGCGCTGGACACGCTGCGCCAGGTCCTCGACATCCTGCCGGTGATGGTCGCCCTGATGGACCGGGAGCGACGGCACGTCTACGCCAACCGCGCGTATCTGGAACGGATGGGGCGCACGGCGGACGACATCCTCGGCCTGACCGTCGGCGACCTCCTGGGCCCCGACACGCTGCGCGGCACCCAGGACACGGCCGAGCGCGCGCTGAAGGGCGAGGTGGTGCAGGCGGAGGGCTGGCTGCCCCGCGCCGGCGGCGGGAACGACTATGTGGTGCGCATGCATGTGCCGCACCGCGGCCCGGACGGCGCGGTCGCCGGCTATTTCGTCATCATGCAGAACATGACGGACCGCCGGCGCACGCAGGACGACCTGTTCCGGCTGGCCTACTACGACCCGGTGACCGGGCTGGCGAACCGGCTGCTGCTGGTCAAGCACATGGGCGACTTCCACACGATGGGGGAGCCCTTCACGGTCGTCATCGTCGATTTCGACCGGTTCGTGGACATCCGCACCAGCCTGGGCCAGGGCTTCGCCAACGAGATCCTGAGCGACGTGGCGACGCGGCTCAGCAACCAGGCCGGCGCGGTCGACCTGATCGCCCGCATCAGCGACCACGCCTTCGCCCTGCTGATCGGCGGGCTGTGCGACCCCGCCGCCATCGAGCCGCGGCTGGAGGTCATCGCCGCGCTGGTGCGGTCGGCGCGGTCCAGCTCCGGCGCCTCGGTCTTCCTGTCGGCGAGCATCGGCGTGGCCTGCGCCAGCGCCGCGCACGAGCGCGCGGAGGACGTGCTGCGCGACGCGGAGATCGCCACCGGCCGCGCCCGCGAGCAGGGCGGCGGCCGCCATTCCTGGTTCGACCCGGCGATGCACGCGCGGGTGGTGGAGCAGGTGCGGCTGGAGCACGACCTGCGCCGCGCGCTGGAGCGCGGCGAGGAGCTGTGGGTCGCCTACCAGCCGATCGTGGAGATGGTGACCGGCGGCCTGGCCGGCTTCGAGGCGCTGGTCCGCTGGAACCATCCGGAACGCGGCAACATCCCCCCCGGCGTCTTCATCCCGATCGCCGAGAGCACCGGCCTGATCGTCACGCTGGGCGCCTGGGTGCTGCGCGAGGCCTGCCGGCAGATCGCCGACTGGCAGGAGAAGCGGCTTCCCGGCTCCGCCGCCCTGTTCATGAGCGTCAACCTGTCCACCCGCCAGCTGAACGACCCGGACGTGGTGCCGCTGGTCCGCGACGTGCTGCGGGAGACGGGGGCCGAGCCCTCCTGGATCAAGCTGGAGATCACCGAGAGCGCGGTGATGGAGAAGGCCGACCAGGCCATCCAGCTGCTGCAGAGCCTGCGCGGCCTGGGCATCAAGATGTCCATCGACGATTTCGGCACCGGCTATTCGTCGCTGTCCTACCTGCACAAGCTGCCGATCGACAGCCTGAAGGTGGACCGCTCCTTCGTCATGGCCATGCACCAGTCGGAGGAGAACCGCGCCATCGTCCGCATCATCATGGACCTGGCGCGCCTGCTCGGCTTCGACGTCATCGCCGAGGGCATCGAGACCAGCGCCGACGCCAACCTGCTGCGGGCGCTCGCCTGCGACTACGGCCAGGGCTACCACTTCGCCCGGCCCCTGCCCGCCGCCGACGCGGAAGCCCTGGTCGGCGCGGAGCATCTGCCCTGGCAGGAGCCGCGGTAAGGCCCCACCCCCTTTTTCCAATTTCCGGCCACGCGCCACCCTGCCGTGCGACGCGCGGCGGGGATGACCGCGTTGTGAGTTTGCCCGAAGGGGGTTTGTCGGAAAGCCGTTCCCTGCGTATGATCGGCGGTGCCGTTTAACATTTCGAACACCGGCAGCAAAAACACCGGCGGCGAACACAGGGAAAGAGACACACCATGACCGGAACTTCGGCCACCGACGCCCCAACGTCCAGCGGCGCGGCGGGCAACTCCGCGGCGAGCCGCGACAAGGCGTACTTCCTGCACCCCTACACCAACCTGCACCTGCACGAGACCCAGGGTCCGCTGATCGTGGAGCGCGGCGACGGCGTGCGCGTCTACGATGACGGCGGCAAGGAATACATCGAGGGGCTGGCCAGCCTCTGGTGCGTGTCGCTGGGCTGGGGCGAGGAACGGCTGGTCGAGGCGGCGACGCGGCAGATGCGGAAGCTGCCCACCTACCACGTCTTCGGGCACAAGAGCCACGAGCCGGGCATCGACCTGGCGGAACGGCTGATCAAGCTGGCCCCGGTGCCGATGTCCAAGGTGTTCTTCGCCAACTCCGGGTCGGAGGCGAACGACACGGTCATCAAGCTGATCTGGTACTACAACAACGCGCTCGGCCGGCCGGAGAAGAAGAAGATCCTGTCGCGCGTGAAGGCCTACCACGGCGTCACCGTGGCGACGGCCAGCCTGACCGGGCTGCCGAACAACCACCGCGACTTCGACCTGCCGATCGCGCGCATCCTGCACGCCGACTGCCCGCACCACTACCATTTCGCCGAGCCGGGCGAGACGGAGGAGGACTTCGCCACCCGCCTGGCCGAGAGCCTGGAGGCGCAGATCCTGGCGGAGGGGCCGGACACCATCGCCGCCATGTTCGCCGAGCCGGTCATGGGGGCTGGCGGCGTGATCGTGCCGCCGGCCACCTATTTCCCGAAGATCCAGGCGGTGTTGAAGAAATACGACATCCTGCTGGTCGCCGACGAGGTGATCTGCGGCTTCGGCCGCACCGGCAATTTCTGGGGCAGCCAGACCATGGGCATGCAGCCGGACATCCTGTCCTGCGCCAAGCAGCTGTCGTCCGGCTACCTGCCGATCTCCGCGGTCATGGTCAGCGAAAAGATCTACCAGGCCTGCGTGGACGAGAGCAAAAAGATCGGCACCTTCGGTCACGGCTACACCTACTCCGCCCACCCCGTGGCGGCTGCGGTGGCCATCGAGACGCTGAAGATCTACGAGGAGCGGGACACGGTCGGCCATGTCCGCGCGGTCGCCCCGCTGTTCCAGCGCCGGCTGAAGGCGCTGGCCGACCACCCGCTGGTCGGCGAGGCGCGCGGCGTCGGGCTGATCGGCGCCATCGAGCTGGTGGCCGACAAGGCGACCAAGGCGCCCTTCGAGCCGGTGGGCCGCGCCGGCGCCACGCTCAACGCGCTGGCGCAGGAGAACGGCCTGATCCTGCGCGCCATGGGCGACAGCGTGGCACTCTGCCCGCCGCTGGTCATCGGGGAGGAGGACATCAACACGATGTTCGACCGCCTGGCCGCGGCGCTCGACGCGGCGGTGCCGGTCCTGCGCGGGTAAGCGGTCCGGGAACGTCCCCAAAGGCCGCCGTCCGCCCCGGCGGAGGCGGCCCTTCCCGCGGTATCAGCTCCGCGCGGTGTTGATGACCATGGTCGAGGCGACGATGCCCCGAGTCAGCGCGTCGGCCGTTAGGGACTCAGGCGTCGGCCAGATCATCCGCCCGTTCACCTCGACGAAACGGCCATGGTGGACGGCCATGTAGCCGCCGACGCTGGCCATGTAGATGACCCGGGCCAAACGTTCCGTGGGGGCTGGTTCGGCCGGCGGCTGCCCGCTGCCGCCCTGGATCACGCGCCAGGATTGCGGCCGGCCGTGGCCCATTCCGCGGTTCTTTTCGCTGTTCATGCCGGTGTCGTGCATCGCATTGGTCGTTTGCCAAGCAGGCCGCCCGCTCGCCCGTGTGATCGAAGCCATGGCACGCCTCCACACTCGAATTGTGGGTATCGTGGCATCGATCATTTCTGGCCGTCCATAAGCCGATGCGCGTATCGGACAAAAGATAGAAGTCTAAGAATTGCCGTGTTGCAGAAGCCAAACACAGCCTGCACGTCCTTCGCGTCCGGCAACATTTGCGTCATCTAGGAAATGTTTTTTGCACCAGCGACATGGGAATGGGGCCGGTGCCGGCGCGCGGGAAGGGACGGATTCCATCGTCCGACGGGCAAAGCTTTTGACTTCGGTCAATGCCGGGTGGCAAGTCGGCAACGATCATGCCATCTTCACAAGGTGCTAGGCCAAGGTGCCAGGTCAGATGACTTATTGGACCACCGGCCGAGCCCCAGCCTTCCCGGACGACCGTGAACGGACACGCGCGATGGACTACGAGAGCTTCTTCCGCAACCAGATCGGCACCCTCAAGCAGGACGGCCGCTATCGGGTTTTCGCCAACCTGGAGCGCCACGCGGGGAGCTTTCCGAAGGCGACGTTCCGCGACGACGCCGGTCGCGAGCGCGAGGTGACGGTCTGGTGCTCCAACGACTATCTCGGCATGGGCCAGAACCCGGTGGTGCTGCAGGCCATGCACGAGGCGATCGACGGGGTCGGCGCCGGCGCCGGCGGCACGCGCAACATCTCCGGCACCAACGTCTACCACGTGCTGCTGGAGCGCGAGCTGGCCGACCTCCATGCCAAAGAGGCGGCGCTGCTGTTCACGTCGGGCTACGTGTCGAACGACGCGACGCTGGGCACGCTGGGCAAGCTGCTGCCGAACTGCGTGATCCTGTCGGACGCGCTGAACCACAACTCGATGATCACCGGCATCCGCAACAGTGGGGCCGAGAAGCACATCTTCCGCCACAACGACCCCAAGCACCTGGACGAACTGCTGTCGCAGATCGCGCCGGGCCGGCCCAAGGTCGTGGCCTTCGAGAGCGTCTATTCCATGGACGGTGACGTCGCCCCCATCCACGACCTCTGCGACGTCGCGGAGAAGCACGGGGCGATGACCTACCTGGACGAGGTGCACGCGGTCGGCATGTACGGCCCGCGCGGCGCCGGCGTGGCGGAGCGCGACGGCGCCATGGACCGGCTGACCATCATCGAGGGCACGCTGGGCAAGGCTTTCGGCGTGCAGGGCGGCTACATCACCGGGTCGACCGCGCTGGTCGACTGCATCCGCAGCTTCGCCGCCGGCTTCATCTTCTCCACCTCGCTGTCGCCGGTGCTGGCCGCCGGTGCGCTCGCCAGCATCCGCTACCTGAAGCGGAGCCAGGTGGAGCGCGACCGCCACCAGGAGCGCGCGGCCACGCTGAAGCGCCTGCTGGGCGACGCCGGCCTGCCGGTGATGCCGTCGGCCAGCCACATCGTCCCGGTGATGGTGGGCGACGCCCACCGCTGCAAGCGCGCGTCGGACGAACTGATGGAGCGGCACGACATCTATGTGCAGCCCATCAACTACCCGACCGTGCCGCGCGGGGCGGAGCGCCTGCGCTTCACCCCGACCCCGCTGCACAGCGACGCCGACATGGAGCGCCTGGTCGAGGCCATGCTCGACGTGTGGAGCCGCCTGGACCTGCGGCTGGCGGCGTAAGGTCCGGGCGCTGGGCCCCCACCCTAGCCCTCCCCCACTTCGCGGGGGAGGGAACTCCGCTGCCCGTCCATAAAGCCCTCCCCCGCCGAAGATGGGGGCGCAGAGCCGACGGCCGAAGGCCGGATGAGCGCCGAAGGCGATCATAGGCGGCGCGCGGTCGCGAGGCTTGCGAGCGACCGTGGTTAGGGTGGGGGCCCAGCGCAACCACTCCCCAATCAACCAACCCTACTTGCCCGGATCCGGCTTCGGGTTGTTCTTCGCGTCGTCGGCCCGCTTGATCGGGGTGCGGCCGCCGGGGTCGGTCTTCATGCTGCGGTCGAGCGTCGGCTGGCCCGCCGACGGCGGCTGCTCCGCGGTCTGCGGGCGTTTGCGGCTTTCGTCCGTCAGGGTTTCGCCCGGCTTGGCGTTGGTGGCCGTGCTGTCGCCGCGCTTGGCGTCGGGCTGCATGGCGTCGCCCCGAGTCGGCGTCGACGGATCGGCCGGGCGGGCGAGGCGGTTGCCGGACGGCTGGCCGGACTGCTCGCCCACGCCCTTCTCGCCCTGCCCGTAGCTGCGGCCGGGATCGTCGGTGTCCTGGGGCGTGGCCCTCTGCATCGGCCCCTTCTGCGTCTCCAGCTGTCCCTGGCTCTGCGCCAGCGCGGCCGGCGATGCTGCCAGCACCAGCACGGCGGCGATTGCGGCAAGTTTGGTCACGATTGCGTTTCCCCTGGTTGATCACATCCCATCGTTCCCCGACCAACAGGAGGTCCACCGCCGCCGTTCCTTCCCACGATGTTCCATATGAGCACCCTCAGCGCACTGGACTTGGCGTGCCCTCCGCCTTACGTTGGAGGGTGGCGGCTGCCGAACGTCGGCGACGCCCACCCATCAACGCCCAGGGGGTCGCCATGTACCGTGACAACTCGCTGATGCCGAAGGAGGCCGTGCGCCTCGCCGTCCTGGGCACGCTGATCCAGGATGGTCCGAAGCGCTACGCCGAGCTCGCCGGAGCGCTCCGCCATTTCCTGGACCGCATCGTCGGGCCGTCGCTCGACCTGATGGGCACCTCGCTGGAGATGCTGCGCTACGAGGGGCTGGTCGAGGCCCTGGACGGCACCGGCATGGAGGACAACGCCCTGCTCGGCGCCACCGCCGCCGGCCGGACGGAGTTCGACACGCTGATGCGCGCCAACGTCCGCGCGCCGTCCGCCGACGGGCTGAACAAGCTGGTCATCGCGCTGAAGCTGCGCTTCCTGCATCTGCTGGATGCCGAGGCGCAGCGCGACCAGATCGACCACCTCGCGTCCCTGTGCGAGACGGAGCTGGCGCGGCTGGGCGACCTGAAACGGGCCAGCGCCGGCACCGAGGGCCACTTCGACGCGTGGCTCGACCTGGACATTGCCCAGGCCGAGGAGCGGCTCGCCTGGTTCAACGCGCTGCTGGCGCGCCTGTAACGATCCCCACACCCAAACGGCTATGACGAAACGGCGCGGCGTTTTGGCCGCGTCATACGCGAGCGTTTGTTTCGCGTTCGGGTTCTGGTGTAACTTTGGGATTGCAAGACCGCCCCAGAGTCCCAACCCGGAAACGAGCCATGGCCGCCAACCTGTCGCCCGACGATCTTGAAGACCGCCTGCGCCTCGAATTCATCGACGACGCCCGCGACCGGCTGGAGGTGATGAACGCCGCCATCGACGGCGTCCGCAAGGGCACGCGCGCCCACCCAGACGCCATCGGCGTGCTGCGGCTGGAGGCACACAACTTCAAGGGCATGGGGACCAGCTTCGGCTACCCGACGGTCAGCCTGGTGGCGCACCGGCTGGAGGATTACCTGGCCGGGCTGAAGGAGCTGGACCTGCGGCAGCTGTCCGATTCGCAGACCTTCGTGGACCGCATCGCCGAGCTGGTCGACCGCGCCGAGCAGCCGATGGTCGCGGAGACCAACCGGATCATCCGCGCCCTGCCCGTGCGCTACCAGTTCGAGATCACCGACGTGGAGGTCCGCGACGTCGAGATCATGCTGGTCACCCCGTCCAAGGTCGTGTCCAAGAAAGTGGGAACGGAACTGGCGGCCTGCGGCTTCCGCACCGTGACGGTCGGCGACCCCATCGAGTCGATCAGCCTCGCCGTGCGCGTGCCGCCGGACATGGTGATCGCGTCGATGGTGATGGACGGCCTGTCGGGCCTGGACCTGATCCGCGGCCTGCGCGCCATGAGCGTCACCCGCGACGTGCCGATGGCGCTCCTGACCTCGCTCCAGCTCGACAACCCGGCGCTGAAGGAAATCCCGCACGGCGTGTCGGTCATCCGCGTCGGCGAGCATTTCGGCGAGGACTTCGCGGCGGTGGTGGCGAAGCACAACCTCGGTTGAGGGGTGGTTGGATTCTCGGGGGCAACAGGGGCTTCACGGATTGCGCGGATTTGAAGCACGGATTACACGGATTTCGTTATTGCTTGCTCAGTACGGGCCTATCGAGAAGCCGCGACCCGCCAAGCATCAAAGAAAATCCGTATAATCCGTGCTTAAATCCGTGAAATCCGTGGAAACCCTGTTGTCCCCCAACGGGCAACCACGCCCATCAATACAGATGCTGACCGCCGGTGATGAACATCTCCGTCCCGGTGACGTAGCCCGAATCCGGGCCGCACAGGTAGAAGATCACCGACGCGACGTCCTCCGGCGTGCCCATGCGCTTCAGGGGGATGCGCGGGATCAGCACGTCGTATTCGGGGCCGGTCATGGAGGTCTCGATCTCGCCCGGCGCCACGGCGTTGACGCGCACGCCGATCTCCGCAAACTCCACGGCCATCTCGCGGGTCAGGCCCGACAGCGCCGCCTTGGAGGTGGAATAGGCGGAGCCCGCGAAGGGGTGCACCGAATGCCCGGCGATGGAGGTCACGTTGACGATCGCCCCCTTGGCCCGCGACAGCGGGGCCGCGAAGCCGCGGGCGAGCACCAGGGGCGCGAAGAAGTTCAGCTCGAACACCCGGTGCCAGCCCTCGATGGCGCCGTTCAGGCAGCCGAGGCGCTCCTTGATCGGCGTCTTGGGCGAGATGCCGGCGTTGTTGACCAGCGCGTGCAGCGGCTCCCCGTCCAGCGCGCGGTTGGCCTCCTCCACGAAGCGGGCGCGGCTGTCCGGGTCGGACAGGTCGGTCGCGATGTGGTGGGTCCAGTTGGGATCCCGGCGGCAATGGTCCGGCACCTCCTCGCGCGAGCAGGAGATGACGCGCCAGCCCTCGGCGCTGAAGCGCTGCACGGTGGCGTGGCCGATGCCCCGGCTCGCGCCGGTGAGAATGACGGTTTTACGGTGCGGCATGGCGCATACGATAGCGCGCTTCGCCGCAGGGCGCCAGCGGGGCCATTCGTCATCAGCATTGCGGCGGTTGACGGCCACGGTTGACGGCTGTCCGGTCACGCCCAACCTTCAGGCCAGACCATTCATCAGGTCGTGGTCATGAATCGAGGAGGGTTGGTCACGTGCTGTCCCGTCTGATCGCCGCGATTCTGGTCGCCGGCACGGCCGCCCTGCCCTCCTCCGGCCGCGCGGCCGCCCCGGCGGGGTCCGACCTGCCGCCCGCCGCCTGCGTCAAGCCCGGCGGCTGGTCGGACGCCCAGGCCCGCCCCATGGACACCGGCGACCTGCTGCGCCGCGCCGCCGACGCGCCGGTCGTCCTGCTGGGGGAGCGGCACGACAGCGCCGACCACCACCGCTGGCAGCTGCACACGCTGATTGCGCTCTACACCATGAACCCGAACCTCGCCATCGGGCTGGAGATGCTGCCGCGCAGCGCCCAGCCGGCGCTCGACCGCTGGACCGCCGGCACGATCACCGAGGCCGAGCTGCTGAAGGAGACCAACTGGCGCAAGGCCTGGGGCTACGACGCGCAGTTCTACCTGCCCATCCTGAACTTCGCGCGGATGAACCGGCTGCCGCTGGTCGCGCTGAACGTGGAGCGCGGGCTGGTCACCCGCACCGCGCGGGAGGGCTGGGCGGCCATCCCCCCGCCCGACCGCCAGGGCGTCGGCAACCCGGCGCCGCCCAGTTCCGCCTACGTGAAGCGCCTGCGCGAGGCCATGGACTCCCATGGCCCAGGCGAGCGCAGCGCCGACAGCTTCCAGCGCTTCGTCGAGGCGCAGTCGGTCTGGGACCGCGCCATGGCGGAGCGCATCGCCGAGACGCGCCGCGACACCAACCGCAGCGTGGTCGCCATCCTCGGCATGGGCCATGTGGAGGGGCACGACGGCGTGCCGTACCAGCTGGCCGACCTCGGCATCGGCAATTCCCTCGTCCTGCTGCCCTGGGACCCCGAGCGGCCCTGCGACGCGCTGGACGGGCGGATCGCCGACGCGGTCTACGGCCTGCGCGACGCCGACCCGTCCGACGCCGACGAGCCGCCCCGCCCGCGCCTGGGCGTGATGCTGGAACCCGGCAACGGCGGCCCCCAGGTGCGGTCGGTGATGGACGGCAGCGTCGCCGCCGCCGCGGGCCTCGCCCCCGGGGACATAGTGGTCGCGGCGGCCGGCACGCCGGTGCGCGACGCCTCCGACCTGACCGCGGTGGTGCAGCGCCAAGCGCCCGGGACCTGGCTGCCCCTGACGATCAAGCGCGACCAGGGCACCAAGGAACTGGTGGCGAAGTTCCCGGTGGAACAGCAGCCGTAGGTTGGGTGGAGGCGCAGCCGCAACCCAACAAGCGCACCTGTTGGGTTGCGCTGACGCTCCACCCAACCTACGGGGCTACGGGGCACGCTTTGTCAGAGCATCCGCTCCCACTGCGCCAGAACGTCGGGGGCGGGGTTGACGGCGGGGGCGTAGTCGGTGCGGCCGAGGCGTGCCTGATGCTCGCGCAGGGCCCAGTGCACCGTCGGGAAGGCCAGATCGCCCCAGGGGATTTCGTCCCAGCGGAACAGGCCGACCTCCTGGCTTTCCGGGCCGGCGGAGACGTCCGGCGACAGCAGGCGGGCGCGGAAGATCATCTGCACCTGGCTGATGCGCGGGATGTCGTAGACGGCGAGCAGCGAGTCGATCTCGATTCGCGCCCGCGCCTCCTCCCACGCCTCGCGGGCCGCACCCTCCATGGTGCTCTCGCGCTCCTCCATGAAGCCGGCGGGCAGGGTCCAGAAGCCCTTGCGCGGCTCGATGGCGCGGCGGCACAGCAGGATGCGGTCCTCCCACACCGCCACCGACCCCACGACGATCAGCGGGTTCTGATAGGCGATGTAGCCGCAGTCGGGACACATCAGCCGCTCGCGGTCTTCACCGGCGGGGATGGCGCGGACGCGGGGGCCCTGGGGAGCGGTCGGAGGGGTCGGATCGGACATGCGTCGGATATGGCGCGAACGGGCAAGCGGGGCAAGCCCGCCGATGGTCGCGCCTTACAGCCGCCATACACAGCCCCCATACACGGCCGCGCTTACGTTCATCACACGTTCCCTTTCGCGTTTCGTTCCGGCCGGGCTTCCTGTAGGCTGCCGCGGGAGAAGGAAGGGTTTTGGGGGCCGGATCGGTGACGTCCATGCAGTTCGCGTTCGACGGGGCGTCGGTGGCGCTCGGGCTCCTGCTGGGGGCCGTGCTCGCCGGGGCGGCCGTGCGGCTGTTCGCCGCGCGGACGGAGGCCGAGGCCAACGCCCTCCACGCCGAGCTGATCACCCGCCTCGACATGGCCGAGCGGATCGAGGACGACCTGCGCGAGGAGGTGGAGGCGCGCGACCACCAGATCGCCCGGCTGAACGGCGAGCTGGCGGCATCGCGCGAGCGATCGGCCGAACTGTCCACCACGCTCGCCAAGGAGCGCGCCGCGTCGGCGGAGAAGCTGGCCCTGCTGGAGCGGGCGCAGGCGACACTGTCCGACAGCTTCAAGGCCCTGTCGGCGGAGGCGCTGCGCTCCAACAACCAGAGCTTCCTCGACCTCGCCAAGGAGACGCTGGCGACCTTCCAGGAGCAGGCCAAAGGCGACCTGGAGAAGCGGCAGGCGGCCATCTCCGACATCGTCGCCCCGGTGCGCCAGTCGCTGGAGAAGATGGACGGCCAGATCCAGGAGATGGAGCGCACCCGCGCCGGCGCCTACGAGGGGCTGAAGCAGCAGGTGCTGTCGATGCTGGACACGCAGGCGCAGCTGCGCGCGGAGACCGGCAATCTCGTCCGCGCCCTGCGCACGCCGGTGGCGCGCGGGCGCTGGGGCGAAATCCAGCTGCGCCGGGTCTGCGAGATGGCCGGGATGCTCGACCACTGCGACTTCGTGGAGCAGGCGACCGTCGACAGCGTGGCCGGCAAGCTGCGCCCCGACCTCGTGGTGAAGCTGCCAGGCGGGAAGACCATCGTGGTGGACGCCAAGACCCCGCTGGAAGGCTATCTCGACGGGGTGCAGGCCGACAGCGACGGCGCGCGGCACGACGGCCTGTCGCGCCACGCCCGCCACGTGCGGGAGCACATGAAGCAGCTGGGCGCCAAGGCCTATTGGGACCAGTTCGAGGACACGCCGGAGTTCGTCGTGCTGTTCCTGCCCGGCGAGAACTTCTTCTCCGCGGCGCTGGAGCACGACCCGGCGCTGATCGAGGCGGGCATCGACCACCGGGTGATCCTGGCCACCCCGACGACGCTGATCGCGCTGCTGCGCGCCGTCGCCTACGGCTGGCGGCAGGAGCGGCTGGCCGACAACGCGCGGGAGATCAGCGGCCTGGGCGCCGAACTCTACAAGCGCCTGCACGACCTGGGCGGCCACATGGAGCGTCTGGGCCTGCAGCTGGAAAAGGCCGTCGGCTGCTACAACGGCGCCGTCGGCAGCCTGGAATCCCGCGTGCTGGTCAGCGCCCGCCGCTTCCGCGACCTGCACGTCACGCCGGACGGCGCAGAGGACATACCCCTGCTGGAACCGCTGGACCACGCCCCCCGCCAGCTTCAGGCACCGGAGCTGCGCGCAAAAGTGGGAACGTAAGGGAGAGTCCCGCAACCGTCTTTTGCCTTGCAAACGCGGAGGGCGGTTCCAACATCCCTGATGTCATTCTGCTTCGGACTGCCGGCCTGCTACGCCTTCGGGTGCCCAGATCGTCGCTATGCCTGGACACAGTCTGATGCGTCGCACCGGTCGATGCGGCGCCACTCATTCCATGGGGGACAAACCATGCCCGTTGGCACCGTCAAGTGGTTCAACAGCACCAAGGGTTACGGATTCATTCAGCCGGACAACGGCGGCGCGGACGTGTTCGTCCACATCTCCGCCGTCGAGCGCGCCGGCCTCCGCAGCCTGAACGAGGGCCAGAAGGTTTCCTACGAGGAACAGCGCGACCCGAAGCGCGGCAAGACCTCGGCGGAGAACCTGAAGGCCGTCTAAGCGACCTCATGTCGCGCGTCTGAAGGGGCACCGGGCGACCGGTGCCCCTTTCCGTTGCGCGCCTGTTTTCCCGTCACCCGATTTCGGAGTTTTCCACATGGCCAAGGTCAAGAAGAAGCAGCAGGCGGACAACGGCTTCGTCCTGTTCGACGTGTTCTACGAGGACGGCGCCCGCACCTCCAACCGCAAGGTCCCCAGCGCGCTGGTCGGCGGCCTGGACGGCGACGAGCCGGCCCGCGCCTTCCTTGAGGAGCAGGACAACAAGATCGCCGAAATGTCCGGCAACCCCCGCGGCCCCATCAAGACCATCACCCGGTCGGCGGTGTGATCCGCAGCTCCGGCGGGCTGTTTGCAGAGGGGGTGTCGGCGTTCCTTGACCTGACGGCCCGCCCTCCATATTTTGGAATTTTGTAACTCACCCCTTGCACCGTTGCCGAGTCCCCATGGCCGTTCTGGATATCCTCGTCGCCCCGCACCCGGTCCTGAAGCAGAAGGCGAAGCCCGTCGAGAAGGTCGACGCGCGCGTCGCCAAGCTGATGGACGACATGGTCGAGACCATGTACGCCGCGAAGGGCATCGGCCTCGCCGCCCCGCAGATCGGCGTGCTGGAGCGCGTCATCGTCGTGGACGTGCACGAAAAGGATGAGGAGCCGAACCCGATCCGGCTCGCCAACCCGGAGATCGTCTGGAAGTCGGACGAGACCTCCGTCTGCGAGGAAGGCTGCCTGTCCGTGCCCGACCAGTTCGCCGAGGTGACCCGCCCCTCCGCGATCCGCGTCCGCTACCTCGACGAAAAGAACGAGGTGCGCGAGATGGAGGCCGACGGCATGCTGGCCACCTGCATCCAGCACGAGATCGACCACCTGAACGGCGTGCTGTTCGTGGATTACCTGTCGATGCTGAAGCGCAACATGATCCTGCGCAAGGTGCAGAAGATGCAGCGCGCGGGCGCCTGACCGACCTCTTTCCTGGACTGCCTTCCCATGCCCAAGCTTCGCCTCGTCTTCATGGGCACGCCGGACTTCGCCGTGCCCAGCCTGCGCGCGCTGGTCGAGGCCGGGCATGAGGTCGCCTGCGTCTACAGCCAACCGCCCCGGCCCGCCGGGCGCGGCCAGCAGGTGCAGAAGTCCCCGGTCCACCGCTTCGCCGAGGAACACGGCATCCCCGTGCGCACGCCGAAGTCGCTGCGCAACGCGGAGGCCCAGGCGGAGTTCGCCGACCTGAAGGCCGACGCCGCGGTGGTCGCCGCCTATGGCCTGATCCTGCCGCAGCCTATCCTGGACGCGCCGCGTCTGGGCTGCCTGAACGTGCACGGATCGTTGCTGCCGCGCTGGCGCGGGGCGGCGCCCATCCAGCGCTCCCTTCTGGCCGGCGACGCGGAGACCGGCATCACCATCATGCAGATGGACATCGGGCTGGACACCGGCGCCATGCTGCTGAAGGATTCCGTGCCGATCACGGGCGCGACCACCGCCAGCACCCTGCACGACGACCTCGCCGCCATGGGCGCGCGGCTGATCGTGGAGGCGCTGGACGGCCTTGCCGCCGGGCGCCTGACCGCCGTGCCGCAGCCCGACGACGGCGTGACCTACGCCGCCAAGCTGACCCGCGAGGACGGCCGACTCGACTGGACGCGCGACGCCGCCTATGTGGAGCGGCAGGTGCGCGCCCTGACCCCCTGGCCCGGCTGCTGGTTCGACATCAAGGGCGAGCGCATCAAGGTGCTGAAGGCGGAGCCCGCGCCGGAGGCCAGGCGCGCCACCCCCGGCACCCTTCTGGACGACCGGCTGACCATCGCCTGCGCCGACGGCGCCGTCCGCCTGACGCTGGTGCAGCGTCCGGGCAAGGCGCCGGTGGACGGCGCCGCCTTCCTGCGCGGCTTCGCGCTCCCGGTTGGGACTGTTCTCGAAAACGCCGCATGCAGCGCTGGAAACTGACCGTCGAGTATGACGGCCGGCCCTTCGTCGGCTGGCAGCGCCAGGACAACGGCCCCTCCGTCCAGCAATCGCTGGAGGAGGCGATCGAGCGCCTGTCCGGCGAGACCGTGCGCGTCCACACCTCCGGCCGCACGGACGCGGGCGTGCACGGGCTGGGGCAGGTCTGCCACTTCGACCTGGACAAGCCCTTCACCGGGCTGAAGCTGCGCGACGCGTTGAACTTCCACCTGAAGCCCGCCCCCATCGCCGTGCTGCTGGCCGAGGCGGTGCCGGAGGACTTCCACGCCCGCATGACCTGCCTGGGGCGCAGCTACGTCTACCGCATCGTCAACCGCCGCGCCCCGCTGACGCTGGACGCCGGTCGCGCCTGGCACGTCATGCGCCCGCTCGACGCCGAGGCGATGCACGACGCGGCGCAGGTTCTGGTCGGGCGCCACGACTTCAGCAGCTTCCGCGCCTCGCTCTGCCAGGCGAACTCCCCGGTCAAGACGCTGGAGCGGCTGGCGGTGGAGCGGGTCGGCGAGGAGGTGCGCGTGCACGCGGCGGCCCGCTCCTTCCTGCACCACCAGGTGCGCAACATGGTCGGCACGCTGGAGCTGGTCGGCGCCGGCAAATGGACGGCCGACGACCTGCGCCGGGCGCTGGAGGCGCGCGACCGCTCCGCCGCCGGCCCGACCGCCCCGCCGGACGGGCTGTATTTCGTCGCCGCCCGGTACTGACACGCGTCTGTTTTCCCGATAGATTCTTGGGGCAACGAACAACCGGCCGGTAGCCGCAAGCCTTGCCCCGCCCTGCCCTGCCGTCTTTCGCTCTGCTCGCCTGTGTCCTGCTGCTGCTGACCGGCTGCGGTGTGGACAGCGAGCAGGCGGCGCTGTGCCGGAAGCTGATCCCGGCCTTCGACTCCGGCCCGATCACCCAGGTCGACGCGGCGGAGACCTCCGGCGACGAGCCCTCCGTCCGGCTAACCTACCAAGCCGACGGCGTGGTGCACTGGATCGACTGCCGCTTCGGCGGCCGCTTCTTCGACGAGCGCCGGCACGAGCTGGTGGCGGTGGCGACCGACCGAACCGGAACGCTGACGGACACGCAGTTCACCATGCTCCGCGTCTGGGCCCGCCTGCCCTACGCCCGCATCGGCCTGCCGCCGGACAGCACGGCACCGCGGCCCGCCGCCGGGCCAAGGGACTGGGGGCCGCTGCTGTTCTTCCTGCAGCAGGTGATCAACGCCGCCACGGTGGCCTGCGTCTACGGCCTGCTGGCGCTCGGCTACACGCTGGTCTACGGCATCCTCGGCCAGATCAACCTCGCCATGGGGGAGCTGACGATGATCGGCGCCATGGTGACCGCCATGGGGGTGGCGGCGCTGGGCATGGCGGGGCTGGGCAGCATGCCGTTGGCGGTGCTGGGGGTGCTCGCCACCGTGATGGCCTTCACCGCCGTGCAGGGCTGGACCATGGACAAGCTGGTCTTCCAGCGCCTGCGCCGCGTGCACAGCCACACGCCGCTGATCGCCGCGGTGGGGCTGTCCGTCGCCTACCAGGAGGGAATGCGGCTGCTGCACGGCGCCCGCGACTGGTGGCCCGCCCCGATCCTGGCCGACCGGCACGAGTTGTTCAGCGACGGCACCTTTACGGTCACCGCGCTGACCTCGCAGGGGGTGATCCTGCTGATGACCGCGGGGCTCTACGCGCTGCTGTGGGCGATCATGCAGCGCACCGCCTTTGGCCGCGCCCACCGCGCCTGCGCCGACGACGTGGAGGCGGCGGAGCTGGTCGGGGTGGACGTGGACCGCACGGTGTCCACCACCTTCGCCGTCGGCGGCGCGCTGGCCGCAGCGGCGGGGGCGGTGATCGCGCTCTATTACGGCGGGGTGAACTTCTATACGGGCTATCTGGTGGGCTTCAAGGCGCTGGCCGCCGCGGTGGTGGGCGGCATCGGCTCCGTCCCCGGGGCCATGCTGGGCGGCGCGCTGCTGGGGCTGGTGGAGACCTTCTGGTCGGCCTATTTCGCCATCGCCTACAAGGACATCGTGGCCTTCGGCCTGCTCACCCTGTTCCTGATCTACCGCCCGCACGGCCTGCTGGGCAAGGACCGAAGCCGGGGGGATTGAGCGTCACGGCCGTAGGTTGGGTGGAGCGCCAGCGCAACCCAACACACGCGGCGTAGCGAACCTTGTTGGGTTGCGCTGGCGCTTCACCCAACCTACGCCCGAACAGCAAGGGGGAGGCCGATGGCCTCCCCCGCGTGTCGATGCCGGTACGGATGCGACGCTTACAGGCTGCGCACGTCCGTCAGGTAACCGGTCAGCGCCGCCGCCGCGGCCATGGCCGGGCTGACGAGGTGGGTGCGGCCGCCGCGGCCCTGGCGGCCTTCGAAGTTGCGGTTGGAGGTGGAGGCGCTGCGCTCGCCCGGCGACAGGCGGTCGGCGTTCATCGCCAGGCACATGGAACAGCCGGGCTCGCGCCACTCGAAGCCAGCCGCGGTGAAGATCTTGTCCAGACCCTCCTCCTCCGCCTGCTCCTTGACGAGGCCGGAGCCGGGGACGACCAGCGCGCGCACGCCGTCCGCCACCTTGCGGCCCTCGGCGATCACCGCGGCGGCGCGCAGGTCCTCGATGCGGCCGTTGGTGCAGGAGCCGATGAAGACGGTGTCCACCTTCACCTCGGTCAGCTTCTGGCCGGGCGTCAGGCCCATGTAGGCCAGCGAGCGTTCCACGGCGGCGCGCTTGCCGGCGTCGGCCACGTCGGCCGGGTTCGGCACGGTCGCGGTGATCGGCAGCACGTCCTCCGGGCTGGTGCCCCAGGTGACCTGCGGGACGATGTCGGCGGCGTTCAGCACGACGGTCTTGTCGTAGACGGCACCCTCGTCCGACGGCAGCGTCTTCCAATACTCCACCGCCTGCTCCCAGGCGCCGGCCTTCGGGGCGAGCGCGCGGCCCTTCACATACTCGAAGGTCTTCTCGTCCGGGGCGATCAGGCCGGCGCGGGCGCCGCCCTCGATGGCCATGTTGCAGACGGTCATGCGGCCTTCCATGGACAGGCCGCGGATCGCCTCGCCGGCGAACTCGATGACGTGGCCGGTGCCGCCGGCGGTGCCGATCTTGCCGATGATCGCCAGCACGATGTCCTTGGCGGTCACGCCCGCCGGCAGTTCGCCGTCGACGCGAACCAGCATGTTCTTGGCCGGCTTCTGCAGCAGGGTCTGGGTGGCCAGCACATGCTCCACCTCCGACGTGCCGATGCCGAAGGCCAGCGCGCCGAACGCGCCGTGGGTGGCGGTGTGGCTGTCGCCGCAGACGATGGTCGTGCCCGGCAGCGTGAAGCCCTGCTCCGGCCCGACGATGTGCACGATGCCCTGGCGGACGTCGTCCATGGGGAAGTAGCGGATGCCGAAGTCGCGCGCGTTCTTGTCCAGCGTCTCGACCTGGATGCGGCTCTCCTCCTCCTCGATCCCCTTGGAGCGGTCGGTGGTCGGCACGTTGTGGTCCGGCACGGCGAGCGTGGCCTCCGGGCGGCGCACCTGACGTCCGGCAAGGCGCAGCCCCTCGAACGCCTGCGGGCTGGTCACTTCATGGACCAGATGGCGGTCGATGTAGAGGATGCAGGTGCCGTCGTCCTGGCGGTGGACGACATGGCTGTCCCAAATCTTGTCGAACAGGGTGCGCGGCTTGGACATAGCAATTCTCTCTTGCGGCAATTCTCTCTCGCGGACCACTGACCGGACGAACGAAGCGTGCGGTAAGAGGGCCGCACAATAGCGATCTCTTACCGTCAGGACAAGCCGCGGCTGCGCGGCGTTCCGCGTGGCCGCGTGGCTGGAACCGTCCCCGCCCCTTGTGCTAGCGTCCGGTCCCGTCCCCAACGCATGAAGGGTCTTCCCGTGACGGACCGCACTGTCCGCTGTGAGCGCTGCGACACGTCCTACACCGCCGACCTGCCCGGCTGCCCAAACTGCCGGCGCATCCGCCAGACCAACATCGCCATCGCCACCACGCTGATCCTGCTGGTGGTCCTGGCCATCGCGGGCTGGTTCGGCGTGCAGGTCCTGACCGGATTTTCCCTATGAAGACGCTTTGACGCCCATCTCGCCGGATTGAAGGAACGCGCGGCAGCCGTCGCACGAACGCAACCCTCCCCCGTCGCCGTCCGCCCTAGGATGCGGCAAAACAAGAGGCGGGAGGGACATTCATGGCCGATCAGGCCGTGCCGAGCAGCGCGCAGGGTCGCAGACCCGAAGTTACAGGCCCCGGCGCGGTGGTCTACATGCAGCTTGCGGGAATCGTGCTGTTCTGGGGCGCCAACTGGCCCCTGATGAAGACGGCCCTGTCCGACATCGGGCCGCTGACCTTCTGCGCCATCCGCCTGGTCGGCGCCGCCGCGGTGCTGGCCGTGCTGTCGCGGCTGCTGAAGTTCCCGCTGCTGCCCAAGCGGGGGGAGCGCTGGCCGCTCGCCCTCGTCGGGCTGTTGCAGGTCGCGGCCATGATGGACTTCAGCGCCGTGGGCCTGCGGGTCGTGCCGCCGGGACGGGCCTCGGTCCTCGCCTACACCATGCAGATGTGGGCACTGCCGCTGGGCGTGCTGCTGGCGGGGGAGCGCTTCACCGGCCAGCGCGTGGCCGGCGCCCTGCTGGCCTTCGGCGGGGTGCTGGTCTTCTTCAACCCGGCGCTGGTCGACTGGAGCGACGGGGCGGCGCTGGTCGGCAACGGATTGCTGCTGACCTGCGCCTTCTGCTGGGCGCTGGGGGCGACGCTCTACCGCCGCCGCGCGGGCGGCTGGCGGACGCCCTTCTGGACGCAGACCTTCTGGCAGATCGCGGTCAGCGGGTTGGCGACGGCGCCGCTGGCGCTGGCGGCGGAGAACGCGCGGCCGATCCACTGGACGCCGGCGCTGGGCACCGTGCTGGCCTTCAACTGGCTGGTCGCCACGGGGCTCTGCTATTGGTGGTGGTCGAAGTCGCTGACGGCGATGCCCGCGGCGCAGGCCGGGCAGATCGTCTGCCTCGTCCCCATCACCGCGCTGGTGCTGAGCGCCCTGTTCATGGGCGAGCCGTTGAGCGTCGGCGTGCTGGCGGCGGTCGCGCTGATCGGGGCCGGCATCGTCACCACCATGCGGGCCCCGCGTTAAAGGTTTCAGCGCTTCAGCTTGGCCGCCTCCGTCACGAAGCTGCGCCAGATCTCCGCGGGCACGGTGCCGCCGGTGACGCCCTTCATGGGCCGGTTGTCGTCGTTGCCGACCCAGACGCCCACGGTCATGCCGTTGGCGAAGCCGACGAACCAGGCGTCGCGGTCGTCGTTGGTGGTGCCGGTCTTGCCGCCGGCCATTCCCCCGGCCACCGCGTTGGACACCCGCGCGGCTTTGCCGGTGCCGTTGCGCAGCACGCCGGCCAGCAAGGTCCGCATGGCCGCCGTGGTGTCGGCGTCGATGACCCGCTCCGGCTGGCGCTTGCCATAGGCGTAGATCTCGCGCCCGCGGGGATCGGCGATGCGCTGGAACAGGTGGCCGTCCACCTTGAAGCCGCCATTGGCGACCGTGGCGTAGGCCTGGGTCAGCTCCATCAGCGACACCTCGCTGACGCCGAGCGCCAGGCCGAGGTCGGCGTCCAGCGGCGATTCGACGCCCAGCCGGCGGGCCACCGCCGCGACCTCCACCGCATGGCCGCGGGTCAGGCGGGCCGAGGCGGTGTTGCTGGAATGGGCGAAGGCCTCGGCCAGGGTCAGCTGCTCCGGATAACGGCCGTCGACGTTGCGGATGGCGCGGCCGTCGGTGAACTCCATGCGCGAGCCGTCCACGGTGGAGGCCGGCGTCATCCCGCGCTCCAGCGCCGCCAGATAGACGAACAGCTTGAAGGCGGAGCCCGGCTGGCGCTGCGCCTGGACCGCGCGGTTGAAGTGGTCGCGCCGGGCCGAGGAGTCGCGGCCGCCGATCATCGCCAGGATCTCCCCGTCGCCGTCCAGCGCGACCAGCCCCACCTCCGCGTCGCCGACCGCCTTGGCGCGGCGCGCCAGCACCGTCTCCACGCTGCGCGCGGCGGCGATCTGCAGGTCGCGGTCGAGCGTCGTGCGCGCGGTGAAGGTCGGGCCGGGGCGCGCCGCGTCGGCGTAGCGTTCCTTGGCGAAGCGGTCGAAGCGCGCCTTCGCCGTGCCGCGGAAATGGCCGGTCGAGAGCGCCGCCGTCTTGTTCGCCGCGGCCAGCATCACGCGCTGGCGCTTGGCCGTCTCGGCCGTGCGCTTGGTGATGAAGCCGACGTCGGCCATGGCGTCGAGCACGATGCCGGCCTTGGCGTCCGCCTTCTCCGGGTCGGCGAAGGGGTTGAGCCGCGACGGGGCGGGCAGCAACCCGATGAGCATCGCCGACTCCTTCAGCGACAGCTGCGTCGCCGGCTTGCCGAAATAGACGCGCGCGGCGGCGTCCACGCCATAGGCGCCGAAGCCGAAATAGGCGCGGTTCAAATAGAGGTAAAGGACGTTCTTCTTGCCCAGCTGCTCTTCGAAGTCGTTGGCGCTGTAGATCTCGTACGCCTTGCGCGACCAGCGGTCGTAGTCGTTGAGGAAGATGATCTTCATCGTCTGCTGCGTCAGCGTGCTGCCGCCCTGGCTGAAACGCCCGGACGTCACCGCCACGGCCAGCGCGCGGGCGAGGCCCTGGAAGTCGATGCCGTCATGCTCCAGGAAGCGCCGGTCCTCCTTGGCGATCAGGCCCTGGATCAGGTGCTTGGGCAGCTTTTCCAGCGGCAGCGTGTCGCCGTAGGACTCGCCGGCCGAGCCGAGGAACCGCCCCTGCCGGTCGAGAAAGCGCACCCCCTGCCCGCGGTTGTGCGCCAGCACGTCGTTCACGGAGCGGTACTGCTCCCCGAACAGGTCGAAGGCGCGGGCGGGTGCGGAGGGAAGGCCGGCGAGCAGGGGAATCGCCAGAGCCAGCGACAGGGCGGCGCGGCGAAGAAAGGATGGCCGGGGAATTGGTCGTGGCATGGACCGCGTGTGGGCCTTTCATAAAGGCACGTGAGGCGCCACAGGTCGGCCCGCGACCCGGATTCCACAATCCTCCTACCCCCTAATTTCAAAACGGCGCCGACGACCTTTGCACAGTGCCGATTGCGCGACTACCACAGGGGGACGTCACGCTGTGAACGGGGTCTTCGATGGTGGCGCGTCTCCTTGCGGTGCTGGTCCTGCTGTGCGCGGCCGTGCTGCCGCTTCCCGGCTATGCGGAGGCGTTGCGCCAGGACCCGATCCGCATTCCCGCAAGCGTCCCAGGCCTGCTCGGCGCCGGCAAGGTGGTGCTGGAGGCTCTGGTGGTCCGGCCGGACGGCCCCGGCCCCTTCCCGCTCGCCGTCATCAACCACGGCTCGCCGCGCGACCCGGCGGTCCGCGGCCGGATGTCGCCCAACGGCATGCTGCCGCAGGCCCGCGAACTCGCCCGGCGCGGCTGGGCCGCGGTGGTGGTGATGCGACGCGGCTACGGCGGATCCGAAGGTGACTGGGCGGAGACCAACGGGCCCTGCAAGTCCCCCGACTACAAGACCGCCGGGGAACAGGGGGCCGACGACATCCGGCAGGCGATCCGCTTCCTGGTGCAGCAGCCCTACGTCGACGCAAAGCGCATCATCAGCGTCGGCGTGTCGGCGGGCGGTTTCGCCACCGTGGCGCTGACCGCCGACCCGCCGCCGGGACTCGTCGCCGCGGTCAGCTTCGCGGGCGGCCGCGGATCGCGCGCCGACGACGAGGTCTGCGCGCCGGAGCGTCTGGTGGACGCCTTCCGCGCCTTCGGCCGGACGTCCCGCGTGCCCATGCTGTGGGTGTATGCGGAGAACGACCATTTCTTCGGGCCGCGCTTGGCGCGAGACTTCCACGCCGCCTTCACCGGTGCCGGCGGGCGGGCCGACTTCGTCGCCGCGCCGGCCTTCGGCAAGGACGGGCATTCGCTGTTCTCCGGCCCCGGCATCCCGCAGTGGACGCCCGCCCTCGACCGCTTCCTGGCGGAGCAGAAGCTCACCCCGCGCAAGACCCTGATCGACCTGCCCACGGCCGCCCTACCGCCCCCGCCGGGCCTGTCGGAGCGCGGCCGCGCCAGCTTCCAGGATTATCTGGCGGCCGCACCCAACAAGGCTTTCGCCGTCTCCACCGACGGCGCCTTCGGCTGGCGCACCGCCCGCCGCAGCGAGGAGGAGGCCCGCGACGGCGCCCTGGAGAACTGCGCCAAGAACGCCAAACGCACGTGCCGGGTGGTGTACGTCAACGAGGCGGCGGAGTAGATCGCAAGTCGCGTAGGTTGGGTGGAGCGTCAGCGCAACCCAACAGCGCTCGCCACGGGAAGGATGTTGGGTTGCGCTACGCTCCACCCAACCTACGAAAATTGACAACAAAAAAGCCCGCCGTAACCGGCGGGCTCTTTTGAGACTCGTGGGGGGAGCGGCACCGAAGCGTCACCTCGGGGCGAGCACCATCACCATCTGGCGGCCTTCGAGCTTCGGCATCTGCTCGACCTTCGCCAGTTCGTCCAACTCGTCACGGACGCGAACGAGAACGTTCATGCCCAGGTCCTGGTGGGCCATCTCGCGTCCGCGGAAGCGCATGGTCACCTTGACCTTGTCGCCTTCCTCAAGGAAGCGACGGGCCGAACGCATCTTCACGTCGTAGTCGTTGTCATCGATGTTCGGCCGGAGCTTGATCTCCTTGACCTCGATGATCTTCTGCTTCTTACGCGCCTCGGCGGCCTTCTTCTGCGCCTCGTACTTGTACTTGCCATAGTCGAGGATCTTGCAGACAGGCGGCTCCGCCTGCGGGGCGATCTCGACGAGGTCGAGACCCGCATCTTCGGCGGCCATCAGCGCATCGCGCAACGAAACGACGCCCACCATCTCGCCATCGGCGCCGACGAGACGGACGGAGCGTGCCGTGATCTCCCGGTTGACCCGCGGTCCATCGCGGGTGGGAGCGGCTTCGGACGGTATCCTGGCTATGGACGCTTCTCCATGACTGATAACCCGCCGGGGCGCGACCCCCCGGAGGGAGGCCCGCCCGAACGGCGCGGTCTGTTAAAACGGCGAATCGAAAGCGGCGGCGCCCGCGGGGGACCTCGCCTCCTCCGCTAGTTTATTGAGCGCGGCGTCGAGGGCAAGAACTTCCTGATCCTTACCACCGAGAGTACGGAGGGCGACCGTCCGTTCTTCCGCCTCGCGCTTGCCCACGACCACCAGGACGGGAACCTTCTGAAGGCTGTGTTCGCGGACCTTCAGGTTGATTTTCTCGTTCCGGGTGTCGAGTTCGGCGCGGATGCCCCGGCGTTTCAGGAGGTTCAGCACCTCCTGGCCGTAGCCGTCCGCGTCGCTGGTGATGGTGCAGACCACCGCCTGGACGGGGGTCAGCCACATCGGGAACTTGCCGGCGTAATGCTCGATGAGCATGCCGATGAAGCGCTCCAGGGAGCCCAGGATGGCCCGGTGCAGCATCACCGGACGGTGCTTGGCCCCGTCCTCGCCGATGTAGGTCGCGTCCAGCCGTTCGGGCAGCACGAAGTCGAGCTGCAGCGTGCCGCACTGCCAGGTGCGGCCGATGGCGTCGGTCAGGTGGAACTCCACCTTCGGGCCGTAGAAGGCGCCCTCGCCCGGCAGTTCCTCGAACTCCAGCCCGGCGGAGCGGAGCGCGGTGCGCAGCCCCTCCTCCGCGCGGTCCCAGGTGTCGTTGGAACCGGCGCGGACGTCCGGGCGCAGGGCCAGCTTCACCGCGATCTTGTCGAAGCCCAGATCCCGGTAGACGCCGAGCTGGAGCTTGAAATACTCCGCCGCCTCGGTCGGCACCTGGTCTTCCGTGCAGAAGATATGGGCGTCGTCCTGGGTGAAGGCCCGCACGCGCAGGATGCCGTGCAGCGCGCCCGACGGCTCGTTGCGGTGGCAGGCCCCGAACTCCGCCATGCGGATCGGCAGGTCGCGGTAGGAGCGCAGGCCGTGCTTGAAGATCTGCACGTGGCCCGGGCAGTTCATTGGCTTGATGCCCAGCATCTTCTCGCCGTCGTCGGCGGAGACCTTGAACATGTTGTCGCCGTACATGTCCCAGTGGCCTGACGCCTTGAACAGCGAGCTGTCGATCAGCTGCGGCGTCTTCACCTCGACATAGTCGGCCTGCTGGAGCTTTGTGCGGATGTAGGTCTCCAGCGTGCGGAACAGCGTCCAGCCCTTCGGGTGCCAGAAGACCGAGCCGACGGCCTCCTCCTGCACGTGGAACAGGTCCAGCTCCTTACCCAGGCGGCGGTGGTCGCGCTTCTCCGCCTCCTCCAGCTGGTGCAGGTAGGCCTTCAGCTCCTTCTCGTCGCGCCAGGCGGTGCCGTAGATGCGCTGGAGCATGGGGTTCCGGCTGTCGCCGCGCCAGTAGGCGCCGGCCACCTTCATCAGCTTGAAGCCCTGCCCGACCTTGCCCGTGGTGGGCGCGTGCGGGCCGCGGCACAGGTCGAGCCAGTCGTCCTGCCGGTAGATGCTGATGTCCTGGTCCGCCGGGATCGCCTCGATCAGCTCCGCCTTGTAGTGCTCGCCGAGCTTCTTGAAGTAGGCGACCGCGTCGTCGCGGGTCCAGACCTCGCGGACGATCGGGATGTCCTTGGCCACGATCTCGCGCATCTTCGCCTCGATCTTCTCCAGATCGTCGGGCGTGAAGGGCTCCTCGCGCGCGAAGTCGTAGTAGAAGCCGTTGGCGATCGCGGGACCGATGGTCACCTGCGTGCCGGGATACAGCTTCTGAACGGCGTCGGCCAGCACGTGGGCGGCGTCGTGGCGGATGACCTCAAGCGCGTCGGGATGATTGCGCGTGACGATCTCGATCTTGGCGTTGGTGGTGACGGTGGTGGTAACGTCCTTCACCTCGCCGTCGATCTTGACGGCAAGCGCATCCTTGGCAAGGCGCGGCCCGATGGAGGAGGCGATCTCAAGCCCCGTCACCGGCCGGTCGAACTCCCGCACGCTGCCGTCGGGCAGCGTGATGGCGATGTTGGACGTCACCGAAGTCACCATTTGACTGTGTTGCATCACACCCGGCGCATGCCGGGAGGCGAAACTTCTAATGGGAAAGCAGCCCCTGTCAAGCGCGGGGGCGGCGCATTACGGGGGATTTTCACCACCAAGGCACCAAGACACCAAGGTTATGAGACAAAAGGGGCCTGCGCATGGCTGATTCGCCGAAATCGCCGGCGGTTACCCGCCGCGGACTTGGTGTCTTGGTGCCTTGGTGGTGATTGACCCTCTCACGCCGGTCTGCGCGCCGGGCGCGGCTCGCCGAACAGGTAGCCCTGGCCGAAATCGAAGCCGGCGCCGGCCAGCTCGGCCATCTGCTCCTCGGTTTCGATCTTCTCGACGATGACGTCGATGGCCTCCCCGTCCAGGCGGCGGCGCAGCGCCTCAACGCGCGGCGCCAGGGCGGGGTCGAGCAGCAGCGCGCGGTCGAGCTTCAAATAGCGGAACTCGTGCCGCACCAGCGTCTCCACGTCGATGTCCGGGTCGGTCACCTGGTCCATGGAGAAGCGGAAGCCGATCCGCGCCAACTGCGACAAGATGCCCAGGGTCACCGCCCCGCCGGCGCGCAGCTGCTCCTGGCTCAGCTCGAACACCAGCTTGGGCACCAGCGCCTGGTTCTGCGCCATCAGCTGCAGGAACTCCTTCATGAAGTCGGCGTCGCTGAGCGTGGCGGCAGAGATGTTGGAGAAGAAGCCGATGGCGTGCTGGCGCTTCTCCGTCTCGCGGATCAGCTGGACGCAGCGGACCAGCAGCAGGTTGTCGATGGTGGCGATCAGCCCCTCGCGCTGCGCGATGTCGAGGTAGCGGTCGGGCAGGATCAGCGCGCCGTCCGGCTCCCGCACGCGGGAGAAGGCCTCGTAGAAGCGGTGCTTGCGTTGCGGCAGGCTGACCACCGGCTGGAGGTGGATGTCGATGCGGTCGGCCTGCAACGCGTCGCGCACCGCTTCCAGCACCAGCGCGTCGTCCATCGGCGGCGCCTCGACGATGGATGCGATCGGGGGCTCCTCGGCGCGCGGCTGTGGCGCCTGCGGGGTCAGTAGGGGCGCGGGCGGCGGATCGGAACGGCGCTTTTCGGTCAGGCGGGTGACCAGCGATTGCAGGAGCTTCACCTCCTGGATCACCGTCTCGTACTGGCCGCCGTCGCCCGAACCCCGCGCCTCCTCCAACTGGGCGAGCCGCCGGCCGTGGTCCTCGGCCAGGGTGCCGACCACATGCTCCAGGATGTCGAGGCGGCTGGCCGTGGTCCGCTCGGCGCGCCGGCGCGCCGCCATCTCGTGGGCCAGCGCGCCGGCCAGGACGACCACGGCCCCGGCCAGCCCCGCCACCTCCGGGCCGGCGTCCGGCCGCAGGACGGCGACCGCCACCCCGGCCGCGACTCCGGCGGCCAGCGTGGCGACTCCATGAAGGATGACGGTCCGCATGCGCCCGTCCCTCCTGATCAGCGGTGGTCCGCCCCCACGGCGTCCGCCAGCCGGGCGAAGCCGTCGCGGCGCAGCAGGTCGGCCAGCCCGGCGTTGATGACCGGCACCAGCGCCGGCCCGGCGTAGACCAGCGCGGAGTAGAGCTGGAGCAGCGACGCGCCCGCGCGCACCTTGGCGTAGGCGTCGGCGGCCGACGCGATGCCGCCCACCCCGACCAGCGGCAATTTGCCGCCGGTCAGCCGGTACATCTCCCCCAGCACCTTGGTGGAGGGCGCGAACAGCGGCTTGCCGGACAGGCCGCCGGCCTCCGAGCGCAGCGGTTCCGGGATCGACACCGGACGGGCGATGGTGGTGTTGGAGACGATCAGCCCGTCGATGCCCGACTCCAGCGACACCGCGGCGATGTCGGCCTTGTCCTCGTCGGTCAGGTCGGGGGCGATCTTCAGCAGGACCGGCGGCGCCTTGGCGAGGTTGCAGGACGCCCGCGCGTCGAGCACGCGACCGAGCAGCGTGCGCAGCGGCCCGCGCCCCTGGAGCGCGCGCAGGCCCGGCGTGTTGGGGGACGACACGTTGACGACCAGGTAATCGGCCAGTGCCGCGACGCGCTTGACGCCCAGGACGTAGTCATCCGCGGCCTCAACCGTGTCCTTGTTCTTGCCCAGGTTGGCGCCGACGATGCCCGGCGCCTTGCGCCCGTTCGTCAGACGGCGCTCCAGCCGCTGGGCGAAGGGCTCCAGCCCCTCGTTGTTGAAGCCCATGCGGTTGATGACCGCACCCTGCTCCGGGATGCGGAACAGGCGCGGCTTCGGGTTGCCGGGCTGCGGGCGCGGCGTGACGCTGCCGGCCTCCACGAAGCCGAAGCCGAGCCGCAACATCGGGTCCACCACCTCGGCGTTCTTGTCGAAGCCGGCGGCGAGCCCGACCGGGTTGGCGAAGTCCAGCCCGAAGACCGTGCTGCGCAGGATGGGGTCGTCCGTTCCCCGGACCGCCGGCATCAGGCCGGTGGACAGGCCCTTGATGGTCAGGCTGTGCGCCGTCTCCGGATCGAAGCTGCGCAGGATCGGGCCGACGATGGGAAACAGGTCGATCACGGGACGATGTCCTCGGGAGAAGTGGGGAAGCTCGGCGGGAAGAGGTGGACGCCGTCCGGCCCCAGCGGCAACGGGTCGGCGCGCAGCACCGCCGGCACCGGCAGGGCGGCGTAGAGGTGCGGGAACAGCTGGCCGCCGCGCGACGGCTCCCAACGCAGGGCAGCAGCCAGCGCGTCGCCGTCCACGGTCAGCAGGACGAGCCCGTCCTGCCCGGCACGGTGCTTGGCGGCACTCTCCCGCACCTGCGACGCGGTGGAGAAGTGGATGAAGCCGTCCGCCGCGTCCTGCGAGGAGCCGGGGTAGGAGCCGGAGGAGAGCGCCCGCTCCCACTCGTCGGCCCGGCACATATGATAGATGATCCGATCGGTCATGGCGGCGGGGACATTACCCCAAAGCGCATCGGGCCAAAAAGCAAATCGGCGATGGCGGAGCCCGGTGCGGGAGGCTGCCTTTCCGTCTGCGTTGCAATTTGCAAACGCCGCAGCGGAAGCGCAGCGGCAATTTGCGGATGAGCGCGGCCCCAGCCCCCGCCTGACCCCGCGGAATCCGCACGGAACGGCGGAAAAGCTACAGATTTCCTAAAATGCCCGGGACTTCGGCGGGTTGGCATCGGGTTTGCTGTGATGGCGGCAATAAATGGAGGTCGCCATGAACGCTATCGCACTGACCGTGATGAAGGACCGGCACGCCGACGGCGCGCTCGACTCGTCCGTGAACATGCTGGGTGCCGCCCCCCTCGGCCCGATGGCCGAGGCGAGCCACACGCCGGTCCCGCTGAAGCCGACGGCGGCGATGCTGGCCGCGGGGTCGCGCGCCGGCGGCGTTTCGGTGGAGACCGCCTGGAAGATCTATCTCGCGATGATCAAGGAAGCGGCCTGAGGCCCATCCCGGTCTCAGTCACTCGACATCGTTGTAGAACAGCAGGGTCCCGAACTCGGCGCAGGCGCTTCGGCCGTGCGCCCAGTCGGGGCTTTCGCCGGCCCGGTGGACATGGGTCGCACCAAAGGTCGGGTCGGCCAGTTGCCCGGCCACCGCCCGGCGCGCGATGCGCCGGCAGGCGGCGAAGGCCGGATCGTCGGACGTGACGGCGTCCCGGCCGCCATTCCAGCCACCAAACTGGCCGGGCTTGCGGCAGACCGCGACGACATCGCCGCCCCACCACCAGCCGCCGCGTTCCCGCGCGCGGCGGACGCGGTTCATGACCAGCGCCGCCAGCGCCTCCATGGCCCGCACGGGCTCGCCGCGCGCGTCGCTCCACAGGGTGCGGGCCAGCGTGTCCACGGCCTCACCGGACCGGCTGTTGTCCTGAAGGACGCTGGCAGCGGAGATCGTCGGCTCCGGCCTCAGCGAACGCGCGCTCATCGGCGGCCCCCGTCGGAGAAGCAGCCGCTTTCCAGCTTGGTCTCGATGCGCAGCAGGTGGTCGGTCAGGCGCTGCTCCACATCCTTCAGCGTGGCGAAGGAGACGTAGGTCTTGGCGACCTCCAGCTTGTAGGCGGCCAGGCTCTCGCGCACCTGCGCCTGGGCCGATTCGGCGCGCACGCGCAGGTCCTCCAGCGCGGATTCGGAATCGTTGCGCAGCCGGGTGATCAGCCAGAACAGCCCGCCCATCACGGGCAGCTCCACGGCCGAGATCCACCAGACCAGGTCGACGGTCTCATGCATTGGGTTTCTCCGGTGCAAGGAAAAGAAAAAGGCCGCGTCCCGGGTGGGAAGCGGCCTTGCGGTGTCGGGGCGCATCACACCTCCCACCCCGACGACGGCGCCACCACCGGGGCGGTGCCGCGCCAGTCCGGGCGGCGGTCGGGCAAGGTGGAGCGGTCGAAGCGGAAGGGTTCGCAGGACAGGGCTCCGGCGACCGCGTCGAGACCGTCGTCCCTCCCCTTGTAGCGGACGTCCGGCGACCAATCGCGCATCTCGCGGACGAAAGCGGTCTCCCAGACGCGGGCGTGGGCGAGCAGGCGGCGGTCGGCGAGCAGCGCGTCGAACGCCTCCTGGATGCGGGCGGCCTTGTTGCGGGTGCTGCTCCGCTCCACGACCGACGCCGCGACCCTGGCCTTCTCCAGCGCCTTGCGCAGCAGGCCGGGCAGGAAGCGGCCGATGCCGTTGGTCTCCACATGGATCGACGGCAGGTGATGCTCCTCCAGGAAGCGCACGACCTGGGCGCACTGCTGCTCGGCCTCGGTCTCCGGGTTGCCGGGGTTCACCGTCAGGTAGAGCACCCGGTGCAGGTAGAAGCGACCGTCCTCCCCGCCGAAGACCGCGGCGACGACGCTGGAATCGCCGGGCTTGCCGCCCTCGGCCGCCGGCCGCGCGAAGGCCGGGTCCCACCAGCAGGAGGCCGAGGCCAGCCGCACCCCGTTCAGCGTCAGCACCGCGCGGCCCAGCGATTCCCGATAGTCCAGCACCCCGTCGTAGCGGCCGAGCTTGTCGAGGTCGAGGAAGCCCTCCGCCTCGTTCACCGGGCGCAGCAGCATCTGGCTGGTGAACTTGTTGGGGCCCGTCGCCTTGCGGATGCGGTTGACGTGCGCCTCGTCGAAGCGCCGCGGCCAAGCGTAGACGCGCTTGCCGTCCGGCCCGTCCGTGTAGACGGGCAGGACCAGCCGGGCGAAGCCGTCCAGGAAGGGCCGCGCCTCCCCCGCCTCCGGCCGCGGTTCGTCGGCGTAGATGGAGTAGTAGCTGTGCGGCGTCCCGACATAGAGCTGCACGCCGCCCGGCACCAGCAGGTATTCGATCTCCGCCAGCTTCTCCCGCAGGTCGGCGCGCTTGCCCGGGCTGCCGGAGGTGCGCGGCACCTCCACGTCGTCGCAGATCACCACGTCGGCGCGGCTTCCCGTGACGTTGCCGCCGATGCCCGCCGCGACCATGGAGGCGTCGCGCAGCTCCTGCGGGCGGACCACGGTGAACTGGTCGGCCGCCCACTGGTCGCGCTCCTTCGCGGGGGGCTTCAAGTGCTTGGTGTCCGGGTGCCGCTCGATGATGCGCTTGACGTTGCGCACCATCTTCTTGGCCAGCTTCAGGTCGGCGGCCAGCACCAGCAGGCGCCGGTTCGGGTCCTGGTACAGCATCCAGGCGGCGAACAGCCCGACCAGCGACGACTTGCCCGCCCCGCGGAAGGCCATCAGCAGCATCCGCCGGTCCGGGCCGGCGCATTGCTGCTCCAGCCAGACGGCGATGCGGCGGTGGTGGCGCGGCGTGACGAGGTCGGACAGCTTGTTCCAGTCGTGGACGAAGGCGAAGAAGCCCTTCTTCTTCTCAAGCTTCTCCTTCTCTGGCCCGTCCGTCATGGCAGCCGCCCCAGGATGTGCCAGGCCGCCCCGTTGGACATGACCGTCACCGCACTGCCGGTGGAGGCCAGGGTCACCACCGCGTTGTCCGGCCCGCCGCCGCCCGCCTTGGTGACGGTGACGGGATTGCCGGACACGTCGGACTTCTTGATCGTCACCGTGCGCCCCACCGCGTGCGTGGCGCTGGGCGCCGGCAGCTGCACCGTCACCGCCCCGCCGTAGGCGCTGACCAGATACAGCGACTGGTTCAGGTCCGGCTCGAACACGCCCGGCTGGTCGCGGAAGCCGGCGTTGCCCGGCAGGCTGTTGCCGGCGACGATCCACCAGCCGGCCCCGTTGGAGACCAGCGTCACGAAGTCGTACCGGTTGCCCAGCGCCACGCGGCGCCCGTCCGGCCCCGGTCCGCCGGATTCGGTGATGGTCAGGACGTGGGCCGACGCGTCGGTGCGCTTGACCGTCACCGCGTTCCCGTTGGCCGAGCCCGCCGCGGGCAGACGGAACTCCACGTCACCGCCATAGGCGCTGACCAGATAGACGGAGCTGGACAGGTCCGGCTGCACCAGCCCGCCGGTGACCGGCTCCACATACTCCGTGTCGTAGCGCAGAGCCTCCACCACCAGCTCGCGGACGCGGCTGCGCATCAGGCGGTTCTTCTCCGGATAGCCGGCGTTGACCGCGGTGTACTGGCCGCCCGACAGGTCGTAGATGGCCGGCCCGGCCGACATGGACAGCAGGTTGACGATGGCCGTCTCCACCGATCCGGCGTCGAGCTGCACGTTCGGCACGCCGCCCAGCGACTCGGCGTAGAAGTTCAGGATCAGCGTCTTGTCCGTGTTGGCGCCGACGCGGAAGCAGGCCAGCGCCATGGTCGACAGGTTGGCCTCGCAGTCCTGGAACGTGTTGTTGTACTTGCCCTGCTCCACATAGAAGCCGCAGCCGCTGATCGGGGCGGACAGCGAATAGACGCGCACCATGGAAAAGCGGTTGGCGTTCGGCGTGTCGCCGTCGCCGCTGCGCGTCAGCCAGACGCCGTGCACCGCCGGCCGCGCCACCAGCACCCGCGACACCATGTTCCAGTAGCAGGGCCAGTTCGGGTCGGTGTAGCCGTCGAACAGCAGCCCGACCCGCGGCTCCCACAGCGTCAGGTCGCTCACGCTGTTGTGCACGCAGGGACCGTCACGCCCGAACAGCCGGACGCCGGCGTCCCCCTGCTCCAGCCGCAGCCCCGACAGGGTCGCGTAGCCGTCCGGCAGGTGGATCAGGTCGAAGGCGTTCGACGCCCCGCGGATGATCGACGACTGCCCGGCCCCGACCAGCGTCTTGCCATAGGCGACGGTCAGCGTGTTGGTGATCCGGTAGGTGCCCGGCGGCACATGGACCGCGGTCGCGCTGGTCAAGGCCGCCTGGATGGCGATGGTGTCGTCCACCACGCCGTCGCCGACCGCACCGAAATCCTTCACCGACACCGCATCGGCCAGCTTCTCGCGGATCGGGCGGCGGACGGCGCCGGCCCCCGGGCCTTGATAGGTGGACAGTGCCTCCTCGTCCACCGGCGCACGGGTGGTGGGGTTGCCCACGCTGTCGAAGGCGAGCAGCCGGCCGGCGCGCAGCGCGCGCTCCGGCAGCAGGTTGGAGGCCGGCAGGTCGGTGTCGGTGTAGCGCAGCATCAGCTCCTGGTCGCCGGCCACCTGCTGGAGCGCGGCGGTGAGCTGGTCGAACTCCCGGTTCAGGGTCGAGGCCGGCAACGGCCCGCTTTCCAGGAAATCGCTGGTGCGCTCGATGGGCAGGCGGCGGCGCAGCAGAACCGGCGTGCCGGCGGCGGGCGCGGCCGCGAAGGTCACCGTTCCGCCGTCGCTGCTCCCGGCGCCGTCAACCGCGTAGCCGGTCGCTTGCAGCGCCGCCCCCAGGAAGACCTGAAGGTCGCCCGCCGCAAAGATCGGGAACGGAAAGGGAAAATCCGTCTGCGCCCCGTCGGCAAGATACTGCACGCGCGGAGTCCCGCGCGGAACTTGGATGGTCGTGGGCATGAATGGGCCCCTAAGGCGAGGGCCGTAGGTTGGGTGGAGCGCCAGCGCAACCCAACACACGCGCCATTGCAACGATGTTGGGTTGCGGCTGCGCCACCACCCAACCTACGAAACTGCACTTTCCCATCGTCATTCCCGCGAAGGCGGGAATCCAGGGCACATCAGCCACTTGACGGCGGAGTTTCCTGGATCCCAGCCTTCGCTCTACGGTATGCACACGTTTCGCCATTGCGGTAAGTGCCTGATACAGTGGAGGAAAAGCCCCTCTCCCTTGAGGGGAGAGGGGTTTGGGGTGAGGGTGGCGCCGGCCACAGGCCGGCCGGAACCATCCACCGCGGCCGGGTTTGAGATTTTCTCCGGGCTGCCGCCCGTAACGACCCCTCACCCCAACCCCTCTCCCCCAAGGGAAGAGGGGCTTTTTCCTTGCTGCTCAATGCATTATCGCATCCGCGAGATGTGTGCATACCGTAGAGCCTTCGCTGGGATGACGGCGAAGAGAGTGGCCGAACCGAACGGCGGTCAGTAGAACTTGCTCATGAATTCCAGGCGCTGGCGGTCGGCGAGCTGCGCCTGTTCGAGCAGGTTGCGGCGGCGGGCGTTGTCCAGCTCCTGCTGGATCGCCTGGCGCTTGATCTGGTCGATCTGGTCGGCGTCCTGCCGCTCGACCGCGCTGTCGTTGACGGCGCCGAGCAGGATCGCCTCGCCCGACCCGTCCGCGGCGCTGACCCCGCTGGCCCCCAGCGTCGCGCGGGTGCGGGCCATGGTCCGGCGCAGGGCGTCCACCCGGCGCCGCTCCTCCGCCGCGGCGTTTGCGCTGATCTGGGCGAGCTGCGTCTGCGCGCCCGCCTGCCTGTCCGCCATATCAGCGGCCTGGTTGGAGCGCAGCTGGTCGGCGGCCTGGTTCTGGCTCTGCGCCAGCCAGTCCATCTCGCGGGCGCGCTGGGCTTCCGCGTCGCGGCGGGCCTGCTCCTCCTTCTGGCGTTGAAGCTCCTGGTCCTGGCGGCGCAACGCGTCCTCGCGCTGCCACTCCAGCTGCTGCTTCTGCGCCTCGTAGGCGTACTTGCGTTCGTCGGCCGCCTGCTGCGCCTGGGCAGTCGACGAGCCGTCGCTGAACTTGGCCACCGTGCCGGCGACAGCGTTCACCGCCGGCAGGGCCGTCGTCATCAGGGATGTGATGCCACCCATCAGTCGTTCACCTTCAATTCCATGGTCACGGACAGCAGGGTGAAGGGCAGCGGCGCGTCCTGGCGGATGCGCCACAGCGGCCGGTCGAAGTCGCGCCGCCAGCCGAGCGTGCGCAGCTTGCGGTCGCCGGAGATGCGGGCCGGCACGCCGCCGGCCGGCTGCGGCCCCGTCCGGTGCAGCGGCAGCTCCTGCACCCCCCGCCCCAGGTCGGCGCTGAGCGCCGCCGTCTCCTCCAGCCGGAAGGTGACGGAGACGAGCCGCACGGGATCCGGCACCCCCGCCTGGCCGAGCAGGCTGACCGGCAGCGGCTCCACCAGGTGCGTATAGGGCAGCCCCGCCTCCACGCGGCGGGCCGGCGGGTCGAGCACGATCTTACCGGCGGCGACGGTGGTGGAGCCGCGCACCACCCCATCGGCGACCACCGACAGGGTCCGCCCTTCCAGGTGGTCGAGCCCGCTCCACACCGCGGTCGGCGTGTCGTGCTCGCCGACCAGCGCCGCGTCCAGGTTCAGGTCGTCGTCGAAGCGTTCGACGCTCCAGCGCCCGGCGCGGTCGACCAGCGCGTAGACCTCGTCCCCGACCACGGCGACGGAGCGCACCGCCCCGTCCGTCTCCAGCCGGGTCCAGGCGGTCACCTGCTCCAGCCGGTAGACGGTCAGCGCGCCGAGCGAGCCGTCCTCCATCGCCACGAACATCAGCCGGCGGCTCTGGTCGTAATCCTGGTCGCGCGGGTTCACCACAAGGTGCCGCGCCAGCAGCGCGAGGTCGTTGGCCTGGTAGGCGGCCTCCGTGTCGGTGTAGAGGAACTCGCGGATTTCCTTGCCGTTGCGCGACACGAACAGCGTCGCGCCGTCCACATCCCGCGGCGGGACGGAGCGGTCGACCGGCGAGCCGATGCGCGTCTGCCGCGTCACCTGGATGTTCTGCGGCGTCAGCGGGTCGCCCGACACCATGTACTCCGCCCCCGAGGTGAAGAGCTGGAGGTGCCGGCCGGAGAAGACGGCGCGGATGGCGTTCACCTGGTCGGACAGAATGCCGAACTCGATGGCCTCGTCGTCCTTGCCGGTGCCGAGGTCGAAGTTCCACAGGTCGGCGGAGCGTGACAGCCACAGCCGGTTCGGCAGGTCGCGCGACCCACCGATGACCAGCCGGTCCTGGTGGAAGGCCGCCGACACCGGCCAGCCGCGCAAGGGGGAGAAGGACTGCTCGTCCCACACCGTGGTCGCGTTGGCGTTCGGCAGCGCCTCCACCACCGTGGCGTTGACCTGGGTGGCCGACACCACACCCGTGACCCGCAGCTGCTTGCCCTGGATGCGCAGCCGCGTGCCGTCGTGCTTCGGATCGAAGACGGGGGCCGAGGCGGTCACCGTGATGGCGCCCGTCGTGCCGGACGGGGTCACCGTCACGGCCGCGTCGGCGAAGCGGTAGAAGGGCATCAGGACCTTCTCGCCGTCCGTGACGTAGGACCAGTCCGACAGCGTCCAGTGCCCATCCGCGCCGCCGCGCGTCAGCTTGCGCGGCGGCACGTCCGGGTGGCAGACCAGCAGCGTGTCGGCGGACTGCGTCCAGGTGATCTGGGCGAGCTGCGCCGCGGTCCAGGGGGCGTCCACCGTGGCGGCGCGGACGTCGTCCTCGTAGACGTCGATCTTGCCGTCGGAGAAGACCAGCAGATAGGTCTGCTCCGTGTTGAACTCGAAGGCGACGAGCCGCCCGTCGCCCCGCACCCCGTCCACGAAGGCGAGGCCGGAGCGGCGGGTGATCCCGCCCGTGGGGTGGATGAACAGGTTGCGCAAGGACAGCGCCCCGTTGTCGTAGGCGCGCAGGTCGCCGCGCCCGAGCAGCCGGCGCGACACCTCGCCCGCCGTGAAGTTGGTCTTGATCTGGGTGACCCGCGGCATCAGCCCCTCGCGTCGATCAGGGTGAAGTCCTGGAAGCCCGGCTGGCTGTCCTGCTGCCCGTCGATCTGGCGGGCGCGGCGGAACTCCGCCTCCGCCAGCCGTTGCAGCAGGTCGGCGCGGCTGGAATTCTCGGTCAGGGGAATGCAGAACTCCGCGGCCAGCCGCGCGATCAGCGCCTGGTCGAAGAAGGGCGGGAAGTCCTCCTCCGCCGGGCGGCCGATGTAGGTGAGGGTCACCGTGTCGGAGTCCGCGTGCAGCGCCCGCCCGGCGATGCGATAGTCGAGGCCCCGCCCCCGCCCACTCGGCCCAGCGCCCAGCGCGCGCAGGAAATCGGCCGGCAGCTGGAAGGCGGCGGAGAAATCCGCGACCGGAATATCGGCGAGGCGCGGCAGCGTGGCCTGCCGCGTGGCGAAACTCCAGGGGTTGGCCGACAGCAGCGCGTCGCGCGCCGGCTCGTAGAGGGCGGCGGCCACCTCCGCCTCGGCGGTGCCCTCGTCGAAGGCGGTGATCGCCGTCGCCCCGATCTTGATCAGGGCGCGGCTGCACAGCCCGACCGCGGTCAGTGCCATGGGTTCGATCCTTCGAAGGAATGAAGGGATGGACAGGGGACGGCCCGCCGGGGACGGAACCGCCCCCCGCGCGATCAGTCGGCGTTGCTGGCGCCGAAGGGCGTGATGTTGGTGGCGTCCACCACGCCGGCCGCGTTGGAGCCGACCACGAACACGCCGGTGACCGGCGCGCCGTCGGTGTCGGTGTTGGCGAGGATCATGTCGCCGACCCGCAGCAGGTCGGCGGCGCCGTTGAAATAGCCGCGGGTGTCGACCTCGGTGGCGAGATCGACGGTGGTGTAGTGCCAGAGCGTGAACCCGTTCGCGTAGGCGAGCACGCTCAGGTCCTTCGAGGAGTAGGCCATGGGAAGAACTCCAGGGAAGTCAGGGGATTGGTGCGCGAAAGCGCAAAGCGCGCGGCGCCGTCAGCTCTCCAGGCAGCGCAGCGTGACCACGCCGGCCGCGTCGATCAGCGCGGCACCCTGGCTCATCATGTTGTTGACGAAATGCGCGGCGCGGTCGCCGTGCCAGCTGATGTCGGTCTTCACGTCGGCGCCGGAGGCGTGGCCGACCGCCGTCTTGTGGAACCAGTGGCACAGCCGCACGCCGCCCGCGGCCTTCAGGCCGGAATGCGGCATCCACAGCGTGCCCAGCCAGCGCTTGGCCTGGGTGCCGCGCCAGGGCAGCTCGTCGGGCCCCACATACTGGGTGTTGGCGAACTCCTCGATGCCGAGGAGCTGGCTCCACTGCTTCCAGCCGACGACGGCGTAGCGCTGGCCATCGTCCGGCACGTCGGCCTCGCCCAGCAGCTCGAAGGCCTCCAGCACCTTGCCCTTGGTCAGGCCGTCGCTGGCGGAGCCGGCGTAGTTGGTGGACTTGTCCAGCTCGGCGATGATCAGCTCGTCGGTCTTGCGGCCGAGCGCATAGGCGCCGGCGTTGGCGATGATCTGGCGCTCGTCGATGTTGGTCTTCAGCTCGTCCAGCCGGTCGACCCAGTCGCCGGCGTAGAAGTCGTAGAGCGTGCATTCCACCGGCGTGTGGTCCAGGTTCATGACCGGCACCGCGCCGTGGCGCGCCTTGGTCGAGGCCGTGCCCTTGCCGACCTTCTGGAAGACGGTGGAGGCGCCCTGGACGTTGTTCTTGGTGCGCACCGTGTTGCGCAGCTTGGAGCCCATGCGCTGGTAGGCTTCGTGCACTTCGCGTTCGAACTGCTTGACGAAAGCCTGGGCGATCGAGGTGGACATGTGACTTTGATCCTTTCGCGTTCAGCGGGATCCCGTCCGGCGGGAAGCAGTCCGCCACCCGGTTGTCGGCCATGCCCGGGGGCATGCCCGGCCGCGGGCGAAGCGCGAAAAAGAAAAGGGCTGGCCGGGCCTTTCGGTTGTCCGGCCAGCCCTTTCCAGGACAGGCGTGAGGGGAGTTCGGGAGATGCCGCCGCCCGTCGTGAGAGGGGAGACACTTCGGGCGTTGGCAAGTCCGTTTCTAGGACTTTGCGCCGCCCATGTCAAGATTTTTTTCCTGTAGAAAACAAACAACGTAGGTTGGGTGCAGCGAAGCGAAACCCAACATCGTCGCGACGCGGGGTGTGTTGGGTTCCGCTGGCGCTCCACCCAACCTACGGCCCCACCCGTCAAATCACGCCCGCTGCTTGATCCGCTTCACCAGCAGGTCGGCGGCCTGGACGGCGGGGACCGGGCGGCCGGTCAGCCAGCCCTGGACGAGCGTGCAGTTGTGGTGGCGCAGGAAATTGGCCTGCTCCGGCTTCTCCACCCCTTCGGCCACCACGTCCAGGCCCAGCATGTCGGCCATGGCGATGATGGTGGAGACGATGCCGTTGTCCTCCCGCACGGACGGCACGCCGTTGACGAAGGACCGGTCGATCTTCAGCGTCGTCACCGGCAGCCGCTTCAGGTAGCTGAGCGAGGAATGGCCGGTGCCGAAGTCGTCCACGGCCACGCGGATTCCCATGGCCTTCAGCGCCGCCAGCACCTCAAGCGCGTGGTCCATGTCCTGCATCACGGCACCCTCGGTGATCTCCAGCTCCACGAGGTCGGGCGACAGGCCGTGGCGGTCGATGATGCGGCGGAAATCCTCCGCCGAATGGTGCCGCAGGTGGCGGGGGGAGATGTTGACGGCCACCGGCACCGGGTCCAGCCCGTCGTCCAGCCAGGCGCGCAGCTGCCGGCAGGCCTCGTCCAGCACCCAGTCGCCCAGCGGCACGATGAAGCCGGTGTCCTCGGCCACCGGGATGAACTCGCCGGGGGAGATCATGCCGTGGCCCGGCTTCTCCCAGCGCAGCAGCGCCTCGAACCCCTCCAGCGAGAAGTCGATCAGCGAGACCTTGGGCTGGTAGTGCAGCTGGAACTGCCCGCCGGCCAGCGCCGTGCGCAGGTCGCGGTCGAGCGCCAAATGGCGGTGCGCCTGGTCGGCCAGCTCCTTGCGGAAGAAGGCGTGGCGCCGCCCGCCCAGCCGCTTGGCGGCGTACAGCGCGGTGTCGGCGGCGCGGATCAGCTCCTGCGCGCTGTCGGCGTGGTCGGGGTAGAGCGCGATGCCGATGGAGGGGGTGACGTAATGCTCCGTCCCCATCAGCAGGACGGGGTCGTCGAAGGCGGCCAGGATGCGCCCGGCGATCATCGCCGCCTCCTCGCCGTCGCGAACCTCCTCCAGAATCACCGCGAAATCGTCGGTGCCGATGCGGCCGACCGTGTCGCTGGCCCGAACCATCACGGAAATGCGGGCCGCGACTTCCTGCAGCAGCAGGTCGCCGGCGTGGTGTCCCATGGTGTCGGTGATCAGCTTGAAGCGCGACAGGTCCAGGCACAGCACGGCGAAGCAGCGCGCGTGGCGGCGCGCCCGCTCGATCGCCGATTCCAGCAGCGACTCGACCAGCGCCCGGTTCGGCAGCCCGGTCAGCCGGTCGCGCGTCGCCAGCCGCAGCAGCTCCCGCTCGTGGCGCAGGCGCTGCGTCATGTCGGCCAGCGCGCAGACGTAGCTGCGTCGCCCGTGCACGTCCAGGCAGGAGACGGTCAGCGAGACCTCGGCCCGTCCACCCTGACTCTGGCCGCCTGATTCCAGGTCCGCGCGCTCGATGCCCAGCTCCTCGGCCCGCTCGGTCCGGCCACAGCCCCCGCCGCCACCACCGCCTTGCCCGCCCAGCAGCGAAGCAACACGCTCGCGGTCCTCCTCGGTGAACAGGTCGGTGAAGCGGCGGCCCAGCAGCTGCGCCCCCGGCACGCCGAACAGCGCCACGGCGGCCGGGTTGTGCTCCTCCACCAGACCGTCCTCGCCGACCAGCACGATGGCTTCGCCGACGTTGTTCATGATGCCGAACAGGCGCTCGTCGCGCTCGATCAGCGCGCCGGCAGCCCGTCGGAAGAACTCCATGGCGCGGGCCATGGCGCCGAACTCGTCGGCGCGCTCGCGGCCGGGGATGTCGATGGCGGTGTTGCCCTGGGTCAGCTGCTCCATGCGCGCCGACAGGGCCTCCACCGGGCCCAGCACCTGCTCCGACAGGAAGACGGACAGCGGCCAGCTCAGCACCAGCAGAACCGCCAGGAACAGCGTGAAGGCCAGCGCCTCCACCGCGAACTCGCGGTCGATGTCCTCCGTCTCGGACATGGCCGCGACGGCCCAGCCCCAGGGGGTGAACACCACGCTGCTGAGGATGGCGGGCTCGCTCCGGCCGTCCGGGGACCAGTGCGCCGGCACGTTCCCGTCGGTGAAGACGCTGACGTGGAACGGGTCGCGCCCGAGCGCGCGCAGGGCCAGCCGCGCCTGGGCCTGGGCCTCCTCCCGCCGGAGCGAGCCCGCCTCCACGGCGGCGTTCATCTCGGCGAGCATCGCGTGGGCCGAGTCGACCAGCGCGGTGGTGAGGCGCCCGCGTTCGGAGATCAGGCCGCTGCGCAGCATGTACAGGGCCGGGATGGCCGCCATCAGGCAGCCGATCAGCCCGATCCAGGTCAGCCAGCGGATCTTGCGGCGCAACGTCATGGGAAGTCCGGCAGCCCGTCCACGCGTACGGCCGGTTGCGTCCGGCCGGTTGTCTTTGCGTAACGGAGCCTCGCTTTTTTATGTCATACGCGCAACAACCAAGTGGCGGCCGCGAAGGACCGCGCCATTAATTTGCTCAATTCCGCGGCATTTTGACACATTCGCCACAGCGCCCCCGGAGCGGCGGCCACTCCGGGGGCAGGCGCACGGACGTCAGCCCGCGTTGGGGTACAGGCGCTGGAAGCCTTCCGTCACGCGCGCGACGACCGCCGGGTCGCGCTCCCGCCAATAGCGGGGGTCGCGCATCAGCGCCTGAAGCTCCGCCTCGCCGCCGCCGGGCGCCGGTGCAGAGGGCATCGACAGGGCCGACGGCTCGGTCCCCGACATCATGCGGTACATCGCCATGACCCCTTCATAGGTCGTGGACAGCCCCTCCACCGCCGCCCGCGGCAGGTTCTTGCCGGCCCAGGCGAGCAGCTGGCGCGACACGTCCCGCCAGCGCTCCTCGCCGCCGAACTGGGCGGTCAGCCGCTCGACCTCGCGTTCCGCCTGGAACTCCGCGGCCACCTCCTGGATCAGCGGGACCAGCCGCTCGGCGGCGAGGTCGTAGACGAGCTGCGCCTGCTCCGGCGTGAAGCCGGCCTCGTGCAGGCGGCCGTTGATCGCCGCGTCGGGGTGGAACAGCCCGTGGTCGCAGGCGATGCAATAGCCCTCCGGCCCGTCCGGCACGCCCAGCATCTTCAGCAGGCTCGGCCGGTCGGGCTCGGCCGCGGGAGCGGCGGGAACGGCAGCCGCGGGGGGAGCCGACAGGCGGCGCTCCAGCTCCAGGTAGGACTTCAGCAGCGCGTCCACGCGCACGGCCCCGGTCTGCGGGTCGCGGAACTTCTCCGGGACCGGCGGAGCGGACGCGGAGTCCGGAACGGAGGAGGTCAGCAGGTTTTCGGCCATGGGAGACTCCAGTTGGTGGATAAATGGGAGATCAGGCGCCCTGCCCGTGCACGGTTCCGCGCGCGGACCCACGGGCGACGAGGGCGAGGATGACGGCGACCAGCTGCCGCTGGCCTTCGAGGTGGCGCAGCGCCGCGTCGGGCGCGTCGGGACCCAGCGCGCGGCCCAGCGTCATCGCCCGCAGGGTGTTGAGCACGCGCTCCCCGTCCGGCCCGGCGAAGCAGCGGGCGAAGGCGGGCGCCGGGTCGTCGGGCGAAGCCGCCGCGGGAACGGCATCGAGCGCGCCCCATCCATCGCGCTCAACCATGGGCGCCCCCCGGCGCGGCGGCCGGCGGCACCTCGGCGCGGATCAGCGGGGCCGGCACGCCGAACGCCTCGCCCAGCCAGCGCGCGGTGGCCGCCGCGTCCACCGTGGCCATCGCCTCGGGGCCGAGCTGCTGCGCCGTCTCCAGCCAGTGCAGCGTCGCCTGAACGTCGCGCTGCGCCTGCGCCTGGGCGAGCGGGGAGCGCTGTTGCAGGGCGACGATGCGCCCATCCACCGCAAGGTCCGGGATCTCGCCGCGCCGGCGCAGGATGGCGACCGCGCGCAGCAGCAGCGGGTTCAGCAGTTCCGCCTGCAACCGCCCGAAGGTCGCGCCGAGCAGCCGCGCCATCTCGGAGGAGCGCTCCAGCACCTCCGTCGCGGTCATGCGCGGCTGGTCGAGCGGCGCCAGCCGGTCGGTCAGCAGGGCGTGGCGGATGCGGGCGCGCAGGTCGTCCAGCACCAGCTGCGACACGTCGAACCGGCCGGGGTTGGCGAGCGGGGTCAGCCCGGCGGAGCCCACCGCCTTGGGGATGATGGTCCCCGGCACCAGCCGGATCGTCGCCGGGTTCAGCACCCCGTCGTCGTCCGCCTGCCAGATGCCGGTGACGGCGACCGAGGCGTTCTTCAGGACCAGCTCCACCACCTTGTTCGCCGTCTTGATGTCCGGCAGCGCCTTCATGACCGGCGACCGGCCATAGGTCTCGCCGGGCGCCTTCAGCCAGCGGAAGTTGATGAAGGGCGACTGGGCGAACCGCCCCTCGGCCAGCCGGCGGGGCTCAGCCAGCCCGCTGTCCAGCACCACGCTCCAGCGGTAGGCGAGCCCGTCGGGCAGCACCGCCTCCACCAGGGGGAAGCGGCTGTCGGGCTCGTCGGTGCCGCGCCGGCGCACCTCGTCCGGCAGGTCGGCGCCGGGAAAGCGGCGCTCCAGCTGGGCCAGCGTCGGCTCGCTGCGGCGGTAGGTGCCGTCCAGCCGACCGTCCGCCCCCTCCTCCAGCACCACCTCGGCCAGCGGCACCGCGGTGAAGCGCAGACTGGAGGGCGCGCCGGGCGCCGCCTCCTCCATCAGCAGGGAGGCGGTGCCGACGGTGACGAGGTCGAGGAAGGCCTGATGGATCTCCACCGCGAAGTTGGAGCGGTCCAGGTGCGCCTGGACGATGCCCGCGGCGCGGTCCAGCATCGGGGCGACGCGGTCGCGCTCCGCGTCCGACAGGGTCGGGCCGGGCACCAGCCCGAACCAGCGCGACCAGGGCGGGGTCAGCTCCGCCAGCAGGCTGGAGGCCAGCTGCTCCACCGCGTCCGGCGCGGTGCCGTCGAACAGCCGGTCGACGCGCCGCTCGCCCGGCGTGCCGGTGCCGCGGAAGGGCTGCCCGTTGGGCAGCGCGTGGTCGTAGCAGTCCTGCCAGTGGCCTTCCCACACCGACCGGCGCTCCCGCGCCGCGCGGTAGCGGTCCAGCAGGGCCTGCGCCTCCGTCTCCGTCTTTGCCGCGGGCGTTGCGCCGGGTGTCCCTTTCGACCGGATCGTGGTGTCGCTCATGCGCTCATTCCCCCAGCAGGCGCTTGCGCAGCGGCTGCAGCGCGTTGGTGTCGAGCACGCCGCGCCAGGAGGTCTGCACCGTGCCGATCAGGCTGCGCGCGCGCCGTTGCAGCAGCTCCTCCGCGGCCTTCGCCGGGTCCTTCTCCGCCGGTGTCGCGGCGGGCGCGTCCGGCGCCGTCGGGGTCTGCGCGTCGGCCGCCGGGGTGGCGGCCGGTGCGGGCGCGGGGGCTGCGGCCGGTGCCGGCTGCGCCTCCGCGGCCGGCGGCGTCGACGCCCACCAGGGCGACGTGGGGGCCGGAGCCGGCGTCTCGACCACCGGCGCAGGGGCCGGCGGGGGAGCCGGCGTGGGGGCCGGCATTTCGGCGACCGGTGCGGGAGCGGGGACCGGCGCCGGTGCCGGGGTGGCGACGACCGCGGTCGCGGACGGCCGCGGGGCCTTGAACAGGTTCGCCATGGGCGGTTTTCTCCTGCTGGGAAGCGGGTGTGCGGGGAAAGCGGGTGGTCAGGCCGCGGCGGCGCCGGTCAGCCGGCGGTACAGCTGCCAGGGCGTCAGCACGCCGGGCGCGTGCAGGCCGAGCAGGCGCTTGACGGCCTCGACGCAGGTGAAGGGCCCCCACGGCGCCGGGCGGGTCAGGCCGCGGCGCAGCGGCGCCGGGGCGACCGCCATGCCCTTTTCGCGGAACCAGCCCGGCAGGTCGTAGGCGGCGGGCAGGTCCAGCACCTCCACGTCGGTGAAGGGCGCCAGGGGGTCGATCAGCACCCAGTGCCGGCCGTCGTTCAGGATCGCGAAGCAGTGGCGGAATCCCGGCCGCAGCAGGCGCAGCCACCACAGCTCCGCATCGCCGCGGAACACCACCCAGGCACGGCGGGTCGTGTTCCCAAGGTCCGAAGATTCGAAACTCATTGCACGATGCCCTTCTCGCGCAGCACCGGGGCGAGCTGGGCGAAGGCCTCCCGCCACAGGGCATGGGCGCGCTGCTCGCGGCGGCGCTCCGGATCGGGGGCCATCAGCCGGCGGCCGTAATGGACCAGCACATGCAGGTGGTCGCGCAGCAGCAGGCGCCGGCGGTACAGCCGGTCCACCGCGCGCAGCACGTCGGACGGCTCGCACGGGCGCTGCACCAGCCCCTTTCCGGCGGTGATGCGGGCACCGGCCGCCTTGGCCTCCTGCGCCTGGACCGACCAGAACCACGCCTCCTCGGCGCTGCCGAACGGAACGCCGCCGACGTCGAACGCGGCCGATGGAGAGACCATCGCGGGCGGGCTGCGGAGGGTGCTGCGGTGAAGATCCATGCGTCGAAGCCTTCCGGTTGAAATGCACGCTTTGCGTTCGCGGGTTCCGATTCACTCGCGATTCGGACCGGCTGGGCGCGCTGTTGCGCGGCAGGCGCGAACGTCTGTTCACGTTATGTACTGACTTTATTCCTTCGTCAAGGAAAATATGAAAAGGTTCCTAGGGACGTCGCGCGGGGATTATGAGATTATCGTCCCATGCTGAAACACGCGGACATCTGGCGGGCCATCGACCGCCTTGCAGCCCAGAACGGGCTGTCGGCCTCCGGGCTCGCGCGGCGCGCCGGGCTCGATCCGACGACCTTCAACAAGAGCAAGCGGACCACCGGCGACGGGAAGCTCCGCTGGCCCTCGACGGAAAGTGTCTCCAAGGTGCTGGAGGCGACCGGCGCGTCCCTGACGGAGTTCGTGAGCCTGGTCGGCGAGGCCGCCGGTTCCGGTTCGCTGCAGCGGGTGCCGGTGATCGGCTACGCCCAGGCGGGCAACGCCGGCTTCTTCGACGACGCGGGCTTTCCCTCGGGCGTGGGCTGGGACGAGCTTCTCTTCCCCAGCATCGGCGACCCGCACGCCTACGCGCTGGAGATCGCCGGCGACAGCATGGACCCGGTCTACCGCGACGGCGACACCATCATCGTGTCCCCGGCGGCGCAGATCCGCCGCAACGACCGCGTGGTGGTGCGCACCAAGGGCGGCGAGGTGATGGCCAAGCAGCTGATGCGGGAAACGGCAACGAAGGTGGAGCTGATGTCCATCAACCGCGCCCACCCGGACCGCAACATCCCGCGCGCGGACGTCGCCTGGATGGCGCGGATCATCTGGGCCAGCCAGTAAGGGCCGCCAGACAGGGACAGTCCATCAAGGGCAGCTGATCCTAGGTTATTTTTCCTTTATTTGGCTTGACAGGGCGTCGCGGCGCGCGCAGCATACGCGACCATGTTCCGCGACGCCCCGCCGCCGTCCGCAAGCGCCCACTCCGACAGCCCCGACGGGCCGGGCCTCGCTGCGCTGGAGCGGAGCCATGACGGCCCCCCGCCCCGACACGCCCTGAAGATCGCCCTGCTGGGCGGCGGCGAGCGCCACACCGCCCTCGCCCTCTCCGCGGCGCGTTCGCTGCACGACCGCTTGGCCGCCGAGGCGCGGCAGGGCGCCGCCCGCCGCCGCGCCGCCTTGCCCGCCGCCGGTGCGGCGGCCGACGCGTGGCTGTCGCGTCTCTCCCGCACCCTGGCGCACCACCGCCACGCGGCCTGCGCCCTGGCGGCCGCCGCTTTCGACAGCGCTTACTGAGCGGCGTCCGACTTGACGTCCGCCACCACCGGCGGGACGGTCACCACCGGTTCCGGAGCGACCTCCGGATTGGACGCCATCAAGGCGACGGCCGCCGTCTCCGTCCGCTTCGGCACCGCCGCCTTGCGCGCCGTGGGCGCCTTCTTCGTGGTGGCCGGCTTCTTGGCCGGAGCGGCCTTCTTCGCGGCAGTGGCCTTCCCGGTTACCGTCTTCTCGACCACCGCCTTCGCGGCCGGTTCCTCCACCGGAACGGACTCCACGGCCGGCGTTTCCGCCACCGCGGCCTTCTCCGCGCTCTTCTGGGCCGCCTTCTTCAGCGCCTTGCCCTTGGCGAAGCCGGCCTTGCGCAGGGCGGACTTCAGCTCGTCCCAGGCGGCGCGGATGTCCACCGCGAAGTCCTTGGCCTCCTCGTCGCGGTGGGTCCGGAAATACTCGGCGGCGGCGCGCATCTGGGCGGGCAGCGTCTCGGCCCCGGCGCGCACGGCCTCGTTGCGCAGCAGGTTCTGCCGGTTGGCAAGGTAGCTGGCGATTTCCGCCAGTTCCTCCGGCGTGCAGGCCTTGTTCAGCTTGTCGGTGACGGCGGGCGCCGCCTTGTCGATCTTGCCCAGCACTTCGGAGCGCCCGCGCTTCACCTCCGGGTCGTAGGTGGTGCGGATGACCTGGATGACGCGGCGCCGTTCACGGAATTGCATGATGTGGTGATCCCCCCAATCGTGGCGGCGCCAGCAAGCCCGACGCCCCACCGTCAACCGGAATCATGCCCGTTTCCGGGCCGTCTATCAAGCCGGCCTCTGGGCCGCATACCGCGCGTCAGCGGAAGGCGAACTCCCAGTACAAGGCGCGGGCCCGCGCCGCGAGCGGTCCGGCCGCCAGGTTGCGGTCCTCCACCCGCGTAACCGGAACCACCTTGGCGTAATTGCCGGTGGAGAAGACCTCGTCCGCCTCCAGCACGTCGCGGGTGGACAGGGTCGCCTCCTCCACCGCGACGCCGTCGTCGCGCAGCAGCCCGATCACGCGCTGCCGCGTGATGCCGTTCAGGAAGGTGCCGTTCGGCACCGGCGTGCGCACCACCCCGTCCTTGGCGATGAACAGGTTGGCGGTGGCGAACTCGGCGACGTTGCCGATGGGGTCGGTCATGATCGCGTTGTCGAAGCCGCGCTCCCGCGCCTCCTTCAGGGCCAGCCCGGCGTTGGGGTAGAGGCAGGCGGCCTTGGCCTCCGTCGGCGCCATGGCCGGGGCCGGGCGGCAGCGCGTGGAGAGGCAGGCGGTGAAGCCGGACACGCTGGGCAGCGGCGCCTCATAGACCGACAGCACGAAACGCGTGCTCTCCGGGTCGGGCGCCACGAAGCCCTCCTCGGCATAGAACATGGGGCGGATGTAGAGTTCCGCTTCCTTGGGAAAGCGGCGGATGCCGTCCCAGCACAGCTCCTCGATCTCGCCCGCGGTCAGCATGGGGGACAGGCCCATCGCCTGCGCCGAGCGGACGACGCGCGCGCAGTGCCGGTCCAGATCCGGGGCGACGCCCTGGAAGGCCCGTGCGCCGTCGAAGACGACCGAGGAAAGCCAGAGCGCGTGAGTCATCGGGCCGACGATCGCGGGATTGCCCGCAACCCATTCTCCGTTGATGTAGCTCAGCGCCTGACCCGCCGTGTTTCCCATGATTTTCTCCCTTCCTTGATTCGGCCCTTTCGATATCGGGCCCATGGATGATCGAATCTTTCTCTCCTCCGAAAAGGATACCCCCTCATCGCCATCGGTCAACGGGCGCAGACGGGCCAGTTGAACGGTTGAGTCCCTGACCCGCCGATCACTTCAGGGAGATTTCGACCATGGGCTGGACGTCACCGACCGCAACGCCGCAGCCGCTGCGCTCCGCACCGCCGAATCCGCCGCCGGGCCAGGACGCCCCCGCGCCGGCCCCGATCACCGACAACCCGGACCTTCCGACCCCCGGCCCGCAGGACGGCGGCCTGTCCCCGATCCCCAACGACGACCTGCCGCCGTCCCGGCCGACCGACCCGGACTTCGCGTAAGCGCCGGAAAATTTTCACCACAGAGACACGGAGACACAGAGAAATCACCCTCTGTGTCTCCGTGTCTCTGTGGTGAAAGTTTGTTTCTGCGGCGAACATTGCAGATGGCGTGAAAACGAACGAGGCGCCCCCTCTCGGGAGCGCCTCGCCGTTTGTCGACACGAACCGTGAAGCGTCGGATCAGCGGCGCTGGACCATCAGCTTCTTGATCTCGGCGATGGCCTTGGCCGGGTTCAGGCCCTTCGGGCACGCCTTGGTGCAGTTCATGATCGTGTGGCAGCGGTAGAGGCGGAACGGGTCCTCGAGGTTGTCGAGGCGCTCGCCCGTCATCTCGTCGCGGCTGTCGACGATCCAGCGGTAGGCCTGCAGGAGGATCGACGGGCCGAGGTAGCGGTCGCCGTTCCACCAGTAGCTGGGGCAGGAGGTCGAGCAGCAGAAGCACAGGATGCACTCGTAGAGGCCGTCCAGCTTGGCGCGGTCCTCCGGCGACTGCAGGCGCTCGCGGCTCGGGGCCGGGGACTGCGTCTGCAGCCACGGCTTGATCGAGGCCAACTGGGCGTAGATGTGCTTCAGGTCGGGGACGAGATCCTTCACCACCGGCATGTGCGGCAGCGGGTAGATCTTGACATCGCCCTTGATGTCCTCGATGGCCTTCAGGCAGGCCAGCGTGTTCAGCCCGTCGATGTTCATCGCGCAGGACCCGCAGATGCCCTCGCGGCAGGAGCGCCGGAAGGTCAGGGTCGAGTCGATGTTGTTCTTGATGTAGATGATCGCGTCCAGGACCATCGGCCCGAACTTGTCCAGGTCGACGATGTAGGTGTCGACCCGCGGGTTCTGCCCGTCGTCCGGCGTCCAGCGGTAGATCTTGAAGCTCTTGGCCCGCTTGGCGCCGTTGGCGGCGTTGATGGTCTTGCCGACGCCGACCTTGGAATTGGCGGGCAGGTTGAATTCGACCATGGTTCGTATCCTTGCCTTGCTCGTGGCCGCCTTAGTAGACGCGGGCCTTGGGCGGGAACACCTGCACCTCGTCGGTCAGGGTGTACATGTGGACCGGGCGGTAGCCGATCTTCGTCTCGCCCTTGTCCGACACCCCGATGACGGTGTGCTTCATCCAGTTCTCGTCGTCGCGGTCCGGATAGTCCTCGCGGGCGTGGGCGCCGCGGCTTTCCGGACGGTTCTTCGCCGAATGCAGCGTGGCGACGGCCTGGTACAGCAGGTTGTCGAGTTCGATCGCCTCGACCAGGTCCGAGTTCCAGACCAGCGAGCGGTCGGAAATCGCCATGTCGCCCTTCTTGGCGAAGGTCTGGTCGATGAGCTTCACGCCCTCCTCCAGCACCTCGCCGGTGCGGAACACCGCGCAGTTGTTCTGCATGGTGCGCTGCATTTCCAGGCGCAGTTCCGACGACTTGATGGAGCCCTTCGCGTTGCGGATGCGGTCGAACCGCTCCAGCGCGAACTCCGTCCCGGCGGCCGAGGCCGACACCGACTTGCCCTTCTCGACGATCTCGGCGGCGCGGATGGCGGCCGAACGGCCGAACACCACGAGGTCGAGCAGCGAGTTGGAGCCCAGGCGGTTGGCGCCGTGCACCGACACGCAGGCGGCCTCGCCGATGGCCATCAGGCCGGGCACCACGCGGTCCGGATCGTCGGCGGTCGGGTTGACCACCTCGCAGCGGAAGTTGGTGGGGATGCCGCCCATGTTGTAGTGCACCGTCGGCAGAACCGGGATCGGCTCCTTGGTGACGTCCACGCCGGCGAAGATCTTGGCCGTCTCGGCGATGCCGGGCAGGCGCTGGTGGATGATCTCCGGCGGCAGGTGCTCCAGGTGCAGGTGGATGTGGTCCTTGTGCGCGCCGACGCCGCGGCCCTCGCGAATCTCGATGGTCATCGAGCGCGACACGACGTCGCGGGACGCGAGGTCCTTGGCCGACGGGGCATAGCGCTCCATGAAGCGCTCGCCGTTGGAGTTGGTCAGGTAGCCGCCCTCACCGCGCACGCCCTCGGTGATGAGGCAGCCGGAGCCGTAGATGCCGGTCGGGTGGAACTGCACGAACTCCATGTCCTGCAGCGGCAGGCCGGCGCGCAGCACCATGCCGCCGCCGTCGCCCGTGCAGGTGTGGGCCGAGGTGGCCGAGAAGTAGGCGCGGCCGTAGCCGCCCGTGGCCAGCACGACCAGCTGGGCGCGGAAGCGGTGGATGGTGCCGTCGTCCAGGTTCCAGGCGACCACGCCCTTGCAGACGCCGTCTTCCATGATCAGGTCGAGCGCGAAATACTCGACGAAGAACTCCGCCTCGTGCTTCAGCGACTGCTGGTACAGCGTGTGCAGGATGGCGTGGCCGGTGCGGTCGGCGGCGGCGCAGGTGCGGTAGGCCTGCTGCTTGCCGTAATGGGCGGTCATGCCGCCGAAGGCGCGCTGGTAGATCTTGCCTTCCGGCGTGCGCGAGAAGGGCACGCCGTAGTGCTCCAGCTCGATGATCGCCGGGATGGCCTCGCGGCACATGTACTCGATGGCGTCCTGGTCGCCCAGCCAGTCCGACCCCTTGACGGTGTCGTACATGTGGAAGCGCCAGTCGTCCTCGCTCATGTTGCCCAGCGCCGCCGAGATGCCGCCCTGGGCGGCCACGGTGTGCGAGCGGGTCGGGAAGACCTTGGTGATGCACGCCGTCTTCAGGCCCTTCTCGGCCATGCCGAAGGTGGCGCGCAGGCCCGCACCGCCGGCACCGACGACGACGACGTCATAGGAATGATCGATAATATCGTAGGCGGCCATGGCTCGTCAGGCTCCGAACGAAATCTTGAGGACGGAGAACACGCAGGCCGCGGCCAGCGCGTAGCACACGAACTTGACGGCGAGGATGCTCAGCACCTTGGCCAGTTCGTTGTGCACATAGTCCTCGATCACGACCTGCAGGCCGCTCTGCGCGTGGTGGAAGGTGACCGCGGCGGTCAGGGCCATCATCACCGCCGAGAAGGGCGACTTCATCCAGGCGACGAAGGCGGCGTGGTCGGCGCCCAGGTGGCGGATGACGCCGAACACGAACCAGATGGTCAGCGGGACCAGCGCGATGGCGGTCACGCGCTGGTGCCACCAGTGCTCGGTGCCGTGCTTGGCGGAGCCCAGGCCGCGCGCCTCGGCCAGCGGGCTGCGCAGGGACTTCTTGGAAAGATTGGCTGCCATTGTCAGTCTCCTCACCACACGGCCAGGCCGATGATCCAGGCCAGGATGGTCAGGCCCAGCGACGCGCCGGCGACGATCTTGCCGCCCAGCTCCGCTTCCTTCAGCTCGAACGAATAGCCGGCGTCCCACACCAGGTGGCGGATGCCGGAGGCCAGGTGGTAGAACAGAGCCCAGGTCCAGCCGAACATCAGCAGCAGGCCGAGGCCCGAGCCGATGAACTTCTGCGCGCGCGCGAACGACTCCGGGCCGGCCGCGGCGGCGACCAGCCACCAGGTCAGCAGCAGCGTGCCCACGGCCAGCCCCACGCCCGTGATGCGGTGCGTGATCGACAGCGCCATGGTCCATTCGAATTTATAGACTTGAAGATGCGGGGAAAGCGGCCGACCGCTGCCGTTTGCCATTGCGTCGTCCTCTGTTCGGCGGCCGGTCGCGGCAAGGAGGGCTTTTTGCCGCGACGGCGGGTGGTGCGAGACCGAAAGTTTTAGGCCCTGCTGTGATTGGCGCATTGAATTACGCTTCTCGCGCACCCGAGTCAACGGCGGGGACTTAGCCGTGATCAAAATGGCGCACCGCGGGAAGTGCCTGAAAACAAAGGCCGATTGCTTGGGCGTGGTATTACCAGCATTTCTTTCGATGCCCGCGCTTCCCTTGCGGTGACTGCAAACCCGCTCCGGCCACGCTATGCGGGGCACGGTCGCCATCCCACCCGCAACGCGGGGGTGACGCCTGCGTCCGCTGTCGCAATCCAAGATGGGCAATCGGGGCCGTACATTCAACGGCATTCCGGGCGCCGTCGCGGGCGGTGTCCCGGACATCGGCGAACAATGATTCTGAGATCAGGCAGAAAGCAGGACTTTTCAAATCCATTATCGTCGATGACCGGCGCCAGGGAATACGCCGCCACAGCAAGTCATACCGGCGCATTCTCCTTCCAATGGCGCCAAAAATCCGAAGCCAATTCAGAAAAAGGACAGTCCAATGCCGGTCAACGCCGCGCTCTACACCATCACCCCCGCCAACGAATGGCGCAAGAAGGCCGAAAGCAGCGCCGAACGGGGCGACAACCTCCTCAACCACGCGGAACGCGCGCTGCTGGAGGCGAACCTGGGGAACCTGGGCGGCAAGCCCGGCCTCATCGTGCAGAACGCCTACCCCTGCACCGGGAAGGGCAACAAGACGGGCTGCCACCAGTATTTCATCGAGAAGTCCCGCGGCGGCCTGAACGTCATCCTGAAGGTGACCGGCGACCAGGGCGGCTACGGCGCCGAGCACGGCTTCACCCAGGGCAAGGCGCCGGTGCCCGCCATCATCTACTACACCGCCGGCACCAGCAAGATCGTCACCATGACCTCGGCGGACAAGACGCCGCCGGCCGTCTTCGCGACCGTCCCGAACTTCGACCACATCGCGCTCTGACGGCTTTGCCGGACGGGAGACGCCCGCCCTGCGGGCGGGGGGACGGGAGGGACCGGCCGGGCGACCGCGCCGGTCCCCTCTACTTGTCGAACCGCCGCACGTTCTCCAGCATCATCGAATACATCTGGGTGATCAGCTCGGCGGGGCGCAGGCGGCCGAAGGGGATGTTCTCCTTGGCCCACTCCACCAGCCCGTCCGGCGGCTTGATGGGGGCGACCTGATAGCCGGCCTTCTTCAGCGCGGTCATCACGGAACGCGCCTGCTTGGTGTAGTCCTCGTTGAAGAAGGACTTGTCCGCGTCCTTGATCGCCTTGGCGATGATGTCTTCGAGCGGCGTGGTCATGAGCCGGCGGGTCAAGTCGCGGTCGTTGGAAGCTGTTCGTGCACCGTCTCACAACGCGGGCGCTGTTGCAATTCCGTCGGGAACCGCATACCTCAAGCCCTCTTTGCACCGCTTTTCATCACAGGGATCCACCGCCATGGGCTACAAAGTCGCGGTCGTCGGCGCCACCGGCAACGTCGGACGGGAAATGCTGACCACGCTCGCCGACCGGAAGTTCCCGGCCGACGAGGTGATCGCTCTGGCGTCGGAGAACTCGACCGGCAAGGAGGTCTCCTACGGCGAGGACGAGGTCCTGAAGGTCCATGACCTCGCCAAGTTCGACTTCAATGGCGTGGACATCGTCCTGTCCTCGCCGGGGGCGAAGGTGTCGGCGGTGCACAGCCCGCGCGCCGCGGCGGCCGGGGCCATCGTCATCGACAACACGTCGCACTTCCGCATGGACCCGGACGTGCCGCTGGTGGTGCCGGAGGTGAACCCGGAGGCGATGATCGGCTATCGCAAGAAGGGCATCATCGCCAACCCCAACTGCTCGACGATCCAAATGGTGGTGGCGCTGAAGCCGCTGCACGACCGCTTCACGATCCGCCGCGTGGTGGTATCCACCTACCAGTCGGTGTCCGGGGCCGGGAAGGAGGGCATGGACGAGCTGTTCAGCCAGACCCGCGCCATCTTCGTGAACGACCCGGTGCAGAAGTCCACCTTCACCAAGCAGATCGCCTTCAACGTCATCCCGCACATCGACCAGTTCATGGACGACGGCTACACGAAGGAAGAGTGGAAGATGAACGTCGAGACCAAGAAGATTCTCGACCCCCGGATCAAGGTGACCGCCACCTGCGTGCGCGTCCCGGTCTTCATCGGCCACTCCGAGGCGATCAACATCGAGTGCGAGGAGCCGATCACCGCGGAGGAGGCCCGCCAGATCCTGCGCAAGGCGCCGGGCGTCCAGGTGATCGACCAGCGCGACAACGAGGGCTACATCACCCCCGTGGACGTCGCCGGCGACGATCCGGTCTTCATCAGCCGCATCCGCGAGGACTACACGGTGGACAACGGCCTGTCCTTCTGGTGCGTGTCCGACAACCTGCGCAAGGGCGCCGCGCTCAACGCCGTGCAGATCGCCGAACTTCTGGTGAAGGACTACCTGCCGGAGTGAGCTTGTAGGTTGGGTGGAGCGCAGCGGAACCCAACAGGTCCGCGGTGCAGCGGGTGTTGGGTTGCGCTGTGCTCCACCCAACCTACGGATTTCAAAAGACTTACTTCACGAACAGGCGATACAGCGCGGCGTGGTCCAGGCCGCCGTCGCCCTGGTCGGCCAGCATCTCGAACAGCTCCAGGCTCAGGCCCAGGGCGGGCAGCTGGATGCCGGACTGTTCGGCCAGTTCCTCCGCCTGTTTCAGGTCCTTGATCTGTGTGACCACGCGGCCGCCGGGGGTGAAGTCGCCGGTCACCATGCGCTGGCCGTGCAGGTCGAGGATCCGCGACTCGGCGAAGCCGCCGCGGATGGCGTCGCGCACCTTGGCCGGCTCCACGCCCGCCGCCTTGGCGAGCGCCAGGGCCTCCGCCACCGCGCCGATGGACAGGGCGACGATGACCTGGTTGGCCATCTTCGCGACCTGCCCGGCCCCGCTGTCCCCCACATGGGTGATGCGCTGGCCCATGACCTGGAACAGCGGCAGGGCTTTCGCGAAAGCCTCCGCCGAGCCTCCGGCCATGATGGTCAGGCTGCCGGCCTCCGCCGCCACCGTCCCGCCGCTGACCGGGGCGTCCACCCACTCGGCCCCCTTGGCGCGGACGGCCTCGGCGAGGCGGCGGGTCGGCTCCACCGCCGTGGTGCCCATGTCGATGACGAGATGGCCGGGCCGCAGGGCCTCCATCAGGCCGGCCGCGACCGCCTCCACCGCTACGGTGTCGGACAGCATCAGCACGACGGTGTCGGCGCGGGCGGTGACCTCGGCCGGGCTGGCCGCGGGGCTCATGCCCTCCGCGGCCAGTTCCTCGACCGGGCCGGGGCTGCGGCTGTGGACGACCAGCGACGCCCCGGCCTTCGCCAGGTTGCGCGCCATCGGCCGGCCCATCAGGCCGAGCCCGATGACGCCGACCGTCCGGTCCTTCAAGTCGACGCTCATCCGGTCAGGGACGCGCGTGGCGGGCGCGGGCGCCGCGTTCGATGGCGGCGGCGCAGAGCCGGTCGACGCCCAGCTTGTGCCGGATCATCTCCAGCATGCGCAGCTCCTCCTGCGAGGCGGAGGGGTCGGCCGCGGCGATGTCGCAGGCCAGCGCGTAGGCCGTCTCCACGAGCTTGTGCGGGGTCGCGTCCTTGATGATCTGGAGCGTCGTCTCCAGCCCATCCTGGTCGGCCAGCAGGCCGGAGCATTCGCGCGTGACGTCGGTCAGCCGGTCGATGTCGAAGTCCTTGAAGACCGGCAGATAGCGGACGTTCTCGCCGATGGCCTCAAGCTCCGCGTCCGTCATGTCGCCGTCGCACGCCGACACCAGCACCATGACGTAGATGAGGGCGCTGTGGTGGTTGATCATCGGAACTCCTGCGGGTTTGGGGCACTGCCAATCTTGCCCGTGCCTTCCCCGGCGTCAAGGGAGCCATGCCCAAGGTGGAGGTCTTCATCATTCGACAGGGGGCGCTCGACAGGGGGCATCCTCCCCCTTAAGGTCGGGCCCATGTCGGTTGTCTTCAACGTGGCGCTCCCCGTCTTCGCCATCATCCTGGCGGGTGTCCTTTCCGGCAAGGCGAAGATCCTCGGCCCGGCGTCGTCGGAGGCGCTGAACAAGTTCGTCTACTTCATGGCCCTGCCGCCGGTGCTGTTCCTGGGCACGGCGCGGCGGTCGCTGCCGGAGATCTTCAACGGCCCCTTCATCGGCGCCTTCCTGGGCTCCATGCTCGCGGTCTACGCGCTGGGCGCCATCCTCGGCCGGGTGATCCACCGGGAGCGGACGCAGATCCAGTGCATGCAGGGGCTGAACGCCTGCTTCTCCAACACCGGCTACATGGGCATCCCGCTGTTCCTGGCCGCCTTCGGCCCGGACCACCTCGCCCCCGCCATCCTCGCCACCGTGATCATGAGCGCCATCATGGTCGGCATCGCGGTGATCTGGCTGGAGTTCGCCAACAACCGCGCCGACGGCCTGTCCAAGGCGCTGCGCGACGTCGGCCGGGCGCTGGCCAAGAACCCGCTGATTATTTCGACCGTCCTCGGCCTCGCCTGGTCGGTGCTGCTGTCCGGCGTGCCGGTGCCGAAGCCCATCGCCACCTATTGCGAGCTGATCGGCGCCGCCGCCGGCCCCTGCGCCCTGTTCGCCATCGGCCTGTTCCTCGCGACCCAAAGCATGAAGGCGAACCTTCTGGAGGTCGGCTGGATCAGCGCCCTGAAACTGGTCGTCCAGCCGGCGCTGTGCTGGCTGCTGATCCGCACGCTGTTCCCGCTGGACCCCTTCTGGGCCGGCTCCGCCATCATCCTCGCCGGCCTGCCGACCGGCGCCCTGACCTTCGTGGTGGCGAGCCAGTACCGCATCTACGTGGAGCGCACCTCGTCGGCGATCCTGATGTCCACGATCGCCAGCGTGGTGACCCTATCGGCCCTATTGGCGCTCTACGCGCCGGCGCAGTAGCCGCCGTCGGGTTGCGCTGCGCTCCACCCGACCTACCGTAAGGCTCTCGCGTAGGTTGGGTGGAGCGCAGCGCAACCCAACGGCACCCACTCACCACCCCCGCAAAAACTCCGCCGTTTCCGCCACCGCCTCCTTGATGCCCACCCGGCGCACCTCCACGCCTTCCGGGAAGGCGCCGAACAGGCGGCTCGGCATCATGGGGTCGAGCAGGACGAAGACGCCCGTGTCGTCGGCCCGCCGCACCAGCCGCCCGAAGGCCTGCTTCAGCCGCAGGCGCGCGATCATGTCCTCGTAGCGGCGCCGCCCGAAGGCGTCGCGGCGCGCCCGGTGCAGGATGTCCGGGCGCGGCCAGGGCACGCGGTCGAAGACGATCAGGCGCAAGGACCGGCCCGGCACGTCCACCCCGTCGCGCACCGCGTCGGTGCCCAGCAGGCAGGCGTGCTCCTCCCCCCGGAAGATGTCGATCAGGGTCGCCACGTCCAGCGGGTCCACATGCTGGGCGTAGAGCGGCAGGCCGGTGGCGTCCAGCGGCTCCACGATGCGGTCATAGACGGCGCGCAGCCGGCTGATCGCGGTGAACAGCCCCAGGCCCCCGCCCCCCGCCGCCTGGAACAGCGTGCGGTAGGCGGCGGCAACCTGCCCCAGGTCATCCTTGCGCACGTCGGTGACCACCATCACCCGCGTGCGGTTGGGGTAGTCGAAGGGCGAGGGCACCTGCGCGCGCAGCGCCGGCTTCGGCAAATGGCTGGCGCCGCACCGGTCGGCCGCCGCCTGCCAGTCCATCTCCAGATCGCCCGTGCCGTCGGTCAGGGTGGCGGAGGTCACGACCATCCCGTGCGCCGGCCCGGCCAGCGCCTCCGCGAAGGGCACGGTCGGGTCGACCCAGTGGCGGTAGAGCCCCACGTCCACGTCGCGCCCGTCGATCCGCTCCACCGCGAACCAGTCCACGAACTGCGGCGGAGTCTCCACGGCCAGCGTCTTCAGCATCGACCGCCAAGCCTCCACCGTCAGCACGCCGCGCCGGGTCAGGCTGCGGGCCATGGCGTCGATGCGCCGGCGCTGGTCGCTGTCCAGTTCCGCCGTCTCGTCCTCCAGCCGCGCGGCGAGCCGCTTCGCCAAGCCCGCCAGCGGCTCCGCCAGCCGCACCAGAGCCCCCTCCAGCGCCTCCGCCGCCTCCAGCAGCCCGTCCACCGGGTAGGCCTTGTCGGCCTCCAGGCTGTAGGGCCCGCCCTGCCCCGCCGTCCGCGCGTAGACCTGCCGGCGCGCCATCAGCAGGAACTTCTCCGTCGCCCCCTGCGGGTTGTCGGCGGACAGCCGCGCCCCCCAGCCCTCCGCCGGCAGCACGCGGGCGCCCAGCATGACGGCGTCCATCAGCTCCTGCGCGCGGTCGTCGCTGGCGATCAGGTCCTCGATGCGGCGTTTCAGCCCGCGGGCGCGGCTGCGCCCCTCCTCCGCCCCCAGCAGCCAGCGCCGCAGCTCCTGCGTCTCCCGCCCGGTCAGGTGCCCGGCGAAGGCGCCGTCGGCCGCGTCGAAGACATGGTGCCCCTCGTCGAAGACGTAGCGGCTGGGCAGCGTCGGCTCCTCGCCCCCGCCCAGCGCCGCCTGCACCATGACCAGCGCGTGGTTGGCGATGACCACGTCGGCCTTGCGGGCGCGCCGCACGCTCTTCTCGATGAAGCAGCGGGCGTAGTGGTCGCAGGCCGAATAGATGCACTCCCCCCGCCGGTCGGCCAGGCCCAGGGTCCGCGCCCGCCCGGCGATGTCCACCAGCCAGCCCGGAAAGTCGCCGCCCGTCAGGTCGCCGTCGCGCGTCGCCGCGGCCCAGCGCGCCATCAGCCCGATCCCCACCGAGTTGTGCGGCTGCATGGGCATGCCGCGCACGGCCTCCTCCAGGTTCAGCAGGCACAGGTAGTTCTCGCGCCCCTTGCGCAGCACGACCTTGCGCGCCTTGGTCGCCGGCTCGGGGTAGAGGCGGTCCAGCTCCGCGTCGATCTGGTGCTGGAGGTTGCGGGTGTAGGTGGAGATCCACACCGTCCCGCCGTTCTTCTCCGCCCACACCGTGGCCGGCGCGAGATAGCCGAGAGTCTTGCCGACGCCCGTCCCGGCCTCCGCCAGCACCACGTTCGGCGTATCCGGGGCGGTGCGCGGGGCGAAGGCGGCGGACACGGCGCTGGCGTAGTCGGCCTGCTGCGGCCGCGGCTCCGCCACCTTGCCGGGCACGCTCGCCGACAGCATCTCGGCCAGACGCCGGCGCGCCTCGTCGGGCTCCACCGGGTGGTGGGCGGGCGGCGGCTCCGGCGGGCCGTCCTGCCATTCCTTGATGCGCGTCCAGACGCGCAGGCCGGAGCGTCCGGCCCCCTTCTCCGGCCCGTCCGGCTTGCCGAGCGCGGCCAGCACGGCCGGCGCCCAGGGCCAGCCGGCCCGCCCCATCTCCCAGGCGAAGGCCACGGGATCGGACGCCTCCTCCCGCCCCGGCGACCCCAGCAGGCCGAGCAGCCGCCGCACCGCCCGTTGCAGCGCCAGCGCGTCGGCGTCCAGCCCGTCAGGGATGGGCAGGTCCAGCGCCTCCGCCAGCCCGCGCGGGGTCGGCACGCAGAAGGTCGCCGGCTTCACGAAGGCGAACAGCTCCAGCACGTCGAAGGCGGTGAAGGGCTCCACCCCCAGCCGCCGCGCCATGGCCCGCGCATGACAGACCAGAGGCGGCTGGCGGCGCACCCGCATCGCCGCGGCGGCGGGCGACAGCTCCTCCACCTCGCCGTCGGCGGTCAGCAGCACGACCTGCCGCGCGCCGGCCACCAGCGCGGGCGCGTCGTCGAGCCTGAAGGAGGGGGGAGGCGGCGCGAAGGTCGGATCCATGCGGCGCAGTATAGAGGCCCCCGGCCCGCCAATGCGAGGAACAAGCTCGTCCAGCAAGCCCATGTTGACCTTACGGCCCCCATCGCCCGACAGTGGCGCCCCGCCCACGGTCGGAGCTTGACGGCATGCGGTTTTCGATACGGCGCATCCTGCGCTGGTTGGTGGCATTGGCCCTGGGACTGGCGGCCTTCAGCGTCGGCTGGGCGGCGCTCTACCGCTTCGTGCCGGTGCCGGCCACGCCCCTGATGCTGATCCGCGCCGCGGGGGGCGCCGGGCTGGAGCACGACTGGGTGCCGCTCTCCGCCATCTCCCCGCATCTCGCCCGCGCGGTGATCGCGTCGGAGGACACGCTGTTCTGCGGCCACGGCGGCTTCGACTGGGCGGCCATCGAGGGCGCCTTCGAGGACAACGAGGAGGGCGCCCGCCTGCGCGGCGGCAGCACCATCAGCCAGCAGACGGCGAAAAACGCCTTCCTCTGGCCCGACCGCAGCTGGACCCGCAAGGGCGTGGAAGTCTGGTTCACCCTGCTGATCGAGCAGCTCTGGCCCAAGCGCCGCATCCTGGAGGTCTACCTGAACAGCATCGAATGGGGCGACGGCGTCTACGGCGCCGAGGCCGCCGCCCGCCACCATTTCAAAAAGCCCGCCTCGGCCCTGACCCGCCGCGAGGCCGCCCTCCTCGCCGTCGTGCTGCCGAGCCCCCGCAAATGGTCCCCGAATCCGCCCGGCGCCTACGTCGCACGGCGCGCCGGGATCATCGAGCGGCGCATGGCGATCGTGGAACGGGACGGGCTGGCGGAGTGCGCGCGGTAGGGGATGTCGGGGCCGCCCCGGAACATCCGCCCCCACGCCCATCGGCGCGCCCGCCGATCACAGGGGGTTCGATGCGTCGAAGCGCCGCTTCCCCGAGCAGCCCAGCGGCTGTTTTGCCAAATGACTTTTCCTCGCTAATGTCTCAAATTGATTGGGTCGAAAAACCTATGCGATATTGACCGACAGGAGATCGCGCAATGCACGAAGAACAACAGACTGCCGAATGGCATGGGGTTGATTACAAGCTGATTTCTGAAACGGAGATACCGGAGAACCCGAAGGCAAACGTCGACGCGGCCGACGGCACGCGGTACGCCAGAGTTCATTTTTCGGGAAACTTCGGATTCCTGTGCGGCGAGTTCCAATCATTCGATCGCTTCAACATAGGCCGGAGTGAGGCTGAGCAACTTGCTTGGTCCGCGTTCGGCATGTGCGGACACACCGTCACCTACTACGACGCCAACGACAACGTCGTCGGTTGATGAGCGCACAAGGGAAGGGGCCGGCGTCTGCGCGCCCGCCCCTTCCCGCTCTTTCGATTGCGGATACACAGGACCATACCGGCGCGCGGCGATCGTAGAGGGGGACAGGCTGGCGGACTGCGGCGACAACTACTCAAGGAAAAAGTCTTCGTCGATCTTCTTCAAGTACAGAGTGTCCTCCACTCGACAACCGACGTTGTATCGCATCATCAGCTGCGCAAGCTGCTCGCCGTCGATCAGCACTATTCTTTTGCTCAAACGTTCCGCAGTATCCCGCGCTGACGGACTGAAGCTTGAAGTGGTCACAAACAGACCTTTGGAAGCCTTAAAGTGGTCAAGGCTTCCAAAGAAATCGCGGATCTCCCCTGCGCCAACATTGTTTCCTGGACGATAGCGCTTGGCCTGAACGTAAACGCGATCCAATCCAAGCGCGTCTTGGTCGATGACACCGTCGACCCCGTTGTCGCCGGATTTACCGAGCACCCTTCCAGCATCGTCGACCGACCCGCCGTAGCCCATTGCCAGCAGCAGCTTCACCACAACCTGCTCAAAAAGGCTTGGAGGCCCGGCCAAAATCCGACTGAGAATTTCGCCGCGCAACGCCGCTTCCACCTGCTTGAAGGCAGAGCGCATGATCTCATCAGGCGTTTGGTCTTCATCGGCACCGGCAACCGCCACAATCTCGGGGCTTTCCGGTGAGTTTCCATAGCGAAATTCCCGAAAACCGGGAAACTGATCCAGAAACTTGTTGTCAATACGGGCAGGGTTCTGCGACAGGATCTGCAAACCGAGCTCGGTCGCCTTGTAATGGCCACGCTTCGTCGCTTGAACGAGACCAGCTTTGGCCAAAAACGTACGAGCCCAATGCACTCTGTTGTCCACAATGCGCTGCTTGCCGCTCGGGAGGAGCTGACATTTTTCTTCGTCAGAGAGCCCAAACGCATCAGCGACCTGCCCGGCAACATGCGTCGTCCGGACTTCTCCATCCGCTCCGGCTTTGAGAACGGGTAACATGAATGTCTGGAAGTCGGGTATGGGCATCGCTTCACCGGGGAATTGCAGATGGGCATGCTGCCATGTCCAAATTGGAATTTCACCCCGGCTCCCTGCGACTTTCCGTCCTGACGCACACCTGCCTTCGCGTGATGAATGTCACATCCACAGACCGCCCGCAGGCGTCAGCAGGACCGGCTCCATGCGGCGCCAGGGTATGACCCGAACGACTTCAATAGGGTCGCCTTTCCGATAAATCACCGCGTACCATTTGAGTGCCGTCCAGAAGTAAACGTCGAAATCCGTCAAGTCCCGCCGACGGTGTCCCAAGCCTGGATTGGCACCGATGCGCTCGAACGCGTTGTAGAGTTCATCAATGAGTTCATCGGCCGCAGCTTCATCATCGACGTCCTCAACATAGGCATGGATATCATCGAGATCGTCGAGGGCGAGCGGTGCGACCGAATAGGACATGGTCAGTCCGCCCGCTTGGCCTTGCGCCGCGCCGCGATCCGCTCCTTGGTGCGGCGGCGCGCCTCCTCGGCGGGGATAGCCTCGCCGCGGTCCAGCTGGGCAAGCCCCTCGGCGATCCGCTGGTTGAGTCGGTCGATTTCCCGGGACCGCGATTCGTCATACCGGAAGAACAGGCGCAACGCTTCTCGCATCACCTCGCTCGCCGAGGTGTACTGACCGCTCGCGACGCGCTGCTCGATCAGCCGTTCGAGTTCCGGAGTCAGGGATACGTTCATGGCTCAACCCTCGATGACGGGCTTTGACGACGGAATGCGCCCGATAACAGAATATAGCAAACCCTGTTATCCGGACAACGGTACGCCCCAGGGCTATCGCATTTGGCGCCAAATCCCTCTCCCGTCCCGGGAGAGGGTGCCGACAAGGATCAAGTCGCTGATCCTTGGAAGACCCTCACCCTTCCCACGCTTCGCGCGGGTCCCTTCCCTCTCCCGGGACGGGAGAGGGATTTCAAGTGCAATTGCCCTGCGCCACGCCCAGCCACAAGCACGGTCAAATCGTCCTGGTTGCCCCACCATCGACCAAAAGTGGTGACTCCCCTCGAAATCTCTCCCGAGATCCCGGAACGGCTGGGATCCCAGCCTGTTCGCTGTCAACAACGCCGACGCGATAAGTCGGAAGGTCAGAGGCGGGAGATTCCTGATGAAGGTGATGATTGTGGAGGACGACGCCCTGGCGGCGTTGTCCGTCGAAACGGTTTTGCGGTTCTGCGGCCACCAAGTGGTCGGGCCCTTCGCCTCGACGGCCGAGGTCATGCGCGCCGATCACGGCGGGCGGATCGACCTGGTTCTGATGGACATCAACCTGGAAGGACAGTCCTCGGGACTGGACTGCGCCCGCGTGCTGCACAAGCGCTACGGCCTGCCCGTGGTGTTCATCAGCAGCGACGGGGAGCGGGCACGCTCCGGCCGCGACGTGGCGCTCGGCTCCATGACCAAGCCCATTTCGGAAACGACCATGATGACCGGCATCAAGGCGATCGAGCAGATGCTCCGCGGCAAGAAGCCGGCGCACCTGCCGGCCGGCCTCGAAGTGTTCCACTGACGGGTTGTTCCATGACGGAAAGGCGAAGGCGCGCGTCGAGGCTCACGCCCCGCCGCCCGCCATCCGCAGGCTGACCACCCCCGCGACGATCAGCAGGATGCCCGCGAGCTTCAGCAGGCTGGCCTGCTCCCCGAAGACCCAGATGCCGATGGCGGCGATGGTCGCGGTGCCCACGGCCGACCAGATGGCGTAGGCGACGCCGACCTCGATCTCCTTCAGGGCCTGGGCCAGCATGGCGAAGGCCACGACGTAGCAGGCCACCACCGCCACGCTCGGCCACAGGCGCGTCATGCCCTCGGACATCTTCATCGACACGGTGCCGACGATCTCGAAAACGATGGCGACGGTCAGATAGAGCCAGCTCATTCCGGTCCTCGACGGGAACATTCCCCACCCGGATCTGCGCGCTCCTTTCCGTTTGGGCAAGTGCGATCAACGTCGTAACGGTATGGGCTCGTGTCCGCGAACGCCCGCCTTGCCAATCCCGCGCCCGATCTGTAGGATTACATTCCCTTCCCTCACCAACCCAGCAGCCCCGCCACCCGAATGAAACATCACCGCGTTTCGTGTTTCACAGCGTTTCAAACGTCGCATCCGGCGCCCGGCGACGGCCGCCGCCGCATCGACCGGCGGTTGACGGACGGCCTCGTCCGCCCTAGGGTCCCTGGCTTTCCCACAGATTACGAGTTTGAAGGGGCTCTACCATGACCGGCGAGCGGGAACTGGCGTTGCAGGCGAAGGCGTGGCCGTTCGAGGAGGCGCGCAAACTCGTCGCGCGCTTCGCGAAAGCGCCGCCGGCCAAAGGCTACGTCCTGTTCGAGACCGGCTACGGCCCCTCGGGCCTGCCGCACATCGGCACCTTCGGCGAGGTGGCGCGCACCACCATGGTCCGCCAGGCCTTCCAGCGGATGAGCGACATCCCGACGAAGCTCTTCTGCTTCTCCGACGACATGGACGGCCTGCGCAAGGTGCCGGACAACATCCCGAACAAGGAGATGGTCGCCGCCAACCTCGGCAAGCCGCTGACCCAGGTCCCCGACCCGTTCGGCACGCACGAGAGCTTCGGCGCGCACAACAACGCGCGGCTGCGCGCCTTCCTCGACGGCTTCGGCTTCGACTACGAGTTCCAGTCCTCCACCGACTGGTACAAGTCCGGCCGCTTCGACGAGGCTCTGCTCGGCGTGCTGCGCAACTACGACGAGATCATGGCGGTGATGCTGCCGACGCTCGGCGAGGAGCGTCAGCAGACCTACAGCCCGTTCCTGCCCGTCTCCCCCTCCAGCGGCCGCGTCCTCCAGGTTCCGGTGCTGGAGCGCAACGTGGACGCCGGCACCATCGTCTTCCAGGACGAGGACGGCAAGAAGGTCGAGGTCCCCGTCACCGGCGGCCACGTCAAGCTGCAGTGGAAGCCCGACTGGGGCATGCGCTGGTACGCGCTGGGCGTGGACTACGAGATGTACGGCAAGGACCTGATCCCGTCCGCGGAGCTGGCCGGCAAGATCGTCAAGATCCTCGGCGGCACCCCGCCGGAGGGCTTCAATTACGAGCTGTTCCTGGACGACAAGGGCCAGAAGATCTCCAAGTCCAAGGGCAACGGCCTGACCATGGAGGAATGGCTGGCCTACGCCCCGCCGGAGAGCCTGGCGTTGTACATGTTCCAGAAGCCGAAGTCGGCCAAGCGCCTGTACTTCGACGTGATCCCGCGCGCGGTGGACGAATACCTGGCCTTCGTCGCCAAGCTGCCGGTGGAGGAGCCGGCCAAGGCGCTGGAGAACCCGGCCTGGCACATCCACAACGGCACGGCGCCGGCGGTGCGCTCCGACGTGTCCTTCAACCTGCTGCTGAACTTGGCGGGAGCGGCGAACGCCGAGACGAAGGACGTGATGTGGGGCTTCATCAGCCGCTACGCGCCGGAGGCGACGCCGGAGAACAGCCCCTTCCTGGACAAGCTGGTCGGCTACGCCGTCCGCTACTACCAGGACCTCGTGAAGCCGACGAAGCAGTACCGCGCCCCCACCGACGCCGAGCGCGCCGCGCTGGAGGATCTGCTGAAGCGGCTGGAGACCGTGCCCGCCGACGCCGCCGGCGACGTCATCCAGAACGAGGTCTTCGCGGTCGGCAAGGAGCACGGCTTCACCGAACTGCGCGCCTGGTTCCAGGCGCTCTATGAGGTGCTGCTGGGCCAGACCACCGGGCCGCGCATGGGCTCCTTCATCCAGCTCTACGGCCTGGAGGAGACCAGGGCGCTGATCCGCGAGAAACTCGCCGTCTGACGGCGCAACCACAGGCCGGCCGAAACGCCGGCCTGTGGCGTTTTCGGAAGACTTCCCAGACGTGCCGTCCAGAGTTCACTGTGTCCTCGTTTCGACCGCAACAATGCCAGGCTTTGATCGTTCGTGTTTCCATCAATCGACATCCCTGCCCCGCATCGTGCAAACCGGCGAATTCCTGCCCAGACCGTGTGCAAACAACATTTTATTCCGCCTTCGCCATGCATACGCTGCACTGCACCAATACCAACTTGGTATTACCATCGCGGGGTTCCGCGTACTAATATCTCTCTCGTTACTGCTTTTGCAGTGCGTTTCCTCCCTAAACTCTCAAAGGCCGCGCCCTCACGGGCAGCGGCCTTTTTTTCTGCCCGGAATCCTCTGCCCTGGAATCCCCCGCGGTGACAAAATCCGGCCGCCGGCCGGCGCATTAGCGCCCCGTTAACCGGCGTGGCGTTGGATGGTCCGATGCAGTCGCGCAAGGCCAGCGCGGCGCGGCCCGGGCCGGCGGGCGCGCCGGATCCCGATGAAGACGGCACCGCGCGGGACTCCGACGACGGGGTCGCGCCAGAGCTGCTGGACTACCTGTTCGAGGCCTCCCCGCCGCCACGCCCCTCCCCCACCGCGGTCGGCCGGCGGGTCGGCACGGCCCTGGTCGAATCGCGGCTGGCCGGCATGGGCGACGCGAGCGTCCGGGTCCTGCTGGCGCGCAAGCTGTGCCGCCTGTTGCCCGACCTGCCGCCGGACGACCACGACACCGTTACCACGGTCGTTCTGCGCGCGCTGGAGCAGCTGACCCGCGACCACGTCACCCACGTGCGCGCGGCGCTCGCCACCGCCATGAAGGACGTCGCCTGCGCGCCGCCCTCGGTCGTGCGGGCGCTCGCCCGCGACGTCGAGCGGTCGGTGGCGGAGCCGATCCTGCATTACTGCGCCGGCCTGACCGACGACGACCTGCTGGACATCGTGGCCACCCACCCCGCGGGCTGGGCGCTGACGGCCATCGCCCAGCGCGACCGGGTCAGCGGCCCGGTGTCCTCCGCCATCGTCGGCACGGGCGATCCTGAGGCGACCGGCGTCCTGCTGGACAACAACGGCGCCATCATCCCGGAGGACACGCTGGAGGCGCTGGTCGAGGGTTCGGCCGGCAGGCCCCGGGACTGGCAGGAACGGCTGGCCCGCCGCCCCGCCCTGCCCCGGCGCCTGCTCCTCCGCCTCGCCGACGTGGTGGACGCCTCGGTCCTGGAGCTGCTGCGCACCCGCGCCGACGTCGACGCCGCCACCGCGGCGGAGGTCGCCGCCGTCACCCGACGCCGCGTGGACTGGGTCGAGGAACGCGACGCCGCCGAGTCGCCGCAGCGCCGCGCCCTGCGCCTGCATGGCCAGGACGGGCTCGACGAGACGGTGCTGGGCGACGCCCTGTCCTGGGACGAATTGGATTTCGTGCGCGCGGCCCTGGCCCTGCGCGCCGTCGTCCATCCCACGGCGGTGGACGACATCCTGGCGTCGGGCGACCCGCGCGCCGTGACGGCCCTGGTCTGGCGCGCCGGCTATTCCATGCGCTGCGCCATGCAGGTGCAGGCGCGCGCCGCCGCCATCCCGCCGCGCGCGGTGCTGAACGCGCGGCAGGGCACCGCCTACCCGCTTTCGCCGGCCGAGATGGTCCGGCACCTCGCGCTGTACGGGGTGCAGTGAGGGACCGCACCCCGCCGAACCGGCTGCTTACTGCTGCGGCCCGATTACTGCTGCGGAATGATCCCCGCGGGGCGGCGGGAGCGGCGGTCGCCCGGCATCGGCTCACGCGGGCCGCCGGCCGGGCCGTAGAGGTCGGGGTTGTAGGGCGGGTTGGCGTTGGTGTCGGTCATCTTCGGCGGGGTGACGATCTCCTCCCCGGTGCCGGCGTCGAACTGGATCACCGCCTGCTGGCGGACCTGCTCGCAGATCTCACGCTTGCGGGCGATCTCCGGGTTGGTGCCCTGGCTGAAGGCCCACAGCGGCGCGACGATGCCGCTGCGCTCGCCCGACGGGATCGACGTGAAGGTGTAGTTCATCACGACGCGGCAGTAGGACAGCGCGACCGGCGGCTGCGCGTCGATGACCGGGGCCTTGGCCAGCGCTGCGTCATAGTCTGCGACGGTTTGTCCCAGCGCCGCGCCGCCACCGCCGAGCGCCAGGACGGTGGACAGGAAAAAGGCCGGTGCGAAGCGGCTCATGCTCGGAATCTCCCGTTTGGAACAATCGTCATCAAAGCGTGAAAAGTGTAGCGGATCGACCGCCGAACGCCAAATTCCTGTTTGCGGTTCCCGCCATTCGCCGTAATCGATGCTGAGTTCCACGCCCGTGCTTGCGGTCACGCTTGCCCTCGGCGCGGAATCGCGCTAGGAACCGGCCTCGAAATCTCAGGGCGCTGGATCCCTAGGACGCTAAACTCAATCGGTTCTGTCCTCCGCTGAATGGGGGACGCTCACGCTTAGGGAACGCTCCATGGCTCGCAAGAAGATTGCGCTCGTCGGCGCCGGCCAGATTGGCGGCACGCTGGCTCTGCTCGCTGCTCAGAAGGAACTCGGCGACGTCGTCCTGTTCGACATCGCGGAAGGCATGCCGGAAGGCAAGGCCCTCGATCTCGCCGAAACCTCCCCGGTCGAAGGCTTCAACGCCAAGCTCAGCGGCGGCAACGACTACTCGGTCATCGAGGGCGCCGACGTCGTGATCGTCACCGCCGGCGTGCCGCGCAAGCCGGGCATGAGCCGCGACGACCTGATCGGCATCAACACCGGCGTTTGCCAGACCGTCGGCGAGAACATCAAGAAGTACGCCCCGAACGCCTTCGTCATCGTCATCACGAACCCGCTGGATGTGATGGTGTGGGTGCTTCAGCAGGCCTCCGGCCTGCCGCCGGAGCGCGTGGTCGGCATGGCCGGCGTGCTCGACTCGGCCCGCTTCCGCTACTTCCTGGCTGACGAGTTCAAGGTCTCCGTCGAGGACGTCACCGCCTTCGTGCTGGGCGGCCACGGCGACACCATGGTCCCGCTCGTCCGCTACTCGACCGTCGCCGGCATCCCGCTGCCGGACCTGGTCAAGATGGGCTGGACCACGCAGGAGAAGCTGGACGCCATCGTGCAGCGCACCCGCGACGGCGGTGCGGAGATCGTCAAGCTGCTGAAGACCGGCTCGGCTTTCTACGCCCCGGCCGCTTCCGCCATCCAGATGGCCGAGTCCTACCTGAAGGACCAGAAGCGCGTCGTTCCGGTCGCCGCCTACCTGACCGGCCAGTACGGCCAGAACGACCTCTACGTCGGCGTCCCGACGATCATCGGCGCCGGCGGTGTCGAGAAGATCATCGAGATCGACCTCTCCGCCGAAGAGAAGAAGATGTTCGACCACTCGGTCGACGCTGTGAAGCAGCTCGTCGAGGTGGTCAAGAAGCAGCAGGCAGAGAAGGCCGCCTCCTAAGGCGGCCTGTTTTCTGTCTGCTGACGGCCTGCGGCTTTATTGCCCGGGACGGGCGATTGCACCGTCCGTCCCGGGTGATACAGTAACCGCGGTCCTGCGCGCCAAAGGGCGTAAGCCTTTCCATGGTCTTTCGCCTTTGCGCGCCGGCATGCAGGAAACGCCTGCTCTTATTCCGCCCATCGTCAGCCGACCAAAAAAACAGATGGACGCCCGATGAATATCCATGAATACCAGGCCAAAGGCCTGCTGAAGAAGTACGGTGTCGCGGTTCCCCGCGGCGGCGTCGCCTACACGCCTCAGGAAGCCGAGACCGTGGCCCGCGAGCTGGGCGGCCCGGTGTGGGTCGTGAAGTCGCAGATCCACGCGGGCGGCCGTGGCGCCGGCCGCTTCAAGGACAACCCCGAGGGCAAGGGCGGCGTCCGCGTCGTCAAGTCCATCGAAGAGGTCGGCAAGAACGCCGGCGAGATGCTGGGCCACGTCCTGGTCACCAAGCAGACCGGCGCCGAGGGCAAGGAAGTCAAGCGCATCTACGTCGAGGAAGGCGCCGACATCAAGCGGGAGCTGTACCTCGGCCTGCTGACCGACCGCGCGACCGGCCGCGTCACCATCATCGCCTCCACCGAAGGCGGCATGGAGATCGAAGAGGTCGCCCACAACACGCCGGAGAAGATCGTCAAGGTCGCCGTCGACCCGGCCACCGGCATCCAGGGCTACCATACCCGCAAGGTCGCCTTCGCGCTGGGCCTTGAGGGCAAGCAGGTCTCGGCCGCCGCCAAGTTCATCGTCGCCGCCTACCAGGCCTTCGTGGACCTGGACTGCGCCATCGTCGAGATCAACCCGCTGATCGTCACCGGTTCGGGCGACATCCTGGCGCTCGACGCCAAGATGAGCTTCGACGACAACGCGCTGTTCCGCCACAAGGACGTGGAAGAGCTGCGCGACGAGGCCGAAGAGGATCCGGCGGAGATCGAGGCGGCCAAGCACAGCCTCAACTACGTCAAGCTCGACGGCAACATCGGCTGCATGGTGAACGGCGCCGGCCTGGCGATGGCCACCATGGACATCATCAAGCTGTACGGCGGCGAGCCGGCCAACTTCCTCGACGTCGGCGGCGGCGCCACGAAGGAGCGCGTCACCGCGGCCTTCAAGCTGATCCTGTCCGACCCGAACGTCGAAGGCATCCTGGTCAACATCTTCGGCGGCATCATGCGCTGCGACGTCATCGCCGAGGGTGTGGTCGCCGCCGCCCGCGAGGTGCACCTGCACGTGCCGCTGGTCGTCCGCCTGGAAGGCACCAACGTCGACCTGGGCAAGAAGATCCTCAGCGAGTCCGGTCTGCCGATCCTGTCGGCCGACAACCTCGCCGATGCCGCCGAAAAGGTGGTCAAGGCCGTGAAGGAGGCCGCGTAAGATGGCTGTTCTCGTCGATAAGAACACGAAGGTGATCTGCCAGGGCTTCACCGGAGCCCAGGGCACCTTCCATTCGGAGCAGGCGATCGCCTACGGCACGAAGATGGTCGGCGGCGTCACCCCGGGCAAGGGCGGCACCAAGCACCTCGACCTGCCGGTGTTCGACACGGTGGCCGACGCGGTCGAGAAGACCGGCGCCAACGCCTCGGTCATCTACGTGCCGCCGCCGTTTGCGGCCGACGCCATCCTGGAGGCGATCGACGCCGAGATCCCGCTGGTGGTCTGCATCACCGAAGGCATCCCGGTGCTGGACATGGTCCGCGTCAAGCGCGCGCTCGGCAACTCCAAGACCCGGCTGATCGGGCCGAACTGCCCGGGCATCATCACGCCCGACGAGTGCAAGATCGGCATCATGCCGGGCCACATCCACAAGCGCGGCAAGATCGGCATTGTCTCGCGCTCCGGCACGCTTACCTATGAGGCGGTGGCGCAGACCACGGCGGCGGGCCTGGGGCAGACGACCTGCATCGGCATCGGCGGCGACCCGGTCAACGGCACCAACTTCGTGGACAGCCTGGAGCTGTTCCTGAAGGACCCGGAGACCGAGGGCATCATCATGATCGGCGAGATCGGCGGCGACGCCGAGGTCAAGGGTGCGGAGTTCATCAAGGACTCCGGCACCAAGAAGCCGGTCGTCGGTTTCATCGCCGGCCGCACGGCGCCTCCGGGCCGCCGCATGGGCCACGCGGGTGCCGTGATCTCCGGCGGCAACGACACCGCCGACTTCAAGATCGAGTTCATGAAGTCGGCCGGCATCACCGTCGCCGACAGCCCGGCCAGCCTGGGTTCCACCATGCTCAAGGTCTTCAAGGGCTGATTTAGGCAGGCAAAGGCGGGGGACTTGCTCCCCCGCACGCCCTGTCACGGGTCCGGCGGCCCTTGGATCCCGCGAACAATGGGATCCAAGGGCCGTTTGCCCCCGGCGGGGACGAATAAAAACACTCAGAGGGAACCGGGCGAAACGCCCGAGGCAATGACATGTCGGTCAATCTGGAGAAGACCTCGTTCCTGTTCGGCTCGAACGCCGAATATGTTGCGGAGTTGTACGCGCGCTTCCTGAAGGACCCCTCCTCGGTGGATCCGAGCTGGAACGGCTTCTTCAAGGAGCTGGACGACGACTCCCGCGCCGTGCTCACCGAGCTGAACGGCCCCTCCTGGGGCCTGGAGGACGGTCTGGGCAACGGCACGCTGGACCCCGTCGCGGCCTCGTTCGAGGCGCCGGCCCCCGCCCCGGCCAACGGCAACGGCGCGCTGGTCGCCCACACCCAGCAGGTGTACGGCGGCATCAGCCACCAGCAGCTGCGCGCGGCCACGCTGGACAGCATCCGCGCCCTGATGCTCATCCGCGTCTACCGCGTGCGCGGCCACATGAACGCGCATTTCGACCCGCTGCAGCTGGAAAAGCGCGAGCCGCACCCGGAGCTTGATCCGGCGACCTACGGCTTCGGGCCGGGCGACATGGACCGCCCGATCTTCCTGAACTATTCGCTGGGCCTGGAATCGGCGTCGCTGCGCCAGATCCTGGAAATCCTGCAGAAGACCTATTGCGGGAACATCGGCGTCGAGTTCATGCACATCCAGGACCCGGAAGAAAAGGCCTGGATCCAGGAGCGCATCGAGGGCGGGCGCAACCACACCGACTTCACGGTGAACGGCAAGCGCGCCATCTACGAGCGCCTGATCGCCGCCGAGGGCTTCGAGAAGTTCCTGCAGCTGAAGTACACCGGCACCAAGCGCTTCGGCCTTGAGGGCGGCGAGTCGATGATCCCCGCGCTGGAGCAGATCCTGAAGCGCGGCGGCCAGCTCGGCCTCCGGGAAGTCGTCGTCGGCATGGCCCACCGCGGCCGCCTGAACGTGCTGACCAACTTCATGGGCAAGCCCTTCGCCGCCGTCTTCTCGGAGTTCCAGGGCAACCCGTCCAGCCCGCAGGACGTGCAGGGCTCGGGCGACGTGAAGTACCACCTGGGCACCTCGTCGGACCGCGACTTCAACGGCAACATCGTCCACCTGTCGCTGACCGCCAACCCCTCGCACCTGGAGTGGGTGAACCCGGTCGTGCTGGGCAAGGTGCGCGCCAAGCAGGCGCAGCGCCATGACCTGGAGCGCGAGCAGGTGATGGGCGTGCTGATCCACGGCGACGCCGCCTTCGCCGGCCAGGGCATCGTGGCCGAGACGCTGGGCCTGTCGGAGCTGCGCGGCTACCGCACCGGCGGCACCATGCACTTCATCATCAACAACCAGATCGGCTTCACGACGAACCCGACCTACTCGCGGTCGGGCGTCTACTGCTCCGACATGGCGAAGATGGTGCAGGCGCCGATCTTCCACGTGAACGGCGACGATCCGGAATCGGTCGTCCACATCAGCCGCATCGCCACGGAGTTCCGCCAGAAGTTCAAGCGGGACGTCGTGATCGACATGGTCTGCTACCGCCGCCACGGCCACAACGAGGGCGACGAGCCGGGCTTCACCCAGCCGCTGATGTACAAGAAGATCCGCGCCCACGCGACCACGCGCGAACTGTACTCCAAGCAGCTGGTGGAGGAGAACGTCCTCACCCAGGCCGAGTCCGACCAGATGGTCCAGGACTTCATGAAGAAGCTGGAAGGCGAGTTCGAGGCCGCCAACTCCTTCAAGCCGAACAAGGCCGACTGGCTGGAAGGCAAGTGGTCGGGCCTGGAGGCCGCCAAGACCGACGACGAGCGCAAGGGCAACACCGGCGTGGCGCTCGACGTGCTCAAGGAGGTTGGCTTCAAGCTCTGCGAGTACCCGAAGGACTTCGCGATAAACTCCAAGATCGCCCGCCAGCTGGAGGCCAAGAAGAAGTCGCTGGAGACCGGCGAGGGCATCGACTGGTCCACGGCCGAAGCGCTCGCCTACGGCACGCTGCTGGTCGAGGGCAACGGCGTCCGCCTGTCGGGCCAGGATTCCGGCCGCGGCACCTTCTCGCACCGCCACGCGGTGATGTACGACCAGAACAACGAGAACAAGTACATCCCGCTGAACCACCTGCGCGCCGACCAGGGCCCGTTCGAGGTGCACGACAGCCCGCTGTCCGAAGCGGCCGTCGTCGGCTTCGAGTACGGCTACTCGCTGGCCGAGCCGCACAGCCTCGTGCTGTGGGAGGCGCAGTTCGGCGACTTCGCCAACACCGCCCAGACCATCATCGACCAGTTCATCTCGTCGGGCGAGTCGAAGTGGCTGCGCATGTCGGGCCTCGTGCTGCTGCTGCCGCACGGCTACGAGGGCCAGGGTCCGGAGCACTCCTCGGCCCGTCCGGAGCGCTTCCTGCAGATGTCGGCCGAGGACAACTGGCAGATCTGCAACCTGACGACCCCGGCGAACCTGTTCCACGCCTTCCGCCGCCAGGTTCGCCGGCCGTTCCGCAAGCCGCTGGTCCTGTTCACGCCGAAGTCGCTGCTGCGCCACAAGCTGTGCATCTCCAACCTGTCGGAGCTGGCCGAGGGCTCGCATTTCCGCCGGGTGATCGGCGAGACGGCCCCGGCCGATCTGCTGCCGGCCGAGCAGATTCGCCGCATCGTGGTCTGCACCGGCAAGGTCTATTATGACCTGCTGCAGGAGCGCACGGCGCGCGGCATCAAGGACGTGGCGATCATCCGCCTGGAGCAGCTCTACCCGTTCCCCCGCTCCGCCCTGACCGAGGAGTTCGCCCGCTATCCGAACGCCGAGGTCGTGTGGTGCCAGGAGGAGCCGGAGAACCAGGGCTACTGGGCCTTCGTCGACCGCCGTCTGGAAGGCGCCCTGATGTCGATCGAGCACAAGGCGCGCCGCCCCAGCTACGTCGGCCGCATCGCCGCTGCGTCGCCGGCCACCGGCCTGCTGAAGCGCCACAACCAGGAGCAGGCGAAGCTCCTGGAAGACGCGCTGACCATCCGCTGACCCCACGCCCAAGCGTAGAACAAGAAAGATCAAGAGGAACAAATGGCTACCGAAATCAAGGTCCCCACGCTGGGCGAGTCGGTCTCCGAGGCCACCGTCGCCCGTTGGCTGAAGCAGGTCGGCCAGCCGGTCGCCGCCGACGAGCCGCTGGTCGAGCTGGAGACCGACAAGGTCACGCTTGAGGTCAACGCGCCGGCCGCCGGCACGCTGGCCGAGATCGTCGCTCCGGAAGGCTCCAACGTCGGCGTCGCCGCCCTGCTCGGCATCATCGGCGAGGGTGCGGTCGCCGCCGCGGCCCCGGCCGCCGCCGCTCCGGCCGCGGTTGCTGCCCCGGCTCCGGCCGCCGCGGCCGCCCCCGCTCCGGCGGGCGCTTCGGTGGCGGCGCTGGCCGACGCCGGCCCGGCCGCCCGCAAGCTGGTCGAGGAGAAGGGCCTCGACGCGTCGAAGATCGCCGGCACCGGCAAGGACGGCCGCATCACCAAGGGCGACGTGATCGACCACGTCGCCAAGCCGGCGGCCCCCGCCGCTGCGCCGACCGCTGCGCCGGCCCCGCAGAAGTACCAGTGGACCGCCGGCACCGCCGGCGACCGCCCGCGCGCCGCGCAGGAGGAGCGGGTCCGCATGACCCGCCTGCGCCAGCGCATCGCGGAGCGCCTGAAGGAGGCCCAGAACAGCGCCGCTATGCTGACCACCTTCAACGAGGTGGACATGACCAACGTCATGGCGCTGCGCAACGAGTACAAGGACTACTTCGAGAAGCGCCACAAGGTGCGGCTCGGCTTCATGTCCTTCTTCGTGAAGGCCGCCATCCAGGCGCTGAAGGAGATCCCGGCCGTCAACGCCGAGATCGACGGCACCGATCTCGTCTACAAGAACTACTACGACATCGGCGTCGCCGTCGGCACGCCGCAGGGTCTGGTCGTTCCGATCGTCCGCGACGCCGACAAGATGGGCTTCGCCGACATCGAGGGGAAGATCGGTGAGTTGGGCAAGAAGGGCCGCGACGGCAAGCTGTCCATGGACGAGCTGACCGGCGGCACCTTCACCATCTCCAACGGCGGCGTCTACGGCTCGCTGATGTCGACCCCGATCATCAACCCGCCGCAGTCGGCCATCCTGGGCATGCACAAGACCCAGGAGCGCCCGGTCGTCGTCAACGGGAAGATCGAGATCCGCCCGATGATGTACCTGGCCCTGTCCTACGACCACCGCATCATCGACGGCAAGGAAGCGGTCACCTTCCTCGTGCGCATCAAGGAGTGCATCGAGGACCCGCGCCGCCTGCTGCTGGACGTGTGATTTAAGGTTCGATCTTAAAGGGAAGCGGAAGGGCACGCCCCTTCCGCACCCGCTTTCCGGAAGCCTCGGGTTTCCGGTCTCCTGAAGGCGCCGCAAGGCGCCTTTTCTTTGGCCGGCCGTCCGCAACCGGATGCCGCGGTGGTCCCGTGCAGGAATTCCTCGACTCCGACTCCTCCGGCATCACGGTCGTCGCCCGCCTGCCGACCGACATCCAGGCGCAACTCGGCGCCAAGACGACGTGCGTATTCCTGTCCTCGGAAACGCGGGACTCACACAAGAAGCACGGCTGGACCGCGGAGGATTTCGCCTGCCTGCAAGCCGTGCTGGATGACGGCGAAGTCCGGACGGACCGCGAGCGCCACGTCGTGGTGGCCTGCCTTGAAAAGGAATGGTGGCTGGCGTCCCTCAAAACCACCATGGACCGCCGGGAGGTCTATTTGCTGACCTTCCATCGATCCAACAAGCGGCAGATCGCTAAATTCAGCCAATCCGGGCGCTTGGTCCGCCCCGCCAGAAACAGATAGGTGGCGACTGGGGAGAGAAGCACGCCCCACGGACCCGAAGGCTACCCGGCATCCCTTACAGACGTCGCCACCTGCTTTAAAATGTAGCGCCCCGGCCGGGTAGACTCAAGGCCGGGCAATAAGGGCCCCAGGGCTATCGCATTTGGCGCCAGATCCCTCTCCCGTCCCGGGAGAGGGTGGCCCGAAGGGCCGGGTGAGGGTGCCGACAAGGATCAAGTCGCTGATCCTTGGAAGACCCTCACCCTTCCCACGCTTCGCGCGGGTCCCTTCCCTCTCCCGGGACGGGAGAGGGATTTCAAGTGCAATCGCCCTGATAAGGGCCCCGCCCTCACGACAGCGCGGCGACCACCAGCGCCTCCGTTTCGCCCGGCTTGACGATCCGCTCCGCGGGGAAGCGCGCGGTCATGGTGGTGCCGATGCCCGGCGTGCTGGCGCAGCTCAGCGAACCACCGTGCAGCTCCATGAGGTTCTTGGAGATCGACAGGCCCAGCCCGGTGCCCTCGAAGGTGCGGGACACGGTGTTGTCGGCCTGGCGGAAGGGCTGGAACAGGTGCTCCATGAACTCCGGCGCGATGCCGATGCCGGTGTCGGCCACCGACACGGCCAGGCTTCCGTCCTCCTCGACCCGGGCGGACAGGGTGACGCGGCCGCCGTCCGGGGTGAACTTCACGGCGTTGGACAGCAGGTTCAGCACGACCTGCTTGAAGGCCCGGCGGTCCAGCCAGACCGCCGGCAATTCACCCGCGGGGCCGTCGGTGATGCCGTTCCGCAGGTCCACCCGCGCGTCCTGGGCGCGGTCGCGGACCATCATCAGGCATTGGGCCAGCGCCTCCGCGGGATCGACGACCTCCTCGGTCAGCTCGTAGCGGCCGGCCTCGATCTTCGACATGTCGAGCACCGCGTTGACGATGTCCAGCAGATGCTTGCCGCTGTCGTGGATGTCCTTGGCGCAGGCCTTCTGGCGGTCGTTCAGCTTGCCGAAGAACTCGCTGTCCAGGATTTCCGAAAAGCCGATGATGGCGTTCAGCGGCGTGCGCAGCTCGTGGCTCATGTTCGCCAGGAACTCGGACTTGGCGCGGTTGGCCATCTCCGCCTGGCTTTTGGAGGCGAGCAGTTCCGCCTCCTGCTGCTTGCGCTTCGTGATGTCGCGGATGACGCCCACGAAGACGCATTGGCCACCCTCCTCGCCCCTGGACCCGGCCTCGTCCTCCAAACGCCCCTCCAAGCGCACGGCGCTGACCGCGAGCGTGATCGGGAAGGTGGAGCCGTCGCGGCGGACGGCCAGCACCTCGCGGTCGCTGCCGATGATGCGCGAGCCCGCATCCGGACGATAGCCGGCCATGCTGCGGTCGTGATCGGCATGCATCGGTTCGGGCAGCAGCAGGTTGACGCTCTTCCCCAGCACCTCGGCCTCGGCGTGGCCGAACATGCGCTCGGCCGCCGGGTTGAAGGTCTCGATCCGGCCGTGGGCGTCGATGGTCACCACGGCGTCCACCATGGAATCCAGGATGCCGCGGATGCGGCGCGACGCGCGCGCCAGCCTCACCTGGTCCTGGTCGCGGCGCGCCTGCTGCCGCTCCACGTGAATGGTCAGCAGGGCGATCACCGCGGTCATGCCCAGCGCCATCAGCGTCCAGACCGCGCTGTCGCGCCGCCATTCGGCCAGCGCGTCGGCCTGCGCCACGGCGGTGATCACGACGAAGGGGTGCGTCCGGCCGCGGCGCAGGCTGACGATGCCCGGGCGCCCGTCGCCGGGCAGAGCCGTGTGCAGCGTACCCTCCCGGCCCGCCGACAGCAGCGGCTGGATCTCCGCCCAGCCGTCGAGCCGCGCCGGGCTGCTGTCGGGCTTGTCGGCCGGCTTGTCCGCCGGCCGCCGCAGCAGGACCGATCCGTCGCGCAGCGCCAGCGTCGCCGTGCCGTCTCCGCCACCCCCCATGGCCTCCAGGCTGGTGCCGAGCTGCGCGGGATTGAGCATGGCCACGACCACGCCGCCGAACCGCCCGTCCGGACGGGTCCAGCGGCGGCTCATCGGGATGACGCTGGTGCCGGGGAAAGCCCGGCTGGCTATGGGCGGCCCGACGAAGAGCCCTTGCGGCGCCATGGCGTCGGCTGGAGCGGCGCCATCGCGATGGACGGCGAAATAGGACCGATCGCCCACCGCGACGTCCGGCGGATTCGTATCGGCGGAATGGTGGAGCGTGACGCCGGTCTCGTCCACCACCACCAGACCGGCGAGCGGCGCCAGCGCGGCGCGGCGGGCGCGCAGCAGCTCGTGGATCGCGGCGCTGCCCCGGCTTCGCCCGTCCGGGTGCACGTCCAGCAGGGTCAGCAGGTCGGTCAGCAGCAGGTCGACGCCCGACACGGTGCGCCCCGCCTGCTCGTCCAGGACCAGGGCCAGGTTGCGCGTGGCGCGCTCGGCCGCGCCGACCGCCTCCCGATGGTGCTGCCAGACGCCGTAGGCGATCATCGCGTTCACCACCGCGATGAAGGTCAGGCCAGACGCGCGCATCAGGAAGCGGACCGACCCGAACGCGTGAAGGGCGCGCCGCACGACACCGCGACCCAGGGCGTGCGGGGGCTGGTCAACGGCTTGGGACGGCGGGGTCACGGGGCGGCCGGGATGCGGGTGGACCATGGCGGCGGTGGATTCCTAGGCACGCGGCCCCACCCGCAGCGGGGGCCTGGACGGGATCAAAAAGGGAAACGGGTCGATGATCTCCGGCGTCACTCTCGCGCGAAATGCATAACGGAAGTTTAACCGCCCGGACAGGGCTCCGGAACCGCCGCCCACGCGCGATTGTCCCTTTATGCCGACGCCGCCCGGCGGTACAAGACGCAGGGGGTGACCGCTTGGCGGGCGCCTGCCCTGCCCGCCGGGCAATGCCCGGCCCGTTGCCCTGCGGCGGCGCATCCGCTACCTAAAACAGGTCTTCCTCCACCGAAGGCCACCCTCCAAGACCTGCATCCCCGGAACCCGCTTCCATGTCTGACGGACCGCTTTCGCTCTACCGCGCCCGCCGTGGCACCGGCACGCTGCGCCCGGACCCCGACCAGGAACTGGCCGCGGAGAAGCTGCAGAGCCTCTACAAGGCGTTGCAGGGCTACCGCCCGCAGCCGGCCACCAACGGCGGCGGCGCCAAGGCGGGCTGGCTGGAACGCTTCGGCCTCGGCCGCCCGCGGCCGGAGCCGGTGGAGGCGCCGCAGGGCCTGTACCTCTACGGCGGCGTCGGCCGCGGCAAGTCCATGCTGATGGACCTGTTCTTCGACACCGCCCCGGTGGACCGGAAGCGCCGCGTCCATTTCCACGAATTCATGCTGGAGGTGCACGAGCGCATCCACCAGCACCGCCAGTCGGGCAAGTCCAGGGGGAAGGACGCCGACGACGCGCTGCCGGAACTGGCCCGCGCGCTGGCCGAGGAGGCGTGGCTTCTGTGCTTCGACGAGTTCCACGTCACCAACGTCGTGGACGCGATGATCCTGGGCCGGCTGTTCACCAACCTGTTCGACCTGGGCGTCGTGGTGGTTGCGACCTCCAACTGGCCGCCGGACATGCTCTACAAGGACGGGCTCCAGCGGGAGCTGTTCCTGCCCTTCATCGCGCTGCTGAAGGAGAAGCTGGACGTCCTGGCGCTGGAAGGACCGACCGACTACCGGCTGGACCGCCTGCAGGGCAAGCCCGTCTATTTCTGGCCGCTGGGCCCGGACACCGACCGCCGCATCAATGACACCTTCGCCACCCTGACCGACGGCGCCCCGGGCGAGCCGACGCACCTGCTGGTGCAGGGACGCCGGGTGGAGATCGCCCGCGCCGCCAAATGCGTGGCGCTCGTCGACTTCTGGAGCCTGTGCGGCAAACCGCTGGGCGCCGCCGACTACATCGCCATCGCGACGCACTTCCACACCGTGCTGATCCACGACGTGCCGACGATGAAGGACGAGCTGCGCAACGAGGCCAAGCGCTTCATGACTCTGGTCGACGCCCTCTACGAGCACAAAGTGAACCTGGTCGTCGCCGCCGACGGCCCGCCGGAACGCCTCTACCCCGAGGGCACCCACGCCTTCGAGTTCGAACGCACCGTCAGCCGCCTGATGGAGATGCAGTCCGAGGACTATCTGCGCCAGCAGCACCTGACCTGACGCCGCCGGGGGTACCACGGCGATGTCGGTCTACTCCCGCTTCGCGTTGAAGAAGTTTTCCCGCCTTGCGTTGTATTCCTGGAATGGGATCAACGGCGATGGAGGCGGCGGGAGATGCCAGGGCGGGTCCGGCGCGGCGCACTGATGCTGGCGCTCCTCGTGGCGGCCACGGCGGGCGCCTCGGGGAGAAGCTTCGGGGCGGATGCGGGCAATGTCGACTGCTGGCTGCTGGAGGGGGGCGACCTCGACCAGGCGCGGGACCAGGGCCTGTGCCAGGACGCCTTTTCCCGGAATTCGCGGTCCGGCGAACCGCCGGTGGTCACGGCTCCCGCGGCCCCCATCCCGGGCCGCAAACCGGCCCCGCCTGTGAAAACGGTCCGCGCGGAGACCCGCGCCGCCAAGGCCAAGACCACCGCTCGGGCGTCCCAGGTGGTCCGCCCGGCGCGCCCGGCCCAAAAGGGCGGAACCGACTTCGGGACGCAGTTCCGCCGCGACTGGAATTCCCTGATGCACGCGCTCGCGGGCGGAGGCCCCTTCGGCGGCGGGTCGCAGCCCACCGGCTCCGGCGCCTCCGTACCGACGCACATGAGCCGGAACGGCCGCTGAGCGCAGAATGGTGTTCTAGCCTCCTCAGGTCCGGGACTTGTCCAGCCACTTCTCCACGACCGGCGGGCGGTAGGCGGCGATGGCATCCAGCATGGTCTCGGCGCTGTCTTCGACGATCAGCATGCCGCGGTGCTTGGCCTGCATGAAGCGCTCCCCCGCCGCGTGGTCGAGGAAGCCCACCAGCCCGTCGTAGAAGCCGGCGGCGTTGAGCAGCCCGCAGGGTTTGTCGTGGCGGCCGAGCTGCGCCCAGGTCCACACCTCGAAGATCTCCTCCAGCGTGCCGATGCCGCCGGGCAGCGCCACGAAGCCGTCGGCCAGCTCCGCCATCAGCGCCTTGCGCTCGTGCATGGAACCGACGACCCGCAGATCCTGCAGGCCCAGGTGGCCGACCTCCTTGTCCATCAGGAACTGCGGGATGATGCCGGTCACCGTGCCGCCGGCCGCCAGCGCGCCGTCGGCGACCCGCCCCATGAGCCCGGTGCGCCCGCCGCCGTAGACGAGGCCGATGCCGCGCTCCGCCAGCAGACGGCCGAACCGCTCCGCCGCGTCGCCATAGGCCGGGTTGGCGCCGGGGTTGGACCCGGCGTAGACACAAATTCGCATTCTGTTTTCCCTGTTGAACCCGGTGCGCGCTGTCACCGGACGCGCGTAACGCGCGATATCACCGGACGCGCGTGACGCGGAACTGGTGGGTGGGGTTGACGAACTCGTCCTGCGCGGCGACCAGCGCAAGCTCGCGCGTGCCGAGCCGGCGGGTGGTCAGGAAGATCGCGTAGATGGCCGCCGCCGCCTGCTCCAGCGCGTGGGCGGGGTCGTAGTTCTTCAGGTAATGGGCGAGGAACAGCGCGGCCACCGCGTCGCCGGAGCCGTTGGGCGGCGGGTCCAGCGGCAGGCGCGGCGTGGAGACCAGCCAGGCGCCGTCGGTGTTGTCGGCCAGCATCTCGATGCTGTCGGGGGCGGCATCCCTGCGCGTCAGGCTGGTGACCAGCACCAGCCGCGGCCCGCGCGCGCGCAGGGCGGCGGTGGCGGCCAGCGCGTCCTCCAGCGTTTCCACCTTGCGGTCGGCCAGATACTCCAGCTCGAACTGGTTCGGGGTCAGCAGGTCGGCGGCGGGGACCGCGTGCTCCTTGATGAACTCCGGCAGGCCGGGCCGCACGAAGAAGCCGCGCCCGACGTCGCCCATGACGGGATCGCAGGCGTAGACCGCGCGCGGGTTGGCGGCCTTCAGCCGCGCCGCCGTCTCCACGATCACCTGGCCCAGGCCCACGTCGCCCATGTAGCCGGACAGCAGCGCGTGGCACTTCGGCAGCACGCCGCGGGCGGCGATGCCATCCAGCACGTCGGCGATGTGCTCCGCCGAGAAGACCTGCCCGGTCCACTCGCCGTAGCCGGTGTGGTTGGAGAACTGCACCGTGTTCACCGCGATGGCGTCGATGCCCAGCCGTTGCAGCGGGAAAACCGCGGCCCGGTTGCCGACATAGCCGTACGCGACGTGGGATTGAATGGAGATGACGGTCTTCATGCGGGAAAGCCTAAGCGGTGGAGGCCGGGCGGTGGAAGCCGAATGGTAAACCGCCCACAGTTCGCAATGCAGCGAACTCCGCGCAGGGCAGCCTTTCCCGGACGCGCAGCGCCGCATGGACAGACGGGCCTCGCGCGGTTAATCCTGCCCGCTCCGAACAAGCCGAAAATCCCAAGCCGAAAAAGCAAGGAAGGGGAAACGCCATGGCCGCCACCGCCCGCCCGCGCCGCAGCGTGCTCTACATGCCGGGATCGAACGCCCGCGCCCTGGAGAAGGGGCGGACCCTGCCCGCCGACGGCCTGATCCTCGATCTGGAGGACGCGGTCGCCCCCGACGCCAAGGGCACCGCCCGCGCCACGATCAAGCAGGCCATCGCCGCCGCCGGCTACGGCGGGCGGGAGTTGGTGGTGCGCACCAACGGGCTGAACACGCCCTGGGGCTATGACGACCTCGTCATGGCGGCCTCCAGCGGGGCCGACGCGGTGCTGTTGCCGAAGGTGGAGAGCGCCGACATGGTCCGCCAGGCGGAGGTGGTGCTGCGCGCCAACGGCTCGCCCGACAGCCAGACCATCTGGTGCATGATGGAAACGCCGCTCGGCATGCTGAACGCGAAGGAGATCGCGGGCGCGTCGCCGAAGCTCGGCGGGCTGGTCATGGGCACGTCGGACCTCGCCAAGGACCTGCACGCCGCCCACACGCGCGACCGGCTGCCGATGATCACCAGCCTCGGCCTCTGCCTGCTGGCGGCGCGGGCCTACGGCCTTGCCATCCTCGACGGCGTGCATCTGGACCTGAACGACGACGAGGGCTTTGCCGCCTCCTGCCGCCAGGGGCGGGAGTTGGGCTTCGACGGCAAGACCCTGATCCACCCCAAGACCATCGCCGCCTGCAACGAGGCCTTCGCCCCCGACCCGGACGAGATCGCCTTCGCCCACCGCATCATCGACGCCCACGCCGCCGCGTCGGCGGAGGGCAAGGGCGTCGTGCTGGTGGACGGCAAGCTGGTGGAGAACCTGCACGTCGAGAACGCCAAGCGCGTGGTCGCCATGGCCGCGGCGATCCTGGCGCTGGAGGGATAAGGCGCTCCTTCACGCCTTCCATCACCGGGCGACGTACCAGTCCGCCCGGTGGTTGAAGGACACGAAGGCGTTCAGCACCGCCGCCCCCAGCATGGAGGCGAGCAGCGCCTTGCCGTCGATCACGAAGACGGCCAGCGCGAAGATCACCACGTCGAACATCGCCTGGATCCATCCGGCGCGGAAGCCGGTCTTCTCCTGGATGTAGTAGGCGAGGATGCCCACGCCGCCGCCGCTGGACCCGTGGCGGAACAGCCCGATCACGCCGATGCCGACGCAAAAGCCGGCCAGCACCGCGGCGACGTGCGGCTCCAACAGGTCGTAGCTCATCACCCGCGGGAACACCGCCGACAGCAGCGAGATGGAGGTGACGGCGACCAGCGAGCGGGCGGCGAAGCGCCAGCCGATGCGCGCCACCGCCAGGGCGTAGAAGGGCAGGTTCACCAGAAAGAACACCAGGCCGAAGTCGGCCCCGGTCGCGTAGGAGATCACGAAGGACAGGCCGGCTGCCTGCCCGGTGATCAAACCTGCCGCGTGCAGCAGCGAAATGCCGAAAGCGGTCATAATGATCCCGAAAACCTGCCCCTGCACGTTATCAAACGCACTGTGCGAAGCAGTTCCGGTCACTTTTGTTGCTCCCTTGGAGTTGAGCGACAGCCCGAGCGCTGAGGTTTTGAGCATTTCGCGAGCCCTCCGGCAATGTTCATTGCCATTGATTAGCACCGATGCTCAGGCTTTGCATAGATCAGGCCACAAACGCCCGAACTAACCTTGCCTTTACACGGAAAATCCGCACAGCGAACGACTTCCCGCACCGCGCGAAGGGCTCCGCCGCGGCCTGCCACCTCCGGCTGCCCCATGCCCGACGATTCGCGCCCTTTCGTTCGGGAACCAACTTGCGGCTTGCCCGGTTTCAAGCACGTGGCAGAGGTGGAGGTTAAACATGGCCTCGAAGGACAACGGGCGCACGTCGAACCGCGGCTTCGCGTCGATGGATCGCGACCGGCAACGTCAGATCGCCAGCAAGGGCGGTGAAAGCGTGCCGGCGGATAAGCGCAGTTTCTCGAAGAATCCGGAACTCGCCGCGGAGGCGGGCCGAAAGGGCGGACGAAGCGTACCGGCATCCTCGCGCAGCTTCTCCCGCAACCCGTCGCTCGCGGCCGAAGCCGGCCGGAAAGGCGGACAGGCGAGTCACGGCGGACGCGGAGCCACCGCCGGGCCCGGCGAGGGCGACTGACCGCCGAAACGAAAAAGCCCCTCTCCCGCATCGGGAAAGGGGCTTTTCTTTTTGTCCTCGCCCGATCAGGCGATTCTGCAAAATCGCCTTCTCAGGCGAGCGGCGATCAGGACGCGATCTTCTCCAACTCGCGCAGGATCGAGTCGCCCATGACGGTCGTGGAGCAGCGGGCCATGCCCGGCGCCATGATGTCCGCCGTGCGCATGCCGCCGGACAGCACGTTCTGCACCGACCGCTCCAGCAGCTTCGCCTCCTCGTCCATGTTGAACGAATAGCGCAGGCACATCGCGAAGGACAGCAGGGTCGCGCAGGGGTTGGCGAGGTCGCGGCCGGCGATGTCCGGGGCGGAGCCGTGCACCGGCTCGTACAGCGCCTTGCGCTGGCCGTTGGCGTCCGGCGCGCCCAGCGACGCCGACGGCAGCATGCCGAGCGAGCCGGTCATCATCGCCGCCTCGTCCGACAGGATGTCGCCGAACAGGTTGTCGGTGACGATCACGTCGAACTGCTTGGGGTTCTTCAGCAGCTGCATGGCGCCGTTGTCGGCGTACATGTGCTCCAGCGTGACGTCGGAGAACTCCTCCTGATGGAGCTTTGTGACTTCCTGGCGCCACAGGAGGCCCGATTCCATCACGTTGGCCTTCTCCATCGAGTGGAGCTTGTTGTTGCGCTTGCGCGCCAGCTCGAAGGCCACGCGGGCGACGCGGCGGATCTCGCTGGTCGTGTAGACCTGGGTGTTGACGCCGCGGCGCTCGCCGTTGCCGATGTCGGTGATGCCGCGCGGCTCACCGAAATAGACGCCGCCGGTCAGCTCGCGCACGATCATGATGTCGAGGCCCTTGATGACCTCCGGCTTCAGGGTCGAGGCGTCGACCAGCGCGTCGAACACGACCGCCGGGCGCAGGTTGGCGAACAGCCCCAGCTCCTTGCGGAGCGAGAGCAGGCCGGCTTCCGGGCGCTTGGTGTAGTCCGACGGGTTGTCCCACTTCGGGCCGCCGACCGCGCCCAGCATCACCGCGTCCGCGGCCAGCGCGTCGGCCAGCGTCTCGTCCTTCAGGGGCACGCCGTAGGCGTCGATGGCCGCACCGCCGACCAGCCCCTCGGTGACGTCGAACGTGATGTTGCGCTTGCGGTCGAGCCAGTCGATGACCCGGCGCACCTGACGCATCACCTCGGGACCGATTCCATCACCTGGCAAAAACAGAAGCTTCTTATTGGCGGGCATGGCGCACGCACTCCCCATCTGGAGACTTCATCGAGAATGTCTAACGGCGGGCCCGGCGCAGGGGAAGCCTTCCCAAAGCGCTAGACCCGCAGGTCGCGGTTGGTTTGATCAGCCCCACAGCCAGGGCTGGCCGCCGCCGCGCTGCTTGGCCTCGAAGCTGTCGATGACCGCGGCCTGCTGCAGCGTCAGCCCGATGTCGTCCAGGCCGTTCAGCAGGCAGTGCTTGCGGAACGGATCGACCTCGAACGTGATCTTGCCGCCGTCCGGACCGGTGATCTCTTGGCGATCAAGATCGACCGAGACGATGGCGTTGGACCCGCGCGACGCGTCGTCGAGCAGCAGGTCCACCTGCTCCTTCGGCAGCTTGATCGGCAGGATGCCGTTCTTGAAGCAGTTGTTGAAGAAGATGTCCGCGAAGCTCGGTGCGATGATGCAGCGGATGCCGAAATCCGCCAGCGCCCACGGCGCATGCTCGCGCGAGGAGCCGCAGCCGAAATTCTCGTCCGCCACCAGGATCTTGGCGCTGCGGTAGGCCGGCTTGTTGAGGACGAAGTCCCCGATCTCCTGGCCGTCCTGGGTGTAGCGCATCTCGTCGAAGAGATGCTTGCCGAGCCCGGTCCGCTTGATGGTTTTCAGGAATTGCTTCGGAATGATCATGTCGGTGTCGACGTTGATCATCGGCAGCGGCGCAGCAACGCCGGTGAGAACCGTAAACTTTTCCATCGCCAGAATCCTGTCGCGCAAAGAGGCGCAAGCGTGTGCATGCGGAGTTCCGGTGAATAGCAGACCCGTCCCGCCATTGCCAGAGGAAGCTTGCCGCAATCGCCGCGCGCGCAACGCGATTCCGCATCCCGGAACACACTTGGACGCAACGAAGTTTCCCATGGCCGGTTCCACCACGGCGCCCAGCACAGCTTTGCCACAGCAGCGCGGCCTTGAAGACGGCGCGCCCCTCGCCTACCAAGGGGCGACCAACCGCCAGGACTCTCCCGCTTCCATGCCGCTCCCGCCTTTCGCCCCGCCTTCGAGCGGCCGCCGCGCGCGCCGGGCCTCCGCCGCGTTCCTCCTGCTCGCCCCGCTGCTGTACGGCCTGCTGGGGCTGGCGCTGGGCATGGACGCCAACTGGGACCTGCGGAACTACCACTGGTACAACGCCTACGCCCTGCTGACCGGCCGCCTCGGCCAGGACATGCTGCCGGCGCAGATGCCCAGCTTCTACAACCCGCTGCTGGACGTCCCCTTCTTCCTGCTGGCCAACCACCTGCCGGCCCCGGTCGCTGGGTTCGTCTGGAGCGCGTTGCAGGGCCTGAACCTGTCGCTTCTGTTCCTGATCGCCCGCGCCACGCTGCGCATCGGCACCGAGGGGCAGCGGGTGGCCATCGCGGCGGGGTTGGCGGTCATGGGCGGGCTCGGCGGCGGGACGCTGGGGCTGCTCGGCACCACCTTCCACGACAACATGGTCAGCCTGGGGGTGCTGGGCGCGCTCGCCGTGGTGCTGTGCGGCCTGCCGCGCCTGATCGGCGGGCGGGCGCGCGGCGCCTTCCTGCGGGTGGGTGCCGCCGGGCTGATGGCCGGTGCGGCCATGGGGCTGAAGAATCCCAGCGTGATCTACGCGGTCGGCCTGTGCCTCGCCTTCCTGGTTCTGCCGACGCGCCCCTGGCGGTGGCTGTGGCTGTCCTTCTTCTTCGGCGTCGGCGTTCTGGGCGGCCTCGCCCTCTTCGGCGGCTTCTGGATGGCGCACCTGTGGCACGACTACGGGAACCCGGTGTTCCCGCACATGAACCACATCTTCAAGTCCCCTTTCGCCGCCATCTCCGACTACGTCAACGTCGGCTTCTTCCCGGCCTCCACGCTGGAGCGGATCCTCTTTCCTTTCTTCTTCACCTTTGCGCCGCTGAAGGTGGGCGAGGTTGCCTTCCTCGACCTGCGGATCCTGGTGCTGTTCGTTCTGGTCCCGGTGGCGGCGGCGCTGGCCCTGCTGGGCAAGGGATCCCGGCTGCAACACGGCCCGGCCACCCTCGCCGATAGGGCCGCCACCCGCTACCTGCTGACGGCCATGGCGGTGATGTACGCGCTGTGGGTCGTCATGTTCTGCATCTACCGCTACCTCGTGCCGCTGGAGATCCTGGCGCCGCTGGCCATCGTCATGGCGGCCGGCCTGCTGCCGGTGCCGCGCCGCGGCGCCGTGGTGGTGGCCGCCGTCCTGCTGCTGCTGGTCCAGGCGACGGTGCGGCCGGCCGATTGGGGGCGTGTCGCCTGGAGCGACCGCTGGGTCGAGGCGGAGGTGCCGCCCATCGAGGATCCGGACCACACGATGGTGCTGATGGGCGGCTACTGGGCGATCTCCCACGTCATCCCGGCCTTCCCGCCGCGCATCCCGTTCGTGCGCATCCAGTCCAACTTCCTGCAGCCGGATTCGGTCGGAAACGGCTACCTTGCGCTGCTCAAGGACAAAGTTGGGGCGCACCACGGGCGTTTCCTGATGCTCAGCACCATCCCCGACACGGCCGGCGCCGCCGAGGCGGCGCTGCTGCTGGGCTTGCGGGTGGACCAGGGCGCCTGTCGGGTTATCCCCAATAATCTCGGCGAACCGCTGAACCTGTGCTCCGTGGAGCGGGTACCGGTGGATTAAAAGACTGTTTTGTGGTGTTTATCCTGTCATCCGCACCGTTCCGAAGCGCAAGCCCATGACCGTCTCCACCATCGATCGCCCCGCCGTCTTTCCCGTCGCGGAGCCCGGCACCGCCCCCGTCCAGACGCCGGACCCGTCGTCGGCCCCCGTCGTGGCGGTGCTGATCCCCTGCTACAACGAGGAGGCGGCGATCGCCTCGGTCGTGCGCGACTTCCGGGCGGCCCTGCCCGACGCCACGATCTACGTGTACGACAACAACTCGTCCGACCGAACGGTGGAGGTGGCGAAGGCCGCCGGCGCGGTGGTCCGCCGCGAGCCCCTGCAGGGCAAGGGCAACGTCATGCGCCGCATGTTCTCCGACATCGAGGCGGACGTCTACGTGCTGGTCGACGGCGACGACACCTACCACGCCCCCTCGGCCCCGCTGATGGTGCAGCGGCTGTGGGAGGACCAGCTGGACATGGTCAACGGCGCCCGCGTCACCGACATCGTCAAGGCTTACCGGCCGGGCCACCGCTTCGGCAACAAGCTGCTGACCGGCATGGTCGCGGGCATCTTCGGCGACCGCATCCAGGACATGCTGTCGGGCTACCGGGTCTTCTCGCGGCGCTTCATCAAGTCCTTCCCGGCGCTGGCCAGCGGCTTCGAGACGGAGACGGAGCTGACCGTGCACGCGCTGGAACTGCGCATGCCCATCGCCGAGATCAAGACGCCCTACAAGGACCGGCCGCCCGGTTCGCACAGCAAGCTGAACACCATCCGCGACGGCGTCCGCATCCTGCGCACCATCGTGAACCTGGTGAAGGAGGAGCGGCCCCTGCCCTTCTTCGGGGCCTTCGGCGCCCTGCTCGCCGCCGTTGCGGTGGCCCTCGCCTGGCCGGTGGTCACCACCTTCCTGCACACCGGGCTGGTGCCGCGCCTGCCGACGGCGGTCCTGTCCATGGGGCTGATGCTGCTCGCCTTCCTCAGCCTGACCTGCGGCCTGATCCTGGACACGGTGACGCACGGCCGCCGCGAGGCCAAGCGCATGCACTACCTGTCCATTCCCGCGCCGGGCATGCATCCCCACCGTCCGGCCGCGAATCCCCTGGCGGCCCGTTGATGAGCGGCGTCCTCGACGCCATGCTGGACAGCCGGCTCGGCCGGCTCGCCTGCCAGTTCGGCAAGTTCGGCATCGTCGGCGTGATCGGCCTCGCGGTCGACACGGCGGTGGTCTACGCGCTGGTCTTCGGCGCCGGGCTGGAATTCTTCGCCGCCCGCGTCCCCGCCTTCCTGGCCGCCGCCTCCACGACCTTCGCCCTCAACCGCGCCTTCACCTTCCGCGGCGCCGGGGACGATCCGCTGCACCGCCAGTGGGCCAAGTTCGTCGCGGCGAACGCCGTCGGCGGCGTGGTGAACTACGCCGTGTCGGTCGGGCTGGAAAGCACCCTGCCGGTGGTGCAGGCGCACCCGTTCCTGGCCGTCGCCGCCGGCTCCGTCGCCGGCATGTTCCTGAACTTCGCGGCCTCCAAGCATCTGGTCTTCAAGGGGGCTTGACGCCTTCCTCCCTCATCCCCTGGCCGGATGGTGCATGGTCCGAAGGTGGATTGTGCACCGCCGAGAAAAGTCCGAGAGTCGTCGGGACCGATACCCCATGCCGCTGGGTCCCGAACAGGGACCGGGGAGGACGCCATGACGAATGGCGACGTGCTGTGGGCCTGGATCGCCGGAATCGCCGTGTCGATCACCGTACTGGTCGCGTTGTCGCAAGCGAAGAAACCCTACGACACCATCGTTGCCGACCGGATCCTCACCCTGCCGGACGCTCCGCTCGGCGCCCAGCAATGGGACGTGGAGGCTTGGGAGCGCACGGGCGGCACGCCGCCGCGGGCGCATGTCCAGGATACCCTCCACGACGTGATCGACGCGCTGGAGATCGTCCTCCCCGACGGCAACCCGGCCGTGGCCGAGGAGCCCGCCAAGGCGTGGTGATGGGTGGGCCGAGGTACGGGGCGCGCGGCTTTTTGCAACTCTGTGCCGCGCGCGCCGGAGCGGCCATGGACTCCGCGTGCCACATCGCCATATAACGGCGGCTATGACGCGCGAATTCCTGAAGATGCATGGGCTCGGCAACGATTTCGTCGTGATCGACGCCCGCCAGACGCCCTACACGCCGGCCGAGGCCGAGGTGCGTGCCATTTCCGATCGCCGGACCGGGGTGGGCTGCGACCAGTTCATCGTGCTGGAACCGGCGCAGACGGCGGGCACGGCGGCCTTCATGCGCATCCGCAACGCCGACGGGTCGGAAGCCGCGGCCTGCGGCAACGCGTCCCGCTGCGTCGGCTGGCTGCTTATGGAGGAATCGGGGGCGGAGCGCGTCGCCTTCGAAACCCGGGCGGGCATCCTGGAATCCTTCCGCGCCGACAACGGCCCCAATGGCGGCCGCGTCACCGTGAACATGGGCCCGGCGCGGCTGGACTGGGCGCAGATCCCGCTGGCCGGGCCAGACGACACGCTGCGCGTCGACGTCGCGCACGGCGGCTTCAATGGGCCGGTCGCGGTCAACATGGGCAACCCGCACGCCGTCTTCTTCGTGGACGACGTGAACGCCGTCCCCCTGGCGGAGGTCGGCCCGGTGTTCGAGCATCACCCGGCCTTCCCGGAACGCACCAACGTCGAGTTCGCCCAGGTGCTGTCGCCCACCCAAATCCGCATGCGGGTGTGGGAGCGCGGCGCCGGCATCACCAGCGCCTGCGGCAGCGGCGCCTGCGCGACGGCGGTCGCCGCTGCCCGGCGTGGCCTGACCGGCCGCAAGGCCGACGTGATCCTGGACGGCGGCACCCTGACCATCGAGTGGCTGGAGGACGGCACCGTCCTGATGACCGGCCCGATCGCCCTGAGCTTCTCCGGGCGCCTGTCGCCGGATCTGGTGCCGGCCGGCTAGGCTGAGTGAGCATGAGCGAGACCCTGTCGAACGAGCCGGAGATCGTCACCTTCGGCTGCCGCCTGAACACCTACGAATCCGAGGTGATGCGCACCCATGCCCGCAACGCGGGGCTGGGTGACGTCGTCATCGTCAACACCTGCGCGGTGACCTCGGAGGCCGAGCGGCAGGCACGCCAGACCATCCGCAAGCTGCGGCGGGAACGGCCGGACGCGCGCATCGTGGTGACCGGCTGCGCCGCGCAGATCGACCCGCAGCGCTACGGCGCCATGCCGGAGGTGGACCAGGTCCTGGGCAACCAGGAGAAGCTCCAGCCTGAAAGCTGGGGCCTGCCGCCGGCCGAGAAGGTGCTGGTCAACGACATCATGTCGGTCAAGGAGACCGCCAGCCATCTGGTCGGCGGGTTCGAGGACCGCGCGCGCGCCTTCATCCAGGTCCAGCAGGGTTGCGACCACCGCTGCACCTTCTGCATCATCCCCTACGGGCGCGGCCCCTCGCGCTCCGTCCCCATCGGCGCGGTGGTGGAGCAGGTGCAGGCGCTGGTCAAGGCCGGCTACAACGAGGTGGTGCTGTCCGGCGTGGACATCACCAGCTTCGGCCCGGACCTGCCCGGGACCCCGACGCTGGGCCAGATGGTGCGCCGCCTGCTGGCGCTGGTGCCCGACCTGCCGCGGCTGCGCCTGTCCTCGCTCGACTGCATCGAAATCGACGACGACCTCTGGCGCCTGATCGAAAACGAGCCGCGGCTGATGCCGCACCTGCACCTGTCGCTCCAGGCCGGCGACGACATGATCCTGAAGCGCATGAAGCGCCGGCACAGCCGCGCCGACGCCATCGCATTCTGCGAGAAGGTCCGCAGCCTTCGCCCCGACATCGCCTTCGGCGCCGACTTCATCGCCGGCTTCCCCACGGAAACCGAGGAGATGTTCGAGAACACGCTGCGGCTGGTCGAGGAGTGCGGGCTGACCTGGCTGCACGTCTTCCCCTACAGCCCGCGCCCCGGCACCCCGGCCGCCCGCATGCCGCAGGTCGACGGCGGCGTCCGCAAGGAGCGCGCGGCCCGGCTGCGCGCGGCGGGCGCAGAAGCCGAGGCCCGCACCCTGGCCGCCCTGGTCGGCCACGAGGTCTCCGTGCTGGTCGAGAAGGAAGACCTGGGCCGCACGGAGCATTTCGCCGAAATCCGCCTGGGCACGCCGCTGCCCGCCGGCTCCATCCAGCGTGCGGTGGTGACCGGCGTGCGGGACGGCAAGCTGACCGGCACGCTCCTTTGACACCCTTTTGACGACAGTGGACCTCCCATGATCCTGCGTTGGTTCGGCCGCAAGAAGCCCGAAGAAGAAGCCCGCAAGGACGAGCAGCAGCCCGCCGTCCAGCAACCGCCCGCGCCCGAGCCGGCGCCAGAACCGGCCGCCGTCGAGCCTGCGGAACCCGAACCGCTGCCGGAACCGGAGTTGCCCCCGCCGCCGGCCGTCGAGACGCCCCCTCCCCCGCCCCTCGCCCCGCCGAGCAAGCCGGAGGAGCGCGAGGACGAGCCGGAAACCGTTCCCGCCGAGGCCGAATCCGACGCGGAGGAGGACGCGGCTGCCGAACCGGTCGCCGCACTCGCCGCCGACGAGGAGAAGCCGAAGAAGGGCTGGTTCGCCCGCCTGAAGGAGGGGCTGTCCAAGTCCTCCTCCAAGCTGACGGAGGGCATCACCGGCATCTTCACCAAGCGCAAGCTCGACGACGAGGCGCTGGAGGAACTGGAGGAGCTGCTGATCACCGCCGACCTGGGGCCGACCACGGCCGCCAAGGTGACGGCGGAGCTGGCCCGCACCCGCTTCGGCAAGGAGGTTTCGCCGGAGGAGGTGAAGACCACGCTCGCCGCGGAGGTGGCGAAGATCGTCGGCCCGGTTGCCAAGCCGCTGGAGATCAACCCCGCGCTGAAACCGCACGTGATCCTGGTGGTCGGCGTCAACGGCACCGGCAAGACGACGACCATCGGCAAGCTGGCCCGCCAGCTGCGCGCCGAAGGCAAGACGGTGATGCTGGCCGCCGGCGACACCTTCCGCGCCGCCGCGGTCAGCCAGTTGAAGATCTGGGGCGAGCGCACCGGCTGCCCGGTGGTCGCCCGCGACACCGGCACGGACGCCGCCGGCCTGGCCTTCGACGCGCTGGAGCAGGCGCGGCGCGAGGGCGTGGACGTCCTGCTGATCGACACCGCCGGCCGCCTTCAGAACAAGACCGGCCTGATGGAGGAGTTGCGCAAGATCGTCCGCGTCATCAAGAAGCTGGACGAGACGGCGCCGCACACCACCCTGCTGACTCTCGACGCCACCACCGGCCAGAACGCGCACAGCCAGGTCGAGGTCTTCCGCGACATGGTCAACGTCAGCGGCCTGATCCTGACCAAGCTGGACGGCTCCGCCCGCGGCGGCGTGCTGGTCTCGCTGGCCGAGAAGTTCAAGCTGCCGGTCCACGCCATCGGCGTCGGCGAAGGCGTCTACGACCTGCGCCCCTTCGACGCCGAGCAGTTCTCACGCTCTCTCATGGGGTTGGACGCGTAGCGGCCGCGACTCATCCGACGCGAATGTCTCGCAGACGTGCGCAATCTAGGCGCGACATATGGCGCAATGTCCTGACCATAGCAAATCCGATACATCCGCCTCTGTCCATGCGACATAGGCGGATGAACGGCGCGCGGCTTCAGGGAGGACGTCATGACGAACCCGTATGCACCGGTGTTCGAATTTTGGATGAGCTTCTGGACCCCAAAAAGGCGGGGTGGTTGGTTCCCAATACTCGCGTTGGCTCCTCAGTATCTCGATCAGGCAATCAATCCCGACTGGAACCTGGGGACGATTGTCAATATAAACGAAACAAATTCCTCGTCTCCATCCATTGAAAAAGCCGTCCTTAAGGAAGCAAGCTATGGGAAGCAAATCGGCACCATCCTGGATGCCATAAATGTTATTGCAAAAGAGAGACTATCAACAGCTCAAGGAGATTTTAACTCTCTCACATCTGATGAAAAAGTCTTGAAAATCGCTTGCGATCTATGGCAAGAGATTGAAAATACTAAAAATGAACAAGCAAAAATTCGATTGAACGAGCTTAAGGTGGAACTTAAGTCCATTATGAAACGCCAACCAAAGGCGTTCAAAGCGCTGGTGCGCGAGCTTGAGCGTAACAATCCTCCCAAAGACCCCTGACCGATTGCGCGCCCCTTCCGCCCGGCAGGGGCGGACCCCATTGTAAAGGCATGACCGATCCGATCACGCCCCTGCCATCCGGCCCCATCGGCACTTTCGACAGCCCCGACGCCGTGCTCGACGCGGTGCGGAGCATCTACGGCCGCAACACCGCCTACCTGCGCGACCGTTTCGCCGCCTTCACGCGCGGCGTGGACGACCACAAGCGCTGCCAGGCCGGCTATCCTTACGTGAAGCTCAGCACCGCGTCGGCGGCGGCGGTGGACACGCGGCTGTCCTACGGCTTCGTCGAGGGGCCCGGCACCTATTCCACGACGCTCACCCGACCGGACCTGTTCGACCGCTATTACCGGGAGCAGTTCACGCTGTTGCTGCGCAACCACGGCGTTCCGCTGGAGGTCGGCGTCAGCGACGAGGCGATCCCCATCCACTTCGCCTTCCCCAACGGCATGCATGTGGAGGGCGACCTGACGCCGGAGCGGCTGGCCACCCTGCCCGACCTGTTCGACCTGCCCGACCTCGCCCGCATGGACGACACCATCGTCAACGGCACCTACGAGGCGGCGCTGGACGCGGTGAAGCCGCTGGCGCTGTTCACCGGCCCGCGCGTGGACTTCTCGCTGCACCGGCTGCGCCACTACACGGCGACGGCGCCGGAGGACTTCCAGAACTTCATCCTGTTCACGAACTACCAGTTCTACGTGGACGAGTTCATCCGGATGGCGCGGGAGATCATGGAGCCCGCCGCCGACCCGGACCTCGCCACCTACCGCCGCCAGTACGACCGCTTCGTGGAACCCGGCGAGATCGTCACCCACAACCGCAACCTGGGCGACGTGCCGGTGAACGGGTCCAAGCCGCCGCGCATGCCGCAGATGCCGGCCTACCACCTGACCCGGCCGGACGGGAACGGCATCACGCTGGTCAACATCGGCGTCGGCCCGTCCAACGCCAAGACCATCACCGACCACATCGCCGTGCTGCGCCCGCACGCCTGGATCATGCTGGGCCACTGCGCGGGGCTGCGCAGCTCGCAGCGGCTCGGCGACTATGTGCTGGCACACGGCTATGTCCGTGACGACCACGTGCTCGACGCCGACCTGCCGACCTGGGTGCCCGTCCCGGCGCTGGCCGAGGTGCAGCGCGCGCTGGAGACGGCGGTGGAGCGGGTCACCGGCCTGTCCGGCTACGCGCTGAAGAGCATCATGCGCACCGGCACCGTGGCGACCATCGACAACCGGAACTGGGAGCTGCGCGACCACCGCGAGCCGCTGATGCGCTTCAGCCAGAGCCGCGCCATCGCGCTGGACATGGAAAGCGCCACCATCGCCGCCAACGGCTTCCGCTTCCGCGTTCCCTACGGCACGCTGCTCTGCGTGTCGGACAAGCCGATGCACGGCCAGCTGAAGCTGCCGGGCATGGCCGACCGCTTCTACCGCGAGCGGGTCGACCAGCACCTGAAGATCGGCGTGCTGGCCATGGAACTGCTGCGCGAGCACGGCATGGAGACCCTGCATTCCCGCAAGCTGCGCAGCCTCGCGGAGGCCGCGTTCCAGTGACCAAGCCCCAAACGACGGACCAAGAGCCCGCCATCGCCCCTCCGCCCGACCGTCAACCCGGCGTCGCACGGGGCGAATTCGCCGTCACCGACAGCTTCTTCGATCCGCTCCCCAAGGATGAATTGGACGCTTGGCTCGTAAGTGATCATTCCCTCCCCCCGAACGGGTAGGCGCAAAACCGCGCCGACGCTCCATGTTGCGTTGCGACGCAACGAGCGGAGCGAATGAGGGAATGAACGTGCGGTGCCTTTGGCGTGCGGTGGGCGTCCTTGCCCTGGGTGTGGCGGCGGGATCGGCGGCGGGTCCGGCCACCGCGCAGGACGGGACCTCCCAAGAGGGGACGACTCCGCGCTCCGGCCCCAGCATCGGCGCGTGGATCGACAACGACCTGTTCGGCGGCGGGACGGACCGCTACTACACCAACGGCTTCCAGTTCTACTACGTCACCGGCGACAAGCCGACCTATGGCAACCTGGACTGGCTGGCCAACCTCGTGCCCTGGATCGAGCCCGGCGGCGTGCGGCGCTACGGCTTCGCCATCGGCCAGAACATGTACTCGCCGAGCGACATCACCAAGCGCAACCCGGACCCGACCGACCGGCCCTTCGCCGGCTGGCTCTACGGCCGTCTGTCGGTGATCGCGGAGGCGCCGCGGCAGGTGGACCGCTTCGACCTGGACCTCGGCGTGGTCGGGCCGGCCTCGCTGGCGGAGCAGACGCAGAAGGCGGTCCACAAGATCGTGCCGGGCGCCCGCAAGCCGGAGGGCTGGGGCTACCAGCTGCACAACGAGCCCGGCCTCATCCTCAGCTACGAGCATGTCTGGCGCGACGAGCGCCCGAGGACCGTCGGCCCCTTCGAGGTGGACCTCAGCCCGCACGTCGCGGGCAGCGTCGGTAATGTGCTGACCTTCGCCGGGGCAGGGGCGACGCTGCGGCTGGGCGGCAACATGCCGGCCCCGGTCGGCGCGCTGATCATGCGCCCGTCCATGAGCATCCCCTACCAGGACACGACGGAGGCGCGGGCCGGCCGGCCGGAGTTCGCCTGGTACGTCTACGCCAGCGCGGAGGGGCGCGCCATCGCCCGCAACATCTTCCTGGACGGCAACACCTTCCGCGACAGCCGGTCGGTGAACAAGAATCCGCTGGTCGCCGCCTTCCAGCTGGGCGTGTCCCTGCGCTACGGCCGCTTCGGCGTCACCTACGCCCAGAACTTCCTGTCGCCGGAGTTCGAGGGGCAGAAGTCCTACACCAACTACGGCTCCCTGCGCGTCTCCTACCAGTTCTGACGTTTCGTGGCGTCGTAGGTTGGGTGGAGCGCAGCGCAACCCAACACTGCCGACATGGCGACGTGTGTCGGGTTGCGCTGCGCTCCACCCGACCTACGGGATGCACGCCTCACAAAAACGGCAGCGGGATCCACTGGGTGATGCCGTCGAGCGCCAGCAGGACGCCGACGGCGCCCAGGATGCGGCTGGCGAGCAGGATGAGCGCCATGTCGGTGATCACGAAGACCGAGGCCAGCACGATGGCGATCTGCAGCAGCGCCTCGGCGAAGTCGAAATAGGGGTCCTGCGCGGCGGCGTGGTCGCGCCGGTGCTCGGCGTCGCGCGCCTTGGCGATCAGGGACTGGCGGTTGTTGTCCTCCGTCGGGGAGTCGGCGCGGTCGGCGTTCTTGCGGTATTCCGCGATCTTCGCCTCGGCCTTCGAGCGGATCGCGTCCGGCATCCCGTCGGTCAGCAGCTCCAGCTGGTCGGCGGCAAGGCGCAGGCTGACCTGGCGCTGCGTCTTGGCCTGGTAGTAGGCGAAGGTGTCCGACGCCTCGATGGCGCTCGCCATCATCTCCTTGCTGGCGTTGGAGCCCATCACGCTGACCACCGACAGGACGGCGGCCAGGACGGAGATGTAGATGGCGGTGGAGGTCTTCGAGCCCTTCTCCTTCACGTGCTCGCGCTCCACGGCCTCGTCGATCATGTCCTTGACTTCGGTCGCTTCCATGGGTGTGACGCCCCCTGCCTTTCTCGCCTTATGCGGGATGACCAAAGTGGTAGTCGCTCTCCGCAAGAAAGGAAAGGGATCTGCGTGCGAGAACGGATGGCCCGCCGAGGGGGGAGGTCCCCACCCACCGCTTCCCCCTTTATCCGCGCCGCGGATCGGTCTATGTCAGGACCATGAACCAGTACGCCCGACTGCTGATCGAAGCCGGCCCGCTGGCCGCCTTCTTCATCGCCAACTCCCAGGCCGGCATCATGGCCGGGACGGGGGTCTTCATGGTCGCCACCACGCTGGCGGTCCTGATCTCCTGGCACTTCGAGCGGAAGGTGCCGATCATGCCGGTGGTCGGCGCGGGCTTCGTCCTGCTGTTCGGCGGGCTGACGCTGTGGCTGCAGGACGACCTGTTCATCAAGATCAAGCCGACCCTGGTCAACCTGCTGTTCGCCGCCGTGCTGTTCGCGGCGCACCTGACCCGGCGCAACGTGCTGAAGCACATCCTGGGCACGGTCCTGACCCTGGACGACGCGGGCTGGCGCACGCTGGCCATCCGCTGGGCGTGGTTCTTCCTGCTGCTGGCCGCCCTGAACGAGGCGGTGTGGCGCACCATGACCACCGACGCTTGGGTGAACTTCAAGGTGTTCGGCATCATGCCGCTGACGCTTCTGTTCAGCGCGCTGCAGGCCCCGCTGATCCTGCGCCACCAAGTGCCGGACGCCGCCGCAACACCCGGGGCCGACAAGTCCGCCGAGAAGACCTCGGCCTCCTAGACAACGATCCCGCCCTTCCACCGTCCATCTCTGGCCCGCCATCGGAGTCCCCGCATGACCGAACGCTACCCGCGCGACCTGATCGGCTACGGTTCCCGGCCGCCCCACGCCAACTGGCCGGGCGGTGCGCGGGTGGCGGTGCAGTTCGTCATCAACTACGAGGAAGGCGGCGAGAACTGCGTCCTGCACGGCGACGCCGCGTCGGAGGCCTTCCTGTCGGAGATCGTCGGCGCCCAGCCCATCGCGGGCATGCGGCACATGAACATGGAGTCGATCTACGAATACGGCGCCCGCGCCGGCTTCTGGCGGCTGCACCGGATGTTCACCGAGCGGACCATGCCCGTCACCGTCTACGGCGTCGCCATGGCGCTGGAACGCAACCCGGACGCCGTCCGCGCCATGCTGGACGCGGGATGGGAGATCGCCACCCACGGCTACCGCTGGATCGACTACCAGCACCTGCCGGAGGAGGTGGAGCGGGAGCACATGCACCGCGCCATCGACATCCACACGCGCGTCACCGGCTCCCGCCCGCTCGGCTGGTATCTGGGGCGGTGCAGCCCGAACACCTGGCGGCTGGTGTCGGAGGAAGGCGGATTCGTCTACAACGCCGACAGCTACGCCGACGACCTGCCCTATTGGGACGACCAGTTCGGCCGGCCGCAGCTGATCGTGCCCTACACCCTCGACGCCAACGACATGCGCTTCGCGACGAACCAGGGCTTCAACAGCGGCGACCAGTTCTACGCCTACCTGAAGGACAGCTTCGACGTGCTGTACGCCGAGGGCGCCGACCAGCCGAAGATGATGTCGGTCGGGCTGCACTGCCGACTGGTCGGACGGCCGGGGCGCGCGGCGGCGCTGGCCCGGTTCCTGGATTACATCCGCGGGCACGACCGGGTGTGGATCGCCACCCGCCTGGACATCGCCCGGCACTGGATGGCCGAACATCCTTACCGGAAATCGGCCTGATCGGAGCCGAAACAGCGCAAAGCCACAACTTTCTCACGCCACGGTGTCGCAGGACCGTTTGAACGAACACCGAAATACAGTAGAAGGGCTACAACCCGCGTCGTAGCCCGTTCGGGCCGCGACGTTCGGCCGTTGAAATGAAATTGCAGGGGTGCGGGCTGCGCCGTGACGTTCAAGGACGAAATGAAGGCCGCCGGCAAGAAGGCGGGCGACGCCGCGCCGGCCCCGCAATCGGCCGCCCAGCCGGCCACCCAGGCGGACAGCAATGACATCGCCAAGCTTCTGCGCGTCCTCAACGAAGACTTGAGGGCCGACCCGGCCGACGACGTCGCCGTCCTGGAGGACGAGGCCGACGCGAAGGCGGAGCGGCATCTGCCGGTCGGCAAGATCGCCGCGGCGCTGGTCGCCGCCGCCGGCATCGGCGCCGCCATCGTCATCTTCGACCAGGGCGCCGACGCCCCACCGCCCGCGCCGCCGCCCCTGATCGCGGCCGCGCCCTCCACCACAGCCCCCGGCGGCGCCTCGCCCGCGCTGACGCGCACCCCCGCGGCACAACCCGAACCGCTGATCGCCCGCGCCCCCGTTTCCACGGCGCCGGCCACCCCGGCCCCGGCCGCCGCTCCGCTCGTCGCCCCGGCACCGCCCACGGTCGCCCTGCCCCAGACGCCGCTCCCGGCCCTGAAGACGCCGGAGCCCCCGCAGGCCGCCGCCCCGGTCGAACCGCCGACGGCGACCATCGCGCCCGTTGCGGCGCCCCTTGCGGCGCCCGCCGCTCCGGAGCCCGCGAGGGCCGCGACACCGCTGCCCGCTCCGGCGGAGGAGCCGGCAAAGCCGGTCCCGGCCGCCAAGCCGGCCGAAACCGCCGAACTCCAGGCCATGCTGGCCCCCAAGACGCCGGCCCGTGCGCCCGCCAAGCCGTCCGCGTCGGCGCCGCCCCCCGCCGCACCGCCGCAGGCTCCCAAGCCGGTCGTGCTGACGCCGCCGGCCGTTCCCTCCGTTCCGGACGGGCACTTCGCGGTGCAGGTCGGCACCTTCCAGATCGCGGACAACGCCGACGCCCTGCTGCGCCGGCTGCGCGACAGCGGCTACACCGCCCAGGTGGTGGACTGGACCGACGCGGAGCAGCGGTCCTGGCACGCGGTGCGCGTCGGCGGCTACGCCGACCGGGCAACGGCAAAGCGTGCCGCCGATTCGCTCAAGGCAAGGATGGGACTTCCGGCCCTGGTGGTCGGGACGCGCTGAAGACGCCGCGGAGTGGTTCCGCGCCTGCGACAAACTGTCTCTTCCCCGTTATTTCCGCTTCTTTCTCAATGACCGGCCCGTCCGCAATTTCGGTATTGCGGGCGGGCTTCGTCTTGATCTGCCGTTATCCTTGCCGCTAACATGGTTTTGATCGGGCACGCTTAGCAAAAAGCAAACAAAGCGCGACAACGAACAAAACCGGCGCAACAGACCGGTGAATCGGAGGAAGCCCTGTTATGAAGCCGACCATCCTGGTCGCCGACGATGAGCCCAGCATCGTCCTGTCCCTTCAGGTCCTGTTGCAGAAGGCGGGCTTCGACGTCCGCATCGCCCGCAACGGGGAGGAGGCGCTCCAGTCCGTGGAGGCCAGCCCGCCCGACCTGATCCTGCTGGACGCGATGATGCCCAAGCGCGACGGCTTCGACGTCTGCCAGTCGCTGCGCGCCAACCCGGCCCACCGGAACCTTCCGATCATCATGCTGACGGCCAAGAGCCGCGACGTGGAGCGGCAGAAAGGTATGGCGCTGGGCGCCACCGACTACGTCACCAAGCCCTTCTCGACCCGCGACCTCGTCGCCACGGTCCGCAAGTACCTGGAACCGGAGGCCGCGCCGTGACGGTCCCGGCGGAGAGCGCGCAGGCGGTTCCGGCGTCCGCGCAGAGCGCGTCGCCACCTCGCCGGATCATCCCGCTGGCCTTCCGCGCCGTCGGTTTCGGCCTGCCGCTGTTGTCGATCGGCGCCGCGGTGGCCCTGCACAACGCCGGGTCCGAGGACCCCTTCGTCACCTACGCCGTCGTGATGACCGCCGCGGTGACGGCGGGCGTCTGGGGCCTGTGGTGGGCGGTCGACCGCCACCTGCTCCGCGCGTCGGAAACGCTGAGCCGCGAGGCCGGGCTGATCGCGCACGGCTCTGCGGACGGCCGGATGGGTGCCCGCGTGCCGCTGGCCCGCTACGGCGACCTCGTCCCCATGGCCCGGGCGATCAACGACCTGTCGGACAAGCTCGCCGCCGCCCGCCGCGATACCGCCCGCGCCGTCGCCGAATCGACCGCCAAGGCGGAGGAGCAGAAGACCCGGCTGGCCGCCGTGCTGCGCGACCTGCACGAGGGCGTGCTGGTCTGCAACCTGAAGCACCAGATCCTGCTGTACAACCAGACAGCCCTGGACATCCTGCACCTGACCGGCGACTTGGGGCTCGGCCGCTCGCTGCTGCATTTTGTGGTGGCGGAGCCGGTGACCCACACGCTGGAGCGGCTGACCCTGCGCGTCCGCGAAGGGCGCCACGTCAACCACGAGCACGGCACCACGGCCCAGTTCGTCGGCGCCACCACGGATGGCCGCATCCTGCTGGCCGGCCGCATGAGCGCGATCCTGCAGGAGGCGCCGGAGGGCTCCGACGCGTTGCCCTCCATCACCGGTTATGTGATCACCCTGTCCGACGCCACCAGCGACTTGGCGGCGCTCGGCCAGCGCGACGCGCTGCTGCGCGAGGCGACGGAAGGCTTCTGCGCGCCCATCGCCAACCTGCGCGCCGTGCTGGAAACGCTGGAGGACACGCCGGAGCTGGGACCGGAGGAGCGCGCCGCCTTCCAGGCCGCGCTGATGGAGTCCTCCAACACGCTGTCGGAACGGCTGGCCCACGTCACCGCGGAATACCGCACCGTCGTCACCGGCTCCTGGCCGATGAGCGACATCCACTCCAACAACCTGATCAACCTGATCCGCCACCGGGTCGGTCCGGAGGCGCAGTACGGGGTGACGCTGACCGGCCTGCCGCAGTGGGTGCACGGCGACAGCTACAGCCTCGTCATCCTGTTCGGCTACCTGATCGAGTATGTCCACGCGCTGACCGCCGTCGCCGCCTACGACCTGTCGGTGGAGCCGGAGGGCCAGTGGATCTATCTGGACATCAGCTGGCAGGGGCCGGCGGTGCCCAGCGGCATCGTGGACAGCTGGCTCGACCACCCGCTGCCGGACGCACTGGGCGGCCTGACCGTCGGCGACGTGCTCCAGCACCACAAGAGCACGATGTGGAGCGAGCCGGTGAAGGGCCAGGAGGGCCGGTCGCGCCTGCGCGTGCCGCTGCCCCCGGCGCTGAAGCCGCCGTCGGCGCACACCACGGCGCGCAGCTCCTCGCGGCCGGAGTTCTTCGACTTCAACCTGCTGCACCAGCCGCTGGCGACCAGCGAGCTTGGCCGCACGCCGCTCGACCAGCTCCACTACGTGGTGTTCGACACCGAAACGACCGGCCTGTCGCCGAGCACCGGCGACGAGATCATCCAGATCGCCGCCGTGCGCATCGTCGGCGGCCGCATCCTGACCGGCGAGACCTTCAACGCGCTGGTCAACCCGAAGCGCTCCATCCCGCCGGAATCGATCCCCTTCCACGGCATCACCGACGCCATGGTCACCGACAAGCCGACCATCGACAAGGTGCTGCCGCAGTTCCGCAGCTTCGTCTCCGGCGCGGTGATGATCGCGCACAACGCCGCCTTCGACCTGAAATTCCTGAAGATGAAGGAACAGGCGGCGGGGGTCCGGTTCGACAGCCCGGTGCTGGACACCATGCTTCTGTCGCGCATGCTGCTGGGCGAGGGCGGCGACCACACGCTGGACGGCATCGCGGAGCGGCTGGGGATCGAGGTGGTGGACCGCCACACGGCGCTGGGCGACAGCCTCGTCACCGCGGCGGTCTTCCTGCGCATGGTGGAGATGCTGAAGGAGCGCGGCGCCCACACGCTCGACGACGCCATCCGCGGCGCCAACATGATCGTGGAGCTGGCGGCGCGGGAGCGCGCCTTTTGAGCCGCGCGGCCGACACGCCGCCTTCCCCGCCGCCCCCCGCGAAAGCGGGCACCGACCGCCTGATCGCCCTGTTCCTGTTCGCGCTGGTCGCCTTCAACCCGCCGCTGCTGCGCGTCTTCGGTGCTGGCGACACGCTGTTCGGGCTTCCGCTGCTGTACGTGTATGTGCTGGGCGTCTGGGCCGCGGTGATCGCGCTGTCGGCACGTCTGCTGGAACGCGGGGGGCGGGGGTGATGGCGATGTGGGACGTGGTTGCGCTGGGCCCCCCTCCCGACCTCCCCCCACCTGCGGCGGGGGGAGGAGAGATTCCCTCCCCCGTCGAAGATGGGGGAGGGTTAGGGTGGGGGCCCAACGCGAAGACTTTGTGGGGGCCCCACTCAACCACTCCCCACCCCACCCCCCGGGCCTAAGCCTATGCCCGGCCCCGCCATCGTCGCCGCGAGCTTCGCCTACCTGTTCCTCCTCTTCGCCGTCGCCTGGTGGGCGGACCGGCGGGCGGACGGGGGGCGCAGCGTCATCGCGTCGCCGTACGTGTACGCGCTCTCGCTCGGGGTGTACTGCACGACCTGGACCTTCTACGGGTCGGTCGGGCGGGCGGCGTCGCTGGGCATCGGCTTCCTGCCGATCTACCTCGGCCCGACGCTGCTGATGCTTCTGGGGCCGCTGGTGCTGCGCAAGATCCTGCGCATCGCCAAGGCGCAACGCATCACCTCCATCGCCGACTTCCTGGCCTCCCGCTACGGGCGCAGCCAAGGGCTCGGCGGGCTGGTGGCGCTGACCGCGGTGATCGGGGTGACGCCCTACATCGCCCTTCAGCTGAAGGCCGTGGCGGTCAGCTTCGACGTGCTGTCGGGGGCCGATCCGTCGGGGCTGACCGGCGGGCTGTCGCTGCCGGTGGTGTTCGACAACGCCTTCTACGTGGCGATCCTGATGGCGGCCTTCGCCATCGTCTTCGGCACCCGCCACATCGACGCCGCCGAGCACCACGAGGGCATGGTCGCCGCCATCGCGCTGGAGTCCGTGGTCAAGCTGGTGGCCTTCCTGGCTCTGGGCGGGGTCGTGGTCTGGGGGCTCTACGACGGCAGCGCCGACCTGTTCGCCCGCGCGGCGGAGGATCCGGACATCCGGCGCCTGTTCACCGCCGCGCCGGCGCTGGCCGACGGGTCCTGGGCGACGACGATGCTGCTGGCCGCCGCAGCGCTGCTCTGCCTGCCGCGCCAGTTCCAGGTGATGGTGATCGAGAATGTGGACGAGCGGCACCTGACCCGCGCCCTGTGGCTGCTCCCGCTCTACCTTCTGCTGATCAACCTGTTCGTGCTGCCGGTGGCGGCGGCCGGGCTGATGCGCCTGCCGGAAGGGTCGGTTGACCCGGACATGTTCGTGGTCGCCCTGCCGCTGGCCGAGGGCCAGGGCTGGCTGGCCCTGCTGGCCTTCATCGGCGGGCTGTCCGCGGCCACCGGCATGATCATCGTGGAGGCCATCGCGCTGTCCACCATGGTGTCCAACGACCTCGTCATGCCGCTTCTGCTGCGCGCCCGCAGCGCGCGGCTGGACCGGCTGCACGACCTGTCGCCGCTCCTGCTGGCCATCCGCCGCGCCGCCATCGTGGCGATCCTGATGCTCGGCTACGCCTATTTCCGCTTCGCCGGCTCTGCCTACGCGCTGAGCGCCATCGGCCTGGTCTCCTTCACGGCGGTGGCGCAGTTCGCCCCGGCGCTGCTCGGCGGCATCTACTGGACCGGCGCGACGCGGCGCGGCGCCCTGGCCGGCCTGACCGCCGGCATCCTGACCTGGGCCTACACGCTGCTGCTGCCCAGCTTCGCCCGGTCCGGCTGGCTGCCAGGGTCGTTCATCGAGGCCGGCCCCTGGGGCGTGGGCCTGCTGCGCCCCTACGCCCTGTTCGGGATGGACGGGCTGGATCCGCTGACCCACGCGCTGTTCTGGAGCTTGCTGCTGAACGTCGGCGCCTTCGCCGTCGTGTCCCTGCTGGACCGGCCGGGGCTGGGGGAACGGGCGCAGGCCACCGCCTTCGTGGAGGTCTTCCGGCACAGCGACGGGTCGCTGGGCGCCAATTCCCTGACCGGTGTTCCCGTGGACGACATGCAGTGGCGCGGCACCGCCACGGTGGGCGACCTGAAGCGCATCGTCGCGCGCTTCCTCGGCCCGCACCGGGCGGAGACGGCCTTCGCCGGCATCGACCCGCGGCGCCGGGCCGGGGCGGAGCTGGTCCGCCGGGCGGAGCGGCTGCTCGCCGGAGCCATCGGCGGCGCCTCCGCCCGCGTGGCGCTGGCCTCCGCGGTCGAAGGGGGCGAGGTCAGCTATCCGGAACTGATGCGCATGCTGGACGAGACCAGCCACGTCATCGAGTACAGCCGCCAGCTGGAGCACAAGACCGCCGAGCTGGAGCGCGCCTCGGCCGCGCTGCGCGCCGCCAACCTGCGGCTGACGGAGCTGGACCGGCTGAAGGACGAGTTCCTGTCCACCGTGACGCACGAGCTGCGCACGCCGCTGACCTCCATCCGCGCGCTGACGGAAATCCTGTTCGACCACCCTGACATCGAGATGGAGCAGCGGCAGGAGTTCCTGGGCACCGTCATCACGGAGAGCGAGCGCCTGACCCGCCTGATCAACCAGGTCCTGGACATGGCGAAAATCGAGGCCGGGGAGATCGACTGGCAGGTGGCCCCCATGGATTTGGGCGCGGCGGTGGAACAGGCGGCGGCGGCGACCGGCCGGCTCTTCCTCGACCGCGGGATCCGGCTGGAGGTGGCGCTTCCCCCCGACCTGCCGCCGGTGCGCGGCGACCACGACCGGCTGGTGCAGGTGGTGGTGAACCTGCTGTCCAACGCCGCGAAATTCACCCCGCCCGGCGGCCGGGTGACCGTGTCCGCCGCCGTGGCGGGCCATGAGGTCACCGTGTCCGTCCGCGATTCCGGCCCCGGCATCGCCCCGGAACACCAAGCCATCATCTTCGAGCGCTTCCGCCAGGTCGGCGACACCATGACCGACAAGCCGCAGGGCACCGGCCTGGGCCTCGCCATCTGCAAACGCATCGTCGAGCATCTCGGCGGCCACATCCGCGTCGACAGCGCCCCCGGCCAGGGCGCGACCTTCTCCTTCACGGTGCCTCTGGCGGCGGAGGCGCTGAACGCCGGGTGATGTCGGCCAAGGAAGCACTCCACCGATTGTCGACGCTTCCCCGGTGACAAACTCAACCGGCGCGCCTAATTATACCGGCGACGCCCGGATGGGCCTGGGTTTGACGGAACGGGATGACGGCCATGGCGATGGAAGCCGCGGTGATCGAAAAGCTGATCAGGGAAGGCATTCCGGACGCGACCGTGGAGATCGCGGATCTGCGCGGCGACGGCGACCATTACGCGGCGCTCGTCACGTCCGCCGCCTTCAAAGGCAAGTCTCGTGTGCAGCAACATCAGATGGTCTACGCCGCGCTTCAGGGTAAGATGGGCGGAGAGCTGCACGCGCTGGCCCTGACGACCGCCGTGCCGGAAGGCGCGTAATAGAAATTCGCCAAGCGGCGGTTGGAACAGCACCCAGCGAGCCACGCACACATCGGAAAAGGTCGGGACACATGGTTGACCAGAACGTCAAGGAACGGATCGAGCAGGACATCAAGGGCAACGATGTCGTGCTGTACATGAAGGGCACGCCCGTCTTCCCGCAGTGCGGCTTCTCCGCCGCCGTCGTCCAGGTGCTCAGCACCGTCGGCGTGAAGTTCAAGGGCATCAACATCCTGGAGGATCCGGGCCTGCGCCAGGGTCTGAAGGAATACTCGAACTGGCCGACCTTCCCGCAGCTCTACGTCAAGGGCGAGCTGGTCGGCGGCTGCGACATCGTGCGCGAGATGTACGAGTCGGGCGAGCTGCAGTCGCTGCTGGCCGACAAGGGCGTCGCCACCGGCGCCAACGCCTGAACGACCAAGCATTGATGGTTCTGAAAAGGGCTCCGCTTCGGCGGGGCCCTTTTCCTTTGCGGAGGAACCCTTTGGGGAGGAACCGGCCGCCGCCGCCCCGTGTTCCTTTTCCACAACCGACAACAACCGGCAATTGGCCGGCTGGGATGCAGGCGGCCGGAACACAGGCGGCCAAAAAACAGGCGGAGGTGGTGCCATGGCGATGGGACGATCGGGCCCGCGCAAGCTGGGCGTCTATGAAGGGGCCGGGACGGTGCGCGCGCAGTCGCGGACGGTCCTGATGGTGGTCGCGGCGATCGTGATCGCGGCGATTTTGCTCGTCCTTCTGCGCTGAGGGAGGCCGCCCATGGCACGAAAGACGATCGTCGCGCTGTACGACCAGCGCAGCGAGGCCGAGACCGTGCGCCGCGAGCTGCTCGACGCCGGGTTCGACGACCTGACCGTGGACGTGGTGTTCGACGGCGGCTTCGGCGGCGCGAACGACGGGCATGGCGGGCTGTGGTCCCTGCTGACCGGCTGGGGCGTGCCCGACGGCGAGGCGCACGACTACGCCGAGGCGGTGCGGCTCGGCGGGGCGCTCGTGGTGGTGTCGCTGACCCGCGTGGACGCGGTGGAGCGCGCGCTGGCCATCCTGGAACCGGACGGGGCCCGCGCCGGGAACCTCGGCCCGGCCGCCGCCGCGATGCGCAGCGTCAACACCGGCGCGGCGACCGCTCCCCCGTCAACCGCTGTGGAGGCCAAGCGCGGCGAAACGGTGCGGGCCGGCGTCTACCCCGCGCCCGACGCGGAACCGGGCGCACCCGGCGAGAGGAGGATCCAGCCATGACACAACGAATCTCTTCCACGCTGGTCCTTCTCGGCGGGCTGCTCGCGCTGGCGGCCCTGCCGGTTCCCGGGCAGGCCCAGACAGGCCAGACTCAAACCCAGCCGTCGAAGCAGGAACGCCAGTCGGCCTGCCGTGACGAGGTCACGCGCTTCTCCAACCTGTTCCTCGGCGACCAGCCGATCGCCGGAGCACGTGGCGGAACGAACCTGACCGGCGATCAGAAGAACAAGCTGCGCGGCATGCTCGACGACGCCCGCGCCGCCGCTGGCCGTGGCGATACGGACGGGTGCCTCAACCGCCTGCGCGAGGCCCGCGGCATGGTGCGGGAGATCGGCGTCGGCGGGCGCCCCGGCTCCCTGGGCCAAGGTGGAACGGCGGGCGGAACGGGAGGCGGATCGGGTGCCGCCGGCGGGTCCACAGGGTCTTCCTCCGCGCCGGCCGGAAGCACCGGCCCCGGCAACGCCGGCGCTGGCGGCACCGGGGCCGGCAGCATGGGCGGCGCAGCCGGTGGAGCCGGCGGCGGTGCTTCCGGCGGCGCATCCGGCGGCGGTGGCGCCAGCGGCGGCGGTGGTGCCAGCGGCGGCGGAGGTGGAGGCGGTGGAGGCGGCGGGGGCGGCGGCTGATCCGCTCCGGGCGCGGTGGCGCACCCTCCCATAGGTTGTGCGCCATTCCCGGCGCGCAGCCCGGGCATGAATGGCCGCGCATCGCGCCGTGCCTCCGCCCATGGTAAACGGGGTGCATGGCCCAGTCCCCCTCCCCCACCACGCCGCAAGGCGGCGGGCACAGCCCCGCCACCCTGGGTTTCGTCGCCGCGCTCAGCTCCTTCATGATCTGGGGGCTGTTCGCGCCGGTCTACTTCAAGCAGCTGGGGGACATCGGGGCGGTCGAGATCGTCGCGCACCGCGTGGTCTGGACCGTCGTGCTGGTCGGTGCCTGGCTGTTGCCGACCCGCGGGCTGTCCGGCATCCTGCGGGGGGTGGGAAGCTGGCGGCGGTTGGGCGTCTTCCTGGTGACCACGGCCCTGATCGCCACCAACTGGACCGTCTTCATCTGGGCCATCGGCAACGGCCGCTTGGTCGAATCGAGCCTGGGCTACTACATCAACCCGATCATCAACGTCCTGTTGGGCATGGCCTTCCTGAACGAGCGGCTGTCGCGCCGGCAGGGGATCGCCGTGCTGATCGCGGCGGCCGGCGTGCTCAGCCTCGTGCTGTCCTACGGGTCGGTGCCCTGGGTGGCGTTCGCGCTGGCGCTCAGCTTCGGCTTCTACGCGTTGGTGCGCAAGAAGGCGGCCATCGACCCGATGATCGGCCTGATGGTGGAGACGGCTCTGCTGGTCCCGCCGGCGCTCGGCTACCTGCTGTGGCTGAGCGCCAACGGCACCGGGAACTTCGGCATGCACGGGATCGGCACGGACCTTCTGATGGTCATGGCCGGCCCGGTCACCGCCGTGCCGTTGGTCCTGTTCATGATCGGCGCCGCCCGGCTGACGCTGTCCACGCTGGGCGTGCTGCAATATGTCGGGCCGACGGGCCAGCTGCTGCTGGGCGTGCTGGTCTATGGGGAGGCTTTCACCGCGTCCCACGCGATGGCCTTCGCCTGCATCTGGGCGGCACTGGCGCTCTATTCCGCCGACGCCCTGTTCGCCCGCCGCGACAGGATCCGCGCGGCGACCGCTGCCGAGTAAGGACGGCGCTCAGGCGCCGCCGCGCGGCGCCAGCCCGTGGGCCATGGTGTGGGCGAGCGTGCGGACCACATCGCCCACCCGTTCCGGACAGCGCCCGAACACCACCTGGTCGAGGAAGCCCAGTCCGAAGCTGAGCGTCGCGATGCCCGCCGCGACGTTGGCGAGATCGGCGTCGGCCGCGATGGCGCCCCGGTCGCGGAACGTCTCCAGCCGGTTCACCAGGCACGGGATGCGGTTCTGCGACAGGGTGCGCCCCATCTCCTCCGCGATGGCGGGATCGATCAGCGCGCGGTCCAGCACCACCTTGGTGAAGTCCCGGCACTTCCAGGCGTGCTGGAGCTGGTGCAGCAGGAAGGCGGCGATCTCCGCCTCCAGGTCGTCGCCCGGCGGCGGCAGGTCGCAGCCGTTCCCCTCCTCCCGGCCGTATCGCTCGACCACCGCCAGCAGAAGCCCGGCCTTGCCGGAAAAATAGCGCTGGATCAGCTGCTCGTTCACGCCCGCCCGGCCGGCGATGTCGCGGGTCGTCGCGGCGTCGAAGCCGCGTTCCGCGAACACCGCCTTGGCGGCGTCGAGCAGGGCGCCCTTGGTCGCCTCCCGGTCGCGCTTGCGGACCGGCGCGTCCGGACCGACGGCGCAACAGCCATCACCGGTATCCGAATTGCCAGCGTCCCGATGTGCGTCGGCGGTCGTCTCGTCCACGGTCGGCGTCCCCATAACCCTTGCTCTCGGCCCATGCTCCCGGCGCCGCGTCGTAGCGTCGCGCCTCTTTGATAATAGGTATGCAAGCGCATACTTGACAAGGGCGGGCTCCGTAGCAAGTATGTATGCGCATACATACCAACCGCCGCGTCGAACGGGCGGACCGAACCAGAGGGCACCGCACCAATGAGCCACGCCGATCTCTTCACGCCCCTGCGTCTTGGCGCGATCGAGCTGCCGAACCGCGTCATCATGGCGCCGCTGACCCGCAGCCGCGCGGGCGAGGGCAACGTCCCCACCGCCCTGGCGGCGGAGTATTACGCGCAGCGCGCCTCCGCCGGCCTGATCATCACCGAGGCGACCCAGGTCAACGACACCGCGCAGGGCTACCCGAACACGCCGGGCATCCACACGGACGCGCAGACGCTCGCTTGGCGCCGCGTGGCGGAAGCCGTGCACGGCAAGGGCGGCCGGATCGTCGCGCAGCTCTGGCACGTCGGCCGCATCTCGCACCCGCTGTTCCAGCCGAACGGCGCCGCGCCGGTCGCCCCGTCGGCCATCGCCGCGGCGGGCGAGCTGTACACCGGCCAGGGCATGAAGCCCTTCCCCACCCCGCGCGCCCTGGAGACGGACGAGATCGCCGGCCTCGTCAAGGCCTTCGCCGACGCGGCCAAGCGCGCGGTCTTCGACGCCGGCCTGGACGGGGTGGAGATCCACGGGGCCAACGGCTACCTGATCGACCAGTTCCTGCGCGACCGCACCAACAAGCGCACCGACCGCTACGGCGGCAGCATCGAGAACCGCTGCCGCTTCCTGCTGGAGATCGCGGAGGCGGTGACCGCCGCCATCGGCGCCAACCGCGTCGGCGTGCGCCTGTCGCCCACGGGCGCCTTCAACGACATGGCCGACAGCGACCCGGTGGCGCTCTACAGCCACCTCGCCGAGGTCCTGAACCCCTTCGGCCTCGCCTACCTGCACGTCATCGAGGGCCTGCCCGGCAACCGCATGGCCCCGCCGGAGGGCGCGCCGCACGTGGCGGCGACGCTGCGCAAGATCTACAAGGGCCCCTTCATCATCAACGGCGGCTACACCAAGGACAAGGCCGAGGAGGCCATCGCCAGCGGCCTGGCGGACGCCGTCAGCTTCGGCGAATCCTTCATCGCCAACCCGGACCTGCCGGAGCGCTTCCGCCGCGGCGCGGCGCTGAACACGCCGGACGGCAGCACCTACTACGGCGGCGACACCAAGGGCTACACCGACTACCCGACCCTGGAGTCGGTGGAGGCCTGACCCTCCCCCCGCGGGGGACAGCCCCCGATCCCCCGCACGCGAAGGCCGGGACCCGCCAGGGTTCCGGCCTTTGTGTCTGCAATGGTGATTCAGTGGGGCAGAAGGTCCGTGACGGCCAACGTCACGGCGGCCTGATCGACCGGCGCCAAGGTGCCCAGTCCGTAAAGCACGAGATTGTCCTGGAGTGTGAACAGCTTGCAGCGAAATTTGCAGGGCTTTTTCAGGCCAGCGTCGCCATAGGCCTCCAGCATCACATCTGAATGCCAATCGCTTTGCGCGGCACTGGTGATCATGCCGCAAACAATATGCCCGTGTGTTCTCTGGAAATCCGCAGACGACAACACCAGAGCTGGCCTGCGCTTCGATGTGCTGTGGTCGGTGAAGGGAAACGGAACGACCACGACCGACCAGCGATCAAAGATCATCGAAGGCCTCGTCGTCTTCCGGCGACGACCATTCGGACAGGCTGCCTTCGAGCGCGCGCAGGTAGGCCGTATCGCTGGCCGGTGCCTTGCGGATGACCGCCTGCCCGTCCTTGACGGAAAACAGGATCGGATCGCCCTCCTTCAAGCCCAGCGCATCGCGGACTTCCGGGGGGATCAGCGCCTTGTTGTCGGCGGAAAGCCGGGAAATATGCATGGAAGGCCTCCGCCAACAACCGATGCCCTAAATATAGCACCGGCTGCCGCCTGCTCCCATCCCCAACAAAAAAGGCCGCGCCCGGGGGCGCGGCCTTTCCTGTTTCGGCGGAACCGATGGATCAGCGCGAGTAGAACTCGACGACCAGGTTCGGCTCCATCTGGACCGGGTACGGGACATCGGCCAGCTGCGGGACGCGGACGAAGCGGCCCTTCAGGGAGCCGGTGTCGACTTCCAGGTAATCCGGCGTGTCGCGCTCACCCGAGGCGACGGCCTCCAGGATGAGGGCCATCTGCTTGGACTTGGCGCGCACCTCGATGGTGTCGCCTTCCTTGATCTGGGCCGACGGGATGTTCAGGCGGCGGCCGTTGACCAGGATGTGGCCGTGGTTGATGATCTGGCGCGCGGCGAACGGGGTCGGCGCGAACTTCATGCGGTAGACGACCGCGTCCAGACGGCGCTCCAGCAGGCCGATCAGGTTCTCGCCGGTGTCGCCCTTGCGGCGCACGGCCTCGGCGTAGATGCGGCGGAACTGCTTCTCGCCGATGTTGCCGTAGTAGCCCTTCAGCTTCTGCTTGGCCATCAGCTGCAGGCCGTAGTCCGACGGCTTCTTGCGGCGCTGGCCGTGCTGGCCCGGGCCGTACTCGCGCTTGTTGATCGGCGACTTGCCGCGGCCCCAGAGGTTGACGCCGAGGCGGCGGTCGATCTTGTACTTGGACTCTTGACGCTTGCTCATCTTGTCCTCGATGGAACACGAGTTGGTTTTGTCCCGGTAGTTCCGCGGAGCAGGCCGCGGACGGGGCGCAAACGAACAGGCACGCCCGCCTTCCCAGGAGTTGAAGCGGCGCACTATACGGATCCGCCCCGGCTTGTCAAACGCGGAGTCGCCGGAAAACCACGCAAATCCGCCGCCGCCTGCGTGCCCTTCCCGCCCCAATCCCGTTAAGGCACGCAAGACCGCCCACCAACCGGACCGACGTGCCTTGACGATTAGCGGACTCCTGGGCAAAGGCCTCGCCTTCGCAGCACTTCTTCCCCTGACGCTCAACGCCCCGGCGCTCGCGCGCGACGTGGCGCAGACCGCCGGGGACACCGTCCGCCTGACGGTGGAGGATCTGCCCGCCCCCAACGCCACGCCGTCGGTGTCCAACAAGCCGGTCCCGGTCGACCGGCCGGCGAAGGCGCCGTTGCAGGTGCCCGCCGGCTTCCGGGCCACGCTGTTCCGCGACCATGTGGAGAACGCCCGCAACCTGCTGGTGCTGCCCGACGGCGGCGTGCTGGTGGCGCAGCAGAGGCCCGGCACCCTGACCCTGCTCCGCGACACCGACGGAAAGGGCGACGGAAAGGGCGAGGCCGACGAGTCCTGGCTGTGGGCCGGCGGTTTCGACAAGCCCTTCGGGCTGGCCTTCCACGAGGGCTTCGTCTACGTCGCCGACACGGAGGCGGTGTGGCGGCTGCCCTGGCGGGAGGGCGCCACCACCGCACCGGGGGAGCGCCAGCGCCTCACTCCGCCGGGCGCCTTGGGTGGGCGCGAGGGGCACGACACGCGCTCGCTCGCCATCGCGCCGGACGGTAAGCATTTCTACGTCGGCGTCGGCTCCGCCGCCAACCTCGCGGAGGAGGACCCGCCGCGCGCCACCATCCAGGAATTTCCCATTGAGGGACTTATGGGCGACGGGACGCCGGACGGCGGGGAGGCGCGCGCCATCGCCACCGGCCTGCGCAACCCCGTGGGCATGGCCTTCCGGCCGGGCAGCAGCGACCTCTACGCCGTGGTGAACGAGCGCGACGGGCTGGGCGACGGCTTGGCGCCGGACTTCTTCACGCGGATCGAGCCGGGGGGCTTCTACGGCTGGCCCTACGCCTACGCCGGCCCGAACCCGCAGCCGGGCTTCGCCGACAAGCGGCCGGACCTCGTCGCGCGGACCATTGTGCCGGACGTGCTGCTCGAATCCCATTCCGCGCCGATCGGCATGGTCTTCGCCGACCGGCTGAACGGGCCGGCGCGCTACCGCACCGGCGCCTTCGTGGCGCTGCACGGCTCCTCCAGCCGGTCGGAGCCCGTGGGCTACACGGTCGTCTTCGTGCCGTTCGAGGGCAAGAAGCCGGCCGGCGGCTATGAGGTCTTCGCCAGCGGCTTCCGCCTGCCGAACGAAAACGACGGTGACAAGCGTCCCCTGACCTGGGGGCGGCCGGCCGGGCTCGCGATCGCCAAGGACGGCAGCCTGCTGATCGCCGACAGCCGGGGCTCCGTCTGGCGGGTGTCCTACACGGGCTCCAGCGCGCGCAAGCTGAGCGGGAAGCGCTGAGCCCCACTTTCCCTTTCGTCATCCCAGCGAAGGCTGGGATCCAGGAAACTCCGCCGCTACGTGGCTGATGTGCCCTGGATTCCCGCCTTCGCGGGAATGACAGTGGGGGTCAGCAGCACTCGTCCTCCAGCTTGCGCAGCATCGCCAGACCTTCCTCGTCGTCGTGTTCCTCGAACAGGTCGGAGATGTAATAGACGTTGGCGCACAGCAGGCACAACCCGTCCGCCTGCCGCTTCAACGGGTCGTCGGCGACGGCCAGCTTCTCCTTGAAGCGTTCCCAGAAGGCGTTGGTCTTGGCGGGATCGTTGATGTGCGAATACAGCCGCTCGATGATGCGGCGCGAGTTGCCCTCGCAGTCGATGCCCTTGAAGGAGACGTAGCGGTCGGGGGAGTCGGTTGCGTCCACGGTTGCGGTTCCCACGGCAGAGGATGGTTGGTCTCCGTGATCGCGGACCGCTGCGTCCAGGGCAAGCCGCGCTTCACGAACGGCGGACCGGCCGCGTGAACGGCTGGATCAGCGCGCGAACGGCCGGGACTACAGCGCCAGCAGCTTCTTCAGCCGGTCGATCCGCCCGCGGCTGACGGGGACGCGGGGCGAGCCCGGCGCAGCCATCACGAAGGCGGCGCGCCCATCGCTGCGGTCGATGGCGCGGGCGTGGCGCAGGTTCACGATGTAGCCACGGTGCGCCCGCACGAACTGCCGCCCGTCGAGCCGCGCCTCCAGGTCCGACAGGGACAGGGAGCAGAAGAAGGCCCCCTCGGCCGTGTGCACGGTCGTGTAATGGCCGTTGGCCTGGACATAGACGGCGGCGGCCGGGTCGAGCAGCACCACGCCCTGGCGCGTCGTGATGGGCAGCTTCACCAGCGGCGGGGCGGGCTCCGGCACCGGTTCCGGAACAGGCGGATGGACAACGGGCGGCGGTTCCGCCACGGCGCCGGGCTTGGGAACCTCCAGCAGCATCAGCGCGACGAAGGTCGCGTCGCCCTGGGCGAGCGCCGAGGCCTTCACCACCATGGTCCGGCCCGGCAGGGCGACCATCATGGAGCTGGCGGCGGCCGGGGAGTCGGGATCGTGGGCGGCGGCCAGCAGAAGTTCCACCTTGGCGCGGCTGCCCGGCGGGTGCAGGTCGTGCAGACTGGCCCCCAGCAACGGACGGGAGCGCCCAACCATCCGCTCTGCCGCGGCGTTGACCGACACCACGCGCCGGTCGCCGTCGAGCAGGACGAGGCCCACGTCCATATGCTGGAGGGTGTATTCCATGAGGGCAGTATAGGCCGCGATTGCCCCCGGCAGACAACAAGTTAGAAGCGAACGGGGTTACGGCTCGCCTTTGCGACGCCCGGTCAGCGCGGCGATGACGCCGTGGAAGGTGCGCACCTCCTGCTCGGTCATCTGCATGCGCTCCAGCGCGTTGCGCAGCGTGCGGACCATGGAGGGCCGCTTCTCCGGCGTGGTGAAGAAGCCGGTGCGGTCCAGGTCCCCTTCCAGATGCTCGAAGAAGTTCAGCAGCTCCGCCTTGGTCGCCGGGCGCGTCTGGCCGGTGTGCAGGACGCGGTCGGGCGGGATCTCGCCGGTCTGGAACCACTCGTAGCCGATCAGCAGCACAGCCTGCGCCAGGTTCAGCGAGGAGAAGGACGGGTTCAGCGGCACGGTGATCAGCTTTTCCGCCAGCGTCAGGTCGTCGTTGACGAGGCCCGTGCGCTCCGGCCCGAACAGCACGCCGGTCTTGTGGCCGGCATCGAAGTGGGCGCGCAGCTCCGTGGCGGCGGTGCGCGGGGTGATGAACTCCTGGATCATGCCGCGGGTGCGCACGGTGGTCGCGAAGACGACGTTCAGGTCGGCGACCGCCTCCGCCGTCGTCTCGTACAGCTTGGCGCCGTCCAGCACGAGGTCGGCGCCCGACGCGGCGGCCACGGCCTTCTCGTTCGGCCAGCCGTCGCGCGGCTTGACGAGCCGAAGCTCGGTCAGGCCGCAATTCAGCATGGCCCGCGCGCAGGCGCCGATGTTCTCGCCCAGCTGCGGCTGGACCAGGATGATGGTCGGGCCGCCCAGGACGGACGGACGGTTGGGATCTTTGCCGGAGGTCATCGGTTCAAAACAGTTCTTAGCGGTTCGTCAGGTGACAACGGGCCTGGAGCGGCGACGGATTTTCACCACAAAGACACAAAGGACACAAAGAGTTTCACAAAGACCCTGCCCTGCGCCGGAGCGCCGGCGGGCGGAAGCCCCTTTGTGAAATCCTTTGTGCCCTTTGTGTCTTTGTGGTTATCCGCCGGCGAAGCCGTCACCCCCGCGGCTGGACCCCGCCCTTGAACAGCGTGAAGGCGTAGCTGTCCACCAGCGCTTCCATGGAGGCTTCGATGATGTTGGTGGACACGCCCAGCGTCGACCACTCCGCCCCGTCGCCGTTCTGGGAGCGGATCAGCACGCGCGGCTTGGCGCCCGTGCCGTCCTTGGCGGCCAGGATGCGCACGCGGTAGTCGGACAGCTTCACCCCGCCCAGCGCCGGGTAGCGCGGCTCCAGCGCCTTGCGCATGGCGGTGTCCAGCGCGTTCACCGGGCCGTTGCCCGCGGCCACCTCGTGGTATTCCGTGCCGCCGATCCGCACGCGGACGACCGCCTCGGACTCCACGACCAGTTCGCCCTTCGCGTTGTAGCGGCGCTCGTCGGTGACGTGGAAGCGCTTCAGGGTGAAATAGTCCGGCACCTCGCCCAGTTCGCGCCGGACCAGCAGCTCGAAGCTGGCCTCCGCCGTGTCGTAGGCGTAGCCCTCCGTGTCGCGCTGCTTGACGAGGTCGAGCAGGCGGTTCAGCCGCTCGTCCTTCGGGTCCACGGCCATGCCCATCTCGCGCAGCCGCGCGATGACGTTGGAGCGGCCGGCCTGGTCCGACATGACGATCTGCCGGCGGTTGCCGACCGCCTCCGGCGCCACATGCTCGTAGGAGGACGGGTCCTTCTCCACCGCCGACACATGCAGCCCGCCCTTGTGGGCAAAGGCGCTGGCGCCGACGTACGCGGCGTGGCGGTTGGGGGCGCGGTTCAGCCGCTCGTCGAACTTGCGGCTGATCTCGGTCAGCAGCGGCAGGTCGTCCGGTCGGATGCCGACGTCGCAGCCCATCTTCAGCATCAGCGACGGGATCAGCGAGACGAGGTTGGCGTTGCCGCAGCGCTCGCCCAGGCCGTTGATCGTCCCCTGCACCATCCGCGCGCCGGCCCGCACCGCGGCCAGCGAATTGGCGACGGCGTTCTCCGTGTCGTTGTGGCAGTGGATGCCCAGCCGGTCGCCGGGGATGCCGTGCTCCTCCACCACCTGGCGGACGATGGATTCGACCTCGTGCGGTAGGGTGCCGCCGTTGGTGTCGCACAGCACGATCCAGCGCGCGCCGGCCTCGAAGGCCGCGCGGATGCAGGACGCGGCGTAGGCCGGGTTGCGCTTGTAGCCGTCGAAGAAATGCTCCGCGTCGAACAGCGCCTCGCCCTTCGCGGCCTTCAGCGCGGCGACGCTGTCGGCGATCAGCTCCAGGTTCTCCTCCCGCGGGATGGCCAGCGCCACGTCCACGTGGAAGTCCCAGGTCTTGCCGACGATGCAGACGGCGCGCGCCGTCGACTGGATCAGCGCCGCCAGCTGCGGGTCGTTCGCCGCGCTGCGCCCCGGCCGGCGGGTCATGCCGAAGGCGGTGAAGGTTGACCGTTTCAGCTCCGGCGCCTGCGCGAAGAAGGCGTCGTCGGTCGGGTTCGCGCCGGGCCAGCCGCCCTCGACATAGTCGATGCCCAGCCGGTCCAGGTCGCGGGCGATGGCGATCTTGTCGGCGACGGAGAAATCCACGTCCTGGGTCTGCGCGCCGTCGCGCAGGGTGGTGTCGTACAGGAAAATCCGCTCGCCCGTCATCGCCGCCGCCTGAAAAAACTGGGTCACCCGAACGCAGGTCATAGGACCGGCCGAAAGGCCGGAAGAATGGCGGATGCGTACCGGCTTCACAATCCTTTTCGTGGACAGGTTTCAAATACGGGCGCAATTTTGATGGAAAGCTGCGCGTGCATGGCTGTTCCCGTTTATCGGTCTCCTTAAACAAACCGACCGGGCCCCTGGGCTTTGGAGGTAAAAGGACAATTCCGCTGACCAAATGACCGACCTCCTGTGCTAAACACCACGCCCCTTTGCGGCATGGACGCGATGCTTTTCCGACGGCCGGCGTGTTGTTCCTGGCAATGACCGGCCTTTAGCGACGGGTGGGTTCTGGCGAATGGATGGCAAGCCGTGACGGAGGCGGGCAGCGAGGCGCGGGAGAAGCTCGTCATGGTCATCGACGACGAGCGGACCGTGCTGCAGGCGCTGAACCTGCTTCTCCAGATGTGGGGCTACCGCGTCATCGCCGCCGAAAGCGAGGGCGAGGCGGTGGAGCGCCTCAGCGCGCTCGACGAGCGGCCGCACGCCATCCTCGCCGACTACCGCCTGCGCGAGGGGCGCACCGGCGTGCAGGCCATCGACCGCATCCGGACGGAGGTCGGGACCCACGTGCCGGCCGTGATCATCACCGGCGACACCTCCACCGACGGCATCCGGGAGGCGCGCGCCCGCGGGCTGACCATATTGCAGAAGCCCGTCCTGCCGCCCCACCTCCAGGCGGTGCTTGGCAAGGCCCTCCAGGGGACCAGCGGCGATCCGCCGCCGGATTCTTCCGCCAGTGAACCTCCCGCCAGGGGGGCGCCGGCGTGACATGATCCCGACACCGCCGGGTGACCGCCCGCGGGGGCGGCCGCTCCGTTCCTGGGAGAGCTGGGTGGTCTTCGGCCTCGGTCTGCTGCTGACGGGGCTGGCCTGGTTGCTGCTGACCGACCAGAACGACCGGCTGGCCCACGCGCGCTTCCAGGCGCGGGCGGGCGACCTGACCGGCGACATCGCCTCGCGCCTCGGCGCCTACGAGCAGATGCTGCACGGCGGCGTGGCGATGATGAACGCGGCCGGCGGCCGCGCCTCCCGCGAGGAGTGGCGGACCTACGTGTCCGGCCTGCATGTGGAGGACCGCTATCCCGGCATCCAGGGGATCGGCTACGCCAAGCGCGTGATGGCCGCCGACCTGGAGATGCACGAGGCCATCATCCGCGCGGAGGGCTTCTACAGCTACGACGTCAGGCCGGACGGGGTGCGGCCCGAATATTTCCCGGTCGTCTACATCGAGCCCTTCGCCAGCCGCAACCTGCGCGCCTTCGGCTACGACATGCATTCCGAGCCGGAGCGCCGCGCCGCCATGGAACGGGCCCGCGGCACCGGCAGCCCCAGCGCCACCGGCAAGCTCCGCCTGGTGCAGGAGACGGACGACGACGTACAGCCCGGCTTCCTGATCTATCTGCCCGTCTACGACCAGCGCCTGCCGCAGGCCACTCCCGCGGACCGGCACGACGCGCTGCTGGGCTTCGTCTACAGCCCCTTCCGCATGCACGACCTGATGCGGGCCATCCTGAAGCCCGAGGCGGCCGACGACCTGAACCTCCAGCTCTACGACGGCCCGTCGACCGAGCCGGACGCCCTGCTGTTCGAGAAGTCGTCCCTCCACCACCCGCGCTTCCAGGAGATCCGGCACATCGACGTCTTCGGCCGCCGCTGGACCCTGCGCATCGCCAGCGCCCCCGCCTTCGAGTCCGGGATCGACCACGCCACACCCCGCGCGGTGCTGGTCGCCGGGGTGATCATCGCGCTGCTGCTGGTCGCCGTCGTCAACTCCGTGCTCCAGGACCGCGACCGCATGGCGGAGCTGCGCCGCAGCTACCACGCGCTCGCCCGCGCCCGGGCGGAGGCGGAGGAGGCGAACGCCGCCAAGTCGCGCTTCCTCGCCGCCGCCAGCCACGACCTGCGCCAGCCCCTGCAAACGCTGGGCATCTACCTGCACATGATCGGGGAGCGGGCGGACACGCCCGCCTCCGTGAAGCTGGTCGACTCCGCCCGCGACGCCTTCGAGGCGACGCAGCGTATGCTGAACTCGCTGATGGACATCGCCATGCTGGAAACGGGCGTCATCCGCCCGCAGCTGACCGAGATCGACCTGCCGGCCTTCCTGGCCCGCATCAGCGAGGACGTTCGGGTGGAGGCCGCGGACAAGGGGCTGGCCTTCCGCGTCGTCACCTGCAACGTGCGCGTGACGACCGACCCGTCGATGCTGGAACGCATCGTGCGCAACCTGCTGAGCAACGCGCTGAAATACACGCGCACCGGCACCATCCGGCTGGCCTGCCGCGTCGGCGCGGAGTTCGTGGCCATCAAGGTGCAGGACACCGGCCCCGGCATCCCGCAGGACCGCATGCACCTGATCTTCGAGGATTTCTACCAGATCGGCAACCCGGAGCGGGACCGCCGCAAGGGGCTGGGCCTGGGCCTCGCCACCGTGGCGCGGCTGACCCGGTTGCTCGGCTACCGCCTGCGGGTGCTGTCGCGGCCCGGCCGCGGGGCGATCTTCATGGTGGAGGTGCCGCGCGACGCACGGCCGCCCGCCGCCGCCGAGGCCAAGGCCGCCAACGCCGGCGCCACGGCCATCAGCGAAGGCGCCGGCCTTCAGCCCTCTCCGGCCAGCAGCGCGCGCTCCGCCTCGAACAGCTCGACAATGTGATCGATCACCGCGCGGACGCGGGGCACGTCCTTGCGGTCGCGGTGGACGACCAGCCATGCCTCCCTCGCCAGCGGCGGCCCCAGCGGCGACCCCAGCGGCGAACCTGGTGCCGGCAGCCGCTTCAGCCCCGCCTCCTCCGCCGCCAGCCAGCAGGGCAGCAGCGCCGCCCCGAACCCGCCCTTCGCCGCGGCCAGCTGCGCCTGCACGCTGTTGGAGCGGAAGGCGATCCGGCGCCCGCCGGCGTGCCGGGCGAGCCACGCCGCCTCCGGCAGGTCGGCCAGCGCCTCGTCGAAGCCGACCAGGGCGTCGGGCGCGCCGGGGGCCGCGTAGAGGGCGTAGCCGATCGTCGCGAGCCGCCGGGCGAACAGCTCCCCGCTCTGCGGCCGGGCGAGCCGGATGGCGAGGTCCGCCTCCCGCCGCGCGAGGCTGAGGGAGCGGTTGTCGGCGATCACCTCCAGGTCCAGGGCCGGATGCCGGGCGCGCAGCGGCGCCAGCCGCGGCACCAGGAAGCGGTCGGCCAGCGCCTGCGTCATCGTCAGCCGCACCGTGCCGGCCAGCCCTTCCTCATGCCCGGCGCGGCGCAGGATGGTGAGCGCCCGCTCGTCCATCCCCTCGGCAAGCGCGCGCACCGCCTCCCCGTCCGCGGTCAGGCCGTAGCCGTCGGAACGGCGGTCCACCAGCGGACGGCCGAGCGTCGCCTCCAGCGCGGCGATGCGCCGTCCGACCGTGGCGTGGCTGAGCCCCAGCGCCCGCGCCGCCGCCGACAGGCTGCCGGCGCGGGCCAGCTCCAGGAAGACGCGCAGGTCGTCCCAGTCCATCGACGCGGCCGGCAGAGCTGAACGTTTTTGAACAGTCATGGTGCGATCATAGCGACTGCCCGACCGGGAATGAACAGGGCAGGATAAGCCCGTCACCCGCCCCCGACCACCAGCGTCCCGGAGTGTTCCCGATGACCGTGATGACCGAGCCCAAGTCCCTGCTGTCCCTGGCCGGCGCGCCGCTGCACCCGAGCCCCCTCGACAAGGCCGTCCTCGTGCTGATCGACGCGCAGCGCGAATACACCGACGGCGCCCTGCCCCTGTCCGGCGTGGGCGCCGCCGTCGCCGAGGCCGGGCGGCTGCTGGCGCTGGCCCGCAAGGCCGGCGTGCCGGTGATCCACATCGTCCATCACGGCAAGCCCGGCGGCCTGTTCGATCCCGGCGGCCCGATGGGCGCCGTCATCCCCGCCCTGGCCCCGGCCGAGGGGGAGTCGGTGATCGCCAAGCGCCTGCCCAACGCCTTCGCCGGCACCGACCTTCAGGAGCAGGCGCGCGCCACCGGCCGGAGCGAGCTGATCCTCGCCGGCTTCATGACCCACAACTGCGTCGACAGCACGGCGCGCGCCGCGCTCGACCTCGGCTGGCGCTGCACGGTGGTGGCCGCCGCCACGGCGACCCGCGACCTGCCGAACCCGCTCGGCGGCGTCATGGCCGCACAGACCGTGCAGACCGCGACGCTCGCCGGGCTGGCCGACCGGATCGCCATCGTCGTGAAGGACGCGGCGGCGTGGGGGTGAGGGTGCCCCCGGGGCTCCCTTACGCCGGCTCCCTTACGCCGCCACCGGCCGTGCGTCGCGCGCCCGCATCAGCATCCACACCGCCGACACGCCGGCCAGCTTGGAGGCGAGGCTGGCGGCCCAGACGGACGGTTCCCAGACGCCCAGCATGCCGAAGAAGATGGCCGTGTCGACCGGCACCGACAGGGCGGCGCTGATCCACAGCCGGTCGCGCAGCGGGCGCCGCGTGACGGTGAAGACGCCCCAGTCGATCAGCTCCGACACGGCGAAGGCCGTGACGCTGGCCGTCGCGACGAAGGGGTCGGCGAGCAGGAAGGACAGGGCCGTCGCGGCCAGCATGGCGGCCAGCGACCAATGGCCGTAGCGGACCTGCACCATGTCGCGCAGAAGGAAGATCAGCCCGGCCCAGCAGGACCAGACGAGGTCCAGGTGGGGTGCCCAGCTGAAGGCGTAGTTGATGGCGAGAACGCTGCCGATGTAGGCGGCAAGCCAGAGCATGTCCAAGATCCTCCGAAGGCAACCCGCGGGAATACGGGTGCGGAAATGGGAGCCACCCGCGTGAATGCGAGCGCCCCGCCGCGACCTTGTAACAGCTTCCGCCCCATCCGGTGAACCCTTCCCGGAGAAGGCTCCCTGACGCAAAGGCGTAACCCCAGCACATACGCCATTTGACCGGTGTGCCTGTGATCCGGCTGAAACGTTACCGTGTCGTCGACAGGAACGGAGCAAGGTGGACGCGATGGCCGATGGCACCCCGGCAAAGACACGGGGCGGCGTGCGGGATCATTCCCTGGACGCGGCGCGCAGCCTGCTGATGATCCTCGGCGTGCCCTATCACGCGGCGCTGATCTACACCCCCGACTACCATTGGCTGATCGATTCCCCCGACACGATCCCGGGCATCGGGCTGTTCGCGGAGTTCATCCACAGCTTCCGCATGCCGGCCTTCTTCCTGATCTCCGGCCTGCTGATCGCCCGCAGCCTGCGCAAGCACGGCCCCACCACGGTGCTGCGGTCGCGGGCGACGCGGCTGCTGGTGCCGCTGATCGCCGTGGCCGCGACCTTCAACGTGCTTCAGCTGTGGCTGTCGACCCTCTCGGCCGATCCCGGGCTGACGCTCGCGGCCTTCCTGACCCGGACGCTGCCGGACGCCTTCTGGAGCGGCGGCCTGACCTATCACCTGTGGTTCCTGGTCGAGCTGTTCGCCTGCATGGTGCTGCTCTGCCTGCTCTACCCCGTCGCGACGAGGCTCTACGCGGTGCTGCGCGCGCGGACACCCTGGCTGGCGCGCCTCGTGGAAGCGGGCGACGGCTGGTTGCCGCCCGTCCTGCTGGGCGTGATGCTGGTCGGCACCATGGGGTTCGACAACATCTCCCCCCTGCTGCTGGAGCCGGTGCCCCCGACCACCTCCTCGGCGCTGAGCACGGCCATCTCGGCCAGCTTCTTCCTGGTCGGCGTCTACATCGCCCACCTCGCCGGCGGGCCGGCGCGCTTCGCCAGCACCAGCTGGACGGTGGTGGCGCTCTATGCCCTGTGCTTCCTGGGGCAGGTCGGGCTCGACCATGTGCAGAAGCCCATGGCGCTGCGGGTGCTCGACCAGGTGCTGCGCGCGGTCTGCGCCTGGTCGGCCTTCCGCCTGCTGCTCGGCCTCGCGCTCGCCTGGTTCGCGCGGGAGAACCGGGGCGTGCGGGCGCTGTCGCAGGCCTCCTACAGCATCTACCTGCTGCACCACGCGGTGGTGGTGGTCGCCGGCTTCGCCCTGCTCGCCGTGCCGTGGAAGCCGGGGGTGGAGTTCCTGCTGATCGCGGCGCTGGGCCTGCTGGTCCCGCTGGCTTTCCACCACGCGGCGGTCCGCCGCTCCCCGGTCCTGCGCTTCCTGCTGAACGGCGCACCGCCGGGGAAGGCCCCTCAGAACGGCAACACGCCACAGGCCGTGGGCGCTACGCCCGCTTCCAGGTCGTGCCCTGCGGGCCGTCTTCCAGGATGATGCCCTGGTCGGCCAAGTCCTTGCGGATGCGGTCGGCCTCCGCGAAATTCTTGGCCTTGCGGGCGGCCAGCCGGTCGGCGATGAGCTGCGCGATCACCTCGTCCGACAGGGCGGCGGCCCCCTTCGGCGCCCAACGGAACCACGCCTCCGGATCCTGGCGGAGCAGGCCCAGCGCCTCCCCGGCGGCGAGCAGCGCCCCCTTGGCTGCGGCCTTGTCCGCCTCGGTCTGTGCCTTGTTCACCGCGCCCGCCAGCTCGTGCATGTGGGAGATGGCGAGCGGGCTGTTCAGGTCGTCCTCAAGGGCCGCGAGCACATCGAAGGGCAGCTCCGCCGCGGCCGGCGCCGGGGCGCCGCGCAGCGCCTGGTACCAGCGGTCGAGCGTCGCCTTGGACTGCTTCAGCCCCTCGCGCGTGAAGTCCAGCGGCTGGCGGTAGTGGGCGCTCATCAGCGTCAGCCGGATCGCCTCGCCGGGGAACTCGTCCAGCAGCTCGTGCACGGTGAAGAAGTTGCCCAGGGACTTGGACATCTTCTCGCCCTCGACCGTCACGAAGCCGTTGTGGACCCAGTAGCGGGCGAGATCCTCGCCGCCGTGGGCGCAGCGGCTCTGCGCGATCTCGTTCTCATGGTGCGGGAAGATCAGGTCCAGCCCGCCGCCGTGGATGTCGAAGGTGACGCCCAGATGCTCCTTCGCCATGGCGGAGCATTCGATGTGCCAGCCCGGCCGGCCGCGGCCCCAGGGGCTGTCCCAGCCGGGCTGGTCGGCCGCACTCGGCTTCCACAGCACGAAGTCGGCCGCGTCGCGCTTGTAGGGGGCGACGTCCACGCGGGCGCCGGCGAGCAGTTCATCCGGCGTCCGGCGGGACAGCTGGCCGTAGTCCGCCATGGACGGGACGGAGAACAGCACGTGCCCTTCCGCCGCGTAGGCGTGGCCGCGCTCGATCAGCAGTTCGATCAGCGCGACCATGTGCGCGATGTGGTGGGTGGCGCGCGGCTCGATGGTCGGGCGCAGCGCGTTCAGCGCGTCCATGTCCGCGTGGTACAGGTCGGCCGTGCGCTTGGTCAGCGCCTCGATCGGCTCCCCGCTGTCGCGCGAGCGGTCGATGATCTTGTCGTCCACGTCGGTGATGTTGCGGACGTAGGTCACCGCCGGATAGAGCCGCTGCAACAGCCGGAACAGCAGGTCGAAGACGACGACCGGCCGCGCGTTGCCGATGTGCGCCGTGTCGTAGACGGTGGGGCCGCAGACATACATGCCCACCCGGTCCGGGCTCATCGGCTCGAAGCGTTCCTTGCGGCGGGTCAGCGTGTTGTAGAGGTCCAGCGGCACGGCGCCATGTCTCCTATCAAGCGGCCTTTCAGCCAATCCATTGTAAGCGGTGCGTCACCACAGAGACACGGAGACACAGAGGGCGTGGTTTCTCTGTGTCTCCGTGTCTCTGTGGTTAAACCCAAGCCCGGCCTGCGGCCACCGAAATGAGCGTCAAGCCGTCTCGCCCGCAAGGCGCTTCAACGCCCGCTCGCGGCCGATCAGGGGTAGCAGGTTCTTCAACTCCGGTCCATGGTCGCGGCCGGTCAGCGCGCGGCGCAGCGGCAGGAACAGGTCCTTGCCCTTGCGGCCGGTCTTGCCCTTCACGGCACCGGTCCAGGCGCCCCAGGTCGCGAGGTCCCACGGCTCGTCCGGCAGCAGCGCCGCGGCGTCGGCCAGGAAGCCGGGATCCTCCACCACGGGCGTGACCGGCGCGTGGGTCACCGCCCACCAGTCGCGCGCGTCGGCGATGCGCCCCAGGTTCGGCCGCACCGCCTCCCAGAAGGCCGCATCGGCGCCAACGAGGCCGAGCGCCGCCAGCTCCCCGGCCACACGCTCGAAGGGCAGCAGGTGCAGGATGCGGGCGTTCAGCCGCGCCAGCTCCTCCGGGTCGAACTTCGGGGTGCCGCGGGCGATCTTGGCGATGTCGAACTCGGCCACCAGCTCGTCCAGCGTCAGCCGCGGCTCGATGGGGTCGGAGGTGCCGAGCTTGGCGAGCAGGCTGGCCAGCGCCATCGGCTCGATCCCCTCCTCCTCGCGCAAGGATGCCACCGACAGGCTGCCAAGCCGCTTGGACAGGCCCGCCCCGGCGGCGTCGGTCAGCAGCGGCAGGTGCGCAAACTCCGGCACCAGCGCACCAATGGCCTGGAAGATCTGGATCTGCACCGCCGTGTTGGCGACGTGGTCCTCGCCGCGGATCACGTGGGTGATGGCGAGGTCGCCGTCGTCCACCACGCTGGTCAGCGTGTAGAGCGGCCGGCCGTCCTCGCGGATCAGCACCGGGTCGCTCAGCGCCGTCCCCTCGAAATGCACCGGCCCGCGGACGAGGTCGGTCCACTCCACCGGCGTGTGCTCCAGCTTGAAGCGCCAATGGGCTTTGCGCCCCTCCGCCTCCAGCCGGGCGCGGTCGGATTCCGTCAGGCGCAGGGCGGCGCGGTCGTAGATCGGCGGGCGCCCCTGCGAGACGAGGCTGGCGCGCTTGAGGTTCAGCTCCTCCGGCGTCTCGTAGCAGGGGTAGAGGCGCCCGGACGCCTTCAACGCCTCCGCGACCTCGTCGTAGCGCCCGTAGCGGTCGCTCTCCCGCGCGAAGCGGTCCCAGGTCAGGCCCAGCCAGGTCAGGTCGCGCTCGATGCCCTCGGCGTATTCGGGCTTGGAGCGTTCCTCGTCGGTGTCGTCCAGGCGCAGCAGGAAGCTGCCGCCGGCCTTGCGCGCGAACAGCCAGTTGACGAGCGCGAGGCGCACGTTGCCCACGTGAAGAAGGCCGGTTGGGCTGGGGGCGAAGCGGACGGCGACGGTCATGACGGCGATCGTTCGAAAGTCGGGGACGGGGCGGCAGTCCTAGCACGCCGCGCCCCGCTCCGAAAGCCGCGCATGCGGAGGTTTGAAGCGGATGGCGATCCGCTTTGGACCGCGACTGCGGGCCCGGTCGCACGTGCGACCGAAGCCCGGCCTCTCGCGGGAACGGAGTTCCCGCTGGCGGCAGGCGGATGCCACAGGCATCCGCTGAGAGCCGGCGAATGAGGCCATATGAATCTGAAGCGAATGCTCATTCGCTTCAGGGCGCGCAGTAATCCTCGGGCGTCACGATCTCGGTCACCGTGACCACGGTCTTGTCCGGCACGACATACTCCTGGACGCCGCGGATGTCCGCCGCCGCCGGATCCCAGTTGTAGGTGTAGCCGAGCCGCGTCCAGGGATAGCCCGTGCCGCCCATCGACGCGTCGCGCTTGTAGGAGAAGACCATCTGGTTGGCGAACCAGGACACGTAGGCCGCCTGCTCCGGCTTCGTCGTGATCTGGTTGCCGCATTGCGTCGCCGTCGGGTCGGGGTTCGCGCAGGGGCGGAAGACGCCGGTCACCGCCGGGCCGGTTTTCTGCTCCTCGATCGTGAAGCGGATGAAACGCGCGCTGCGGTCGGAGTCGGTCGCCGGCTTCAGCCCCAGAAGCTGGTGCAGCCGGTCGATCACCTGGTCGCGCGGGTAGGTGCGGCAGATGGCCTGCAATTCCGGCTCCACGGAAATCCACAGGCCGTAGGGACTGTCGATGGTGACCTTCTGCCCCTCCTTGCCCGCCGCCCAGGCCGTGTTGCCGGTCAGCGACAGGGCGCGCACCGGGTAGGCCAGCGGCGCCAACCGGCGGACGTTCGCCTCCTGGTACACGGCGCTGCGGTCGATGGCTTGGTCGTAGAGGGCGCGGCCGTCCCCAACCTGGCCAGCGGTCTGGTTGGCGGTACAGCCGGAAAGGGTGATGGCGATCGCCAGGACAAGAATGCGCGCGCGAGGCATGGGTCATCACCTCCGGTGGTTGATTTTTCCACCGTATCATGATGCACAATCCCGCGCGAGATGCCTTAAAAGGCGGCAAGTCACGCGGTCAAACATACAATTATATGCAGCCCTGCCCCGCCTGCGTGACTTCGGATCGAATGATGTCTTTCATGTAACGCAAAATTATTTGACCTTCGATCTATTCTTTCGCTAACTGGTGATAGCATCTGATCTTCGGATTAAGCCCTCCCGGTTCGCCCAAAGCGATGTCTCCTCACCCTTCAGGAGAAGCCCGTCGTCATGTTCATCTCCCGGCGCAGCAGCGGCAAAAAACGGATTCTCCTGGTCAACGCCAGCTTTGATTCGTTCCGGACCTACGAACCGCGGCAACTGTTCCTGACCGCCGCGACGGCCACCTTCTACTTGGCCGGCGCCTTCAACCCCGACTTGTGCGAGGTGCGGACCCACTGCGAGGTGCAGTCCGGACTGCTGAAGCGGGAGGATGACTTCGCCTGGCCGGACATGCTGGTCCTGACCGGCACGACCAACGCGCTTGACCGCATGCGGCAGCTGACAGCCTACGCGCGGACCAAGAATCCGGGGGTGATCGTGGTGGCCGGCGGCCCGGCCATCCGTGCCCTGCCGACGCTGGCGCGGGCCTGCTTCGACTACGCCTGCGAGGGCGACCTGGAGGAGATCGAGGACGTCATCGCCGACGCCTTCGGCCCCGGCTACGTCAAGCCCGGCCTCGTCCCGCGCTTCGACCTGTACAAGCGCATCGACGGCGTCGGCTTCGTGGAGACCAGCCGGAACTGCAACTTCGCCTGCAGCTTCTGCTCGCTGACCGGCGAGGGCGGCAAGTACCAGACCTATTCGGAAAGCTTCATCCGCGCCCAGTTCGAGGCGCTGGGCAAGTGCAGCTACATCTCGCTGCAGGACAACAACTTCTACGGGAACGACCGCGCCAGCTTCCGCGAGCGGCTGGCCATCGTGAAGGAATACTGGCAACGCGGCTACTTCAAGGGTTGGCTGGCGCTGGTCACCGCCGACTTCTTCGCCAAGGAGGAAAACCTGGTGATGGTGAAGGAGGCGGGCTGCGTCGGCCTGTTCTCCGGCGTTGAGTCGCTGCAAAGCGACATGATCGAGCGCTATTCGAAGAAGCAGAACCGCCACGTCGACCGCTTCGACATCGCGCGCAAATGCATCGACCACGGCATGGTCTTCGACTACGGCCTGATCTTCGACCCGGCGCACCAGACCATCGACAGTTTCCGCGCCGACATCAACGACATCCTCAGCCGCGACGACGTCACCTCGCCGGGTTTCCTCAGCCTGGCCATCCCGCTGCCCGGCACGCCGCTGTTCCGCGAGATCGCCGCGGAGGGCGGCTTCCTGCCCAACGTGCGGCTGCGCGACATGGACGGCGACACGCTGGTGGTCTGGCCGAAGGACCCGCTGGACGAGGTCGCGGCCTATGTCCGCACAATGAGCTGCATGAAGGAGCACCGCGCCCAGCTGTTCCGGCAGGTCTTCCGCTTCGCCTGGAACCGCCGCAACGACCTGACCTGGGACCAGCTGGCCGTCTGCGTGGTGAAGCCGCTGTTCCGCGCCTTCTATGACACCTCGCCCTTCGACCTGCTGGGCCGCCGCCACCCCAACCGCAGCGGCGTGACGACGACCGAGCCGCTCGATAGCCTGTTCACCCCGGCCTTCCCAGTGGACGGCCGCCACGCCAGCCTGTTCACCCCGACCATGGTGACCGACCGCAAGGGGGAGGTCATCCAGGACGACCTGCTCGCCAAACCGCGCCGCGCGCCGGACGTGGCGCGGGCGGCGGCCAACCGGAACGCCGCCAACGCCACTCCGGTGGACGCTCCGCTGGAACTGATGGCGTCGGACTAGCTTCCGCTAAGTCCTTGCCACGCCTCAGCTGCCGAAGGGGAATACCCCCTTCGGCATCGCGGCGTGGCAACATTTCGTTAACCATAAAAGCCCACCCTGGCCTTGCTTCCGCGCATAGAGGAACGGGAACGAGGACAGCGATGACCTGCATTGTGGGCTTGGTGGACGGCGATCGGGTGTGGATGGGCGGCGACAGCGCCGGCGTGAACGGGCTGGACATCACCGTCCGCGCGGACACCAAGGTGTTCCGCAACGGCGAGATGCTGATCGGCTTCACCAGTTCCTTCCGCATGGGCCAGCTTCTGCACTACCGGCTGGAACCGCCGCACCGCGATGCCGACTCCGACGTCTTCCGCTACATGGTGGTGGATTTCGTGGACGCCGTCCGCGGCTGCCTGAAGGACGGCGGCTACGCCCACCGCTCCAACGACGTGGAGACGGGCGGCACCTTCATGGTCGGCTATGAGGGGCGCCTGTTCAGCATCCAGTCCGATTATCAGGTCGGCGAGGCGGTGCGCGGCTATCACGCCATCGGCTGCGGCTCCGACTACGCGCTGGGCTCGCTCGCCTCGACCGTCGGCCAGCCGGCCGAGGAGCGGGTGCTCAAGGCGCTGGAGTGCGCCGAGTTGTTCAGCGGCGGCGTGCGCGCCCCCTTCACCATCCAGTCGATGATGCGCCGCCCGCATCTGGCGCTGACCGAGGCGGCGTAAGTCTGGGCGCCGATGCCCCCTCCCGCCCTTCGGGCACCCTCCCCCGCTTTCAGCGGTGGAGGGAAGGACGGCGGCAGTCCCCTCCACCTCGAAGAGGGGGAGGGTTAGGGAGGGGGCAAAAGTCGGCCGTAACCGCGCCTCACGCGATGCTCGTGAACCCGTTCGTGATCGGATACCGCCGCTCGCGGTTGAAGATGCGGCGGGTGATCTTCGGGCCCGGGGGGGCCTGGCGGCGCTTGTATTCGGCCAGGTGCAGCATGCGCCAGACTTTGTTCACCACCTCCGGCGCGTGGCCGCGGGCGACGATCTCCGGCACGCCGAGGTCCTTTTCCACCAGGCATTCCAGGATGTCGTCCAGCACCTCGTAGGGGGGCAGCGTGTCCTGGTCGGTCTGGTTGGGCTTCAGTTCCGCGGTCGGGGCCTTGACCAGCACGCGCTCCGGCACGACGCGCCCGGCGGGCCCCAGGGCGCCGACCGGGATGCTTTCGTTGCGCCAGCGCGACACGTCGTAGACGGTCGTCTTGTAGACGTCCTTCAGCACCGCGTAGCCGCCGCACATGTCGCCGTAGAGCGTGGCGTAGCCCACCGACATCTCCGACTTGTTGCCGGTGGACAGCACCATGGCGCCGAACTTGTTGGACAGGGCCATCAGCGTGATCCCGCGCGAGCGGGACTGGATGTTCTCCTCCGTGATGTCCGGGTCGCGGCCGGCGAAGGCCGGCAGCAGCATGCGCTCGAACGCCTCCATCGCCGGGACGATGGGGATGGTGTCGAGCTTGCAGCCCAGCAGTTCAGCCGACTCCGCCGCGTCGTCCAGGCTCTCCTGCGAGGTGTAGGGGGACGGCATCATCACGCCGTGCACCCGCTCCGCTCCCAGCGCGTCCACCGCGATCGCCGCCGACAGCGCCGAGTCGATGCCGCCCGACAGGCCCAGGATGACGCCGGGGAAGCGGTTCTTGGTGACGTAGTCGCGCAGGCCCAGCACCAGGGCGGAGTAGATCGACTCCAGGTCCCCGGCCGGCGCGATGCGCTCCGCCTCCGCGCAGGTCCACACGTCATCCGCGCCGCGCTGCCAGTGGGTCAGCATCAGGTGCTCGGTGAAGGACGGGGCCTGGGCGACCAGCTTGCGGTCGGCGCCGAGCGCGAAGCTGGCGCCGTCGAAGACCAGCTCGTCCTGGCCGCCGACCTGGTTCACGTAGATCAGCGGCAGGCCGGATTCGGTGACGCGCTCCACCGACAGCTGGATGCGCTGGTCGTGCTTGCCGACCTCATAGGGGCTGCCGTTGGGGACGATCAGGATCTCCGCCCCGCTCTCGGCCAGCGTCTCCACCACGTCCGCGCTCCAGATGTCCTCGCAGATGGGCACGCCCAGCCGCACGCCGCGGAAGTTGATCGGGCCCGGCATCGGGCCGGCGGCGAAGACGCGCTTCTCGTCGAACACGCCGTAGTTCGGCAGGTCCACCTTGAAGCGGGTCGCCGCGACCTTGCCGCCGTCGAGCAGCAGCGCCGCGTTGTAGCGCTTGCCGCCGTCGCGCCAGGGCGTCCCCACCAGCACCGCCGGGCCGCCGTCGGCGGTCTCCTCGGCGAGGCCGCGCACCGCCTTTTCCACGAGATCGAGGAAGAAGGGCTTCATCACCAGATCCTCGGGCGGGTAGCCGGTCACCACCAGCTCCGGGCAGACGACGAGGTCGGCGCCGCGGGCGGCGGCCTCGGCCCGCGCGTTGCGGATGCGGTCGATGTTGGCCGTGATGTTGCCGACGGTCGGGTTCAGCTGGGCCAGCGCGATGGTAAGGCGGTCGGTCATGGCTCTGTCGTCTGGTGGATCGGCAAGGACGAAGCGGCAGCGTAGCAGCCGGACGCCGGGCGCGAAAGCGACGTGCTGGCGCACCGGAACCCGCCCGTTGCGTGGCTGTTCCCCTGGGAACGCATGCTCATCGGAAAGGGTAACAGGCCATGCAGGGTTCCGGCACCACGACCTCCGTCTGGATGAGCGCGTCCACCAGCTCGATGCAAGCCGGGCCGATGCCCGCCGGCAACGCCGACCTCGCGGCCGAGAAGCCCGACGTCATCGTGGTCGGGGCGGGAATCGCCGGCGTCACCACGGCCTATATGCTCCAGCGCTCCGGCAAGCGGGTGCTGCTGCTGGACGACGGCGCACCGGGCGACGGCGAGACGGGGCGCACGACCGCCCACCTGTCCAACGCCATCGACGACCGCTACACGGAGACGATCCGGCTGCACAGCGAATCCGGCGCCCGCATGGCCGCCGACAGCCACAGCGCCGCCATCGACGCCATCGAGCGGCTGGTGCGCGAGGAAAACATCGACTGCGACTTTGCGCGGCTCGACGGCTACCTGATGCTGGCGCCCGGCCAGTCGCCCTCAACGATCGACAAGGAACTGGACGCCGCCCGCCGCGCCGGGCTGGAGGATGTGGAGCGGATGGACCATCCGCCCATCCACCACTCCGGCCCCTGCCTGCGCTTCCCGCGGCAAGGGCGCTTCCACGCGCTGAAGTACCTGGCCGGGCTGACCCGCGCCTTCCTGGCGCGCGGCGGCCGCCTCGCCACCCACGCCCACGTCTCCGCCGTCGGGCAGGAGGGGGAGCGGGCGCACGTCCATGTGGGGCCGGACCACACGACCATCGAGGCCGACGCCGTGGTGGTCGCCACCAACTCCCCCATCAGCGACCGCTTCGCCATCCACACCAAGCAGGCCGCCTACCGCACCTACGCCATCGCGGCGCGCGTGCCGAAGGGAGCGGTGCCGGACGGGCTCTATTGGGACACGCTGGACAGCTATCACTATGTGCGGCTCCAGCCGGAGGGGGATCACGACCTGCTGATCGTCGGCGGCGAGGACCACAAGACCGGCGAGGCGCGCGACATGGACAGCCGCTGGGCCGCGCTGGAGACCTGGACGCGCGAGCATTTCCCGGAGGCCGGCGCGGTGGAGTACCGCTGGTCCGGCCAAGTGATGGAGCCTTTCGATGGGCTGGCCTTCATCGGCCGCGACCCGGCTTACGGCGGGCGGATCTTCGTGGCGACCGGCGACAGCGGCATGGGCATGACCCACGGCACCATCGCCGGCATGGTCCTGTGCGAGCTGATCCATGGCAGCGGCAGCCCCTGGGCCGCGCTGTACGACCCCGGCCGCAAGATGACCAGCAAGCTCGGCACCTACCTGCGCGAGAACATCGACGTCGGCCGCCAGTACCTGGACTATGTGCGGCGGTCGGAGGTGGAGTCGGAGCAGAGCATCGCGCCCGGCGAGGGCGCCGTGCTGAAGTCCGGCGGAAAGCCCATCGCGGTCTACCGGGACGAGTCCGGCGCTCTGCACCGCCGCTCCGCCGTCTGCCCGCACCTGAAATGCGTGGTGCACTGGAATCCGGGGGAGAAGAGCTGGGATTGCCCCTGCCACGGCTCCCGCTTCGCGGTGGATGGCGCCGTGCTGAACGGGCCGGCCTCCCAGCCGCTCGCCGAGGTGGAGGAGCCTACCCGCCGCACCGGGTAGAACCGTAAGTTTACAAAGTATTGCGACTTGGCGTTGCGCCCTGGCGCAGCGAATTAACCTGTGGTAAAGATTCCCGCGGCGATAGTACGGTGCGCTGACAACGATAATACGCGGGAGACGTCGATGTACTACTCGGAACTCTCCGGGCCGAACGGGACGACCAGTTCGGTCCTCCAGACCCCGGCGGCCAAGAAGACCACCGATGGCAAGTCGGCCTCTTCGGCGCCGGAGAACACGAAGGCCGACGATAAGAAGGCCGCCAGCCCGGCCTACACCATCAGCCAGTCCATGGAGACGCTGCTCGACGGCCTTTCCGGCAAGACATCCGCGCAGGCGTCGGGCAAGGGCGCGTCGGACGCCGCCGGAAAGGGGAAGGCCGGCGGCAGCGGCACGGGCGCCCAGGCGTTGAGCGACCGCGCGCAGCAGGCGCTGGGCATCATGCAGGGCGCGCTCGACCATTCCAAGGGCCTGGCCGGCGCCTTCGAGAAGGCCATCGACGGCCTGAAGAGCGACCTGGGCAGCACGCTCGGCGCGCTCGGCATGCCGAAGGACCGGGTCGACGGCGTGCTCGACGGCTTCGGCGACCATCTCAAGGACAAGCTGAAGTCCATGGATTTCAGCCAGATGTCCATGAGCATGCAGGAGGCGCGCTCCCAGTTCACGATCGAGTCGCGCGGGATCGAGCTGACGATCCAGGACGGCGACAAGTCGGTCCGCATCTCCTTCGCCAAGTCCACCCTAGACTTCCAGCGCCAGGACCAGAGCCTGGAGGCGACCCTGAACGGCGACGGGTCGGGCAGCGTCGCGTTCGGCCAGACCAACACCAAGGTCACCGGCAAGTCGACGGGCATGATCGTCCGCGCCGACGGCTTCAGCGAGGACGAGATCAAGGGCGTCCTGGAGAAGCTGAACGGCATGATGGCCAAGGGCGGCGGCGGAATGAGCGGCTCCGGCGTGCTGAAGCCGACCAAGAGCGCCGACGGCGTCCTGCACCTGAACCTGGACCTGTCGCAGCCCGTGGAAGGCCTGACCGACGGCAAGGCCACCGCCAGCACGGCCGCCACGGACAAGACGGAAGCGCCCGCCAAGGTTGACATCAAGGCGTGAGGAACACGTCGGTTGCTCCCCAGAAGGCATTGGCCCAAGGGCATTGGCCTGTGATTTATATCGGACCGGCACTTGCGAATGAAACGGTTGCTTGTTTAGAAGCTCTCTGGGTGATCCAGAGAGCTTTTCCACAATGACCGATCCACGATGACCGACCGCGACGCCGTTCTGGCCCTGAACCAAGCCTTCTACCGGGCCTTCAGCGACCGCGACTATCCCGCCATGGATTCCCTATGGGCGGCCCGGCTGCCCGTGTCCTGCATCCATCCGGGCTGGACCGTGCTGTTCGGCCGCGACGCCGTCATGACCGGCTGGGGGGACATCCTGAACGTCCCCAGCGGCCCGGTCATCCAGGCGCGCAACGAACGCGTGTCCCTGTACGGCGACACCGCGGTCGTCCTGTGCGAGGAAACGCTGGGCCACGCCGTGCTGGCCGCCACCAACCTGTTCGCGCGCGAGGACGGGGAATGGCGGCTCGTCCACCACCAGGCCGGCCCGATCGCCGACCCGCTGGTCCACACGACCGACCCCGTCGGCCGCCCCTCCTCCACCCGCCTGCACTGAGGCGGCCCCCCGCTCAGCCCGCGGCTCAGCCCGCGGCCTCGATCGCCTCCTGCCTCTGCTCGGCCTTCGGCGGCATCAGCCGGCCGGGATGGGCGCGCCAGTCGCGGTACATCTCCTCCAGATAGGGCAGCACCTCCAGCAGGCCGATCAGCCCGATCAGCGTGGCGATGTAGCCCGTGGGCAGCGGATCCCGCTTCAGGCGGAAGCCACGGTCCTCGTCCTCGCGCAGGCCGACCAGGGCCAGGGCCTTCGGCCAGTGCATCACGGCGATGAAGGACACCGCCATCAGCGGCAGCATCTCCAGGAAGCTGTGGACGTGCTGCTCGATGGGCGTGACCTCGCGCGCGGTGACGGCGTAGCTGACGTCCCACAGCGCCGTCGCCTCATGCAGCAGGAAGGACGCGACCATCAGCGCCAGGACCGGCGAGTTGATTTCCAGGAACAGGCCGGCCAGCGTCGGCACGCCCATCTCCACCAGCATCAGCAGGTGGATCATCGTCTCCTTGGCGCCCGTGGTGTGCTGGATGTCGGTCGTCCGATGGCACAGCCAGTCGGCCACGCCGGAAGCGAGCCAAAGCGGGATGACGAAGTAGAGCAGGAAGTTGCGCGTGACCGTGCGCACCTCCTCGTCCGACATCCCGCGTTGCGCCGGCGCGATCCCGGACGCGGCCTCCGGGGGCCTGACCACCGCCCGTCGGCCAGCCGTGCCCCCACTCGGCGATTGCCGGGCCGCGGACGCCCCGGACACGCTGCGCAGCAACAGGGTCGCGCCGACCGTGATCGCGACGAAGGACGCGCTGGTCAACAGGAACTGCTTCATGCCCGGGCTCTCCATGGTGGTGACCTCCTGGGTCAACACCGCCGCCCGCGAAGCGTTGCCGCGCCCCCTCCGCTGCACCCGTCTCAGTGCGACTCGAGATGGTTGATGATGTCGCCCACCACCTTGTCGGCGACGACACGGTCGGGGTCGCTGTTGGTCAGGGCCACCGCGGCCCAGCGGTGGGCGCGGGAAAAGGCGATGTAGGCGTTGAACCCGCCGGTCGAGCCGGAATGCCAGAGGATCGGCGTGCCGTCGCCCGCCCAGGCCACGAACCAGCCCAGCGCCATCGCCCCCTGCCCCAGCGCGCCCGGGTCGCGCAGCGCCCGGCCGTCCACCTGCACCGACTGGGCGAGCGTCAGCGTGGCCTTCACCTCGGGATCGCAAGCGCTCCCATTCCCCGCGGCGGCCGAGCAGTCGCCCATGTTGACGCGCAGCCAGCGCAGCAGGTCGTTCGCCGAGGAATAGAGCCCGAAGGAGGGCTGCATGGCCGGCGCCTCCCAGTCGGGGACGACCTGACCGCGCGCGTGGCCCACCGCCTTGCGGGCGCGCTGCTCCGCGGACAGGCGGAGCGTGGTGTCCTTCAGGCCGAAACGCTCGGTGACGACGCGCTTCAGCAGGGTCTCGTAGGGGGTTCCGGCGGCGGTCGACAGCGCCTCCCCCAGCACGGCCATGCCGACGTTGGAATAGCGGAAGCGGGTGCCCGGCGGCACCGGCAGGCTGAAGTTCGACAGCCAGGAGGCCACCTCCTCCCGCGTCAGCGGCTTGTAGGGGTTGCGCGGGTCCTCCAGCCGGCTCCAGGAAAAGCGCGGGGTTTCCGGCACGTTGGGCAGGCCAGCGGTGTGGGTGGCGAGGTCGCGCAGCCGGATCGGCTGGCCGTCGAAATCCGGCGCGTGGGTCGGCTGGGGCAGGTGGCGGGCCAGCGGGTCGGTCGGTGCCACCCGGCCGGCGCGGATCAACTCCGCCAGGATGGTGCCGGTGAAGGGCTTGGTCAGAGAGGCGATCTGGAACAGCGTGCGCCCATCGGGCGGGCCGCCGTCCGGCCGGCCGCTGTCGCCGCGCCCGATCACCACCTTGACGTCGTCACGGATGACCCCGACCACCAGGCTGCCCGGCCCGGCCTCCGACAGCCGCCGGTCGGCCATCGCCGCGACGGTGTCCCGCAGGCCCCCGGCAGCGCTTGGATGGGTGGCGACGGGATCGGCCGCGGGAACCGACACCCAGCCCCAAAGGGCGAGAAACGACACGACACCGACCACCGGCCCCCGCATCCCACCCCTCCGTCCCGCACGACCCTGGAGGGGAGAGTGGGTGTCGGAATCGTCACACGGTACGCCCGCGGACGGAGATCACGCCAACGGGGTGCCCGCGGGCCGGAGGGGTAGTCTGTCGGGGAGGGGCGCGGGTTTCATGGAAGTTCCGTCACCCCCGCGAAGGCGGGGGTCCAGGAACCTCCGCACATAAGTGCCTGTACAGACTGGATTCCCGCCTTTGCGGGAATGACGACGGAACATGGGAACAGAAGACCGCCCTACTCGCTGGGGATCTCCGCCGGCGGGGGACGGCGGTCCTTCACGATGGTCAGGGGCACGTCGTCGGCGGCGATCTCGATGATCGGGCGGCCGTTCAGCAGCGACGGACAGCGCTTCACCTGGGTGAAGGCCATGAAGAAGTCGGCCTTGCGCCAGTCCGGCTCGATGCCGTTGACCAGCTTCAGCCAGGGCGGCAGCTCGAAACGCACGGCCAGCGTGTTGCCGCAGACGGACAGCGTGTACTGGCGCTGCGGCGGGTTGCCGTCGTTCTCGCGCTCGACCAGCGCGATCAGCTCCTCCAGCGCCTCGTGCTGGGAGTTGCCCCAGTAGTCCAGCTCGAAGTTGCCCTCCGCACCCTTCATGCCGCCGGCGAACTGGTTGTAGTAGACGTACTGGTTCGGGTGCATGGCGCCGAGCTGCCAGGCGTACAGCACCGCCACCACGGTCGCCGTGGCGCCGAAGACCTGCCCCGGCCGGCGGCCCAAACCCTCGGCCCGCATCCACAGCCGGTCGATGGCGAGCCCGGCCATGACGACCAGCGGCGGCGCCACGAACAGGAAATGGCGGATGCCGTTGTAGACCGACGGGCGCAGCAGCATGAACAGGATGATCGGCAGGAAGGCGCCCAGGACCAGCGGCACCCAGCGCACCAGCGGGAAGCCCCAGCGCGCCTTCCAGCCGCCGCGCGCCAGCCAGACCCCGGCCATCACCACCGCCGCCGCCGCGCCGAGCAGCGCCGCCTCCGGCAGCTTCACCGCCAGGTAGACGGGCAGGTAGAGGGCGGGCGGGTCGCTGGACCGCACCATCTCGCCCATGAACAGCGTCTGGATGTCGATCGGGAAGTGCGAGACGACGCGCAACGCCTCCAGCGGGTTCAGCGGATTCAGCACGGCCCAGGGCCAGAACAGCGCCATCAGCGCGTAGGCCACGGGAAGCGCCGGCAGCAGCGCCAGAACGATGCGCCGCGTGTCCGACAGCGCCGGCCCCAGCCCGTCGCGCCACGCCACCAGCACGACGTAGAGCGACAGCGCCGCCACCAGGTAGAAGCCGGCCAGCACCGCGCCGACGCGGATCGCCAGAGTCAGGCCGAGCACGAGGCCGAACTTCAGCACCGCGCTGCGGCTGGGGCTCGGCAGCTGGTTGATGATGCGCGTGCCGAAATAGAGCGTCCACACCATGCCGGCCGCAAAGGGCACGTCCTTGGTGTTGTTGAACATCGCGCCGTAATAGACGCCGGACAGCGCCAGCAGCGCCGCCGCCAGGAATCCCGCCCGCGGCCCGCCCAGCAGGCGCGCGTAGCGCCAGCTGCCGGCGATGCCCAGCACGCCGACCAGGGCGCAGAGCAGGTGCCGCGTCTCGTACTCCTCGAACGGGGAGACATGGACCAGCAGGGCCGTCACAAGGTCGAACAGCCCGCCGTAGAGGTACAGGTCCTTGAAGTGGAAAGCGGACCGGTCCGTGAAGCCCGACAGGTAGAAGGACAGCAGCTTCTTGCCGTAGATGTGCTGCACCTCCTCGTCCGTGCTGATGCCGTAGGAGCGGAAGCTCAGGACGGCGATGATCAGCAGGCAGAGGAGCAGCGCGCGCGATAGATCGTCCCACAGCGCGCCGGCGCGCCGGTGCTCATACCGGATCCCGGAAGCGGCCGCCGAACCGGCCCCCAAGCCGGCCCCCGAACCGGATGCCTCCCGGGCCTTGCCCAGGGCCGCCAGCTCGGCGGGCGACTGATAGTTCATGGACGACGGTCCTCGGTGCCGGCCCCGCGCCGCGGCGTCCGGAACGCGGCGGGCGCCGCGGCGGCCTCCTCGTCCTCGAAGCCGTGGGCGGAACGCACGATGTAGAGAGGCCGGCCCTTCACCTCGTTGAACACGCGGCCGAGATAGTCGCCGAGGATGCCCAGCGTGATCAGCTGCACGCCGCCCAGGAACAACACCGCGGCCAGCAGCGATTCATAGCCGGGCACGTCGATGCCGTGCAGCAGCGTGCGGATCACGCGGATCACGATATAGACGAAGGCGAAGCCGGACACCGCCATGCCCACCAGGCTCCACACCCGCAAGGGGAAGGTGGAGAAGGCTGTCAGCCCGTCGAAGGACAGGCGCAGCAGCTTCAGGAAGCCCCACTTGGTCTCGCCGCCCGCGCGCTCGCCCTGCTCGTAGGGGATGCTCGCCTGGCGGAAGCCGACCCAGGCGAAGATGCCCTTCATGAAGCGCGTGCGCTCCGGCATGCGGTTGATGACCTCCACCACGCGGCGGTCCATCAGGCGGAAGTCGCCGACCTCGCGCGGCAGCTTCACCTCCGATAGGTTGTCGAAGATCCAGTAGAAGGCGCGCGCGAACATCCGGTGCTTGAAGCTCTGCCCGACCCGCGCGTTGCGCACGGCCACCACCACGTCGTAGCCCTCGCGCCACTTGGCGAGAAACTGGGGCAGCAGCTCCGGCGGGTGCTGCAGGTCGGCGTCCATCGGCACCACCGCGTCGCCCGTGACGTGGCCGAGGCCGGCGGACAGCGCCAGTTCCTTGCCGAAGTTGCGCGACAGGTCGACCACCTTCACCCGCGGGTCGCGGTCGTGCACGTCCAGCAGGCGGTCCAGCGTGTCGTCGCGGCTGCCGTCGTTGACGCAGACCACCTCCCACTCCGCGTCCAGCCGGTCCAGCACCGGCACCAGCCGGTCGAACAGCGCGTCGACGTTGGCACCCTCGTTGTAGAAGGGGATGACGACCGACAGGCGGGGACGCCGCGCGCGACGGCCCCGGCCCGGCTTCGGATCGCCCGGCTTCGGATCATGGGTCATCGTGGCGGGAGGGGCATCGCCGGGCACGGCCGGGGCCACCAGGGAAGGCGCGTCGGAAAGGGACATGGCCAGCCGTTGCGTCAGGTCTTCGGAAACCGGGGTGGAAACCGGGGCGGAAGCCGGGATGGAAACCGGTTGGCGGACGTCCCCGGCCGGGCGCTCCGCCGTTGGGCGTATACCACGATACATGGGATTGAGCAAAATGCCTCTCTTGTGGTCATTTCGTGGCCCACGCCCTGTTCAACTGGAGTTCAACCGGGCAGCCGGACAGCCAGGGGGCGCACCGAAAGCCGTCCACCGATGGGGGCAAACACCACGGGCCCGACAAATATTCCAGGGACACACCGGACCGCCAGAACACGGAAGTGGTGGGAATTTGCCTTTGATGCCCCAGTGGCGCCCGACGGCTTTTCCCAAACGGCTCCGCTCAAGCGTCTTTCAATGTCACAGGCCGCGTCACAGACTTGGCACACTTAATGTATTGGTAACCGGGTGCTGCCATGTTTGAAGTCTAAACCTTCTCCCTCCCCGGAGCCCTTCCGCCATGAGCGTGCTCAACCGTTTGCGGGTCGGAACCAAGATCACCGCCGCCAGCGCCGGAATCCTGATTTTCCTGGTCGCCATCGGGGCCATCGGCGTCCTGGCCCTGTCCAACGCGAAGGACGATTTCGCGACCTACCAGACGCTGGCGCGGCAGTCGATCGAGGTCGGCAAGATCCAGGCGCTGATGCTGGAGACGCAGCTGCACGCGAAGACGTTCCTGCTGACCGGGAACGAGGATTCCGCCAGCGAGGTCGGGTCCCACGCCGCGGCGATCTCCACGCAGATCGATGACACGAAGGCCCTGTTCTCCGACCCGACCCTGCTGCGCACGGTCGAGCAGATGGGCAACGAGCTGAAGCAGTACCAGGAAAGCTTCGCCAAGGTGCTGGAGTTCCAGGCGGCGCGGTCGGAGTCCATCGCCACCCTGGACGAGCTGGGCCCGAAGATGGAAAAGGCGCTCACCTCCATCATGGACAGCGCCTACGCGGATGGCGACACCGAAGGCGCCTACCTGGCGGGCATGGCCGGCCGCCATTTCCTGGCCACGCGCATCCAGACGGCGCGCTTCCTGATCGACGGCAAGGCGGAAAGCGCCGACGGCGCCCGCAAGGAGATGCAGCGCGCGCGAGACCGCGGCAACGCTATGCTGGCCAAGCTGAACGACCTGGAGCGGCGCAAGGCCGCCATGTCCTTCATCGCGCTGCAGCGGGTCTTTTCCACCGAGCTTGAAAAGGCCGTGGTGGCCACGACCAAGCGCGACGAGCTGGTCAGCGGGATGCTGGAAACGCTCGGCCCCACGATCAACGCGCGCGCCGACCAGCTGCGCGACGCCAGCGTGCGCAACCAGTCCGACCTGGGGACGGAGGCATCCGGGACCGTCGACAACGCCCGCAAGACGGTGGTCGCCGCCTCGCTGGCCGCCGTTCTGCTGGGCCTGCTCTCCGCCCTGCTGATCGGCCGCGGCCTGGCGCGCCCCGTCGTGGCGATGACCAACGCCATGACCCGGCTGGCCGGCGGCGACCGGGCGGTGGACGTGCCCGGCCTCGACCGCGGCGACGAGATCGGCGGCATGGCCAAGTCCGTGGCGGTCTTCAAGGACAGCCTGATCCGCGCCGACCAGCTGGCCGCCGAGCAGGCCGTCGAGCAGGAGGCCCGGCAGAAGCGCGCCGAGGCGATCGAGGCCCTGACGCGCGAGTTCGACCGGCTGGTGCTGGACGTGCTGGGCCGCGTCTCCTCCGCCGCGACCCAGCTGCACGCCACGGCGCAGGGCATGTCGGCCACCGCCGAGCAGACGACCCGGCAAGCCAGCGCCGTCGCCGCCGCCTCCAGCCAGGCGACCGCCAACGTGGAGACCGTGGCCGCCGCGGCGGAGGAGCTGTCCAGCTCCATCCAGGAGATCAGCCGCCAGGTCGCCCAGAGCAACGCCATCGCCGGCGCCGCCGTCACCACGGCGCAGAAGACCGACACCACCGTGCGCGGCCTGGTCGACGCCGCCCAGCGGATCGGCGAGGTGGTGCAGCTGATCAACGACATCGCCAGCCAGACCAACCTGCTGGCGCTCAACGCCACCATCGAGGCCGCCCGCGCCGGGGAGGCCGGCAAGGGCTTCGCGGTCGTCGCGTCGGAGGTGAAGAACCTCGCCAACCAGACGGCCAAGGCGACCGAGGACATCTCCGGCCAGATCGCCGGCATCCAGGAGGTGAGCCGCGAGGCCGCCGCCGCCATCGCCGAGATCGGCCGCGTGATCGGGGAGATCAGCAGCATCTCCGCCACCATCGCCGCCGCGGTGGAGGAGCAGGGTGCGGCCACGCGCGAGATCAGCCGCAACGTCCAGGAAGCCGCCCGCGGCACCCAGGAGGTCACCGGCACCATCGTCGGCGTGACCCAGGCGGCGGAAGCCACCGGCGACGCTTCCCGCCAGGTTCTGGACGCCGCCGACGGCCTGAACGGCGAGGCGGAGGGTCTGCGCGGCTTCGTCTCCCGCTTCCTCCATGACATGCGCGCGGCGTAACGCCACAAAGGGCGATTGGCCTTGCACCGGGGGTCCGGATTGGGCACATAGGCCCATTCCGGACCCTTTGTCGTTTGTGCACCATGATCCTGACCCCGATCCCGGCCGAGGTGATGCCGGAAGCCCTGGCCGCCTTCGAGAAGACGCTGGCCGACCCGGCGTTCCAAGCGGGGCCGCTGGCCCTGGCCGCCTTCCGCCGCATCGCCGCCACCTGGCCCGTCCCGGGCGGCGTGGACACGCCGGACCAGCGCGCCGACGCCGTGCGGCTGGCCCACGCCCACGGCATCGACACTCTGGACGAGCCGCCGAACACCTCCTTCATGTGGGACGGCAAGGTCATCCGCACGGACGTGGAGGCCACGGTCATCGTGCACGAGGTCGCGCACTGGCTGCTGGCCGCGCCGGAGCGCCGCCCGCTCTACGACTACGGCCTGGGGCCGGGGCCGGAGACGACCCGGCGCAAGGAAGCCCGCAGCCAGCAGAAGCTGACCTTCGAGGAGTGCATGCACGAGGAGCAGCAGACCTCGCTCCTCGGCATCCTGTGGGAGGCGGAGCTGGGCCAGCCGGCGATCCTCGCCTTCCTGGAGCAGAACTGGATGGAGCATTGGGAGCGGGAGAGCACCGTCCGCTTCTTCGTCCGCCATGTGGACGAACTGCACCAGCGCGGCCTGATCGACGCTGAGGGCCGCCCGACCACCGCCCGCGCCTGGGCCGACCAGCGGCGCCCCGCCGCCGCCTGACCGCTACTCCTTATAGGGCACAGGGTCGCTGAGCCCGGCCTCCTGGAAGCCCTTCAGGCGCAGCAGGCAGCTGTCGCAGGTGCCGCAGGCCTCGCCCTCCGGCGTCGGGTCGTAGCAGGAGTGGGTGAGGCCGTAGTCCACGCCCAGCTCCAGCCCGCGCCGGATGATGCCGGCCTTGTCCAGCGTCATCAGCGGCGCGTGGATCTTGAACCGGCTGGTGCCCTCCACCCCGGCCTTGGTGGCGAGGTTCGCCATGGTCTCGAACGCCGCGATGTACTCCGGCCGACAGTCCGGATAGCCGGAATAATCCAGCGCGTTCACGCCGATGAAGAGGTCGGACGCGCCCAGCGTCTCCGCCCAGGCCAGCGCGAAGGACAGGAAGATGGTGTTGCGCGCCGGCACGTAGGTGACCGGAATGCCCTCCCCCAGCTCCGAAGCACTGCCGTGCTTGGGCACGTCGATGGCGTCGGTCAGGGCGGAGCCGCCGAAGGCCCGCAGGTCGATGTCGGCGATGACGTGCCGGTCCACCCCCATGGCCGAGGCCACGCGCCGCGCCGCCTCCAACTCCACCGCGTGGCGCTGGCCGTAGCGGAAGCTCAGCGCGTTGATCCGGTAGCCCTGGTCCTTGGCGATCGCCAGCACCGTCGTCGAATCGAGCCCGCCGCTGACCAGCACGACCGCGTTCTTTCCGTTCATGACCCCGCCCTTTCCTCAGTCCGGCCGATCCGCCATAGTCCGTCGCCTGGGGATAGTCCTCTTCCCGCGAACAGGTCAATGTCAGCGCCGCGCCGAACACCACATAGGAGCCCTGCCGTGACGTCCGAGTCCCCGCTCCAAAGCCCCCTGTTCAACGCCCCCCTCTTCAACGGCATGGACGCCGCCGCGATCGACCGGCAGTACAATTTCCGCAAGCTGGTGCCCGAACACGCCGATTTCTTCGCCCGGTGGGAAGCCCAGAGCGCCGCGGCGCGCGCGCGGCTTGGCGGCACCCTGGACATCCCCGTCGGCCCGCACCCGCGCCAGACGGTGGACGTCTTCCCGGCCGGCGATGGCGCGCCCCTGCTGGTCTTCATCCACGGCGGCTATTGGCGGTCGCTGTCGAAAGCCATGCATTCCTTCATCGCGGAGCCCTTCGTGACGCAGGGCGTCGCGGTGGCGATGATCGGCTACGGCCTGTGCCCGGACGTGACGATGGACGAACTGATCGGCCACGCCCAGATCGGGCTGGATTGGATCCTCGACCACGCGGCCGACTTCGGCGCCGATTCGCGCCGCCTCGTCCTGGCCGGCCACTCCGCCGGCGGCCACCTGGCAACCACGCTGCTGTCCCGCAACCCGGAACGGGCGTTGGGCGCCGTGTCCATCAGCGGCATCTACGACCTGGAACCGCTGCTGCATTTCGAGGTGAACGACCAACTGCGCCTGGACACGGACTCCGCACGCCGCCTGAGCCCCGTCCACAACGTCCCCGCCCCCGCCCCGCTGCTCGTTCTGGCGCTGGGGTCGAATGAGACCGACGAGATGCACCGCCAGCAGACCGACCAAGCCCGCGCCTGGGCCGCCGCCGGCAACGCGATCCAGGAGTTCGTGGAACCCGGCGCCAACCATTTCAGCGTGGTGGACCGCTTCGCCGATCCGGACGGGGCCTTGTTCAACGCGACGATGGCGATGCTTAGAGCGCCTAACAGAACCATTTCTGGACGAAGCGCCAGCAGATGAGGCTGGCGGCGATGTGGTGGAAGGCGGTGAAGATGTCGGCGCGCCGCTCGTAGCGGACGGCGAGGCGGCGGAAGCGGGCGAACCAAGCCAGCGTGCGCTCCACGACCCAGCGGTGCCGGCCCAAGCGTTCGCTGCTCTCGATACCGCGACGGGCGATGCGCGGAATGATGGCCCGCTGGCGTAGAGCCCGCTGGCAGAAGGCGAAATCATAGCCTTTGTCGGCGTGCAGCTTGGTCGGGCGTCGTCGTGGGCGACCCGCGCATTGCCGGATCGCCGGCACGGCATCGACCACCTCCTCCAGCATCTTGCTGTCATGCCGGTTGGCCGGAGAAATCCTCACGGCCAGGGGGATGCCGTTGGCATCGACGAGGATGTGGCGCTTGGAGCCCGGCTTGCCGCGGTCCGTCGGGTTCGGCCTGGTCGCCTCGCCCCCCTTTTTGCCGGGACGGCGGCGCTGTCCACGGCGGCTCGTTCCCAGTTGATTGCGTTGGCGTAGCCCAGCCGATCCAAGAGGACACGGTGCAGGCGTTCCCAGACGCCGGCTTGGTGCCATTCGTGCAGCCGGCGCCAACAGGTCATACTTGAGCCGCAGCCCATCTCCACCGGCAGCAACTCCCAGGGGATGCCGGTGCGCAGCACGAACAGGATGCCGGTCAGCGCCGCGCGATTGTCCAGCCGAGGCCGCCCGCCCTTCGGCTTGGGCGGTTCCGGCGGGAGCAACGGTTCAATCAGCGCCCACAGGGCGTCGGAGACGAGAGGTGCAGCCATGTCCCTCCCAACAGCCCAAATCCCGTTTTGTTAGGCGCTCTTAGGGGAAAGGCCGGGTAGCGACGGCCAAGAGCCCGAAACGCAAAAGCCTCCCGACTAGGGGAGGCTTGCCTGCTCAAATGTCGGTTTCGGACATAGATTGGACAGGAGCTTTTCTCAGCGGCAGCTCTGCTACCTATGCTCGGTAGCAGTTACGGCCTATAGGCGAGACCGATCATAGTTTGGTAGTTCTTAATGAGATCACACTCCTCCTGCCGACGACCGCCCATTACGGCATCTAAGTAGGAGGCATTTGCGCCCTCAGGCGCGTTGGTGGGGATCGTCATATCGGAGGTCTCCAGTGTGCTGGTGGTTGCCCCTTGGTCGGGCGCGGGGAGGTCATTTTCGGAACCATGAGCGGGGCGGATGGTTGAGTTCGCCCCCGCTCTCTTCCAGTTCAAGATCCGAGTCGCCGCCGTAGGTATCTAACTCGGCCAGCAAGGCGTCGATGGCGGCTTAGTACTACAGCCGGACTTTATCGGCTTGGGTACGGCGCGCCCAGTGGGAGCGTCGCGCCCGCTGCTGATGGCGTCTTCGCCAGAGTGACCAGGCAAT
>NZ_JAGINP010000010.1 GCF_017876155.1 Azospirillum rugosum
GCTGAAGCCGAGAGTCCGATGCCGTACAAGGCCAACGAGCCCCGCCGTCACAAGATCCCGAAGGCGCGCTAGCGTGTGGAGAACTGGGCAGCCTACGACGCGGCGCTGCGCCGGCGCGGCGACCTGACGATCTGGGTGTCGCCGGAGGCGATCGCCGCCTGGACGCCGCCCGCCACGGGACGGCGGGGCCGGCCTTCCCGCTACTCCGACATCGCCATTGAGACCGGGCTGATGATGCGCTTGGCGTTGGGCCGGCCGTGGCGGCAGACCGAGGGCCTGCTGGGCTCGTCAGCGCTGGCCAGGACGGACGGGCCGGTGACCGTGGTCATCCCGAGAGCGCTCCCACGCAACGTGACCGCCACATCCAGAGGTTCGCGCAATGCGGACGGCTCAGCTGGCAGCGGGCGGTCGGCTGCGGACGCCGCTCCTTGGGCGAGGTGGCGATGTTGCGCTACAAGACCCTGATCGGGCGCAGCCTGCACGCTCGGACTCTGCCAGCGCAGAAGGCCGAGGCCGTCGCCGGCTGCAAAGTCCTCAACATCATGGCAAGCCTCGGGATGCCGGTCTCCCGCAAGGTCGCCTGAATACCAACTTTCTCGGGCGCAGTCCGTCAACGCACCGAGATTTGCACCAACGTCATTTCTGGACGATCACGCTGCCCTGCCAAACGCCGGGGATGACCAAATCCTCGCCCGATCCGCCTTTGGCGATGCGCACGCCGGGACCATTCTGCAGCCCGTTTCTGAAGGTGCCGACGAACTGGTCGCCGGAACGGAAGGTCATGGTGCCCATTCCTTCCGGCTGCATGTCGGCTATGGTGCCGAGGTAGCGGTCGCCGTTGCCGAACAGCACTTCTCCCGCCCCGTTCGGACGACCGTTGCGGATTTCGCCGGTGAAGACGTCGCCGTTGGGAAAGTGGTAGGTGCCCGCCCCCTGCGGACTGCCGTTCGCGAAGGTACCTTCGAACCGCTCGCCGCTGGGGAAGCTGTAGACGCCCGCCCCCGTCATGGCATCGTTCTTCCATTCGCCTTCATAGGCGCCGCCGTTGCCGTACCGGTAGACTCCGAAGCCGGTCTTCGTCGGCCCGTCGCCCTGGCCCCGGTACGAATCGCCGTTGGGGAACTTGGAATTGATGCTGCGCCCGTCCTGCGCCGCGGCCTGCGCCCGCTTCTGCGCGCTCCGCGCCTGCTCCGCCGCGGTGCGGCCGGCGTTGCGCTTGGCCGTAGCTTGCTGGGTCGCCTCACGCGCGCTGGCCACCGCGGACCGGATGGGCGGCGGAAGGGTGGCGAACGGGTCGCCCGCCTTCGACTCCGCCGGCGAGCCCGAACCCGACGATCCCAAGGGCTCGTCCGGCGGCGTGCCGGTCGAACCGGAGGAAGGAGGCGGCCCTTTCGCCACGTCCTGTTTGGCCTCCTGCCTGGGCACTTCGGAAAGGCTGGCGAGTGGGACGTAGCCGTCGTTCCAGAACACGTCGCGGACCTTCACCCAATCGCCCTCAGGCACCGGAACGGCAACGGTCACAGGTGCGCCGCGTTCCAGGGTGCGCAGGCTGCGGGCCCCCTTCTCCGGACGGTCCCGCATGGCGGTCGTGTCCTTGGTGACATAGACGTCGCCCTCGTTCAGGCGCTTTTGCGGCGCCTTCGCCTCCTCCTTCGGCGGCGGTTCGGCCGGCGCATCCTTGGTGAGGAGGGCGGATTGGACATAGCCGGTCCTCCCCCCCTCCTCGATGCGCATCCACTCCGCCTTGCCGACTTTGACCTTGGCCGTGACGGACACCGGGGCCGCCTTGTCGAGGGTTCGGACACGGGGCGACTTGGCGTCCGGGTCCTTGAAAAGCGCCGTTTTGCGCGTCGTGTAGAAGTCCCCCTTGAATGGTTCGATGATCACGGCCGACGGCGTGGTGGCCGGTGGGGGAGTGGGTGCCTGGGCAGTGGGTGCTGGGGCGGCGGGCGGCGGCGCGGCCGGCACCAGCACCAGGTCACCGTCCAGCCGGTCTTCGAACCAGAGGCGCTGGGCGCCCCCGGACAGGCCGGCGAGCGTCTGGTCCGCCGCCTGGAGCGCACGCTTCACCGGAACGCCCGGCTTGACGATTTCCTCGGCAAGCGCGGCGGCGAAGGCGCTGGCGCCGTTCGCCTTGGTCGGCACCGGGGACGATCCCGGCCGCTGGCCGAAGGCGATGATCATGCGGTCGCGCGGCGTGGTCGTGGCCAGAAGCGGGCTGGCCGAACGGCCGTTCGCACCCATGCTGGTCGCGAGGCGGTCCACCATCGGGTTGGGCACGATCGGATCGAACGCCACGATGGAGCGGTAACTGGCGTTCTGGATCTGCTCCAGCACCGAATCCAGCTCGATGGTCTCGAGCATGGCGTCCACCTCCATGTTGAGGCGGGCGTCGCTGGGAATGATGAAGCTCTTGTCGTTGAGGCTGAGCACCATGCCCGCATAGTAGAAGGCGCCGAGATCCGCACGCGCCAGATCCTCCTGGAAACGGGACAGCGCACGCGTGAGGTTGCGGTGGTTGAGGTCGTACTGGGTCACCACCTCGAAGCCGGCCTTGCGCAGGGCATCGGTCACGGTCCGCGCGCTGGTTGCAGCACCCGGTACGGAGCCGCCGTTGTCATAGCGGCCGTTGCCAATCACCAGCGCCACGCGCCGCTCCGCGGCCATGGCCTGTTCCACCAAACCCGAAAACACGAGAACCACCACGAGGACAAACGCCGACAGACCAAAGCGCGCCCGGCTTAACATGAAGGTTTCTCCCCCCTAGGGAACCGTTCGGTGTCGTCTCGTTTCAGGATGTGAGCGTCGGATCGCCGTCATGCGGATCGCCCTTCTGCGGATCCTCGGCCGGTGGCGGGGTCCGCAACGGGCCGGCCACGGCTTCGCACAGGACCAGCACCAGCGTGACGTTGTCCCGCGCCCCGCGCGCCAGCGCGGCATCGAGCAGCCGTGCCGCCGCTTCCGCAACGCCGTCCGCGCTGCGGCCCGCGGCGTCGAGCACACCGGATATGTCGGCGTCGGCGAGCGTTTTGGTCAGGCCGTCGCTGCACAGAAGGAAGAGGTCGCCGTGGTTCACGTCGCCCTCCACCGTGTCGAGGACCAGCGCGTCCGTGGCGCCGACGGCGCGGGTGATGACGTTCGACTTGGCGTGCCCTTCGGCCTCCGACGGGTCGAGCACGCCGCTGTCGATCAGCTGCTGGACGTAGCTGTGGTCGCGGGTCACCTGGACGAAGGCGCCGCTGCGGGCGCGGTACAGCCGACTGTCGCCCGCCCAGGCGCAGGAGAACCGGCGCCCGGTGATGGTCAGCACGACCACCGTGCTGCCCACCACGGCGCTGCCGAGGCGCCCGGCGTGATCCAGCAGCGCGGCGTTGCACCCGTCCAGGGCCGCGCGAATCTCCCGCCCGGCCGGCGCGCCCATGGCCGGGTCGATGCAGCGGTTCAACGCCTCCACCACCGTCCGGCTGGCGTAATCGCCCGCCTCGTGCCCGCCCATGCCGTCGGCGACCGCCCACAGCCCGACGTTCGAGCGGTCCAGGCACGCGTCCTCGTTGACCGACCGGACGGTTCCGGCGTGGCTGATCGCCGCCGTGTGGAACCAGAACGTCCGGGTCGGCGCGTGATCGTCGATCGTTTCCCCGTCGCTCATCACCGTTCTCCCGCGGATAAAGGGCCTTGGACCGTCAGCAGCGCCGGAAGGGCCGGTTGTATTCGCGCCAGTCCGGATCTCCGTCCGAACGGGCGCGCAGTTGCACCATGGTGCCGTTGTTGCCGGAAAATTCGCCGAACTCCCAAAAAGTCCGCCGCCCGTCCGCACCCGTCAGCTCGACGAGAAGCATGCCGTCGGCCGACTCATACCGGCTGACCCGCATCGGAACGTTGGAGCCGCTGGGCAACGACAGCGTCCATTCCGCCGGCGCCAGGGTCAGCTTCATGACCTCGCTGCACCATCCGCCCATGAGTGCACGGACATCCTCCACGCCCGGGGGCTCGATCGGACGCGGTTCGACCGGACGGGGCGGCACCGTCAGCACCGCCGGTTTCGGCACGGGCGGATCGGGCTGTGGCGGACGGGGAACGTCCAACGCCTTCGGCCGTTCCGGCTCGGGCGGCTTGGCCGGAGGCTTCGCATCCACCGGAGGAGGAGGCGCCAGCCGCGCCGTTTGAGTGGTCGTGGATGTCGGGGTGGATGTCGGCGGCAGTGTCGGCGGCGGTGTCGGCGTGGGCGTTGCTGTCGATGTGGGGGGCGGTGCCGCCTTCGGCGTCCGCGGCGCCATGTCCGCGGCGGTTTCCGCCGGCCGCGCAGCGGACTTTTCCGGCGCCGATGCCGGGAGATCCGGCGCAAGCCAGCCCGTCCACCACAGGCCGCCCACCGTCAGGGCGGCCGCCGCGGTGCCGGCCAGCCCCACCTTCGCGGCAAGGCCGAACTTCGGCGCGGCGCTTCCGCGTCCCAGCCTCATGTCACGCAGGAAGACCTCGACCGAGGGCGTCCTTCTGGCGGCGTCGAATTCCAGCGCGTTTTGCAGCGCCCGCATCTGCGCCTTCCCCAGGCCCCGGATGCGCGCAAGCTTCATGCGCGTGTCACGCGCGTGGGTGGCCGGCATCCGGCCGAAGGGGTGGTGCCCGGCGAGCAGCTCGTAGGTGATGCAGGCGAGCGAGTAGATGTCCCCGCGCGGATCGGGCGTTTGCGTCTCGATCATTTCCGGGCTGGCGTAGGCGGGGGTCATGGCGCCCAGGCTGCCCACGTCGAAGGCCGTAGCGTCCTCGTCGCCCGCCGTCGGCTGCTTGATCGCGCGGGCAAGGCCGAAGTCGATAACCTTCACGCGGCCGGTGTCGGTGATGAAGATGTTGCCCGGCTTCAGGTCCCAATGGACGAAACCGTTGCCATGGGCGAAGGCCAGCGCCTCCCCCACCGCGTTGATGATCCGCCCGGCCTCGGTCGGCGGCATGGAGGTGAAGCCTTCGGCGCGGATGATGCGGTCCAGCGACTTGCCCGTCAGGTATTCCATCGTGATGAAGAAGCGGTCGCCGTCCCGGTCGAAGTCGTAGACCTTGATGATGTTGGGATGCGAAAGCTCCTGCGCTTTGCGCGCCTCGCGCTGCAGGGCGATGATGCTGCTGGGATGTTCGCGCAGGCTCTCCTTCAGCACCTTGATGGCGACGTAGGGGTTGCGGTCGGACGCTTCCTGCTTGCGCAGGTCGAGCGCCAGGAAGACCTTGCCCATGCCCCCGGCCCCCAGGACCTGTTCCAGGACGAACCGTTCCTTGAGCACGTCGCCGACCTGGACCGGCTCCGCCGCGCGTGGCAGTGGCCGGAATCCGGAGGATGTCGAGCGCAGGGACGGCAGTCCTTCCGAAATCGGCCCTTCGGAGTTTGGTCCCTTGGAAAGCGGCCCTTCGGACTCCGGTCCGATGGAGATCGGCTGCACCACCGTGCCTTCATCCTCGGACGGCTTGCCCTCCGGCGGTTCCGGCAGGGGAATGCGCTGGAGAAACGGTTCCTTTCTCATGGCCTCGTCTCCCTGCCCTGACGCCTTCGGGCTCTCCGGTCACGGGTAAAAATTGTAGGCCTCGGAGCACGCCCCGGGGAACGGCTTTGTACCGGTCGCGTCTTTCGCAACCGGAGTGCCGATACCTCGCTTTGGACGGACATCCGGCCGTTCGAACAGCACCGCATCTAATCCTCTCTGGACTCGGCAAGCCGCTTGTCGATGCCGGCGGCCGTCAACAGCCCGCGCCGCGCGTCCTCGTCCGGCAGCAACTCGGCCAGAAGTTCGACGAAAGGCAGCCGGGCGCGTCGCACCAGTTCGGTCAGGGTGTAGGAGACGGGCGAGTGCGGCTCCGCCTCGCGGAAATACCGGGCGACCGCTTCCAGCGTCCGCAATGCGTCCTCGCGCGAGGCGAACCCCTCGATCGTCATGGGCTGGGATGATCCGGCCCAGGGCGGGGCGGCGGCGTTCACCGACCCGGCAAACGCCGCCATCGCGGACGCCGCCGGCCCGACCGACGAGCCCGCATCGCCCTGGGGTGAAGCCGCTGCGGCGGGGTCCAGCGCGCTTCCGGCGAAGCCGGTCAACGTCCGGCGCATCTGCTCCAGCGTGTCGCGGATGGCCCGCGTCGGCGGACCGTCCACGCCGAGCCGCGCGTCGAGCGCCGCTTCCAGCCCCTGGAACTCCCGAAGGCAACGGTCGATGTTCGAGGCCAGCCTGACGAAGGCGGCGGGTGGCGTCGTCCGTGCGCTGGCTTCGATCACGTCCATGGGCACGGTCCCGGCGGCGATGCGGCGCTCCCGCCGGTCGTCATCGCCCAGCAGGTCGAGCCCGGCCGCCTGCTCCACCTGCCACAGCGCGTAGGAACCGCCATCCGCACCGAAGGTCAGCGGCACCCGGCTGAGCGGTTGAAGCAGCGTTCCGTTCCCGTCCCGTCCGTTCAGTCCGGCCAGCGGTGCGACGGTGGTTTCGACGCCGTCCTCGTCCGGATGCGGGTGAAGGTCGGGCCAGAAGCGCTCCACCAGCCCGCGCAGGACCGCAAAGCCGTCGGCCAGGCCCGCCATGCCGCGCGTGCGCAGCAACGCCTCGGCCAGCCATGCCGCGACTTCCAGATCCTTGCTCTGCGTGGCCAGGACGGACGGGGCGAGATCGGCGATGGTCCGCCATTCGGATGGTATGGCGGAGGCGTCGCTTTCGGCCTCCTGCCGCCGCTCCGCCGCGCGCGCGGCCTGCCGCGCGTCCTTCAACTGCCGGTAGGGAGCGCCGTCCGCGTAGTCCAGGCGCAAGTCCGGCCCCGTGGGCGCCTCGGCGGAGATCGGGGCTAGAATGGCTTCAAGGTCAAGCGCGGCCGTATCGAAAGAAGTATCCATGCCGACATCCATTTGATGCATGAGCATTTCAGTCCAGCAGCGCCGATTACTCGCCATCAAAATGTAGGTACCGAAAATAACATGCGGATTAGTCTGAAAAAAACGACCACGACGGACCGCGCCCGCATTGCGTTCGGTGGAGTGCTTCGGCAGTCTTTCCGGTCTGCCCGACCCTCGGAAGCCCAGCCGGGAGCGTTGCCATGGACCCGAGCGCCGCCATCGCCGTCGCATCCACCAACCGCCTGCTGACGCTGGACACCGTGCTCGGCAGAGGAGCGACGCTGCTCACCGCCTTTTCCGGCGAGGAGGCCATGTCCTCGCTGTTCCGCTTCACGCTGGACGTCGTCAGCCCGCGCATGACGATCAAGCCGGAGGAGCTGATCGGCACGCCGGTGTCCTGGACCGTGTCGGCCCCCGCCGGAACCCCGCGCCGCTTTCACGGAATCGTGCAGGGCTTCGATGTCGGCGCCCCCATCGAGGATGGCCAGCGCTCCTACCGGCTGGAGGTCGTGCCCTGGCTGTGGCTTCTGACCCAGACCACCGACTGCCGCATCTTCCAGAAGCAGAGCGTGCGCGACATCATCCGCACCGTTCTGGAGGATCACCGCGCCGCCTCCCCCGCCGTGCAGTTCGACCTGTCGGGCATCAAGGGGGCCGACGCGAAGCGCGACTACTGCGTGCAGTATGACGAGAGCGACTTCGCCTTCATCTCTCGGCTGGCCGAGGAGGAGGGCATCTTCTACGTGTTCCGGCACGAGGCCGACCGTCACGTCCTCGTCATGGCCGACGGCACGTCCGCCTACAAGGATCTTCCCGAGAGCCGGATCGACATGGCGCGGGAAGGGCAAGGCTGGGGCGGCATCACGCAGTGGGTCGGCGGCTACCGCTTCCGCCCCGACCGGATGGTGCAGCGCGACTTCAACTTCGAAACCCCGCGCACCGACCTGACGGCGTCCAGCAACACCATGCTGCCGTCGATGCGCGGCGCGCCGCAGGAGCGGTTCGAGTATCCCGGCGGCTACGCCGACCTCGGCGCCGGCACGGCGCGCGCCAAGATGCGGATGGAGGAGATCGAGGCGCCCTTCCTTCAGGTCTCCGGCGCCGGCAGCGCGCGCCACATGACGCCCGGCGGGCGCTTCACCCTGAACAACCACGCCGTGGCGGCGGAGAACGGGCGCGCCTACGTCGTCACCGGGGTCCGGCACGCGGCCACCGACCCGAAGCTGCGGTCGACCGGCGGCGGGCAGGCAGATTACCAGAACGCCTTCGACGCCATCCCGGCCGACGTCGCCTACCGCCCGCCACGCGTCACGCCGCGCCCGGTGATGCGCGGCCCCCAGACGGCCATCGTCGTCGGCAACGCCGGCGAGGAGATCGACTGCGACAAGCACGGCCGCGTGCGCGTGCAGTTCCACTGGGACCGGCTGGGCAAGCGCAACGAGAACAGCTCCTGCTGGGTCCGCGTGGCGCAGCTGTCGGCGGGGCGCGGCTGGGGACACCAGTTCATCCCGCGCATCGGGACCGAGGTGGTGGTGGATTTCCTGGACGGCGATCCCGACCGGCCGCTGATCGTCGGCAGCGTCTACAACGGCGACAACCCCGTGCCCTACGCCCTGCCCGACAACAAGACGCAGAGCGGCGTCAAGACGCGCAGCAGCAAGGGCGGCGGCCCGGCCGACTTCAACGAACTGCGCTTCGAGGACCGCAAGGGGAGCGAGCAGGTCTATTTCCACGCCCAGAAGGACTTCCAGCGGGTGGTGGAGAAGGACGACACGCTGGAGGTCGGCAAGAACCAGACCGAGACGATCAAGGAGGGCAACCGGACGGTCACCATCGAGATGGGGAACGACGCCCTGACCATCCAGCAGGGCAACCAGACCACCAAGGTCGCGCTGGGAAAGAGCGAGTGCGAGGCCATGCAGTCCATCGAGCTGAAGGTCGGCCAAAGCTCGATCCGGCTGGACCAGACCGGGGTCACCATCCGCGGCCTGATGGTGCGCATCGAAGGCCAGGCGATGACCGAGGTGAAGGCCCCCATGAACCAGGTGAAGGGCGACGCCATGGTCGCCATCAAGGGCGGCTTGGTGACCATCAACTGAGTGCCAACTGAGTGCCGACCGAGCGCCGGCCGGGGGCACACCCGAAATCGCCGCATCCTGCGGGGGAAGTGGCCCGAACAGAGGTCACCCGGCTACTCCCATCGCCTATACACAAGAATGGCCTTTGAAACGCCCGTGGTTGCTTTGAAACATTTGCTCGCCCGGCAAGTATAGCCGAACAACAGGGCTTGATCAGGAGACCGGATCGATGGTGTCGGTGAACCTGTCGTCGCTCCTCGCAAAGCTGAACGAGCCGTGCCGGACGGCCCTGGAGGCGGCGCCGGGTTTCGCGCTGTCGCGGGGCAACCAGGCGGTGGAGATCGAGCACTGGCTGCTCCGCCTGCTCGACCAGCCCGACACCGACCTGCACGCCATCGCCCACCACCACGCCATCGACATCGGCCGCGTCCAGGACAGCCTGACCCGCAGCCTGGACGGCATGCGCGCCGGCAACACGCGCACGCCGGTGCTGTCCCCCTATCTGGTCACCCTGGCGCGGGAAGGATGGCTGCTGGCTTCCCTGGATGGCGAGGGGAACGGCGAGGCGCCGCGCGTCCGCTCCGGTCATCTGCTGCTGGCCCTGCTGAGCGACGAGACGCTGGCCCAGGCGACGCGCGCGGCGCTCGGCCCCCTCGCGAAGTTATCCGCGGAGGCGCTGGCCGCCGACTGGCACGGCATCGCCAGGAACTCCCGCGAGGCCCGGCAGGCCCCGGCGGCCGGCACCTCTCCCAAGGCGGAGGACGCTCCTGCCGCGGCCGGCGGCGCGCTGGCGCGTTTCACCATCGACCTGACGGAGCGCGCCCGCGCCGGCAAGATCGACCCGGTGCTGGGCCGCGACGCGGAAATCCGCGCCATCGTCGACGTGCTGACCCGCCGCCGCCAGAACAACCCGATCCTCACCGGCGAGGCCGGCGTCGGCAAGACCGCCGTGGTGGAGGGATTCGCCGCGCGCGTCGCCGCCGGCGACGTGCCGCCGGCGCTCCGCGAGGTCGCGGTGAAGACGCTCGACCTCGGCCTGCTTCAGGCCGGCGCCAGCGTGCGCGGGGAGTTCGAGAACCGCCTGCGCTCCGTCATCGACGAGGTGAAGGCGTCGCCCCAGCCGATCATCCTGTTCATCGACGAGGCGCACACCCTGATCGGGGCCGGCGGACAAGCCGGGCAGAACGACGCCGCCAACCTGCTGAAGCCCGCGCTGGCGCGCGGCGAGTTGCGCACCATCGCCGCCACCACTTGGGCCGAATACAAGAAATACTTCGAGCGCGACCCGGCCCTGTCCCGCCGCTTCCAAGTTGTGAAGGTGGAGGAGCCGGACGAGGCCGCCGCCCTGTCGATGATGCACGGCCTCGTGACGACGCTGGAAAAGCACCACGGCGTGCGCATCCTGGACGAGGCGGTGGTGGAGGCCGTGCGCCTGTCCCACCGCTACATCGCCGGGCGGCAGCTGCCGGACAAGGCGGTCAGCCTGCTCGACACCGCCTGCGCCCGCGTCGGCATGAGCCAGTCGGCCACCCCGGCGGCGGTGGAGGACCAGCGCCGGACCATCGACGCGCTCGCCAACCGCATCGCGGTGCTCGACCGCGAAGCCGCGCTGGGCACCGACCATGCCGCGGCCATCGCCGAGTTGACGGAGCGCCGGGAGGCCGCCATCGCGGCGCTCGCCGCCGTCGAGGCGCGCTGGACGCGGGAGCTGGAGCTTGCCGCGGAGATCAAGCGCCTGCGCGAAGCGATCGAGGCCGCCGAACCCGATTCCCCCCGGGCGGCGGAGGACAAGGCCGCGCTTGCCCGCACGCTCGACGAGCTGGCCGAGGCGCAGGGCGAGCAGCCGCTGGTCCATGTCTTCGTGGATGGGACGGCGGTGGCCGACGTGGTCGCCACCTGGACCGGCATCCCGGTCGGCCGCATGGTGACCAGCGAGATCGACGCCGTGCTGTCCTTGCGCGACCGCCTGTCGGAGCGCGTGATCGGCCAGGACCACGCGCTGGAAGCCATCGCCCAGGCCGTGCGCACCGCCCGCGCCCGGCTGACCGACCCACGCAAGCCCATCGGCGTGTTCCTGATGGTCGGCACCAGCGGCGTCGGCAAGACCGAGACCGCCCTGGCGTTGGCCGAGGCGCTGTACGGCGGGGAGCAGAACCTGACCGTCATCAACATGTCGGAGTTCAAGGAGGAGCATAAGGTCTCCATGCTCCTGGGCTCGCCCCCCGGCTACGTCGGCTATGGCGAGGGCGGCGTGCTGACCGAGGCGGTGCGCCGCCGCCCCTACTCCGTCATCCTGCTGGACGAGATGGAGAAGGCCCACCCCGGCGTGCAGGACATCTTCTTCCAGGTGTTCGACAAGGGCATGCTGCGCGACGGCGAGGGGCGCGACATCGACTTCAAGAACACCCTCATCATCATGACCTCCAACGCCGGCACGGACACGCTGACACGGCTCTCGACCTCCCCCACCGGCCTGCCGGCGCCGGACACCCTGCCCGAGGCCCTGCAACCGGAGCTGCTGCGCCACTTCAAGCCGGCCTTTCTCGGCCGCGTGACGCTGGTGCCCTACCTGCCGCTGGCGCCCGACATCCTGACCCGCATCGTCGAGTTGAACCTGAACCGGATTTCCCGACGCCTGTTTGATGCCTACCGCGCCGACTTCCGCTATGGCCCCGAGGTGGTGGAGGCGATTGCGGCGCGGTGTGGCGAGGTTCACAGCGGCGCCCGCAACATCGAGCATATCCTGACCCGCGGCCTGCTCCCCGACCTGTCCGCCCTCCTTCTGGAGCGGCTGGCGCGCGACGAGCCGGTCGCCGCGGCCCAGGTCACCCTCGACCCGCAGGGCCGCTTTTCCTTCGAGATCCACTAATTCCGCTTCAATCCTCCGGGAGGAGTCCGATGGCCATCTACGTGAAGATCGACGGCATCGAGGGCGATGCGACGCATGAGTCCCACAAGAACTGGGTGGACGTCGGATCCATGCAGTTCGGCGTCGGCCGGGCCATCAGCACGCCCAGCGGCCGGGCGGCCAACCGCGAGGCGTCGGAACCCTCCATCAGCGAAGTCACCCTGACCCGCGAACTCGACAAGTCCTCGCCCAAGTTCTTCAAGGAGGCGGTGGCCGGCAAGGTCGGCAAGAAGGTGCAGATCGACCTCGTCACCACCGGCGATCCCGGCGACACCTTTATGACTTACACGCTGGAGAACGCCCTGGTCAGCGGCTACAGCGTGTCGGCGAACGGCAGCGGCCGGCCGAGCGAGACGATCAGCCTGAACTTCTCAAAAATCGAATTGAAGTACACGCCCTACGACGCCGGTCACAAGCCGCAGGCGCCGATTGTCAGTTCCTACGATATCGCGACGACGAAGTCGGGATGAGCGGCCATAGGCGTGCTTGCATCAGTACGGTGATGTCCAAAGTGCTTAAAGCGGATTGTGATCCGTTTTGAGGTCAGAGCATTGCCGCACTGGTGCCGGCGAATAGAAAAAGCTCCAGGAAGAGGATTCAAGAATGATACCGGCGTTGTCCAAAATGACAGAGGACATACAGAAAATTATTCTAAGCCCCCGTGATGAAGCAAAAAAACTTATCTTAAAAGAAGGCACCAAAGCCGCAGCGGGAGGAATCAACAAATTAATCATCCCTGTACACCAACGCATCTCAAAATGGAAGCAAGAACAATCAGTTCTGATTCATAGTGACGACATCGCTACAGCAGCAGCCCTTGCGGACATTCTCTATTCTGACACATTGATGATTAAGATTAATGGAACGTCTTTGTCAAAAAAAGATGGAGATATGAAATCATTTCCATTGAGCTATCTACATTACGAATCTCTAATGAAATCCGAGCAATCGCTTCACGAGACGGCAGATCGGCTTAGAAAAATTCGCGCCATATTTGACGTTGGATTGCCGGGCTGCATCAGTGTCCTTTTGTTCAGTAAATACCTCGATTTAAAATCTTTAGCAAACAAAATCATATCAACACAATTTCTAGATTTCATGATGGTTAAGGATGCCTTGGACAACTGCAAGAACGGGGTTGAAATCTGTGACAAAGGCCTTTCATGGGCAAATCAGCACGATGCCTTGGTGCACGAGTGGATTGACGCTCACAAAAAGTCGTCAAAACAAGGAAAATGCAGATAGAACTACAACTCTCACTATCTGCATCTCGCCTACTGATAACCCATTTACTTTGATAGCTTCTAGCGTTTGCAAACTCAGCCATTCGACAACAACGAGCGTCGTGGAAGCTTGGAATAGGGGTAGGAAAACACTTGCCCTGGGAGCACCGTTGCTATGTGACGCGCCCGCATGGGGGTTTCACGTTTTAGCTCCCATTGAGGAGCGCCCAGGCCTGGCGGATACATCGGATCCGGCTCCATAACATCCGTCGATATTCCCGCTGGGCATTGGGAATACCCTCTTATATCGAACTGATGGAGATTCGGCAATCCGACAATTTCGTAAATGTCCATACCATCCTTTAATTTTGAATCCTGTGCAAATCCAACGATTTTCTCGACCTCACCCGGAGTCCGGCCCACGACGTACTTTATTGTCGTGACGTAACCAGCTACCGTTCCAAAGAACGGCGATCCGCGTGGAACAACCTTAACAAGCGCATCACCACCTCCCTTGGCCCAAACGGCCTGAGCGATCTCCTTCTTTTTCTTTAGGTCATCCCACACCATTGCTGTTCTCCATCGCAGTATCTTTTTCCATCACAACCGCATCCCCCGCATCCACTTCGAACTCCCCGCCCTTCAGCCACGTGTTCCACCCCAGGCGTGGCTGAAAGGCGCCGGCTTCCGCCAGCCGGCATTCCGGCACCTCCTCGCGCTTCAGCACCAACTGCACGTCGAAGTCCAGCGCCTCGCCCACCTGGAAGCGCGTCAGCGCCGCCACGCGCTCCAGCCGCGTGCCGCCGGGCAGCAGCGGGTCGAAATCCTGGTACGACACCGGCCCGATCACCACGCGGAAGCGGCTCTGCACGTCCCAGGCGCGTTCGCCGGCCATCGCGTCCACGCCCAGAGTGCAGAAGGCCCCGCCCAAGCGGGACTGCTCCGCCTCCGGCAAAGCCAGCCACGCGCCCTGGAACTGCTCGATCCGCACGGGAAGGCCGAGGTCGCCGGACAGCATCGCTTCCAGGGCGGCGGCGGAGGCGCGGCGTTGCGACAGGTGGCCGGCGTAATGCACCAGGGTCGGCGCCAGCGGAGGCGCCATGCCCTGCACGCCGGCCAGGGCTTGCAGGACGGCGGTGATCGGGTCGGGCTCCTCCGCCGTGGCGGCGCGCTCCACCGACAGGCCGAGGTGGTACTTGCCGGCGGCGCGCGCGAACAGCGACAGGATCCGGTGGTGGAAGATGTCCAGGAAGTCGGCCAGCGCCGGGTTGTGCGAGCGCCGGCATTCGTGGACGAAGGCCGTGTAGTGCTGTGGCAGGACGCCGAGCGGTCCGGTCAGGCCCAGCACCGACACGGCCATAACGGGCACGGCCATGTCCGCGCCGTCTCCGCGCAGGTCCACGCGCGGCACCTCTGCGGCGGGGTAGGCCATGGTGTCGAGGCTGCGGAAGCGGACCGCGTCCTCCCCGCGCGGGTGGTTGCCGCCCACGGGCTGGCGGTCGTACCCGGCGGCGCGCGCCGCCGCTTCCAAGAGGCGCACGGCCTGGACGAAATCGAAGCGCCAGGGCTCCGCCGCCAGTTCGTCGGTTACAGGAGAATCCGCTCGCCCGCGCGCGCCGGCCATTGCTTCAGCACTCCCCCATGATCCTTCGCGCGCAGGGTCAGGCGCGTGAAGCTGTTGATCGCCGCGTGCAGCGCGAGGAACCGTTCCAGCACCGCCGCGAACAGCAGCATGGACGTCCCCGAATAGCGCGCCGGGTCCAGGTCCAGCGACAGGTCCACGCCCCGGCACAGCGCCAGCACGCCCCCCTGCGGCGCCCGCGCCGCGGCGGGTCGGGCGCCGAGCCCCACGATGCCGTCGATGATGGCGGCGGTCTCCGGCGTGCGGCGCAGGTCGTACAGCGCCAGGATCTCCCGCAGATGCTCCGCCGCCCCCTCGCCCGTCAGCGACAGGTGATTGAGGCTGAGGTGCGAGATCAGCCGCCAGCGGTTCTGCCCCAGGTCCGACGGGCGCAGGGTGCGGGACGGCGGTGTCAGGCATTCGATGCTGTCCACCGCGGCCATGCCCTGGACGGGCGTCAGGTACGGATGCCCGCCGCCGAAGGGCAGCTTGGCCGGCAGATCGCGGTTCAGGCAGGTCAGGTCCAGCGACAGCACGTGCCCGGCCGGTGCCGCGGGGTCGAAACCCAGGTCCACCAGCGACACGTACAGCTCGCTGCCGGGATTCGCCGGCCCGGCCGCACGGCGCGCCGCATGCCAGAAGCGCCCATCGGACGCACCGGCATGGCGGGTCCCGTAGAAGGGCAGGAACTCCGTGCGCTTGCCGTCCGGGGCGGCGGCGGTGACGCGGTCGATGCCGTAGACCTCCATCCCCCTCGGCCGGCGCGCGTCGGGCACGACGCGGTATTCGGTCTGCCGGTGGGTCAGCGGGATCGGCTCCGCCTTCTGGGTGAACAGGTTGATCACCGGCGTGCAGCCGAGCGCGAAGTTCTCCACGCTGACCGCCCGTTCCAGCTCCGGCCGCGCCTTGTCCAGATAGAGGAAGACCGACAGCGTGGTCCCCTTCGCCCGCCGCGCGCGCTCGGCCAGCCCGGCCAGGTCGAAGAACTGGAAGCTTTCCGGATAGGCGAAATACTTGGTCAGCAGGCGATAGCCGGGCACCGTGCGCGGGTCGGCCGGCAGCATGGCCTCCTCCGGTTCGAAGCCCACGGGGCGCACCGCCTCCGGACCCAGGATGACCGGCGCCGGGTCGCCCGCATCCTCCGCCACGGCGACGGAGAGGACATGGCCGGCCAGCAGGTCGTACAGCGGAAACACCCGCTCCGGCGCGCCGCGCAGGAACAGGCGCAGGCTGTCGGGCACCAGGGACGAGAAGGGCATCTCCGGCATCAGCGTGCGGAAGGTCAGCCGCAGCACCGACGCCGCCCCGCGCGCCCGGGGGTTCTCCGGGGCCGCGATCGGCCGGCCGGCAAGCACCGCGGATTCCAGCGCCACCGGCCACAACGTCACCGGGTAGCAGGTGCGGAAGGCGCAGACCTCGCCCTCCACCGCCTCGCTGTTCAGCGCGCTGCCGGCCGGCAGGACGGCGGGCTCGGTCAGGTCCGGCACGCTGGCGAAGCGCACCACGGCGGCCGAGGGGAGCGGTGCCAGGTAGTGCGGGTAGAGCACGCCCAACAGCGCCTCGGTCAGCTGCGGGAAGTCGTCGTCCAGCTTCAGGCGGACCCGTGCAGCGAGGTAGGCGAAGGCCTCCATCAGACGGGCGACGTGCGGGTCTTCCACCGCGTCGCCGGTCAGGCGCAGCCGGCCGGCCTGGACGGGATGCGCCTGGGCGAATTCCGCCGCGGAACGCCGCAGATGGACGAGTTCCTGGTTGTAATAGGCGATCAGGTCGTCGCTCATGCGCCTTTCCCGGTCTGGTTCCGGCCGGCCTGGTTCCGGCCGATCTGGTGCCGGCGCGTGGCGGGGTCGAACACGGAGTCGAGCACCAGCGGCTCCGGCGTCGGCTCCGCATACACCAGCGCGTTGATGCGGAATCGCAGGGTCGGATCCAGCGGGTCGGTCTTCGACAGCAGTTCCACCCGCACCGAGACGTAGCGCGGCTCCATCAGCCGGATGGTCTGCTCCATGGCGCGGCAGAAGGCTTCCTGCGCCTCCGCGACCGCCAGGTCGGTGCCGCCCATGTCCGGCAGGCCGTAGGCCAGCAGCGAGGATTCCAGCTCCTCGAACTCCGGCGGCCAGCCGAGGCAGCGGCGGCGCGCGTTCAGCAGGGCTTCCAGGTCGCGGCTGAGGCTGGCGCGCAATTCGCGGATGCTCTGCCCGCGCGCCTTGGGGTCGGGAAGGCCGGGCTTGGGCGCCGGTTCCAGAAGCCGGTCGAGCAGGGAGGGCAGCAGCCCACGGTCGACGATGCTCATGACGCCTCCATCAGGATCCGCTCCTCTCACGACCCGGCCCGCGCAGCGACGCGGGTGGTCAGGCGGAAGCTCGCCACCGCCTGTTCGAACTGGAAATGCGGTTGCAGGTGGATGATGCATTCGAAATGGCCGGGGCGGCCTGGCGGCTCGACGACCTGGACGCGCCCGTCGCGCAGCGGGTAGCGCGCCTTCATCTCCACCGACGCGTCGTCGTTGCCCATGATGTAAGTGCGCAGCCAGTCCTCGATCCACGCCTGGCACTGTTCCGGGGTGGAGACGCTGCCGACGCGGTCCCGCGCCAGCACCTTGATGTAATGGGCGAAGCGGCTGACGCAGAGCATCGCCGACAGCAGGGCCGAAAGCCGGGCGTTCGCCCCCGCCGCATCCGTCGTGTGGGCGGCCGGCTGCTGCACAGACTGGCAGCTGTTGAACACGCAATAGGGCGTCTCGCGCGCCCGCACCAGCGGCAGCAGCCCCTGTTCGCTGAGCGCCCGTTCCTGCCGCTCCGTCAGCCCGATCTCCAGCGGCGCCCGCACCGCCACGCCCCAGCGGTCCGTCGCGAAGTCGGCGCGCGGCAGGTGGGTGACCAGCCCGCCGGCCAGTTCGTCCAGCCGAGCCCCGCGGATGTCCGCGAGCCAGCCATGGTTGGCGAAGGCGCGCAGCACGACCGCCCCGAAGGCGAAGGCCGCGTTGCCCCACAGCAGCTCCCGCCCGGCCGGCGCCTCCGTGTGTTCGCGGAATCGGAAACCGTCGCAGCGCGTGCCATCGTCGGCGTAGGGCGCCCGCACCAGCACGCGCGGCAGGGCGAGGCCGAGGAAGCGCGCGTCTTCCTGCGCCTGGAGCCGGGCGAAGCGCGTGTGCTCCGCCCCCTGGAAGACGAAGGACAGGTCCGTGGTGGGGGTCAGGTCGGAGAAGCGCTCCACCCCCAGCATGGCCGGCGCGCAGCCCAGCACCATGGGCGCGAAGGCCGCCGCGGCGATGGCCGCCAGACCGCCCAGCGCCGCCACGTCGTCGCTGGCATGGCCGGGGCCGAGCCGGTGCTGCACCTCGTAATCGGCGATCAGCAGACCGTAGGGCTCGCCACCCGGCGTGCCGAACTCGTCCGAATAAATGCGGGCGAACAGCACGCTCTGGTCGAAGTCGGCCGCCCGCTCCAGGTCGCGGCAGACCTCCGTCCAGGAGACGGGGAGGACGCGGATCTTGGCGGCCTCCACCTCCGCCGCAGCCTGCACCAGCCGATGCAGGCTGCGCCACCCGGCTTCCATCCTTTGGAAGCGCGGGTGGTGCAGGATGGCGTTGACCTGCTCCGTCAGCGCCTGGTCGATGGCCGCGATCAGCCGGTCCACCTCGGCGCGGAGGCGATCCCGGTCGCCGGCCTCCAGGCCGCCGCAGGCACCGTCCATGCGCTACGACCGTTTCGGCACGCGGGCGACCAGACGCATGGAGGCGTTCAGCTCCTCCATCTGCAACCACGGCCGCAGCCACGCCACCGCGTTGTAGGAGCCGGGCTTTCCGGGGATCTCCTTCACTTCCACCCGCGCGTCGCGCAGCGGGTATTTGGCCCGCATCTCGGGACTGGAGTCCGGGTTGGCGTTGACGTAGTTCATGATCCAGCGGTTCAGCCAGTCCTCGCAGTCGCTGGCCTCCATGAAGGACCCGATCTTGTCCCGCGCCATCACCTTCAGGTAATGGGCGAAGCGCGAGGTCGCCATGACGTAGGGCAGCCGGGCGGAGATGGCGGCGTTGGCGGTCGCCTCCGGCCGGTCGTACTGCCTGGGCTTCTGGGCGGTCTGCCCACCGAAGAAGACGGCGTATTCGGTGTTCTTGTAGTGGCACAGCGGCAGGAAGCCCAGCTTGGACAGTTCCGCCTCGCGCCGGTCGGTGATGGCGATCTCGGTCGGGCACTTCATGTCCCGGTCGCCTTCGTCGGTCACGAACTGGTGCACGGGCAGCCCGTCCACCCGCCCGCCGTTCTCCGCCCCGCGGATGGCGGTGCAGAAGCCCGTCTTGGCGAAGGCGTCGGTCAGTTTGGTCCCCAGCACATAGGCCGTGTTCATCCAGCAATAGTTGCCGTGATCCATCGGCTGCGGCTGGCCCGCGGCGTCGCCGGGCGCCTCCTCGTACTTGAACTCCTCCACCGGCCGAGTCTCCGCGCCGTAGGGCAGGCGCGCCAGCACGCGCGGCATGGTCAGCACGACGAAGCGCGAGTCCTCCGATTCCCGGAAGGCCTTCCATTTCGCGTATTCGACCGTGTCGAAGATCTTGGCGAGGTCGCGCGGCTTGGCGAGGTCGCGGTAATCCTCGAACCCGAACAGCTTCGGGCTTGCGGCCGTCACGAAGGGCGCGAAGGACGCCGCCGCCACGTTGGACATGGAGGACAGAAGCTGGATGTCCTCCGGATGGTTGGTGAACTCGTAGTCGCCGATCAGCGCGCCGTAGGGCTGCCCGCCGGACATGCCGAACTCGTTCTCGTAGAGCTTCTTGAAGGTGGTGCTCTGGTCGAATTCGACGGCGCGGTCCAGATCCTTGAACAGCTCGCGCTTGGTGATGTGCATCACGCGGATTTTCAGCGACGTGCCCGTCTCGCTGTTCTTCACCAGATGGTTCAGGCCGCGCCAGCTTCCCTCCAGCTTCAGGAAGTCCGGATGGTGCATGATGGCGGCGAGCTGCTGCGAGATCTTGGCGTCGATGGCGTCGATGGCCTTGTTCAGCGTGACCGTCAGGTTGCGGTCGTAGACGACGGTGCCCTTCAGCGCCTCTTCCGTCAGGGTGGACAGAAGCGCCTGCGTCCGGTCGGGCTCGGTCTGCCGCGTCGCCTGGATCGCCTGGTCGAGCAGGCTGGGCATCGCGGGGGCGGTCGTGGGAACGGGCGCGCCGCCGGGCTCCGCGCCGGCTTGGGTCAGGTCGGTCATCGACGGTCTCCTTCTCCGTCTGCCTGTCGGTCACCGCCGCCCATGCCCAGTTCGCCGGACAGACGGCGCAGTTCGGCACTGTCCTGGAGGATGTGGTCGAGCAGCTCCTCCAGGTTTTCCGAACGGTCGGCCTTCGACAGCAGGTCGCGCAGCCGGTTGCGCGTTTCCAGCAGCGCCTTCAGCGCCTGCACCTGTTCGACGATGCGGGCCGGTTCGAAATCCTCCATCGAGCGGAAGTTCAGCTCGACCGCCACCTCGCTTCCGTCTTCCCGCAGGGTGTTGGGCACGCGCATCTTCAGGCCGGGCGTCATCGCCGCCATGACCTTGTCGAAGCTGTCGCGGTCGATCTCGGAGAAGCGCCGTTCGCTGAGCGGCTTGGGCGGCTGCGCCGGGTTTCCGGAAAAGTCGCCCATGACGCCGATGACGAAGGGCAGTTCGCGCTCGACCTCCGCCCCTTCCGTCTCGACCTGGTAGCTGATGTGAACGCGCGGCTTGCGGACGCGCGAAAGCTTGTCGTGAACGCTGTCCATGATTCCTCCCAGGAGAGTTCATCCGAATGGACGGCCGGATCAGGTTCGATCCACGGTGCCGCCGCGTCCGCGCCTTTACTGAGAAATTTCGCCTCATTGTTTACTGATAAACCATACGTTCACAAACATTCAAAATGACCGCCAATTGTGTCTTCGATAATCGGCCCGTCAAAGTGCGTCTAAGGGGTAATCAGCACTATCGAGTTACTGGCACGTCCGCGGCTTAACACCGTCTGGCAATAGAAACGCCGGTTTCGTTCGGGAATACTGCTACCTGTCGATCGCCAGGGCAGAAAAAGTGAGCAGGAACAGGCATGGGGATGACCGCCGCGCTCCTCAGGAAGATCCGTCATCGACACGCCCGTGAGGTGGCGGATCTCTGCACGCTTGACGATGCGGCCCGGCTTCTGCTTGCCCCGGAGCTGTCCCCGGCCGACTATCTCGCGGCCCTGATCGGCGCCGGCCAGCGCGCCGACGCGGTGCGGGTCCTGGCCCACGCCCTGCCGCCGCGCGAGGCGGTCTGGTGGGCCTGCGTCTGCATCAAGGCCACCCTGCCCTCCGACGCGCCCGAACCGGTCCTGTCGGCCCTGGAGGCCGCCCGCGCGTGGGTGTTCCAGCCCAGCGACGCCAACCGCCGCGCCGCCTACGCCAGCGCCCAGGCGACCGACTTCCAGCACGCGGCCAGCTGGGCCGCCGTCGGGGCCTTCTGGTCCGGCGGCAGCATGGCCCCCGCCGGCGCGCCCGACGTTCCGGTCCCGGATGGGCTGGCGGGGAAGGCCGTCGCCGCGGCGGTGATCCTCGCGGCGGTGAACCGGCAGCCCGAACGGGGAGACCAACGGCTGGCGGCCTTTCTGGACAGTGGCCTGGACATCGCGGCGGGGGGCAACGGCCGCATGGCCGAGGACCTGAGCGGCGCCGGGGAAGGAGGCGCCCGATGACGCTGTCCCGCCTCACGCTCCAGGTCGTCAGCCGACAGTCGGCCGACATGGAATGCCCGTCGGCGCAGCCGGACGGCTTGCCCTTCACGATCGGGCGCAAGCCCGGCAACTCGTGGGTGCTCCCCGATCCGGACCGCCATGTCTCGAAATGCCATTGCATCGTCGAACGCGACGGGCCCGACTGGATCCTGACCGACACCAGCACCAACGGGGTCTACATCAACAACGGGTCGAAGCCCCTGGGCAACCGCAACAGTGCGGTGCTTCAGGATGGCGACCTGCTGCGCCTCGGCACCTACGACGTCGTGGTCAGCATCACGGCGATCCCCGCGGCCATCCCGGCACAGCCGCCGGCCATACCCCCGCAGCCGGATCCCTTCGAAGACGCGCTTCCCTTCGGCGGCGGCGCCCCGGTGGCGGAGCCCCCGCCCCGCTGGTCCCAGCCCGACCATGCCCCGCCGGAAACCAGCAGCTTCCGCATGCCGGATCCCGTCGCCGGCGCGGCGATGTCCGCATCGTCCTTCATTCCGCCGGATTGGGATATGGACGAGGACGCCGCGCGGCCACCCCCGCCCGCCGCACCCGCCGTGGAACCGCCCCGGCCGGCACCCCCGATCCCCGGCCAGGTTCCGCCGGCCCTGCCGGGGGGCGCGCCGGGCGCGGAGGGCGATCCGCTGTGGACGGCCTTCCTGGACGGGCTGGGCCTGGACCTCGGCCCCATGAGCCCGGCGGAGCGCGCCGCCACGATCCGCACGGTCGCCATGGTCTACCGGACGGGGGTGCTGGGCCTCATGCAGCTGTTGCGCAGCCGCGCCACGGTGAAGGCCACCTTCAACGTCGATCACACGATGATCCAGGCGGTGGACAACAATCCCCTGAAGTTCGTCCCCGACCCGGACGAGGCGCTGACCCGCATGGTGCGCCCCACCGGCCGCGGATACATGCCGCCGGACGACGCCATGCGGCAGGCGCTGGACGACCTGCGCGCGCACGAGATGGCCATGATGGCCGCCGTGCAGAAGGCGGTCACCGCGCTGGTCAAGGAGTTCGACCCCGAAGCGGTGGCGCGGGCGGCGGAGTCCGGCGGCGGGATCACCCACCTGCTGCCCGGCGCGCGCAAGGCCCAGTGCTGGGACCACTACGAGCGCCACTACAAACGCGTCCTTGCCGGGCTTGAGGAGGACCTTCTGGGGGCCTTCGGGCGGGCGTTCGGACGCGCCTATCTGACGCACACCAGGACGTCCGAGCGGCGCTGATCCCGACGCGCGCACGGGCACGAAGGAACGGAAAGGTCGCCGCCCCATGGTCTGGGACAACAAGGTCGTCTGGTCGGAGGGCATGTTCCTGCGCGCCCAGCACTTCCAGCAGTTCGACCGCTACGTCGAAACGCTGGTGGACGCGCGGACGAAGGCCCTGTGCGCCTATGGCTGGGGCGTCACGGAGCTGGACATCGACCGCGATCTGCTGGGCACCGGAAAGCTGGCGCTGCGCGGCGCCCGCGGCGTTCTGCCCGACGGAACGCCGTTCCACCTGCCCGAACAGGCGCCCCTGCCGACGCCGATCGAGCCGGCGGAGTCCGTGCGCAATTGCACCGTGTATCTCGCCCTGCCCCTGCGCTCTCCAGGGCGCGCCGACGTCGCCCTGCCGCCGCACGAACAGGCGGTCACCCGCTACGCCGCTACGCCGTTCGAGGCGACGGACGCCGTCGCCGGTTCCAACGCGATCGCACAGCTCCAGGTCGGCCAGTTGCGCCTGCGCCTGATGCTGGGAAGCGAGGACCGCTCCGGCTACGCCTGTGTCGGCGTCGCGCGCATCGTGGAGGTGCTGGCCGGCCGCGGCATCGTGCTGGACCGGCACTACATCCCGCCGAGCCTCGTCTGCGCCGCGGCGCCCCAACTGATCGGCTTCCTGGCCGAGATGCACGGGCTGATCACCCAGCGCGCGGAGGTGCTGGCCAACCGGTTGGGGCAGGCTGGCGCGGGCGGAGCTGCGGAGGTCGCCGACTTCCTGATGCTGCAGCTGTGCAACCGCTACGGCCCGTTGCTGGCCCACCACGACGCGCAGGCGCGGCTGCATCCGGAAAGCCTGTACAGCCTCTTCGTGCAAATGGCCGGGGAACTGGCCACCTTCAACGACCGGAGCCGCCGCCCCCCGAAGTTCGAGCCTTACCGTCACGACGACCTCCAGATGAGCTTCCAGCCGGTGGTCGCGGAACTGCGCCGGCTGTTGAGCGCCGTCCTGGAACAGACCGCCATCCCCATTCCGTTGCAGGACCGCCGCTACGGCATCCGCGTGGCCGCCATTCCCGACCGCAGCCTGATCGACGCGGCGAGCTTCGTCCTGGCCGTGCGGGCCGACATGCCGTCCGAGCAGCTGCGCCGCAACTTCCCCCTACAGGTGAAGATCGGCCCGGTGGAGCTGATCCGCGACCTGGTCATGAGCGCGCTGCCCGGCATCGGCACGGACCCACTGCCCGTGGCGCCGCGGCAAATCCCCTTCAACGCCGGATCGGTCTACTTCGCGCTCGACCGCGGCGGGGCGATGTGGAAGCAGCTCGGCACGTCCGGGGGGCTGGCCATCCACCTCTCCGGCGATTTCCCGCAGATCGTCATGGAACTGTGGGCCATCAGAGGATAGTGCGCGATGAACGAAGACGATCCCTTCGGCATCGAGGACGCCGACAAGACGATCTTCAACCCGGTCGGCCTCAACGCCGGCGGGGGATCGGCGCGCCGTGCCGGGGCTCCCGCGCCCCCTCCTCCACCTCCGTCGTCGGATCCCACCCTGGCCCCGCTGGCCGGCCCACAGCCGGACGCGGCCCCGCCCGCCTCGCCCGGCGGCTCACCCGGCGGCTTCCGAGGGCGGCTGCACGCCGCCGCCGAACAGGGCCGCGCTCCGGTGGCGTCGCCAACCGGTGAGGCCATTGCGCTGCCCCACACCGGCGTCAACCCGCTGGCCGCCGCGGCGGCGCCCCTTCTCGGCCTCGTTTCCCGCCTGCGCACGGCCAGCATGTCGGTGCCGATCGAACAGGTGCGGGCCCAGACCGTCGCCGCGCTCCGGGATTTCGAAGGACGCGCGACGGCGCAAGGAGCCCCGCGGGAGACGGTGCGGACGGCGCATTACGCGCTCTGCGCGACCATCGACGACATCGTGCTGAACACCCCCTGGGGCAACCGCAGCCCCTGGGCCGCCGCCAGCATGGTCAGCAGCTTCCACAACGAGGTGACCGGCGGCGAACGCTTCTACCGGCTGCTGGAGCCCCTGATGCGCCAGCCGGCGGCCAACCGCGACCTTCTGGAACTGCTGTACCTGTGCCTGGCCCTTGGGTTCGAGGGGCAATACCGCCTGTCCCCGCGCGGCCAGTCGGAGCTGGCGCGCACCCGCGACGCCGTCTACCGCTCCATCGCGGAACTGCGCGGGACCGGGGAGCGCGACCTGTCGATCCATTGGCGCGGGGTCGCGATGCCCCACCGCACAACCTCCACAGGCGTGCCCCTGTGGGTGATCGGGGTGGGTGCGGCCGCCCTGCTGCTTGCCGCGCATGTCGGCTTTTCCTTTGCGCTCAACGACCGCACCGACCGGACCCTGGCCGAACTGGTGCGGCTGCCGCCGCGCTCGCCCCCGCAGCTTAGCCGTCCGACGCTGACGCCCCAGGCCAGCGTTCCCGCGCCGCCGGCCGAGCGCCCGGCCGATCCCGCCCCGCGCCCGTCGCCGAGGATCGCCGCTCCATCACCCCCTCCCCCCTTCGCCCAGGTCCGCGGCTTCCTGGAGCCCGAGGTGCGGCAAGGGCTCGTGAGCCTGCACGACACACCGGACGGGCTGGTGATCCGCATGCGCGCGGGCACCATGTTCCGCTCCGGCAGCGCCTCGGTCGAGAAGCAGACCTACCCGCTGCTGGACCGCATCGGACAGGCGCTGGAGGGGGAGCCGGGCTTGGTGCAGGTGGTCGGCCACACCGACAACGTTCCGATCCGCACCGTCCGCTTTCCGTCCAACTGGCACCTGTCCAAGGCGCGGGCCGAGGCCGTGCGCGACCATCTCGCAAGGCTGATGTCGGACCCCGCCCGCCTGTCCGCGGACGGCAAGGCCGACCTGGAGCCCGTCGCGTCCAACAACGAGGCCGAAGGCCGCGAGGAGAATCGCCGCACGGACATCCTGGTCCGCGCCGGGAGCGCGCCGGCCATGGCGAACCGATGAACCGTGGGGTGCGGCATCGCAAAAGGTCAGGGCAAAGGGTCAGGGCAAAGGATCAGGAATGATGGGCGGCCTTTCTTCCGCGTTGCGCTCCCGATGGTTTTTCTCCTTCCTCGGGGTGGCCCTGCTGGGCGCACTCGTATGGTTCGCCGGACCGCTGATCGGCATCGGGGACGCGCGCCCGCTCGAAGACGACGCGGTGCGGCTGGCGGTCATCCTGGCGGCACTGCTCGCCTGGGCGGCGGCGCTGGCCGTCTCCATCCTGCGCAAGCGACGGCGCGCGGCGGCGATGGTCCAGGGCATCGCCGCGCTGTCTCCGGACGAGCCGGCCGCCGCCACCGCCGAGGAGATCGCCACGCTTCAGGAGCGGCTGAACGACGCGCTCGACCGGCTGCGCCGCAACGGCAAAGGCGCCGGCGCCATCTACGACCTTCCCTGGTACGTGCTGATCGGACCGCCGGGGTCCGGGAAGACGACCGCCCTGCTGAACGCCGGCCTGCGCTTTCCGCTCGCCACCGACAACGGGCCGGCGTCGGTGCGCGGGGTCGGCGGCACCCGCAACTGCGACTGGTGGTTCGCGGACGAGGCCGTCCTGCTGGACACCGCCGGCCGCTACACCACCCAGGACAGCCACGCGGAGGTCGATGCGGGCGCATGGCTCGGATTCCTCGACCTGCTGAAGCGCACCCGCCCCCGCCAGCCCGTCAACGGGGCCCTGGTCGCCATCAGTCTGGCGGAACTCGGCGCCGCCACCCCCGCGGTCCGCAACGCCCACGCCGCCGCCGTCCGCCAGCGCCTGAACCAGCTGTATGAACGGCTTGGCGTGCGCCTCCCCGTCTATGTGCTGTTCACCAAGCTCGACCTCGTCGTCGGGTTCACGGAATTCTTCGCCGATCTCGGCAAGGAGGGGCGGGAGCAGGTGTGGGGCGTCACCCTGCCCCTGGAAGAGGCGCGCCCGCTGGACCGCCTGCCCGCGGACTTCGACGCGCTGACCGAGCGCCTGCAGGCGCGTGTGCTGGAGCGCCTGAACGCCGAATCGCTTGCCGAGCGCCGCAACCTGGTCTTCGGTTTCCCGGCGCAGTTCGCGTCGCTGAAGGAACCGGTCGCGGACTTCCTGACAGCCGTCTTCCAGCCGTCCCGGTACGAGCCCAGGCTGATGCTGCGCGGCGTCTATTTCACCAGCGCGACGCAGACCGGCGCGCCCATCGACCGGCTGATGGCGGCCATGGCCGGGACCTTCGGCCTGACCGCCCCGGCCCCGGCCGGGGCGGGGCCGAGCGGGCGAAGCTTCTTCCTGACGCGCCTGCTGAGCGACGTCGTGTTCGGCGAAGCCGGCCTCGTGGGGCGCGACCCGCAGGTGGAGAGCCGGAACCGCTGGGTGCGCCGCGGCGCCTGGGCGGCGGCGGCCCTGGTGACACTGGCCGGCATCGGCGCCTCGGCCCTCAGCTACATGCGGAACACCGCCCTGGCGGAGCGCGTGGAGGCGGAGCTTGACCAGACCCGCGCGCTCCTCGGCACCTCCGACGGCGATCCGGCGGTGCTGGGCGAACAGGACCGGATCCTCGACGTGCTCGACCGGCTGCGCGGGCTCAACGACGGGCCGGAAGGCATGGCCGGGCCGACGCCCGTGACCATGCGCTTCGGCCTGCACCAGGGCGAGAAGCTGTCGCCCGCCGCGGACGAGGCGTACCACCGCGCGCTCGACCATCTGTTCTACCCGCACCTGCTGCTGCGCATGGAGTACCGGCTGCGCGGCGCCATGGACCGCCCGGACCTGCTGTATGAGGGGCTGAAGGCCTACCTGATGCTCGGCGGCATGGGCCGCAAGGACGGGCCGGCCCCCAATGCGGCGCTGGACGCGGCGCTGGTCAGGGACTGGATGATGCTCGAATGGGCCACGGCCTACCAGGGCGCGGCCAACGAGCCCGTGCGGGCACGGCTGGCGGCCCATCTCGACGCCCTCCTGGCGAAGCCCCCGATGGCCCTTCCCCTGGACATGCCGCTGGTGGAGCAGGCACGCGCCACCCTTCTGCGCGAGGCGCCGGCCGCAAGGGCCTATCGCATCATCCGCCGTGCCGCCGAGGAGAAGGCGCCCCCGGATTGGCGCGTCATCGACCACGCGGGCCCGGCCGGCGCGCAGGTCTTCGTGCGCCGGTCCGGCCAGCCGTTGACGGCGGGAACGCCCGGCCTGTTCACCCACAAGGGCTTCCACGACGCCTTCCTGCCGAACCTCGGGCGCGTGGCGGAGCGCATCGCCGGAGACGCCTGGGTGCTGGGGCCGCAGACCGCGGCCGCCGGCCGTGACGGCGTCGCGCGGATTCAGAACGAGGTGTTGACCCTCTATTACAACGAGTTCGCCCGGAATTGGGACGGGTTGCTGGCCGATCTGTCGCTGGCCCAGTTCCGCAGCATGGACGAGGCCGCGACCGTCCTGAACGCCGCCGCCGGCCCGATGTCTCCCGTCCGCACGCTGGTCCAGGCCGTGGCCCGCGAGACGGATCTCGCCACGGCGCCGCCGGCGGCGAATCCCGTCGAAACCGCGCAACAGGCCGCGGGCCAGACGCCGGCCGGGCAACGGCTCGCCGGGCTGGCGGAACAGTTCGGGCTGAAAACGGGCGGCAAGCCCGGCCAGCCGGTCAGCGACCGCTACCAGACCTTGCGCGATCTCGCCTTCGGACGCAACGGCGGGCCGGCGGGGCTGGACCAGGTGCTGGCCTCCCTCGACAGCCTCTACCAGCAGGTTAGCCGCGTGGCCGGCCTGCCGGGTCAGGGAGAGGGCGACAAGGCCGCCGCCGTGCGCCTGGGCCAGCAGCTCGCCGCCACCTCCGCAACCCTGCCGGAGCCGCTGCGGAGCTGGATCGGCGGCATGGGTCAGCAGACCTCCGCCGCGGCCCTGGGCAGCTTGCGCACGCAGATCAACACGGTCTGGCAATCCTCCGTGGTTCCCTTCTGCGAGCGCGCGGTCAAGGGACGCTACCCGCTCCAGCCCGGCAGCCGGAACGAGGCCGCGGTGGACGATTTCGCCCGTCTGTTCGCGCCGACCGGCCTGATCGACAGCTTTTTCACCGCCAACCTGAAGCCGTACGTGGACACCACGCGCCAGCCCTGGCGTTGGCAGCGCATCGGCGGCATGGACCTGGACCTGTCGGAACCGGTGCTGGAGCAGTTCCGCCGCGCCGCCACCATCCGCGAGGCCTTCTTCGCCACAGGCAGCCCCCGTCCGGACGTCAAGTTCACGCTCACCCCCCGCATCATCGATCCGAAGATCGAGACGGTGGAGATCGACCTGGAAGGGCAGCTCGTCACCTTCCAGCCCGGCGTCAACCGGGGCGTCACGGTGCAGTGGCCGATGCCCATCAGCACCAACGTCTCCGCCGTCACCTTCGTCGCCGGCAGCACCAACGGCGTCCCGAACAAGGTCCAGGCCCGCAGCGCCAGCGGGCCCTGGTCGGTCTTCCGCCTGTTCCGTGAAGCGCGGTTCGAGCCGCGCGGACCCGACCGCGCCGTCGTCACCTTCGCCGGCGGCGGCATGTCGGCCTCGTTCGAGCTGCGCGCGAGCAGCATCGTCAATCCCTTCTCGCTGCCCGACATGGAGCAGTTCCAATGTCCACCGACCCTCTGAGCGGCTTTTTCGGGAAACTGCCGGCACGCGGCGATTTCGTCGCGCGGTCCCTGCCGCCGGGCTTCCGGGACGTGTGGGACGGGTGGCTTTCACGAATCGTCGCGGAAAGCCGGCATTGGCTGGACGGGGGCCCGGAAGGGCGCTGGGGCCGCGTTTTCGCCGCCGCCCCCGTCTGGCGTTTCGCTCTGGGCCCGGATGTGGCCGGACCCCAGGCCCTGTGCGGTCTCCTGGTTCCGAGCATCGACAACGCCGGACGCGCCTTTCCTCTGACCCTGGTGACCCTGTCGGGCGACGGCGCCGGCAACGACTGGTTCGACCGCGCCGAGGCGATGCTGCTCGATGTCCTGGACCGCGGCGGAGAGCCGGAGGAGCTGGCCGCCGCCCTGGCAGCCCTGCCCGCGGCGCCGCGCATCGCGGGAGCGGGGCAGTCTTCATGGTGGGTCGGGGACCATCCGCCCACGCTCCACGCCGAGCTTCCGGACACCCAGGCCTTTGTCGCCATGCTCACCGGCGGGGCCGTTCTGTTTCCCATCCGCTCCGCCGGCGCGACCGATCCCGGAACCGTCCGGACGCTGAACGAGGACGCCATGCTCGACCGCCCGGACCTGGGTCTCTGGGCCGTTGCCGACGGGCTGGGCGGCCTGGATGCCGGGGACCAGGCGAGCCGGCTGGTGATCGACCGGCTGGGCGCCATCGGCCCCGCCACGTCGGCGCAAGCCCTCCTCCACGAGGTCGGACGCATCTTGCGTGCGGCCAATGCCGAGTTGCACGGCGCGTCCACGGCGATGGCCTGCACCCTGGTGGCCCTGCTGGTGTTCGGCCGGCATTTTGCCGCCGTCTGGGCCGGTGACAGCCGGCTCTACCGGCTGCGGGCCGGAGCGCTGGAGCAGCTCACAACGGACCACAGCGTCGTCCAGGCCATGGTCGAAGCCGGCGACCTCGAACCGTCCAGCGCCGTACATCACCCTCGGGGCAACGAGGTCACCCGCGCCGTCGGCGCGGCGGACACCCTGTTCCTGGACGTCATCCACGGCGAACTGGCACCGGGTGACCTTTTCCTTCTGTGCAGCGACGGATTGACCAAGGTCCTGCCCGACACGGACATCGGCCGGATCGCCGAAAGCCAGCCGCTCGACCGTCTTCCCGCGCAGCTGATCAGCGTCGTGCGGGAGATCGGCGCGCCCGACAACGTCACCGTCGTTGCGGTGGAGCTCGCCTCGCCATGACCAAGCCCGCCGCGCGTTGTACCGACATGCACCTGTGCCCCATGGCAACCCCGGCGGTGGTGCCGGTCCCGCATGTGGGCGGACCGATCACCGGCCCCGGCGCGGTCAACGTCCTGATCGGCGGCCTGCCCGCCGCACGCATGGGCGATCTCGCGACCTGCGTCGGCCCACCCGACACGATCGTCATGGGCAGCGCCACGGTCCTGGTCGGCGGCAGCCCACAAGCACGCATGACCGACCCAACGCTGCACGGCGGCACGATCATGGTCGGGTTTCCAACCGTGCTGGTCGGAGGCTGAGAGGGTACCGTGGATCGCCCCGAGAAGGTTGGCGCGCACCACCTCCTGCATCGCGGCCGCGTCGGTGACGTCGGCCGGCATGGCGCAAGCGGAATGCCCGATGGACGCGATACAAAGCCGCACGGCCGCGTCAGCGGCGCTGAACCATCAGCTTCTTGATCTCGGCGATGGCCTTGGCCGGGTTCAGGCCCTTCGGGCACGTCTTGGTGCAGTTCATGATGGTGTGGCAGCGGTAGAGGCGGAACGGGTCCTCCAGCATATCCAGGCGCTCGCCCGTCATCTCGTCGCGGCTGTCGACGATCCAGCGATAGGCCCACAGCAGCACCGCCGGGCCGAGGAAGCGTTCGCTGTTCCACCAGTAGCTCGGGCAGGCGGTGGAGCAGCAGAAGCACAGGATGCACTCGTAAAGCCCATTCAGCTTGGCGCGATCCTCGGGCGACTGCAGGCGCTCGCGGCTCGGCGCCGGGGACTGCGTTTGCAGCCACGGCTTGATGGAGGCGTGCTGCGCGATGACGTGCGTCAGATCGGGGACGAGGTCCTTGATCACCGGCATGTGCGGCAGCGGGTGGATCTTCACGTCGCCGCGGATGTCCTCGATGAACTTCAAGCAGGCGACGGTGTTCAGGCCGTCGATGTTCATGGCGCAGGACCCGCAGATGCCCTCCCGGCAGCTCCGCCGGAAGGTCAGGGTGCTGTCGATCTCGTTCTTGATGTGGATGAGGGCGTCGAGGACCATCGGCCCGAACTTGGCGGTGTCGACGATGTAGGTGTCCATTCGGGGATTCTGCCCGTCCTCGGGGTTCCACCGGTAAATCCGGAAGGCGCGCGCGGTTCGGGCTCCGCCCGCCGCATTGATGCGTCGACCTTCCTGGATGCGGGAATGCGCGGGGAGCCTGAACTGGACCATATGAGAGGATCTTTCTTTTCCATAATCGCGTGCGGAACGGTCGGCCAGAGTGTCGCCGTGGATCCGAATCGTAACCGCTGTCGGTCCAATGACGTGCCGCCGAAGCCGACGCGATATGGCATACGGGGTGCCTTTGCCTCGCCCCGGGAAGGGAAGCACAACGAACCTGTCCCGCCGGGACTCGATCCGCCGTTGCCGTCGCAAAAAACGGCGCCCAGGCGGGAATGCCTGAGCGCCGCTTGTCATTGATGACCGCCATGATCGTTCGTTGCGGCACTATCAGGTGCGCGCTGTTCATTCTGGCCCAGCGATTCGACGGGTGCCGGTCCTCAGGCCCGCAGCGGGCGCTGATCGCCCCTCCGGGTCACCCCGCTTCCAGGAAGTTGGCGACGGTTTCCCAGAGCAGGTGGCGCCGCAGCCCCAGGGGCGTGCAGTGGGCAAGGCCGGGAAGCACGGCGATGCGCTTGTCGCCGCCGGGCAGGCGGCGGAAGAAGGCCAGCAGGTCATCCAGCGTGGCGATGCCGTCGTGCTCGCCGCGGACGATCAGGGTCGGCGCCGCGATGCGCTCCGGATCGACGAGAGGCAGACGCGTGGTCATGTCGAGGTAGGTGCCGGTCGGGACGGAGTCGCCATAGGAAAGCTGCGCGTCGGCGCAGGCCTCGATGACGGCGGGATCGCTCGTTCCCGGCAGGTCGCGGGTGAAGATGCTGGTGATGAAGGCGCGGTCGATGGGGCGGCGGTTGTGGGTGCGGAAGAACTCCACCCCCTCGCGCCGCTTGGCGAGCGTCGGCGATCCCTCGCCCGTCCACACGAAGGCGTCGAGGACGAGGCGGGACACCGCGTCCGGCTCCGCCTGGGCAAATCCAGCCGCCCGCAGGGCGCCCGAGGACATGCCGTAGAGCAGGACGGAGGAGGCGCCGGTCTCGCGCCGGATCACCTCCATGGCCGCCGTGATGTCCGCCACCCCGCTCGCGATGTCGGAGTTGCCGTCCGTGACGGTCGAGCGGCCGTAGCCCTCGTGGTCGAGCGTCCACACGTCGTGGCCGCGGGCGGCCAGCCAGTCCATGAAGGAATAGTCCGGCTTGCCGGGGACCGTCAGGTCGAAGGTCGGCAGCGCCGACATGGACGAACCGTGGATCAGCAGAACCGGCGGTCGGGCGGCGTCAGAACCGGCGAGGCCGCGCTTGCGCCACAGGAACAGCGAGACCGCGCCCTTGCGGGCCCAATGCTCCTCGCCGCGCACGCCCTGGAAATGGTTATTGTGTTGCATGGTTCGGCAGCAACTCGTTGGTGAAGGTGGTGGCGAAGTCGACGGGCTGACCGCCGGGCTGGAGGAAGTCGTAGACCTTCTTCGCCCCTTCCATCGTCATGCGCCCGTTCTTGCTCCAGATCTGGCTGACGAGGCGGTAGGCGCGGGCGTTGGTGTCCGGATTCATGACCGGGAACTCGGCGGCCATGATGGCCGGTCCGCGCTTGGGATCGAGAAGGATGGCCTGCGCTTCGGAAAACACCGCGGCGACCTTGCGCGCCAGATCCGGCTTGTCGCGGATCGTCTCGGGCAGTGTGGCGACGGTCATGAAGATCAGGTCGGTGAAGGCGGGGACCTCGCCGTCCATGATGTTGACCATGATGTCCCCGACGCCCTCCTGCTGGACCATGGCGCCCGCGGGTTCAACCGGCAGGGCGGCGTCGATGACCTTGCCCTTCAGGGCGCCGATGTAGGAAGCCGGCTCGCTGCCGAGATAGACCAGCTCGATGTCGCCGGGAAGCGCCAGGCCGTAGCTCTTGGCGAGCACGCCCAGCATCTTCTCGCCGGAGCCTGCGGCCGACGGAACGCCGATCCGCTTGCCCTTCAGCGCCTGCACGCGTTCCGCCAGGGTCTTGCCCTTGTTCGCCTCGACCAGCGCGGTGGACGCGACGATGTTGTTGAGCGGACGGTCGGTGACGTTGAAGATCGCGACCATCTTCTGGCCACGGGCCGCCGCCGTCAGGATGTGCTCGTAGCTGAGGACGCCGAAATCGACGCCGCCGGTGGCGACTGCCTGCAAGGCCAGCGGGCCGCCGTTGACGAAGGTGATCTCCGGCTTCAATCCGTGCTTCTCGAACAGCTTCTCGCGGACCGCGACGTACAGGGGGCCGGAGAAATAGCCGTGCCCGATGTTGGCGATCCGGACCGCCTCCTGCGCCATGGCCGGCACGCTGAGCGCCAGGCCGGACCAGACGGCCAGAATGGCCAAGCCGATCGCCTTCAGGCACATCGTTTTAAGGCCCATCGCTTTCATGCTGTGGTCCTCCCTCCTGTCATTTTTTGATAGTCATCGACGGCTGCGCCTCAGCGGCTGACGACCTTCCATCCCTCCAGCCGCGATTGGACGAGGTTGACCGCCTCGTTGAAGACGACCGCCAGGGCGGCGATCACGGTCAGGGCGGCGAAGACGCCCGCCGTGTCGAATTCGCTGCCCGAGCGCTGGATGAGGTAGCCGAGCCCGCGGCTGGACGCGATCATCTCGCCCATGATGGTGCCGATCAGCGCGTAAGGCAGGGCGGTCTTCAGCCCGGTGAAGATCCACGAGGTCGCCGACGGCAGCACCACCTTGGCCAGGATCTGCCGGCGCGTCGCCTTCATCAGGCGCAGCACGTCGACAAGGTCGTTGTCGACCTCCCGCACCCCGGCGAAGGTGTTCACGAACACCAGGAAGACGACCAGCGCCGCGGCCAGCGCGACCTTGGAGCCGATGCCCAGGCCCAGCCACAGGATGAACAGCGGGGCGAGCGCCACCTTCGGCAAGGCGTTGAAGGCCCAGATGTAGGGGTTGAGGAGACGGCTGAGGAAGGGCGACAGGCCGAGCCACACCCCCCCGAGCACGCCGAGCACCGACCCGATCGCGAAGCCGAGCAGGGTCGCCTCCACTGTCGCCCACAGGTGGGGGAAGATGCTGCCGGCGACGATCCAGCCCCACAGCCGCCCCAGGATCGCCAGCGGCGTGCTGATCAGGAATTCGCTGATCAGGCGGCCGGAGAGCAGCTGCCAGAGGACCAGGAACGCCACGCCGACGGCGGCCTGAAGCAGCAGCATCACCGGCGTGCCCACCTCCTCCAGGCGCCGCCGCCGCCGCCGCGGCTTGGCGTTGGCGGTTTCGGCGGGCTGGTCCACCCGGTCGAGCAGGTGATCGCTGTTCATGGCGTGACCTCGTCGTATTCCTGGCGCAGCCGCTCCCAGAAGGCCGTGTAGATCTCATGGAACCGGCTGGTGAAGCGGATGGAGTCGACGTCGCGGGGCCGGGGCAGGTCGACGATGCCTTCGAAGGCGACGCGGGCCGGGCGCTTGCTGAACACCACGATGCGGTCGGCCAGCGTGATCGCCTCCATCAGGTCGTGGGTCACCAGGATGATGGTCTGGCGATTCTCCGCCCACAGCTTCAGGAGCAGGTCGTGCATCGCGATCCGCAGCTGCGGGTCGAGTGCTGCGAACGGCTCGTCCAGCAGCAGCACCTGCGGGCCATGCAGAAGCATGCGGGCCAGGCAGACGCGCTTGCGCATGCCGCCGGACAGTTCGCTGGAGAACTTCTGCTCGAACCCGTCGAGCCCGACATGGGCCAGCATCGCCCGCGCCGCGTCGTACCGCTTGGCGGGCGGCCACCCCGCCAGTTCCAGCGGCAGGGCGACGTTGTCGAGCACCGCCCGCCAGGGCAGCAGGTTGTCCTTCTGCGTCATGTAGCCGACGTCGGTGTTGACGTCGCCGACCGTCCGGCCGTTGTAGCGCACCCGCCCTTCGCTCGGCGGGTACAGGCCGGCGATCATGTTCAACAGCGTGGACTTCCCGCAGCCCGACGGCCCGATGAAGGCGACGACCGACTGCGGATCGACCCGCACGTTGACGTTCTGCACCGCCCGGAACGTCTGGGCGCCCTTGCTGAACGTCTTTCCGATGTCCTGCAACTCAATCAATGGACGCTCCTCTCATACGGTCGGCGGATCAACACGCCCAGTGCCTGCCGACCGTTGATCCCGACAGATCAATGTGTTGGCATTGATCGAAAGGGTGATCAGAAGATCATCCGCTGATGACCTCCATCCACGTCGATGTTGGTGCCGCACAGGTAGCTGGCGCGCTCGGACGCCAGGAAGGCGACCGCGTCGGCGATGTCCTCCGGCGTGCCCCAGCGGCCGAGCGGAACGGTGTCGCCCCAGCCGCTCTCCTGCTGTTCCAGGCTGCGGCCCAGGTAGCGTTCCTCGTCGATCACCAGGTCGGCGGTCAGCGGGCTGGAGATGCGGCTGGGGCAGACGGCGTTCACCAGGATGCCGTCGCGGCCGAGATCGTCGGACAGCGACTTGACGAGCGCGTGCTGGGCGGCGTTGACCACCGCCGACCCCAGCACGGCGCGCCCCGGAACCTTGCCGGCCTGCCCGATGACCAGGATCAGGCGTCCGCCGCCCTGGCGGCGCAGATGCGGGGCGGCGTGCCGGGCCAGCTCCCAGGGGCCGAGCACCTTGGTCCGGAAATGCGCCTCCACCTGCTCCGGCGAAAGCTCCTCGCAGCGGCCGCGGAGGTGCGTCCCGGCGTTGCTGACGACGATGTCGAGCCGGCCGAAGGCCGCCACCGCCTCCTCCACCAGCCGGCCGGCCTCCGCCGGCCGGTCGACGTGGGCGAGCGTGCCCATCACCTTCCCCTGCACCTCGCCCTCGCCGCGCAGTTGCCCGAGCGCCTCCTCCAGCCGCGCCGGCTCCCGGCCGCAGACGAACACGCGCGCCCCTTCGCGGAGGAGGCGCCGGGCGATGGCCAGCCCGATGCCGCTGGTCCCGCCCGTCACCAGGGCGACCTTGCCCTCGATGCCCAGTTCCATCGTCCCCTCCTAACCGAAGACATAGCGGTTGTAGCCGCCGTCGACCGAGATCGAGCTGCCGGTGACGAAGTCCGCCCGGTCCGAAACCAGGAAGGCGATGAGGTCGGCGACCTCGTCCGGCGTTCCCAGCCGCCTCAGCACGTTGGACCGCGTGAAGCCGGCCATGGCGGTCGTCCGGTCCACGCCGCGGTCCCGCATCTCCCGTGCGATCACGCCGGTGATGATGTCGGTTTCGATGTATTGCGGGCAGACGCAGTTCACGCGGATGTTCTCGCGGGCGACGGCGTCGGCGACCGACTTGCTCATCGCCATCGCCGCAGCGTTCGCGATGCCCGACGGCAGCCGGTCGGGGTGGGGGTGGCGCGCCGCCTGCCCGACGACGTTGACGATGCGCCCCCCGCCCTGGCGGCGCATGGCCGGCAGCACCGCGCGGATCATGCCGAGGAAGCCGAACAGCTTATCGTTCAGCTGGCGCTGCAGCTGCTCCTCGGTGAGGTCGTCGAGCGAGGCACGCACATGCGTGCCCGCGCTGTTGACGAGGATATCGACGCGGCCCATGCGGTCGAGGACCGCCGCGACGAAGGCGGCCCGCGACGCGGGGTCGGCCATGTCGGCCGGCACCGCCATCACGCGGCCGCCGCCGTCGCGCAGGTCGGCCTCGGCCTCGGCAAGGCGTTCCGCGCCACGGGCGCAGATCGCCACGCCGGCGCCCTCGACCAGCAGCCGGCGCGCCGTGGCGAGGCCGATCCCGCGCGACCCGCCGGTGACGATGGCGACCTTGCCGGCCAGTGCCAAGTCCATGGCCCGTCTCCTACCAGAGGCCCTTCAGCCGCCCGCCGTCGGTGTTCAGCGAGACGCCGGTGATGTAGCTGGCCCGCTCCGAGCACAGGAAGGCGATGGCGTTGGCCAGCTCCTCCGGCCGGCCGAAGCGCCCGAGCGCGTTCTTCCGGGTGGCGAGGCGCCGGGCCTCCTCCTCGGACGACACGCCGAGTTCCTTTTGCAGCCCCTGGGCGTTGCGGCGCCACAGGTCTGTGGCGACCCAGCCCGGACAGACGGCGTTGACCAGCACGTTGTGGGGGGCGAACTCGGTCGACAGCGACTTCGTCATGTTGAGCAGCGCGCTGTTCGTCATGCCGGAGCCGAACATGTAGGGGTCCGGCTCCTTCCCGGCGCCGCCGATCAGGCTGACGATGCGGCCCCAGCGCTTTTCGCGCATCACCGGCCACACGGCGCGGATCGCGCGCATCCAGCCGAAAAGCTTGGTGTCGAGCTGGGTTTGCAGGCCTTCCTCGGTCAGCTCGTCGAAGCGGCCGGAGTACATGGTGCCGGCGTTGTTGACGAGGATGTCGACGGTTCCGAAGCTTTCCAGCGTGGCGTCGACCAGCCGCTGGATGTCCTCGGCCTTCGTCATGTCGGCGACGATGTGGCGCACGTCGCCGCCGGTCTGTTCGGCCAATTCCCGGCAGGTGGCCGCGACCTCGTCGCCGTTGCGCGAGCAGGTCATGACCTTGCTGCCGGCTTCGAGCAGTTCGCGCACCGTCTCGCGGCCGATGCCGCGGCTGCCGCCGGAGACGATGGCCACCCGCCCTTGAATGCCGAGATCCATGCTGTTTCCTCCTGGTGGTGTTTTTTCGCGTTTCGATGGACTCCGCCCCGGATACCGACGGGCACGGACCCGTTCGGCGGCTGGCGCCGGGGCGTACGAAGCGTGGAAAGTGCGGCCGGACGACCGGCCGTGGTTGGCCGCTGTTGTTCAGGCCGGTGGCCGGTGGCGGTCCAGAAAGTCCAGCGTGGTCGCCAGGGCCTTGGCGGCGCTGGGGGCGTGCCATTCCTTCCGGTGGTCGCAGTTGAAGCCGTGGTCGGCCGGGTGGCTGTGGATTTCGGCCTCCGGGTGGCGCCGCCGGATCCGCTCCCGGTCCTCCGCGCCGACCCGTGGGTCGAACTCCCCGAAATGCAGCAGCAGCGGCACCCGCGGGGTCTCGTCGATGAACTGCACGATCTGTCCGCCGTAGTAGCCGACAGCGCCGTAAAGGCCGGTCAGCCGGGCCGCGGCGAGGAAGGCGAGCGTGCCGCCCAAGCAGTAGCCGAGCACGGCCACCGGGCCGTCCGCCGCCGCGGCATCGATGGCCGCCTGCACATCGCGGAGCGAGGCGTCCCAACCAACAGCGTCCCGCAGGACGCGGCCGGCGGCGATGCCGTCCGCGTCGTAGCCGAGTTCGACGGCGGGCCGCACCCGGTCGAACAGGGCCGGCGCCACCACGCTATAGCCCTGCGTGGCGAAGCGGTCGCACACGTTGCGGATGTGTGTGGTCACGCCGAAGATTTCGTGAAGGACCACCAGCGCGCCGCTCGCCGGCCCCTGCGGGCGGACTCTGTAGGCGTTCAGCGCCTGGCCGTCGGCGGCGTGCAGGCGAATGGTGGTGCCGGCGCGCGTCCTTCGGTCATCGGATTCGGAGTCGTCCAACGGGGAATCCCCCTTTGGCACCATGGCATCCTCCCTCTCCCAGGGGCGGAAGCGGCCTGTGTCTGGTCTGCTTCCGTGGGAGGCGGCGTTGCCCCGTGCGGCGGTTTGCCGCGGTCGCCGGGGCTTTTGCATCTTTTTTTGCCGCCAGTATTGTAGGACAATATTGCCTCCACGCTTGCGCGTCAAGCACGAAAGTTGGATACTCTGATTGATGGGAGGGCCAACAATGCTCAGCACCGACAGCACCGCGACGGCGGCCGACCAGCCTCGGGGCATGACCGTCGACTTCGTGGTGGAGAAGCTGCGGCAGGGCATCATGGAAGGGCGCTTCGTGCCCGGTCAGCGCCTGATCGCGCGCGACCTCACCGACGACATCGGCATCAGCCGGGGACCGCTGCGCGAGGCTTTCCGGCGATTGGCGGCGGAGGGGCTGGTCGATCTGATCCCGAACCGCGGCGCCACGATCCGGCGCCTGTCGCGCAAGCAGATCCGCGACCTGTTCCGCATCCGCGAAACCCTGGAAGGGCTGGCGGCCCGGCTGGCGGCGGAGCGGATCGACGAGGCCGACCATCGCCGGCTGTTCACCGAGGTGTGGGAGCAGGTGCGCCCGACCGGCCGCGAACTGCCCTGGCGGGTCTTCATCGAACGCAACCGCCTGTACCACCGCACCATCGTGGCGATCGGCGGCAACGACCAGCTGATGGACCTCATCCAGCAGCTTCAGTTGCCCCTCGTCATGCTCCAGATCGGCCAGGCGATGCCGATGGAGAACGCCGAGTTCTCCCACCAGGACCACATCCACGTGGCGGAAGCCATCCTCGCCGGCGACCCCGACCGGGCGGAGGCGGCGATGCGGACCCACCTCCGGCGTTCGCACGATTGGATCGTGACGCTGCCGGATTCGGCGTTCCGGCCGGACTGACAGCGGCGCGCCGCCTTCGTCAGCGCCGCCCCTGCTTGCCGGCGAGCTGGGCCATGGCGCCTTGGCGGGGCACGATCTTCTCGGCGTAGCGGGCGGGCATGCTTGGGCTCTTCCAGCGGCCGGCCTGCTGGATGGCCGGCAGCCCGAAGCCGGCGGCCGTGAGATCCTGGGCGGCGCCCACCCGCAGGGAGTGCCCCGACACCAGCGCCGGGTCGAGCCCGGCCGCTTCGGCGCGGCGCTTGAAAATCTCCGACACCCGCCGCCCCGGGTCCGGGCCGCGCACCGCCAGGGGCCCGAGCACCGCCCCGCCCTGCCCCACCTGCAGCCACAGCGCGTCGGCCGCCCCGTCCAACCGGGCGAGCGCGCGCTCCAACGCCTGCCGCCGGCGCGCGCCGTTCACCACCCGGCCCTCCCGCAGCGCCGCGGCCAAGCCGCTCAGCTCTTTCCGGAGCCGCTTCGTTTCGGCCCTGAGCGCGTCGGCGCGCGCCTCCGTCCAGGCGCGCAGCCGGTGCACGGTGTCGGGGGCCAGCCATCCATAGTGCCCCTGCCCGTCCTGGTCGGTCTTCGACCGCGCGAGGTAGAGCAGCCCGGAGCCGTCGGCTTCGATCTTGATGTCCTCCACCCGCAGAGTGACGAGTTCGCTCCGACGCAGCAGGGCGTCGTAGCCGACGGCCAGCAGGGCGGCGTCGCGCAGATCCTCCAGCAACGGACCATCGCCGATCGCGGCGAAGATCAGGTCCAGTTCCGCGCGGCCGAGGCCAAGCGCCTGGGTCTGCCGGGTGCCCTTGCGCCGGGCCAGCGCCTTCATCTTCAGCTGCACCGGGGCGGCCTTGGTCGGGTCGGGATGGCCGTGCACGCGGTGCAGCCAGGCCAGCGAGGCCAGCCGCCGGGCCAGCGTAGCAACGGCCAGCGGCTTGGCCGTCCGCGGGTTGGTCCGCGCCGCGAGATCGTCCAGGTAGGCGACCACCGTCTCCGGGCCGGCCGGCAGGGACTCGCGCTTCTGGGCGATGCACCAGCGGATGAAATCGTCGGTGTCGGCCCGGATCGCGCGCTTGGTGTTGGCGGCGAACGCCTCCTCTGCGGCGTCCAGCGTGTCGCGGACACGGCCGGCGGGGGTGGCCGGGAGGGCGGAGGCAGAGCGGCGGGCGGGGGCTTGGCTCATGATGGACCAGGGTGGCAACGGACGTCCGCCAGCCTCTCACAGACGAGCGCGGCCCGCCAGTGTCACCGATAACGTTTATTATCGGCAGAGTGCCATGGAGGGCCACTTTGTAGCGGAAGTTATTCCACAGTATAGTATCATTACACACCCAACCTATTGAAATTTCACAACCGCTATGTCCGTCGCCGGAGCGATCTGCCCTTGCGGGGTTGATCGACTTGACCTTGTGGAAGTCTACGCGCTCAATGGCGTCGATCCACAGACTTGGCTCATTGCCGGCGGCCACCCTATCACCATAAATGATGAACGGCGCCCTGGGCCTACCTCCAGCGAACCGGACCCGCCGCGGCCTGAGAACACCGCGTACGTTTGATATCTCGCCTGACCAGAAGAAATCCGCCGGCTGAAAATGGAGCCTCCATCATTCCGCCAAGGACAACGCGCCTTCCTCTTCATCGGCGACGTCTTCCAGTTCGATCGGCAGTTCATCTCCTTCGCCGGAAGGTTCATGCGCATCGAACGGCCACCGCACGACGGGAAGCTCCGCCGCCGCGACGGCGAACACCCCGGTGTTGACCCAGGCGGCGTGACAGCCGACAACGTAAATCACCTTCTTTGCCCGCGTGGCGGCCACATTCAGGATGTTCGGCGTTCCGCCCGCCCAGTTCCGCGATCCGCGGCTGGTGTCCGCCGAAGCCCCCAGGACCAGCAGCACGGCCTCGGCCTCCTTGCCCTGGAAGGTGTGGACCGTCCCGATGTGCATCTTCGCCCAATGCTCCTGCGGCTTCTTTCCCTCGATTCCCAGCTCGTCGAGGACGCCGCTCTTGAGCACGAAGGCCCTAAGCTTGTCCGCGACGGCCCGGAAGGGGGAGATGATGTACAGGCTGGGTTTCCGGATGCCCCGGACGCTCAGCTTCCGCAGAAGATCGACGACCGCCTCGCCTTCCGCCTTGCTCCATTTCTCGGCGTTCGACCGGACGTCAATCCAGGCGCTGCCGGCGACCCACGGCGACAGGGCATCGGCAATGGGGGACGCCGGATCGCCCGCCGCATGCACCATCAGTCCGCCATAGGCGATCTCGTTCGAGATCGAGAACATCGGGTCCTGGCAGCGGCGGTGCACGAGAAGCGGCAAGCCAATCTCCCGCACGTCGGCGCCCGCGCCCAAGCGGGCCATGAGCGGACTGACGGCGTCGGCGAGGGTCTGCGCCGACGCCCGCGGCGCCGCCCACAGGTCGGGATGCGCTCCATAGCTGGCGCAAATCGACCGGACAAGACCCGTGGGAACCTTCGACACCGGTTCGATCTGCAGCGGATCACCGATGATGAGCGCGCGCCGAGACCGCCACACGGCCCCCACTGCCGCCTGCGGGGTTGCCTGGCCGGCTTCGTCGACGATCAGCCAGCCGATGCCCCCCTCACCCACCCCGTCCATCAGCCGGTCGAACGAGGCGAAGGTCGTCGACACCAGCGGGACCACCAGAAAGAAGCTGTCCCACAGATCGCCAAGATAGGCATCGGCGCCGGACGGCGTGCGCTTGCCTTTCAAGTGACTCATCATCAGCCCAAGGTTCGACTTCATCGGCCCGCCGGCGGCGTCGATGAACGCGCGGTGCAGCCGCATCGCGGCGGCGAACATCTCATCCCGCGCCGCGGTGAAATCAGGATCCGCCCAAGGGCTGGCGGTGTGAATGGCTTCGTGAGAGCCGCTCCAGAACGACGGGCCGAGATGAGTGCCGGCACAGACCTCCGGACACCGGGCCTCCAGGTCACGCAACTGCGCCCATCGTTCCCGGCTGGCCGCCAACGTGGCTTCGGCCGCTCTTGCGCGCGCGTCCGCCGTCTCCATCCGGGTCCCCGCGGCGGACAGTTCGGTTCGAGCCGCCTCCTGGTCGGCCAGCATGCGCCGCAGGAGGTCCATCGCCTCCTCCTGCCGTTGCCGCCAGCGCGCATCCAGGCCCAGCCAGCGGAACACGGGAATCGGCTGAAGGGCGGTGTTGCCGTCGAGCAGACGGCGCGCATCCGCGACGGCGGCGTCGAGCCGCACCAGCGCCAGTTCTGCGGCGCGGCGGGTTTCCCGTGCCTTTTCCGCGTCCTCGGCCGCCGCGCGGTGCGCCGCATGGGCGTCGTCCATGGCCTGCTGGACCGAGGCCGCCGTCCACAGCGCCATGCGGATCTGCTCGCGCAACGCCCGCATGCTGGCGACCGCCGCCCGCTTCTCCCGGTAATCAAGGCAGGCCTGCCGCCAACGCTCCATGGCGGCCGCCTTGTTCCGCGGCGGCGCTTCGACCTCGACGATCGCCGGAGGCGGGTCGCCCGCACGGTCGCGCTTCACCCGCCCGGTCACGGCGGCGAGGTATTTTTCCAACCCCCAATCCGGATGCCACCAGGCGTCCTCGACGAATTCCGTGCGGTTGGCCATGTTGCCGAGCACCGCGGCGATCAGCCCCCAGCAGCTTCCCTCCTTGCCGTGAACGGCATCTGCGGTGCCGGGGAAATGGCGGGCGGCGACATCCGGCGCCACCGTCCCGGCGAGAGGCAATTCAGCGCTGACGTTCCGCACAGCAGCGTTGTTCGAGGAGGCGACCACGATGCCGCGCCCCCGCAACCGGGCGTCCAGCCTGTAGAGCGTCTGCTGGCGACCGCCTTCGGCAACGAGGTCCACGGGCGAGAAGGCGGATCCCGGGTCCTCGAACCCGAGCAGAGCGTCGGCTCGGTCGAGAATCACGGCGGCGATGACGTCGCGCAGCAGCGTCGTCTTGCCCGTGCCGGGCGGCCCGTTGACGGACAGCATCCCGCCATCCGCCAGATCGCGCATGGCGGCGTTCACCGCCGCCTGCTGCAACGTCACCAGCTTGGCGGGCTTGGGCGCCGGCCAGCGAGCCAAGGGCAGCCGGCGCGGCGCCAGCAGATCCTCCAGCAGCGCTTTGTCGGCCAGCACGTCGCAACGATGCGGAGGCGGCCGGTTCCCAAGATAGGTTTCCAGCATCGGCCCACACCCGCCGGCCTGTACGGCGGTGCGGATGCGGTGCAGATCGCGCAGGAAGAAGCTGTTGATGATGTCGACCGGTTCCTTCTCGCTGTCCCCGATCACGCGGATGGCGACCTTTGGCCGCTCAAGCACCTCTTTCGGCAGGTTCAGACGCCGCTCCAGCGCGCTCATGGCGAGGACGAACCCACGCTTGGACGTCGGAATGTGGCAGCCGTCCTCGGCGCGCTCGACCAGCGCGTCACCGATCTCCCGGCACAGCTCGTCCTGGACATCCAGATACCGGTGCAAGCCGGAAATGCGGCCGGCCAGGACCTCTCCGCAAGCCCAACCGAAACTGGACAGCAGCACCTTGGACGACGGGAAGCCGCGTTCGTCGAAGGAGGCCAACGCCAGCACGGCGACCCCCGACGCCTGCTCCCGCTCCGGGCCATCCGGCTCGACGTTCCTGACCAGCAACTCGACGGCCGGCTTCACCTTGGCGAAGGCCACCGGCAGATACCAGCGGATGGTCTCCTCGTCGGAAAGCTTCAATCCAACCCGGTCACCCGCCGGGCTGTCCCAGGGCATTTGACCGGAGCTGATGTCGAACGGCAGCAAGAGGCGCGGCGGAGTTTTGCGAGGTTCGCCGCGCTTCCGGCGCGGCGGCTCGTCGCTGATCAGGTCAGCCTGCTCTGGGAATGTCTGCGGCTGCAACGCTTCCAGCGCCAGCCAAGCATTCAGCAGAGCAACCGGATCGGGCTTGGACGGCATGGAACGGAACCCAGAATGACCTTAGGACAATCGGTGAACAGCGTTCGGAGCTGACGCTTGGCAATACGAGAATACCCTTGCATGTTCAGGGCGTTCACCACCTCCGGCAGACTGCATCAAGGCTTTCTGGAATACAACTCCAACAGTCTTCGGCGCCAAAGCCAACTCGCCGGGTCCGGCAGGATTTCCTCCAGTCTACGGCCAATGGAATGGCTGACTGGGCGTGCTCTAGCGTCCAATATGCCCCCGCGCCCGCGGCATCAGGCAGAAGACAACCCGTTCGGGCGTTAGGAGCCCCGGATAAAGCTGCCGCAACAGCGCCGCCCGCAGTTCCTGCCGCGGATCCGCCACGGCCCCTTCATGCAGCTCGTCCAGAAGGGCAAGCAGGTCATCCTGCCGGTCCGGACATGCGTGGGCGAACCGACGTCACTGCCGCCGTGCCATTATCTCACGCTCCGCCCGCCGCCAGTACGAGCCCGAGGCTCAGGAAACGGCCGACACGGATGACCTCCGCCTCCGTCTCGCCCGGAGCCACCGACGCAGAGGCGCGGCTCAGGGCGTGAGCATCTTTCCATAGGACGTCAGGGTGGACGCGAGCCACGGCGTCTCGAAGTCCACGGACTTCCCTGCCGTAATCGTCAGGCCAGGGCGATCAAAGAGGGCAACGCAGCGGAGCGAAGGGTTGTGTCGGGACAGGTACAGAATTCCGTCCGGCGCGTCCGGATGGCCGTGCAGGGCGGCCGCCCAGGCTTGGGACACCCGATAGCTTCCGGTGTTGACTGCGCCCGTCGTGCCGACGGCACCGAAGCCGGGGCCGCAGAAGTCGACGAGGCGCAGGTCGCGGCTGGCATGGATGGCCGTCCACCGCCGGGCAGCGACCTCCGCCAGCGAAACCAAGCGCAGCTTGGGATTCCTCAGCGTGGTCTCGACGAAGGCGACTTCCAGCGTCTCGCCGGCATACAACGTACCGAAAACGCATGCCGGGTCATCGTAGCGGTTGCCGGGCGGGTTCCGTGGCCCGAAGTGGATGGGACCAAGGGCGTCCCGGTGAACGCGGTACCAGACCGTTGCCTGCGGTGCGACGATGATGGGCAGCGAGCGTCCGTTCAGGCCCTTTCCTGGCATCGGCGCCTGGGCTGGTCCCGCGCTAGGCGGCATGCCCAGCCGCGTTCGCGACGACGTCGTCGGTGCGGCCGGCCTTCAGCGCCTCCAGGGGACTGGCCCCGTCGAGTTCGTCATCCCCGGTCAGCAGCCATTCCAAGCGCATCCATGGATCCTGAATCGGCATCCCTGCGAGCGCTCGGTCAAGACCGGGAACAAGGCCGCCCTCGACGAACTGGGCCGCCGGGTAGGCGTAGTCCTGGCCCTGGGGAATCGCGATCAGCCGGTGCGCCCGCCGCCGCTTGTCGACCGCCTGGCGCGTGATGCCGAGAAGGGTGGCGACGGCGTTCACGCCGAGGGCTCCCCCGGCGCGCTCCAGCAGGTCCTGCTTGGCCTTTGCGCCTGCGGCCAGCAGGGCGGCCGTCGGGTCCAGTTCGGCCACCGCCGGGGTGGCCGCCAACTCCGACGCGACGTAGGCCAGCGTCCCGACATCGGTCGAAGCCTTCATGGCGGCTTCAATCGCTTCGTCGCCGCCCCTGGCAAACCGGGTAAGGCCCGTCACGACGCGTTGGATGAAGGCCCGCTGGAGCGGTGATCCCTCGACCTCCAGGCGCGCCATGAACGCTGTCGCTCCGGCGACTGGGCGTCGGGCGCGCCGCTTCGCCCCCTTGTCTGCCCTGACAGCGACCACGTCGACCTCCACGGAGCGGAAAATCCAGTTGACGATGCACTATATGGCTTCCGAAGAAACCACGTCAACCGGACCACCCGTCCGTGCCCCATCCGGCCTTATGGCTCGGTCCGAACAAAGACCATATTCAGACAGAACTTGGCTGGAGAGGGCGGTCAGGCGAGTTCGGAAAGCTCCCGGTCAATGTCGGAAAGGCGAGCAAGCAGCCGCTGCTTTTCCGCTTCCAGCGCCGTCCGGCGACCGTCGTTTCGTTGCGCGGCGTTCGTCCGAATGCGCCGCTTGAACGCGATGATCTCGGTGCGGCGCATGTCGGGGCGGATCACGCCTTCGGCGACAGCCTGGGCACGCTCCGCATCGGACAGCGTGGCGGCATGATAGACCACGGAGTAGCCCGCCGCCTCGACGCCTGGCGGCAGCAGGCCGGCGGTCACGGCGCGGTAGGCGGTCATGATCTGGCTGCGCACGACCTTGCCGAAGCGCAGGCGCTCGATCATGAGCGCAAACTGCTCCGCCGAGAGCTTCTTCTGCGCCTCATCCAAATGGCGGCCGATGGCAAGGAAGCTCTTTTGTGCCTCCTCCCACAAGCGGTCGATGGCGTCGACATACTCGTCCGGCGTCGCGGGCTCCGGCGATGGTGCTTCCACCTGGCTGGATGGGCGGTTCGACGGCAGCTGCTGCGCCAGGGGTGCGATGGACCGCTTGATCTCATCGGCGTTGAACAGCTTGAGAGGCGTGCGCTTAGCCATGTTCCGCCTCCATCAGGGGGGCCAGGTCTGCCGCGATGGCGCCGAAGTCTTCGCGAGCCTCGGGCGCGGCGAGCGGAGCGCCATTCCAGGAAGCCTGCTGGTAGGCGGTACGGGCGGGCAGGTCGGCTCTCAACACCGGTACGCCCATCACCTCGAGCTGGGCCCGCGTGTGCCCCGTCACTTGGGCGCGCCGGTTGACTTGGGTGAGCACGGCGGCGTGGGGGATTTTGCGGCGGACCATCTTGCCGGCTGACTCGATCAATTCCTGGGTGCGCACCGCCTCGACGACGTCCTTCCGATCGGTCTTGCAGGGAATCAGCACCAGATCGGCTGTGCTGATGGCATACAGCATCCCCCTCTGCAGGGCGCCGGCCACATCGATCAGCACATAGTCGGAGCGTTTGACGGCTGCGCCCACACCGTCGATGACGGCTTCTTCCTCAAGGGACGTGCACGGGATGCCGTTTTGCGGATCGGACAGCCAGTCGTGAAGGTTTCGGTTGGGATCGGTGTCGATGCACTCGACGCTTCGGCCTTGCCTCCGAAGGAAGTCGGCAAGGCCCGCCGTCAGCGTGGTTTTTCCCGAACCACCCTTGGTGGTGGCTATTGCGATTACGGGCACGATGCCGCTCCGAGTTTGACCGGTCAAACAGGGGCAAAGTGCGGGAAAGCGGACCAGGGTGTCAATCGGATAGGGTTTGGAAGTTCCCTACGCCGATCGCGCGATGAGCCGTTCGGGGACCGGGGGTGGCGAGGGATGGAGGATAAGACCATGGCGGTCGTCCGTTTCCTCGATACGAGCGTCTTCGTATCCGGAAAGGGCGTAGCGCAGCGCCGTGCGGAACTCCGGCTTGAATGCCCGCAGGCGCGACCGGTAAACATCGTCGCCCTCGTCGGTCAATCGTCCGGCACCGAACTGGTCGTAGATGGCGGCCCAGCTGACAGGAGTCGGCTTTTCGAGCACATGAAGCCGGTAGGCCAGCCAGATATAAATGTCGATCGCCATGGACTTGCCAGCGATTGCTTTGATGGCTGGCTCCCAAACCGGAACCGGATGTTCCTTCAGCAGACGGAAAAACGTTTCCGACAGCTGCACGCGCTCGTCCCAAAGCATGCCCTGTCCGTCGTCCCGGCGGAGGTCGATGGCGTGACGCACGATCGTGTCGTTGGTATGGCCCTTGGCTTGCTTGCCACGGACTGTTCCGCCGTAATCGAACGTCAATTTGCAGCGGCTGAGGCGTTCCGCTTGGTTGCGGACTTCCTTGTAGGTGCTGCCGCCGGTGCTGATGCCCATCCGGTCCAGCCAGTCGTTCATGGACCGCCCGAGTTCGACTTCCGGGGAGTTGTTCCGCAACGCCATGGTTTGCAGGTAGAGCAGGATCAGGCGTGCCTTGGCGCCGTAGGGAACTCCCAACAGCGCGTAGTCGTCCGCGGAGCGCGGGTTCTTCACTTTGGGGCGGCGACCGGGCTCGATCAGCAGGCTCATGTCTCCGTTCGAGCGAACCCAGGGGCGGTCGTCCGGCAGACGCCGGTGCGGCAAGCTGGTCAAGCAAAAGCCGCTGTAGGTGATGCCGGTGTCGTTTGATTCTTCTGCGATGAGGTTGCTGGCGATTTGGAAAAAGGGCACATCATCCGTATCGATCAGCCGGCGCGCGGCATCGCGGCCATGGGTACGGATCAGATTGTGTAGCTCGCCCATGCTTGGCCCCCATCATCTTGTCCGGATGAAAGCATGGGCGGAACGCCGGGTCCATGTGGAAGTTCCCTACGCAGGCTATTTGAGAATCTAATTGCAAGAATCTATTTGCTTGGTAGGGAACTGCCTGTGGAAAAGCCGAGTCGCGTAGGGAACTGCCGAAGTATCCGTAGGGATGTTCCGTATCGACACCTGTTGGCGACTCGGGCGTAGGGAAGTTCCAAAGCGGTCGATTGGGGCCGAATCGGCGCAGGGCGGGCGTAGGGAAGTTCCAATCCGCATCGGCGATTCGCGGGACCTGCCCATGCCGGTTATGGGCGGCCGTAGGGAAGTTCCATACGGGGACCGATCCTCGTGCGCGTGCGCTGACGGCGTCCCGACGTAGGGAAATTCCCAGGCGGCGGCGAGCGGCTCCAGCAGGAGGCGCAGCGTGGCTTCCCCGGCGCGCATCACCGCAGCCTTCCGGGAGTCAGGGGCAGGGGAGGGGAGGCGGTCGGCTGGACGCGGTAGACGGTGGAGACGTCGAGGTCGCGGGCGACGAAGACGCTGACCAGCTCGCCCTGGTTCTTGCGCAAGGTGGGCGGGAGGTCGATGTTGCCACGCTGGCCTCCAGGGGGCGCCGTCCACGAAGGAGGGCAGCAGCGCGCCGCCGAAGCGCTGCCAGAAGTGCCGCTCCACAGCGCCGACTTCCGTGGCATCATCCCCACGCAGCTCAAGCCGAATTTTGCGACAACGCCTCCACGAACAGCTTTTCGTCGGCGCTCTCCTCCGGCAGCGCTGGACAGGGGCGTTGGCTGATCTCCCATGCTTCCTCGCGCGACATGCCAACCATACAGAGCAGGAGAACCACCGTTTCATCGATCTTGGTCTGATCGACCTTGCCATCGCATACGGCGAGACTCAGGCCGACGATCATGTGGGTCGCCAGGCGATAAACAAGTTCGGCATCCGCGAATTTGAAACGCCCCGCCGCAGCGGCGCGTCGGAGATCCCGGATCGCGTAGGGGCCAATCATGCGGTACATCGCGTCCGCAATGACCTCGGAACGCCGCAGCAGCCATCGCCAGCGCTGATCGGTCGTCGCGACCTGCATAACCGTACGATGGCCGAAGGCATAAACCTGAGCGGGGTCGGAAAATGTGTCGGTCACAGCATCGATGCGCTTGGCAAGCTGGTCCATCACCTGTTCCATCACCGCCATCGCCAGCTCATCCTTGGACGCGAAGTAATTGTAGGCGGTTCCCGCACCGACGTCGGCGCGGTTGGCAATTTCGGACATCGTTGCGGCGTCGATGCCCTTCTCCGCCATGATCTGATAGCCGGCTTCGATGAGAGCTTGGCGGTTGAGGCGTTTACGACGTTCGCTGCGGGTTTCGCCTTGAACAGCTGATTCCGCGTTCATTCTGATCCTTTCCAACTTGGGCCGATGGCAACCGTCACCAGACGGTGGTTCCGCTCCGCTTGGAAACCATCCACTTTGGAGTTTGGCCACTGTCAGAGCCAATCACCTAGCAAACCGGCCGAGCGAGACATGCCCGACATGCCGGCAACCGATCAGCGAGTCGCTCTCCCATGAACCCGCGTTATCACGGCTGCCACCGTGAATGTGGGTTCTGGCGATCTGGTTGCACCATGCGATGCGCCATCCGTGCCGTTTCTACCAAACTCCGACGACGCACCACCCTACCAGATTCGTTCACACGTGAACAGCGTTCCAAGGTGAATGATTTTTATATGTGAACGTCATTCACTGTTGACGAGGCGTCAAATCCGTTACACGATGGAGACGTTGAGCCGCCAAGCCGGGCAACAGAAGCATCGCAAGCCGAAGATGGGCAGCGCCTGAGGTCGGTTCGAAGGGCCGGACTCCAAAGCGAGCAATCTGCGGGCCGCAATCACAGTCGTTTATCCGACCCTTTTGCACAGTCTTTAGGGCTGGCATGCCGTCTCGGAAGCCAGCAACCGTGCTCGCCACCTGTAAGGGAGTTGCCGATGCGCGTTGTCCATGGCTGTACGGACGTTCCCCCCGAAGCAAAGGGCGGCGTGGTTGCTTTTGGCAACTTCGACGGCGTGCAACGCAATCAGTTCTGATACACGATCCCCTGTTCCACAGAAAAGATGCGAGGTGCCACCAGTCCTCACCGCCAAAGAACAATCGTAAAGATCAGACAAAAGTTGGGCCACAAAAAAACCGGCCCGGCGCAGGGAGCGCCAACCAGTTGCAACGACGACGTCGCCGTACCGAGGGCCGGCCTGTGCTCTTCCTCGGCGATCCAAGTGACAACCGTGTTGGGAGACAGAGGCATGATAACATTTCGCGGCATGATTGTCGGCGCATTGATGGCGTCGGCGGTGACCGTCGGCTCTGGCGCTGTTGGCGCCCAGGAACCCGACCGCTTGCGCGGCGTAATCACGGAAACGAAGGCTGAACGTCCATACCGCGTCGGTGTGACGCTGGTCCATTTCGTGGACGACTATTGGAAGGGCATCGCCTACGGCTTGGCCGGGGAAGCGCCGAAGGCCGGAGTCGAAATCGTACGCATGATGGGGGCCGGCGGCTATGGTCGCGTGGCCGAGCAGATTGCCCAGCTCGAAACACTCTCCACGATGAATCTGGATGCCGTCGTGTTGGGAGCCACAAATTATGACGGCTTCGATCGGGCCATCAAGCGGCTCACCGACAAGGGCATCAAGGTGATTGCGGTCGGCGTGCCCGTGAACAGCAAGCAGATCGCCGCCGGCGTCACGATCGACGAGGAAGAGGTCGGTCACAAGCTTGCCTCGTTCGTTTGCCGCCACAAGCCGCAAGCCAACGTCATCACGATCCCCGGACCCAACGGGCCGGTATGGAACAAGCTGCGCTTCGATGGATTCAAGAAGGGCGCTGACGCGTGTCCCGGCATGAAGCTCTACGGGAACACCTTCCAAGGCGACACGAAGATCGAAGACGGCCTGTCGCAGGCATCCGACCTGCTCATCAAGGATCCGGGCGCGGACTACATCTACACAGCGGCAGCCAATTTGGGCATCGGTGCGGGTATGGCGGCCAAGCGGATGAGCAGCAAGGCGCAGGTGGCAACGGGGACGATCTCCGACCGCACAGTCGAGCTGATGAAGGAAGGTCACGTCGCTGTGGCCGTGTCGGAACAGCCCATCCTCATGGGCCGGTCGGCGATCCAGGTTCTGGTCCGTCTGCTGAACGGCAAGCCTTTGCCCGAAATGACCGCCCCCGGAGCCATCCCCTATCCGGAGTTCCACGTTCCGCTCGTGGAGATGACGGCCAAGGACCTCGTCAACTACGACTTGTCCACTTACGACCGTCCGCCCGCCAATTGGCAGGTGCCGTCCTTCCAATAAGGAAGGACATCCGAAGGCGGGCCTCTCCAGCGCGGCCGCCATCGCATCGGCACCGCGGGAACGTCGGCACCGCGGGAACGGTCCCTTTCGGACGGCCACGATCCTCACACCAGCCTTGGACGCGCAACGCGGCCGGGACCGCCACACCATTCTCGTGCAGAGCAAGGATGGGCGATGACCATTCCAAACCTGAACATACCATCCGAACGGGATCCGCTGCCGGAGCAGGCGAGCGGACAACCGGACGGACGGACGCTCCCTCCCGTGCTGGAGGTGCGCGGCTTGTCGAAATTCTTCGGCGCAACGCAGGCGCTTGCCGATGCGTCCATCGCCCTGATGCCGGGCGAGGTGCACATCCTGCTCGGCGAAAACGGCGCCGGAAAGTCCACGCTCGCCAAGATCGTCGCCGGAGTCCACGCCCCGGATGCCGGCGAGATCTGGATTGCCGGGTCCCGGCAACATCCGCGGACGGCCCGGGAGGCGCGGAATCTTGGCGTCTCCGTGGTCTTCCAGGAACTGTCGCTCGCCCCGCATCTCTCCGTCGCCGAAAATCTCTTCCTCGGTGCCGAGGCGGCGTCCCATCCATTCCGCTTTTTGCCGCGCGCCAGGGAAAGGGAGCGAGCCCGCGCGATCCTGCACGACCTGAACATCGACCTGCCGCTCGACGAGCCGGTCGCCCGCCTGTCGATCGGCAAGAAGCAACTGCTGGAAATCGCGAAAGCCCTCCTCCAGTCGCCGCGCATCCTGATCATGGACGAACCGACCTCGGCTCTGACCGAACGGGAAAAGACGTTCCTGTTTTCCATGATCGGCCGCCTCCAGGACCGCGGTACCGCCATCCTGTACGTCACCCATCACTTGCGCGAGGTGTTCGAGATCGGCAGCCGCGTCAGCACGATGCGCGACGGTCGGGTGACGAACACGGTGACGGTCGACGACCGGCTCAGCGAGCGACACCTGCTCGAAATGCTGACCGGACGCCAGATCGACACCACCATCAACCGGCAAACTCACGCGGCCGGCCCGACGCTGCTCACCGTCAGCGACCTCCACACGGAGGATGGCTGCCATGGCATCGACTTGACCTTGCGGCGGGGCGAAGTCGTCGGGGTCTATGGCGTGGTCGGCAGCGGGCGCGAAGGGTTGGCCCGTGCGCTGATGGGGATCTCGAAGGCGACCCAGGGGCGGATGACGCTGGACGGAAGGCCATACCAGCCGGGCAGCCCGGCCCAGGCCACAGCGCTCGGAATCGGCTATCTCGCGATCGACCGCAAGGAGCAAGGCATTCTGCCGGAACGGCCGATCCGCGAAAACCTGACCTTGGCCAGCATCGTCCGGAACGCACGCTTCGGCATCGTCTCCCATCGTCGAGAACGGGACCACGCCGAGCAGAGCCTGCGCGCCCTGCGGGTGCGCTACGGCTCCATGGACGATCCGATCACGAGCCTTAGCGGGGGCAACCAGCAGAAGGTCCTGTTCGGTCGCGCGCTCGGCCGACAACCGAAGCTGCTGGTCATGGAGGAGCCGACCGCCGGCATCGATGTTGGCGCGAAACTCGATCTCCATGAAAGCATCCGGTCGCTGGCGGCCAAAGGCTACAGCTTCCTCGTGATATCCAGCGATCTTCCGGAAACGCTGATGCTGTGCGACCGCGTCTACACCATCTACCGCGGTCGCTTGACCGACGAAATTCACCACCCGTGCCTGGAGGACGAGGAGCGGGTCCTGGCAAGCGTGCTGGGCCGCGGCGTTGGGGATGCTTTCCCCGCCTCCACACACATCGAACCAATGGCTGACGGAGTGCAGCGATGACCGCCGGCGACATGACGCGGGCTAAAGGGCCGCACAGCTTTTCGAACGCCATTCTCCGGCGGATCACGCTGAAGGATTGCGCCCTTCCCACCTTCATCGTTCTTTTGGCCTTCGTGACCGGGCTCATCGAGCCTCGCTTCTGGGCGACCGAGAACCTTCTCAACCTCAGCCGCCAGATCGCGCCGTTGCTGATCCTGTCGGTCGGCCAGGCCTTCGCCGTGATCTGCGGCGGCCTCGACCTCTCCATCGCCGCGAACCTGGCCCTCAGCGGTGTCTACGGCATTCTCGTGATGAACGAATTCGGCGTCGTGGCCGGTGTTCTGGCGATGCTGCTGTCCGGCACGGCGGTCGGCTTCGTCAACGGGTTCATCATCACGCGTTTCCAGGTCTCGCCCCTGATCGTCACGCTCGGCATGCTGTCGGTGTGCCAGGGCCTGGCGCTGATGGCCTCGGGTGGTCTGCCCATCTACAACATGCCCGACGCGTTCATCGACGGTTTCGGCTATGGATCCCTTCTGGGTGTGCCGACGCCCACGCTGCTGGCCGTTCTGACCCTGCTGGCCGGGTGGGCCGTTCTCCGCTACACCGTGGCTGGCCGCTACATCTACGCCATCGGATCGAAAGCCGCAGCGGCCTACAGCTCGGGCATCGACGTGCGGTTCTACTCGATGCTCGCCTACACGATCAGCGGCTTGACCGCCGGCATCGGCGCCATCGTCCTGACGGCGTGGGTCAATTCAGCCCAGCCCCTGGCGGGCGCCGGGCTGGAGCTTCGCTCCGTGGCGGCGGTCGTGCTGGGTGGAATTGCGCTGACCGGAGGCAGCGGCTCCATGCTGCACGCCCTGTACGGCGCCATCATCCTGGGCATGCTGTCGAACTCGCTGAACATGATGGGGGTTTCCTCCTTCATGCAGACGTTGGTGATCGGGTTGGTCATCGTGACGGCCGTGATCCTGGACAAGCTGCGCCGCGGCCAGACCCCCGGCGTCTGACGCGGGCTGCGACGGGAAAGCCGTCAGCACGGTCTTTTTTCGAGGTGGGCCAAGCGCCGGCGTGGGTTCGCTCCCGCCGACCACCGAGCGCGACCATACGCGCGCCCTCACAATTTCAAACAGGACAGGAGACACCCCATGGATGGGTTCGCTCAAACGCCCACCCCCCTTGCGCCAAGCCCGGCCGGGAATGACGGTGGCACCAAGACCCGGCTGCGCAACGGCGAGGAGTACAAGAAATCCCTGCGTGACGGCCGCAACGTCTGGACGGGCGGCATCCAGGTCGATGACGTCACCCAGAATCCCGTTTTGGGCCCGGGCATCTCGCTGCTTGCCGAAACCTTCGACGCGCAGTTCGACCCCAGCCTGATGGACACGACGACCTTTGTCGACGAGCATGGCGAGCGCATCAGCCGGTCCTGGCAGGTTCCTCGTGTTCCGGAGGACTTTCCGGCCCGCCGCCGAATGATCGAGTACACGACGATCAAGACCGCGGGGAGCTTCGGCCGTCCGCCCGACCTTGCGCCGCTGATCGCCGTCGGCCTCCTGGCCCGCAAGCCGATCTTTGCCAAGTCGGACGACCCCGCCGATTTTGCCGGCAACATTGAGCGCTACATCGAGCACGGAAGGCGCAACAACATCATCGCGGCCGAGGTGCTCGCCGACCCACAGGCCGACCGGTCGGCGGGATCCTCGGCTTCGGCCGGGCTGCTGCGGGTTGTTTCCCGTGAGAAGGACGGCGTCCGGCTGCGCGGTGCCAAATCGGTCGGCTCCATCGCCGCGCAAGCCGATGAGATCATCTTCTCGAACCTGACTCGCCCCGATTTCCCGCCCGAGGCCTGTGTCTGGGGCGCCATCCCGGTGGCGACCGAAGGCTTGAAGCTGGTGTGCCGGGAATCGGTGTCCCATCCGGGGGCGGACCCCTTCGACCATCCCCTGGCCAGCCGCGGCGAAGAGTCCGACCAGCTGATCATCTTCGACGACGTGTTCGTTCCGAACGACCGGCTGTTCAACGTCGGCGATCCGGAACTGCTGAAGCTGTATGGACCAGTGACGGTCTGGGTGCATTGGCACATCCTGACCCGCCTGTCGGTCAAGGCCGATCTCTTCGTCGGCATCGGCCAGCTCGTCCTTGACGTTCTGGGAACGGCGAACATTCCACAGGTCCGTGCGTATCTCGCGGAACTGATCTGCTACGCGCAAACCCTGAAAGCCTTCGTGCTCGCGGCCGAAAGGCTCGCCACCCCGAGCGAGAACGGGGTGCTGACGCCGGACGTCAACATGCTCACGGCCGGGAGGCTGCATTCCATCGAGCATTACCCGCGGATCATCCACACCGTCCAGGAACTCTGCGGCCAGGGCCTGGTCATGCGCTTCCAAAAGGCCGACTTCGAGCATCCGGACATCGGTCCGCTCCTCGATCAGCTCCTTCCGGGGCGGAACATGAGCGCGCGCGACAAGAACCGGCTCATGAACTTCATCTGGGACCTCACCACCGGGTCCCACGCGGGCCGAACCGAGCTGTTCGAGAACGTCAACGCGACGCCCGCCAACTTCCTGCGCGAGCGCCTGTACCGCGAGTACCCGCGCGAGCGGATCATGACCATCGCCCGCGACCTCGCCGGGGTGTGAGGCAGGCCCGCCCGACCCGGTCCCGACAACCAATGGCATAACGCCCACACAGGAGTTTGACGTCTATGGCGACAACGACCGCAACCGCCTACCGGATGGCGGAGATTGTGCCCCTCTTCCGACGCATGCTCGAGCTGTGCAAGCTCAAGCCCAGCGAGTCCCTGGTCATCCTGACGGAACCGGAGGCGAACCAGGACTACGCCGCGGCTATGTACGGCGCCGCGCGCGAGATCGGCGCCGAAACCCTGACGATCATGGTGCCGTCCGCTCCGCCGGAGCAGGTTCCGATCATTCGAACGGGCAACGTCTCCTCGGCGATCCTGTCCAAGGCAAAGCTGGCGATCGAGACGCTCAAAATGGCCGACATGGTGATCGACCTGTCGACCGGCGGCTTGCTGCACTCGAAGGAGCAGCGCGAAATCCTGCAGAGCGGCACCCGGATGCTCATGGTCCACGACCCGGTCGAGGCGCTGCAGCGGCTGTTCCCGACGCCGGAGGACAAGGAACGCGTCGAGCGTGGAATGGAACGCCTGCGCCGCGCCAAAAGCATTCGGCTGGAGTCCGACAACGGGACCAACGTGTGGTTCGACATTTCGGAGCGCCCGATCATCGGCCAGTACGGCTACACCGATGAACCGGGGCGCTGGGATCATTGGCCGGGCGCCTTCCAGTACACCATTCCGACCGAAGGCCGCGGCGACGGCACCCTGGTGCTCGATCCCGGCGACATCTGGTACCCGGCCAAGCGATTCCTCAGCGGTCCGGTGACGATGCGGTTCGAGCAGGGCAGCGTGGTCGGAATCGAGGGGGGCTTGGATGCTTTCCTCATCCGCGATTACATCGAGGGCTGGCAGGATCCGGAGGGCTTCGCCATCTCGCACTTGGGCTGGGGGTCCCACCCGCGTGCGCTGTGGAACGCCATCGCCTTCCAGGACCCGCTCGACATCATCGGCCAGGACGGTCGCACCGCCTACGGCACGACCCTGTTCGCCCTTGGGGAGAACGCGACCTTCGGCGGCAAGCACACCACGGGGTGCCATCAGGACTTCGCGCTGCGCCATCACCGCTTCTACCTCGATGACGAACTCATTGCCGACAGCGGCCGGATCCTGCCCGCCGATCTGCGATGACCCGTTGCGGAGCACCGGTCCATCGGCCGGTGCTCCGCGCGTCCGACACGCTTGAGGAACAGACGAAGAGAGTGGCCATGAGTTTCGCGTCCTGTGTTTCGTATTCCTGCCGGAGCGGCCGCGAGGAGGAGTTGCTGCGCGCGCTGGCGCAACTCGCCCACCACACGCGACGCGAACCGGGATGCCTCGAATACCGCCTTCACCGCGACCCGGAGAACGCGTCGCGGTTCTTCCTCTACGAGCGCTACGTCGATGAATCGGCGTACCGCCTTCATCAAGCCAGTGAGCATTTCGAAACATGGGCCAAGGGCATCATCCCCGGTCTCCTCGACGAGCGGCGCATCGAACGATACGTGACGGTCGACGATCTCGAAGCCCTGGCCCAGGCGCAATGACGTGAGTCCGATGGGGAACACCGACATGGACTGGCACCGTGAGTGCGGGGTGTTTGAGCTTGGCGATCAGGAGCTTCTGTCGCAGGCAACGCTTCGAAACGCCCGGGTTTCCTGGGCGACGCATGGCCGGCTCTCGCCGGCGAAGGACAACGTCATCCTCTACCCGACCAGCTATTCCGCCCAGCACCAGGATCTGGAATGGCTGATCGGTCCGGACGGCATTTTGGACCCGGAGCGATGGTTCATCGTCATTGCGGACGCCTTCGGCAACGGGCTGTCGTCCAGCCCGTCGAACACGCCCGATTTTCCGGAGCTGGTGACGACGTGGGACAATGTGCAGGCGCAACGCCGCCTGCTGCGCGAGCTGTTTGGCGTCGAGCGTCTCGCCTGCGTCTACGGTTGGTCGATGGGTGCGCAGCAGGCCTATCATTGGGCCGCCGCTTTCCCGGACGCCGTCGAGCGCATCGTGGTGAATTGCGGCAGCGCCCGCACCGCGGTCCACAATCGCGTCTTTCTGGCGGGCATGATGGCCACGTTGGAAGCTGCCCCGGAACACCTGGGACAGGGCCGCTTCTCCGCCACGCCGTCGGGCGCGTTGCGCGCTTTCGCCCGCATCTACGCGGGTTGGGCGCTCAGCCAGGACTTTTACCGCGCCGGCCTTCATCTCAGCGCGCTCGGCGCTCCGGATCTGGAGACCTTTCTGCGGTCGCAATGGGACGAACGGTTCGCGCGGCGCAACGCCGCCGACCTCTACTGCCAGCTCAAGACGTGGGAGGCGAGCGACATCAGCGCCAATCCTCGCTACCGCGGAGACCTGACCGCGGCGCTGAACGCCATCCAGGCCCGCGTGCTCCTGATGCCCAGCGAAACCGACCTGTATTTCCGGGTTGCTGACAATGAAGCGGAACTGCCGCACCTGCGCGCCGGCGTGCTTCGGCCAATCCCGAGCATCTGGGGCCACCGGGCCGGCAACCCGGCCCAGAATGCAGCCGACGCCGCGTTCATCCGCGACGCGGTGCACCGTTTCCTCGCCGCGTGATCGGGCCATTGCCACAGGCGGGGAAAGACGTCGCCCAGGTTCCGACCATGCACGCAACTGGAGGAGAAGACTATGATGATGGACACCTTCGTCGATGCCGAACAGTTTCGGGCGGCCATGCGCCGCACCGCGTCGTCCGTCGGGGTTCTCGCCACCGATGGCGCCTTCGGGCGCGCTGGCTTAACCGTTTCCTCGCTGTCCTCGCTGTCCGCGGAGCCGCCGTCCGTGCTGTGCTGTGTCCACAGGCAAAGCCGGGCGTTGGAGGTCCTGCTGGGGAATGGTGTGTTCACGGCGAACTTCCTGGCGACGGGCCAGTCCAAAGTGGCCGACGTCTTCGCCGGGTTCGTGGCAGAACACCGCGAGAACCGCTTTGCCGTGGGTGAATGGAAAACGCTGTTCACAGGGGCGCCGGCGCTGTCCGGTACGATCTGCAGCTTCGATTGCCGCGTCGCCGCGACATTCGAATTCGGCACGCACCGCATCATCGCGGGCGAGGTGATGGCGCTGGAAACCGGATCGGACAGCCCGCTCGTCTATTCCGACCGGGCTTACAAGCAGCTGGTCGCAGGATGAAGGCCTTCGCGGGGAAAGCGTCCGGAAAGACCCTTTGTCCCGCTCAAAGCGAAACGGAACCAAGGCCCCCCATGACCCTGTCCACTCTGCCAGCTTGCGAACTCGTCGAACGGCTCACCAGGGGCGGCGTGACCGCCACAGAGGTCGCGCAGTCATTCCTGGCGCGGATCGCGGAATGCGATTCCTCGATCGGGGCGTGGCAGCACCTCGATCCGGCGGAGGTCCTGGAGACCGCGCGCCGGCTGGACGCCGCGGATGTTCGTGGTCCGCTGCATGGCTTGCCGATCGCCGTGAAGGACATCATGGACACCCATGACATGCCCACGGCCTACGGCTCCGACCTGTACCGCCATCATCAGCCATCCTGGGACGCGGCCGTCGTGGCGCAGTTGCGCAGCCTCGGGGCGCTGGTGCTGGGCAAGACGGTCACCACCGAATTCGCGTATTTCAAGCCTGGAAAGACCGCCAACCCTTGGGATGTCCGCCGCACCCCGGGCGGCTCGTCCAGCGGAAGTGCCGCCGCCGTTGCCGCGGGAATGGCTCCGATCGGGCTTGGCTCGCAGACCGCGGCGTCGCTGATCCGACCCGCCTCGTACTGCGGCGTGGTCGGGTTCAAGCCCTCTTTCGGCCGCTACAGCCTGGCAGGAATCAAACCGCTCGCACATTCCTTGGATACACTGGGCTGGATGGCCCGGACGGTCGACGACATCGATCTGATCGGCAAAGCGCTTTCCGGCCGTGCCCTGACCGGCTTGCCGGCAACCGGAATCCAGGGCCTGCGCATCGGCCTTGTACGAACCTACGAATGGCCGTTGGCGGAGCCCTCGACCCGGAATGCACTGGAAACCGCGACCGAATTGTTCCGGAGAGGCGGCGCTACCGTCAGCACGGTCGATTTGCCGGAGCCTTTCGCGGCGATGGCGGACACACATGCCGGTGTGATGGCGTTCGAGGCGGCAAGAGCGCTGGCGTTCGAACACGCTTCCGCCTCTGATCAATTGAGCCCGCAATTGCGCGCCCTGTTGGACAAAGGACTTGCGATCGACGAATCGTCTTATTTCCGGTTGCAGGATGCGGCCGTCGCATGCCGCAACCTCTTGCGTGACCTCTTCTCAAGCTATGACGTCCTTCTTGCACCCAGTGCGCCCGGTGAGGCTCCCACAGGCCTCCAGGCAACCGGAGACCCGGCCTTCAGCCGGATGTGGGCCGTCCTGCATGTGCCCTGCCTGACTCTCCCCGGATTGACCGGCGAGGAGGGAATGCCGGTGGGAATCCAATTGATCGGATCCTATCAATGTGATGACCGGCTGCTCTGCATTGCAAAGGGATGCATGGATGCGCTCAATGGGGCTCTGTCGCAAAGTTTGCCTGTGGAACGGCATCGGCGTTGACCCCCTATCGGCGTCCGCCTGCCGCCACACCGGCCGACCAAGGCCGCGCCCATTCAGCGGCTAACGGTGAATGACCCTCTGCCGATGGAGGGTCATTCGAGCGCGCCGGTTCACAACCCGGCCAACCCGGCCTGTCGGCCACGAAGGGCGTGTCACCACCGGACAACCAAGGAACCAGCGCCGCTCATCCCCTTACGGCGCCGGCAGTGAGTCCTGCCACAAAATGCTTCTGCATCAGGAAGAACAAGGCAACCGGCGGCAACGCCGCAAACAGGGCGCCGGCCGAGATCAGGTTCCAGGCGGTAAGCCATTCGCCCTTGAGGCCGGCAAGGCCGAGCGTCAACGGCTTGGCCGCGTCACTTTGCACCAGGACGAGCGCCCAGAAGTAATCGTTCCAGACGAAGGTGAAGATCAGGACTGCCAAGCCGGCCAGGGCCGGGCGCAGCAGCGGCACGATGATTTTGCGCAGGATCTGGAACTCGCTTGCCCCTTCAAGCCGCGCCGCCTCGAACAGTTCGTTCGGCAGCGCCGCGATGAAGTTGCGCAGGAACAGCGTCGCGAACCCAATCTGAAAGGCCGTATGGAACAGGATCAAGCCCCACACCGTGTCGTACAGGCCAAGCTGGAGGACGAGGTCGCGGACGGGAATCATCAGAATCTGATAGGGCACGAAGTTGCCGCCGATGAACATGGCGAACAACAGCGTCCTTCCCGGCAGCGGGTACTTGGCGAGCGCCACGGCGGCCATGGTGCTGAGCACCAGCACCGCAATCACCGTCACACCGGTGATCACGACGCTGTTCAGGAAGAACACGCCCATCGGCGACGTCGCGAAGACCTCTCGATAATTCTCAAACAGCGCGAAATGGGACGGCAGGCGCCAGTAGTTCCCGGCAAGGAGATCAGCCTGGGGCCGGATCGCCGTCATCATGATGGCGATCAGCGGCGTCATCCACAGCAGCATCGCCGCGTAGAGCGACACGCGATAGCCGATGCGCACCGCGCGCGGCCGCTCCTGAATGGGGGCGGGGTACATGTCAGCCTCCCCTGGCTTCACGGCGGAGCGTGTGCCACAGGAACCACGCGATGTAGACACTCATGATCGCGAACAGCACGGTGGCGATGGCGGCGCCATAGCCTGCCCGGTAGCTGAAGATGGTCGCGTCATACATTTGATAGGCCAGCACAGTGGAACTCCCATAGGGGCCGCCCTGGGTCATCACCGCGATCATGTCGAAATTGCGCAGCGACATGATCACCGTGATGATCGAGGCGACGAAGGAGACGGAGCGGAGCTGCGGCAGGACGATGTGGCGGAGGAGGCTCCAGCCGGCGGCGCCATCCATCCGGCCGGCGGCGATCAATTCCTGGTCGAGTTGGGACAGGCCGGCGAGGAACAGGACAAGGCAGAAGGCGATCTGCGACCAGAGCGCCGCCGCGATGATGCCGAACGTGACGAAATGCTCGTCGGACAAAATCGCCAGCGGCTCCAACCCCAACCAGTTGAACAGGATGGCGAGCAGCCCGAAGGTGGGATCGTAGAACCAGGTGAACACGACACCGATGATCACGTGCGCCAGCACCAGCGGGATGAAGAAGATCGACTTCACCAGCCGCATTTCCGGCAGGGCCTGGTTCAGGAACAACGCGAGCGCCAGCCCGAACACCGGGGCCAGCAGAAACAGGACCAGCCAGATCACGTTGTTCTTCAGCGACGTGTAGAACTGCGGGTCGCTGAACAGCTCGGCATAGTTGGAAAGGCCGACCCAGGTCGCCGGACCGGTGCCATCCCAGTCATAGAAGCTGATCCAGATGCTCTGAACAATAGGTGTGATGATGAGGAGGCCGAAAAGGCCGACCGGCAAAACCAGCAGCAGCAGCGGCGTCAGCCACGCCTGGTTGTTCTGCCACACGCGCAATCCGCCCAGCCTGCGCGCTGGCGGAGGGGCGGCGGACAGCCGCCCCTCCCAGCCCTCGGTGCGCGGCGCGTTCATTTGAAAATCCGCTGGCGAGCGGCCTCGAGCCGGTCAAGAACGGCGTCGGAACGCTTGGGATTGGCCAGGAACTCCTGGAAGCCCTTCATGCCGACCTGCGCCATTTCCGGGTCGGTGTCCCGGTCATAGAATTGCGCCGATCCCTGCGCGTTCTTCGCCAGAGCCATTTGCGATTGGGCGAAGGCGTCGCCGCTGACGTCCACGTCGGTCCGCGCCGGCAGCACCGCCCCGCCCAAGGCAAAGGCCTTGAGGTTGTCGGGCTGCGCGAGGAAGGCCAGGAAGCTGCGGGCGAGCGGCTTGTTCTTCGCCCCGCTCGGGATGGTCACCCCATTGACCGAGATCTCCTCGGCCTTGGGTACCGACGGGTCGATCACCGGGAACGGAAAGAAGCCGATGTTGCCGTGGACCTCGGCCGGAAGCGATGTGAGGACATACGGCCCGAGCAGATACATGGCGGCCTTGCCCTGGGCGAGGAACGGAATGGCCTCCTGCCAGCCGTAGGACGACGCGTTGTCGAGGAAATAGCCCTTGCCGATCGGCTCACCCCATTTCGCGAAAACCGCCTTCACGCGCGGATCCGTGTAGGAGGCCTTGCCGTCCATCAGCTGCATGTGGAAATCAAGGCCATTCATGCGCATGTCGAGATAATCGAACCACAGCGCGTTGGCCCAGAGGTCGCGGGTTCCGATGGTGAAGGGAGTGACGCCGGCCGCCTTGATCTTAGCCGCGGCGGCCATCAGCTCGTCCCAAGTCGCCGGCGGTGCGACCCCGACTTTTTCGAACACCTGCTTGTTGTAGAAGAACCCCCATGTCGTGAAGTTCGTCGGCATCATGTACTGCTTGTCGCCTTCGGAGACGGCCGGCAGCCAGGGTTTCATCACGTCCGTCAGATTGTTCTCGGCAAAGAAGCCGCTCATGTCGTCGAACAGGCCGCGCTTGGTGAAGGTCTTCATGCGCGCGCCGGTGAACCAGAAGGCGACGTCGGGCGGGTTGGTGACGAGGAAATTGCGGATCGAGGTCTTGTAGGACTCCACGTCGCTGTAGTTGATCGTGACCTTGACCCCTGGATTCTTGGCCTCGAAATCCGCGGCGATTGTTCATCGCCGCCTTCTGGCCGGCGCCGCTGCGGTCGGAATTGATGACGAGCGCCTGCTCATCGGCAGCGTGGACCCCGGTGGGCAGCGTGACAGCCGCAGCCATGCCCAACAAGGCGACGGCAGCTCCAAGGGCGCGTCGGCTGATGCGCCGGCGTGAATTGGACTTGGTGGTGGCCGAACGGTCGATCATGCGTTTCTCCCCGTACCTTCTTGTGGTTGAATGGATGGTGGCGCGGGTGCGCCACGGCGTTCAGGCCAGCCGTCGGCCCGTCGCCGCGTCGAACAGGTGGACGCGGGCGGCATCGGGAAGGATGCGAATGGTCTCCCCCGGCTTCGGCAGCACGCGGTCGCGGAACACGCAGACGATTTCCTGCGAACCGCTGCGAACCACGATCTGGGTTTCGGAACCCGTGGGCTCCACCACCACGACCTCGACGGGGACGCCGGCGTCGGTCAGGCTGAAATGCTCAGGCCGGATGCCATAGACCACCGCGCGTTCGCTCGCCGGAGCTGCATCGCCGAGCGGCAGCCGGAGCCCGTCCTGGGTGATGAAGGTGCCGCCCTCAATCCGCCCGTTCAGGAAGTTCATGGCCGGTGATCCGATGAAACCGGCGACGAACACGTTGTCCGGCCGATCGTAGAGATCGAGCGGCGCGCCGATCTGTTCGATGGCGCCATCACGCATCACCACGATCTTGCTGGCCATGGTCATGGCTTCAATCTGGTCGTGCGTCACGTAGATCGTCGTGGTCTTCAGGCGCTGATGCAGTTCCTTGATTTCGGCGCGCATGGCGACGCGCAACTTGGCATCGAGATTCGACAGGGGCTCGTCGAAGAGAAAGACCTGCGGATCGCGCACGATGGCGCGGCCCATGGCCACGCGCTGGCGCTGACCGCCGGAGAGTTGGCGCGGGTAGCGGTCGAGCAGGGCGCCGAGGCCGAGGATCCGGGCGGCGTGGTCGACGCGCTGGGTGATCGCCTCTTTCGGCGCCTTCCGCAGGTTGAGGGAGAACGCCATGTTCTCCGCCACCGTCATGTGCGGGTAGAGAGCGTAGCTTTGGAACACCATGGCGATGTCGCGTTCCTTTGGCGGAACGTTGTTCACCACGCGCGGCCCGATGCTGATTTCGCCGGCAGATACGGTTTCAAGGCCGGCGATCATGCGCAGGAGCGTGGATTTTCCGCAGCCGGACGGACCGACGAGAATGACGAACTCTCCGTCCTCGATGTCCACCGAGACGCCGCGGAGAATGTGCGTCGCGCCGAAGCTTTTGTGCACGTTGGCGATGTTCACGGAAGTCATGTGCGCCTTGCTCGTAACTGCGTGAGATGGGCGAGCCGGCTCCGAGAACCGGCCCAACCTCTCGCAGGCGCGCCCCTCGGTCGTATCGCTTGGGCGAGGCCTTTGTGGCAGCGCCGGATTGTTTTGAAAACTAACATTGACGGGCCGGGCCGTCAATGCGATAGTTACTTATCAATAAGTAAGTTTTCCGACGCTGAACGAACAGGATGGCCGAATGACCGAAGGATTGATGCCGGCACAGGGCATTGCGGCTGGACGCAAGCTTGCGGCGGGTGAGTATGGGTTCGACGATGTCGATGCACAGGACTCGTACGAGACCGCGGGCGTCACCGTGACCGAAGCGCACGTCGTTGGTTTCGCAGGGCTTTCGGGCGATCTCTTCGACGTGCACATGGATGACCAATTCGCCCGGGAGGCCGGCTTCCCCGGCCGCATCGCGCATGGCCTGCTGGGGCTTGCCCTGGCCGACGGCCTCAAGACCCGCTGCAAGGTCCATCTCAAGGGGATCGCGACGCTGAGCTGGAACTGGTCTTTCCGTGCGCCGCTGATGATCGGCGACCGGATCCATGTGCGGATTACGATCAAGGCGAAGCGCGCCACCAAGCGGTCCGACCGCGGCATCGTCACGCTCGGCATGGAAGTGATCAACCAGGACGGTGTCGTTGTCCAGGATGGCGAATCGCTTCTCTTGATGCGGGCGGGAACGCCCGAAGTCACGGCTTGACCCGCAGCGCAACTTCGTTCATGCGAAGAACTGGAAACGCCTGGACTGGATAGACGAATGCCGCGAAAGCAGACCTCAGACACGTTATCGGCCGGGCGCTCCAGCATGCCGGACAGCATCAAGGCCATCGCGACCGAGTTGCTGATCGCCCACGGCTATCACGGGATGAACTTCCGGAGCATAGCGGAGCAGCTCGACATCACGACGACCAACATTCATTATCATTTTGGCAACAAACAGCGGCTCGTCGACGAAGTCGTCCAGGATTACGTGACGGATGCCACCGCCCGCCACCGGGCGATTTGGCTCGATGAGAAAACAACCCTGGCAGACAAGCTGCGCCGGGTGGTCGATTACAACTATGAACGCTACAAGCGGTTCAATCGCGGAAAGCACACGGGTCAGCCCTGGAGCTTGATCGGGCGGCTTCGGTTGGAAAGCAATGTTTTGAGCGACGTGGCCCGCGCCAGCCTCGCCTCTTTCACCATCTCCGTCCACGATGCCATCAGGCTCGCGGTCGAAATGGCCTGGCAGAAGGGCGAGCTGCGCCCCGACACGCCACGGGAGGATCTGGCCTTCCTGATCATCAACATCGTGAACAGCTCCTCGGTGTTCACGCAGGACGCCGGCAGCTTCGAGCGGCTGGAGTTGTTTTTCGAGGCCTTCGTCCGCGTCATGCTCTCTGCGTATGCGGCCGACCCCAGGCCTGCCGACCCGATTGCGGTCGGCGCGAAGCCAGCCAAGCTCGACGCCCTCAACGGCGCGGCGGACGCGCCCGTGGCGATGGCCGGAAGCGGAGAGCCCGCTTCCGAACCGGTCCCGACGCGGACCAGCCGGACGCGGCGGGCCAAAAAGGCCTGAGTTGGCTGCGCCGCCGCACCGGCGGCGGTTGCACGCCATGTCGCTCCAGCGCACGGGCGACACCCGATGAAAATCATGCTCTGAAATTGTCCGGTACGCTGATGAAGCTGTTGCGCCACCCCGGAATTTGACTTATCAGTAAGTAAGTTTGTGCCATTGACGCACCGAAAATCATGAAAAGGAAGGACCATGCGGGTCATTACAGCTGACGCTGCGGCGGCGCTCGTGCGCGATGGCGACACCGTTCTCATTGCTGGCTCCGGCGCTGGTCATGGAGTGCCGGAGTCCTTGATCGAAGCCGTGGAGCGCCGCTTCCTGTCCTCCGGACTGCCGAAGTCGATCACTTCCATCCATCCGGTCGGCATCGGGAACCGCGGCGAGCGGGGGGCATCCCGCTTCGCGCACGCAGGTCTTCTGAAGCGGATTGTCTGCGGCACCATCGTGGACGCGCCGCCGGTCGCCGCGATGGCGAGCCGCAATGAAATTGAAGCCTACACCCTGCCGCAAGGCGCCCTGTCCCAGCTTCTGCGCGAGATCGCGGCCGGCCGGCCCGGCCTGCTCACCCATGTCGGACTTCACACCTTCGTTGACCCCCGCATTTCGGGCGGCCGGCAGAGCGCCCGCTCGACGGAGGATCTCGTGGAGCTGGTCGAGCTGAAGGGGCGGGAGTGGCTGTTCTACAAGCCCTTCGGGATCGACGTGGCCTTCCTGCGCGGAACCACGGCGGACGAGGATGGCAATATCTCCATGGAGCATGAGGCGATCTTCGGCGACGCGCTGTCGATGGCCCAGGCGACGAAACGCAGCGGCGGCCTGGTCATCGTCCAGGTGAAGCGCCTCGCCCGCCGCGGCACGCTGCCGGGCAAGACCGTGAAGGTTCCGGGAATGCTGGTCGACGCGGTGGTGGTCGCGCCGGACCAGGCTCAGACCTACCAGACCGCCCACGACCCGGCCTTCGCCGGCGAGCTGCGCATCCCGCTCGACGCCTTTCCCAAGCTGCCGCTGGACGAGCGCAAGATCGTCGCCCGGCGCTGCGCCATGGAGCTGGAGGCGGGCGCCGTCTGCAACGTCGGGTCCGGGATCTGCACCGGCATTGGCCTGGTCGGCGCCGAGGAGGGCGTCCTCGATCACATCGTCCTGACCAACGAACAGGGCCTGATCGGCGGCGCCCCGGCCAGCGGTCTCGACGCCGGCGCTTCCCGCAACTACGCCGCCATGATCGATCAGCCCTACCAGTTCGACTTCTACGACGGCGGCGGTCTGGACATCGCGTTTCTGTCGGCGGTCGAGGTGGACGCCCAGGGCAGCGTGAACATCAGCCGCTTCGCCAACCGGGTGGTCGGAATCGGCGGCTTCGTCAACATCAGCCAGAACGCCAGGAAGATGGTGTTCGGCGGCACCTTCACCGCCGGCGGCCTCAAAATCGAGGCCGGGAACGGAACGCTGGCCATCCGCGAAGAGGGGCGGCACCACAAGTTCGTCAAGACGCTCGAGCAGATCTCCTACAGTGGCCCCTACGCGCGGGCGCGCGGGCAGGTGACCCTGTTCGTGACGGAGCGCGCGGTGTTTCAGACGACCGAACGCGGGCTGGAGCTGATCGAAATTGCGCCGGGCATCGACCTGGAGCGGGACGTTCTGGGCCAGATGGATTTCCGGCCGGCCATTTCGGATTCCCTGCGCGTCATGGACAGCCGTCTGTTCCGGCCGGAGCCCATGGGGCTTGCGGAAGGCTTTGCCGGGAAGAGTCGGCCGGTCCATCCGCGTCTCGCGTCCTGACCGACGCCGGCGAGCGGGGAGGGGAAAGCATCATGGGCCATCAAGCCACCATCACGGGCACGACCCGCCTTTTCGTCATCATTGGCGACCCGATTGAGCAGGTGCGCTCGCCGCAGGTCTTCAACCCGTTGCTGACCGGCGCCGGCCGGGACGCCGTGCTGGTGCCGGTCCATGTGCGCCCCGGCGGTCTCGCCGCGGTCATCCAGGGGTTCCGTGCGATGGACAACCTCGACGGCATTGTCGTCACCGTGCCCCACAAGATGGCCGTTGCCCACCTGATCGACGACATCGGACCGACCGGCCGGCTGGTCGGCGGGGTCAACGCGGTGAGGCGCGAGCCTGACGGGCGGCTGGTCGGCGATATGTTCGACGGGCAGGGCTTCCTGATCGGGCTGCGCCGTGCCGGGCACGACCCAAAAGGACGGCGCGCGTTGCTGGTCGGCGCTGGCGGGGCCGGCAGTGCGGTCGGCTTCGCTCTGGCCGGGGCCGGGGTGGAGCGCCTCACCATCGTCGATGTCGATGCGGCCAAGGCGGATGGATTGGCATCGGCCGTCGCCGCGGCCCATCCGCAGGTTCGCGTCGACCGCGGGCCTGCGGTGCCGGATGGCCACGATCTGGTGATCAACGCCACGCCGCTGGGCATGCGGCCCGACGATCCGCTGCCCCTGGATCCCGCGCGACTCACACCGGGAATCCTCGTGGCCGACATCATCATGAAGCCGGCGGTCACGCCGCTTCTGCACGCAGCGGCCGCGCAAGGCTGCATCGTTCACCCCGGTAAGGCCATGCTGGACAGCCAAGTGGAAGCCATCGCCGGCTTTTTCGGCATCCCCATGCCTTAGCCGCCGCCCGCTCCCAGCGTCATCGTCCGACACCGAGCCGCGTCGGGCGCACGAAAGTCGGCGGGTGTATTCGCGTCGACGCCTTGTGCCCCGCATTCAGTGTCGTTCAGCCCACACGAATTCTGGAGACATCCATGTCCCTGACGATCCGCCTGCCGCGCCCTGACCGCACACTGGAAGCCTACGAGGTCGCGCCCGCCCGCGGGTTTCCGGGCAGGATCACGGGGCCACTGAACCGTGTCGCCTTCGCCGCCGCGCATGTGGTCGCCGATCCACTGGCCGACAACGACCCCTGGCTGACTCCGGCCATCGATTGGGACCGCACCATCGCCTTCCGCGACCATCTCTGGGATCTCGGTTTCGGTGTTGCCGAGGCGATGGACACCGCGCAGCGCGGCATGGGCATGGACTGGCCGGCCTCGTTGGATCTCATCCGCCGCTCGCTGGATGCCGCCAAGCCGCGCGGCGGCTTGGTGTTCAGCGGAGCTGGCACCGACCACCTCGCCCTGGAGGACGTCCGCTCGGTCGATGATGTCATCCGAGCCTACGAGGAGCAGGTGTCGGCCGTGGAGGCGCTTGGCGGTCGCATCATCCTGATGGCGTCGCGTGCCCTGGCCCGCGTGGCCCGCTCCCCGGAGGACTACGTCCAGGTTTATTCCCGCATCCTGTCCCAGGTGCGCGAGCCGGTGATCATCCACTGGCTGGGCGATATGTTCGACCCGGCGCTGACCGGCTATTGGGGCACGCGCGACCTTGATGCGGCGATGGACACGGCGGTCTCCATCATCAACGATCACGCCGCCAAGGTGGACGGCGTGAAGATCTCTCTGCTCGACAAGGACAAGGAGATCGCCATCCGCGGCCGGCTGGACCCGGCCGTGCGTATGTACACGGGCGACGATTTCAACTATGCGGAGTTGATTGCCGGGGACGAGACGGGCTACTCGCACGCGCTGCTCGGCATTTTCGACGCCATCGCCCCGGCCGCGTCCGCTGCGTTGGCGGCCTTGGCGCAGGGCGACTCCGCGTCATTCCACGCCATCCTGAAGCCCACGGTGCCGCTGTCCCGCCACATCTTCCGGGCGCCGACCCGCTTCTACAAGACCGGCGTCGTGTTCATGGCCTATCTGAACGGCCACCAGGATCATTTTACGATGATCGCAGGGCAGGAGAGCGCCCGGTCCACCTTGCATCTGACGGAGATCTTCAAGCTCGCCGACAAGGCCGGTCTGCTGCGCGATCCGGAACGGGCGATGCGTCGCATGGCCGAGGTTCTGGCGGTGCGCGGGATCGAGGCGACATGATGCGGGATTTTGCGTCCGATTGCCGCTGGCCGTTTGAGACGGTCTCTGGATCTCCACGGTCAGCAGGCGACGACGTTCACCGCGAGGCCTCCGAGGCCGGTTTCCTTGTACTTCGAGCGCATATCCTCACCGGTCTGGCGCATGGTTTCGATCACCGCGTCCAACGGGACGAGGTGCGTGCCGTCGCCGCGCAGGGCGAGGCGGGCCGCGTTGATGGCCTTGACCGCCCCCATGGTGTTGCGTTCGATGCAGGGAACCTGCACGAGGCCGCGCACCGGGTCGCAGGTGAGGCCGAGATTGTGCTCCATGCCGATCTCCGCGGCGTTCTCCACCTGCTCCGGCGTGCCGCCGAGGACCGCCGCCAGGGCGCCGGCGGCCATGGAACAGGCGACGCCGACCTCGCCCTGGCAGCCCATCTCCGCGGCGGAGATGGAGGCTCGCGTTTTGTAAAGCGCGCCGATGCCCGCCGCGGTGAGTAGGAAGTCGCGGGCCTTTTCCGGCGAAGCCCCCTGGCAGAAGGTCTCGTAATACTTCAGCACGGCCGGGATGACGCCCGCCGCTCCGTTGGTCGGGGCGGTGACGATGCGGCCGCCCGCGGCGTTTTCCTCATTGACGGCCAGCGCGTAAAGACTGACCCAGTCCAGCCCGTGCAGCGGGTCGGCCGCCCGGTCAGGCGGTGCCGCGTTCAGGTCCCGGTGTAGGGCAGGGGCCCGGCGGCGCAGGTTGAGGCCCCCGGGCAGCATCCCTTCACGCCGGCATCCGCGCTCGATACTGTCCATCATCGCGCTGCGGACCGTATCGAGGAAGGCAAAGGTGTCCCGATCGTCGCGCAACGCCCGTTCGTTCGCCAGGATGACGCCGGCGATGGACAGGCCGGCACCCCTCGCCATGGCCAGCAGTTCCGCGGCAGAGGTGAAGGGGTAGGGGGCATTGGCGTTGTGTCCGGACGGCGGGCGTCCCGCGTCTTCACGGCAAACGATGGCCCCACCGCCGACCGAATGGAACTCGCGGGCCAAGACCGGCCGGTCCCGCTCGCAGGCGGTGAAGCGCATGCCGTTGGGGTGCCCTTCGAGCACACGGTCTTTGCGGAAGAGCAGATGCCGGTCCGGATCGAACGGAATGATCCGGCGGTGATCCAGCGTGATGCTGCGCGTGGTGCGGACCGCCTCGACGATGCCGTCGACCGCGTCCGGATCGACCGTTTCGGGCAGCCATCCCGACAGACCGAGCAGCACCGCCACGTCCGTCTGATGACCGTGTCCGGTGAGCGCCAGCGACCCGAACAGTTCGACCGTCACCGCGGTCACGCCGTCCGCGTCGCCCTGCTCCAACACATCCCTGGCGAAGCGATGAGCGGCGCGCATCGGGCCGACGGTGTGGGAACTTGACGGGCCGATGCCGATGGCGAAGCAATCGGTAACGCCGATCGGGACGGCTGGACGGAGCCGGGTGCCCGGACCGAACAAGGGGACCACGGGTGACTCAGGCATGCGCACCTCCTGCTGCGATCACGGGATCGCGGTTGTCGGTGCCCCCTCTGTCTTTTCGCCTGAGAACGTTATCCCGTCGGCGGGCGCACGGCGCCTCTCTCCAGAGTCTGGAACGTCGTCACGGTTCTTCTGCCTGAGAGTTTCCGGGGCGGTTGCTCCTTCGGCGTCGGCGAACCGATCTCTCCCGTGGCGACGGCATCTGTGCTCAACCTTACCCGCCGATACCGCCTCTTTCAGCAGGAATCGACAGGCGCACGAACTTTCTTCAGGGCGGACGGCCGAACGGTCAGCCCGGGGTGTTCGCGGTCCGGTCTCTACCCTCCCAATCTGATCGGTCGATGCGCGGCATGTCGAACTCGTCGCTGAGGCGGGCGTACCAGCCCCGGCCGTGCGTGCGGGCCACCAGCTTCAGCTTCGGGGGATCGACGTAGCACTTGCCGGCGTCGATGACCGCGTCGTCCCGGATGTGCATGGCCAGCACCTTGCCCACGACCAAGGCGCGGCCGTTGCCGAGGTCCAGCATGGTGAACCGCTCGCACTCCAGCGCCACCGGGCTTTCGGCGATGCGCGGCGGCTTCACCTTGGTGGAGGGCAGCGCGGTCAGGCCGGCCTCCGCCAACTCGTCGACCTCCGGGCCGAACTCGATGGCCGTGACGTTCATCCGCTCGGCCGTTTCCTCCGACACGAGGTTGACGACGAAGGCGCCGGTGTCGCGGATGTTGCGCGCCGTGTCCTTCGGAACGCCCTGCCGCCCCATCACGCCCAGGCAGACGATGGGCGGATCGTCGGAAAAGATGTTGAAGAAGGAAAAGGGCGCCGCGTTCAGGTGGCCCTGCAAGTCCTCCGTCACGACCCAGGCGATCGGGCGCGGGATGACGCAGGAGGCCAGCAGCTTGTACCCGTCGCGCGGGGCGAGTTCCGCGAAGTCGAACAGCATCCACCCACTCCGAAGCTAAACGTCCAGCACCAGCAGAGGCGATTTGGAGCGGGAGCAGCAAATCGTGACGTGGCTGTTGGCGGCCTTCTCCTCCGCCGTCTGGTAGGCGTCGCGGTGATCCGGCTCGCCCTCCAGCACGCGCGTCAGACAGGCGCCGCACACCCCCTGCTCGCAGGAGGTCAGGATGTCCACCCCCGCCTTGTCCAGCGCCTGGGCGATGGTCTCGTCCTTGCCCACCGTGACGGTCACGCCGCTCTGCTCGGCCCGCACCTGGAAGCTGTCGCCGCCGACCTCGACCGCCGCGCCGAAATGCTCCAGATGGATGTTGGCGGACGGCCAGCCCCGGGCTTCCGCGGCGTTGCGCACGTAATCCATGAATCCCGACGGGCCGCAGATGTAGAGATGCGTGTCCGCGTCGGCCGACCCCAGGACTGCGTCCGGGGAAAAGCGCTGCTCCGGCGCCCCGTCGTCGAAATGGTACACGACGCGGTCCGCGAAGGGCGCTTCGGCGAGCAGGCTGCGGAATGCGGTCCGGCTTTCCGACCGGCTGCAGTAATGCAGCTCGAAGTCCGCCCCGGCCGCGGTCAGGCGGTAAGCCATGGCGAGCAGCGGCGTGACGCCGATGCCGCCGGCCACCAGGATCGATTTCCGCGCGCCTTCCGCCAGCGGGAAGTTGTTGCGCGGCACACCGATCCGCACCGACTGCCCTTCCAGGAAGGTCGCGTGCACCGCGGCGGAGCCGCCGCGCGACTGCGGGTCGAGCAGGACCCCCAGCCGGTAGCACTGCGTCTCCGCCGGGTCGTTGCACAGCGAATACTGCCGGATCAGGTCCGGCCCGACATGGACGTCGATGTGCGCCCCGGCCTCGAACGGGGGCAGAGGCTCCCCCGTCGCGGACACCAGCTCCAGCATCACGATTCCGTCGGCTTCGATCACCCGACGGCGGATCAGGACGTCGAGAACGGACATCAGAGATCCTTGCCCTGGAAGACGCGCTCCAGGTAGTAGCCGAGCACGTGGTGGATCGCCTCTTCCTTCGTGGACATCCGGCCGGGCTCGAAGGCGCGGGAACTCATGGCGCGCTGGAGCGACTGGACCATGGTGCGGTCCTCCTCCAGCACGGTGGTCAGATAGTCGGCGTAGACCTTCACCTTGTCGGCGAAGCCCGGATCGTCGAACTTCTCCTTCGGGAACAGGAAGTAGGCGACCGACTTCGTCTTATTCGGCGCGATCGGCCAGTGCGCGAAGGGCCGCACATAGTCGCAGCGGGCGAGCAGCGTCAGGTTCGGCGGCAGGAAGCCGATGCGGCCGAAGCTCTCGTCCTCGTCCACCAGCCACGGCATCTTGCCCACCAGCGACTGGCCGGTCGGCGACATGGTCTTGGTCTGGTAATGGATCGCCAGACGGCCGCGCGGGTGGCGGTGGTAGCGGTAGCTTTCCTCGTTGTGGAACTTGCCGATCGTGTCGGCGTGCAGCGTGCCGACGTGATAGATGTCGAGCAGGTTCTCGTAGACGAACTTCCAGTTGCAGTCGAACTCGATCTCGTACTTGAGCGCCAGGCGGCAGTCTTCCTGGCGCAGGAAGCCGAACTCCTCCTGGAAGGCCGCGATGAAGGTTTCCAGCGGCTCGACGTCGGGGTTGAAGCTGATGAAGATCCAGCCGGCCCAGCTGTCGATCTTGATCGTCTTCAGGCGGCAGTTGGCCTGGTTGAAGCCGTTCGTCTCGCGCATGAAGGGCGCGCCGATCAGCTTGCCCTGAAGATCGTAGGTCCAGGCGTGGTAGGGGCACTTGAAGCGCTTGGTGTTGCCGCTGCCTTCCGCCACCTCGACGCCGCGGTGGGCGCACTGGTTGTAGAAGGCGTTCAGCTCGCCCTTCTGGTCGCGGGTGATGACGATCGGCTCGCCCATGATGGTGTGGGTGATGAAGTCGCCGGGCTTCTCCACCTCCTCGACCCGGCCGACGAACAGCCAGTCCTTCATGAACAGGCGTTCCTTCTCCATCTGGAACACCTCCTGCGAGGCGTAGACGTAGCCGGGGGTGTGGCGCGCCTCGTTCAGCGGGCGGAGCGTCTCTTCGACGGCCTCGGCCGTGCGGGCGAAATCCTGGGTGGTCATGGTGTTGGTCATGGGGGACGGGATCCTCGGATCGGTCATTCGGCGCCGCGGGGCGCCGTGCGTTGTGCGTGTTCGGCGTCGGCGCTCAGCAGGCGGCCTTGCCGATGTAGGCGGTGGGGGCTGGCGCAGGCCGGCAAGGCGCGCCGGGAGCGGGAAGGACGCGGCGCAGGAAATCCTGGGTGCGCTGGTGCCGCGGGTTGCTGAAGATCGCCTCCGGCGTCCCTTCCTCCAGCATGTCGCCCTGGTGGAAGAAGAGGACGCGGTCGGCGACCTCGCGCGCGAAGCCCATCTCGTGGGTCACGACGATCATCGTCATGCCCTCTTCCGCCAGCTGCTTCATGGTCGCCAGCACGTCGCCGACCAGTTCCGGGTCGAGCGCCGAGGTCGGCTCGTCGAACAGCATCAGCTTCGGCTTCATGGCGAGCGCCCGCGCGATGGCGACGCGCTGCTGCTGGCCGCCGGACAGGCGCGACGGGTAGCTGTCCGCCTTCTCCGCCAGCCCGACCTTCTCCAGCAGGGCCATGGCCAGCTCCCGCGCTTCGGCCGGCGGCGTCTTCTTCACCGTGACCGGGCCGATGGTGATGTTGTCCAGCACGGTCAGGTGGGCGAACAGGTTGAAGCTCTGGAAGACCATGCCGATCTGGGCGCGCTTCTCGTTCAGGACGCGGTCGGGAAACACGGTGAAGGAACCGTCGTCCTTGTGCTGCCCCATCGGCTGCCCGTCGACGAAGATGCGCCCCCGCTCCGGCACTTCCATCATGTTGATGCAGCGGAGCAGCGTGCTCTTGCCCGAACCGCTGGCGCCGATGATCACCAGCACCTCGCCCGCGCGGACGTCCAGGCTGACGTCGCGCAGCACGACGTGCGAGCCGAAGCTCTTGCGCAGCTTTTCGATACGCACCATCGGGAGGGATTCCTTGTTGCTCATCGGTCGCTCACGGCCAGGCGGCGTTCGAGGACCTGCGCTGCGGACGACATCATCCAGCAGACCAGGAAATAGACGACGCCGATGAAGGTGAAGATCTCGATGGGCCGGAAGGTCGTCGTCGACAGCACCTGCGCCTGATAGGTCAGGTCCGACACGCCCAGCACCGACACGAGGGAGGAGTATTTCAGCAGCGACACCGCCTCGTTGACGAAGGGCGGGATCATCTTCCGGGTGGCCTGCGGCAGGATGATCTTGCGCATGGTCTCGCCGTAGGACATGCCGATGCTGCGCGCCGCCTCGACTTGGCCCGGCGGGACGCCCTGGATGCCGGCGCGGAAGATCTCCGCGACATAGGCGGCGCCGTTGGTGGACAGCGCCACGATGCAGGCGCTGGTGGCGTCCAGGTTGATGCCGACCAGGACCGGCAGGCAGTAATAGACCCAGATCAGCTGCACCAGGGCCGGCGTGTTGCGGAAGATTTCCACATAGGCCATGGCCAGGCGGCGCAGGAGACCCTTCTTCGACAGGCGCATCAGCCCGACCGCCAGCCCGATGACGATGGCGCAGGACAGCGAGGCCGCCGTCACGCCCAGGGTCAGCGTGATGCCCGAGATCAGGAAATCCCAGTTTTGCCAGACCACGCGCCAATTGAATGCATAATCCATCTCATCCCTCGCTCCGCAGCCGCCCGGCCCGTCTTTCCTTGTCGGCGGAAAGTTCGGGGCAGGTCCTCAGTTGGACGTGATGACGTCGAGCAGCAGTGCGTTGAACCGCTCCGTCCGCTCGAAATAGGGGAGGTGCGCCGCCCCGTCGATGAAGCTGAAGCGCGACCCGGGAAGGCGCGCGTGCGCCTCCACCCCGATGTCGGTCGCGACGGAGATGTCCTTTTCCCCCCAGAGAAGCTGGATGGGAAAACGGCCCTCCATCGCCGCGAGCCGGCCGACGGTCGCGTCCTCGTCGATGGTCGTGCGGTAATAGTCGGCCAGCGCGGCGAAGGCTTCCCGCGCGCCCGGCGACGTGTTGATCCGATGGTCCTCCTCCACCCACTCGTCGGTAACGAGGGAGGTGTCCACCACGCTGAGCGTCAGGCGGCGGCGGATCTCCTCGCGGCTCATCTGCGGCAGCCAGTCGATGGTGCGCTGGCGCCGCGCCTCGCCCATGGGCAGGAGCCCGATGGAGCCGACGCAGGTCAGGCTGCGGGTCATCTCCGGATGGTCCGCCGCGAAGGCGGAGGCGACGAGGCCGCCGAAGGAAGTCCCGACGATGTGGGCCGGCTCGCCGCCGAGGCTGTCCAGGAAGGCGCGGAGCCAGCGGCTGTAGCCGGGTCCGCTGTAGTCGAAGCCGGCCCCCTTCTGCGCGTGGCCATGGCCGGGCAGGTCGACCGCAAAGACGCGGAAGCCGGCGGCCGCCAATCCGTCCAGGTTGCGCGCCCAGCGGTCGGCGCGCGCCGACAGGCCGTGCAGGAGGATGACCGCCGGGCCGGACAGGCCGCTTTGCAGGACGCGCGAGCGCACGCCGGCGATCTCGACAGGATAGGAGAACACGTGTGCACACTCCCCGTGCGACCGCCGCCGTGTGGTGTGGCGGGCGGTTGGCTGGCAGTCAGTTTGATCCCGTGGTCAGGCGTAAAGCGGTTCGAGGATCGCGGCGGCCTCGGCGGCCTCCGCGGGGACCAGCAGCTTGCCGTCCTCCACGACGGGCACGCCGTCGATCCACATGGACTGGTTGGTCACCACGCCGTCCGGATGGTTCTCGCCGCCGCCCGGCACCCACCAGGGCAGGCCCAGCCCGATGGCGTTGCAGCCGACGACGCGGATGTCCTCGATGAAGGAGGAGCCCGTCGCCATCGCGGCGGGATGGAAGCCGTAGCTGAAATGGATCAGGTAGCCGTAGTCGCCGCCGCCGGCCCGGCGCAGCGAGCGGTCCATCACCCGCGTGTCGGCGCCGCCGCCGGTCACGCTGCGAATCTTGCCGTCCACCTCCAGCCGCACCGGCTCCTTCGGAACGCAGTAATGCTCGTGGAAGACCGCCTCCAGGACCACGACGCCCGTCACGCTCTCCGGGACCGGGTACATGATCGCGGAGCCGGGAACGGTCTGCGATCCGGGATTGCGGGCGTAGCGGTCCTTGCGGGTCGCCGGCTTGCCGATGGTGTAGGTGAGGTCCGTGCCCAGGCGGCTGGTGATCCGGCAGGTCTTGCCCTCCGCCGCGCGGAAATAGGCGTCCACGGCGGACTGCACCTCGAACAGCCGGTCGAAGTCCACGCCCCCGTAAAGCCGCGCCAGCCCCGCGGCGCCGACGTCGCCCAGCAGGATGTAGCGCGCCCGCCCGGCCTTCATCGCCTGATCGTGCGCGTGGGAGCCCGCCATGTAGGGAAAGGTCAGGTCCAGCCACACGTCGCCGGCCTTCACCGCCTCGACGACGGGCCCCGGGATGTGCGGATCGGCGAGCGAGCCCTGGAAGGGCAACCGCGGCATCGAGACGACGACCGGCTTCGCGCCGAGCCGCCCGGCCGCCGCGGCCAGAGCGTCGACCACAACGGGATCGGTGGCGTTGTCGGTGGTCATCAGGACGCATTCGCCGTCCCGAACGCAGAAATGGTCTTTGAGCAACACGTCCGCGGCGCGCGTCAGGCGTGTGTCGCAGGTGAGATTCGCCATCGTCATGCTTCCCTGCATTTTCTTGTCTCTGTCCGCGGCCGACTTTTGTCTTCTTTCCCGCAGCGTGTTGCGGCCATGATACGAGGGGGTGACGGAGTGTCAAGTCACTTGAATGGAAATACTGAAACTTTCCCAGAGAGAAATCGGCGAGCGAACCGGTTCATTCGGGCGGATTTGGCCCGCGTTTCTGGACCGGGCGCGCCGTTCAGGCAGTCGCGGCGGCTTCATCGGCGGCGCAGGTCTGGCGGATGATCAGGGAGTAAAGGTCCACTGCCTGCTCGATCCGGCTCACCAGGCAATACTCGTCGGTCTGGTGCGCCATGGACGGCTCGCCGGGCCCCAGGATGACCGTCGGCGGGCTGCCGAGCACCTCGACCAGCGCGCTGGCGTCGGAGAAATAGGCGGCGCCCCGCGGTTCGGGCCGGAATCCCAGCAGCGGCTCCGCCAGGGCGTAGACCCCCTGGATCCAGGGGTGCGCGGGGTCGGTCCAGATGTGCGGCATGCTGGCGGCCGTGCACAGGTCGTGCAGGTGCGGCTGCAGGTAATGGGTGATCTGGTCGCGGATGGCGCCGTGATCCATGCCGGGGACGGTGCGGATGTCGATGCCCACCTCCGCCCAGTCGGGCACGGAGTTGATGTTCGCGCCGCCCCGCATGTTGCCCACGTTGATCGTCGGGCTGCCCAGAACCTCGTGGGGCTTCTGGTTGAACCCGAAGTCGGCCAGTTTGGTGACCATTTCGGCCCCCTGCACGACCGCGTTGACCCCCAGATGCGGCATCGAGCCGTGCGCCGTGACCCCCTTGGTGGAGGCCTTCAGCCACAGCGCCCCCTTGTGCCCGACCAGCGGGTAGTTCGACGTCGGCTCCCCGACCACCACGCCCGCGACGGTGCCGAGATCGACGCCGAGCGTGACGAGATGCCGGGATCCCTCACAGCCGGTCTCCTCGCCGGCGGCCAGGATCAGCATCAGTCCGGCGCCGGGCTCCAGCCCGTCCAGGCTGCGCATCGCCGCGACCACGAAGGCCGCGACTCCGGCCTTCATGTCCGACGCGCCGCGCCCGTACAGCTTGTCGTCCCGGATGTCGCCGGCAAAGGGATCCGCCGACCAGGCCGCGTGGCCGAGGGGAACGGTGTCCAGATGCCCGAGGAAGCACAGCGTCCGCTCCGGGCGGCAGTCCCCGGCCCTGGCGATCAGGGTGGGACGGCCCGGCGAGAATTCGTGATAGGCGACGGCAAACCCGGCCGATTCGAGCAAGTCGCCCAGAAAGCGCGCGCAATGCGCTTCGTTTCCGGGAGGATTGACCGTGTCGTACGAAATCAGCCGGCGCGTCAGCGCCACGGCGTCCATGGCCTCAACCAATCGGTCCTCCTGTCCGGGAAATGGGCGCGGCCTCAACGGCGCCTCGGCGGCGCCTCGGCGACGGCCTGAATGACGGCCTGCGCCGGTCTTGACCCGGCGCCGCGTTGCACGCCCACTTAAAAGGGGCTTAACATCGCACCCGTTGTCAAGTACCTTGAATGACAGGAATGTGAGTGGCGCGTTCGGAAAGCGGACGCGGGAATGTGGGAAGTTCCATGGTCGATGTTGCAGGTTTGGCGGCTTTGCCGCCGCATTTCGGGGACGATCCGGACCAGGCCGGGTCCGGACACATCCGCATCGGGGCGAAGCTGAAGCAGGCGCGCAAGGCGCAACGCCTCCGCATGCGGGAGCTGGCCGACCGGGTCGGCTGCTCCGAAAGCCTCATTTCGAAGATCGAAAACGACCGGATCACGCCGTCCCTTCAGATGCTCCACAAGATCGTCACGGAGCTTGGAACGTCCATCGGCGCGATGTTCGCCGAGAACAAGCCCGGCAACGACGTGGTGTCGCGCGAAGGGGAACGGCCGATCGTCAGCGTCGACGCCATCGGCCGGCAGGACGGGCAGGGCATCCGGCTCGAATGCCTCGTCCAGAACGGTGAACTGCTCTACGGGTCGATCCACATCGTCGATCCCGGCGGCAGCAGCGGCGGTTGCATTTCCCACGTCGGCGAAGAGGTCGGCTACGTCCTCGAAGGCGAAGTCGACATGACCATCGGCGACCAGACCTACCGGTTGAAGAAGGGCGACTCCTTCTTTTTCCCGTCGGACAAGCCGCACGGCTACAGCAATCCGGGCAAAGTCGTTGCCCGCGTTCTTTGGGTCAACACGCCGTCGACCTTCTGAATTCGGCACGGCAACGACCATGCCCTGGGCCGTTTCGGCGAGGCGGCCCAACCCTCCTCTCGTGCCTCAAAGAAAACAGGGAGTCCGGTACATGGCTGGTGTGAGACAGATTCTGTCGACATGGATGAAGGCGGGCGCCATCGTCGCCGCGCTGCTGGTTCCGGCGCATATGGCCGCGGCGCAGGACAAGGCGCCCTCCGCGCTTGGCGAAATCCAGACGCGCGGCACCGTGCGCGTCGGCTGGGCGCCGTGGTACCCCTACGCCTTCAAGGACCCGCAGACCAACAAAATCTCCGGCCTGACCGTGGATCTGATCCAGGACATGGCGCAGTGGCTGAAGGTCGACGTGCAGTGGGTCGAGGACAGCTGGGGCACGATGATCGCTGGGCTCCAGGCCAACAAGTTCGACATGCTGATGCCGATGGCGGTCACCCTGCCGCGCGCCCAGGCCGCGACCTTCAGTGACTCCTTCATGAAGGTCAATCTGGGCGTGATGGTCCGCAAGGAAGATGCCGAGAAGTACAAGACCTGGGCCGATCTCGACCAGCCGGACACGACGATCGCGGTCGCGCTCGGCTCCAACACCGCGCTCTATGCCAAGCGCGTCTTCCAGAAGGCCAAGGTGATGGAAGCGAAGGGCGAGCCCGAGGCGGTCACCAGCACGCTGACCCGCAAGAGCCAGGCCTGGGCCAGCACCTACGACGCGTTCAAGACGTCGGCCCCCGGGCGCGAGCAGCTGCATCTGGTCGCCGGCCCTCCCTTCGCCTTCAGCCCGGTGGCCCTGGTCGTCCGCCAGGGTGACTTCATCTTCCGGGACTGGGTCGACCATTTCCTGATGGAGGAAAAGACCTCGGGCGCGCTGCTGCGCATTGTCCAGAAGTACGGCCTCGACGAAGGCGCCGTCATGAACTGAGGCATCCCCGTCGCTCAGTCGCCCCCGCGAGGCCGATCCTCGCGGGGGCGACTGGGGCGGTCCCCGTTTCCCGGACCGTCGGATACGCTCGGTTCGCCCAGGATGAAGGACGGACCCGCCTGCGCTGGCGGCTCCGGCACGGCCAGACCGAGCGAGCGCTGGCGCTGGTCGGCGACACCCTGGCTGGCCTCGACGCCAGCCTGAAAGCCCCCGACAGCCCACCGAATGTTGACGGTGCGCACCGCCGTGATGAACGGCACGCTCGCCTCCGAGCCCGCGAGGGCCAGCGCAGCCACCACACCGCCGCCGGACCCTGTGCGCTGTGATGGAAAACGATCCGCCGAGAAATAAAATAATAAAAATTGCTCGCCGTGGGTGGCGAGCTGAACATAATGCCGCCCGGGAATGCGCTTTAATCCTTGTCGTAGGGAACATCCTACGAATACAAGGAGGTAAATATGCGAGTTGTTCCGAACGCGACCGAAGGTGCCGATGTCCTTCAGGGCACGTCTGTTGACGACACCTTCAATGGACTGGGCGGTGGCGACCAGATCTTCGGCGGTGCCGGCGCCGACACCATCAGCGGCAACGCCGGAAACGACGCGATCTACGCCGATGCCTATCCCGGCCAAACGGATCCCGGCTTGGGGACCGATTTCGACGGCACGTGGAACCGCCTGTTCGGCGACGGTGGGGACGATGCGCTGGTCAGCGGGGCCGGGTACGACGACCTGTGGGGCGGTGTCGGCAACGACACGCTGACCGGCGGGGCCGGCGTGGACTGGTTCGTGTTCGAGCCGGGCAGCGGCGTGGACACCGTCACCGACTTCACGCCGGGTGAGGACACCATCATCGTGATGGCGAACATGAACGGCACCGGCGAGCCCGTGCTCAGCCAGAACGCCGACGGCACGGTGGTGGACTTCGGCGGCGGCAACGCGGTGCTGCTGCAGGGCGTGGCGCTGTCCGAACTGCCGGCCGACGCCGTCGTCACCGCCCCCTACAGCGACGAGGCGTCCTTCTACACCACCGCGGTGGAGGCGCTTCTGGGCTGATCGCCCCGGCTTCTCAGGGTTTGTGGTGGGAAACTCGGGCCCCGCGCGTTCCGCGCGGGGCCCTTTTTATTGGTGGTCCGCCGGTTTTTCCAAGTAAAGCGCCTCGTCGAGTGCGAAACAATCTTTCAATATTCATGGGTTTCTGGTTGAGCATTCAACAGATGTCGCGTCCGCATTGGGGTGAAATGAACACATCCAGGGTTTTCGCCCGGATTTTCTTTCCATCCTAAACAAGGCAGGAGTTGCCCCAATGTCCCAAGTCGAAGTGTCCGGCCAGGCTCAATATCCCTGGCAGAGCATCGTCTTCATCACCTCGACCTACGCCAACGGCGAGGTGCACACCGGATCCGGCGTGATGGTCGGCCCCAACGACGTCCTGACCGCGTCGCACGTCGTTTATGACTCGACCACGGGCGAGAGCCCCGTCCAGGTCACCGTCACCCCGGCCTTCGACCCGTCCCCCTTCGAGGCGCCCTTCGGGAGCGTGGACGCGGTCTCCTGGCACTACAGCAACGGTTTCGATCCGAATGGCGACGGTCTGATCGTGTCCGGCAACGGCGGCAGCGGGCTGGAGGGTGTCGAACTCGACGCGGCCCTCCTCGATCTCGGCGTGCCGCTCGGCTACCAGACGGGGTGGATGGAGATCGATCCCACCTTCGTGTCCGGCGATGTCAACCTGACCGGGTTTCCCGACTTCTACGGCAACACCATGATGAACGACAGCGGCTGGGTGCAGGACAACCCGTTCGACGCCTTCATCGACATCAGCGGCATGGAGGTTCACCCCGGCAACTCCGGCGGGCCGCTCTGGTACGAGGAGAACGGCGTCGGCTACGTCGTCGGCCTGGTCTCGACAGGCGTGGCCGCCCACGACGTCGCGGCGAGCTATGGCTCTTTGCTCGCGTGGATGGACGGGAACGACCGTTTGATCGCGGCGGTCTGATACCGAAGGCGTTTGATGGGTTCCATCAAACGCCTTCGGTTCAAACCCGACAGCACAGTGCGCGGCACTGTGCGAAAGGGTCATCCGGGCTCCGCCCGGTGCCGTCTTCGCCGGATCGGCACCGGGTGGGGCAGGAGGCGCGGTTCCATTCCGGGTCACCCGCAACCGGGCGTTCCGGCCACGTGGAAGCGCAACGGCAGCTCCGACGCCGCGCCCGTCCCCCGGTGCGGGGCGCCCGGTTCACCGTTGCGGAAACCACCGTAGGGGGAGGGCAGGGGGCCGGCGGGATCGAGCGGCAATCCGCCCCCGTTGCCGACGATCAGGCTGCTGCTCGCGCGTCCGCCCCGGCCGGCGCAGCTGTCGCGCAGCAGGTCCCGGGTGTTCAGGAAACTCTCGGGCAGTTTGACCAGGCTGCTGGCGATGGTGTTGTCGGGAGCCGGCGTGGAGATTGTGCCGGACACGCTTTCGGCCGAGGACGCCTCGATCAGAGTGTCGGGGGTGGTCAGCAGCTGGTCGGCCCGAACGGTGATGTTGCCGCCGCCGCCCTTTTGCGCGTTCGCCTGGATGCGGCTGTTCTGCAGCACCACGAAAGGCGGGTCGATGACGATGTTGCCGCCGCTGCCCGTTCCGCCGGCCACCGACGTGGTGACCTCGCTGTTGCGCATATCGAGGAGCCGGCCGACCTGCACGGCGATGTCGCCGCCGTCCCCGGCCGCCGTCCGGGTTCGCACCGCCGCCCCGTCGAACGCCAGCGTGTCCGTTGCCGTGATCCGGATCGGTCCGCCGACGCCGGTGCCGAAATTCTCCGTGGCAACCAACCCATCGCGGTCCAGCCGAATGGTGCGGGCCTGCATGGTCACAGCGCCGCCGTCGCCGGTCGCACCGGGGGCTGCGCTGCTGAAAATCCCGGTGAAGAAGGGCGAGCCGTTGCCGCTGATCGCAAGGGTATCGGCCTGAACGAACACCGATCCGGCATCGCCCACACTGAAGGTGTTGGTGCCGATCTGGCCGGCGCTGGCGAGGGTCAGCGCCCCCGCCGCCGTGACCTTCACCGTTCCGGCCTGTCCTTCGGAACTCCCCACCGCGTTGCTGGAAATGCCCGTGAAGTCCGTGCCGGCGTTTCCCAGCACCATGAGGTTGCCGGCTCCGACCGTCACAGCCCCGGCGTTTCCCCGGCCATAGGTATCGCTGCTGATGAAACCGCCCGGGTTGAGGAGCAAGGTGCCGGCCGCCGTGACGCCGACCGTGCCGGCGCCGCCGCTGCCGTAGGTGTCGCTGCTGATCTGGCTGCGGTTCGTCAGGGACAGGGCATCGGTGGTCGCCACGTCGATGGTCCCGGCCCGTCCGCTTCCGTAGGTGTTGGTGAAGATGCCGGTGAAGGACTGGTCCGGATCGCCGGCGATCGTCAAGGTTCCGGCGCGCACCGTGACGGCGCCGCCGAGGCCGCTCCGGTAGGTTTCGCTGCTGATCCAGGTGCCGCCGCCGATCCGCAGGTCCCCGGCGGTTTGCACCCTCACCGTCCCGGCGTCGCCGGTCCCATAGGAATCGGACAGGATCGCGGTGGGGAGGTTGGTGCCGATGCCTTCCTCCAGCGCCAGGGAGCCGGCCGTGACGGCCACCGACCCGGCGTCGCCCGATCCGGCGGAGAAGCTGCTGATCTGGCCGCCCCGGCTGAGCCGCAGCGGACCGGTGGTGCCGACCGTGACCGTTCCGGCGTGCCCGTCCGACCCGCGCAGGGCGTTGCTGGAAATGCCGGTGAAGCCCTCGCTGCCGGTGCCCGCGACCGACACGGAGCCGGCGGCGACGGTCACCGATCCGGCCCGCCCCTGGTCGTAGGTGTCGCTGCTGATCTGGGCGCGGTTGTCCAGCGACAGGGCTCCGCGCGTCGCCACGTCGATCGTTCCGGCCGGTCCGCTGCCGTAGGTGTTGGTGAAGATGCCGGTGAAGGGCTCTTGCGGGCTGCCCTCGATGCCGAGGGAGCCGGCGTGCACGGCGATGGATCCGCCGTTTCCGCTCCGGTACGTCTCGCTGCTGATCCAGGCCCCCGTGCCGATCCGCAAGGCGCCATCGGTCTGCACGCGGATGGTCCCGGCGTTCCCGATGTCGTAGGCGTCCGACAGGATGCCGGTCGGCCGGGCGGCGTCGCCGCGTTCCATCGAGAGCGACCCGGCTGAGACGCTCACCGCGCCCGCATTGCCCTTGTCATCGGAGATGCTGCGGATCTGGCCGCCCCCGACCAGGGTGAGGGGACCGGCCGCGGTGACGGACACCGTGCCGGCGTTGCCGCGGCCGCCTTGCTCCACGTCGCTCGAGACGCCGGTGAAGGCGTTGGCGCCGACGCCGTCCACGGTCAGGGAGCCTGCCGCAACCGTGACCGCCCCCGCGTTGCCGCCGCCGAAGGTGTCGCTGCTGATGAAGCCTCCGCTGTTCACCGTCAGGGGGCCGGTCGCGGTGACCGACACGGTGCCCGCGTTGCCCTCGGCGTCGCTCCGCGCGTTGCTGGAAATGCCGGTGAGGTTCTTGCCGTTGTTGCCGGTGACGGACAGCGAGCCGGCGGTCACCGACACCGCGCCGGCGTTGCCTTCGGTGTGCGTGTCCGTGGTGATCAGCCCCCCGCGGCTGAGGTCGAGGTGCCCGTCCACGGCGACGTTCACCCTCCCGGCGGAACCCAGCGCGAATGGCTCCGCGCTGCTGCCGATGCCCGTGCGCAGCGAGGTCCCCTCGGCCCCGGCGATGGTCAGCGACCCGGCCCGGACGATCACGTCGCCGGCGTTCCCGATGCCGAAGGTGTTGCTGCCGATCTCGCCGGAGCGGAGCAGCGCGAGCGGGCCGGTGGTGACGACCGTGACCGTACCGGCGTGGCCGGACGAGCCGAATTCCGCGTTGCTCGTGATGCCGGTAAAGCCCTGGCCGTTCGTGCCGGTGACCGACAGGCTGTCGGCCTGCACCGACACGGACCCGGCGGTCCCTTGCGAGAAGGTGATGCTGCTGAGTTGCGCGAGCGGGCCGGAAAGGTCGATGCTGCGGGCCCGGACGTCCACGAGCCCGGCGTTGCCGGTGGCGCCGAAGGACGTCTCGCTGAAGACTCCCGTCAGGGCGTCGCGCGTTGCCGCGGCCACGGTCAGGCTGTCGGCGCGGACGGTCACCGGACCGGCGTCGCTGCGGCCCAGCAGCAAGCTGCCGATCTGCCCCTCGTCGGTCAGGCGCAGGGCGCCCGCGGCGGTCACGGTGACCGCCCCGGTGCCGCCGTCGGCCCCGAAAAGGGTTTCGCTGACGATGCGGGAGCGCGCGAACCGCGCGCCGTCGCCGGTCAGGCTGATGTCGCCCGCCGTGACGTTCACGTCCGCGGCCTTGGCCGGTCCGGCGGTGACGCTTCGGATGGCGCCGCCGCCACGCACGTCGAGCCGGTCCGCGGTGACCGTCACCGGGCCGGGCTGACCGGTGGCGCCGGCCGGCAGGGAGCTTTCGATCGTCGTGGAGTAGGTCGTCCCCGTCCCGGCCACGGACAGGGTGCCGGCGTTGACCGTGACGGCCCCGGCGCCGCCCGGCCCGTGGCTGGTGCTGACCACGCGCGTCCCGTCGCGCAATCGCAGATCCCCGGCGCGCAGGCGGATCGGCGCGCCCTTGCCCGAACCCAGCGTGCCGCTCGCCAGCGTGCTGCCGGCGATGTCCGCCGACCCGGCGGCAACGTCGATGCCGCCCGCGCCGTCGACCGGGCCGGTGTTGGTGGTGGCGATGGTCGCGTTCTCGACCACCAGCGCGCCCCCGCGGATGCGGACGCTGCCCCCGCCCTCGCCGGCAGCGCCGATGCGCGCGTGGTCGTGCAACCGCACCGTTCCCTGCTTCGCCGCCGCAACGGTGCCGTCGTCGAGGCGCATCTGGCCGGCGCCGGCGACGGAGGCCACCGTCACCGCTCCGCCCGGCGCGCCCACCACGCCTTCCGCCCCGCCGCTCACCGCGACGTCGCCGCCGACCAGGGACAGGGCGCGGCCCGGCTTCACGGTCAGCCGGCTCTGGTCCACCCGCAGCGCGCCCGCGGGCCGGTCGAGGAATCCGAAGGCCTCCGGCGGCGCGGTGGTGAAGGTGCTGCCGCTGCGGTCCAGGGCGGAGAAGCGCGCCCCGTCGGCGAAGCGCACCTCGTGCGCCGTGCCGACGTGCAGGCTGGCCGGCACGTCCACGACGGCGTTGGGGCCGAAGGTCACGCCGGCCGGGTTGATGAGGTGGACGTCGGCTTGCCCCACGGTGGAGCGCAGCGTGCCGTTGATGGTCGAGGACCCGCCGCCAGTGACGCGCCCGACCACATGGCGGACGCTGTCCGGCCCGGTGAAGGTCACCGTCTGGCCGCGGTTGACGTTGAAGGTCTCGAAGCTGTGGAACAGGTTGCCGCCGGCCTGGGTGCCGAGGCCGGCGCCGACCTCGATCCGGCCGCCCGACAGGCTGACCCGCGGCCCCGTCGTTCCGTCGGTGGCGATCTGCGCCAGGGCCGCGGTCTGCGGCAGCAGGACGACCAGGGAGGTGAGCAGGAGCGTCCGCGGCATGCCAAGGCCCTCCGCGTTTCGAAGGGTGGTCAGCATAATCCGGGACCCGAGCCGCCGACACGGCGCAGAGGCGGGTGGGCCCAGCCCTTTGCGGCTGCGGAAAAGAAGAGGCCCCGCGCGGAACGCGCGGGGCCGGAGTTTCCCACCATAAACCCTGAGAAGCTGGGGCGATCAGCCCAGAAGCGCCTCCACCGCGGTGGTGTAGAAGGACGCCTCGTCGCTGTAGGGGGCGGTGACGACGGCGTCGGCCGGCAGTTCGGACAGCGCCACGCCCTGCAGCAGCACGGCGTTGCCGCCGCCGAAGTCCACCACCGTGCCGTCGGCGTTCTGGCTGAGCACGGGCTCGCCGGTGCCGTTCATGTTCGCCATCACGATGATGGTGTCCGCACCCGGCGTGAAGTCGGTGATCGTGTCCACGCCGCTGCCCGGCTCGAACACGAACCAGTCCGCGCCGGCCCCGCCGGTCAGCGTGTCGTTGCCGGCGCCGCCCCACAGGTCGTCGAACCCGGCCCCGCTGACCAGCGCATCGTCCCCGGCGTCGCCGAACAGGCGGTTCCACGTGCCCTCGACGTCCGCCCCGGCGTTGCCGCCGTAGCCGTCGGCGTAGATCGCGTCGTTGCCGGCGTTGCCGCTGATGGTGTCGGCGCCGGCACCGCCGAAGATCTGGTCGCCGCCGCCCAGTCCATTGAAGGTGTCGTCAACAGACGTGCCCTGAAGAACATCGGCACCTTCGGTCGCGTTCGGAACAACAATCATCGTAATCTCCTTGGTGTGGATTGGGCATTGCCCGATGAGCTGGATTAAAACGCACCCGGCGTCCGGCATCTGTTCAGCCCGTCACCGCAGCTCACGGAAAATTGTTATTTTATTGCTTTTGTGTTCCGGCGGAATTTTTTGGCGCCTCTTTGCAGGAATTGCGCGGAATCCCCCGACCCGGTGGGGAACTTCACTTCGGCTCGCGCGGACGCGTGGCGGAATGGCGGCGTGCCACGGAGGTGGCCCGACGCTCAATCCAAGGAGAACCGCCGTCATGTCGCCCCTCGCTCCCGCCCGCCGCTGTCTGATCGCCGCCGCGGGGTTCAGCGCCGCCATCAACGTGCTGGCGCTGACCCTGCCGCTCTACTCGATGCAGGTCTACGACCGTGTCCTGTCCAGCGGCAGCCTGGAGACCCTGCTGTACCTGACCCTGATCGCGCTGGCCGCCCTGGCTTTCCTCAGCTGGCTTGAAGTCCTGCGTGCGCGTTTGCTGTTGCGGGTCGCGACGTGGGTGGAACGCCGCTTCGCGCCGGATTGCGTGCGGCACGCGCTGTCCATGCCGGGGGGGCGGGCGGGCGCGGACCTCCAGCCGCTGCGGGAACTGGCGGTGTTGCGGCAGACGATCGGCAGCCCCGTGGTCACCGCCCTGATCGACGTGCCGTGGGTACCCGTCTATCTGGTCGCGCTCTTCCTGCTGCATCCGCTGCTCGGGCTTGTGGCCGGCGGCGGTGCGGCGGTGCTGTTCGGCATCGCGCTGGCCGGGGAGATGCTGACGCGGCGCACCGTCGCCGCATCGGCGGCGGAGGGTGCCGCCGCCCAGCACTTCGTCGAGGCCGCCGTCCGCGCGCGGGAGGAGGTCGCCTGCATGGGCATGGCGCCCGCCGTTCTGGACCGGTGGGAGGCCGGAAACGGCGCCGCGCTCGACCATGGGGAGCGTGCCTCCGCCCAATTCGCCACCGCCTATTCCCTGACCCGCTGGGTCCGCCTTGTGGTGCAGGTCATGATCATGGCGACCGGCACCTATCTGGTGGTGGACCATTCGATCAGCGGCGGCGCGCTGTTCGCCAGCGCGACCCTCCTCGGCCGCGCCCTCGCCCCGGTGGAGCAGGTGATCGGCGCGTGGCGGACGCTGGTGAGCGCGCACACGGCGTGGCGCCGGGTTGCGGCCCACCTCGCCCGGCCGACCGCGCCGCGCGCCGTCAGCGGCCTTCCCGCGCCGCAGGGCCATCTGTCGGTGAGCGGCCTCGCCGCCAGCCCCGTGCCGGCCGCCCGGCCGCTGCTGAAGAACGTTTCCTTTTCCCTGGAGCCGGGCACCGTGCTGGTGGTGGTCGGCGCGTCCGGGGCGGGCAAGACGACGCTGGCCCGGTCACTGGTCGGCGTCCTGCCGGTCCAGTCCGGCGCCGTGCGCCTCGACGGCGTGGACGTGGCCGGCTGGGACCGGAGCGAGGTCGGGCGCCATGTCGGCTACCTGCCGCAGGACAACCAGCTGATCGAAACCTCCGTTCGCGGCTTCATCGCCCGCATGGAGGATGCGCCGCTCGACCGGGTGGTGGAGGCCGCCGGGATGGCCGGCATCCACGACATGATCCTGCGGTTGCCCCATGGGTATGAGACGCGCCTCGGCACCGGCGGCTTCCTGCCGTCCGCCGGGCAACGCCAGCGCCTGGCGCTTGCCCGCGCCGTCTTCGGGGAACCCCGCTTCATCGTGCTGGACGAGGCCGACGCCCACCTGGACGGTCCGGGGGAGATGGCGTTGCAGAAGGCCATCGCCGCGCTCAAGGCGCGCGGCGCCACGGTGATCGCCACCAGCCACCGGCCGAACCTGCTGCGCGTCGCCGACCGCGTGCTGGTCCTGCGGGACGGCACCGTCGCCCGGTTCGGCCCGCGCGACGAGGTGCTCGCCGCCCTCGGCCAAACCCGACCGGCCGTCTCGACCGCCGCCTGACCCGTCCTCTCCCCACCCATCCTCCGCCCGAAAGGAACCCTGCCATGAGCAGCCTCGTCGACACCGCCCGCCAATCCGCCCGCCAATCCGCCCATGCCCCCGCCCACGCCCCGGATGCCGGCCGCATCATCCTCGCCGGTGCCCTGTCCCTAATGGTCTTCACCGGCGTCGTCGGCGTCTGGTCCACCACCGCTCCGCTCGACAGCGCGGCCGTGGCGCCGGGCAGCGTCGTGGTGGAAAGCCGGCGCAAGACCATCCAGCATCTGGAGGGCGGCATTATCAGCAGCATCCTGGTCGCCGAGGGCAGCCGCGTGGAACCGGGCATGCCGCTGGTCGTCCTCGACCAGACCCAGGCGCGCAGCACGCTGGACACGCTGCGTTCGCAACAGGACGAACTGCTCGCCCGCGAAGCCCGTCTCCTGGCAGAGCGCAGCGGTGACGGCGCCGTGGCGTTTCCCCCGGCGCTCACCGACCGCGCCGACGACCCGCGCATCGCCGAACTGCTCGACGGGCAGCGCCGCCTCTTCGCCGCCCGGTGGGAGAGCCTGCGGGGGCAGGTCGACATCCTGAAGCAGCGCACCGCCCAGCTGGACGCGGAGGCCGACGGGCTGCGCGCCCAGGTCGCCAGCACGGAAAGCCAGCTGGCCCTGATCGCCGAGGAGATGCAGGACGCCCGCAGCCTCGTCGCCAAGGGGCTGGAGCGCAAGTCGCGGCTGCTCTCGCTGGAGCGTGAAGCCGCCAACCTCGGCGGCCGGCGTGGCGAATATCTCGCGTCCATCGCCCGGTCGGAACAGCGGCGCGGCGAGACCGTCCTGCAAATCCTCGATCTGGGCAACAAGCGCGTGGAGGAGCTGGCGAAGGAGCTGCGCGAGGTACAAGGGAAGCTGCGCGAGCTGGACGAGCGGCGGCACGCCGCCGAAGACGTGCTGGGCCGGACGGTGGTGCGGGCGCCGGTCGCGGGCACGGTGATGAACCTGCAGGTTCACACGGCCGGCGGCGTCATCGGCACCGGGAAGCCGATCCTCGACATCGTGCCGGACGAGGACAGCCTGCTGATCGAGGCCAAGCTGCGGGCCACCGACATCGACTCCGTCCACACCGGATTGTCGGCGCGGATCCGGCTCACGGCCTTCAAGCAGCGCACCACCCCGGTCCTGTCGGGCCGCGTGACCTATGTGTCGGGCGACGCCACGACGGATCAGCGCACCGGCGCCACCACCTACAGCGCCCATGTCGTCGTGGACCGCGGCGAGCTGGAACGGGCCGGCGGGTTGAGCCTGCAGCCCGGCATGCCGGCGGAGGTGATGATCGTGACCGGCCGGCGCACCGCCGCCGACTATTTCCTGTCCCCGCTGACCGACAGCTTCGCCCGCGCCTTCCGCGAGGACTGATGCCGGCGAGCGAACGCAAGGCGGCCGGCCCCTTCATACCGGCGGCGCATGAACACTTCCAGTGAGCGCCGCCGGTAAAAACCCGGCAGATCAATGCGATAGCATTGATCGAGAGGGTGATACGGACGACGCCTTCAGGCGCCGTCCGTATCACAGGCTGGCCGGTGCGGGACGCTTCAAAATTCGAATAACCCGGATGCTCCGTTGGCAAGCGGGCGCCAAGGGTAGGTTAATGGGAGGGCCGCAACCGGTGGTCCGGATCTCCCTGGAGCAGAATAGGAGGGATTCGTGCGTCGCTTCGACCCGGCCTACAAACGCCAGCTTCTTTTGCGCCATGACCTGTTCCGCAGCATCAGCGGGAAGGATGTCGACGCGATCCTCGCCTTCGCCGGGGAGCGCCGCTACAGGAACGGCCAGACCATCTTCCAGAAGGGTGATCCGGGCAGCGGCATGATGGCGGTGCTGCTCGGCAACGTCCGCATCGGCGCCGTCGCCGAGAGCGGCAAGGAAATCGTCTTCAAGGTCGTGGAGACCGGCGAGATCTTCGGGGAAATCGCGCTGCTCGACGGGCGCCCGCGCACCGCCGACGCCGTGGCCATCGGGGATTGCGTGCTGCTGGTCATCGAACGGCGCGACTTCGTGCCGTTCCTGGAAAGGAGCCCGCAGGTCGCCATCAAGATGCTGGAGGTCATGTGCGACCGCCTGCGCCAGACCAGCCTTCTGGTGGAGGATCTGGCCTTGCTGGACCTGCCGCAGCGGGTGGCCCGCCTGCTGGTGCGCCTCGGCGCCAGCTACGGCCGGCGGACCGCGGACGGGCTGCGCATCGACCTGAAACTGTCGCAGAAGGATCTCGGCAACCTGATCGCCACCAGCCGGGAAAGCATCAACAAGCAGCTCCGCGTCTGGCAGGACGAGGAATTGATCGCGGTCGAACACGGTTACATCACCCTGCTGCGGCCGGAGCAGATCGCCGACTATGGCCAGCCGCCGCGGTGAGCCCGTGCCCGCGGTGCCGCTCGCCGTGCCGACCCGCAAAATCGGGCTCATCGCCGCCACGATCGTCTCCATGATCGTCTCCACGATCATCTCCACTGGGGCGGTTCTGATCGCCGCGGCGTCGCCGGTCCAGGCCCAGACCGTGCCGCCCCGCGTCGGGCCGCCGCAGATCGGGCCGTCGCAGATCGTTCCCCCGCTGCCGGAGCGCGGAGAGCGCGAACGCCCCGGCCTGCCGGGTTTCCAGCCGGCGGAACCGGATCCGCTGCCGCCGCCCGTCCTGGTCCCGCCCGAACGGGCACCGCTGGCGCAGGGGCCGCGGGTTTTCGTGAAGGGCTACCGTTTCGAGGGCAACACCGCCATTCCCGCCGCGGAGTTGGAGGCTGCCGCCGCCCCCTTCACCGGGCGCGAGGTCAGCGCGGACGAGTTGCAGGAGCTTCGCTACCGGTTGACGGAGATGTACGTCGATCGGGGCTTCGTCACCTCCGGCGCCGTGCTGCCGGACCAGGACGTCACCGACGGCATCGTCACCTTCCGGATCGTGGAGGGCGCTCTCGCCGGGATCGATGTGACGGGGACCGGCGGACTCGACCCGCGCTACGTCGAACGGCGGCTGGCGCGCGGCATCGGCACGCCTTTGGACGTGAACGCGCTGCGGGAGCGTGTCCTCCTGCTGCTCCAGGACCCGCTGATCGAGCGTCTCAACGCGGAGCTGGAGCCGGGCGAGCGGCTGGGGGAAAGCCGGCTCGGCGTCGCGGTGACGCGGGCACCGCCTTACGCCCTGTGGCTCAACCTGGACAACGCGGCCTCCCCGACCACGGGGGAGCTGCGCGGCAACGCCTACGGCGTCGTCCGCAACCTGACCGGCTGGGGCGACGCGCTGGAGCTGAACCTGGAGCGGACGCAGGGTTCCCACGATTACTGGGCGGCGTTCGAAGCGCCGGTGACCGCCGCCGGCACGACGCTGCGGATCCGCGCCGAGGATTCCCGCGCCCGCATCGTCGAAGCGCCGTTGAGCGAGCTGGACATCCAGAGTCGCGTGCGCACCTACGAGGCCGGGATTTCCCACCCCGTGCTGTTGACCGCGCGCGACCGCGTCGACCTTGGCCTGACCCTGTCGCGGAGCCGCACGGAAACCTTCCTGCTGGGGCGGCCCTTCACCTTTTCCGAAGGCGTGGAGGATGGGCGGGCGACCCTGACGGTGCTGCGCCTGTCGCAGAACTGGCTGCGCCGCCGCCCGGAGGAGGTGATCGCGCTGCGCTCCGTCTTCAGCCTCGGCATCGACGCGCTGGGGGCGACGGTCCACGGCGAGCCGGGCGTGCCGGACGGGCAGTTCCTCGCTTGGCTCGGGCAGTTCCAATGGGCGCGGCGCCTCGACGAGCGGGGCGACCAGATCGTGCTGCGCGTCGACGCGCAATTGTCGAACGACACGCTGCTGCCGTCGGAGCGCATCGCCATCGGCGGCCTCGACACGGTGCGCGGCTATCGCGAAAACACGCTGGTCCGGGACCAGGGGCTGATCCTGTCGCTGGAAGGGCGCGTTCCACTGTTCCAGGCCCCGCTGCCCTTGCTCTCACGCGACGCCGAGGACGGCCGCGTGTCGCTCGTCCCCTTCGTGGACTTTGGCCGCGGCTGGAACCACGGCGAGCCGACCCCGGCCCCGCGCGCCATCGCCAGCGTCGGGCTGGGCCTGCGCTGGGACGTGTCCGCCGACATCAGCCTGCAATTCACCTACGCCCACCCCTTGCGCGACGTGCCGGATGTGGACGGCGACTCCCTCCAGGACCACGGCGTCCATTTCCGCATCACCGGGCGGGTCTTCTAGAATCCGTGCGACCGACTGTTGCGCGAAAATGCTCCTTAGGATATTATGCCTAGCTGAGAGTGGCCAAGCACCTGTGCAACACCACGCGTTTTCATGTTTCATGGTGTTGCACGGTGTTTCATCCGCCCCTGCCGCCCTGCCGGTCGAAGGCGGCCGGCTCGCGCAGGCCCACCTGGTCGAGCAGGGTGGCGCGCATGGTCCGCAGACCGGTGTCGCCGGGCTGGCGCGCGATGGCGCGGGACAGCACGGCAAGCGCGTCGTACCAGTAGCCCTGCGCGGCCAGCTGGTTGGCCGCCGTGGCCGGGGACGCGCGATCCGGGGCCTTGCCCGTCCCCGGCTGGTAAAGGATCAGGCCCGAGGCCAGGACGTCGCCGGAGCGCTGCGCCGGATCGACCTGCAGGGCCACCGACCAGCGGTAGAGCCGTCCCGGCTCCAGCTTCACCTTGTGCTGGGCAAGCTCGACCGCGTTGATCCCCGGAGGAGGGGCGCGCAGGGTCAGGTCCAGCAGCGGCGGGCGGCCCAGCATTTCCGCCGTATCGACGACGACCTGGACCGGCCCCTTCGCGGGCGCGCCCAGGTACCACAGCAGGGTCGGCTGCGGCGAGGCGGTCAGGCCCGGATGGTCGGGGGCCAGCACCTCCAGGCTGGGCATCCCGGTGCCGGGACCCCGCGTGCTGCCGCCGATCCGCCCGGCCGGCGCGCCGCGCGCCGGAGGGACGTAAACGATGCCGGCCGTGGGGACCGCGGCCTCCTGCGTGCCGCTGCGTTGCGGCGTCGCCGTTTGGGCAAAGCCCGGCGGGCCGGCGAAGAGCATGGCGGTTGCGGCGAGCGTCGCCGCCAAGATCGGATGACGCGTCATCCCGTGGCTCCTTTCTCGCGCGGGCCGGCGAGTGGGCCGGCCTTGTCGGATGTTGGCTTTTCGGATGTTGGCTTTTCGGATATTAGGGGGGCGGAACCCGCCGGCGCTGTGATCCGCTCCACGCCGCCCGGCTCCTGGCCGCCCAGCCCTCTGTCTTCCGCCATGGATCCGCCGGGCACGGCTTCGCCGAGGATGACGTGAACGCCAACCTTGCGGTCCTTGCCCTTCAGCGGGACCTCGCCGACCGCCGCCCCACGGAAGGCGCCGCGCAGCCGTTCCCAGGTCGGATCGCCGACCAGGATCCGGCACGGCCGGCCGGGCACGTCCGTCCCCACCGTCTTGGCAAGGGCTTCCAGGCGGGCCGCCGTGTTCACGGCGTCTCCGGTCAGGGAATATTCCATGTGGCCCGGCGCGCCGATGCTGCCGGCCACCATGGGGCCGGTGTAGATGCCGACCCGGATGCCGGCCGGCGGCAGGCCCTGCTTGGCCCAACCCGCGTTCAGGCGGGCGAGCACGTCGGCCATGGCGAGCGCCGCGCAGACGGCGTTGACCGCGTCGCGGTCGATCTCCTCCTCCGTCCCGCGCGGCACCGGGACGCCGAAGACGGACAGGATCGCGTCGCCGACGAAGCGCAGGGGCAGGCCGCCGTGGTTCTGGATGACCGGCACCATGGCGCCCATGTAGTCGTGCAGCCAAGCGTCCAGCTCCTCCGGCTCCATCTTCTCGGAAATGGGGGTGAAGTTGGCGACGTCGGAGAAGAGAACGGTGGCCGTCAGCCGCTGCGGCCGGGGGCGCCCGCCGTCCATGAACAGGTGGCGCTGCTCCCACAGGTCCTGCGCGACCGGCCCCGGCACGTGGCTGGCGAACAGCCGCATCAGCGCCTCCCGGTCGGCCCGTTCCTGCCGGGACAGGAAGGCGGTGACGAGGCCGAGCGCCAAGGCCCAGGACGCCAGCGGCGCTGCCAACGGCACCCACAGGGCGTGCGTCAGGGCCGCGAACCACAACCCGGACAGGGCAGCGGTTCCACCCACCAGAAGCAGCGCAAAGGCCGTCGGTCCATGCATCGCCAGCGCCAAAAGGGAGGCCGCCAGCCCGACGACGACCGTTACGGCGACCTCGGCGCCGTCCGGCAGGACCAGCATCGGCTTCGTTTCGCCCAGCGCCATGCGCAGAAGCTGGCTCGTGGCCTGCGCGTGCACCACGGCCCCGAAGGCGAAACCGGCGTCCACCGGCGTCCGGAAGTAGTCCTTCACGCTGTCGGCGGTGACCGCGACGAACACCAGCCGGCCGGCCAGCGCCTCGGCCGGGATGCGGCCGTCCAGCGCGTCCCGCACGGAAAAATCCCGGATGGGGCCGGGCCCCAGCGCATAGTCCAGCAGGAACTGGTACCCGCGGGCGTCCACTCCGCCGTAGCCGCCGTCGGTCGCCTCCAGCGGGCGGAGGGTGACGGCACCCAGCCGCAGGTGTGCGGGGTCCGCCGGGTCGGGTCGGGGGACAATTCCCTGATGCCTGAGCAGGCGCAGCGCCATGACCATGGACAGCGCGGTGGCGTGCTGCCCGGAGCCGTCGTCGACGAACAGCAGGCTGCGGCGGACGACCCCGTCGGGGTCCACGAGGATGTCGGAAAAGCCGATCCGGTCCGGCGTCGCCAGCGCCGACGGAGCGGGAATGGCGCCGCCGGCTTCCGATGCCTGGCGGTTGACCCAGACGATGTCCGGGTTCGCCCGCAGCGCTTGCTCCAACTCTCCCTTTCCGTCGCCGATGGGCCAGTTGCGGTAGATGTCCACGCCAATGGCCGCCGGCTTCGCCGCGGACAAGGCGTTCAGCAGGTTGGCGAGCTGCGCGTCGGACAGCGGCCAGCCCAGCGCCGCCAAGTCGGCCTCCCGGGCGCCGACCAGCACGATGCGCTCGTCCACCGCCGGCCGGGCGCGCGACCTCAGGCCGGCGTCGTAGGCCAGCAGGTCGAGCGGCTGCAGCCAGCCCATAAGGTGCAGCAGGGCCACCGCCAGGACCGCGGCCTGCCCGATCAGCAGGGAAGGGAGGATGCGGTCCCTCATAGCCAGTTCCCGATCAGCAGAAAGGCGGCCCAGTAGCCCGGGTGCTGGTAGCGCAGGTCCTTCAGCATGGCGAGTTGGGCTTGGCGCAGCGCCTCGGCTTTGCCCAGCCCTCCCGCGGCGAGCCGGCGATAGAAATCGGCGATCAACTGGGAGGACGCCTGGTCGTTGATGAACCACAGGGACGCGAGCGCGCTGCGTGCCCCCGCCTTGATCGCCACTCCGGCAAGCCCCAGCGCCGCGCGGTCGTCGCCGGCCGCGGTCTGGCAGGCGCTGAGGGTCAGCAACTCGACCGGCTCTTCCCGGTACTGGCTCAACTTCACGAAGCGCTCCAACTGGTCCATGCTGAGCCGCCCGTCGTAGGCCAGGATGTAGCTGTCGCGCGCCTCCGGCTCGAATTTGCCATGCGAGGCGATGTGGACGATGGAGTAGGGCGCAGCGTTGAGTTCCCGGCCGACCCGCTCGATCATGAAGGAGCGGTTTTCGAGGATCGTTCCTCCCAGCGTGCCGTGTATGGTGGCGATCTCGGACTCTACGAAGGGCAGTGGCGGGAATCCCTGCACGCTTTCCGTCAAGCCGGCCAGCAGAAGTTCGGCCTGTTGAACGGTCAGCGGTTTCGGCTCCATGAGGCTGAGGCCAGGGGTCACCGCCAGCGCGTAGCGCTCCACGAGGAAGCCGTTCCCGTCGTGGACAGCCGCGAGAGGAACGCTGCGCAGAGGACCGTCCGGGACGAGGACCAGCGTGTTCACCCCGCGCCTGTCCAGCAGCGGCGCCAGCGGCCGAACCAGCCAATCGTACAAGGTCCGGGCGTCGCTCAGGAAAAGGGAGCTGGTCCGCTGCTCCAACCGCCGGCGGAAATTGGTCGCCACCGCGCCGATTTCGGCAGCGCCGACCGGGACGGTGGCTTGGTGAAGCCCGTCGGAGAGGCTGAGCAGCAGTTCCAACCGGTCGGGAAGCAGTATGGGGTAGAGAACGGCGGTGCCGGGGGCCAGAGGGTCGATGGCCTTGACCTTGGCCTTCAACGCCGCGACGCAGTCGTCCTGGAAATAGTCCTCCAGTTCCGCCGCCTTCAGCTGCTCCAGGGCGTCGCGGGCGGCGACGAGGTGTTTTTGCGCCTGTGGCGTGCCCCTCAGGACGGAGGCCTGACGAAGCCGAAGGTCGGCGAATTCCAGGTAGACCGGCCCGATGGCCTCGCGGAATGCGGAACCATAGCCGCCGTAGGCGCGCAGCAGGTCGGAGCGAACGCGGCGGATGGCGGCGATCGCGGCATCATAGGACGCCAAGGCATCGCCAGTTCGGCCCTGGCTCCGGTGGAGCCGTCCCGCTTGCCAATGCCAGCGGAAGAGCAGGTCCGCGGCCATGATTTCCTGGGCCAGGAAAACCGCCTCGCGCGTCAGGGCGAGCGCATCGTCCGGGCGCCCTAGGCGTTCGTACAGCGTCCCCAGATAGCCGCGCGCGGCCGACAGCGTGCGCCGGTCACCGATGGATCGCGCCAACGTCGCGGCTTTCTCAAGGGAGTCGCGGCAACGGCGGACCAGGTCGCTGCGGTTCTGCCGCGCCGAAGCCTGCACGTTCATCAGGGCGACGCCGTGGGCGACGAGCAGGAAAGCCTTCCGATGGTCATCGGGAAGCGCCGCGAGATCCGCCTCCGCCTCCCTGAGCAAGGTTTCCGCCTCCGCCGGTGCGTCCGTGGCGGCAAGCCGGCGGGCGGCGTTGATGCCGGCCGTCGCGGCAAGGGCCGGATCGCCCGCACGCCGCGCCAGCGTGGCGCTCTGCCGCAAGGCATCCACGGCATCCGGCATGTCGCGCAACCGACCCAGCGTGTTGAGCGCCGCTGCCCGGGTGCGCTCCTGACCCGGCTTTGCCCGGGCGATGAGTTGGTCGAGCGTGTGGGCCCATTGCGCGCGGGCCCGGCTGTCCAAGGTGCCCGCGGTGGCGACGTCCGCCACGGCGGCGTCGATGGCCGCGAGGAGGGAAGCGTCGCCCGCCTGTTCCGCCAGACGCCGCGCTTCGGACAATTCAGCCAGGGATTGCGTGATCTTGCCGGCGGCCCGGTGCGCCTCGGCCCGTCGCGCAAGCGCGTCGGCCGCTGCCGCCATGTCCTCGGCATGGGGCGTCTCTGTTGCCAGCGGGACAAGGACCGCCAGCGCGCATCCCAGCAGAGAGGCCCGGTTCATGGGCATCCCTCCCCAATAGCCGATCGGCGGGACAGGGGCCGCCTGAAACCCAGTGTACGCTTCAACGACGCGGTCTCGACACCGCGCAGAGGCGGGTGGAATTCAGCCTTTTGGTCAATGCCTGACCCCGGGCCCGACCCCGGGTCTGGGGATGGGCAAGAAAGAGGCCCCGCGCGGAACGCGCGGGGCCGGAGTTTCCCACCACAAACCCTGAGAGACCAGGGTGATCAGCCCAGGAGCGCCTCCACCGCGGTGGTGTAGAAGGACGCCTCGTCGCTGTAGGGGGCGGTGACGACGGCATCGGCGGGCAGTTCGGACAGCGCCACGCCCTGCAGCAGCACCGCGTTGCCGCCGCCGAAGTCCACCACCGTGCCGTCGGCGTTCTGGCTGAGCACGGGCTCGCCGGTGCCGTTCATATCGGCCGACACAATGAGGGTGTCCTCACCCGGCGTGAAGTCGGTGATGGTGTCCACGCCGCTGCCGGCCTCGAACACGAACCAGTCCACGCCGGCCCCGCCGGTCAACGTGTCGTTGCCGACACCACCCCACAGGTCGTCGAACCCCGCCCCGCTGACCAGCGCGTCGTCCCCGGCGTCACCGAACAGGCGGTTCCACGTGCCTTCGGTGTCGGCTTCCACCCCGGTGCCAGGGTTGTTGATGTAGGTATCGGCGTAGAGCGTGTCATTGCCGGCGTTGCCGTGAATGGTGTCGGCGCCACCCGCGCCGAAGATTTCATCGTTTCCGCCAAGTCCTCCGAATGTATCGTCGACAGACGTGCCCCGCAACATGTCGGCCCCTTCCGTCGCATTCGCAATGATGGTCACTGTAACCTCCTTTGATGATGTGGCCGGGCATTGGCCGGTAAGGAGGATTAAAGCCGAAGCAACGCTCCGGTTATGTTCGCGTGATCACCGGGAAGACGTGTTTTTTGTTATTTTATTTCTTTTTTCGTCTTGAGAGGGTTTTCGGCGCCGCTGTCGCAAGGGTGCGGTTCAGTCGCCGACGTCCCGGGTTCAGTACCCTCGTGTCGGCGGAAGCGGCAATTCGCGACAGCGCCGGACGGCGAAACCCTAACGCGGATTTTAAGCCCGGGCCGGCAGCCCATGATGGTCGCGGGTGGAAACCCGGGCCACCGTTTCCACGAACTTGTATCCACGCCCCGACACATTGACGATGAAGCCTGTCGCGTCGCCATGCGCGCCGAGCACCCGGCGGATGCTGGCGATCTGCACCCGCAGATTAGCCTCGTCCACGAAAGTGGACGGCCAGGCGAGGGTCAGCAGATCATCCTTGGAAACCAGATCGCCGGCGCGCCGCACCAGTTCGTGCAGGATTGCGAAGGCCCGGCTGCCGATGGTGACCGGCACGCCGTCGTGCAGGAGCAGGTGCCGCCGCGGCACAAGGACAAAAGCCCCGAACGCGAAGCCATCCCGATCCAGCGCTTGCGACCGGCCCACGTTCATGGGCGTCTCAGCCGAAAGCAGACCCGCGACCTGGGTGGACAGTCCAAATTGAACGGAAATATTGGCGCTGTTCCAAAGCATCGGGCTCTTCCTTCTGCAATCACGTGGGCGGCATCGCCAACGGCTGGCCTTATCATGCGTCAGGTAGGCGAAGGAAAACCATCACACGGCTGTCGGGCCGGTCCCTGACTTGATGCTGGCGTCCCCTGTTCCAAGGTACAGGGCGGCAGTGGCGCAAGCGTCGGCGTGACGAAGCGCCATCCCCGGCGCCTAAGCTCCGCCGTCCACGCTGAACGGCGCAAGACCGAGTGCACTGTTCGAGCCTGCACAACTCTTGACCTCTTCAAGGAGGACCCGGCAGATGCAGGCAATGTCCGTCGTTTTCCCCTTTCTCCCCGCCGGCCGATCCTGAAGGACGGCCGCGAGCGATGGCCATTCCTCCCCCTTTCCCCATCCGACCTTCGACACGCGGCGAGCGGACTGCTCGTGACGCACTGGTGCGGCCAACGTGGTCCCGTCAACGGCGAACGTTGCGCAGCGCCAACGCCAGCGGCACGATGGCCGCGGAAATCACCATCAACGCGAAGAACACGTCGATGTAGGCCCACAATCCGGCCTGCATCTGAATTTGCTGGCCGATGTAGGCGATGGCCTGCCCAGGCGCCGCCGCCCCACTTCCGGCCGCCCCGAAATAGTCCGCCACGGACTGCAGCGTGGTCTGGTAGTTCGGGTTGGACGGCACCACGTGCTCGACCAGCCGGCTCTGGTGGAACTGTGCACGGTAGGCCAGGACGTTGGCGGCGATGGACACGCCGATGGAGCCGCCGACGTTGCGCGCCACATTGATCATCGCCGAGGCCTGATCGGTCTTGTCCGGCGGAATGCCGTCGTAGGACACCGTGGTGATGGGGATGAAGATCAGCGGCAGGCCAAACCCGATGAAGATGCGCGACCAGGCGAAGAACCAGAAGGTCGCGTCGGCGTAGAGGTTGGTCAGGTCCCACATCGCCAGCGCCGCGACCGCGCCGCCGGCCGCGATCAGGTACTTGGGCTGCACCACGCCGGTCAGGCGGCCGACGACGAACATCATCGTCATGGTGACCAGCCCGCCCGGCGACAGCGCCAGCCCGGCCCAGGTCGCCGTGTAGCCGTAATATTGCTGGAGCAGCTCGGGCAGGAACTGCGTCGTCGCGATCAGGATGGCGCCGGTCGCCATCATCACCAGGAAGCAGGAGCCGAACTGCCGCGTGGCGATCATGCGGAGGTCCATCACCGGGTTCTTCCGCGTCAGCTCCCACGGGATCATCAGGCAGAAGCAGGCCACGCAGATGATCGTGAAGACGATGATGAAGGTGGAGCCGAACCAGTCCTCCGTCTGGCCGCGGTCGAGCACCATCTCCAGCGAGCCCAGGAAACCGGCGACCAGCAGGAAGCCGACGACGTCCAGCCGGATGCCCTGGCGCTTCAGCTTCTCCCGTTCCTCGATGGCCGATTTCGGCTCCTGCACGAAGAGGGTGACCAGCGTGCAGGCCAGCAAGCCGACCGGGCCGTTGATCAGGAAGCACCAGTGCCATGAGTAGTTGTCCGACAGCCAGCCGCCCAGCGTCGGCCCGACCACCGGGGCCACCACGACGGCCACGCCGAAGATGGCGAAGGCCTGCCCGCGCTTGGCCGGCGGGAAGGAGTCGGCAAGGATCGACTGCGAGATGGGCACCATGCCGCCCCCCGCGAAGCCCTGCAGGATGCGGAAGACCAGCAGCGATTCCAGGTTCCAGGCGAAGCCGCACAGGACCGAACTGACGGTGAACAGCCCCAGGCAGCCGAGATAGAAGCGCTTGCGCCCGTAGCGCTTGGCGATGAAGCTGCTGACCGTCAGCACGATGGCGTTGGCGACCAGATAGGTCGTCACCACCCAGGAGGCCTCGTCCGTGTTGATCGCCAGGCTGCCGGAGATGTAGCGCAGCGCCACGTTGGCGATGGTGGTGTCCAGCACCTCCATGAAGGTGGCGATGGACACGACGACCGCGATCAGCCACGGGTTGTGCGTTCCCGCCGCGCTCTGCGACCGGTCGAAGCCGTCGGCGGTGATGGCCCCGGCGCTCATCGCACGGTCACCGTGGGCACCACGGACATGCCGGGGCCGATGGCGACGTCGGTCGGCCAATTCCCGACCCCGATCTTCACCGGAATGCGCTGGACCACCTTGATGTAGTTGCCGGTCGCGTTCTCCGCCGGCAGCAGCGAGAAGGCGGTGCCGGAACCGGGCTGGACGCTCTCGACATGCCCGGTGATCGTGTGATCCGGGTAGGCGTCGATCCGGATGTCCACCGGCTGGCCGGGGCGCATGTCGGTGATCTGCGTTTCCTTGAAGTTCGCGGTCACCCAGATGTCGTCGGGCACGAACATGGACAGGCTCTGTCCCGGCTGGACATACTCGCCCTTGGCGCCGCTCAACCGCACCACGCGCCCGGGCTGGGCAGCGGTGACGCTGGTGTAGGACAGGTTCAGCTCCGCCTGGTCCACCTGGGCCTTGGCCTGAGCCAGTTCCGCCACCGCGCTCGCCCGCTGCGCCTCCAGGCTGCCGACCTGCAACTGCGCCGCCGTCAGCGCCGCCTTGGCGTGGGCGAGATTGGCCTGCTGCTGCTTCAAATTGGACGCGGATTGCTGGTACTGCTGCACGGAGCCGTTGCCGCGGGATTTCAGATCCTCGTAACGGGCAGCGTCCTCCTCGGCAAAGCGCAGCGCGGCTTGGGTCTGGTCGATCTGCGCCTGCGCCTCGTCCACCTGTGCGTGCTGCGCGGCAATCTGCGCCTCGACGTTCTGGATGGACGCCTGGGCGGAATTGAACTGCGCCTGCGCTTGGTCGAGTGCCGTGCGGTAGTCGCGTTGATCGATCGTGAAGAGAGTGGCGCCGGCCTCCACATGCTGGTTGTCCGTGACCGCAACGTCGGTGACGTAGCCCGGCACCTTCGGCGCGATGGAGAACTGGCGCGCGTCCACGAAGGCATCGTCGGTCGATTCATAGGGCCGGATGTCGGCGCGCCAGTAGGCATAGCCGCCCGCCACCGTCGCCGCGATCAGGACAAGCCCCATGCCGGCCGCCAGCGGGTGCCGCCGGAGGACGCCGGGCTTCGCACGGCTGTCCGAAGTTTCACGATCCACCAACGCGTTCGGCCGTGACGACGTGTCCGGTTCGACGGGGTCAATGGCGGGCGCTGTGCGAGCATCCTCGCGTACATACATGTCGGGCATGGGGATCTCCGGCTGGGGGAAGGGCTGGCCGTGCAGGCTGGCGATGGTTCGACGCCGTGCGTCGGCGCTGTTCGCCGACCCGTTATGACGAAATGGCCAGAGATCCGTGAGTTAACCGATGTGAATTTTCGTAATGGAATCGCGTCTTTTGTCGGTTGGAAAGTCAATGGCCGGTGCTGGAGGACCTGTTCTTGAAGAGAGTGTCGATAGACCTAGGTATGATGTTCAGGGAAAGCCGCAACGGCGCACACCTGCACGCCAACGGCTGCCGCGTTCCATTGTGTCGAGCCAACGGCAATGGCTTTGCTGCACGGAGGAGCCGTCGGCTTGATTGGCGGGGGGGCGAACCTCAGGGACTGGTGTCGCGGGTGTCGTCGGCAGCGAGCCAGTGCCGGATGCCGTCCAGGGAATGGAAGTCGGTGACGCTGCGTGCACGGACGCCGGGCTCCGCGTCGGCGATCATGCGCGCCAGCGCATCCCCCGGCCCCAGCTCAAGCACGCGCTGCGGACGGGCAGCCACGCAGGCCGCCATGCAGGCGGCCCAATCGACGGTCTCCCGGATTTGCGTGGCGAGCTTGCGCAAGCCGGCCTCGACACGGACGACCGCCGCGCCGTCGATGCCGCTGATCAGCCGCACACCCACGGGCACCCGCGTTTCCACCGCCTGCCGCCGGAGAAGGTCCGCGAACCGGTCGCTGGCGTGGCGCAGCAGGGGCGTGTGCGACGCCACCCCGACGGGCAGCCTGACCGTGCGGGTTGCCCCGCGCTGCTGGGCGTCGGCCAGGGCCGGCTCCAGGTTGGTCACCGCGCCACCGACGAGGACATGCTGGGGGCCGTTGACGATGGCGATGTGGAGATCATGAGCCCGGCAGATTGCCTCGACCTCGGTGCGCGGCAGGCCGAGAATCGCGCCGAGGCCCGATGCGACGGGCGACGCCGCGTCCATCAGCGCGGCGCGCGCGGCTGTGAGTTCCAGGATGGTGTCCACGTCCATCATCCCGGCGATTCCCCAGGCGGCCAGTTCGCCGGCGCTGTAGCCCGCCACGATGATGGGCCGGATGGACGCGGGACCAAGCGCCGACCAGAAGGCCAGCGCCTGCGTGCAGCAGAGGATCTGGGCCACGTGGTTGGCGTGAAGATCGGCGCCGCTCGCCTGAAGAACGAAATCCCTCGGATCCCGGCCGCCAAGCACGCGCCGGGCCGCCGCGAAGACGGGTGCCGCTTCCGGTGCGTCGCCGACGAGGTCGAACATTCCCGCCGCCTGGGCGCCCTGTCCGGAGCAGAGGATGGCAATGCCCATCACGGGCCTCCCTCGACGAGGTCGAGGAAGACCGTCGCCGCAAGCAGGTCCGCGCAGCCGCCGGGGCTGAGGCGTCGCCGGACGAAGTCACGATGAACGGCCGCAGCCTGGACCACCCAGTCGCTTTGCCCGATGCCTCCATCCGCCAGAAAGCGCCGGGCCGCCTCGCGCGCGTCCTGCAATCCGGCAGCACCGCCGCGGTGGAGAAGGTTGGTGTCCTCAACGACGGCCAGCAGCGAGAAAAAGGCTTGGACGCGCGCGGCCTCCTCCCCGCCGGCGAGGGCGCGGCCGAGCCGCAACGCCGGCAACCCGACACGCCGGGCGTGGGGGAAGCCGGCGGCGGCTTCCATCCGCGCGCCGCCCGCTCCGAACCGGCGCAGGGCGCCGCTCCCGTGGCTGTGGAGGGGAATGGGGCCGCTCACGATCGCCTCCCCCCAGCGCTGCCGGACGATGTCGGTCAACGTCCCGGCGTGCAGACGCGGCCGGACGCCTTGCACCGGCCGCCATTCCGCCCAGGCCGCTCCGGCGGCCGCGCAGAGCAGCCCGACGCCGAAGATGGCACCCCGGTGGGTGTTCACCCCACCGGTGGCGTCGAGCATGGCCGCTTCCGCCTCCCGGCCGATCCGCCGAAGCCGGTCCATGTCCGCACCTTCGCCGCCGGCCTGCGCAAGGCGGCCGAAGTAGGGCCGGAGCGCCGCCGCGCTGCGCTGGAAGGTGGCGTGGTCCATGTCGTCGTGACTGCCCGTGTCGATGTGGCTGACCAGACCTGGCTTCGGCCATGTCTCCAGTTCGGCGGTGAGGGCGGCGCTGGCCAGGCCGCCCAGCCATTCCGCGATCACGACGGGTGTCTGGGGCGCCGGCCGTTCGGCCTTCCGCACCACGTTGCCAGTCCATGCCGCGGGTCTCAGGTGAAAAGGGTGCGCGCGCATCGAATGTCCGCTCCGTCCATGGATTTGACGAGCACGGCTCCGTCGGGGACGCGGAGTTCCCGGTGCAGTTCCCGCCAGTTCACGCCGCCTCCGTCCGCCAGGATGATTTCGCCATCGAGGCGGGCCGGGCCGGCGGCGTCCAATCGTTCAAGTGTGTCCAGCAGGACGCCGAGCGTTCCTGCGGGTGGCGTGGGCCAGACCAGGTCGATGTCCGATCCGGGGCGGAGGTAGGGCAGCCCGGTCACCTGTTGCCAGAGCAGGGCGCCGAAGAGCGCCGGCCGCAACGCCTGCCGTTCGCCGAAGGCAACCAGCTCTTCCAGTTGCGTCCGCCAGTGCGCCGGGGTCGTGCCCACCGCCCTGCTCAGGGGGACGGCGGCGACCGGTTCTGCCACCCAGTCGGCGGGGACGGACAAGGCGAGCCGCAGCTTCCCGCAGGACGGCGGAAGTGGGATCCCCACATCAATGCCGGCATCGATGCCGGCATCGCCGTCATCGGGACCGCGCCGCCGCACGACCACCGGCCAGCCCCGCTCCGCCCAGCCCGCGACGAGCCGGCGCGGCTCGCCGGTCAGGGTCTGGACAGCCGGTGACCGGGCCAGGATCACGTGCCACCGGTCCGGTTGCACCCGCAGCAAGTCATGACGCCGCCACATGGGCGCCCCCAGTGGCCTGGGCCGCCACACGCCGCACCAGATCGGCCGTCAGGCGCCGTCCGCCGCGCGCCGCACCGAGGGCGTCCCGGACGTCATGACCGGGAACATTCGCCAGGGTCGCTTCGAATTGGGCGTCGAGCGGCTGGCGCGGGTCCCAGACCTCCGCGACGGCGCCGACCTCGGCCATGGCGGCGAGACCGGGCGCGAAGACCGGAGTGGTCCGGGACAGCGCCCGCAGCGTGTCTTCCGGAAGCTTGGTGACGCGCGCCATCGACGGCAGGTCCATGACGGCGGGCTCCGCCCCGGGCAACGCCACGAGGATGTCCGTCGCCAGCGCCGTGGCCAGAAACGCGCCGGCGGCGGCCTTGCCGTAATTCAGCCCGACCGTTGGGTAACCGTGCCAACTGGCGAGCCGCAGGCATTTTGCGAGATGCGCCAGATACTCGTTGAGGCCGAGCATCTCGTCGCGGCGGGCCATGCGCTGGCCGCAGGTGTCCACCATCACCAGGATCGGCGCACCGTCGCCCGCCGCGATCACCCGCAGTACCCGCTCGGCCAGCGGCAGGACGCCCGCGATCCCCAGCGGCTCCCCATCGGCGATGCCGATCACCTGGACGGTGCCGCCGTTCCGGCGGCGGCCGGTTCCCAGGATCAGCCTGTCGGGGCCGGCCGCGACGTCGTGCCCGGCCGGAAACAGGTTCGCCAAGATGTCATCGAGCGTCATGGTCCATTCCTTTCACACCCGCGGCGATCGCGACGAAGGCCGCGTCGTCCATATCCCTCACGGCTTCGGGGTCGGCGATGCCGAGGATGCCCCACATCTCCACGGCGGATTCGCAGGCGCCAAACAGCGCATGGCGTTCCGCGAGCCGTTCCTGCTCGGCCTGCAGAGTCAGGAGGTCGAACGGCGGCGGGCTGTCGAGCAGGGCAAGGGCGGCCGCGCGAAAGCCGGTCATCGTGTCCTCGGCGTAGGCGTCGGCGCCGCCGATCAGGCGGCGGCTTCTGCCGCCCGTCACGCTCCACACCAGGGCCTTGTCCTGGGAGTCGAATTCCTCGACACCCTGGTTGGTCTCGATCACTTCCGGGCCCGTCACGCCGAGCCTCCCCTGTTCGGAGATCGCGATCCGGGAACAGGTCGCGGCGGTGAGGCCGGCACCGCCGAAGGCGCCGGCGCGGCCGCCCACAAGGGCGACGACCGCGACCCCGGCGCTCCGCGCCTCGACGATCGCGCGCATCACCTCCGCGACGGCGAGTTCGCCGGCGTTCGCCTCCTGAAGCCGCACTCCGCCGCTGTCCAGCAGCAGCAGGATGCTGCGCGGAAGGTCCGGATCGGCGATGGCCGCGCGGATCAGGCCGAGGAGCTTCCCCCCGCTGACTTCGGCGAAGGTCCCGCCCATGAACTGGCCTTCCTGCGCGGCGACCAGGACGTCCCGGCCATCCAGGCGGCCGCGGCCGACGATCATCCCGTCGTCGAAGGCGGCGGGAAGGTCGAATTGCGCCAGATGCGGGCTGCGGACGCGTTCGGACGGCGGAAGGAACTCCACGAAGCTGCCGGGATCGAGAATGCCGGTCAGCCGTTCGCGCGCGGACGCCAAGAACCAGCTCGCGGAGGCGACGGTCGCCTCGTTCCGGATCATCATGCCGGTCATCGGGTCGCCTCCATCAGGCGGGCGCCCTGCATCAGGCGGAGCGCCACCGTGTCCGGCCGGGCCCCGCTGTCGTTGATCGAAATGCGGAGCCCGCCGGGGGAGGCGCGTTCCACGAAGTCGGCGAGGACGGCCGTCCAGACCTCGTCGTAGCCGCGGACGGGCGTGGCGATCTCCACCGCGCATTCCGTGTCGGGCAGCGTCCGTTCGAGCAGGACTTCGAGGTTGCCGGACGCGACGACCCCGACGAGCGCGCGGCGCGCGTTTCCGGGCATCGGTGCGCGGGTCGTGTACCGCAGCGTGAGGGTTATCATCGCAGCCTCCTACCAGTTCCGGAATTTGCGCGGCGGGTCGTAGAGATTGCCCGACCAGCGCATCAGGTCCTTGATCGAGCGCGCCGCGAGCAGGCTCTTGTTCGCGTCGAGCGGATCGATCCCCAGATCCTCGGGCCGCCGGATCACCTTGCGCGCCCGCAGATCCTCGACCACCCGCCGGTCGCGGGCGCGGCCGACCGGCGTGTAGCCGGCAACGCCGCGGATCGCCTGCTCGCGTTCGTAGGCGGTGCGGCAGAGCAGGAGGTTGGCGATGCCCTCCTCCGTGACGATGTGGGTCACGTCGTCGCCGTAGATCATGACCGGCGGAAGGTCGAGGTGGAGCGTCTCGGCGAGCTGCACGCTGTCGAGCTGCTCGACGAAGGTCGGGTCGAGCTTGTCGCCGAAGGTCTCCACGATCTGGACGACCAGCTTTCGGCCGCGCGGCAGAGCCGGGGTCCCGTCCGCGGCTTCCCGTCCCGCCTTCATCCAGGCGTCGCTGGCGTGGCGCCGGCCATGCGGATCGGACCCCATGTTGGGGGCGCCGCCAAACCCCGCGATCCGGTCGCGCGTGACCGTCGAGCTGTTGCCCTGCGGATCGATCTGGAGGGTGGAGCCGATGAAGAGGTCCGTCGCGTAGAGGCCGGCCGCCTGGCAGTACAGGCGGTTCGACGCCATCGACCCGTCCCGGCCGGTGAAGAAGATGTCCGGGCGGGCGCGCATGTAGGCGTCCATGCCCACTTCCGATCCGAAGCTGTGGACCTGCTGCACCCAGCCCGTCTCGATCGCCGGGATGAGGGTAGGGTGCGGGTTCAGCGCGAAATGGGTCGCAATCCGTCCCTTCAGGCCGAACCGCTCGGCGTAGGTGGGCAACAGCAGCTCGATGGCCGCCGTGTTGAAGCCGATTCCGTGGTTCAGCCGGCGGACGCCGTATTCCTCGTAAATTCCCCGGATCGCCAGCATGGCCGTCAGGATCTGGGTTTCGGTGACCTGCGCCGGATCGCGCGTGAACAGGGGCTCGACGTAGAATGTCTCCGGTGCTTCGACCACGAAGTCGACGCGGTCGCCGGGCACGTCGACGCGCGGCACCTTGTCGACGAGTTCGTTGACCTGGGCGATGACGATGCCCTGCTTGAACGCCGTGGCCTCGATCACCACGGGGGAGTCTTCCGTGTTGGGCCCCATGTAGAGGTTGCCGTCGCGGTCGGCGCAGCGCGCGACCGTCAGCGCGACGTGCGGCGTCAGATCGACGAAATAGCGCGAGAACAGTTCGAGATAGGTGTGGATCGCGCCCAGCTCGATCGTCCCGCCGGCAAGGGCGCGGGCGAGGGCGGCACCCTGCGGTCCCGAATAGGAGAAGTCCAGCTTGCGGGCGATGCCGGCCTCGAACAGGTCGAGATGTTCGGCAAGGACGATGCCGGACTGCACGATGTGCAGATCGCGGAGAACGGTCGGGTCCGCCTGGGCGAGGCATCGCGCGAGGAAATCGGCCTGCTTCTGGTTGTCGCCTTCCAGGCAGACGCGGTCTCCCGGGCGGAGAACCGCTTCGAGCAGGCTGGTCGCGTCCTGGTGCGCGACCAGCTTGCCCCGTGCGAAACGGGCGGCAGAGGCCAGGCGCTGTTCACGGGATTGTCGTCCGGTGTCCCACGCGCGCGGCGACGGGACGTTCGGTTGAAGGTGCATGGATCGGATCTCCGGGCAGCGGGGAGGCATCGCCGCCGGTCCTTGGGGCGGCGACGCTCCCCATGGCCTCACTTCGTCGCCTCGCCGGCGTGCAGCGCGGCCTGTTCGATGACGGCGGCGACCTCCCTGGGGCGGGACTCGTAGACGGAGTGGCTCGCCCCCTTCAGGACGGTCGTGTGGCTGCCCGCGCGCTTGTAGTAGAAGCGCTCCAGATCGGGATTGATGATCTCGTCGGACCCGGCGACGATGCCCCAGCTCGGCTTGGTCCTCCACGCCGCGACGGTCAGCGGGGTCGAGAAGACGGAGGCGGCCGTCGGCATCTGCGACCGCGCTTCGAACCTCGCCTGCGCGGCCGGCAGGTCGGCCGCGAAATGCGATGGGAAGACAGCGGGTTGCAGATAGGTGTAGCCATCCGCCGTCTTGACGATGTCGCCCGGCTGCTTCTGCGTGACGCTGGGCATCGTCTTGCCCAGGGCCGCCTCGTCCTCGCCGACGTCCGGCGCGTGGGCGGCCACATAGACGAGCGCCGCCACCTTCGGATCGGCTCCCGCCTCGGTGACGACCGAACCGCCATAGCTGTGCGCCACCAGCACGCAGGGGCCGTTCTGTTCGGCGAGCACGCGCTTGGTGGCGGCGACGTCGTCCGCGAAACCGGTCAGGGGTTCCTGGACCATCGTCACGTGGAAGCCCTTCTTCGTCAGAATGTCGTAGACGGGGCGCCAGCCCGAGGCATCGACCCATGCGCCGTGCACAAGGACGATGTTCTTGATGGGCTCGTGCTTGACGGGCTGAGCCAGCGCGGCGGCCGGAATGGCCAGCGCGAGCAGAGGTGCGAGCAGTGCCGCGGAACGAATGCGGGAAGACGACATGGCGTTGCCTCACTTCAAACGGGTGGATGCCGATCGGTTTTTGCCGGGTGGCGGCACGCCCTGAATTGCATGCGACGAAACAAAGGACGAGTAAAAATCCGAAAATCCTTGAAAAAGTTCGATCAGAACAGAATGACGAAAACACGCCTTCAATATCATGGCATTATATTAAAAAAGACATTCGCCTCTTGCAGTGAGCATCGAACGGATTTGCATCACGATAATTTACAGGAATTTTCACATCGAGAACCGATCGCTCTGTACCTTGCCGGCACTCCGTCGAGAATGCATCGGGGGCTGCCATGGGGCAAATGACGCGTCCGAGCGACGGTTTGCTGCCCAAACCTCCGGAGCGCGTCCGCCGCCGGGGCACCAACGCCTTCGCGGCCGCCGAATCCTGTCCGTCATCCCCTGAGAAAGGGCTGTTCAGCCATGTCCAATGCAATTCCGCTGGCGTTGGCGCCGGTTTTCTTCGTCATGGCGCTGGGTTACGGCGCCGGGTGGTTCGGCATCGTCAACAAGGATCAGGTCAATGGACTCAACGCTCTCGTCATGGATTTCGCCTTGCCGGCTTCGCTGTTCGTAGCGACCGCTTCGACACGGCGAAGCGAGATGCTGGAGCAAGCGCCGCTCTTTGCGATCTTCGGCGCCGTCATGCTGATTCTGTATTTTCTGTGGTATGTGCTCGTGCGTTCGTCGTCTGACACCAACCCGACGGATGCGTCGCTTCAAGCCGTGACCATCGCCTTCCCAAATCTCGCAGGCGTCGGCCTGCCGATGGTGTCCGCAGTGCTGGGACCGACCGGCGCGGTGCCGGTGGCCGTCGCGCTGGCCGCCGGTTCCATCCTTGTCACCCCGCTCACGCTGATCGTTGTCGAAATGAATGGTCAGACGGGCAGCAATCCCGATGAGACGCCGAAGATTCGCATCGCCAGGGCACTGCGGCGTGCGCTGACCAAACCGGTCGTCCTGGGGCCTGCGCTCGGCATCCTGTTCTCGCTGTCGGGCCTGACCTTCGGTCCCGTCACGAAAGCGTGCCTGCAGTTGATCGGCCATGCCGCAGCCGGCGTGTCGCTGTTCCTGACCGGCTTGATCCTCGCGGGTCAATCGTTCCGGTTGGACTGGAAGGTCGTGGGCGCGACCGGAATGGCCGATGTCCTGCGACCGCTGCTGACCGCGGCCATCGTCTCCGTCCTCCCGATCCCGGCCGAGGTCGCCAAGATGGCCATCCTGCTCGCCGCCGTGCCGTCAGGGTTCTTCGGTATCCTGTTTGCCGTGAATTATCGTCTGGACTCCGCAACGGAAGGTTCGATGGTCATCGCGAGCACCGGATTCAGCGTCGTGACAATGGCCATCGCCATTGCCGTGCTTTTCGGTCATTGACCGGCATCGGTGCGGCGCCCGGGTTTCTGTTGCAGCGTTTGCGACGTTTCTCGTGCCGCCCGCAAAAACGCAGAAATAAAGCAGCATGGCCAGAATATCCTTGCGCCATGTCACCAAAGCTTCGCAGCGTCGCTTATATGAACAATACTATGTCGGAAGGTTGGCCCTCGTCACCTCCCGCTTCGCTTCCCCCTTCGCACCATGTCGATCGAGCCCCAGGAGACATCCAATGCTCTCACGCACCAGCAGCAGAAAAGTGACGTTCTCGCACCCCTTCGTGTTGACCGGGATCGACGGTGTGCAGCCGGCGGGAACCTACACCGTCGAAACCGATGAAGAACTGGTCGATGGCCTGTCCTTTCCGGTTTACCGGCGTGTCGCTACGGTGATCCTGCTGCCGGTGCGCGCCGGCGGTACGACCCTCGCCCAGGCCGCCACGATCGATCCCCTGGACTTGGAGCGAGCCGAGCAGGCCGACGCTGCCATCCGATAGAACGGTGCCGCGGGACAAGCGCTTCGCCGCGCCGGAATGGCACACCAACCCGGTCTACCGCACGCTCATTGCGCCGGGTGCTGGAAATCGGTGGCGTCCCCGGCGCGGCCGCGCAGGCATGGTGCGAGAAGGCCACCGCGCACAGCGGCAGCTGGTGGACGGACTGGACGTCATGGCTGGCAGAGCGGTCGGGTCGAAAAGGAAAGCCGCCGGCGCTGGGCAGTGCGACGCATCCCGCGCTCGCCGACGCGCCTGGCACCTATGTTCTGGCAAAGTAAGCTCGCACCGCCGCCCCGGTTCCCCGCGGATGCGAATGGGTGGTCAGGACCAGAAGCTCATCATCCCCCAGGCGACGAGCGCCGCCATGAGGAGAAGCAAAAACCACGGGTTGACGGTACCCGTGCGGCGGCTCCGGTCGACGACTTCGCCGTTCGGGGCCGTGGCGGACCCCCCTTCCGGCAAGAGTCTCACCAAGCGATCCGCCGTCGCGACAGCGTCCGGGGCTTCGGGCTGTTGGGCCGGAAGCCGGCGGAGGATGACGGCCAGTGCCGACGCCGCGGCGTCCCTTGGCAGCGCCGCCAAGCGGGCTGCCTCGGCCCAGGGATCGATGCCAAGCCGCGCCAGCGCGGAGAGAACGCTGAGGCGGCTTCCGTTCTCCTCCTCCCAGAGCGGGGCGGACAGGAACTCGTTCAAATCGGATTGGTGCAGGGTGTATTCAGAGCGCAACGGCATATCAACCTCCCGCGTATTTTTGTGATCTACTCCTATATAGGCATCAGCAGGGAAAAATCAGCATCGCGCTGGGAGCGGTTGATTGCGTTAGGCGATAGACTTTTTTAGGAAACTTTGTGGATTGGATTTTTCACGATTTATCCTGCTGATTGAACGGTGCGACGTTTATCTTTTGGCTTTCTTCCGGAGGGCTGTGCGGAGGTGCAGGTCAATCGGGTGGCGGTGCCTCGCCGCGGTGCTGGCGCAGTTCCGGCGCCCCACGCCAGGGCGCGCTGTGTCGTCGCTCGTAGACGCCGCCTTCGCCCGCAACCCGAACCTCCTGGACGACATCCCGCGCTCGGTCGCCCGAGGAACCGAGGCTGCGCAGGGCATAGTCCATCAGTCCGAAAGCGAGTTCGCGCTCCCCCACGATCGCCAGGCCCACGCCTTGCCTCTCCAGATCGGCGACCTCCGCGTCGCTGTGGGTCCGCACCGCCGTGTCGATGGTGGGGTTGATCCGGCGCGCGAGATCGAGAATGCGCGGTGTCTGATAGCCCTGGGGTGTGGCGACGACGATCAGCCGCGCCCGCCGGGTGCCGGCGGCCTCCAGAACGCCCGGCGTCGTCGCGTCCCCATAGACCGCCGGCACGCCGCGTTTGCGCAACGCCTCGACCCGCCGGCGGTTCTCGTCGATGACCACGATCGGCAGGTTCTGGCTTTTCAAGCCCTTGCCGACGACGCTGCCGACCCGTCCGTAACCGACGATGACCGCATGGTCCTGCGGGCCTTCGTGGGCCGGAGGCAGCACCGACAGGCTGTCGATTCTCCGGCGTTCAAGCCGGCCCAGCACGCCCGGCCTCCGCCGCAGCCAGCCGGAGAGACGGTCGAGGCCGGCGAACACCAGCGGATTGAGCGTGATCGAGAGCAGCGCGCCCGCGAGGATCAAGTCGCGTCCCTCCGGCGGCAGCAGCCCGAGCGTCACCCCGAGCCCGGCCAGGATGAACGAGAACTCCCCGACCTGCGCCAGGCTGGCCGACACGGTGAGGGCGGTCGAGGCCGGATAGCCGAACGCCATCACGATGCTGAACGCCGCCAGCGTTTTGCCGAGGACGATGACCAGGACGACGGCGAGCACGGCGAACGGTTCGCGGAAAAGGATCATCGGGTCGAACAGCATGCCGACCGAGACGAAGAACAGCACCGCGAAGGCGTCCTGAAGCGGCAACGCGTCGGCCGCGGCCTGATGGCTGAAGTCGCTCTCGCTCAAAACGACGCCGGCGAAGAAGGCCCCGAGAGCGAAGGAGACGCCGAACAGCTCGGACGAGCCGAAGGCGATGCCGAGCGCGGTCGCCAGCACCGAGAGCGTGAACAGCTCGCGCGAGCCGGTCCGGGCGACCTGCATCAGAAGCCACGGAATCGCGCGGGTGCCGACCACCAGCACGAGGGCCAGGAACGCCCCGACCTTGCCCAGCGTCAGCGCCAGGGTCACGGCCAGATCGCTGCCGCCAGTTTCGCCCGCCACGCCGCGCGGCGTCCCGCCGAGCACGCCCGCCAGGGCCGGCAACAGCACCAGAACCAGCACCATGGCGAGATCCTCGACGATGAGCCAGCCGACGGCGATCCGTCCGTTCGCCGAATCGAGGATGTTGCGCTCCTCAAGGGCGCGCAGCAGCACCACGGTGCTGGCAACCGAGAGCGCCAATCCGAACACCAGACCCGCGCCGAACGTCCAACCCCAGATGTGCGCGACGCCGACGCCCAGCGCCGTCGCCATCACGATCTGGCCGAGGGCACCGGGAATCGCGATGGCGCGGACGGCGAGCAGGTCCTTGATCGAGAAATGGAGTCCGACACCGAACATCAGGAGGATGACGCCGATCTCGGCGAGTTGGGATGCGAGCCCCTCGTCGGCAACGAAGCCGGGCGTGAAGGGGCCGGCCGCGACGCCGGCCAGCAGATAGCCGACGAGGGGAGACAACCGGAGCTTGCTGGCGAGAAGGCCGCCGAGGAAGGCGAGAACCAGGCCCACAACGATGGTGGCGATGAACGTCGTCTCATGCGGCATGACGATCCTTATCCGATCCCGGGCGGGAGGATTCCGCGATGGCGCCCGGCTCCGTCAGATATGGTGGTTGTTCGGCGACCGGTCGGTGCGATGCATGGCCTTACTGACGGCAACTGTTCGTCTGCGCCGTCGCGTGTGCCGTCGCGCGTCTCCATGTCCATTGGATGATGATAGAATATGGGCTTCGCTTTGATTTCGATGGCTGGATGGTCATCGACACCACGGTGGTGAACGGCGAACTGGCCGGTGAGGCGGTTCGGCGTGGTTTGTCCTTCGCTGAGGCGGAATATCTGGCGGAGTGTCTGACGCGGTATGTGGTCGATCTTCAGGCCAATCGGAACTGAAGGCGCCGGGCCGCCGGAGCGGCGACCGCTCCGGCCGACGTGGTTACCGTCACACCACCCTCGCGCCGCAGCAAGCATTCGGAGATGTGGGCAAGGGCTCCGCGTGGAAATCGCTGCTGCACACGCCGGTCTCGGGCAAGTCCAGCTGCACGTCATAGGCATCTTCAAGATCGCCCGCCAGGAAGGCGGCGATGGAGCGGACCTGCTCGTATCCGGTGGCCATCAGGAAGGTCGGCGCCCGACCGTAGCTTTTCATACCGACGGTGTAGAAACCCGGCTCCGGATGCGACAGCTCGCGCACGCCATGCGGCCTGACCGTGCCGCAGCTGTGCAGATTGGGGTCGATGAGCGGGCCAAGCGCCTCCGTGCATTCCAGCCACGGGTCCAGGCGGAGCCGCACCTCGCGTAGCGGCGCCAGATCCGGCCGCTGGCCGGTGGCTGCGATGATCTCGTCAATCTCCTCGATGCGCCGCCCATCGCCGCTCTCCAGGGCCACCGTGCCGCCCGTTTGCACGACCTTCGCCACGCGAAACCCGGTCACGAATTCAAGTGTCCCACTGGCTTGGAGGTTCCTGAGCGCCATTCCCAACGCTCCGCGCGCTGCCAGGGCATCGGCCTCACCGCCTCCGAAAATGCGCCGCAAGTCTGTACCGCGGACAGCCCACACCACCGTGGTCCCCGGCTCCTGCTCGGCCAAGCGCGCAAGGTCCAGGAGGGCGTTGGCGGCCGAATGGCCGGAGCCGACCACCACAGTCCGGCGACCGGCGTAGCGGCCCCGCGCACTCCCCAGAATGTCGGGGATGCCGTAATGGATGCGGTCGCCATGGGCCTGTTCCGCGATCGCCGGCAGGCCGGTGGCGCCCAGAGGATTGGGTGTCGCCCAGGTGCCGGACGCGTCGAGCACGGCATCGGCGAGGATCTCGCTCTCGCCCTCGGCGGTCGCCACGCGCACCACAAAGGGCGAAGCGTCGCGCCCGCCCGTCTTCACCTTGTCCATGTGCTGACGGCTGATGGCCACGACGCGGTGGTTGAAGCGAAGTCGGGGCGCCAGGTCCGGCAGGGCGGCCAAAGGCTCCAGATACCGCTCGACGATCTCACGCCCGGTCGGCAGCTCCTCGAGGTCCGGCGCTTCCCAACCGAAACGCTCGAGCAGCGTCCGGGCCACCTTGTCGATGTTGTACCGCCAGGGCGAGAAGACCCGCACGTGTCCCCAGTCACGCATGTTGGCCGCCACCGCCGGTGCCGCTTCCAGCACCAGCGGGGTCAGCCCGCGAGCCAGGAGATGAGCGGCGGCGGCCAGCCCGACCGGACCGGCGCCGATGACGACGATGGGATGCGCGGTGCTTGTCATCAGGTTTCTCCCGTTCGATGCCCAACAGTGGGGCCGCTGTTACCGTATTCCGGCAAATACCGTAATTGCGTGGCGCACCGGCGCCGCCGACGAACCTGTGGCGGCGCTAAGGCCATCGTGGTCGATGGTTCCGTGCCGTCACGCTTATTTCGATAATCATTGGAATATCAAGCCGGCAACGGCCAGTCAAGCCATATTACGGTAATTTTGGAAGAATGGGAATCGGCGGGCGCCGCACTCTTGCGGGCCGGGTGGTGTGCCAGACGGCTCCTCACGTCTGTCGTCGGATCGTCATGGCATAGGCCGAAATGTCAGCTACACAAGCAATCAGATATTTGCTTAAAATCTCGACATATTCAGGGCTCTATCGCGAGTTACCCCTAAGCCGCTTCCGGGCGGCTTTTTCTTTGCCCGATGGATCTTTGATCGTTGCCGGAACGCCTTGCGCGGACCGTGCGCGCCGGGCGGAGCGGCGCCGATGAGGCGGAGTGGAGCCGCAAGACGCAGGCCAGCCACTGAACCACAGGCCGAACGGTCCGCCCGGTGCCATTCACGAGGCCGGCGCCGATCCGACTGTGGCCGTGTTGAGCGCCTCCGCAATGCGCCGGGCCGTATCCCGGGCGCTCCGACCGACCCCGATCAACGTGGCGGAGGCCGGCCCCGTCCAGCCGCCGTAGCCGACAAACCAGAGGCGCGGCTCATGCAGCGCACGGGTGCCGTCCAGGGCGACTGTTCCCTCAGGCCCAACGATGCCGAGAGACGCGACGTGGTCCAGCGCCGGACGGAAGCCGGTGCACCAGATCACGGCGTCGATCATGCTCTCGGTGCCGTCGCGCCAGACCACCCCGGTTTCGGTAAAGCGGGTGAACGGACGCACGGCGTGCAGCACGCCACGGTATCGGGCCTCCAACACCGGCGGGACCATGACGATGTCGCCGAGGCCGCCGGTCGGCATGTCCGGCTCGCGGCCTTCCTGGAGCGCCTTGACGCGCGCCGTAGCCCGGTGGAACAGCACGCGGCCATCGACGTCGTCCGGCAGGAACACCGGTGGCCGCTCGGTCACCCACGTCGTCTCGGCGACCGCGGACACCTCGGCCAGGATCTGCGCGCCGGAATTCCCGCCGCCCACGATCAGGACCCGCTGCCCCGCGAACCGCTCGGGCGCGTCGTAGGCGCCGGAATGGATCTGGAGACCGCGGAACGCCGTCCGGCCTGGATAGTCCGGAATGTATGGATGCCGCCACGTGCCGGTCGCGCTGACCACCATGCGGGCGAACCAGTCGCCGTGATCCGTCACCACCCGCAGACGGTCGTCCCGCGTCCTTTCGACGGACCGCACCCGCACCGGCCGGCGAACCGGCAGGTCGTAACGGGCTTCGTAGCGGGTCAGGTACTCGACGATCGCGTCGCGGCTGGGGTAGCTGGTTTCGCCGCCGTCCAGCAGCCATCCCGGAAGCGACGACCATGCGGCCGGGGAGAACAGGCGCAGCGACCGCCATGCGTGCCGCCAGGCGCCGCCCGGGGCGTCTTCGGCATCCAGGATGACGAACGACAGCCCGGTTCGCCGCAGATGGTAACCGACCGCCAGGCCGGCTTGCCCACCGCCGATGATGACCACATCCGCCTGGCCCGCCATCGTTCGCTAAGCCTTCCTCTCGCCGTCCATTGCCTGCGCCGCCAGGGCCTGCGCCTCGGTCGCCGCCTTGAGAGCGGCCTCGCGGCGCTCGCTGTAGCGGTCGGTGAGGTAATCGCTGCGGTCCCGGACCAGGAGCGTGAACTTGTAGAGCTCTTCCATGACGTCGACCACGCGGTCGTAGTAGGGCGACGGCTTCATGCGCCCGGCGTCGTCGAACTCCTGGAACGCCTTCGGCACGCTGCTCTGGTTCGGGATGGTCACCATGCGCATCCAGCGGCCGAGAACGCGCATGGCGTTTACAGCGTTGAAGGACTGCGACCCGCCCGACACCTGCATGACCGCCAGCGTGCGTCCCTGGGTCGGGCGGACACCGCCGCTCTCCAGCGGCAGCCAGTCGATCTGGCACTTCAGGATGCCGGTGATCGTGCCATGCCGCTCCGGACTGACCCAGACCTGCCCCTCCGACCATTGGGACAGCGCGCGCAGCTCGGCCACCTTGGGGTGGTCGGCGGGCACGCTGTCGGGCAGCGGCAGGCCGAGCGGATCGAAGATCCGCGTCTCGGCCCCCAGGCGCCGCAGGAGGCGGGCGGCCTCCTCGGCGAGGAAACGGCTGTACGAGCGTTCACGGAGCGAGCCGTACAGCAGCAGGATACGGGGCGGATGCGTTGACGGCCGCTCCGGGGTGAGCTTCCCCAGATCAGGAACGTCGAGCAGGCTCTCGTCCAGGTTCGGGAGCGGGTCGTTTTCGGAAACGTCGGCGTCCGTCATGCTCTCGGCTCACATGGTTCAGAATTCGCGGAGATCGTCTCACGCTCCGGCCTGGCGCTCGTACCAGGGCTTGGTGGCCTTGACGATGCGCACCACCGACAACATCACCGGCACCTCAACCAGCACGCCGACCACGGTGGCGAGCGCGGCGCCGGAGCCCAACCCGAACAGGCTGATGGCGGCGGCCACCGCCAGTTCGAAGAAGTTCGACGCGCCGATCAGCGCCGCCGGGGCGGCCACGCACCAGGCCACGCCGAACCGGCGCGACAGCCAGTAGGCCAGCCCGGCGTTGAGATAGACCTGGATCAGGATCGGCACGGCCAGCAGCAGGATGACCAGCGGCTGCGCCAGGATCGCCTCGCCCTGGAAGCCGAACAGAAGCACCAGCGTGGTCAGCAGGGCCAGCAGCGAGACCGGCTGGAGCACGCCCAGCGTCTTCTTCAGCGCACCCTCGCCGCCGGCCGCCAGCAGGCTGTGGCGCCACAGCTGGGCCGCGACCACGGGAATGACGATGTACAGCACCACCGACAGCAGCAGCGTGGCCCACGGCACGGTGATGGAGGCGACGCCGAGCAGCAGCCCGACCAGCGGCGCGAAGGCGAAGACCATGATCAGGTCGTTCAGCGCCACCTGGCTCAGCGTGTAGTGCGGCTCCCCCTCGCACAGGTTCGACCAGACGAAGACCATCGCGGTGCAGGGGGCCGCGGCCAGCAGGATCAGGCCGGCGATGTAGGACGGGATCTGGTCCTGCGGCAGCAGCGGCGCGAACAGGTGGCCGACGAACAGGCTGCCGAGCAACGCCATGGAGAAGGGCTTGACCGCCCAGTTGATGAACAGGGTGACGCCGACGCCGCGCCAATGCTCCCGCACTTGGCCCAGGGCGGCGAGGTCGATCTTCAGCAGCATCGGCACGATCATCAGCCAGATCAGCACCGCCACCGGCAGGTTGACCTTGGCCACCTCGGCCGCGGCGATCCCGTGGAAGACGCCCGGGACCAGATGGCCGAGCGCGATGCCCACCACGATGCACAGCGCCACCCAGACGCTCAGGTAACGTTCGAAAGTGCCCATGGCCGGGCGGGCCGCCGGAGCGGCGTGGACGTCAGCGGTCATGTCGATACCATCCTGTCAGGAGGCTTTGCCGATGCGGTTGCCGGCTTCGTCCACCACAAGCTCGCCGTCTTCCTTGGTGAAGGCGCCGCGCTGCGGATCGGGAAGGATGTCCAGCACCACCTCGGACGGGCGGCACAGGCGCACGCCCCGCGGCGTCACGACGATGGGCCGGTTGATGAGGATAGGGTGCGCCATCATGGCGTCGAGCAGTTGGTCGTCGGTGACTGACGGATCGTCGAGCCCAAGCTCGGCGCAGGGCGTGCCCTTCTGACGCAGCACGTCACGCACCGACACGCCCATGCGCCGGATCAGGTCGACCAATTGGGGGCGGCTCGGCGGCGTCTTCAGGTACTCGATGACGGTTGGCTCGACGCCACTGTTGCGGATCAGCGCCAGCGTGTTGCGGGACGTCCCGCAGGCCGGGTTGTGGTAGATGGTGACATCGGTCATGGGGTGTTCGACTCCGTCAGGCGTCTCGCCGTTGGTTCCCCGGCGGGGACCAGGTCGCGGGGCGGGCAGCAGCCGATCAACCCCTTCTCGTCCGTTACGCGCCAGAAGCGCCGTCCCGGCGCGGTGACGTCGTCGGTGGCAAGGCCGTTCGCGGCCAGCAGTTCAGCCAGGGACGGCACGTCCGCCTCCGTCAGGGGGGCAACGGTCCGCGTCATGCTCGAACGCCGGCGTCGCGGGCCATGTCGTCCAGCGTCTGCTTGAGGGAGAGCCGGTCGAGCGAGGCGATGGGCAGGCTGATGAAGCCCTGCAGGCGGCGTTCGATCTGACGGAACACGTCGGCGGTGAAGGCCACCTTCTCCGCGTCGGATCCCTGGGCGCCGGACGGGTCGGGGAAGCCCCAGTGGGCGGTGGTCGGATGGCCGGGCCACACCGGGCAGACCTCGCCCGCGGCGCTGTCGCACACGGTGAACACGAAATCCATGTGGGGCGCGTCCGGCGCGGCGAACTCGTCCCAGGTCTTGGAGCGGAGTTGCGTGGTCGGGTAGCCCAGGCGCTCCAGCAGGTCGCGGACATACGGATTGATGCACCCGGAGGGCTGGCTGCCGGCGCTGAAGGCGCGGAAGCGGCCCTTGCCCGCCCGGTTCAGAATGCACTCCGCCATCACGCTGCGCGCGCTGTTGTGCGTGCACAGGAACAGCACGTTGTAGACCCGTTCATCGGCCATTCTTCCCTCCATGTGTTCGGCACAATGCGGCCGTCGGGGCACGCCCACCCGGCCTTGATGTCGGTCTTCGGCCGCCGGAGCAGCGCGGGGTGTGAACTCGCCAGGTCGGACCGCGCGTTAACCGCCGCAGCGCCCCTTTGGGTCGGTGCCGGTGCCGATCGCGTTGGCCGCGTCCGGCGCCGGAGCGCAGACAGGCGCGTAGGCGGAGGGGTTGGCCGGCCGGCCGCAGCAGTTTTCCACCAAAAACCCGACCAGGCCGTTCATCCGGTCGAAGTCCGCCGAATAGATCAACGAGCGGCCTTCCCGCCGCTGCACGATCAATCCGGCGTGCGTGAGTTGGGCCAGATGAAAGGACAAGGTGGCCGGCGTGACACCGAGTGCCTCGGCGATCGCACCCGCGGCCTGTCCCTCCGGGCCGGCTTGGACCAGCAGACGGAAAATGTCCAAGCGCGTTTCCTGCGACAGCGCGGACAAGGCGGACAGGATGGCCTTCTTTTCCATGGTGGAGTCTTCGTGTGTCGGGGATGGCGGTTGGCCGGCGTGGCACCGTTCCGTGGAAAGAGATTGGATAATTCCAATACCATCAAATTATGTGACGGGCCATACGGCGTCAACTCAGATTTCGATGGTCATCAAAATGTCAAATTGGCGCCGCCACGATTGGCACCGCCACGGTGTCCCTTCGCGCAAACACTGTGCGATGGAACAGGCGATGATGGGCACTGCCGGAGGAGTCCCGTCATACCGCGACGTCCGTGGCTTGGGCCGTTCAGGCGGCCTTGCACCCTTTGGCATCGGCGCAGCATTCCTCAGTCATAAAACTGAGCACGGCACGCATGGAGTCGTAGTTGGCACGGCAGATGAGGGTGGTGCCGCGCCGCTCCTGCGTGACCAGATCGACCAGCACGAGCTTGCGCAGGTGGTGTGACAGGGTGGTCAGCGGAATACCCACCCTTTTCTGGAGATCGCCCACGGCCAAGCCGTCCGCGCCCGCCCGGACGAGCCAGCGGTAAATCTCAAGCCGGGTGACGTGCCCGAGGGCTTCGAGGCGTTCGGCGGTGCGTTCCAGTGTCATGGGCCTGATATAGCGCGGGACGAGGCATTGCTCAACGGTACTTCCAAAATCATGGTAATAGGGAGAGAGATCAACGGCAGGGGGCGCACCTTCCGCGCCCCTCCGGTTCGGCCTGACCCCGGTCTTCCTCGACTCCACCCGCTTGGACGTGAGTCCGCTCATAACGTCGGTAATGCCGGAATTCTGACTGGCAACGGCGAATTTCATATCGGGGCTCCGGCGCGGTGTGGCGGCGCGCCGGTTGAAAGCGGCTGGGGAAGAGTGTATGCGGCGTGCGTGGCCTGCTTGATTGGTCGCCCCGATCCTTCGCCGGCAATCCTCAGCCGAGGACGCGATGCCCACTCCATTCCGACAGGCTTTGTCCCGACCGACCATGGCCCGGCTGAACCGCCCGATGCTGGCCGGCGCGCTCGTCGGCTTGTGGGCCGGCGTGGCCTTCGCCGTGGAACCGCCCATCCGTGTCGGGGTTCTGGCCTACCGGGGCGGCGATCACGCGAACGCCGCCTGGGAGCCGACCGTCCGATATCTGGCCGAGCGGTTCCCCGGGCGCGGCGCGGAGATGGTGCCGCTGGACCTGCCTGGCATGGACGCCGCCGTGCAGGCCCGCTCCATCGATTTTGTCCTGACGAACACCGGCAACTACGTGGAGCTGGAGGCGCGCCATGGCGTGACCCGGATCGCCACGCTCCACTCCTCGCGCGCCGGGGAGTCGGGTGCCGCCATCGGCTCCGTCCTGATCGTCCGCGCCGACCGCACCGACATCCGCGCGGTGAGCGACCTGAAGGGGCGGACCGTCATGGCGGTCGATCCGGATGCCTTCGGCGGCTTCCAGGTGGCCTGGGCCGCGATGCTGGCGGCCGGTGTGGACCCCTATCAGGATTTGAAAGAACTCCGCTTCTCGGGCTTTCCGGTGGACCGGGTCGTCTTCGCGGTCCGCGACGGCGGCGCCGATGCCGGCGTGCTGCGGGCCTGCGTGCTGGAGGAACTGGCCGCCGAAGGCCGCGTCGACCCCAGCCGGTTCCGGGTGCTGGATCCCAGAACCGCGCCGGGCTTCGACTGCGCTCTGTCCACCGAGCTGTACCCGGACTGGCCGCTCGCCCGGCTTGCCTCCACGCCGGAGGAACTGGCCAAGGCGGTCGTCGTCGCCCTGTTCCAGATGCCCGGCGACCATCCGGCGGCCAAGGCGGGAGGCTACGAAGGCTGGACCGTGCCGCTCGACTACCAGCCCGTCCACGCCCTGTTCCGGTCCTTGCGCATCGGGCCGTACCGCTACCTGCGCGAGGTCTCGCTGATCGACGTCGCCCGTGAACATTGGTACTGGCTGGCGCTGGCGGCCCTTGCGCTGCTGTGGTGGGCGATCCACTCGCTGCGGGTCGAGCATCTGATCAAGGTGCGCACCGCCGAACTCCGCGCGGCCAACCGCGACCTCGTCCACGAGATGGCCGAGCGCCGCCGGGCCGAGGAGACCGCCCGCGAGCGGCAGAAGGAGATGGACCACGTCGCCCGCCTGTCCATCCTCGGCGAGATGGCGAGCAATCTCGCCCATGAGCTGAACCAGCCGCTCGGGGCCATCGCCAACTATGCGCGCGGCTGCACCCGGCGCCTGGAGGCCGGAACGGTGGAATCGGATCAGCTGGCGGGCATCACGCGGGCCATCGCGGAACAGGCCGAACGGGCCGGGGAGATCATCGCCCGCATCCGGGAGTTCGTGCGCAAGCGGGCGGCCCGGCTGGAGCCGATGGGCCTCAACGATGCCGTCCGCACCGCAACCTGCCTGTGCGAGGGGCGGGCGCGCAGCGGCGGCATTCCGATCACCCTGACGCTCGCCGACGATCTCCCCCCGGTGCTGGGGGACCGCGTCCAGATCGAGCAGGTCGTCCTCAACCTGGTCAAGAACGCGCTCGACGCCATGGAGGAAAGGCCGCGCGGTCGGGAAGGCGTCACCGTGCGCACCGCCCGCGACGGCGCGGGACGGGTCGAGGTCGCGGTGACCGACCGGGGGCACGGCCTGTCGGACGAGGCGCGGGCCCGCCTGTTCGACCCCTTCTTCACCACCAAGCCCGGCGGCATGGGCTTGGGCCTGTCCATCTGCCGGACCATCGTGGAATCGCACGGCGGCCATCTCTGGGCCACGGACAACCCGGAAGGTGGCGCCGTGATGCGTTTCGTCCTGCCCGTCGCCACCGAAGAGCAGAGGACCGGGGAGCAACGCCATGCAGGCTGACAAGACCCGCACCGTCTATGTCGTCGATGATGATCCCGCGATGCTGCACTCGCTGGCCTGGCTGATTGGTTCGCTCGGCGTGCCGGTGGAGTCCTTCGCGTCAGCCGAAGAGTTCCTGCGCGCCGTCAAGCCGGACCGTCCCGGCTGTCTGGTCACCGACGTGCGGATGCCCGGCATGAGCGGGCTGGAGTTGCAGGACACGCTGTCCCGCGCCGGGTCGCTGCTGGCGGTCGTCGTCATCACGGGGCATGCCGACGTGCCCATGGCCGTGCGCGCGCTGCGTGCGGGCGCGGTGGACTTCATCGAGAAGCCGTTCAACGATCAGGTGCTTCTCGACCGGGTCCACGAGGCGTTGGAAAAGTCCCGCCGCGCGTGGGAGGAGCAGGCCCGCAAGGCCCACGTCCGGTCGCTGCTGGCGCGCCTGACCCCGCGGGAACGGCAGGTTGCCGATCTGGTCGTGGCCGGCAAGCCGAACAAGGTCATCGCGGCCGAGATCAGCCTGAGCCCGAAGACGGTGGAGGTGCATCGCCACAACGTGATGGAGAAGCTTGGGGTCGGATCCGTCGCCGACCTCACGCGGCTGCTTCTCGAATCCGAGTGATGGGGAATCCCTGCGGCGGATCGTCGCTGGGGAAAACCCTAAGAAGTCTAGGGATGCCCCCAATGGGAGGGGCCTAGGCCCCCGGCTATCCTTTGCACCGAAGCGTTCGCGGGATTCCGCGAACCAGGGAACCGGTGCGAAGGGGCCAGCCATGGACCGATCACGACGCAACTTCTGCCTGGGCGCCGGCGCCGCCGGCATCGGTGCCGCCACGCTGGCGACGATGCCGGCCGAGGCCGCGCAGGCGCGCCAGGGCGGCGATGCGGCGCGGCGCTGGGCGATGGTGGTGGACGTGCGCAAGTGCGTCGGCTGCCAGGCCTGCACGGTGGCCTGCATCATGGAGAACGACGTTCCGGAGAACAGCTTCCGCACCATCGTCTCCACCTACGAGGTGACCGAGCAGGGCAAGACCGGCACCTACATGCTGCCGCGCCTGTGCAACCACTGCGAGGATGCCCCCTGCATCCCGGTCTGCCCGACCGGCGCCACGCATCAGCGCCAGGACGGCATCGTGGTGGTGGACAACACGGTGTGCGTGGGCTGCGCCTACTGCGTCCAGGCCTGCCCCTACGACGCGCGCTTCATCAACCACGACACCCAGACCGCCGACAAATGCACCTTCTGCGTCCATCGCATTGACGCCGGACTGCTGCCCGCCTGCGTGGAGACCTGCGTCGGCGGCGCCCGCGTCTTCGGTGATCTGAACGACCCGAACAGCGCGGTTTCGAAACTGAACCGCGAGACGGACCCGAAGGTGCTGAAGCCCGAGCAGGGCACCCAGCCGCGGGTCTTCTACATCGGCCTCGACCCGAAGTTCCAAGGCAAGGTGGACGGCACCCCGACCCTGTGGCGCCCGGCCCGTGAGAAGGAGCACGTGTGATGGAAAACCAGATCGTCGAGGTCATCAACGTGACCCGCGAGGTGGCGTGGCTTCCCTGGGCCGTCCAATACTTCTTCCTGATCGGCCTGTCGGTCGGCGGCGTGCTGCTGAGCCTGCCCGGCTACGCCTTTGCGAGGGACGAGTGGCGCAAGCTGGGGCGCGTCGCCCTGCTGGTGGCGCTGACCTGCGGGCTGGCCGCCCCGGTGGCGCTGCTGTCCGACCTGCACCAGCCCGGCCGCTTCTGGCACTTCTACGTGGTGTTCCGCCCGACATCCTGGATGTGGTGGGGCTCGATCTTCATTCCCTTCTACGTGACGGGCCTGCTGGTCTACGCCTGGGCCTGCTTCCGCGAGGAATTGCAGGAGCAAGGCCGCGTGGACAGCCGCCTCGCCGCGCTCTACCGGCTGGCCGCCTTGGGCGGCGGGCGGAACGACGGGCTGATCCGCGCCACGGGTCTCGTCGTGCTCGCCGGGGCGGCGCTGGTCGCCCTTTACACCGGCGTCGAGGTTGCCGTGGTCAGGGCGCGCCCGTTGTGGCACACGCCCTTCCTGCCGGTCCAGTTCCTCATGACCGCGCTGGCCGGGACCACCGGCCTGGTGCTTCTCCTGAACCGCTTCGCCGCCGGCAACGACCGCACCGTGGAGGTGCAAGCCAACCGGTTGCTTGCCGGCGCCCTCGGTGCGGTCATGGTGGTCGGCGGCGTGTGGCTGGCCGCGGGCCTGTTCGGGATCGAGCGGACGCACGCCGAAGCTCTGGACAGCGTGGCGAATTCCGAGGCGTGGCGCGTCACCGCCATCTGGGCCGTCGCCGCCACCGTGCTGCCCTTCGTCATCGCCGTCGCCAAGCCTGCGGGCACGGGGCTGCTGACGGGGCTGATCGCGGTCCACAGCGCTTGGATGTTCCGCTGGACCGTGTTCATCGGCGGCCAGACCGTGCCGAAGACCGGTGCCGGCTTCTACGAGTACGCGCTCCCCGCCGGTCCGGAAGGCCTGCTTGGCATCGTCGGCACCGCTGGCCTGTGGCTCTTCCTCCTCCTCGTCATCACCGCCTTTCTGCCGACCCCGCCCCAATCGGCGCCCCGCCCGGTCCGCGCTGCTCCGGCCGCCGACCGCGCCGTAGCCGCCGAGTAAAGGGAGTGACTTCCATGCCCATCACCCGTCGCCTCCTCCTGAAGACCACCGCCGCCGGTGGCGCGCTCGCCGCCTTCGCCGGCGGCTTCTCCGAAACCGGCCGCAAGCTCGTCAAGGGCGCCTGGGCCGGGGAGCAGCCCCGCCACGCCATCTCCGGCAACGCGCCGGCCCCTGAGTTCCGCATCGATCCGAAGAGTGGCGGCATCGCCCTGACACCGGGACAGATCGTCGCCAACGTCGCGTGCCTGGGCTGCACCACGCTGTGCGGGGTCCGGGTCCGCGTGGATGTCGAGAAGAACAAGGTGCTGCGCGTGGCGGGCAACCCCTACAGCCCGCTGTCCACCGATCCCCATCTGCCCTACGGCACCCCGATCCGGGAGAGCTTCAGGTCGCTGTCGCGGCTGGACGAGAAGGGCCTCCAGGGCCGTTCCACCGCCTGCGGGCGGGGCAACGCGGCGCTGGAGATGCTGACCTCGCCCTTTCGCATCACCACGCCGATGAAGCGCGTCGGCCCGCGCGGCGCGGGCAAATGGGAACCGATCGCCTTCGACCGGCTGGTCGAGGAGATCGCCGAGGGGGGCGACCTGTTCGGCGAGGGGCATGTGGACGGCCTTCGCGGTCTGCGTGACCTGAAGACGCCCATCGACCCGGCAGCCCCCGAACTGGGGCCGAAGGTCAACCAGGTGGCCCTGCTGTCGTCGGTGAACGACGGGCGCGAGCCGTTCGTGCGCCGTTTCTTCAACCAGTCGTTCGGCACCATCAACTTCGTCGGCCACGGAGCCTACTGCGGCGGCGCCTACCGCTCCGGTTCAGGCGCGGCGTTCGGCGATCTGAAGGCCATGCCGCACGCCAAGCCCGACCTCCAGAACGCCGAGTTCGTGCTGTTCATCGGCACAGCGCCATCGAACGCCGGCAACCCGTTCAAGCGGCAGGCCATGCTCGTCGCCAAGGGGCGGACCGAGGGCGCGCTGAACTACGTCGTCGTCGATCCCGTGCTGACCAACGCCGACAACCGCGCCGTGGGCGAGCGGTCCAACTGGATTCCGATCCGTCCCGGTACGGATGGCGCGCTGGTCATGGGCCTGATGCGCTGGATGTTCGAGAACGGGCGCATCGACACCCGCTACCTGTCCCAACCCAACGGCAAGGCGGCCGAGGCGGCGGGCGAGGCGAGCTGGTGCAACGCCACGCACCTCGTCGTCGTGCAGAAGGGCCACCCGCGCGAAGGGCGGATGCTGCGCGCCTCCGACATGGGCTGGGTGACGCTGGACGAGAAGGACCGCTACGGCGACAAGGACGCCTTCGTCGTCCTCGATCCCGCCGGGACGCCCGTTGCCCATGACGCCCTGATGGGGCCGGCAGCGCTGTTCCTCGACGGGACCGTGGCGACGCCCGCGGGCAGCGTGGCCGTGAAGACCAGCCTGACCCTGCTGCGCGACGAGGCCATGAAGCTCGACCTGCGCGGCTATGCCGAGGCCTGCGGCATCCCCGCCGATGTCATCGCCGGGCTGGCGCGCGAGTTCACCAGCCACGGCAAAAGGGCCGCCGCCAACGCGCATGGCGGCATGATGGCCGGCAATGGCTTCTACAACGCCTTCGGCGTGGTCACGCTGAACACGCTGATCGGCAACCTGAACTGGAAGGGCGGCACCATCTTCGGCGGCGGCCGCTTCCCCGACGAGCAGGACGGCCCGCGTTACAAGCTGGCGAGCTTTCCCGGCCAGATGAAGCCCTCCGGCACCGCCATCAGCCGCCCGATTCCTTACGAGAAATCCAGCGAATTCAAGGCGAGGAAGGAAGCGGGCAAGCCCTACCCGGCGACGGCGCCCTGGTACCCCAACGCCCCGCAACTGACGACCGAATATCTGACCAGCGGCGTCGTGGATGGCTATCCCTACCCGCTGAAGGCCCTGTTCCTGTGGAACAGCAACCCGGTCTACGGCATCCCCGGGGTCCGCGCCGCCGTGGAGGCGAAGCTGCGGGATCCGAAGGCGCTGCCGCTGATCGTCGCCATCGACCCCTTCATCAACGAGTCCTCGGCCTTCGCCGACTACATCGTGCCGGACACGGTGCTGTACGAGACCTGGGGCTGGGCCGCTCCCTGGGCGGGTGTCCCGACCAAGACGACGACCGCGCGCTGGCCGGTGGTGGAGCCCCGCACCGCCACGCTGGCGGACGGCCGGCACGTCCAGATGGAGACGTTCCTGATCGCCACGGCCAAGCGCCTGGGCCTGCCCGGCTTCGGCCCGGACGCCATCCAGGACATGGACGGCAACGCCTACCCGTTGGAGCGTCCGGAGGACTGGTACCTGCGCGGCGGTGCCAATATCGCGTGGCTCGGCAAGCAGCCGGTGCCCGACGTTTCCGACGAGGACATCCGCCTGTCGGGCGTGGAGCGCGTGCTGCCCGCGTTGAAGGCGACGCTGAAGGCCGAGGAATGGCGCAAGGTCGCCTTCATCCTGGCGCGCGGCGGCCGCTACCAGAACCAGGGCGAGGGGTTCGAGGGCGACAAGGCCACCCACAGGTTCGCCAAGCCGCTGCTGGTCTACAACGAGAATGTCGGCGCTTCGAAAAGCAGCGTCACCGGCAAGCGGTGGACCGGCACGGCGACCTGGATGGCCCCGGCCTTCTCCGACGGCACGGCGGTGCGCAGCGTCCACAAGCCGGAGGACTGGCCTTTCCAGCTGGTCAGCTCCAAATCGGTGCTGGTCAGCGCCTACACCATCGCGGCGAGCCGCCTGCGCCACCTGCACCCGGAGAACCCGGTCGGCATCAACGTGGAGGATGCCCGGCGCCTGGGCATTGAAACCGGCGACCGCATCCGCATCGCCACGCCGGGCGGGAGCGAGCCGGCAACGGCCATCGTCCGGCATGGCGTCATGCCGGGGGTGCTCGCGGTCGAGCACGGCTTCGGGCACAAGGAGTACGGCGCACGCCCGCACGTCATCGGCGGCAAGAGTCAGCCGGACGTGCCGGAGATCGGCGCCGGCATCAACATCAACGACCTCGGCCTCGCCGACCCGACCCGCAAGGGCGCCTCGGTCTGGGTCGATCCGGTCGCGGGCACCGCGGTGCGCCAGGGCATTCCGGCCAAGCTGGAGCGCGCCGCCGCCGCGTGACCCCGACCGACCACGCCGCAAGGTCCGATGATCGCTCTGTCAGGTTTCCTGCCGGACGGAGCGGTCGCGGCCATGCGGTCGCCGTCGCGCGCGGCCCGGGCCGCGGAGGCGCAGCCGCAGACGACCGAAACCCACAAATATATCGACCACGGCTGACCGGCGAGCACGTCCAGGGCTTCGCGGCGGATCGGTTCGCCCATACGGGGGCTTCTCCTGCGGTGATGGACGCATCCACACGTCGCGGAACGCGCGGGCGGAGCGCTTCCCGACCGTAACGCATGACCGTTGACAAACCGGCGGTAAATTAGGATATCCTGATATAAACAAGCCTGCCTTTTGGCCCTCGTCCGCCGATTCACATTTTTGGAGCCTGGATCATGCCTTACGGACTGCGCGACAAGGCGTGGAGTCCCTACGCCGCGGGCGTTCTGATCGGCCTGCTGCAGATCCCCGCCTTTCTGCTGATCAACACGGCGCTCGGCGCCTCGTCGTCCTACGTCACGGTCGCCGCCCATCTCGTGTCGCTCGTCGATCCGGCGGTCTCCGGCATCAAGTACGCCGCCCAGCATCTGGAAGGCGCGAAGAACTGGTGGCAGGTGGCGATGGTGGCCGGCATTGCCGCGGGAGCCTTCATCTCCTCGCGCCTGTCCGGCGTGCGCCGCAGGGGGTTTTCACCGGTCTGGACGCGGGTGGTCGGTCTGCGGTCGCTGGCGGGACGCACGCTGATGGGCGTGGCCGGCGGCTTCGTCATGCTGCTCGGTGCCCGCATCGCCGACGGCTGCACCAGCGGCCACGGGATCTCCGGGATGGCGCAGCTGGCGGTCGGGTCCTTCGTCGCGGTGGGCGCGATGTTCGCCGGCGGCATTCTGGTCGCCATGATGATGAAGCGGTTGTGACGGAGGCGGGCATGAGCGTATTGGGCGCCGTTGGGGTCGGGCTCCTCATGGGGATGGTGTTCGGCTTCGCCCTGGAAAAGAGCCGCGTGTTCGAACCGGGCATGATCATCGGACAGTTCCAGTTCCGGAACTTCATCATGCTGAAGATCTTCCTGACCGCGGTGACCACGGGCCTGGTCGTTCTGGCGGTCCTGAACGGGCTGGATCTCGTCAAGCTGTCGCCCAAGGCGACGCTTTTCGCGGCCGACGTGGGCGGAGGGCTGCTGTTGGGGGCCGGCATCGCCCTGGCCGGCGCCTGTCCGGGCACGGTGGCGGCGCAGATCGGCGCCGGCTACCGCGACGCCATCGGCACGCTGGTCGGGGGCATCGCCGGGGCGGCGCTGTTCATCCATGTCCAGCCGGTGCTGGAGCCGCTCATCCTGACGGGCGGTCCGGGCAAGCTGCGGGTCGACGTCGCGTTGGACATGCCCTATTGGGTGACGGCCCTGGCCTTCGCCGTCGTCTGGGTGGTGGTGCTCGTCGCGCTGGAGAAATGGCGCCCCTGGCGCGTGGATTTGGGAGCCGACCACGACGGGCTCGGCGTTCCCCCGGCGTTGGGCGGCGGGGCGAACGTGCCCGACGGGCAGGATCCGTTGGCCGTGGGAGATTTTAAGATCGGGCTCCGGAGGGAATAGCCGCAAGGCCTCGCGCCGGTCCCGCGACGGTGTCGTTGCGACTTCTCACGCTTCGGCCGGTCCGTGGGCGGGTTCGTCATACTCCACGACGCGGCCGTCCCGCAGCACGATCCGCCGGTCGAAGCGGTCGAAGATCTTCTCGTCATGGGAAACGACGAGGATCGCCGCCTGCTGCTCGACCGCCACTTTGCGCAGCAGATCCAGGACGATGCCCGCGCGTTGGGAATCAAGCGCGGCGGTCGGCTCGTCGGCCAGGATGATGCGCGGCCGGTTGGCCAGCGCGCGGGCGATGGCGACGCGTTGCGCCTCGCCGCCCGACAGCCGGGAGGGCAGGGTGCCGAAGCGGTGCCCGACCTCCAGATAGTCCAGCAGATCGCGCGCCCGGTCCCGCGCCGCGGCTCCGGAATATCCCGCGAGGTCGAGCACCACCGCGACATTCTCTCCCGCCGTCAGGAAGGGCAGCAGGTTGTGGAACTGGAAGATGAAGCCGATCTTCTCCAGCCGCAGGCGGCGCAGGTCGGCGCACCGCCAGCCTCCGTCATAGACGGTCTGTCCATCCAGGCTGAGGCTGCCCTCGGTCGGCTCGACGATGCAGCCGACGAGGTTCAGCAGCGTCGTCTTGCCCGACCCGCTGGGACCGAGCAGCCCGACCACCTCGCCGGGGTAGACGCGCAGGTCGGTGGCCTTCAGCGCGTGCACCGCCACCTCGCCGCGGCCGTAGGTCTTGGCGACGCCGCGAAGTTCGACGAGAGGGTGGGCATCGGACGGGACAGGCATCGCCTTATCCTCCCAGCGCGGTGGCCGGGTCGACCTTCAGCGCCAGCCGCACGCCCAGCCCGCTTGCCGCCACGCAGATGATCAGCACCGCCGCGCCGAGCATCAGGGCGTCTTCCGGCGTCAGCACGACCCGGCGCGGAAAATGGTCCTTGACCAGCAGGATCAGCACCGTCCCCACGCTCCACCCGATGACGCCCATGGCCAGCGCCTGGTGGACGATCAGTCCGACGATGGTGCGGTCCGGCGCGCCGATCAGCTTCAGCGTGGCGATCTCCTTCACCTTGTCCATGGTCAGCGTGTAGAGGATGAGCGCGATGACCACCGCGGAGACCGCCAGCAGGATGGTCGTGAACAGGCCGATCTGCCGGCGGGCCTTCTCCACCACGGACTGGAGCAGCAGCGCCTCCTGCTGGCCCTGGGTGAGCGCGCTCAGGTGCTTCCAGCGGGCCGCCGTGTCGGCCACCTCCTGCACCGGAACACCGGGCAGCACGCGGGCGACGACGGCGTTGACGATGTCGGTGCCAGCCGGCCCGGAGCCGCGCGCCCGCTCGCGCCGGGCGGCCGGCGGGTCGAGGTCGAATTGCAGGCGCTGGCTGTCCGCCAACGTCAGGAACACCACCGGATCGCCGCCGGACGCCACCAGCCCGTCGGTCAGTCCGACCACCGTGAAATCGTTGCGGCCGAGCCGCAAGCGCTCGCCGAGGTCGAGGCCGCTGCGGCGGTCGGCGACCATCTCGTAATGGGCGCGGGTGATCGGGCGCCCGGCGACGATCCGCGCCGGGGCGCCGGGCCGGTTCAGCTCATGGCCGACGACGTAAAGCCGCAGCGTGCGGCCACGGTGCGCCGTCTCCACCGACTGGAAGGTCAGGCTGCCGGCCTCCGCCACCCCGGCCAGCCGCGCCACGGAATCGCGCTCGTCGCCGGGGATGCGCGAGGATTCGGCAAAGGGGCCGCGCGTCCCGGATTCCACCACCCACAGGTCGGCGCCGGGTGCCCGCGCCAGGGTCAGCGCCTCGTCCACCAGCCCGCGGTAGATGCCGATCATCGACAGCACCACGCCGAGCAACAGACTGAGCCCCAGGCAGGTCAGCAGGAAGCGGCCGAGATTGTGGCGGACGTCGCGCAGGGCGAGGTTCATGGCGTGCTTCCGGTGACGTCGGCGCGGCGCCCCTCCCGCAGACCCGGCACGGTTTCCGTCACCGCCCTTGCGCCATCCGGAAGCCCGTCCACGATCTGCAAGCGGCCATCCAGCGTGCGCCGGCCGAAATCCAGTGTCCGGCGCGCGAGGCGGCCGTCCTCGACCGTCCACACCACGCCGCGCCGTCCGTCGTACCGTTCCACCGCGGTCTGCGGAACGAGGAGCGCGCTCTCCAGCCGATCCACGGCGATGGTCGCCTCCACCTGCTCGGCCAGGAAGACCCGCGGCGGGCAGACGTCGCACTTCAGGTAGACCTTGCGTTCCTCGGTGACGCGGTCGCTCTCCATCTCGATGCGGACGATGCGGGCGTCGAAGGCCTGCCCCGGCAGGGAGCGCAGGCGGACCCGCGCCGGCTGCCCTTCGCGCAGGCCTCCGGCCGACGCCTCGTCCACATGCACCAGCGCCCAGACGCTGTCGGGGGCGATCAGGGTGAACAGCGGTTCGCCGGGATTGACGGCGGCACCCAGTTCCTTGTGGCGGGCGACCACCAGCGCGTCAAACGGCGCCGTCAGGACGTGGCGGCCGAGGCGTGCCGTCTCGTACCGCAGCCGCGCCTCGGCGTCGGCGATGACGGCCTCCGCCACCGCGAGATCGGCGCGGGCGACGTCCAGTTCCGCCTCCGCGACCTTCAAGTCGGCGGCGCTGTCCTGGGCGGCTTCGACCGACACGCTGCCCTTGCCGAGCAGGGTCTGCCGGCGCTCGTTGGTTTGCCGGCGCTTGTCGAGCAGCGAGCGTGCCTTGACGATGGCCGCCGCCGCCTTGTCCCGCGCCGCCCGCGCCTGTCCGACGGCGGCCTTGACTTCGGCGACGCGGGCCTCCTGCTGGCTGGAGTCCAGGCGGGCGAGCGTCATGCCCTTCGCCACGCGGTCGCCGTGGTCGGCGGAGAGTTCGGTCAGCGTGCCGGCAACCTCCAGCCCGACGGCGGAGCGCACGCGCGCCTCCACCGTGCCGAGACCGTAGACTTCGACCAGGACGTCGCGCTCGGCCGCGGCGAGAGGAACGGCGACCGGCCGGAACCGCAGGGCGTAGACCGCGCCGCCGGCCAGCAGCGCCGCCGTCAGGACGTACAGGGTCCGGCGAAGGGCGCGGCGCATCACTGGGCCTTGTCGACCCAGCCCCACCGTCCGAAAATTGTCCGCCCGTCCGGCGACGACAGGAAAGCGACGGCGAGACGGCGACGGTTCATGGCGGGGTCCTCGCAAGCGTGGGCGGCGGTGCGTCCTCACCGGTTCCGCGCGCGGGAAACGGCGCCGCATCGTCGGCGCGGCAACGCCGTTCCCCACATTCCGCTTGAATGAATGAGCAGCCCGAGGATATTAGTCAACGCTAAAATAGAAGTCCTTCCGGAATGTTCCCGTCGTCCATGGATCCGTCGCTCGACCCCGCCGAACTGGAGGCGCGCGCCGCCGAGGCGGAGGCCTTCCTGCGCTCCATCGCCAGCCGGCACCGGCTGATGATCCTGTGCAGTTTGCTGGCCGGCGAGATGCAGGTGGGGGAACTGGTGCGGCGCCTTGGCCTGTCGCAATCCAACCTGTCCCAGCACCTCGCCAAGCTGCGGCAGGAAGGGCTGGTCGCCACCCGCCGGGAGGGAACGGCGATCCACTACCGCATCGGCTCGGACCGGGTGCGGCCCATCCTCGTCGAACTCTACCGGTCGTTCTGCGCCGAGACGGGCTGCCCCGCCGGAACGTCCGGCTAAAACCGTTTTCGTCCCTTTTGAAGGACGCGATGCTCAGGACCTCCCGATCGGGCTGCCTGATGATTGAGCGCGGCCAACCGGGAACTCCGCCACGAGATGGCCGAGCGCCGCCGGTCCGAGGAAACCGCCCGCGCATCCGCGCGCAAGGGAACAGGGACAGGGGGACCGGTCAGGCGTTTGCTGCCGCCAGCGCCTGGCAGGCACGCTTTGCGGCGGACTCCTCCGGCGCGGTCCCGTCCAGGCTTTTGAAGTCGCCGCGCAAGGCTTTCAGCGCGGTGCGCTCGCGCTCGATCTCCGTCGCGGTGCGGACGCCGAGCCGCCGCAGGATGGGCACGGGCGGGCACCAGCCCTGGAGCGCGTGCTGGAGCAGGAAGCCGGTCACGAGCGCGGGCAGGACCAGGAAGCGTCGGTCCACGAAGGCCCCCAGGAGGGTGCCGGTCAAGGCGAGCGTGGCCGCGTTCGCCTCCAGCGTGCGTTCGACGTCCCACTCGCGGTCGAGGTCGTCGAGACGCCGGCCGATCTGCTCCGGGTGCCCTGCATGATGGCGCACACTCGCCTCGATCCCGGCGGCGATGCGGCGGTTGACGGCGTTGGACGTGGCGTTCTCCACACGGGAAGCGGTGGCGGGCAGCATGGATCCCTCCGGACGTGGAATGGCTCGGGCCGTGCCATGCACGGCGCATCGTGCCCCCACAACATGAGGAGACGCTAATGCGTTCCGCCCTTCGACCATCGTTTCTTGACGATAATATAAGAAATGACTAATTTAGTGTCCGCGAAAGGACGCAGGCCGGACATGCGTTTGCCGTGCCGCCCTCGCCAATTCGGCACCCACCCATCCAGCCTGAGGACGTTTCCCAAATGACCATCGATCGTGTCGTGCTCGCCTTCGCCGGAACCGTCGTGCTGGCGAGCCTCGCGCTGGCGCAACTCCACAATCCGGCCTGGCTCTGGCTGACGGCCTTCGTCGGGGCGAACATGTTCCAGGCCGCCTTCACCGGCTTCTGCCCGCTGGCGATCATCCTCAAGCGCCTCGGCGTGCGGCCCGGCCAAGCCTTCGCCTGAACCCGACAGCCATGGAGAGGAGAATGACCATGCACAAGGATGCGCAACGCAGCCGCAGGCCGACCATGGCGGCGGTGATGTCCGCGCTGGCGGTCGGCGCCGTGATCAGCTTCGTCCTGGCTGCGGTTCCCGCCGCTGCGCAGGATCCCGTGGCTCTCAAGACCGAGGCCGCGGCCGTGATCAAGGAATACGCGGACAGCCTGGGGGCGGCGCTGAAGGGCGCCATCGAGACCGGCGGGCCGGCCAGCGCGATCTCGGTCTGCCACGAAGCCGCGCCGCGCATCGCCGCCGACCTGGGCGCGCGAACCGGTTGGACCGTGCGCCGCACCAGCCTGAAGCCGCGCAACCCCGCCTCCGCCCCGACGGACTACGAACGGTCTGTTCTGGAAAATTTCCAAGCGCGTCTGAGGCAGGGCGAGGACATGGCCGCGCTGGCCCGTGCGGAAACGGTGGGGGAGGGCGGGCAGCCGGTCTTCCGTGTCACGAAGGCCATTCCGACCGGCGAGCTGTGCCTGGCCTGCCACGGCGGGGCGATCAAGCCCGAAGTCCAGGCGAAGCTGGACGAGCTTTACCCCGGCGACACCGCGACCGGCTTCAAGGCCGGCGACATGCGGGGCATGTTTTCCTTGAGCAAGCGCCTCTGACGAGCCGGAGGAGAGGCGCCCGCCGGAACGGGCGCCATCCTGCGTGCCTTCCCTTACGACGCCCCGACCGACGGTTCCTTGTCCTGAGGCCGGTCGATGCCCGGCAGCTTCAGGGCCTGCCGCTCGAACAGCGGATGCCGGCGCCCAGAATTATGCCCTTACGGGCGCCGAGGCGAACCTGCTGTGCGGTCCCTTGCAGGACGTCACTGACCGCGCTAAGTAATACTCGACACTATACCGGTATTACCGAGGCGGCCATGGCCACGACGCTCACCACCAAGGGGCAAGTCACCATTCCGAAGCCGATCCGCGACCGATTGGGACTCGGTCCCGGCAGCGCCGTGGAATTCGAGATCGCGGAGGACGGACGTGTCCTTCTGAGACGGGCGGACCGAACGGTGCCGGCAAAGAGCCGGTTCGAACGGCTGCGGGGCCGCGCCACCGCGGGCTTGAGCACGGATCAGATCATGGCGCTGACGCGCGGCGAGGACTGACCGCCGATGACCCTGGTGGACACCAACGTGCTCCTCGATCTCGTCACGAACGATCCGGTGTGGGCGGATTGGTCCATCCGGCAGTTGGACAGTGCCGCCGTCAAGGGACCGCTGATCATCAACGACATCGTCTATGCCGAGTTGTCGGTGGGCTTTGAACGGATCGAGGACCTTGACGATCTGCTCGACGAGGCCGGAATCGCCATGGACGAGATCCCGCGCGAAGCCCTGTTCCTGGCCGGCAAGGCGTTCCGCCGCTACCGGGCCGCAGGAGGCTCCCGCTCCGGCGTGCTTCCGGACTTCTTCATTGGCGCCCATGCCGCCGTGCTCGGGCTGCCGCTGCTGACCCGCGACGCCAAACGCTACCGGTCGTATTTCCCGTCCGTTGTTCTTATGGCCCCGGAAGCTCAGTAGAATCGGCAAGGTCGAGCACCCCGGTGGCGCCGCATAATTTTTCCATAATTCATCTTATGAGAGTTGAGTGCTAAGCAGGGTGGGTTCTATCCTGAAGTGCAACTCTCGTGTCAGAACAAGGGCTTAGCGGCTTCCGGGGGTCCGGATGGGCACGCAGTATTCTCATATCGATCTGGCGGAACGGCGGCGCATTCGGAGCCGTGGCCCGCCGACCGGTAACGCCAACCTTCCCAGAGGACAAAATGCACTCTTTCCGAGATGTAAAATCCTAGAACAGGCCAGCGTCGCACTTCAATTTGAATCCGCGGAACGCGGTCGCTCCCGGCCGCAAACGCTGCAACGGATCCCATGCCACGGCCCGGGTCGGCCCCGCTTGCCGCCGCTCCGGCCCTTCACTATCCTGGCGCCGCATCCATGTGCCCCTGCCCGGTCGGGGTGCCCGACGGCGCCCGCGGGCGTCCAGCCGCCAAGGACCCGCCCGTTATGCCGACCATGCCCAACGACCCGCCAAGGGCCGACGCCCGTCCGAGCGGTGCCTTCGAGGCTGCGGCGCTGGAGCGGAGGTTGCGGGCCGCACCCGACGACCTCCTGGCGACGCAGGAGCTGGCCGGGCTGCTTTTCCGAACGGGCCGCACGGCGGAGGCCGAGGCTTACGCCCGCAACGCGGTTCGGCTGGCGCCGGAGAACGCGCGCTCACACACGCTGATGGCGCTGGTGCTGGCCGACACCCACCGGCCCCAAGCCGCCGAGTTCCATCATCGCCGGGCGTTGGCCCTCGCACCGCCGGACGCCGCGACGGTGGCCAATCTCGCCTGGAGCTTGACGCAGCAGGGCCGCCTGGACGAAGCCCGGCGGACCTACCGGCGGGCCGCGGTCCTGCACCCGTCCATCGCCCAGACGTGGCATGGCTGGGCGCAGACCGAGGATGCGGCCCGCGATCTCCCTGCCGCGCAACGCTTGCTGGACCGCGCCCGGCGGCTCGATCCCGACCACCGCGGCGCCGACACCTTCGCGGCGGCTCTGCTGGCCCGGCGCGGCGACCCGGAGCAGGCCTTGGCGGTGCTGGACACCGCGGCCAAGCGGGGGGCCGACCCCGACGCGCTGCTGGAGAAGGGACGCATCCTCGACCAAATGGGCCGCCACGACGAGGCTTTCGCCGCCTTCGCCGCCGGCAAGGCCCTGCTGCGGCGGGCCGGACACCGCTACGCCGAGGAGGAGGCGGTGGACCTGATCGCGCGCCTCGCCGCCTTCTTCGTGGCGCCGCGCCTGCGCCTGATGCCACGGCCGGACAAGCCCGCCGCCGGGCCGCAGCCGGTGTTCATCGCGGGCGCCCCGCGCTCGGGCACCACGTTGGTCGAGCAGATCCTCTCCTGCCACCCGGCCGTCGCCGCGGGGGACGAGCTGCCGGCGCTTGGCGCGGTGGTCCGGGCGCTGCCGCAGACTCTGGGCAGCCCGCTCGGCTATCCCGAAGCGCTGTCGGAGCTGTGGATGGGTGACCGGCGCGACGGGCTGGAGCGGCTGCGCGACGCCTATCTGCGCGATGCCCGCAAGCTGGTTCCGGTCAAGCCCGGCCACACGCTGTTCACCGACAAAATGCCGTTCAACGAGACGCATCTCGGCCTGATCGCGCTGATGTTCCCGGCCGCGCCGGTCGTTCATGTGCTGCGCCATCCGCTGGACGTGGTGCTGTCGATGATGGGCACCAACCTGACCCACGGCTTCCACTGCGCCAACGATGTGGAGACGGCGGCCCGCCACGTCCTGCGGGTGTTCGATCTGGTGGAGCATTACCGGCGCGAGATGCCGCTGCGCTACCTGCCGCTGCGCTATGAGGATCTGGTGCGGGAACCGGAGCCGGCGGTGCGGCGGTTGCTGGGCTTCCTCGGGCTGGGCTTCGACCGGCGCTGCCTGCGCTTCGAGGAGAACCGGCGCTACGCCCGCACGCCCAGCCACGCCCTGGTCGCGGAGAAGCTCTACAGCCGTTCCATCGACCGGCACCGTGCCTACAGGACCCATTTGAAGCCGGTGATCCCGATCCTGGAGCCGGTCATTCACGGGCTGGGCTACAGCCTGTAGCCGCCGCCATGCCGATTGCGCCGTCCGACAGCGACCTGTGCGAAATCCGCCGCCGCGAAGGCCATCTGGAGGCTGCCACCGCTCATGGCCGCCGCGCCGTCGCGCTCGATCCCGGCGACGCGGCGGGCTGGTACAATCTTGGCGTGGCACTCTACGACCGGCTGGAGGTCGAGGCGTCGATCGCCTGCGAACGGCGGGCCGTCCGGCTGCGCCCGGACTGGCCGGGACCGCATTTCGAACTGGCCGAGGGGCTGTTGCTGTCCGGGCGGCTGGAGGACGGCTGGCGGGAGTATGAATGGCGCTGGCGGCTGCCCGGCGTTCCACCGCTGGTGCCGCCCGCGATCCTGGAGCGGTCGAGGCAGGCTGCCCCGCGGCCTTGGGATGGATCCCCTCTGTCCGGCGGCACCCTGCTGCTGGTCGCGGACCAGGGCTTCGGCGACACCATTCAGTTCGCGCGCTATGTGCCGATGGTCGCGGCGCTCTGCCCGAATCTGGCGGTCGCGTGCAGCCCGGACATGCTGCCCGTCATCCGCTCCATTCCCGGCGGGCACCGGGCCTTCACCGCCTGGGAGGAGGCGCCGCCCTTCGACGCCTACGCCGCCCTGTCCAGCCTGCCAGGGCTGTTCGGGACAACGCTCAGGAGCATCCCGGCGCCGGTCCCCTACCTGCGGGCCGAGCCGGAGCGGGTGGAGCGCTGGAAGGATCGTTTGGATGGCCTGCTCCCCCGCGGCTACCGCCGCGTCGGGCTGGTCTGGGCCGGACGGCCGACCCATGGGAACGACCGCAACCGCTCTTTGAAGCTGGAACGGCTGGCGCCGGTCTTCGCGCTGGAGAAGACGGCGCTGGTGTCGCTCCAGAAGGGGCCGGCGCAGGCCGAGGCTGCCTGCTACTACGGGGCGGCGCCGCTGGTCGATCTGGGGCCGGAGTTGGAAAGCTTCGCCGACACCATGGCGGTGCTGACCCTGCTCGACCACCTGGTCTGCGTGGACACGGCGGTCGCCCATCTGGCCGGGGCCATGGGGCGCCCGGCCGCGGTCCTGCTGCCCTACGCGCCGGACTGGCGCTGGCTGCTGGGCCACGGCAGAACGCCTTGGTATCCCACCGTCACGCTGCATCGGCAGCCGGCGCCCGGTCGGTGGGATGAGGCCGTCCGTAGCGCCATCGCGGCGGTGACGGGACGCGCGCTCACGGCTTCAGGGCGGCCAGCCCGTCGGTGATCCCTTTGGTGGAGATCGGAAAGGCCGCCGCCTGCGCACCGTCCGCATCGCCGCCCCGACCCTCACAGCTTCCACTTCAGGCCGGCGGTCGCCGACAGGGTGTTCTCGCGGGCGCGGATCGCGTCCTGGACGCCGATGGTGGCGCTCAGCCGGTCGTCCAGCGCCACGCCCAGCCCGGCGCCGACCACCAGGGCGTCGCGGCCCGGCCGGCTGGCGTCGGCGGAGAAGGCCACCCCGCCCAGCCGGTTGGTGGTGGTCGACGTCGCGTCGGCGAAGTCATGCTCCCACGCCAAGGCGGCGTTCGGCAGCAGGCGCCAGCCGCCGACCGTCACGCCGGTGCCGGCGCGCACGCCGACCGCGCTGCGCAGGCTGGTCCAGCCCGCCGCCTCGACGTCCAGCGCCACGCCGCCGCCGGACTCGCGGAACGCCTCGCGGGTGATCCGGTCGAAGCGCAGGCCGGCCCGCGGCTCGACCCAGGCGCTGTCCGACCCGGCGAACGCCATGCGGTGCCCGGCGGCGACCTCCACCGAGAAGTCATGGCCATCCGCCGTGCCGCTGGCGCCCTGCCCCACCCTGCCGATGGCGATGCCGCGGGAGGCGTCGTAGTTGGCGTAGCCGTAGCCGATGGCGCCCTCCACATAGGGGCTGTCCGCCGACCCGCGCATGGTCCAGGAGCCGTAGAGCGTCGCCTGATAGCTGTCCACGTCGGCCTTGCCCAGCCCGTCGCGCGAAGTGACGCGGTTGCGCAGGTAGCCGAGCGCGATGCCGCCGCTCACGCCGTTCTCGTAACTGTGGTCCGCGCCCAGCAGGAAGCCGCCGATCCGCTCGGTGGTGCCGGCGGCGTTGCCGTCCGAACCGGTCCGGCTGTAGGCCGCCAGCGGCTGGCCCCACACGCCGCCCGAGCCGCGGGTATCGCCACCAGTGTTGCCGACCGCGAGCGCGCCGTTACCGTTGCCGGCCAACTGGACGCTGGAGGACGACGCCTCGCCACCGCGCAGTGCCGACAGGCGGCCCTCCACCGCGCTGCCGAACAGTCGGCGGCTTGTGCGGTCGGCGGCCAGCGTGTCGGCGTGCAGCTTGCCCGAGAGTTGGTCGAGCGCCCCGGCGATGCCGCTGCCCGGCAGGCCGTAGAGGCCGCCGAACAGCGGGGCGGCGACGCCCTCCAGCCGGGCCCCGGCGGCGGGGCGCAGCGCGTCCACCGCCGCGCCGGCGGCCTGCTGGTTGCGCGTGCCGCCGCGGACCGCGTAGCTGGTCGGCGTGACCACCAGCCGGACGGCGGTGGCGTCGTACAGCGTGTCGAAACGGGTGCCGGCCTCCAGCCCCGCCCCCGGCTGCGTCACGGCGGCGAAGCTGCCCGACACTCCGCCGTCCGCCTGGACGATGGTGAAACTCTGCCCCAGCGTGGCGGTGTAGCTGTTGGTCGCGTCGCCGCTGATGCCGCGCAGCACCGGAGCCAGCGTGCCGCCGGCGGTGAAGGACGCCCCCTGCACCCGGATCTGGTCGTGCCGGCCGGCGCCGAAGCCGGCGGTCGGGCCGTCGATCTCCGCGCGCAGGACGCTGGTCCCGGTCAGCGTCACCGCGGACTGGAAGGTCAGCACGCCGGGCGAGTTGCCGGGCGACAGGGTGCCGGCCAGCGTGGCCGGGCCACGGACTGTGCCGCTGCCGCTGAAGGTCGAGCCGGGGCTGGTGGAGAGCGACCCGGTGACCACGCCGTTGACGGAAACCGCCCCGCCGCTTCCCACGGTGACCGCGCCGGTGCTGCCGGTGGCGGCCACGGTGACGGTGCCGTCGCCGACCGTGACCGGGGCCATGACGGCGCCGGCCAGGGTGGCGCTGCCGCCGGACGACACGGTGACCGCGCCGTTGACCGCGCCGTAGGCGGCGACGGTCAGGGCGCCGCCCTCGACCGCCAGCGTGCCGCCGACGCCGCCGCCCTCGACCACGGTCATGGCGCCGCCGCGGGCCACCGTCACCGGAACGGCCACGACGCCGCCGACCGTGGCGCTGGCGCCGTTGTTCAGGGTCAGCGTGCCGCCGGCGACCACGCCGCTCTTCGCGACGGTCAGGGCCGCGCCGTCGCCGACCGACAGGCCGCCCGCGTTGGCGAGCTGGCCGGAGACGACCACCGCGCCGGGACCGGACGCGGCCAGCGCGCCGCTGCCGCCGACCGCCCCCGCCAGGGTGACGGTGCTGCCGTCCGGCGTGATGGTGCCGCCGCGGCCGGTCACGGTGACCGACTGGCCGACCGTCAGCGGCGACGCCGGGCGCAGCGTGCCGCCGTCGAAGGTGACCGTGCTGCCCTGGACCGCGCCGTCGCCGTTGGTGAAGCTCGGGCGGCTGGTGTCGATCACACCGGTCGCCGGAGGTGTCGGAGTGGGCGTCGGATCAGGAGTGGGGTTGGGCGTCGGGTTCGGTGTCGGGTCCGGATTCGGCGTGGGGTTGGGCGTCGGATCGGGGTTGGGGGTGGGATCAGGATTTGGATTGGGGGTCGGATCGGGATCGGGCTGCGGCGTCACCTTGGTCAGGGTGAGCTGAACGCGCTTGTTCGCCGTGTCGAAGGTGGCCGTCGGGGTCAACGTCGCGTCGCTGTTGGTGACGGCGGTGAAGGCGCCGGACAAGCCGCCCGTGGCGGTCAGGATGGTGTAGGTCGTGCTGTCGCCGTACCCGCTGCCGGTGGAGGTGACGGACAGCGCGCCGCCCATCGTGGCGGTGCCGGTGACGGCCAGCTTGCTGGCGGCGGCGGCGGTCGTCCGGACCGCCAGCGTGCTGCCGCTCTGCTGCGTGTAGTTGCCGGTGACCGTCAAGGTTCCGGGCGTGGCGGAGCCGCCGGGCGACAGGGTGGTGCCGGTCGGGCTGGTCACGTTGCCGACGACCGTCCCGGTTCCGGTCAGCGTCGTGCCGCCGCTGAGCTGCAGATTGGTGGTGAGGGAGCCGTTGACGCGCAGCGTGCCGGCCTGGACGTTCGTGGTGGTGGCCGAACTGGCGCCGCCCAGCGTCCAATCCGTTCCGTTCAGGGTGAGGGTGGTCAGGCCGGACACCGGTCCGGACAGGGTGCCGCTGCCTTCCAACAGCAGGACCTGGCTGGCGCCCGCGGCCTGGATGCCGCCGGACACGAGGCTGCCGTCCTTCAGGTTGATGAAGCTGCCGGCCCCGAACCCCATCGTCTTGATCGCGCTGTAGCCGCTTCCGGCGGCGATCGTCCCATGGTTGACGATGGTCGAGACGCCGGTGACGGAAAGCGCGTCGCCGGTGCCGATGATCGTGCCGTAGTTGGTGATGGTGGACGGCGTGAGCAGGCCGGCGACCATCACCGCCGCGTAATCCGACTGCATGGAGGCCGTCGCCGACCGGACGTTCTTGATCAGCGCCGTGCTGTTGGACGGGGACCCGTTGGTGATGCTGACCGCATGGGCGGATTCGATGGCGGCCCAGTTGCCGATGATCGTCCCGGTGTTCTGGACGACCGACTTCAGCGAACCCGCCGAGTTGGCGAACAGGATGCCGTCGTAGGTCTTCGGCACCTCGATCAGTCCGGAATTGATGACGGTGCCGTAGGTCTGCCCGTAGATGCCGTCGGCCTGATAGAAGTTCGTGTCGACCGAAATCTTGATCGTGCCCTGGTTGGTCAGGGTCCAGCCGCCGGGCGACTGGACCCACACGCCGGTGGTCAGGTCGGTGTATTGGTTCCCGGTGCCGCTGTCCACCACGCCGCCGGTGCTGGTGATGAGGATGTTGCTTCCCGTCGGGTAGAAGGTCTGGTTCTGGACCGTGGACAGCGTTTGCGCCGACGCCGCGCTGCCGGCCAGCGACACGCCGAGCGCGATGGGTGCGGCGACCATGGCCGGAAGGCGGCCGCCCGACATCAGGCTTTGGCGGATCGACTCAAGGGAGGACGGCGACGGCGGCATGGGCGATTCACCTTGCGAGCGGGGCTTACGCGTTACGACCAATGGTTTATATCATCCAATCATAACGGGTACCTCTTGGTGCCGCCAATTCAAAATACAAATCGAAGCAAAAGCATCGCAATCAATGTTTATCTAATGTCTCCAGAACATTCTCGATAACGCGAAATATGTACTGCAAATGGCGGAGCGAAATTCACTAAGACTGTGGACGATGAATAGTTATACGCAACAGACCAAAGGCCGGCCTGGGAAGGTGGCTTTCCACAAGTAACCATTTCATTTGTGGTCGAATTTACAGATGCAGCAATTTGTCGAAAGCTGCGTTGGCGCAAGGGCATCAGGGCGTCCTCGCGGCGTCAATGCCGCAAATTCCGACATCGGAGGTTAACGGACGGAGCAACGTCGGCCGGTTCGGCGCGCGACCCGCTCACTGCATGTGGCGATGGTGGATGTCTGGATCGCGGGCGTGCGCGTGCTCCATCGCCTTGGATCTCCACGGCGACGCCCGAAAGCACGGTCCAACGGAACCGGAGCGAGGCGCCCGCCGCAGCGGGCGCCTTTCTCCCAGCACGCCTGCTCCCGTTGGATGCCTCAGGCGAACCAGCGGGCGATGTCGCCGGTCTGACCAAGGCCGGTCTGACCAAGGATGGTGATGCGGCCGCCGTTCCCGAGGTCGAGGGTCGTGTTGCCGCCCTCCACCCGGGCGGAGCGGATCACCGCGCCGAGGTCGATGCCCGGGTCGGTGAAGGCCAGACGGTCCTCGCCCGCCCGGAAGTCGGCCACCACCGTTCCGCCCGACGACCGGCCAAGCGCGAAGACGTCGCGGCCCGCGCCGCCCCACAGCGTGTCGGCCCCGCCGTCGGCGAACAGCAGGTCGTCGCCCGCCCCGCCGTTCAGCAGGTCGTCGCCCAACCCGCCGAACAGCGTGTCGTTGCCGGCCTCGCCCAGCACCGTGTCGTTGCCCGCCTCGCCGGACGCCAGGTCGTTCCCGTCGCCCAGGCCGATCAGGTCGCTGCCGTCGCCGCCCAGCGCGGTGTCGTTCCCCGCCCCGGCGTTCAGCGTGTCGTTGCCGGCCTCCCCGACCAGGAAGTCCGCCCCGTCCTCGCCGAACAGCAGGTCGTTGCCCGCCCCGCCGACCACCGTGTCGTTGCCGGCCTCGCCGGTCAGCGTGTCGTCGCCGGCCTCGCCGAACAGGATGTCGTTGCCCGTCCCGCCGAAGCCGCGGTCGTTGCCGATGCCGCCGCCGATCAGGTCGTCGCCGGCACCGCCCAGCACCCAGTCGTCGCCTTCGCCGCCCATGACCACGTCGTTGCCGTCGTCGCCGAACAGCGTGTCGTTGCCCCCGGCGCTGGCCACCGTGTCGTCGCCGGCCCCGCCGTGCAGCTCGTCGTCGCCGGCCCCCAGATACAGCCACTGCCTGCCGGCGTCGCCATAGACCACCTGCTCGCCCTCGCCGCCGACCAGCGTGGCGTTACCGATCACCGCCGCGAACTGGATGTTATCCAGCTGGATGGTCACCGGCGCGTTCACGCCGCTGGTGTTCAGCACGACCGCGGTCGGCGTGGCGCTGGCCTGGGTGTTGCCGCCCAGCGCACTGCCGGCCACCTTCGCCTGCACGCTTTGGCCGGCCGTGCCGTCCGGCGCGCTGAAGTCGATGGACCGCACCAGAAGCTGCGTCTGCTCCGACAACGCCTTCAGGAAGCCGCTTCCGCCGTCGGTCAGGCCGGTGCGCGAGGACGAGCCGGCGTCCGTCCGCGCCTCGATCGCGCGGATCAGGCCGGCCAGCGACTGCGTCGGGTTCTGGCGCGCCGCCGTGCCGCTCGCCGTCATCCCGATGCCGGCCGACAGCCCGACCGAAAGCGTCGTCGCCGTGGTGCCGCCCACCGTCTCCTGCACCACGGGCACGTCGGCCAACCCGGCGTTCGACGTCGACGGATCCTCGACACGGCCGCTGGACGGCGCCTGCACCACCACCGTGGTGACGGTGCGCCCCGCGTTCTGCGTGGTCAGGGTTTGCACCGGCACGCCGTCAACCTGCACCGCGGTCGCCTTGGCCACCGAGGCGGTCGCCGCCGGGGCGCTGTTGCCCGCGGCGTCGCTCGCCGTCAGCGACAGCAGCAGCGTGCCGTCGTACAGGCCGGAGACGTCCAGCCCCCCGACGGTGAGGCTGCCGCCGTCGGTCAGCGTGCCGGTGCCGGTCAGCGGCGTGCCGCCGCCGGCCGAGCTGAGCGTCCAGCGGACCGTGCTGCCCGCCTCGCCGCCGCTGATCTGGAAGGAGACGCTGGTTTGCGTGCTGCGGTCGATGGCGGCGGTGGAGAAGCCCACCGTCGGTCGCCCCGGCGCCTGCGTGTCGACCAGCACAGTGCTCACCGCGGACGCCGGGCTGCGGTTGCCGGCGGCGTCGGTGGCGGTCGCGGTGAGGGCGTAACGGCCATCGGCCAGCGGCGCGGAGCCGAGAGCCGCCGTCCAGCTGCCGTCGGCGCCGGCGACCACCGTGGCCAGCAGCGTGCCGTTGTCCGACACCTCCACCCGGCTGCCGGCCTCGGCGGTGCCGCGCACCACCAGCGTGGTGTCGTTGGTCACCGTCACCGGCGCGGTCGCCGCGGCGTCGGTGAACACGCCGAGCAGGGTCGGCGCGGTCGGCGCCGTCCGGTCGTAGGTTACGGTCCGGCTGGCCGGCGCGGCGGCGTTGCCGGCGGCGTCGGAGACGGCGGCGGTGATCGTCAGCGGCCCCTCGGCGAAGGATTGCACCTCGCCGCCGGTCAGCGACACCGTCCAGGCGTTGGCGCTCACCGTGGCGGTCTTCGTCACGCCGCCGACGGTGACGGTCACCGTCTGCCCGTCCTCGACGCCCGACGTGATGCCCGACACCGCCACGGCGGCATGGTCCTCGACGCCGCTGATGCGGTCGTCGCCCGCCACCGAGCCGATGGCGACGCTCGGCGCCGTCCGGTCGTAGACGATGGACCTGGACGCCGGCGTGGCGGCGTTGCCCGCGAGGTCGGAGACGGCGGCGGTGATCGTCGTGGAGCCTTCCGTCAGCCCCTGCACCTCGCCGCTGGTCAGCGACACCGTCCAGGCATTGGCGTTCACCGTGGCGGTCTTCGTCACGCCGCCGACGGTGACGGTCACCATCTGCCCGTCCTCGACGCCCGACGTGGTGCCCGACACCGCCACGGCGGACTGGTCCTCGACGGCGCTGATGCGGTCGTCGCCCGCCACCGTGCCGATGGCGACCGTGGGGGCCGTGCGGTCGAACGTGACCGTCAGGCCGCCGGAGTCGCCGCTTTCCGCCCCGCCGACGACCTGCCGGACGGTGACGTTGACCGGTCCGCCGAGGCCGGAAACATCGACGTCGGCAAAGCTGTAGGCGCCCGCCGCATCGGCGGCGGCGGTGGCCCGCAGCGTCCCGTCGGCGTACAGCCGCACCGTCGCGTTGGCGGCGGCACCGCTGCCGGTGACGGTGACGCTGCCCGCCTTGGTGATGTTGTCGGTGTTGCTGCCCCCCGTGTCGGACGCCGCGGCGAGGTCCGGCACGCCCGGGGCTCCCGGCGCGATCGACAGGCTGGCGGTGTCCGTCGCCGCGGAGAAGGCGGACGCGCCGCCCCCGCCGCCGGTCGCCACCTTGGTTCCGGCGGTCCCGGCGCTCTGATCCCACGCCCGGAAGGTGATCGCCGCGATGAGGAGGCCGGCGTTGCCGCCGGTCGGCTGGTAATAGAGCCGGTCCGTCGTGCGCAGCAGCAACGCGCTTCCGCTGTCGTTCACCGTGCCGACCACGGCCCAGTTGGCGCCGCCGTCGGTGCTGTAATACCAGGTGCCTCCGGCCGACGTGTCCACGCCGACCAGGGCGATGCCGGTGACGGCGCCGCTGTCCACATCGGTGACGTTGGTGCCGATCGCCACGAGCGACGAGACCGCCGCCCCGACCGCGCCGCTCGGCGCGCCGGCGGCTTGGGCGACGCCCGGCAGAACCAGGACGGTGTCGCTCAGCACCGGGGCGTCGTTCACCGCGGCCACGGCGACGCCCGCCGTGGCGCTGCCGGCGCTGTACTGGCCGCCGGCCCCCAGCCCGCCGTTCGCGGTGGTGTCGTTGCCGGCGGTGGTGCCCGCCGTGCCGGACGTCTGGTCCCACGCCTTGAAGGTGATGCCGCCCGTCGCCGACCCGTTGTAATTGGCGTTCGGCACGAAGCGCACCCGGTCGGTGCCGGCGAGCAGCAGCGCCGAACCGCCCGAGGCGCCGGTGATGGCGGTCCAGCTTCCGGTCCCGGGCTTGTACTCCCAGGTGCCGTTGCTGTTGTCCACCGCCGTGACGGCGATGCCCAGCGCGTTGCCGTCCGCATCGGTGGCGGTGCCGGCCGACGCCAGGATGCCGGCGACGGAGTCGCCGTCGTTGCCGCTGGCGTCCTCGTCGATGCCCGTCAGGCTGCGGACGTCCGCGCTCATCACCGGAGCCTCGTTGGCGCCGGCGATGGTGACGGTCAGGAGCTTGCTGTCGCTCAGGGCGCCGTCGCTGACCGTGACGGTGAAGGTCTCCGACGCGCTGGCCGTCAGGGCGTTGATCGCGCCGTCCGCCGGGACATAGACATACCGCCCCGTGGCGCTGTCGAGATGGAGGGTCCCATAGGTTCCCGCCATCGAAAGGTCGTAGGTGAGGCCGTTCGACGTGAAGCTGGCCGCCGTGCCTCCCGTAATGCCATAGGTCCGGGCGTCGCCATCGGCGTCGGCCGAACCGAGCGTCCCGGTCTGAGGCGCGAAGCTGTCGGCGATGGCCGTGTCGGTCAGGCTGATGGGCAATGGCGCGGTGAGCGACGGCGCGCTGTTGTCGATGGCCTTGAAGGCGGAGGTCGCCGTCTGCGTGCCGCCCTTGCCGTCATTCGCCGTCACCACCACGCGCAGGTATTTGTGCGCGTCCGAGGTCGTCAGCGAGTAACTGGTCGATGTCGCCCCGGTGATCGCCGCGGCGTTGGAGCCGTTGCCATCGTCCGCCCGGTACCATTGATAGCTGTAGGTCCGACCGTCACCGTCCGGATCGCTCCAGACGCCGTTCGAGGTGGACAGCGCGTTGCCCACCGCCGCCGTCCCGGTCACCGTCGGCGCCACGCTGTTCACCGGCGCGCTGTTGGTGATCGTGGTGTAGGCGGAGGAGGCTGTCTGCGTGCCGCCGTTGCCGTCGTTGGCCGTCACCACCACGCGCAAGTACTTGTGCGCGTCCGTGGTCGTCAGCGAATAGCCGGTGGACGTCGCCCCGGTGATCGCCGTGGCATTGGTGCCGTTTTCGTCGTCCGCCCGATACCACTGGTAGGTGTAGCCCAGGCTGTCGCCGTCCGGATCGGTCCAGGTGCCGGTCGTGGCGGACAGGGCGTTGCCCACCGTCGCCGTCCCCGACACCACGGGAACCGCGCTGTTCACCGGCGCCCCATTTCCCCCCGCAATGGCCGTGCGGGTCGAGGTGGCGGTCTGCGTTCCACCGTTGCCGTCGTTGGCCGTCACCACCACGCGCAGGTACTTGCCGAGATCGCCCGCCACCGGCGTGTAGCTGCTGGCCGTGGCCCCGCTGATCGCCGCCTCGGAGTCTCCGGCGCTGCTGTTCGCCCGGTACCATTGGTAGCTGTAGGTCCGGCCGTCGCCGTCCGCGTCGCTCCAGGTGCCGTTCGAGGTGGACAGGGCGTTGCCCACCGTCGCCGTGCCCGTCACCGTCGGCACAAGGCTGTTCACCGGCGCGCTGTTGGTGATCGCCGTGTAGGCGGAGGAGGCGACCTGCGTTCCGCCGTTGCCGTCGTTGGCCGTCACCACCACGCGCAGGTACTTGTGCGCGTCCGACGTGGTCAGTGTGTAGCTGGTCGACGTCGCCCCGGTGATCGTCGTGGCGTTGGTGCCGTATTCGTCGTCCGCCCTATACCACTTATAGGTGTAGCTCAGGCTGTCACCGTCCGAATCGGTCCAGGTGCCGGTGGTGGTGGACAGCGCATTGCCCACCGTCGCCGTCCCCGACACCGTCGGATTGGCAGTGTTCACCGGCACGGAGTTGAGCGCGGCGAGTTTGATGTCGGCGAAGGGGCTGTTGTTGGTGACCTGGAAACTCGTCAGGGCCGGCGCATTGGTGAAGACGATGACGACGTCGGTCCCTCCGCCGAAGGTGCCGTTCTTGTCATAATCCACCGTCAGCGTCTTGGTGGCGCTGTTGTATTGCAGATGGCTGGACGCCAGATTCTGGGCGGCCCCGCCGGTCAGACGGATGATGTCGCCGCTCTCCAGCGTCGTGATGACGTCGCCGTTGGGGTCGAGGAACACGTCGTTCCCGGCGCCGCCGTTCAGGACGTCGGTGCCGGCCTCGCCGTTCAGCGTGTCGTTGCCGGCCCCGCCGTTGAGCGTGTCGTCGCCGTTGCCGCCCTTGAGCGAATCGTTCTGGGCCGTGCCCGTGAGCACGTCGGACCCGCCACCGCCATTCATCGTGAGTCCGCCCGACAGCGTCACGGCGGAACCATCGATTTTCAGCCCGGTGGTGGTGGTCTGGCCGCTGTAGCCGCCCGTGATGGCGACGATGAGGGTGTTGTTCGAATCCGTCAGCGTGCCGGGAAGGACCAGCGTGTCTCCCGGCGTCGTGCTGTAGAAGCGGATGATGTCGTTGCCGTCCCCGGTGTCGATGAACTCCGTGGCGCCCAGTTCGGAACCGCTGGTGTAGCCGATGACGTCGTTTCCGGCCCCGCCGATGATGGAATCGTTTCCGGCCCCGCCGACGATCGTGTCGTTGTCCTCGCCGCCCTGGATCGTGTCGTCGCCGTTGCCGCCCTGGATCGTGTCGTTGCCGGCGTCGCCATACAGCAGGTCGTTGCCGTCACCGCCGACCAGGCTGTCGTTTCCGTCACCTCCGGAAAGGGTGTCGTTTCCGGCAAGCCCGCTCAGGGTGTCGGCGCCGGCGGTGCCCGTCAGCGGGTCGTTCCCGGCGGTGCCGGTGAAGGTGTCCAGCGCATGGGCATAGCTCTCGAACGCCAGGGGCGAGGCTTCCAGGCTTCCGAGCACGGTTTCCAGAATCCAGTTCCCGCCGACGGCGAAGCCCCCCGTCCGATTGGCGGAGGCCGCGACGTCCGCCCCGGTCGCGTCCGCCAGCGCGGCGATGAAGGGCCCGCCGTTTCCGCTCGCCACGTCGCAGCCGTACAGGAGCAGGTCGCCCTCGTCGGTCAGCGCGCCGCCCAGCGCGCCCAGTTCGGCCGAGCGGGCCTGCACGGCGGCGGCATCGAGGATGAGCGTGCCCAGCCGGACCTGCCCCTCGGCGCCATGGCTCAGCACATGGATCGCGTCATACCCTTCCTTGTCCGCCGCCCAGGCGGCCATCTGCGCCAGCCCGTCCGCCGAGCCGTCCAGGAGCACGACCTCGATCCCTGCCGCCACGCCGCCCGCGAGCGCCTGCCAGTCGGCAAGGCTGGCGTCGATGAACACGGCCTCCTTGCGTCCGCCGTTGATGGCGGGATCGCAGGGGCGCAGCACCAGAGGGGTGACGGAAAAATCCATGGGGTTGGTCCTGTCCATGCTTTGCCCTTGCTATTTCAATTAGGCGGAGCAGCCGGCCTGCGGTCTTCAGCTGAAAGTGGTTCTTCGCGATAGATAGAATACATACGAATTTCTATTTACCGGAATACGCAGTACGGTTTCAATGGGCTGGCAACCTCTGTCGAAAGTTGCAGAAAAAGTGTCAATACGCGACGGGGTGTCGCGCATTGCAACTGACGGTCCTGGACGGAACGGAAAGGAGACGATCGCGACGTCCCGACGTCGGTGCGCATGTCAGTTGTCGGCGGACAGCCGGAATGCAGAGCCAGTATTGAACCGCGCTTGGATTCTCGGAGGCCCCGTTTCTTGAGTGACTGGGGTCACCATGACGAAATCGGCATCACACAAATGCGCTCCTGAAGTCGGCGAGCGCGCGGTTCGGATGGTGTTCGAGCACGCGGGGGATCACGCCTCGCAGTGGGCGGCGATCAGCTCGATCGCGGCGACGATCGGCTGCACGGCGGAGACGTTGCGGGGCTGGGTCCGGCAGGCCTTTTTGCCGGGATGCTGGCGCTGTCCAGCGCCGCCCGGCTCCAATCGATCCGCTTGGCTCTCGCGCGGACGCCCGCAGCTGCCCGCCGGCTTCACCGGCGGGAGCGACGGCTCGATGACGGACTACAAACGGTCGGGAAGAAGGGGCGCTGCCATGCCCTCCCAACAGCCGCAAGGCCAGTTTGTTGGGTGCACTTAAAGCGGATTGCGATCCGCTTTGGACCGCGACCGCGGGCCCGGCCGCTCATGCGGCCGAAGCCCGACCGGCGAATGAGGTCATATGAAGCTAAAGCGAATGCAAATTCGCTTTAGGCCCCTCCTCGGGGGTCAGATCACGCGCACTCCCGCCTGACGCAGAAGCGGCATGACCTCGGCGTTGAAGGCCGGCATCTCGGCGTTGCAGTCGAACCAGGACAGCAACAGCCCGTCGAGACCGACCTTGGACAGTTTCACCAGCCGGTCCGCGATCACCTCGGCCGAGCCGATCAGCGGGATTCCGCCGCTGCCTGCCTTGAAACGCTCGCGCAGGGCAATCAGTACGTGGGGCGGCAAGACCTGGGTGTTCATCGCCTGGAGTTTCAGCCAGCCATCCACGCATTCCTCGTCGCCCCACTGGTTGACGTAATAATCGTGGAACTCCTCCGCTTCCTTGGTGGTCGGCCGCTGAACGACATTGCCGAAGGACCACACCTGGATCTCGCGGCCATATTCCTTGCGGGCGAAATCCTTGTACTCGGCAACCTGCGCGGCGTTCTGATCGGGATCGTCGGACTTCAAGATGACGAAGGCCACATCCGCGTTCTTGGCCGCGAAATGCATTCCCCGGCCGGACCCTCCGGCGTTCATGATCGGAGGCATCGCCCCTTGCAACGGCCGGGGCAGCGAGATGCCCTTGCGGATCGTATAGAACTTGCCCTCATGGTCGAAGGCCTCCTGCTCGCCCCAGAGCCGACGCAGCAGCATGAGCCATTCGTCGGCCTGGTCGTAGCGGTCGTCATGTTCGCGCATGGCGGCGCCGAACATCTCCAGCTCGGGGCGATTCCAGCCCGCCACCACGTTCAGGCCAAAGCGCCCGCCCGAGATGTGGTCGATCGTCGCGGTCTGCTTGGCGGCCAGGATGGGATGGACGGTCGGAATATGCGAGGTCACGAAGACACCGCTTTTCTCCGTCGCCTGGCTCACACCGGCGGCGAAGGTGTAAGCGTCATAGACGATGCCATTCTGATGGACAGGATCGTCCTCAATGAAGCCCTTCCAGCGGGCGAAAGGCACGATCACCTCGAAATTGCCCTCTTCGGCCAGCCGCGCGGCCTCAATGGTGCGCTGCCAGCTGAGCTTGGGATAATCGGGCGCCCTGGTCATGGCGATACCAGCCGCGTTCATGCCGAAATGGCCCAGTTTCAGTTTGTTTGGGCCGTAAATCGGGTGGAGTCCGTCGGTCATTTCAGGCAACCATTCAAAATTGGAATTGGAGCAACATCGCCGGGCGATGGCATGAATGCCGGCGGATCAGGTGGAAGCGACGCCGCCAAGGGAGACATAATTGCGGCCGAAATAGATTGAGGGGCTCCCTTCCGCCGGACCGCAGGCCGCGTTCACCTTGCCGATGAAAACGGTGTGGGTCAGGATCGGCGTCTGGGCCAGAACCTCGCAGTCGAGCCAGAAATAGGCATCGCGCAGAACCGGGACTCCGTTCCCGGTTTCGATCCAGTCGCCGCTGGCGTATTTCCCTTCGTTTTTCTCGCCGTTCATTCCGGCGAAGCGGTTCGAAATGTCATGCTGCCCTTCACGCAGGAAATTGACGCCGAAGCGCTGGACACGGCAAAGCGGCTCATGCGCCTCCGCATTGTGATTGACGCAGATCAGCACCGAGGGCGGCTTGATGCTGAAGGATGAGAGCGACGTGACGGACAACCCAAAGCGGCGGCCGTCGTGATCCCGGCATGTGATGATCGCCACCGCGGCTGCGTTCAGCGACATCAAATGCTTGAATTTCGCAAGGAATTCCGGGGAGTCGTGACTGGTGCACGTCCCGGCTTCCAGCGTGCTTGACGCCATTTTTTCCTCCCTATGTGACGTGATTGATTGGCTTTGCGCCCCCGGCGAACCCCCGCAGCGGCGGATCCGGCCAAACGCTATCCCGGGAAATGTCCACGCAATGCCGTCAGACCCGCGCGCAGGACGCTGACGTCATTGCCGACGGCGACGAAGGTCAGGCCGGCCGCCAACCAGGATTTCGCCAACGCGGGATCCGACGTCAGCCCTCCCACCGGCAGTCCGGCGGCAATGATCCTGTTCGCGGCGGAAAGCATGGCCTGCTGGACTTCGGGCGCGGCAGGGCGGCCGAGATGGCCCATGTCGGCGGCCAGATCGGCGGTGCCGATGAAGATCCCGTCCACCCCTTCGACGGCGCAGATGGCCTCAATGTTCGCAAGGCCCTTCACCGTCTCGACCTGCAGCAGCAGGCAGGCCCTTTCGTTGGCACGTGCAAGATAGTCGGTGTCGGCCCCAAATCGGGAGGCGCGCGCGAGGGCCGACCCGACCCCCCGGCGCCCTCGGGGCGGATAGTGCATCGCCTCGGCCAGCCGCTTGGCCTGCTCGGCGGTCTCGATCATCGGGGCGAGGATCGTGCGCACCCCGGCGTCGGTCGCCTGTTTGAGGAAGTTTAGGTCATTGACCGGAATGCGCAGCACCGGCTCGCCGCCGCAATCTTGCATCGCCTGCAGCTGGGCAACCACCGTGGTGATGGTGTTGGGCGCGTGTTCGGCGTCGATGACGTACCAGTCGAAGCCGCACTGGCCGCAAAGCTCGGCCGTATAGGCGGAGGCCATGGCCATCCACAGCCCGACCTGCGGCGTCCTCGCTTCGAGGGCGGCCTTGAAGGCGTTGGTCTGACGATCCATCGCTGTCCCTATTCGAAAAAGCAGGAGATGGTGCCCAGCGGACCGTAGTCGGCGGTGACCGTGGCGGCAGGGCCGGTCTCGATCGGCCGGATGAAGGATCCGGACAGGATGATCTCGCCGGGCTCGACGCCCTGCCCCATCCCGGCGAGCCGCCGCACCAGCCAGGCCACGCCGCGCGCCGGGTGGTTCAGCACGCCGGCGCCCAAGCCGGTTTCCTCGACGACGCCGTTGCGGCTGACGATGGCGCCGGCCCGGCGCATGTCGATCCGGTCCGGGCGGGCCGGCGTTCCGCCGAGGACGTAGCCCGCGTTTGCGGCGTTGTCGGCGATGGTGTCGCAGACGGTGCGGGTCTTGCCGGTGTCGCGGCACACCCGTTCGATCCGCGTGTCGAGGATTTCCAGCGCCGGAACCACGTATTCGGTGGCGCGCAGCACGTCGAGGACGTCGGTGTCCGGCCCGGACAGCCCGGTGTGCAGGACGAAGGCCAGCTCGGCCTCGATCCGCGGCTGGATGAAGCGGCCGCGCGGGATGGTCGCGCCATCCTCAAACGCCATGGTGTTGAACAGCACGCCGGAATCCGGCGTGTCGATGTTCAGCGCCGCCTGCATCGCCCGCGAGGTCAGGCCGATCTTCCAGCCGGTCGGCACTTCCCCCGCTGCGCGCTTCAGCGCCACCAGCCCGTCCTGGATGCGGTAGCTGTCGGCGATGGTCATGCCCGGATGCAGGGTCGAAAGGTGCCCGATCTGCCGCCTCGTGCCTTCGGCCTCAAAAAGACGGCGCGCCGCCGACGCGACCTCGGCTTCGTTCAATGTCATGCGGCATCCTCCAGCGCGCGGCGAGTCACTTCCCGGCTTCCCGCGGGAAGACGAAGCCCTTCTGCCCTTCTTCGTTGCCCAGGGAGAGGATCGGCTGGTCGGGGCTTTCCTGCCAGAGCAGCGAGCCCAGGGCGATCTGCATCGGATGGTCCTGCACCGTCAGCACGGTCCAGCCATCCTTGCCGACATAGTGGGCATGCTCCAGCCAGCTCGGCGCCGAAAGCAGAAGATCGCCCGCCTTCCAGTCCACGCGCTGGCCGTCCACGATGCTGTAGCCGTGTCCCGTTCGATGGTAGTTGATCGAGGCGGAGGTGTGGAAATGGCCGCGCGTGCCGGCGTAGGGCGGCGTGCCGGGCGAGGCGCCGGCGTAGGTGGCGAAATGCACCGGGGTCGTGCCCTGGCGCCTCTCGGTGGCCGGGTTGTAGAGCAGCCAGATGCCGCGCTTGTTCGGGTCGTCGTTGTGGCCGGGGTTGATCGGCAGATAGGGCGCGATGTCCTCCCATTGCCAATGCAGCGGCGGGTTCGGCACCGGCTCGATGTCCGTCAGGTGCTCGTAGCCGCGAAGCTCCGTCCCGGTCGAGGGCAGCCGGTGGATCGGCCCGGTCTTGCGGGTGTACGGCCGTTCGGCGGGCAGGGCGTCCGCGACGTCCGGCTTCGGCTCGGGGATCGGCAGGTTTTCCTCGGCCCAATAGGCGCCGATCCGGCGCAGGAAGGCCGCGTTCGAATAGGTGAGCCAGGCCCAGAGCTGATCGGAGGTGTTCTCGTAATAATAAGGCTTCATCGAAGGCACGGTCCACACGTCGCTTTCCCGGATCGGGAAATGCGTGGTGGCGACGCTGGCGCGCCCGCCGCCGAGGATCGACGTTTCCAGAAGCGAGTAGTTGCCCCGCCGCACCGGGGTGCGCTCACCGGGTTTCAGCACGGTGATCGTCACCTCGGTGACCGGGGTGAAGCTGGGGATCCCGTCGGTGGCCCTGGGATGCACGATGCTGGACGCACGATAGCCCGAGGCCGGCATGTCGCCGGCGGCAAGACGCGTGATCTCGGCGTCGATCGCCTCCTTCGGGACCAGATAGGCGCTCCAGGCGTCCCGCTCCACGGGGGCCGCCGCCGAGGGCGTTCCAAAGGTGATCATGTTCATTGTGCCTTCCTCCCATTTGCCGGCCGCCGGGGGCGGCGAGCGGGTGTAGTCTTTTGACTACAGTTCCCAAACTGTAACCAATGGACTACAAACTGTCCATCGAAAAACGTTGGTGGCACGACCAATTGGGCGCTGCCGGAGTTCTATTGTTTCAGCGGGGGACGCATGACTGAGGACAAGCCGTTCGGGCGGGATGCCACCACGGCGGCGCTGCTGGACGCGGCGGACACGCTGTTCGGCGAAAAGGGGCCGAGCGCGGTGACGGTGCGCGAGATTTCGGCGCGGGCGAACGTGAACCACGCGCTGCTGCATCGGCATTTCGGCACGAAGGAGGCGCTGCTCGATGCGATCATCGACAAGCACATGAACGCCAGCAAGGCCGTCATCGAGGAGGCTGCGGAGCCGGATCTGGCAATCCGCAACCTGCTGCGCTATCTGGTCTCGCAGCCCGCCTTCACCCGGACCTTCGCCCATCTGATCCTCGACCAGCGCCCGCTTTCGGACTTCGTCCGCAAGAACGGCGGCACGGCGGATCTGGCCGCGTTGCTGCATCGGACGGGGATTGACGAGGCCGAGACTCGCGCGATCGCGGCCGTGGTGATCTCGTTCTCGCTGGGCTGGACCCTGTTCCGGGATTTGGCCCGCTACGCCGCCTCCTGCGACGACGGGACGGAGCAGCTCGACGAGCGGGCAATCGCGATGCTCACGGACCTGTTGCATCGGGCGATGGCGGGCGCGAAAGCCGGTTGAGGCCGGTTCGCGCGCCCGCCATCGCCCTTTACTCCCCCGCCCCTACTCCCCCGCCCGCGCCACGGCCATTCCGGCAGCGCCGGGCGCCGGCCGGCGCAGGAAGACCGCGCCCACGGCGCCGGACAGCACGATCATGCCCAACGGATAGAACAGCCCGGCGTGGATGTAGCCGGTCTCGCGCACCAGCGTCAGGCAGACCAGCGGCAGCAGGCCGCCGATCAGGCTGAAGGCGATGTTGAACGGCAGCGAGACGGAGGTGTATCGCATCTGCGGCGGAAACTGCTCGGACATGAAGGCGGCGTAGGGGCCGTAGATCGCGGCGAACAGAACCGTCAGCGCGGCGACCAGCGCGACCAGCAAGGCGAGGCTGTGCGACTGAGCCGCATGCTCCAGCCCGAAGAAGATCGGGAAGAGCAGGAGCGCGTTCAGAGCCAGGCCGGTGAAGATCACGCGCCGCCGGCCAAACCGGTCGGACAGCCCGCCCATGATGGGGAAGAACGGGATCCCCAGAAGGATTCCGGCGGCGAGGCCCGTCGAGACGAAGATGGGATCGGCCTTCAGGATCGCCTGAAGAAAGATCCCGCAGTACAGGAACAGGATCCCGCTCATCGCGGCCACCCCGGCGGACACGCCGAACAGCGCCACCAGCATGGCCCGGATGTTCGCGCCGTCGCTCAACGCGGCCTTCACCGGCGATTTTTCGAGCGTCCCGCGCCGTTCCATCTCGCGGAAGACCGGCGATTCCTCGGCCCCGGCGCGGATCCACAGCGAGATCAGCACCAGCGCCAGCGACATCAGGAACGGCAGCCGCCACCCCCAGGACGCGAACTGCTCCGCCGTCGTGCTGCTGCGCACCAGCAGCGTCACGCCCGTCGCGCACAGCAGGCCGATTCCCGCGGTCGTCTGGATCCAGCCCGTCCAATAGCCCATCTCGCGCGGCGAGGCGTTCTCCGCGACGTAGATCGCCGCACCGCCGTATTCGCCGCCAAGAGCGATGCCCTGCATCATCCGCAGGACGATCAGCAGCACCGGCGCCAGAAGGCCGACATGCTCGTAGGTCGGCAGCAGGCCGATGGCCACGGTGGACGCCCCCATGATCAGCATCGTGATCACGAAGGTGCGCTTTCGCCCGATGCGGTCGCCCATGGCGCCGAAGAACAGGCCGCCGAGCGGCCGCAGCAGATAGCCCGTCGCGAAGGTGCCCACGCTGAGCAGGACGCCGGCGATCGGGTCCCCTTTCGGGAAGAAGATGTCCGCCAGGAACACCGCCAGCGTGGCGTAGATGAAAAAGTCATACCATTCGACGATCGTTCCCGCCGACGAGGCGAGAATCACCCTCAGCATCGGCCGCCGGTGGCTGCCGTCATCCACACGTCCCATCATCATCGTTTCCTCCCGGGGCTTATTCTTGAAACGGGCACTCGCCTGGAAACGCCGGCCCCGGAGCCTCGCGCCGGGGATGCCGACGGCCGCGAACGCGGTCAGAACAGCGGCGGCACCTCCTTGAAGACCAGCGTCCACGCCCCGCCCTCGCGGCGGTAGCGGTCCAACCCCGACAGGAGCCGGGCCGGCTGCGGAAGCGCCGGTCCGCCGGGCTCCGCCGGTTTCGGCGCGGCCTGATACAGCAGGTCGAAGGTGACCTCGATCTCGTCGGGGCCGGTCATGCCGGCCACAGCGTTGCAGACCAGATGGCGGCCCAGCACATCGCGCGGGCGGCCATCCATGATCCGGCGCATCGCCTCGTGGCCGGTGTGCGGCGCACCCGCGCGCATCCACGTGCACGCCTCATGCACCATCCCGAGGATCTGGTCCGTCTCGTGGCGGTCCAGCAGCCAGTAGAAGCGGCGCGACATCCGCTCGCAGCACTGCAGCGCCAGTTGCTCCTGCTCCCACATCACGCCATCCCCTGCGCAAGACCCTGCGCGATACGGGGGGCGGCGACGGGCATCGCCGTCCACGTCATGCTCCCGGCCTCGGCCTCGCCCAACGGCCGGCCCAGGCCGCGTTTGCGCGCCGCACGATGCGCCGCCACAGCGATGGCCAGGTCGGACAGGCCCATGCCCATGGCCTTGAAGCAGGTGATCCGCCCCGGATTCCGGACGAACCCGTCCCCGCCCATCATCTGCCCGCCGATCAGCTGCCCAATCGTGGGAAGCGCCGCCCAGGCCGCCTCGTCGTCGCCGTAGAGCCGCTTCAGTTCGGCCGAGGCGATGCGGGCGTTCGGAACGTTGTCGACCACGATCCCATCGATCCGGTCGAACACGTCGGGCATCAGTTCGGCATTGGCCGGCAGGATGGCCCCCACGGCGTTCACGTGGGTGCCCGCGCGCAGCATCGCGCCGGTGATGAAGGGCTCCCGGGCCCGGGTGACCACGGTCAGGATCGGCGCGGCGCCGACCGCCGCCGGCAGGTCCGGCTCCGCCACGATCTCCGCCTCGAAGGCCTGACGCAGCTTCTCGCAGAAGGCCAGCTTGTTCGCCTCGGTCGGGCTGTAGACGTGGATGCGGCGCAGGGGGCGGACCGTGGACACCGCCGCGACCTGGGCAAAGGCCTGACGCCCGGTTCCTATGATCGACAGGCTGTCGGCGTCCGGCGCGGCCATGATGGCGGTGGCCAGGCCGGAAATCCCCGCCGTGCGCAGCGCGCCCAGCGTCGCGGCGTCCATGATCGCCAGGACGGCTCCGGCCCGGGTGTCGAACAGGACATAGACCGCGCGCGCGCCGGCCGGGGTGTTGATCCAGGACTTGATGCCGCCGACGCCCTGTTCGGGGTCGATCGAGCCGAGATTGTGCATGGAGGAGCGCGGCTCCCAGGTGGCGAGCACCTTGTTGAGGTTGCGCGCGCCCTGGCCGAACTCCCGCGGCAACTGGTAACGCAGCGCCTCGATTCCGGCGTTGAGCGGAACGAGCGCCGCCACCTCGGCCTCGGTCAGCCAGATCGGTTGTTCTGTCATGGTCCTTACCTCTTCTCGCCGCGCTGTTCCGCCCGGACGGTGTTGCACAGGCTGCCGATGCCCGAGATCCGCATCTCGACGGCATCGCCATCCTTCAGCCATTGGGGATCGGGTTTGCCGAAGGCGACGCCGGGCGGCGTTCCAAGGGCGATCACATCGCCCGGCCGCAGCGCCATGAAGGTGCTGAGGTAGGCGATGCAGTCCTCGACGGAAAAGATCATGTCGGTGCCGACGCCCCGCTGCCGGCCCTCGCCGTTGACCAGGGTCTCGAAGCGGAGATCGGCGGTCGGCGGCATCTCGTCGGGGGTGACGATCCAAGGGCCGATCGCGCCGGACCCATCGAAGTTCTTGCCCGGAAGGACTTGCCGGCTGTGCGTCTGCCAGTCGCGCACGCTGTTCTCGGCCATGCAGGTGTAGCCCAGCACATGGCCTGCCGCCTCGGCTGCCGGGATGTGCCGCCCGTGCCGCCCGATCACCGCCGCGAGTTCGATTTCGTAGTCGAGCTGGACGCTGGCGGCGGGCAGGATGACGTCCCGGCCCGGCCCCACCAGCGACGAGGAGTAGCGCGGGAAAACCGAGGGACGCTCGGGAATGGCCATCCCCAGCTCTTCCGCGTGGCTGCGGAAGTTCAGGCCGACGCAGATGATGCGGGCGTCCGGAAGGACCGGCGCTTCGAGAACGGCCTCGCCCAACGGCAACGTGGTGACGGGCGCGGGCGGCGCCCCGGACAGGTCGGCCAGCCCGACGCCTTCGGGCAGGACGGCAACCGTTCCCCCGCCCTCCCCGCCGGTCTCGACGAGCCCCATCCGCCCGGTGAAGGCGCCCCCCAGGAATGCGATCTTCATGGTGTTCCTCCGTTCGGAGCACAGATTGACAGGTCCACCCGCATTCGTTTAGCGCTACAAAAAAGAATGTATTTTTCTTGGTTGACGAAAAATCGCAGGGGGCACGCATGCGGGGACGCCGCCGCAAGGACAAGGACGGGAACATCCGGCTCCCGGTCCTGGCCGACTTCAGCTCGATCGAGGTCTTCGTCGCCATCATGGAGACCCGCAGCATCTCCAAGGCCGCGTCACGGCTGAACACCGCGCCCTCCGTGGTCAGCCATCGGCTCACCACCCTGGAGTCCCTGGCGCAGGTGAAGCTGTTCAACCGCACGACCCGGATCGTCTCCCCGACGGAGGCGGCGGAGCGGCTCTACCGGCACTGCATCGAGATCATCCACCGCATCGACGCCGCCGAGCAGGAGCTATGGGGCGCAAACGCGGTGTTGTCCGGCGATCTGCGCATCGCAGCACCAGTCTATTTCGGGATGCAGAGCATCGCGCCGATCCTGCCCATCTTCATCCGGCGCTATCCCGGCCTGAACGTCTCGTTGCAGCTTTCCGCCCAGGCGGCCAACCTGATTTCCGAAGGGATCGACCTCGCGATCCGCTTCCAGGGCAAGGTGGACATCAAGAACGGCGACCGGATGATCCTTGAGAACGAGCGCGTGTTCTGCGCCTCGCCCCGGTATCTGGAAGAGCATGGCACGCCGCAGGTTCCCCTGGACCTGCAGAACCATGACTGCATCTGCTCCAGCACGCCCGTGCCTTTCGCCAACTGGAGCTACCGCGAGAAGGGCGTCGCGGGCGTGATCCGCGTCCTCCCCATGATGCAGTCCGACAACGTTCTGGTCATGATCGAGGCTACGCGCCAGGGCTTGGGGATCGCGCAGCTCGGCCGCCGCGTCATCGAACCGTTTCTCGCGTCGGGCGACCTGGTTACGGTCCTCGACGCCTATGCTCCTGACCCGAATTACCTGATCGCCACCGCCCCCGACTCCAATTACATGCCCCAGAAGGCCATCGCCTTCGTCGACTTCCTTGTGGAGCATCTGGCCAAGCCGCGGGGCGTGGGCTGACGGTTCACGCCGCAAGACGCCGTAGGGCAGGTGCGGCAATCACACCGAGGAGCGGCGCAAAACCAAGTAAGGCCGCCGCTCCAAACGGGAAGCGGTGCACGGCGGAGATCCGTTCGATGGATTGGCGCAGGTGCAATGGTGGGAATTCTCAGCGCGCATCGGCCTGATCGTCCCCGATCAGGCCGCCGGGCAGAGCCGGTTCGGCGCCGAAGGGGCGGTTGATGATCCGAAGGGCCTCGACCGCAGCGAAGTGGCGGTTGCGGCGGTGTCCCGTGCGCTCCTCAAGGATCCCGGAGGCAACCAGCTGGTCAACCGCGGTGGAGGCCGCTTCGAACGTGACACCCAATATGGTCGCCAGGCGCTTGACGGTGATGACCGGGTAGTGCGGCAACACATCAAGCGCTCGCAGGGCGGCCGATGCGGATCGGAAGCGCCGGCGACCGAGCCAGACCCTGCGAAGTTCCGCTAGGGCGGCGCGCGTGATCATGAGTTCATCGACGGTCCCCAGGACGGCGTCGGCGAGGTAGCCGACAACGGCGTGCCACTCGAGGCGCTGCTGCGCCTCCTTCAGCGCAGCGTAGTAGCCGGCTTTGTGCGCCTCGATGTAAGGGGACAGGTAAAGCGGAACGTGCCCATCAGCCGCCATCATCAACGGCAGGAGCAGGCGCCCGACACGGCCGTTACCGTCGCGGAATGGATGCACCGCCTCGAAGTGAGCGTGCCCGATCGCCATGCGGGTCAGCAGCCCTTGCGTCTGCGTCTGCATTCCCCGGCACCGCAGGTACTCGACGGTTTGCGCCAGGCACTCGGGCACCAAGGCGGGTGGAGGCGGGTTGTACGTCGAATAGGCGATGTCTCCACCCCCGCCGATCCACGCGACAATCTGCCGGAGATCTCCAGGCTCATCCCGATAAGCCGCGTCGCCGCGCATGACAGCGCGGTGCAGTTCCCGCAGCAGATCGACGGTGAACACCGCTGGGCCTTGTTCCCGGGCAAGCGGCAGGAAAGCGTCAAGCGCGAGGGCGTAGTCCTTGACCTGGATGGCGGCCTCGGTCGCTTCGGCGTCCTCGGTCTCTTCGACGGACAGGAGTTCGTCCAGAGTTGAGTGCGTTCCCTCGATGCCGCTGGAGGACACCGCCTCACGTCGGGTCAGCACGCGGCTGAACAGGTACGGGTCGTTGAACTCGGCGGCGAGGGTGTCCACCCTGGCCAGAGCGCGGTTCGCCGCCTCGCTGCGCGCCAGCACCGGCGCCAGCATCACGGCGTCCTCGGGCGGGGGCAAAGGGACAACGCCGTGGTGCGCTTGGTGCGGCTTAGGCAGGCGGACCAAGCGCTCTCTGACGTGGTGGTGCAAATCCTCGCGTCGCATAGGGCTTTCTCAAAACCTTGAGCAGAAGGCACTACGGCGCCATCTTATTCAAGGTTATTCCATAATCCTTGATCAAAAAAGATCTGGGTTCTGCTGTGTTCAATGTTTCATGACCCGCTTGATGGGCAGGGCGGAGCGCGCCATTCTCCGCGCCGCGTCGGCGGTGCGCGACCAACGCGCGGCCTGATCGTCCTGTCATCGATCACGACAACGCCTCCGAAACCAAGCCGCTGCCGTGCTGTTCATGTCGGACGCCGTCACCGGCTGTTCCGATCCCCTCGCTTCGGTTTCCGACATGCACTTGGCCGATCTGTTCATTGCCCTTCGACATCGCCTGGACCAGTCCCCGGCGGAAACGGAGCGTGCAGCAAAACGCCTGGAAGCGGCGCCGGAGCAGGCGCACGGCGCGTCACGCCGTCTGGCCGCGCTTCTGGACGGCTGCGAAAGGGACGGCGATGATGGAGCCGAGGCGCTTCGGGATTGGGTCTCTTCATCCGACGAGCTGACCCCGCTCGAACGGCATGTGCTGGCGGCCCAGGCCATCGACGGGTGGTACGCGCCGTTCGCGGCGTCGCCCGCGTCGCAAGCCGCATCGTCCGCCGGGCACACGCGCGCACGACACTGGTTCAACCGCCATGGGCGCTTCAACAGCGACGCCGCGGATGGGCAGGTGATCCTGCGGCCGGGCCTGTTCGGCCGGTCGACGAACATCCGGGAAACCATGCCGCTGCGGTCATTCGACGTGGCGGACCTGTTCCAAACCCTGCTGCTGCTGCCGCCCACCCTTCCGGCGGAGCACCCCCACGATCAGGAGCGGGAGCGGACCATCGCCGTGGCGTATCGCCGGATCGTCGAGGTGGCGGATCAGTTCCCCGGTGATCCCGATTGGACGCCCACGGTCGGTGTCGTCCCGTTGGCGCTGGCCGAGGACGACATCGTCCTCCAGCCGCTTCGCCGGGACGGCGCGGATTGGTACACCGCCATCCCTCGCGATCTGGGCCCTCGCGCGGCGGCGGCCATCGACGGCTTGGCCGCCGAGGGGGCGAATTTCATTCTGTTCCCCGAGTTTGCCGCCGATGCCGCCACGCTCGACGCCATCAAGGCCGCCGTGCGCCGGCACGCGGTGGATGGCCCGATCCGCTATGTCCTCGTCGGTGTCCGGCAGGACGGCGCGCCGGGAGGCAAGCCGCGCAGCCGTGCGGTCCTGCTCGACCGCACCGGCGCCGAGATATTCTCCCAGACCAAGCTGCATTGCTGGGACCTCGATGCCGACCAGTGCCGCTCCTACGACGTGCGGGACCAGGATGGGCGGCTGCTGGACGGAGTGAAGGAATTCATCGCGCCGGGCGAGCGGGTCACCATCGTCGAACTGCCCAACATGGGACGGCTGGCGGTGATGATCTGCGAGGATCTCGACCGTGACCAGCCCTCAGCCTGGTTGTGCCGCGCGATGATGCTGGACTGGATCGTGACGCCCGTGTTCGACGCCGGCCTTACGGGAGAGCGGTGGCAGGCCCATGCGGGAGAGGAATCCTCCCGCGCCGGGTCCTGCCGCGTGGTGGTGGTCAACAGCATGGCGATGTCGCACCGCTTCAACCGCTTCTGCCGGACCGAAGGAGAGGAGGACAAGCGCATCACCGACTGCGGCGTGGCCCTGCTGTTCCAGCCGCGCGCGGATCCGGGGCAGCCGTCCCGCATCCGGCGCCTGTCGCTCGACATCGAGGCGCCGGATCCGGGCTACGTCCTCGCGCGCTGGGAGCCCCAGCGCTGGCCCGAGCTGCAAACGGCGAGGTCCTGCCCATGAGTGATTTCGCTGACGGCTCCGCGAGTGACGCGGCCATCCGTGCGCTGGCCGACGGACTGCTGGACGCCATCGACGGCGGCCGGTGGTCGGACGCCGACGCGGACCTGGAAACCCTGGCGGAGGAAGCCCTGGGCTGCATCGTTCAGGATCGTGCCGACGGCCTCGCCGCCATCGCCCGCGAAACCGCCCGCTGCCACACGGCGCTGGCCTTACGCCACGGCCTGGGCCCCGACGCGATGCACCGGCTGGGGCAACTGCGCGCCATCGGCGTCCTCGTCAACGCCGGGCGACGGTCCCGCCGTCCCCATCCTGCCGAGGCGCTCACCCGCGCAGGCACACCCACGGCGGTCGTGCTGAGCGCTTTGGACAAAGGACCGAAGTCGGGGCAGGACCTGGTCGAGACGACCGGTCTGTCGCCCGAGACGGTCGCCCGCGCGCTGCCGGACCTGCGCGCGAGCGGTCTCGTCCGTTCCTGGCCGGCGGGGCGGCTGGTGATGAACGAACGGACCGACCGCGCGCGGTAGGCGCTTTACGCCTCGGGAACCTCGCGCTCCAACTCCTCCAGCCAGATGCGGGCGTTGCCGTCCGACGGCGCGCGCCAGTCGCCGCGCGGCGACAGCGAGCCGCCCGCCGTCACCTTCGGCCCGTTGGGCATGGCGGACCGCTTGAACTGGCTGAAGCCGAAGAAACGCCGGATGAAGACACGCATCCATCCGCGGATCTCCGCCAAGTCATAGGCGCGGCGCTTCTCCACCGGGTATCCCGCTGGCCAGTCCCCACGCTCGGCGTCCGACCAGGCGTGCAGGGCGAGAAAGGCGATCTTCGACGGACGGAGGCCATAGCGAAGCGTGTAGAAAAGCGTGAAGTCCTGGAGGTCGTAGGGCCCGACGACGGACTCGGAGCTTTGCAGCGCCTGTTCGCTGTCCGCCGGAACCAGTTCGGGGGAGATCTCCGTCTTCAGGATGGCGTCCAGCGTGTCCAGGACGTCGTCCTGGAACTGGCGCGAGCCGATCACCCAGCGGATCAGATGCTGGATCAGCGACTTCGGCACGCCGGAATTGACGTTGTAATGGGACATCTGGTCGCCGACGCCGTAGGTGCACCAGCCCAGCGCCAACTCCGACAGGTCGCCGGTTCCCAGCACGATCCCGCCCTGCTGGTTGGCGAGGCGGAACAGGTAGTCGGTGCGCAGGCCCGCCTGGACATTCTCGAAGGTGATGTCGTAGACCGCCTCGCCGCGGGCGTAGGGGTGGCCCAGATCCTTGAGCATCTGGTTGGCGGCCGGGCGGATGTCGAGTTCATGGTGCGACACGCCGAGCGAGCGCATCAGGCGCAGGGCGTTGCCCTTCGTCTTCTCGCTGGTGCCGAATCCCGGCAACGTGTAGGCGAGGATGTCGGTGCGCGGCCGGCTGAGAAGGTCCATGGCACGCGCGGCGACGATCAGGGCATGGGTCGAGTCCAATCCGCCCGACACGCCGATCACCACGCGTTCGATGCCCGTTGCCCGCAGGCGCTGGACCAGCCCGGAGACCTGGATGTTGTAGGCCTCGTAGCAGTCGAGTTCCAAGCGCTCCTTCACGGCGGGGACGAAGGGGAAACGCGCGACGTTGCGTTGCAGCCCCACATCGCCCGCCGGCGGGGCGACGCGGAAGGGAACCCGGCGGAACCGGCCCGTGGTCGCGTCGTGCAGGCGCCGGTTGTCGTCGAAGCTGCCCATGCGCAGCCGCTCCTGGCGCAGCAGGTCGAGGTCGAGATCCGCGACGGCCATCTGCGCGCCCTGGGGAAAGCGGTCCGTTTCGGCCAGCGTCTCGCCGTTTTCGAAGATCGACGCCTGACCGTCCCAGGCGAGATCGGTGGTGGACTCCCCCGCTCCGGCCGACGCGTAGAGATAGGCCGCCATACAGCGGGCGGATTGGGACTTGCACAGCAGCCGGCGGGTCTCCGCCTTGCCGATGGTGATGTTGCTGGCCGATAGATTCGCCAGCACCGTGGCGCGGGCCAGCGCGGCTTCGGAACTTGGCGGCATGGCAACCCAGAGATCCTCGCAGATCTCGGCGTGGACGACGAAGCCCTCCAGATCCTCGGCCGCGAAGATCAGGTCGGGACCAAAGGGCGCCCTGTGCGCGCCGACCCGGATTTCTCCCCCTTCGGTGCCCGCGCCGGACGCGAAGTGGCGGCGTTCATAGAACTCGCGGTAGTTGGGAAGGTGCACCTTCGGCACCACGCCCAGCAGTCGGCCACGATGCACGGCGACCGCCGTGTTGTAGATGCGCCCGGCGTAGCGCAGGGGTGCGCCGACCAGGATCAGCGGCATCAGCTCGCGCGACCGCTCGACGAGGTGGTCGATGGCGTCTTCCACGGCGTCCAGCAGACAATCCTGCAGGAACAGGTCGTCGATGGCATAGCCGGACAGCGCCAGTTCGGGAAACAGCGCAAGGGCGACCGCCCGGTCGTGGCAGACCCGGACGCTGTCCAGAACGGCGTTCGCGTTCGCCATCGGAACGGCCAGCGTGCATGTGGTGGTGCAGGCGGCAACCCGCGCCATGCCGTGGCGATAAAGCGACCGGAAATCCATGGTCCGATCCAAGTCGTCAGCTTTCACAGCGCAATGCCCCCGCGTGCCATGCAATCGTCTCTGGTGACGCAAACCAGCGACTATAGCAAGTCGTCTCGCGAACGGGAGTCGCTGCGGAACCGGCCGCGTAAGTGCTCACGAGGTTGATCGGTTGGCGACGATGCGCGTGCCCTGATCCAGGTTGGTCAGCCGCTCCCCGGTTTCGTCGCAACCGGTGACCGCGTCCTGGCGCAGCGGCAGCCGGAACAGGGCGCGCAAGCTCAGGGCGGCCGCGTTCACTTGGCTGCAACAAGGTCCATCGGCGCAACAACGTCGCGGCTCCGTGTTTGTTGGAGTGGTGCATGGACGATGAGGAGCCACTTCCTTGAGCACAGGACTGATCGCACTGCTTGACGACGTGGTTGGCTTGACGAAAGTCGCCGCCGCTTCTCTGGACGATGCCGCCGGGCAGGCCGCGCGGGCGGGAGCCAAAGCCGCCGGGGTGGTGGTCGATGACGCTGCGGTCACGCCGCGCTACGTCGTCGGCTTCACCGCGGATCGGGAGTTGCCGATCATCGGCAAGATCGCCCTGGGTTCCTTGAAGAACAAGCTGGTGCTGCTGTTGCCAGCGGCTTTGATTCTGAGCCTCGTGGCACCCTGGGCCATCACGCCGCTGTTGATGCTGGGCGGTGCCTTCCTCTGCTACGAAGGGGCGGAAAAGGTCTACGAGGCCGTCTGGCCGCACGCGGCCCATCATAGTCCTGGTGGCGAGGCCGCGCCCGCCCAGCAGACGAGCCAGCAGTTCGAAGACGCGAAGGTGAGCAGTGCGATCAAGACAGACCTGATCCTGTCCGCCGAAATCATGGCGATCACCCTGTCCACGGTCGCCGCGGAGACCTCCTCCTTCTGGACGCAGGCGCTGATCCTGGGCATTGTCGGGGCCGGCATCACCGTTGTGGTCTACGGCGCGGTGGCCCTGATCGTGAAAGCTGACGACGCCGGCATTTCCCTGGCGCAGAACGACCGGCCCGTCTCCAGCCTCCTCGGACTGCGGCGGTTGGCCGCCGGTGCGCCGAGCGGGGCGGATCGGGCGCTGCGTCCGCTGACGCAGGGGCTGGGCCGCGGTCTTGTCTACGGTATGCCCGTGTTCCTGAAGCTGCTCAGCCTCGTCGGCACCGCCGCGATGCTCTGGGTCGGCGGCGGCATCATCATCCATGGGCTCGAGGGCTACGGGCTGGCGGAGATCGGCCACGCGGTTGAGGAGGCCGCCGCGGCGGTCGGCCATGCCATGCCGGCGGGCGCCGCGGTGGTGGAGTGGCTGGTCGCCGCGGCGGTGGCCGGCGTGGTTGGCCTCATCCTCGGCGCAATGCTGATCCCGCTGGTCCACCACGTCGCCATGCCGATCTTCGCGACGCTGAGACGGTGACGAGGCCCGGTCAAGGCAACCGACCCGACGCGCGGTTTTCCCGTCCTGTCAGGCGGCGGCGGGCACCGCTTCGTCGTCGCCGTCACCGGCCACGGCAATCGGAGTGCTGTTCCAGCGATAGCCGAAGCCGGGGTAATTGGAGATGCCGTCGAATTCAGCATCGACCGCGCGGAACTTCGCCCGGATGCGCTTGATGAAGGCGCGCACGTTCGCCCGATAGCCGTTGCTGCCGTACCCGGCCATGAAACCTTGCCCGTGCACGAGGTCGTAGATTTCACGGTAGGACACGTCGCTCTCCAGTCGGTTGACCAGCAGGGCGACCATGTTGAACTCGGTCAACGTAAGATCGACGCGGGTTCCCTTCCAGAAGGCACGCCCCTGGGCCACGCGCAGTTCCAGGTCTCCATGGATTTGAACCTGCGCCTCGCTCTCAACCGGCTCTGAGGCGTCGCTGGGGCTGCCCTTGGTGCCATCGAGGACCAGCGCCATCCGCTTCAGGAGGATCGGCAGCCGGCGCGACTTGCCGATGTAATCGAGAGCGCCGTGCGCCAGTGCGATCTCTTCGTCGCGGTCTTCAGCCTCTTCGGCCAGGCAAATGACCGGGGCGCCGATCCCGCAAGAGTTCACCTGCCGCAGGAGCGTGGCGGCCGCCATGCCGGGCGCGTTCCAGTCGAGCAGAAGGAGATCGGCCTCGCCACCTCGCGTCAGGTACTCCAGCGCGGCCTCGCCACGGTCGAACGACCGCACATCATACCCCTCTTCCGCCAAGCTGCGGCCCAACGATTCACGGTGGCCATCATCCGCTTCGACCAGAGCCACCCGGGCAATGACCTCGGCCATGCGCGCCGTGCTGTGATTGACCGACGAATCGCTGGGAAGAGAGTGAACGTTCACTGATCCGGTCCTCGCTGCGGTTGCAGGAAACTGAGCGGTCATCGGCCGCGTCAGGGAGGGGCATTTCTGGGACGGTATGGTTAACGCAGCGTAAAAATGCCCTTCACCCTGCACCTCTGGACAGGCATCGCCCAGGGATCCGGACGAAGGCGGCACCGCCACCGTTTCAGGCGGTTTCCCGAGAGAGCCGTTGCGGCCCACGACGACCGAACTCCGGGTTTTCCCAAGGAACGGCCGGTGCCGGGCACCTGTTGTCGCCCTTCCGGAGGTTGACGCAAGACGGACGGGCCGTGTCGGAGCGGCCGATTTTCTGGAGGAGAAACGCTGTGGCTTTGTGGCTGGGAGAGACGATCATATCGTTTGAAGAAATCCTGCTGCGGTTCGGCCTCGCCTCCCTTTTCGGACTGCTGCTCGGCTTGGACCGCGAAGTCCGGGGCATCTCGGCGGGCGTTCGAACGCACATGTTGGTGGCCCTCAGTTCGGCTGTTACGATGCTGTTCGCGCTCGAGTTGTTCGAAGAACTCTCCGTGCGGGGAGAAAGCGATCCCGATCCAACGCGGGCCATCCAAGGGCTGGCGCAAGCCATCGGCTTCCTGTGCGCCGGCGTGATCTTTGTCGCGCGGGGCAGCGTGCGCGGCCTGACCACAGCCGCGAGCCTGTGGATGACCAGCGCCATCGGCATGGCCGCGGGAGCCGGGCAGTACAAGATCGCCCTCGCCGCCATCCTCTATGCGGTCGCCATCGTGAGCGTCATGTGGCTGGTGATGCGGAAGAAACCTGTTCCCGGCACGGCCCTCCCGGAGGAGGCCGACCGGAAGCAAGGCTCCGGCCACCCTGCCCCATCGCACCGCGCCGACGGGGCGTGAGCGAAGCTGATAGCCCCGCTGCGCAGGGGTTCATCGCTCCCTTGTCGGACGTCCTATGACGGAGGTCTTGCAGCGGCGGCGAGTCCGGACCATCTGTGCGGTGATGGCTCCGGGCCCCTCTGGCGATTCACCGGCTACGGATCGCGATGTCGGAGCCCTTCACCTGCGCGGGCGGCGTTCCGCCCCACATCTGGAGGGTTCACGTGACCACCACGTCTTTTTTCTCCGCCTTTGCCACCCGGCACACCGCCGACGCCGGGAGGGCGCGTCAGAATGCATGGGCGCGGCTTCAGTGGCTTGCCAGCGTGATGGACAGCGCTGTGCGCATTCCCGGCACGTCCATCACTCTTGGCGCCGACGCGGTGCTCGGGCTCGTGCCCGGCGTCGGCAATCTCGTGACCACCGCCGTTTCGGGATATCTGGTCCACGAAGCGTGGCGCCTTGGCGTTCCCCGTCGAACGCTCGCGCGCATGATCGGCAACGTCGCGCTGGACAGCGCCATCAGCGCCGTCCCGGTCGTCGGCAACATGGCCGACGTCTTTTGGAAGGCCAACCGGAAGAACATGGCGATTTTGGCCGAGCATCTCGGCCCCGAGCGTTTCGACCACGAGCATTTCGGCCCCGAGCATTTCGGCCATAACCACCCATCTTCCCCGCCGGTTCTGGATGGCGAGTGGCGTCGGGTCGCCTGACCTGAAAACGGCACGGGCGGCCGATCATGGAACTCTTCATGCGCCGGCCGCATGACGGAACGCAAGCCGCCCGGAACAGGCCCTGCACGCTCCTGTTGTTGGATGGCAAACAGCGCATGGGTACCGCGATGAAGAGCATCCTTTCCATAGCGACAGCCGCTCTCATTCTGGGGGCAGCCGGTTCAGGGCTTGCGCAGCAAAGCGCCGCCGTTCCCGGTGCGGCCAACGAGTACCGGGAGGTCAACGACGACAACGTCATGGTCCCCGGCCTCAACCTCACCGTCGGCCAGCTGGACGATATGAATATTCTCGGGGCTGGCGACACCAAGTTCGGTGAAGTCGAAGAGGTCTTGATGAACTCCGCTGGGCAGCCGGTCGCTCTGGTCGTGGACCTGGAACGCAGCGTGGGCATCGGCGACAAGGATGTCATCGTCGGCCTGGATCAACTGCGCGCTGATGGCCGAAACCTCATCACCGGCCTATCCAGCGCCCAGCTCGGCGCCCTGCCGACATGGGATGATTGAGCGGACTGGTCCGGTTGCGACCTCTTTGGACCTCAATCCAACCCATCCGCCGGGATGTCGGGCAGGTCCACCGTCCGGCGCGACGTTGGAGATCAGCGAAAGCGTACGTTATCGTGTAAACTTGCGGCGCTCAGGCATCAAAGCCTGTAGCGCCGCCGTTTACGAGCAATAACGTCTAGAGATAGTGGGATTGCCCCGGGCATCGCTCCTCCGTCTTTGACTTACTGAGGCTGGGTTCCAGTGCTGCCGCTGGTGCCGGACGGGTTTACGCTCGGTTGCTCGCTGCTGCCCGCCTGACCGTTGTTGCCGGGGCTTCCGTTCAGGTTGAGAGCGGCCGTGGTCTGGGAATCCAAACGGCCGGTCGCGTTCAGGCCGTTGCTCTGTTGGAACCGCCGCAGGGCTTGCCGGGTGTTCGGGCCCCACAGGCCATCGACCGCGATGTCATCCCCATCATTTCGATCGTTCAGCGCCTGTTGGACCTCGCGAACCCGCTCCGGGCTGGGCGCCTGGGTCGATACCGCGGAGCGGCTGCCCGATTGGCTGGCGGATGGGCTCGACGCCGCGTCCGTGACTCTTGAAGCCCCTTGATCGGTCAAACGGTCGGCCTTGGTGCCCAACCCTTCATCCAGAGTCGATCCCCCGGCAGCTCCGGCGACCCCGCCGACAACCGCGCCGACCGGACCGCCGACGACCGCTCCGGCAACGGCGCCGCCGCCTGCGCCCGTGGCCGTCCGTGACGTGTCGGTGCTGCCGCACCCGCCGACCGCCAAGGCCAGGCCGACAAACGCTGGAAGCAACGGAGTTTTGGGCATGGGAACATTGAATATGCTGCGCATGGGAACCTCCGGTTCAGGGTGGCCGAACGGTTCTGCGCAACGCGCCGGCTCAACCACACGGTTGCAACCGGACAGGCGGCGCGGAAATCGGGCCACACAGCAAACAGTTGACGACCCGAAAAGTGGTTCCCTCGCGCAGGTCGGAGACCAGCTTGGGGCTGAGAATGTCGTTTATGAGGACTCCGGAAAGGAATGTGCGCTCCGGCTTGAACCGCGCCGGGTTTCCCGAAGACCGGTTCGTTTGGGTCACGCCGCCATGGCGATGTCCTCGGTCAGCACTTTCGTTCGCTTGGCGCACCTCGCGGTTCTCACACTCCAGCGCCTTGATCCGCTCCTGCTCGTCCATCGTCGGCCCCGGCCGCGCGCAGATGCTCCAGAAAAGCCCGTACGGCGGGGTTGGTGCGCCGGCTGGACGGCCACAGCGCGTTGATGGTCTCCCGTTCCACGGCAAAGTTGCCGAGTACCGGGACCAACTCACCGCGGGCAACATAGGGGGCGGCAATAAAGGAAGCGCTGATGCCGATGCCGCCACCCGCAACGAGCGTTGCTATCACGGCTTCGCTGGCATCGACGATGATGCTTGACGCGGGCTCGATCTCGATCTCGCGCTCGCCGATCCGAAACGGCCAGCGAAAGGTTTGCCCGCTGCTCTGATACCTTAGATTGACGGTATTGTGCGCTGCCAGTTCGTCCGGGTGTGCCGGCGTACCACGCGCAGCCAGATAGGCGGGCGATGCGAAAGCGCAGAGCCGCAACGGGGCCAGCCGACGGGCCAAAAGACCTGTGTCCGCGAGTTTGCCGATGCGGACTGCGATATCGATCCCTTGTTCGACAATGTCGACCAGTCGGTCGTCGAGCCGAAGGTCGATCGTCACCTTCGGATGGCGTTCACAGAATGCGGGCAAGGCGGGCGCGATCAGGTGGAGCCCGATCGGCAGGGACGCCGCAATCCGCAAGGTGCCGGTTGGCTCGGCCCGAACGGCTTTCGCGGCCTGTTCGATCTCCTCCGCATCGCGCAATAGCCTTACGGCGCGCTCATGCAACTCGCGGCCTTCGGGCGTCAGCGTCAGGGAGCGGGTGGTCCGGGTGAAGAGGGAAACGCCCAGTTGCTGTTCGAGGCGTTGCACGCTCTTGCTGACCGCCGAAGGCGAAATGGCGAGCGCGCGGGCGGCAGCGGTGAAGCTGCCCAGCGATCCGGCGCGCGCGAATGCGATCAGCCCGGTCAGCCTTTCGAGTACAATTTGTTCCTTCATGGCACAAGTAAAGCGAATTACACCGCCATTATCAACCTCGTGCCGCACACGCATCTTGTCGCTCAGTTGATACGCTCGATGGAGGATTTTATGAGCGATGTGATGAAAGCGATTCGCCTGCACGCGTTCGGTGGCCCCGACGTGCTGGTCTATGAGGATGCTCCAAGGCCGGAGCTCAAGGCGGGCGAGGTGCTCGTCCGGGTTCATGCCGTCGGCCTCAATCCGCCCGACTGGTATCTGCGCGAGGGCTATAAAATGCTCCCGCCCGAATGGCGGCCGAAGGTCTCGTTCCCGATCATCCCGGGAACCGACATCTCGGGCGTCGTCGACGCGGTCGCCGACGACGTGCAGGGCTTCGCCGCCGGGGACGAAGTCTATGCGATGGTGCGCTTCCCCGTCGGTCTGGCCGGCGAAAGCAGCGCCTATGCGGAATACGTTGCCGTCCCGGCGACGGAACTTGCCCTAAAGCCGGCCGGCATCGACCATGTGCACGCGGCCGCGGCGCCGATGTCTCTCCTGACCGCGTGGCAGTTTCTGATCGACCTCGGGCACAACGAGCAGAACCCGCTGCAGCCACGCCAGCATGAACCGGTGCCGCTTGCGGGAAAGACAGTTCTCGTCAACGGCGCGGCGGGCGGGGTCGGCCATTTTCTGGTGCAGCTGGCGAAGTGGCGGGGCGCGCGCGTCATCGCGGTCGCGTCCGGAAGCAATAAGGCCTTTCTGCACGACCTCGGCGCCGATGAGGTCATTGACTATGGCAAGATCGCTGCCGAGGATGTCGTTCGCGGTCTCGACCTTGTGGTCGACGCGGTCGGCGGCCCAAGGACCGGACGCTTCCTGCCGACACTGAAGCGGGGCGGCGCTCTGTTCCCTATTTTCCCGCTCGGCTTTGATGGCAGGGGCGAGGCGGACAGGTTCGGCGTCACCGTGTCCACGACTCAGGTTCGCTCGAACGGCGCTCAGCTTGCGGAAATTGCGCCCCTTCTGGACAGCGGCACGATCCGCGTTGCCATCGACAGCCGCTTTGCCCTCGCCGAGGCTGGGAAGGCCCACGAGCGCGCCGCCGCTGGCCACATTCGTGGCAAGATCGTGCTCACGGTAGCGCAGGGAAAACAGCCGTGAGTGCCGCGGCGAAGCTCCCTCAGGGTACAACGGCGTGGTTCGAGATGGTGGGCACGCTGATGTGCGCCGCCGCATCCCGGGCCGGCTTTGCACCGGATCTGAATTGGTCGCTCGTGGAGCGCTACAGCGACGGCGTGACACTGCCGAACGGGCGCATTCAAGGCATTCGCTTCGCCATCGTAAATGGCGCACCGTCATTCGACGTCGGCGTGGACAAGGACGAGCGGGGCGATGTCACCATCGAAGTAAGCGCCGCCGCCGCCCGCGAGCTGAATCTGATTTGCACCGCCGACCCGGCCTACGTCATCGCGCGCGACCGGGCCACGCGATTGAGGCAAATCCGGGTGAATGGCGATCTATCGCCGATGGCTGATTGGCTCGATGCAATCCACGATTCAATTGTTGACCATACAGGCTGAGAGCGTGCTTCAGCGTGTTCCAGCGGGGCGCCTGCAGCGACAGGGAGGGCAGCCGTTCCGCTGCTCCGATGGTTTCCCGATGCCGCCAGCGCCGCCAGGTTTGCGACGGTTTCGTAGGACTAAAGCGGCGTCATCCCGCCATCCTCGCTGGCGAGGAACAGGGCGGCACGCGCCAGATCCCCGGGACGGCCGAGGCGGCATCGCGCATCAGGGGAAGCGCCTTGGTGACCCCCGTGACTCCGCGCCTGACGCCCCCGAGCAGGAGCGTCAGGCGACTTTGCCCTCAGCCGACGGTGTAGCCGCCGTCGACCACCAGCTCCTGCCCGTAGATGTTCCTTGCCTCGTCCGAGGCGAGGAACAGCGCCGCGTCGGCAATGCTCTGCGGAGCGCCGAAGGCGCCCGGGAACAGGCGGGCGGTGACGTTGGCCGCCACTTGACCGAGCACGTCCTCGGGAAGGCCGACCTTGCTCCAGATCGGGGTGGCGATCGGACCGGGGGCCACGGCGTTCACCCGGATGCCCTGCGGCGCCAGCTCCGCGGCCAGCGTTTTCGTGGCGGAACTGATCGCCGCCTTGCTGGCGCTGTAGATCGCCAAGCCCGGAAAGCCGACCTGGACCAGGAACGTGGTGATGAAGACGATGGACCCGTTGCGGCGGATGGACGGCAGGAACAGGCGCGCGGTCTGGAGCGCGCCGACGACGTTGACCGAGAACTGGTCGTGGATGGCGTCCTCGTTACTGTCGGCGAAGGGCACGACCTTGGCGACGCCGGCGTTCGGCACCACGACGTCCACGCCTCCGAAGCGCGCGGTCGTTTCCCGGACCAGACGCTCCAGGTCGGCGCGCACGGTCACGTCGCCGGCGACGGCCAGCACCCGGTCCGGAGCCCGGGCGGCGAGGTCCCGCAGGGCCTCGGCGTCGCGCGCGAACACGGCGACCTTGGCGCCTTCGTCGAGGAACCGTTCGACGATGGACCGGCCGATCCCCGAACTGGCGCCGGTGACGACGGCCACACGATTGTCCAGACGCTGCGTCATGGTCTTTTCCTTATGAAATGCGGTGGGGGATCGGTCGGAAGCGTTCCGCCGATGGTTCAGGCGGTGGTTCGGGCGATGGTTCGGGCGCAGGAAAGGCAAGCCCGTCCGAGGAGGGTGACTCTTTTCCGGTCAGGCGGCCTTGCGCGGCTCGTCCCGGCGGTCGGCATCGGCGGACGGCTGGCCCGCCAGCGTGTCGGCGAAGCCGTGGTTCACGTCGCGGTGGTTGGCCTCGTCGTTGCGGACGGCGAGCACGACGTCGCGCAGCGTGGCGGTTTCCGGCAGCTTCCAATAGTCGATGGCGAGGCGCGGGGCCGGCGGGTTCGCGTGCCGGCCGGCGTCGATTTCGGCGAGATAGCCGGTGTAGCTGACGACCGCTTCCTCTTCGAAATAGCCGACCACGCGGTGGGCCGTCTTCGGCGAGATCAGGTACAGCAGGAAGAAGGCGTTGTAGAAGGCACCCTGGGTCAGCAGGATCAGGACGCGTTCCAGCCAGTTCGGCTTCGCCACCTCGACGAAGGTCATGAGGTGCATGCGCTCGTTCTCCGCCTCGTCGAGCAGGGTGTGAATCCAGCCACGGTCGTGCTGCATGCGGCGCAGGCAGCGCAGATGCTGCAGCGTCGCGCCGACCATGCCGGGAACCGCCGCCACCGTTTCCAGCACGATGGCGCGATGCCCATAGCGCTTGGCGAAGAAGGTGTCGGCCAGCAGGCGCAACGCCTTGGTGAAGCCCAACGCGACACGGTCGCCAAGGTCGCGGGGCGTGTGATGCGTGGTGAGGATGAACGTCGCCATGTTGGATCTCCTGTGTCCGGACGCCGGTGCGGTCGCCGATGGCGGTCCGCCGCCTGCTTGCCGGGCCTTCGTTACCGCCCGGTCGATCGCAGCGCCGGCGTGCGGCGTTTGATGTCGTGGGATGAACATGCGCCGAAAATGCATCTTTTAGAATGGACAGATTGTCGCACCCCGCTGCACGCTTTCGCCCCGCGGCGACGGTCAGGTCAATCCTGGGAAGGCGACGGTTCGCCGACCGCGCGCGCGAAAGCGGCGGACGCGCTGTCGAACGGGTTCAGCCACTCGCGATGCCGGGCGAAATGCACGGCCAGCAGGTCGATGAAGGTCCGCACCTTGGTGGACAGGTGGTCACGGTGCGGGTAGATGGCGTTGATGGCGAACTCCAGCGGGCGATAGGTCGGCAGCAGCTGGCGCAGGGCGCCGCTGCGCAGGTCGTCCAGCACGATGAAGCTCGGCAGCAGCAGCAACCCCTCGCCGCTCAGCGCGACCAGCCGCATTGTCTCCCCGCTGTTGGTCACCAGATTGCCGGACACCCGCACGGACACATCCGTCTTGTCCGGCCCTGTGAAGCGCCAATCGTTGCCGAACGGGTAATGGCTGTAGCGCAGGCAATTGTGCCGGGCCAGCTCCTCCAGGCTCTGCGGCACCCCGTGCTTCTCCAGATAGGCCGGCGCCGCGCACAGCACGTGCCGCCAGGGCGTCAGCCGCCGGCAGATCAGGCTCGCGTTCTGCGGCTGCAAGGGGTGCACCGCCAGATCGAACCCCTCGTCCACGATGTCCACCGAAGCCTCGCCGATGGTCAGCTCCACGGACACCGCCGGGTACCGCGCGACGAAGTCGCTGATCGCCGGCGCGATGAAGCGCGCCAGGTGGGTGCCGACGTGCAGGCGCAGCGTTCCCCGGGGCGTCGCGTTCAGCGCCACGGCCAGTTCGTCGGCGGCCTCAAGCTCCGCAAGGATGCCGACGCAACGGTCGTAGTAGGCCCGCCCGGCGTCGGTCAGGCTGACCCGCCGCGTGGTCCGGTTCAGCAAGCGGACCGCCAGCCGGTCCTCCAGCGCCTGGACGTGGTTGCTGACCATGGTGACGGACAGGTTCAGGCGCCGCGCCGCCGCGGAAAAGCCGCCGCACTCCACCACCCGCACAAAGGCCGTCAGGCTCGTCAGCCGGTCCACGCGTCCTCCGCTTCGCCGTTCCGGCCCGATTATCCACCCAGGCTGGATAAACTTTCCAGACTTTCCGGAATTCTCACCTCGCCGCACCCGCCCCATCCTGACTGTGCGGACCGGGATGGCTCAGCCCCCCGGCTTTGCCGCAGAACAGGACGGGGTGCGATGGTCGAACTCACTCACGATGGCAGGCACGGCGGCACGGCCGAGGCGCCGCGCACGGCGGTCGAACGCACGGCAATCAGGCGCCCGGCGCTCAAGCGCGCCGCGCTGGCGCTGGTCCTCCTCGGCGGCGTTGCGGCCGCGGGCTTCGCCGGGCACCGCTACTGGACCGTCGGCCGGTATCTGGAAACCACCGACGACGCCTACGTCAAGGCCGACCACACGGTGATCGCCCCGAAGGTGTCCGGCTACATCGCCGAGGTCCTGGTCCAGGACAACGAGCGCGTCACCGCCGGCCAGCCGCTGGCCCGCATCGACGACCGCGACTTCCGCGTGGCGCTGGACCAGGCGCAGGCGGACCTGGAGATGGCGGAGGCGGCGATCAGCAACCTGGACGCCCAGATCGTGCTGCAGCGGTCGCTGATCGAGCAGGAGAAGGCCGACGTGGCGGCGAGCGAGGTCGCTCTCGCCTTTGCGCAGAAGGACAACGCCCGCTACAGCGACCTGATGCAGACCGGCTACGGCACGACGCAGCGGGCGCAGCAGGCCGAGGCGACGCTGGGCCAGGCGCAGGCCAAGCTGCGCGGCGACCGCGCCGCCCTGGTCGCCGCGCAGGACAGGATCAATGTGCTGGCCACCGAACGCGGCAAGGCCGAAGCGCAACGCGACCGCAGTCGCGGCGCCTTGGAGCAGGCGCGGCTGAACCTGTCCTACACGGTCATCGCCGCCCCGATCTCCGGCACGGTGGGCGCCCGCTCGTTGCGGGTCGGACAGTATGTGCAGACCGGCACGCAGCTGATGGCCGTGGTGCCGCTGCAGGCGGTCTACGTCGTCGCGAACTTCAAGGAAACCCAGCTGACCCACGTCCACGCCGGGCAGCCGGTGGAGATCGCGGTCGACGGCTTTCCCGGCGTGGAGCTGAAGGGCCATGTGGACGGCCTGTCGCCGGCCAGCGGTTTGGAATTCGCCCTGCTGCCGCCGGACAACGCGACCGGCAACTTCACCAAGATCGTGCAGCGCATTCCCGTGAAGATCCTTCTCGATCCGGGTCCTCTGTCGGGCCTTCTGCGCCCCGGCATGTCGGTCGAACCGACCATCGACACCCGCGGCACGGCCGGGACACGGGACGCGGCAACGTCCGCAAATTGACGGCCGCCCCACCCTCCTCATCACAAGGACCATAGCCATGTCCACCCCCGCCGCGGCCGATACCGCCGGCACCGCATCCACCCGGAACTGGCTCGCCGTGATCGGCTCGACGCTGGGCGCGTTCATGGCGGTGCTGAACATCCAGATCGTCAACGCCTCGCTCGCCGACATCCAGGGCGCCATCGGCGCCGGCATCGACGAAGGCGGCTGGATTTCCACCGCCTATCTGGTGGCCGAGATCATCGTGATTCCCCTGAGCGGCTGGCTGGCTCAGATCTTCTCCATCCGCCGCTACCTGCTGGTCAACGCGGTGCTATTCCTGCTGTTCTCGGTCCTCTGCGCCTTCGCGGCGAACCTGGAGCAGATGATCGTCCTGCGGGCGATCCAGGGCTTCTGCGGCGGCGTGCTGATCCCGATGGCCTTCACCATCATCATCACGCTCCTGCCCAAGGCCAAGCAGTCCGTCGGGCTCGCCCTGTTCGCCCTGTCGGCGACCTTCGCCCCGGCGATCGGGCCGACCATCGGCGGCTATCTGACGGAGAATTGGGGCTGGCAGTACATCTTCTACGTCAACCTGATCCCCGGCGCCGTGATGGTCGGCCTGCTGGCCTTCTCGCTGGACCCCGCGCCCATGAAGCTGGCCCTGCTGAAGACGGGCGACTGGCCGGGCATCGTCACGATGGCGGTCGGGCTCGGCGCGTTGCAGACGGTGCTGGAGGAAGGCAACAAGGAGGACTGGTTCGGCTCCCCCTTCATCCTGCGGCTGAGCATCGTCGCGGCGGTGTCCCTGGGGCTGTTCCTGTGGATCGAGCTGCACAGCGCCCGGCCGCTGCTGAACCTGCGGCTGCTGGTGCGGCGCAACTTCAGCTTCGGCATCGTGGCGAACTTCATGCTGGGCGTGGCGCTCTACGGGTCCGTCTTCGTGATGCCCGTCTACCTGTCGCGCATCCAGGGCTACAACGCGGAGCAGATCGGCGGCGTGCTGGCCTGGACCGGGCTGCCGCAGCTTCTGCTGATCCCGCTGGTGCCGCGGCTGATGAAGCGGTTCGACGCGCGGCTGCTGATCGCCGTCGGCTTCGCGCTGTTCGCCGGCAGCGCCTTCATGAACATCGCCATGACCGCCTCCTATGCCGCCGACCAGCTGTTGATCCCGAACATCGTCCGCGCCGTCGGGCAGGCGCTGGTCTTCGCGCCGCTGTCGGCGGTGGCGACCGCCGGCATCGAGACGGAGAACGCGGGCTCCGCCTCCGGCCTGTTCAACATGATGCGCAACCTGGGCGGTGCGGTGGGCATCGCCCTGCTGCAAACCTTTCTGACGAAGCGGGAGCAGTTCCACTCCAACATCCTGTCGCACGCGGTCTCGCTGTTCGAGCCGGCGACCGTCGCCCGTATCGAGCAGCTGACCCGGTACTTCCAATCGCACGGCATCACCGACCCGATCGATGCAGGGCGCCGCGCCTATGTCGCCATCGGCGCGGTGGTGCGCAAACAGGCCTTCGTCATGGCGTTCAGCGATGCCTTTTTCCTGCTGGGCGTCGCCCTGCTCGTCGCCCTGGTCGCAACCCTGCTGTTGAAGAAGCCGGAGCATCTGAGCGCCGGCGGCGCACACTGAGCAATGGTGTGCGTGCGAAAATCCGGAGGGATGCCATGAAACACACGGTTTACCGATCAGCGACCGCCCGCTCCGGGCCTTTTGGGCCTTCCGGCAAGAGCAAGCGCCCTCCTCCGTCCCGTCCGGCGTCGATCGTGGATGTGGTGGAATGGCTGGCGGGCGATGACTGCCACAGCATGGACGAGGCGGCGTTCATCGCCGGGCTGGGACGGCGGTTGCGGGCCATCGGCCTGCCCATTGACCGGCTGACGCTCCACCTGCGCACGCTCCATCCGGAGATTCTGGGGCGCACGGTCGCCTGGGCTCCGAACGAACCCGTGGAGATCCACGACCGGGAGCACGGGATCGAGGCGTCCGCGGGCTTTCTCGGCAGCCCGGTGCGACGGGTGATGGACACGGGCGAAACAATGGTGGTGCGGCCGAACGCCCTGCCGGACTCGTCCCCGCCCCTGATGGATGTCTTCGTTGGACGGGAGCTTGCCGAACTGCTGATCGTGCCGCTCAACACCGCCGACGGACCGGTCAGCGCCGCCGCCTTCGGCACGGTGCGGCCCCGCGGCTTCTCCGCAAGCGACCGCGCCGCCCTGGACCGCATCCTGCCGGCATTGCGCAACGGGTGCGAGCTGCGCACCCTGCGCCAAGTGGAGTTGACGCTGCTGGACACCTACGTCGGCCCGGGAACGGCCCGGCGCATCCTAGCCGGCCACATCCGGCGCGGCCAAGTGGAGTCGCTGCGCACGGCGCTGATGCTGTGCGACATGCGCGGCTTCACGGACCTGTCGAACCGTTTGCCGGGCGCGCGCGTGCTGGAGTTGCTGGACCTGTATTTCGACCAGGTGCTGCCGGTCGTGGCCGACGCCGGGGGCGAGGTCCTGAAGTTCATGGGTGATGCCGTCCTGGCCTTCTTCCCCGGCAACCCGCCGGAGGCGGCCTGCGCGACGGCGCTGCGCGCGGCCGAGGAGGTGTGTGCGCGGCTCGCCGCCTTCGCCACGGCCGATCCGCCGCTCGCCGCGACCATCGCCCTGCATTACGGCGAGGTGAGCTACGGCAACATCGGTTCGGGCCGGCGGCTGGACTTCACGCTGATCGGGCCCGATGTGAACCTCGTCAGCCGCATCCAGGCCGTGGGCAGCCAAACCGGCCATCCGCTGCTGATGTCCCGGCGCTTCGCCGAACGGCTGCCGCCGGGCCGGGCCAAACCTGCGGGAAACTACAGCCTGAAAGGGTTCGCGGAGCCGGTCGACCTCTACGAACGGCCCGACCCCACGCCGGACCCGTGAGGACCATCAGGAGGCGATGCGGCCCTGGTCCCGACAGCCCTTCAGGGCAGGTGCGTTCAGGCGCGGAACACCCTCTCCGCACGCCGAGGTGAGCGCGGTTTGGAGATCGTCGATGGAGAACGGCATTTCCAGGCACATCACGGAGCCCCATCGGACGCTGCCCGCCGGCAACGGCTGCGCGGACATGGCGACGATCCTGATCGGGTGACGGAGCGCAAGGGCACGGAGTCCCTCGCGTCCCCCGACCATGTCGATGTTCACCAACAGTATGTCGGGCAGCATGTCGGGCAGCGTGTCGTGCAGGGACGCGTGCAGCTCCGTCGACGTGCGCACGATCCGGCCGACTCCGCCCCAGTGCCCGATCATGGCGTGCAGCCCCGACGCAACGGATGGGTGGGCCTCCGCGATCAGGACTGTGGCATTGGCGAGGATGGTCATGGTTGCCTCCCGAGCCCATCGGCTCGTTCGTCGGTGGACGATGTGCTGCCTTACCGGACGTTCCATCAGGAACTGCGCGCATGATGGCACGCCCAACGACGGCGTCGATAGTGTCCGGCTTGGTAGGGCATGACCGGCGATCGCTGGGTAAGCCTGGACGTTGGTAGGATCGTCCCGCGCCCTGGCGACAGGTCGGGGTGGGCCATCGTTCGGCGACCGAAACCTATCGGTCGGTGCAGTCGATCGCGACCTGCGCGTGCCCGGGGCTCCCTCGATCTTTGCCGCCGGCGACACCGCACAGGCGGCGACGGACCTGCTCGGCGTGCCGACCGAGCCGTACCAACAGAAATCCGACGTGACCTGCCTCGACCTCGGAGCGGCGGGCGCGCTGTTCACCAGGGGTTGGGACCGCGTGGTCGAGATGACTGGCGGCCAAGCGAAGGCCACGACCCGAGAGAATCACGACCAACCGGCTGAGCCCCAGCCTTTTTCCGTGTTCTGCTCCACCGGCCCGACACTCCGACCGCCAGCCGTCAATCGAATTGCGCACCATTGTCGGTCCGTTTCACATAATCATACAATTCGAGCAAAATTATCATTCGAAGTCACGGCGGAGGTCTCCCGTCTGCTTTTTGAGCAGACATTCCCCTCACGTGAGTCAACATGAGTTTGTTGGAAATTATTTTGATTCTACGGTGAGTCATGAAGGCGTGTTTGTTCGACTTACTCAGGTATAAAAATGTCATTATTTGTGACCGATTCCTGAGTCCGCATGATAATTTCTGTTAACCATTGACGGTCACGGTACCATCCAATGTCAATGACGCAGGGTTATCTCCCCATGGCTACCACCCAAAGTCTTGCGGCCACCCGGATCGTCGTGAACGCCTACGGCGCCTCGGCGGGCGGCGTCTGGCCCCATTTCCGCCTGATCGCAGACGGCAAGGACGTCGGGCAGAGCACGGCCGGTTCGGCCAGCCCGACGGCCTACAGCTTCGACACGCAGCTGACCGCCGGGCAGCCACACACCATCCAGGTCTATTTCGACAACGACGCCTACCTGAACGGGGAGGATCGGAATCTCGGGCTGAAGTCCATCGTCGTGAACGGCCACACGATGCTGCCGACCGACAGCGGCGTGACCTACGACCGCTTCGCGCTGGATGGGCAGGATGTGGTCGCCGGGCAGGAGGGCATGTGGTGGCAGGGCGCCATCGCCTTCACCGCCCCGGCCAGCGCCTTCGCCGCCACGCCGGCGGCCACCCCGGCACCACCCCCGGCCGCGTCCGGCTCGACGATCAAGGTGAACGCCTCCGGCAGCCCGGCGGGCGGCGTGAACGCGCATTTCAAGCTGCTGGTGGACGGCCAGAAGGTCGGTGAGGCGACTGTCGGAACGACCGCCAAGGACTACAGCTTCACCGCCAATCTGACCGCCGACCAGGCCCACAAGGTCCAGATCCAGTACGACAACGATGCCGTCATCAACGGCCAGGACCGCTCGCTCTACGTCAACACGGTCACTATCAACGGGCACGCGGTGAAGGCGACCGACGCCAACGTGTCCTACGACAAGGGCGCCCTGGACGGGAAGGACGTGGTCGCCGGCCAGTCCGGGATGTGGTGGAACGGCACGCTGGTGGTGAACGCCGAAAAGTCCTGGTTCCCCGGCTCCACCACCGTGCCGACTACCCCCACCGCCCCGACCTCGCCCACCCCGGCCGCGCCCACCCCGACCGCGCCGTCCCTGTCGGTGGACGGCGTCACGGTGACGGAGCCCGGCACCACCACCACGACGTCCGGCGGCGGGATCGCGTCCGGCTTCCTTCACACCAGCGGCAACCAGATCGTGGACAGCGCCGGGCACAACGTCCGGCTGACCGGCGTCAACTGGTTCGGATTCGAGACGGAGACCGGCGTTCCGCACGGGCTGTGGACGCGCGGCTACCAGGAGATGATGGGCCAGATGAAGTCGCTGGGCTTCAACGTGATCCGTCTGCCCTTCTCCGACAGCGCGCTGGCCGCCAGCCCCGGCGCCAACACCATCGACTATTCCAAAAATCCGGACCTCAGCGGCCTGTCCTCGCTGCAGGTCATGGACAAGATTGTCGATTACGCGGGCAAGATCGGCATGAAGATCATCCTGGACCACCACCGCTCCAGCACCGGCAACTCGGCCAACGAGAACGGACTCTGGTACGACAGCCAGTATCCGGAAGCGAAGATGATCGAGAACTGGAAGATGCTGGCCCAGCGCTACAAGGGCAACGACACCGTCATCGGCGCCGACCTGCACAACGAACCGCACGGCCCCGCGACCTGGGGCGACAACGGCGCCAACGACTGGGCGCACGCGGCGGAGCGCATCGGCAACGCCATCCAGTCCGTCAACAAGGACTGGCTGATGATCGTCGAGGGGACGGAGGTCTACAACAACCAGTGGGACTGGTGGGGAGGCAATCTGCGCGGGGCCAAGGCCTACGACGTGCAGTTCAACACGCCGGACAAGCTGGTATATTCCGTCCACTCCTACGGGCCGTCGCTGCACACGCAGTCCTGGTTCCAGGACTCGGCCTATCCCAACAACCTGCCGGGCGTCTACACGGACAACTGGGGCTGGCTGATGCGGGACAACAAGCATCCCGTGCTGGTGGGCGAGTTCGGCGCCTACATGCAGACCACCGCCGACCAGCAGTACATGGCCAAGCTGACCCAGTACATGAACGGCGACCTGGACGGCAACGGCACGCTGGACCTGGGCGCCGGCAAGCAGGGGGCGAGCTGGACCTACTGGTCCTGGAACCCGAACTCCGGCGATACCGGCGGCATCCTGACCGACGACTGGAAGACGGTGGACGCTACCAAGTATAACGCCATCAAGGGCGCGCTGTACAACGGCACCTCCACGACCACCGTTACGCCGGGCCAGACCGACGCTGTCTTCACGATCAAGCTGTCGCAGGCCGCGGCCAATGCGGTGACCGTGAACTACACGACGGTGGACGGCACCGCCAAGGCCGGGTCCGACTATAAGGCGGCCAGCGGGTCGGTGACCTTCAACGCCGGGGAGACCGCCAAGCAGGTCAAGGTAACCGTTCTGGGCGACACGGCGACGGAGGGCACGGAGACCTTCGGGCTGAAGCTTTCCGCGGCGACCAACGCCACCATCAGCACCACCCAGGGCACCGGCACCATCACGGAAGCCGCGAAGGCCGCGGCCCTGTCGCTGTCCGACGACGGCGTCGACCTGTGGGCGACGGTGGCCGCGCGTCCGGCGGACACGACGGTCGCCTCCGCGTCCCTTCCGGTCACCCCCGTCGCCGATCCGGCGGAGATGGCGTCCGGCTTCAACCCCCACCATCCCCACGACTGGAGCGACCACGCGGCCTGGCACCACCAGGACGCCGCCTGACGGTCCGGCCTCCAAAGGGTGTCCGCCCCGCCTCACGGGCGGGCACCCAGGGGCGGGCGGGCGACGCGCGTCCGCCGCGGGAGCCGCAGCAGCAGGCAGGGCTCCACCGGCACGTGGCGGCGGACCAGCCAATAGGTCCACAGCTTCCAGCCGACCAGCGACACCGCCGTGGCCGCCGCCGCCCCGGTCGCGCCGAAGCGCGGCACCAGAAGCGCGTTCAGCGCGATGTTCAAGGCGCCGAACAGCAGGTTCACGCGCATGGTACGGGTGTGGTGCCCGGTCATCATCAGGATTTCCCCGGCGGGGCCGAGCAGGCTGTCCACCAGACGTGTCAGCGCCATCAGGACGCACAGCGCGTAGCCGGCCGTGAATTCCGGCCCGAAGACGCCCAGCACCGGGACGCCGAAGGCCAGGATGCTGGCGCAGACCAGCGCCGCCGGCACCAGCGCCAGGATGTTGGCCGTGTCCACGACGGCCTGCATGCCCCGCAGATCCCCCTTGGCGTGCAGGGACGCGAAGCGGGGCAGCGCCGCCACGTTGGCGATCAGCGTGCAGAAGGTGGTCAGCTCCGCGATGCGCCGGGCCACCTGATAAAGGCCGACCTGCTCGTCGGTGGAGAAGAGGCCGATCAGGATGATGTCGGTCTCCGCCATCACGAAGAAGAAGACCGGCGTCAGCATCATGACCGTGGAAACGCCGACCCACCCGCGGTAGATCCGCACCCGCCCGCGCCCGACGCCGCGTCCATGTCCGCCGGGCAACGCCGCCGGCCGCGCCCGCAACGTGCGCAGCAAATGGACCAGCAGCCCGATCCCGCTGATCAGGTTGGCCCCGGCGTAGAGCAGAATCGGCCCCTCCACTCCGTCCAGCCGGCCGGTGACGACCAGCCACAGCACGCCGGCTAGGATCATCAGGCGGGAATAGACATTCTCGTACAGGTTCCCCTGCAGCGGCTGGCCCACGCCGCGCGCCGTGTCGGCCAGCAGCCGCATCAGCCCGATGGAGGCCAGCATCAGCACCGTCAGGCCGGTCGGCTGGCGATAGGCCTCCGGCAGCCAGGGCTGGATGGTCGAGACGGCCAGCCCCACCGCCGCCGCCATGGCGACGACGAGGACCGCGGCGAACAGCAGGAAATGCACCGCCATGCCCGTGCGGCCGCGGGCGAGATAGCGGGCCGTGATCTTCATGCCCGCCACCGGCAATCCCAGCGTCACCAGGATGACCAACATGTAGTTGAAGGACAATGCGAAGGAATAGCGGCCAAAATCGCCAGCGCCCAGGTTGCGGCTCAGCGCCACGCTGATGACGAAGATCAGCAGCGTCCCGCAGGCCCGCGATAGAAAGGTCGCGGCGCTGTCCAGAAGCTGGGCGCGCCGGGCGGAGTCGCCGAGCAGGGCGCCCGGCGCGGCCTTCAGCCGGTTCAGCATGGCCTTCATCAAACCCTCCCGAGCGGAACCCGGTCGGCGTCGAGCGCCATCCGGTCCAGTTGCAGCGCCAGCAGCAGGTGGATGAAGCCGATCCAGTCGCCCGCCCGGAAAAGCTGGCTTTCCAGCGCGTTGTTCAGCGCGAGGCTCAGCATCACCGTGGCGATCACCATGGCCGCGACCAACGCCGGACCGGCAACCGCGTTGCGGTGGACCAGCCGCATGGCCAGCGCGATGTACCAGAGGATCGCGAAGCTGGTGAGGCCCAACCCGATCCAGCCGGTTTGCAGCAGGATATCCATGTAGCCGCTGTGTGCCGTGTTGATGACGGTCGCGTCCATGAAGAACTCGTTCGGGTCGGCGTGGGTGAAGGGGTTGATCGGCAGCCCGATGCCCCAGAAGGCGCCCCAGCCGAAGCCGGTCAGTGGCCGGTCCTGCACCTCGCGCAGCACGGCGTCCCAGATGAAGCTTCGGCCGGTGAAGGTCAGGTCGCCGAACATCAGCTGGTTGATGGTGTCGAGCGTGATGTTCAGGACCATCATGTTCAACAGCGCCGCGCCGATGACCGCGACGGCGAGGCAGGTCGTGACCGTCATGTAGTAGCGGCCCTTGCGCACCACGTAGAAGATCGGGGGCAGCAGCAACAGCAGAAGCAGCGCGATGCCCAGCGCCGTTTTCGACCGCGTGACGTAGAGCAGCCACAGGTCGGCCGTCAGGGCGCCTGCGTAGAAGACCCAGCCGAACAGGCTGCGCGCCGACCACAGAGCCCCCACCAGCAGGCACCCGAACAGCAGCGCCATGGCCCCGGCGACGTTCTTCTGCGAATAGATGCCCTTTTCGCCGAGCGGGGTGACGCTGACCTCCGGCATGAACAGGACGACGAAGACGTTGAAGGCGACCACGCCCGCGCTGACCAGCCCCACCACGCGCAGCAGCGACCGCGGCCCCGGCAGCGCCGCGGCCAGCGTGTAGGCGACCGCCAGGAACATCAGGAGCTGCACCCAGCGCAGCAGCGTGTAGGACGGCGACAGCGACCACGCGGCGCTGACCAGGAACCAAGCGGTCGCCACCAGGATCGGCCAGCTGCGCCGCACCAGTTCCAGCACCACGCCCAGCCGCATCAGCAGGAAGGGCATGCTCATCAGGAACAGTCCGGACAGCGACAGGCGGTTGAAGGTGCTCAGCTTGTCGGCGTTGGCGAGCTGGTCGTAGCTGGCGGGCGCCAGCGGGATCGGTCCCACCGTGTAGAGCGTCAGCAGCAGCGCCAGGATGAAGACCGCCCCCATTCCGGCGATGAGCCGCTGGGTGGACAGCCGCCGCCGGTGGGACGGGCCGATCCCCGGTCCGTCGTGGCGGGCGGGGGCAGGCCGGATGCCATGGGGCCCGATTCCGTCGGGCCGGGCCCGGTCGGGCAGGGATGGGATCGCCGCGGCCACCGCGGTGCCTCACGCCTTGGCCGAGCGGCCGGCGAGGGCCGGGGCCTTCGGCGTGCGGCCATAGACCTGGACGCGGAAGCCCTTGGACCAGAAGATCTTGCCAAGGCCGCCCGCCGCCGACCAGAGACAGCCGGTCGACCGTTCGCGGTTGGTCGGGGCGGTGAGGAGCGCCAGCGTGCCGTAAAGCGCCGCCTGAACCGCGCCCGCCGCCATGAAGCGGGCCAGTGAACCGACCCGGCGGGGGTTGGTCATCACGCAGGAGAAGGAGGTCGTCTGCCCGCTGCGGTAGCGGTAGCGCGTGACGTAGCGGCTGTTCGTCCGCTCCGGCGGGATGAACTCCTGCACGACGGCCTCCTTGCACCAGACCATCCGCCGCCCCTCCAACCTCAGCTGGGTGAAGAAGACGGTGTCCTCGCCGCCACACAGGCCCAGCACGGGGCTGAAGCACTGCTCCTTTGCCAGACAGCGGTCGCGGACCATCAGCACGTTGTTGGTCGCCGTCGTGCGGGTGCAGATCTGCCGGCGGTCGAGGAACCACAGCAGCTTCTTGCGGTCCATGGGCGTGCCGGTCGGGGCGTCGGATGATTGGGTGAAGGCCGCCTCGTACAGGCGCGGGAAGTCTTCGACCGGCTTGACGAAGATCGGCAGGACGGGGCCGAACACCGCGTCGGCGCCGGTTTCCGTTTGGGTCTTCACCAGCTGGTGCAGCCAGTCGGGCTGCGGCTGCTCGTCGTCGTCGATGAAGGCGACCAGCCGCCCGCGCAGATGCCGGATGCCGGTGTTGCGGGCGTTGGAGATGCCCGGCCGCGGCTCCGCCACGTAGTGAAGCGACGGGATCTCCGCGGCGAGCGTGGCAACGGTTTCCGCCGCCGACCGGTCGGGGCAGTTGTCCACCACCACGATCTCCGTTGCGAGGGAGCCGAGATGCTCCTGCGCGGCCAGGCGGCGGAGCAGGTTCGGCAGCAGGTGCGTGCGGCGGAAGGTGCAGACCAGAACGCTGATGTCGGGGGTGCGGTCGCTGTGCATGGCTTGCTCCCGGTCAGGCATGAAGGGGGATCAGGCGTAGTAGGAGTTCCGCTTGGACAGGACGTGATCGACGTCGCCGTAGCGGTAGCGGGCGTGCTGCTGCATGTTCACGCGGGTCAGCACCGTGCCGGCGATGGGGGCGTTGCTGACGCGCAGCAGGCGCATCGCGTTGCGGATGGCCGTGCGCGGGGTGCGCTCCCAACGGACGGCCAGCAGCACCGCATCGGCCCAGGCCGCCAGCAGAAGGGAGTCAGGCGCCGTCAGCACCGGCGGCGTGTCCAGGATGACGAGGTCGTACTGCGTCGCGGCCCAGGCGAGCAGCCCGCGCGTGGCGTCGGATCGCAGCAGGCTCTGCACGTTGCCGGTCACCGACGAGGACGGGATGTAGTCGAGACCGGACTCCGCGTGGTGGATCAGACCCTGGCCCGGCGCCCCATTGTCGATCAGGGTGGCGGGCAGGTCGGTGTGCGGGCGGCTGTCCAGCAGCCGGCCGACCGCCGGGCGGCGAAGGTCGAAGTCGAGCAGCAGGGTGCGCCCGCCCGCCCGCGCCGCCGTCACCGCCAGCGAGGTCGCCAGCACCGTCTTGCCTTCCTGCGGCAGGGAGGAGGTGACGACGATGATCTTCGGCGCCCGCCCGCTCGGCGCCAGGGACAGCTCCGCCCCGATCGCCATCAGCGCCTCGCGGTAGTAGGACGGGCGGGCCGCCAGGATTTCGCCGACCGGGTTCGGCTTGCCGTCCAGTTCGGGGACGAGGCCGTAGCCGACCGCGTTGTGGAACTCCTCCAGCTTCTCCACGTCGCTGATGCCGCCGCGCAGCCAGTCGGAGATGATGACCAGCAGGACGCCCAGCGCCGCCGAGGTGACGAGCGCCGCCACGACGATCATCGACTTGCTGGGGCCGGACGGCTTGGACGGGGCGACGGCAGCGGAGATCAGGCGGGCGTCCGACTGGCCATTGGTCGAGCGCTGGTCCACCTGTTTGAACTGCTCCAGCAGATTCATGTAGATGGTGCGGTTGATCTGGGCCTCGCGGTCGAGCTGGGCGGCGCGGATCTCGTTGTCGCCCAGCGCGCCCTGGCGCACGGTCAGCCCGTCCAGCCGGGCGCGCAGCGCCTCTTCCCGGCCCTGGGCGGCCCGCACCTCGCCGCGCAGACTGCCGAGGATGCGGCCGACCTCCTGATCGATCTTGTCCTGCAGGGCGGCGCGCTGGCTGCGCAGATTCTGGATGTCCGGGTGGCGCGGCCCCAGCCGTTCCAGAAGGTTGCCTTCGGCGGACTGGAGCTTCGCCTCCTGCTCGCGCAGCGTCTGGATCAGGTGGGAGTCCACGACCCGTGACACCATCATCGACGCCCGGGAGGAGAGCGCGCGTTCCGCCTCCTTCAGTTCGGCATCCAATTCCGCCCGCCTGGCGGCGGCGGCGACGAGCTGGCCGTTGAGGTTCACCAGCTCCTGGTTCAGCAGGGTGGTGCCGTTGACCTCCAGAAGGCCGTGGTCCTTGCGGAAGGTGCGCGCCGCCGTCTCGCTGGCCAGCATGGTCTGGCGCAGCTCGTCCAGCCGGGACGCGATGTCGCGGGCGGCGGCGCGGGTCGACTCCTCGCGCGTGTTCGCCTGGTCGGCCAGATAGAACTCGGAAAACTTGTTGGCGACGGCAGCGGCAAGGTGCGGATCGCGGGACACGAAGCGGACGCGCAGCGTGTAAGCGCCGCCCTCGTTCAGCACGGTCAGCCGGCTCATCACCTCGCGCACCACCTCCTCGTCGATGGAGCCGGGCGGCAGTTCCGGCTCCGGCTCCGGCGCGAGGCCGAGGCTGTCGCGGACCGCCAGGAAGGCCTCGCGCACGGGCTGGAGGTGATCGGCGATGGCTTTGCGCAGCGGCGATTGGGTCTGGAGCTTCGGGTTGAACTCTGGACTCTGGTCCAGCGCCATGGCGCGGATCACCTTCTCGGCCAGGCTGCGCGTCGTCAGCAGGTCCATTTCCGTTCGGATGACGTAGGCGTCGGACTGGAGGCCCTGGATCAGCTTCTCGGTCGCGGGTTGCAGGGCCGACAGGCGGCTGTTGCGGCTTTCCAGGAGCAGCGTCGTTTCTGCCGAATAGCGGGGCGGCATGGTGGACACGGCCGCCACGGTGGCCGCGGTCAGAAACGCCGTGGTGATCAGGACCGTCCAGCGCCGGCGCATGACCACGCGCGCCAGGTGGACGATGTCGATCTCCAGATAATGGTCCCGCCCGTGGTGATCCCGCGCGTGCGCGCCCCGATGGGGGCTCGGCAAAACCTGTTCCGACATAAGCCGTCCTTTTTAGGATTGGGACTGTTGGGATGGAGTCGGGTTCACACGCCCGGGTAGCGCACCAGCGCCGGGACGGTTGCGATCAGGATCTTCATGTCGAGGAGAAGCGAGCGCTGCTCGATGTAGGCGAGGTCGAGCGCGACCCGCTGCATCATGGTCTCGACCGACGGCGTCTCCCCGCGCTGGCCGACGACCTGGGCCAACCCGGTGATGCCGGGCTTGACGGCGTAGCGGCGCCGGTAGCCGACGACCAGTTTGCCGAACTCCTCGTCATGCACGGTGGCGTGCGGACGCGGACCGACCAGCGACATGTCGCCGAGCAGCACGTTCAGCAGCTGCGGCAGCTCGTCCAGGCTGGTCTTGCGCAGGAACCGGCCGACGCGGGTCACGCGCGGGTCTCCGCGCCGTGCCTGCCGCACGCCGGCGCCTTGGTGCACGCGCATGGAGCGGAACTTGACGATGCGGAAGCGCGCGCCGTTGCAGCCGCTGCGCCACTGCGTGAACAGCACCGGGCCGGGCGAATCCAGGCGGATCGCCAGGGCGATGATCAGCAGAAGCGGCAGGAAGGCGAGCAGAAGGAGGGCGGCGATCAGGACATCGAGTGTCCGCTTGGTCGTTTCGTAGGCCACGATCCGCGGTGGCGGCAGGTTGCGGTTCTTGTGGGTCTCGGGGAGCAAGCGCGCATAGCTCATGCGGGGCCTCCGGAGGTCGGTCTGGGCGTGTGCGGTCGCGGGTGGGCGTCAGACGCGGCGGCGCAGGGTGGGCTCCGTGCCCTGGGCCAGAGGGCGCTGGCCGAGCAAGCGCACATGGTCGGCGACCAGCAGCGGCACGATGCGCGGCCCGCTGACCAGGTAGCGGCGCCACAGGCGTTCCCAGTCGGCCGACAACCGGTGCAGCCACTCGAAGCCGGCGTGGCGCATCCACACCGGTGCACGCCGTTCCTCGCCGGCCAGGAAGTTCAACGAGGCGCCGATGCACAGGCCGAGGCCGGTCGCCCGGCCCTCTTCCGCCAGCCTCCAGGCCAGCAGCTCCTGCCGCGGCGACCCGACGGCCAGGAAGACGAACCGCGCGGGGTTCTGCTCAACGAAATCCAGGCAGCGCCGGATCTCCGCCTCGCTCGACGCGAAGCCCATCGGCGGGTCGTAATGATAGAGGTTGTGGAGGCCGTAGCGCTTGCGGATGGCCTCGATGGCCTGGGCACGGCAGCCGATCACGCAAATCCGGTCGGTCGGATCGATGATGCGTTCGAACATGGCTTCGGTCAGGTCGCTGCCCGTCACGATGGCCGACACCCGGTCCGGGTGGAGGCGGCACAGCCGGTGCAGAACGCGGCTGTCGCACAGCGACAGGATCGCCCGGTCGTACAGCGGCCGCGTGGACCGGTCGGCATGGTTCAGCCGGACCACATGGTCCACGTTGGGCGTCACGACATAGTCGAACGGGGACCCCACCGGACGTTCGGTCACGAACTTCAGAATGTCTGTGAAGCCAATATCGTCAAATGGAACGCCGCAAATCTCACGACGCTTTGCAAATGCCAGATTGTCTAGATGAGTGTATGGCTCTGATTTCCTGGGTCCTTCGGCTTCACGGATTTTTGGAAGCATCGTTTCTCTCCCACAAAATCTTTGCGAGCGGCGATGATGGGCACAGAAACGTTGGTTTCTTAATCCGGTTTTAGGTTTATCTCATCCGGGCGAGGGGCGCGCGCCAGCCGTCGGCGCCGATGGTCCTTTTCGGGGCACCGCCTGCGTTCGCTTCTTTGCAGATGGATGACGATGGTCTGGGTACTCCGGGCGAGCGATGCGCCTCGCCGGATTCCGGCGGCCCGCTCACGTTGGAGAGCTTCGATTTCGAAGGTTTCCCGACGCACTCTGGGGCTGGGCCCTGCAAGACGGTCATGCCATGGCCGTGCACGCATCCTTCCCCATGGGCCGCGCCCACGGCCGCAACCCGTCGAGGAGCCGCCGATGCCTCCACAACCGGACCAGCTGGTCCTGCTGTTCTTCAAGGATTTCGAAACGGACCGCTTCTTCCAGGGTGACCGGTACCTGAAACGGGTCGTCCGCCCCCTGTACAACCTGATGCACCACAAGCAGAAGGTCTCGGGCTACAAGATGGTCCTGAAACTGCTGGTGAAGGCGCTGAAGGAGCAGGGGTGCGAGGTGCGGGTCAACGACCACCGCACCGCGGCGCGCCTGCCGGGGCATCCCGTCGGGTTGATCGGCTATCCGCACATCCTCCAGGGATGGAGCCTGCCGAACCCGGCGCTACTCGGCCCGTCGCTGTTCGACCATCCACTGGAAGCGCCGCAGCTGATGCGCGATCCGCGCTTCAAGGGTTACCTGACGCTGGCGGATTGGCACCACCGGATGTTCAAGGCCCATTACGGCGATGTGTGCGCCCGCTTCCTAACCGGCATCGACACGGACGCCTGGCCGGACCTGTCCGCACATCCCAAGACCACGGACGTGCTGGTCTACGACAAGATCCGATGGAATCACGAGGAAATGCGCCGGACCCTGACCGAACCGGTGCTGCGTCACCTGGAAATGCGTGGGATAACGTACGAGTTGGTCCGCTACAAGGAGTACGACTACGCCGGGTTCAAGCGGATGCTTGCCCGCAGCCGGTCCCTCGTCTTCCTGTGCGAGCACGAGACGCAGGGCCTTGCCTACCAGGAGGCCATGGCGTCGAACCTGCCGGTGCTGGCCTGGGACAACGGCTTCTGGATGGATCCACGCCGCCCGCGGTTCGAGCCGGAACCCGTGCCCGCGTCCTCCGTCCCCTATTTCGACGAAGCGCTCTGCGGGTCCCGCTTCCACAACGCCGACGCCTTTCCGGCGGCGTTCGACGCCTTCTGGGAACGCCTCGGCACCTACCAGCCGCGCCGGTATGTGGAGGAGCACCTGTCGCTGGGGCGGTCCGCGGTGCAGTATCTGGAACAATACACCCGCGTCGCCCGGCAGCCGATGGTGTTCAGCTTCGCGTCCTGACGGAAATCGACGGAACGGGATCGCCCAAAAAAGCCCTCTTCCCGGCCGGGGAAGAGGGCTTTTTTGGGGCGGCGCTCAGCATCGGCTGTCGGAGAGCAACGGCGCCAGCCGGTCGATCTTATAGCGGTTGACGGTCGTCCAGTCGTCGGCCAGCAGACCTCCGGTGTCGCCGGAATTCGGGTTCCAGGCCCACCAGCTCCAGCCGATCTTCACCCCGTCCTTACTATGCTCGCGGTTCAGGTAGGCTGTCATGGCCTTCATCCACAGCTCGTCGTCGGGTTCCTCGAATTTGCTGCCGAGTTCGCCGATGAAGACGGGCGCGGTGCCGGTCTCGCTCAGATAGCCCCACATGCGCTGGAAGATGGCCGGCAGCCGCGCCTCGAAGCGGGGCTCCCTCAGCCACGGCTGGCGGTAGAGCGAGGGCGGGTAGTCATGCGCCGAATAGACCAGCTTGTCCGGCCGGTCCAGCCGGATCGGGTGGTCCCGGGCTCCCATCAGATTGCCGCCCCACCAATAGCTCGCACCGTCGTAGGTCTGGATGCCTTCCACGAAGACCAGCCAGTCGGGATTGACGGAGAGCACAGCGTTGCCGGCCCGCGTCGCCGCGGCGGCCCAGTCGGTGGCCAGGTCGCCGGACCCCCAGGTGGCCGGTCCGTGTGGCTCGTTGTGCAGGTCGGCGCCGATGATGGTTGGGTTGCCCTTGTAGCGTTGCGCGAGCATCCGCCAGTCGGCGATCCAGCGGGCTTCCGGATACTCCGCCGAGTGCCAGAGGCCGCTCTCCTCCGCGCTGTCGCCGGCGGGGCCTCGGTGCCGGTCGAGGATGATACGCAGGCCGAGACGGCCCGCTTCCTCCACGATCCGGTCCATGATCTCCAGGCCGTTCAGGCCCCGCAGATCCGGGTTCCGGTCGAAGTCGATCTCCGTCGGCATTCGCCCTTCGTCGAAGAGTTCGTTGGAGAAGGGAAGCCGGATCGTGTTGAACCCAAGGTCCCGCATCTGGGACATGGTCGCCTTATAGTTGGCGGCCCACAGGCCGTGCGGGGAAAAGGTCCTGGTTTCCAGCCCGAACCAGTTCACGCCGACGATGCGCACCGGCCGGCCGACGGTGTCGATGATCTGGCTGCCCTTGGTGGACAGGGGCGTGGCGAGGCCTTGCCCCGTGGCTGCCCTGGCTTCCGTGACCAGGGCGAAGGTCGGGCCCGGCGGTGGGGCCGGACACGCGGCATCGATGACCATACTCGACCTCCCGTCATGCCGTCTTCCGCACGGGGATGGGCTCCACCCCCATTTGGTCGCCGCCGCCGTGCCCGCGGCAGATCCCGCTCTGCACCGTCCAGAGAGCCGCCTGCGTGCGGTTCCGGACGTTGATCTTGCGCATAATCTGCATGAGGTTGAGCTTCACCATCTCCTCCGATAGGCCGAGCGAAATGGCGATCTGTTTGTTCGTGCTGCCGTCCACGAGATGGTTCAGAATTTGGACGTCGAGCGGGTTCAGATCGGAGAAGCCGAGCAGCGACGGCAGGACGGCGTTCCGGTCGTCCGCAGCAACGGCGCCCTGGCCGTTCATGCCTGAGCGGGGACCGGCGACGGCAAACCCGTGATCGGCCGAATTGCGGTGTCCCTTGCCGGACGTGAGTACGCTGGCGAGCTGGGACGGAAAAACGCGTTCTCCAGCCAGGACAAGGCGCAACGAAAGGCCGAAAGCTTCCGGCGCAAGGCTGTACAGTATGTAGCCCGCCACCTCGAAACGAAGGCCGATCCGCAAATCATAAAGGTGCAATTCGTTGGCGGTGATCACCACCTTGGCGTTGCTTTCGCTAAAAAGCTTCAGCGCCCATGCTTTCGATCGCAGCGCTTTCAAATCCACCACGATCAGGCGGGGCACGCTGTCGTCGGAGCCACTGATCGCCCGCAGCTGATCCGCAGCGGCTTCCACCGTTTCCCAGGAATAAACCCGTCCTATCCCCCGTTGTGCGAGGACGCTGGAAACGGTTTCGCGTTGCAACTGTGAACAGTGGATGAACCAAATCGTCGTCACGGCTAATACCTCCGCTGGCGATGGCGTGGGTTTCGCGATGATTTTCTGCTGGTTGAGTGATCTGTTTTATTTTGATCGTGATGATCATTTACGACATTTTATTCAGCCGTTTATAGCAACGGTAGCCACGATAATCATCAGATGGAAAGAATTTTTTTCTGTCCGGCTCAAAAGGTGCCCCATATCGTTCATGGGCGCCTGATTATTTCTGTGATTCAAACTCGGAAAACGTGTTTGCCGCATCGCAGCATAGCGCGCTTTACATTGTGATTCTTATGTTCATTGGTGGTGATGACGTGGGTTGGCCCGGCGTTGGTTAGGGCAGCAAACGCAGAGAGTACCCCGATTGTCGAACTGCCCAATCCTTTTGGCGCAAGGGTGCGCGAGCTGAGCGTCCCCCGCGAGACTGGACAGCGGGTTATGCGGCCTGTTGCTCGGCCTGCTCTGGAGTGATGCAGACGAGAGCCGAGTGGATCCGCCGGCGCTTGCAGTGGCCTTCGATGTAGGCGAACGTGCACCAACGCTGCTGGCATCGGATCTCGCAGCCCCGGTGCAACAGCGTCGGCTCAGCTCAGACCCGTCACATCAGGCAAAGTCCCTTTCCGTCACGCCGGAACGGGTCGTCCGCGTCTTGCCAAGAGACTGCATGGTTGCGCGCGCCGCACTCGCGATGTGCTCATCGTAGACGTGGCGCGTGCGGATCGGGTCGCGAGCACGCAGTGCGTCGAAGATGGCGCGCATCTCCCGGATCGTGTTCGGAAGCCGCCCGGGCTCGGACAACGAGACACCACGCAGCAGTTGGATGCGGTTGTGCAGTCCCTTGAGGATTTGCGCCATGGTGGCGTTGCCGCAGCCCGCGATCAGCGTGTCGTAGAAGCAGGTTTTCGCCGCCTGGATGCGCGACGGCACGCCTTCGTCGGCGGCCCTTTCGAAGGCGGCCATGGCGTCGGCCAGCTGCGCCCATTGCCCGTCGCCGGCGTGCGCAATGAATTCCGCCGCCGCCAAGCTCTCCAAGGCGCCGCGCACCTGATAAATCTGCCGGACGTCCTCGGCCGTGAGCGTCACCACCTCCAGCCCGCGCTGGGGCACGTTGCGCACCAGCCCCTCCGCCTCCAGCTGGCGCAAGGCCTCGCGCAGGATCGGCCGGCTGACCTGGAGCGTTTCGCACAGTTCGCGCTCGACCAGCCGATCGCCCGGCGCGTAGCGGCCGTCGGAAATGGCCGCGCGCAGCACGTCGATCACCTGCTGCCGCAACGGCGCCGCGACCCGGACAATGTTTATTGAGGAATTGGACATAAAATTTCCTACCTTGTCAGACCGTCTGCTGATCTGCTTGCGTCAGGTTACCACTTTAGGTTAGCGTGTGTACAAATGATCGGCCGTGGCGGAACAGCCGCCGACGCCGACAATACCATCACCTTGCAGACAGGAGACAGGCGTGCAGCGCAGTGCACAGCCGGGCACGGCATCGAAAAACGCCGTCGATCCGCTTGCGGAACCCGATCCCAGACGCCAGAAGCGCCGCGAGCGGATTCTTCAGATCGGCACGCTCGTTCTCCTGCTCGCCGCATGGGAGTTCGCCGCGCACGACGCGAACAAACTTCTGGTGGCAATGCCCAGCGACATCGCCCTGGCCACCTGGGACCTGCTGGTCAGCGGGGAACTGCTGTGGGCGACGCTCGACAGCATGTCGACCTTCGTCCTGGGCTTTGTGATCGCGTCGGTGCTGGGCATCGTGATCGGGTTCGCCATGGGCACCAACCGCACGGTGGAGGTGATCCTCGATCCCTACATCAACGCGCTCTACGCAATGCCGCTGGTCGCCCTGATCCCGATCCTGATGCTGTGGGTCGGCATCGGCTTCCTGGCGAAGATCACGATCATCATCCTGTTCGCGGTGTTCCCGGTGATCATCAACACGGTCACCGGCGTCAAGAACGTCGACAAGCATTACCTGGACATCGGCAAGGCCTTCATGGCGTCGCGCGCCATGGTCTACCGGAAGATCATCGCGCCCTACGCCATGCCCTACGTGGCGAGCGGCCTGCGCATCGCGCTCGGCCGCGGCATCATCGCGATGATCGTCGCCGAGTTCCTGACGTCCATCTCCGGGCTGGGCGGCCTCATCATCAACTACACGAACGCGTTCGAGACGGCCAAGGCCTTCGCCCCCGTGCTGGTGGTCGCCGTGCTCGCCAACGCGCTCACGCTCCTCGTTCAGAAGGTCGAAGCGCGCTTCGGCCGCTGGCGCCGCCGCTGACCGGCCCAGCACCACGCTCCCACCCGACACGACCACGAAAGAAAGAGGGATCATGCGTCTGATGCCCCGCTCGTTGAAGGCTGCCCTGCTCGCCGGCGCCTTCACCGCCACCCTTGGCACCGCCGCCTTGAGCACCGCCGCCCTGGCCGCCGACACGCTGAAGATCGGCATGCCCGCCAAGATGTTCCTGAACCTCGTCGAGTTCGTCGCCCAGGATAAGGGCTTCTACGAGAAGAACGGCCTGTCGGTCGAGTTGGTCCACATCGCGGACAGCTCCATTCCCGTGCGCTCTCTCATCGCCGGGGAACTGGACCTCAGCCAGACCGGCATGTCCGAGACGCTGGCGGCGATCGACAAGGGTGCCGACCTCAAGACCATCGGCGGCGTGCACACCGGCCTGCATTACGCCTTCTACGTGAACGCCGGATCGGGCATCAAGGACGTCACCGACCTTCCCGGCAAGAAGGTCGGCATCTCCTCGCCCGGCTCGCTGCCGCACGTGGTGATCACCGCCCTGATGCGGCAGGCGGGCATGACCGAAGAGCAGATCAAGTCGGTCCAGTGGGTGTCCCTGAAGGGGTCGTCGGCGCGGATCAACGGCGTCCTGTCCGGAACCGTCGACGCGACCGTGTCCAACTTCGATCCGAAGGCCGCGCACGACAAGAACGCCAAGGTCCTGTTCGTCGTCTCCAAGAAGCTGCCCACCTACGTGATGACGCCGTGGGACGTCCGCAGCGAGACCATCGCGACGAAGCGCGACGTGCTGAAGCGCTTCGTCAAGGCGGAGCTGGAAGCGACCCGCTGGATCTTCGACAACGAAAAGGGCGCGCTCGACGTGGCGAAGAAGCACTTCGACTACAACGACGAGCAGCTTGCCGAGTTCTACGAGTTCTATCGGGTCGGCGGCATCTGGAACCCGAACGGCACCGTGACCGCCGATCAGGCCAAATACATGCAGGACCTGAACGTGCAGGGCAGCCTGCAGAAGGCCGTGCACCCGGCCGACAAGGTGCTCGACACCACCGTCGTGCAGGACGTCCTGACCGAGATCGGCACCTATAAGCCGTAACGCAGCGGGCCGGGGCCGGTCACTGCGGCCGGCCCCTCCCCGTCTTCCCGTCCGTCCTCTTCTTCCCGAGACATGGTGCCGACCCATGCCAAAGCTGTCCGTGCGCAATCTGACCAAGCGCTTCCCGGTGTCCGACGGGCCGTCCATGCTGGCGCTCGACGGCGTCGACCTGGATGTCGAGGAAGGCGAGTTCATCGCCTTCGTGGGGCCGAGCGGGTGCGGCAAGACCACGCTGCTGCGCATCATCCAGGGGCTGGAGACGGCAACCAGCGGGGACATCCTGATCGACGGCAAGCCCGCACGCGGCCCGGGGCACGACCGCGGCTTCGTCTTCCAGCAGTATGGGCTGCTGCCCTGGCTGACCGCCGCCCAGAACATCGGCTTCGCCCTCGAAGCCAAGGGCGTGCCGGCGCGTCAACACGGCGACATCACCGAGCGCGTGCTGGCGACGGTCGGCCTGAAGGGATTCGGCGACCGCTTTCCGCACCAGCTCTCCGGCGGCATGCAGCAGCGCGTCGGCATTGCCCGCGCCCTGGCGATCGAACCGGACATGATGCTGCTGGACGAACCGTTCGGCGCGCTGGACGCGCTGTCCCGCGAGATTTTGCAGAACGAAATGCTCGGCCTGACCGAGCGCATGGGCAAGACGGTCCTGTTCGTCACGCACAGCGTGGACGAGGCCGTGTGCCTTGCCGACCGGGTGGTGGTCATGTCGCCGCGCCCGGGGCGCATCCGGGACATCGTGCCCATCGACATCCCGCGACCGCGCGCCCGGCTCGGCGAAGCGCTGCGCGACACGCCCGAATATTCGGCCAAGCGGCAGCTGCTGTGGAACCAGTTGATGGAACTGGTCTGAACCTTTTCCCGAACCATGGAGACCCCATCGTGTCTGTCGTCCGTGACGATCACGAGTGGCAATACAACCCCCGCGCATCCGTTCCCGACTTCGCGCGCCACGCCGCGCGCGCGTCGGAGCTGAGCCGGGCCGCGAGAAAGCGGCACGCCGGGCGCTATGACGTCGCCTATGGCGACACCAAACTCTCCACGCTCGACGTGTTTCCGGCCGCGACGCCGAACGCGCCGCTCCATCTGTTCCTGCACGGCGGCTATTGGCGCGGCCGTGACAAGGCCGATTACAGCTACATCGCCGACGCGCTGGTGCCGCGGGGCGTCACGACGGTGGTGATGAACTACGACCTGTGCCCCGACGCATCGCTGCCGGAGATCGTCCGGCGGACGCGCGACGGGCTGCGCTGGGTGCACCGGCACGCGGCGGAACTGGGCGGGGACCCCGAACGGATCACCGCGTCGGGGCATTCGGCGGGGGCGCATCTGCTGGCCATGGCGCTGGCGGACGATGCCGGCGGGGATCGGTTGGGCGGGGATCGGTTGGGCGGGGATCGGCTGCCCGATGGGCTGGTCAAGGCCGCGGTGCTGGTCAGCGGCATCTACGAGCTGGAACCGGTGCTGGGAATCACGGTCAACGACACCATCCGGCTGCGGCCGGAGATGGTGGACGGCGTCAGCCCCATGCGGCACCCGCCGGCCACCGCCACGGCCCTGGAGATCGCCGTGGGCGCCAACGAGACGCCGGCCTGGGTGGGGCAGTCGCGCGACTTCGCCGAGCGTTGCCGCGCCCGGGGATCGGCCTGCGCCTACCACGAGATTCCCGGTCATGACCATTTCTCGATCATGGCGCTGATGGAAACGCCGGACGATCCGTTGTCGCGGATGGTCCTGAAGGCCGCGGGGATGCCGGCATGATCATCATCGACGAAGTTGCGGCGCGCCGCCTGGTGTCGCCGGCCGACGCCATCGACGCCATGGACATGGCGTTCCGCGAGGTCTCCCGCGACCAGGCGCGCAACTATCCGGTCGTGCGCGAACGCCTGTTGCCGGGTCCGAACGTCTATGGGATCAAGGCGGGCGCCGACCTTGCGATCGGCCTGCTCGGGCTCAAGATCGGCGGCTACTGGACGGAGAACCGCGGGCGCGGCCTCACCAACCACCAGTCGACCACCGTGCTGACCGACCCGGAGACCGGCTGCCCATCGGCGCTGGTCAGTTCCAACCATCTCACCGGGGTGCGCACGGCGGCCGCCTGCGCCATCGGCATTCGGGAACTGGCGCGCGAGGATGCCCGGACGCTCGGGCTGATCGGCACCGGGGGCCAGGCGCGCCACCACATCGACGCCGCGCTGCTCGTGCGCCGCTTCGACCGCGTCCTGGTGGCGAACCGTGACCGGGCGCGCGCCGAGGCGTTCGCGCGCACGCTCGACAGCACCGTGCCGGTCGAGGTCGTCGCGGTGGAGGAGGCGGCCCGGAACGCCGATGCCCTGATCACGCTGACGACCGCGCGGGAGCCGGTCGTGCGCGCCGACTGGATCCGCCCCGGCACGCACATCAGCGCCATGGGCGCGGACACCGTCGGGAAGCAGGAACTCGACGCCGACCTTCTGCTGCGCGCCTCGGTCTGGGTCGACGACTGGGCGCAGGCCTCCGCCCTCGGCGAGTGCCAGCACGCGGCGAAGCGCGGCCTGACCCGCGAGGCCATCCGCGGGACGCTGTGCGACGTCCTCGACGGGAAGGCCGTCCGCCGCACGCGCGACGACGAGATCACCGTCTTCGACTCCACCGGCATGGCCATCCAGGACCTGATGATCGCCGCCTGGGCCGTTCGGAAGGCCGAGGCCGCCGGGGACGGCGCCGTTCACCGCGTCGATCTTGCCCGCGATCTTGCCTGATGACACGGCATTTATAACTCGACAGCGTCCAGCCGGAAGCGGATATGCAACTGAAAAACATACGCATCGCCGGGAAGATTCTCGGCATCGTCACCGTCCTCGGCGCCGTCTCGGTCGTGATCGCGGTGGTGGGCGGCTACGGCTTGTCGACGCTCAGCGGCGAGTTGGGACGGGTCGAGCTTGCCGGTCACGAGGCGGTGCAGGGCGCCCGCCTCAACCGCTACCTGGTCGAGCTGAGCCGCGCCGAGTACCAGATGGGCGCCAACCCGGCCAGCGTGGCGACGATCGAATCGGTCGTCGCCCACCGCAAGGCCGCGGCCCGCGCGCATCTGGACGAGGCGCGGACCAGCGCCGACGATGAGCAGCGCGCGATGCTGGACGCCATCGACCGATCCTATGGCGCCTATGTCAGCCTGGTGGACGCGACGGTCGCCGCGGCGAAGCAGCATGAGGACCTCGGCATCACCTACGCCCGCCGCGAGATCTTGAACAACGTCGCGGGCAGCCAGGACCTGGTCGCGACGCTGATCAAGGCCATTCAGGAGTACAACGAGTACACGGACCGCAAGACGGCGCGGATCTCCGAGGAAGCGTCGGCGCTGGCGACCTGGTTGAACTGGCTGATGGGCGGGGTGGCCGTTGCCGGCATCCTGGCCAGCGTGGCGATCGGGCGTTGGCTGTCGATGCGCGGGATCGTCGGCCCGATCGGCACGGCGATGGCCTGCCTGCGCCGTCTTGCCGACGGCGACCTTGCGGTGGACATCGCCGGGGTCGACCGCAAGGACGAGGTCGGCGACATCGCGCGCGCCATGGCGGTGTTCCGGGAGAACGCCCTCGACCGCCAGCGCATCCAGGCCGTGCAGGAGGCGGACGCGCAGCAGAAGCTGGCCCGGGCCGAGATGGTCAACGGGGTGATCGGCCGGTTCGAGCAGGAGGTCAGCGACGCCCTGCATGTGATGAGCGCCGCCTCGGCCTCGTTGGAGGCCACGGCCCATTCCCTGTCGGCGTCGGCGGAGGGTGCGTCGGGACAGATGACCACCGTCGGTGGCGCCGCGGGGCAGACCACCGCGAACGTGCAGGCGGTGGCCGCAGCGACGGAAGAGTTGACCTCGACCGTGCAGGAAGTCTCGCGGCAGATGAACGAGGCCCGCAGCTTCGCCGACGAAGCCTCGCGGCAGGCCGAGCAGGCCCAAGGCCGGGTCCGGGCACTGACCGAGTCCGGCCAGCGGATCAACGAGGTGATCGACCTGATCCAGGGCATCGCCAGCCAAACCAACCTTCTGGCCCTGAACGCGACGATCGAGGCCGCCCGCGCCGGGGAGGCCGGCAAGGGCTTCGCCGTCGTGGCAAACGAAGTCAAGCAGCTGGCGTCCCAGACCGCTCAGGCAACCGACGAAATCCGCGGCCAGGTCGGCGCGATGCAGGACACGATCGGCGGGGCGGTTTCCGCCATCCAGTCGATCGCAACGGTGATCTACCGCCTCAATGAAATGGCAACCGCGGTGGCTGCGGCCGTCGAGCAGCAGGGAGCCGCCACGGCCGAAATCGGCCGGAACGCCATCCAGGCCGCGCAGGGTACGGCCGAGGTCACCGGCAACATCGGTGGGCTTCACATGGCCGTCCGATCAACCGCGACAGGGTCGAGCGACGTTTTGCAATCCGCACAGAAGGTGGCGGAGCGGACCGTGGCGTTGAAGATCAGCATCGACGCCTTCATCGCGGAGGTGAAAGCCGCGTGACGAACGGTGCCGTCGATTGGGGCGTTGGTGCAAAAAGGACCGGAGTGGTGGCGGCCGGGAGGGCGAGCGGGTAAAGGATCGGCCCCCGCTGAAGCCGAGAGTCCGATGCCGTACAAGGCCAACGAGCCCCGCCGTCACAAGATCCCGAAGGCGCGCTAGCGTGTGGAGAACTGGGCAGCCTATTTGCACCAACGTCGCTGAAAGTAGCATACCGCTCAGCGTCGGCCGGGATGCCTCGACTACAAACATGTTCTCACAGACGTCAATAGCGCACCGTGATCGACAGACGGTTGTCTCCGGGCTGCGCGGTGAAACGCGCGGCCTCGTAGCTCGGGATGCCCAGCGTGGTTTCGGCATCGTTGGAGATCCCGAAACCCTCCGTGGGCATGCCGACGAGGTTCCGGTTGAAACGCCGATCGCCGTTCTCATCGTGGTACAGGGCGACGGCGTAGGAGGAGCGCTGCGGCACCGCAATGCAGACTTCGGCCACACCGGCGCGGGCCGGTGTACGCACCCGTGCCAGCTTCTTGCCGGAAGCCAGAAAGTCCGCGGGATTGTCGCCGTACACGGTGACGATGACCAGGCCGCTGGCGCTGCGAAGGTTGGACACCGTCACATGCAGGCGAACCGGGTTGCCCTCGCTGGTGCAGGACGTGCCTTCACCCGTGAACACCGTTTCGGCCTGGGCCTGCCCAAGGCCGGCGAGCAACACCAGCGTACCGAACAGGGAACGCAGCGGCATCATCACACCTGCTTTCAATGTACGCGCTCCGCGGTGCTTGCAAAGGTGGTTGCCCGATGCTTCACATTCGCTGACAGCCATTCGGCCAGCAGTTGGGCGTTGTGGTGGCCGGGCGTGTCGGTCGACAGGTCGAAGGTCGCCGCGACGGCCTTGTCCTGCGCCTCGCGCCAGGGCGACGGGTCGGCCAGCAACTGGTCCAGAGTTGCCGGAAACATCGCCATGTCCGAGACGACCGGCCCCAGCGTCCAGAAGAGATAGCGTGGATTGTCGCGCCAGTTCGCCCGATGGCCGTTCAGAAACAGGCACGGGCGCGGCGACAGCAGGAATTCGTAGACCTGGCTGGACACGTCCCCGATGTAGGCGTCGGCGCTCAGCGTGTATGTCATGTCGATGCTGCGCATACTTCCGAGATCGATGATCATGTTCGGCAGCGCGTCGTATTTGGCAAAGGCCGCGTATTTCTCCTGGGTCGGCGGCGAGAACAGGCGGACATGTGGCGCGAAGATGAGGTTGTACCGGTCGCTGCGCGCAAAGTGGTCGAGCACGCGCAATCCGAATTCTCGCCAGGACGACAGTTGCGGCCGGAAATGGGGATTGTACAGGACCGTCGGGCGGTCGTTGGCGAACAAGGACCGCTTCTGCGTGCGCAGGCGGCGGACGATGTCGAACTTGGCGTAGGCGCCGACCGCGTAATGGCCGGGCCGGACCAGCCCACCCTCCAGCAGCCATTGCGCCGTCTTCGGACTTGGCACAAGGGCAAAGTCGAACTCGGCGATGCGCCGGTCCAACGTGGCGGCCCGATCCCCCGCGCCATGGGACGTGTGAATGAACTTGGGCCGGCGGACGCCAAACCGCTTCAGGGCCAGGCTGGTCCTTTCGGGCACGACGATGGCGTCGTAGCAATCGAACAAAGCCCGGTTGTGCCACAGGGTCAGCAGTTTGGGCGGCAGGCCGGTCTGGATGAGCCGGCTGTACAGCCGGAGCGGCCAGGGCTGCTCCAGCAGCCGGTACGTCACCCGCGCGTCCGGGTACAGCTTCTGAAGGTCACGAACAAGATCGAGGTGTCCTTGCGTCGAGGCGACGATGTCCACCGCGAATCCCGGCATCGCCGACAGTTCGAAGGCCACCGGCAGGCTGTGCAGGACCTGATGATGCTGGGCGTTGTAGAAGAAGCAAACTCTCATGGAACCGGGTCTCTTTTCCCTTGCCGTTCAAGCGGTCCGCGCACGGAACCAGCGCATCACGGGCACCAGGAAGGCGATGAAGGTCACCACCGTTGCGAACAGCCGGGCCCAGCCGGCGCCGATCAGACCGTCTTGCTGCACGGCCAGCAGCAGCACCGGCAGGTAGAAGGCCGAACTCCACAACCGGGCGCGGAGCGCCGCACCGGCTTCCCCGCCGCTGATCAGCACGGGCTCCAGCGGAAAAGCGGCGATGGAGACCACGGCCGACGCGACGAGCCACAGCATGACCGGATAGGCCGCCACGAAGTCCGGCCCAAGCACCAGCCCGAGCAGCCATTCGCCACCCAGCCAGGCCAGAGCGAGGCTCAGGCTCGCCCCGCCCGCCGCCATCAGGGCGGAGCGCTGGACCAGGGACCGCATGACGTGGTGCTCTCCGCCCGCGCACAGCTTGGCCAACTCCGGATAGATGGCGGGGACCAGCAACTTTGCCGGCTTGGCCAAGGCCTCCCCGATCTGGCGCGCCACGCGGAAGAGCGCAGCCTCCGCCGGCCCCAACAGCCAGCCGACGATCAACGTGCTCACATGGGTGAAAGCCAGTTCCAGGGTCGTGTTCAGGTTGGTGGACCAGACAAAGGCCCAAATCCCGGGAAAGCCCGCGGTCCAGCCGCCCCCGCGCCAGCGGAAGCCTTCCAGCAGGCCACGGTTCTTCAGCTCCCGCCGGCCGGTGAGAATCAGGTAAAGCCCTGCCACCGCCGTGCCCAGGTACCAGGCCGCGAGGAACCACGCCATTCCGCCGCCGGCCAGCCACACCAACCCGCCCGCCAGCAACCGCACCACGTTGCCCAGGCTGCCCTGCACGGAGAGCAGATCGAAGCGGTCCACCAGCCGCAGCACGCCCGTGGGCGTGGCGGTCACCATAAACAGCATCGACGTCGCGTACAGCAGGACCGCCGGCATCAGATCCGCCGACCAGCCCAGGTGCGGCGCGATCACCCAGCCCAGCGCCATGGACAGCAGCATGCCGACGACGGCGCTCAGTCCGTCCAACGCGACCGTGAAGCGCAGAAGGCGTTGAAAGTCTCCTGTACGCCCCTCCATCAGCGCCGGGGTGCCGTAGCGCAGCACCGCCTGCCAGGACTGGAATTTGGCGATTTCCCCCATCGCCTGGGTGAAGGTGTGGATCAGAATCAGCGTGCCGAACGCCTCGGTCCCCAGCGCGCGCGCGGCCACGGCCATGGCGCCGAGGCTGAACACGGCATTCAGCCCCTTGCCGCCCAGCAGGATACCGGCGTTGGCGAACAGCTTTTTCAGCCGACCGTCGCCGCCCCACGCGGCGCGCAGCGGCATGGCCGGCGACGTTTTCGGAAACTCGGAACTCATTGGCCTGCCTATGCCGGGATCGCCTCGGGAAAGGGTGAAATCTTGCATCCGTAAGCCGCCTCGGAACCCGCGCAGCCCACAACGAATGGCGCTGTCCTGTCGCGCAAGGTCCCCAGGAATGCTTCGTGATCAGGTCACCCCACCGCGCCGGAATCACTCCCCTTGTGGAGTACCGTCCATTACGTTACGGTGACGGGAACGATACAGTCGGATGAGCCGAGCACGCAATGGAGATTCGCGGTGCCTGACAAGGGTTCGCCCAAGGATGCCGGGCGCGAGCCCTGGACCGGTCGAAAACCAACTGCGGGGGTGTGAGCCGCTGCGACGGCGACCGGAGACCTCCTCGCGCCATCGGAGGCTTTCCCCGAACCGGCACGAGATTTGAACACCTGATTGGATATCCCGGCGGCGTTCTGCCGCCACTCGGCGTTGGATGCCAACACCGACCCATCAGCCGTAAAACGCCGGACGCTCCCCATGTCCAGCCGTCGCCCCTGCGAATCCGTAAGAGCTGGAAACGTTTGCATGTTGATACGACGCCAATTCCTTGCCGCCGCCACGTTCTTCGGGGCAGCCGTTTGGACCCCTGCTCCGGTCGGCGCCCAGTCGGGCGAAGCCGAGGCCCGCACGTTCATTCAAAATCTCGGTGACGAGGCTATCCGCACCTTCTCCGACAAGACGCTGCCGCGGCAACAGGCGATTCAGCGCTTCCAGGCCCTGCTGCACAGGGGCTTCGACGTACCCTACATCGGGCGCTGGGTGCTGGGCCGCTTCTGGAATCAGGCGACGGAGCAGCAACAGGCCGAATACCAGCGGCTGTTCGAACGGCTGATCATCAACACCTACGCCGGCCGCTTCCTCGAATATTCGGGCGAGACCTTCAAAGTGACCGGGGCGCGCTCCGAAAGCGGCGCCGACAGCACGGTCGCCACCCAAATCGTCCGCCCCAACGGCCCGCCCATAAACCTCGAATGGCGCGTCCGCCACCGCGACGGACACCCCAAGATCATCGACGTGGTGGTTGAGGGCGTCAGCATGGGCGTCACCCAGCGCCAGGAATTCGCGTCCGTGATCCAGCAGAACGGCGGGAAGGTGGACGGCCTGATCCAAGCCCTTCGCCAGAAGGTCGGCTGAGGATTGCCATGATGTCGTCCCCAACGCCGTCCACCTGTCCCTTGCCGCTGCGCAAGGCCGATTTCGCGACACTGACCGAGGCGCTGGACTATGCGGCCGACAGCGAACGCGGCCTCAACTTCCATTCGGGAAACGGGCAACTCCTTGAGGCGCTGACCTACCGGGATCTGCGCGCTCAAGCCGTGTCCCTGGCCCGGCGCCTGCTGGCCGCCGGTTTCAAACCCGGCGAACGGATCGCCCTGATCGCGGAAACCAGCGGCGACTTCGTGCGGGCCTTCTTCGCCTGCGCCTACGCCGGCATCGCGCCCGTGCCGATGCCCCTGCCCATGGCCTTCGGCGGGCGCGAGGGGTACGTCAGCCACATCCGCGGCATGCTGGGCACGGCGCGGGCATCCGGCCTGTTCGCCCCGGCCTCCTTGGTGGGCTGGGTGGCGGAAGCCGCGGAAGGTCTGGGACTGCGCGCCGTCGGCGACCTCGGCGTGCTGGACGGCTTCGCGGAACAAGGGATCGACCTGCCGGCGGTCGGTGACGACGATGTCGCCTACCTGCAATTTTCCTCGGGCAGCACGCGGTTCCCGTCGGGCATCACGGTGACGCACCGCTCCTTCATGGCGAACGCCCGCGCGATCGTGGAGCACGGTTTGCGGATCGACACCGGCGACCGCGGCGTCTCCTGGTTGCCGTTCTATCATGACATGGGGTTGGTCGGCTTCCTGCTTGCCCCGCTCACCGCCCAAGTCTCCGTCGATTTCCTTCCGACCCACGAATTCGCCCGCCGGCCGCTGACGTGGCTGACGTTGATCTCGCGCAACCGCGGCACGCTGTCCTACAGCCCGAGTTTCGGGTACGAGTTGTGCGCGCGACGCGCGGCATTGAGCAAGCCGGAAGGGATCGACCTATCCTCCTGGCGCGGGGCCGGAATCGGCGGCGACATGATCCGCCCGCATGTCCTTGCCAACTTCGCCGAAACCTTCGCGTCCTGCGGCTTCGACCGGCGGGCCTTCGTGCCAAGTTACGGGATGGCCGAAACCACCCTGGCCGTCAGCTTCGCGCCCCTCGACACAGGAGCCGAAGTGGACTGCGTGGACATGGACGTGCTGGAAGACGATGGGCGCGCGGTGGCGCCTCAGGCCGCCGACGCCCGTGCCCGCGACTTTGTCCTGTGCGGCCCTCCCCTGCCGGACCACGCGGTCGAGATCCGCGATCCCGACGGGGCGATCCTGGGCGAGCGGCGCCTCGGGCGTCTTTTCGTCCGCGGCCCGAGCCTGATGAGCGGCTACTTCGAGCAGCCGGAAGAGACCGCGCGGACCCTGTCGGCGGATGGCTGGCTCGACACCGGCGACCTTGGCTACCGGGTCGGCGAGGCTCTGGTCATCACCGGGCGCGCCAAGGACCTGATCATCGTCAACGGCCGCAACATCTGGCCGCAGGATCTTGAGTGGAGCGCCGAGCGCGTCAGCGGCCTGCGCAGCGGCGACGTGGCCGCCTTCTCCGTCGACCAGAGCGAGGCGGAACGGATCGTCGTGCTCGTCCACTGCCGCACGCCCGACCCGGAGGCGCGGGAGACGCTGAAGGCCGCCGTGGCCGGGGCCCTGCGGGCAGAGCATGGAGCGGAGGCGCGGATCGTGCTCGTTCCGCCGCACAGCCTGCCGCAGACCTCCTCCGGCAAGCTCAGCCGCAGCCGGGCGCGCCAGCTCTTCCTGCGCGGTACGTTCGGAGAGGGGCTGTGACACGGGTCGTGGCGGTCACCGGGGGCACCGGGTTTCTGGGCCGCGCGGTCGTTGCCGCCCTGGCCCGGACCGGATGGCAGGTCCGCCTGCTCGTCCGGCGCAGCGCCGACCATTGGCCATGCCCGGACCATGAACCGGAGCTGGTGTTCGGCGATTTACTGGACGCCGATGCGCTTCGCCGCCTCGTGCGTGGGGTGGACGCCGTGGTGCATCTGGCCGGCCTGATCAAGGCGCGCTCACGCGCGGAGGCCATGGCGGTCAACCGCGACGGCAGTGCCCGCCTCGCCGCCATCGCGGCGGCGACGGCCCCCACCGCGCGACTGGTCCATGTGTCTTCGTTGGCCGCGCGGGAGCCGCAGCTGTCCGACTACGCCGCCAGCAAACGCGCCGGTGAGGACGCCGTTCGCGCGGCACGCGGCGATGCGCCCTGGGTGGTGGTCCGCCCGCCGGCGATCTACGGTCCGCGGGACAAGGAGACGCTGGCCGTGTTCCGCTGGGCCCGCAGCCCTGTGCTGCCCCTGTTCCACGGGCCGGAGTCCCGCGTTTGCCTGATCCATGTGGAGGACGCCGCCGAGGCCATCGCCGCGCTGTGCGCCGGCGGTCCGACCGGCTGCGTCTTCGAACTCAGCGACGGGCAGCGGGACGGCTATTCCTGGCGCACCATCCTGGACGAAGCGGTGCGCGCGGTCGGCGGCGGCAGGCCGGTGATCGTGCCCGCCCCCCCGCTGCTGGTCCGGCTGACCGGCGCCGTGGCCGGCCTCGCCGGGCGTCTCGCCGGCCGGCCCTCGATCCTGACCCCCGGCAAGGTCCGAGAGATGCTGCACCCGGACTGGTCGTCCGCTGCGGAGCGCCAGCCGCCGCCGGCACTCTGGGCGCCGCGCATCGCGCTGCCGGACGGCTTCGCCGACACGGTTCGTTGGTACCGCAACGCCCGGTGGCTGTGATGCCCGCGAATGGCCTTTATGAATTTTCAAAGAGACGCGCGCCATGACTCAGAACAGCGACATCGTCGACGTCATCATCGGCATGATCGGCACCTTGCCGCAGGTCACCGAGGTGGCGACGCCCGATACGAACATCGCACGAGACCTTGGATTGGATTCCCTCGCCGTCATGAATTTCGTCATGCAGCTGGAGGATCGGTTCGACGTCTCCATCCCCATGGACCGGCTGGCCGGGATTCAAACCATCAACGATCTGGCCGCCGCCGTTGCGGACCTGAAGGGGCGCTCACCCGAATGACCATCCTCGACAAGTTCAAGGCCCTTCAGGGGGCTTACGAAACCGTGCAGTCCGCCGGTCACGATCCCTTCACCGTCTGTTTCGACGAGGTGCTGTCGCCGAGCGAGGCCGTGCTGAAGGGCAAGCGGGTCATCCTGCTCGGCACGAACAACTATCTCGGCCTGACCTTTGACAGCAGCTGCGTCGACAAGGCGGTCGAGGCGTTGATGCAGGCCGGCACCGGAACCACGGGGTCGCGCATCGCGAACGGCACCTACGGCAACCACGCGGAGCTGGAGCGGCGCTTGGCCGCCTTCTACGGGACCCGCGCGGCGATGGTGTTTTCCACCGGTTACCAGGCGAACCTGGGCATCCTGTCCACCATCGCCGGCCGCGGCGATCACATCCTGATCGACGCGGACAGCCACGCGAGCATCTACGACGGGTGCCGGCTCGGCCACGCCGAGGTGATCCGCTTCCGCCACAACGACCCCGACGACCTCGCGCGCCGCCTGAGCCGGCTGAAGGACGCGCCGGGCAACCGCTTGATCGTGGTGGAGGGCATCTACAGCATGCTCGGCGACACCGCGCCGCTGAAGGAGATCGCGGCGGTGAAGCGGGAATGGAACGCCCACCTGCTGGTGGACGAGGCGCATTCCCTGGGCGTGCTGGGCAGCAACGGCCGCGGACTGGTCGAGCAGGCGGGTGTGGAGGCGGACGTCGATTTCATCGTCGGCACCTTCAGCAAGAGCCTCGGCGCGGTCGGCGGGTTCTGCGTCTCGAACCTGCCGGACTTCGACGTTCTGCGCATCGCCTGCCGCCCCTACATGTTCACCGCGTCGCTGCCGCCGTCGGTGATCGCGTCGGTCACGCAGGCGCTGGCCCGCGTCCAGGAGGATCCGGGGCTGCGCGCCCGGCTGAACATCAACGCGCAGCGCCTCTACCACGGGCTGGAAGCGGAAGGCTTCATCCTCGGCCCGCAGGTCAGCCCCATCGTGTCGATCCGCATGCCGTCGACCGAGGTGGCCATCGCCTTCTGGAACGCCCTTCTGGGCGCCGGCATCTACCTGAACCTGGCCTTGCCGCCCGCGACGCCGGACAACGCCCCGCTGCTGCGCTCCAGCGTCAGCGCCGCCCACAGCGGGACGCAGATCGACACCGTCATCGCCACGATCACCGCCATCGGCAGTGAGCTGGGCGTCATCGCCCCGCGGTCCCATCGACCGGACATGACCGAGGAGCGGCAGGGCGACCTGCTCGGCGAGGTGCTCTGGCAGCCCGGCCAAGGGCAACGGCACAACCACGCACCGGTTACAGGGAATCCACTGTGAAGGCGATCGTCCTCAGCGCCGGGCAGGGCAAGCGGCTACTGCCACTGACGGACTCCCGGCCGAAATGCCTGCTGCCCTTCGCCGGCCGGCCGTTGCTGGAATGGCAGCTCCGCGCGCTCGCGATGCAGGGTGTCGCCGAAGCGATCGTCGTCGTCGGCTTCGCGGCGGAGGCCGTGGAGACGGCGCTGGAGCGCCTCGATGTGCCGGGCCTGCGCGTCCGTACGCTGTTCAACCCCTTCTACAGCGTCGCCGACAACATCGGCAGCTGCTATGTGGCGCTGCCGGAGATGACCGGCGACTTCCTCGTGCTGAACGGCGACACGCTGTTCGAGCCGGCCGTGCTGGGAACGCTTCTCGCCAACGCGACCGCCCCGGTAACCGTCACCATCGACCGCAAGGAGCGGTACGACGCCGACGACATGAAGGTCTGCCTGGACGGCGGGAGCCAGCTGCTCGCCATCGGCAAGACCCTGCCGGCAGACAGCGTCGACGGCGAATCCATCGGCATGCTGCTGTTCCGCGGCGACGGCGGCGCGCGCTTCGCCGGCTCGATCCAGGCGGTGATCCGCGAAGCCGAGGGGCCACGCCGTTGGTACCTGTCGGCAATCGACCGGCTGGCCCGCAACGACGGCGGCGTGGAGGTCGTGTCCATCGAAGGGCACCAGTGGGGCGAGGTCGATTTCCCCGCCGACGTTGAACACGCCCGGCGGCTGGTCGAGGGATGGGTCGCGGCCGGACGCTTTGCCCTGCCCGCAGTGGACGAGCGCCTGTCGGCGTGAGACTCCTTTGCAGAGAGCAATGAACATTGGAGGCGACGCCGTGTCGAACGCGACCATGCGGAAGTTTGGCTATCCGCACTCCCTGGTGGTGGAAACACCTCATTGGGCGGTTCTGGTCCGCCCGCAGCAGGTGACCCTGGGCTCGCTGGTCCTGGCCTGCCGGGAACCGGTGACGTCCTTCGGCCAGGTGAGCGGGGCGGCCTTCGCCGACCTGCGCGACACCGTGGCCGGGGTGGAGACGGTGCTGTCCGGCTTCGTGTCCTATGAGAAGATCAATCACCTGATGCTGATGATGGTGGACCCGGACGTCCACTTCCACGTCATCCCGCGTTACCAGGGCACGCGTCAATTCGATGGCGTGGAGTTCCCCGATGTCGGCTGGCCCGGCCCGCCCGCCCTGGGCAGCTTTGTCGAGCCGCCGCCCGCGCTGTTCGACCGGATCGTGCAGGCTCTGCGCGACCGGTGGAACGGCTGACAGCCCAGGATCGCACGCCGCCAGGAAACGCCGCCCATGCGCCTGATCGACCGGTACATCCTGCTTCAGACCGCGACGCCGCTCGGCGTCTCGCTGTCCGTCGTGCTGGCCGCGCTGGTGCTTGAGCGGGTCCTGCGTCTGTTCGATCTGGTGGCGCAGCAGGGCAAATCCTTCGGCCCGGTCCTGACCATGGCCATGAGCCTGGTTCCACACTACCTGGGGTTGGCGCTGCCCGCGGCCTTCTTCATCAGCATCTTCCTGGTGACCGCGCGGTTCAGCGGGGACAGCGAACTCGACGCGCTGCGCGGCTGCGGCCTGTCCATCCGGCGGTTCGCCCGGCCCCTGCTCGGGCTCGGGCTCGGGTTGACGCTGTTCAGCCTCGCCCTCTATGGCTACATCCAACCCTATTCCCGTTACGCCTACCGCGCGATCCTCCACGCGGTGACCAACGCGCCCTGGGACGCCTCCGTGGTGGCCGGCACCTTCATCGAAGCAGGGGGAGGCTATACCCTTTACGCCGACCGGATGGACAGCACCGGCCAATGGCTGGAGAACGTCTTCGTCCATGAACGGCAGGACGACGGCACGGAGATCGCCACCACCGCTCGACGCGGCGAATTGCAACTGAGCGATGACGGCACACAGATGTCGGTCCTGCTGCAAGACGCCGTGCAGATCCGCAGCGTTGCCGGCAAGCGCGATGCCGTACTGGGGTTCAACCGCCTTCTGCTCGGCCGTCCCTTCACCGTGAAAAGCCCCTTGTTCCGCAACCGCGGCGACAGCGAGCGCGAAATGACGCTGACGGAACTGCGCGACGCGTGGAGGCACCCGGAGTCGAAGGTTCCGCACAGCCGGCTGAAGGCGGAGTTCCACGCGCGGCTGGTCCGGTCGCTCTCCCTGCTCGTCCTGCCCATGCTGGCCGTTCCCATGGGAATGGCGGCAAAGCGGACCTTCCGCTGGCAGGGGATCGCCGTGGCCGCCGTCATCCTGCTGCTCTACCATCATGCCGTTCAGTTGGGCGAGAGCCTGGCCGACCTGGGACGCGCTGATCCGTTGTACAGCCTGTGGGGACCGTTCGCGGTCTTCGCGGTCGGCTGCATCGCCCTGTTCGCAAACACCGACCGGCGTCCCGGCACCAACCCCTTTGACGCGCTGTTCGAGCGGGTTGAAGGCATCACCTGGCACGTCCGCCGTATCCTCCCGCGCTGGAGGATGCCGACGTGATGCTCATCCGCTACGTCTCGCGGGCCTTCGCCGGGCGGTTCCTGGCCGTGCTGCTGGCCTTTGCGGCCCTGCTGCAATTGCTCGACCTGCTGGACAAGGCGAGCACGGTGCTTGAGCGCGGGCGGGGCGCGGCCGACCTGCTGACCTACATCGCCCTGCGCCTGCCCATGTTCGTGAACCAGCTCGTGCCGCTGGCCGTGCTGATCGGCGCGCTCAGCGCCTTCATGACGCTGGCCCGGAACAACGAGGTGGTCGCCCTGCGCTCGGCCGGCGCCTCGCCCTGGCTGTTCCTTCGCCTGCTGGTCCCGACCGTGGCCGTTATCGTCCTGCTGCATCTGCTGCTTCTGGATCAGGTGGTGCCGCGGGCTGAGCAGGCCCTGCAGGACTGGTGGGCAGCGCGCGCGGCTCCCACGGCGCAAGCCGAGGACGCCCCCGCCAAGCCGGTGTGGATGCGCGTCGGCAACAGCATCGTCTCCATCGCGACGGTGGACAACCACGGCCGTCAGCTGACCGGCGTGACCATCGTGTCCCGGGACGAGCAGGGCCGGGCGACCGGCCGCATCGTGGCGCAGAACGCCGACTGGGGAAGCGGGCGCTGGACGCTCCACGGCGCCGAGGTGCTGACCCTGCGGCACAGCGCTCAGCTGGAGGAACACCGCAACGTGCTTCCCTGGCCGGACGGCCCGTCCCCCGACAACGTTGCCTTTGTCGCCAATCCCACGCAGTTCCTGTCGCTCCATCGGATCCGGTCCATCCTGGACGGCGCGTGGTCCGGCACGAAGCATCGCGCCTATTACGAAACCCAGATGCAGAAGACCTTCTCCATCCCCGCCTCGTCCGTCGTCATGCTGCTGCTCGCGCAGCCGGCGCTGCACGGCATCCGCCGCAGCCAGCGGTTCGGTTCCGGCCTCGCCGCCGGCTTGGTCCTGGGGCTGGTGTTCCTGCTGCTGCAAGGGCTGCTGTCCGCGCTGGCGGAGGCCGGCACGCTTCCCCCTATTCTCGCCGTCTGGTCCCCGCTGGTGCTCTTCGGCTGCATCGGCGGGACGGTCCTGCTGTCGCTGGAGGAGTGAGCGATGTCGGTTGCTTCCAAGCAGCGCACCCCCAAGACGGGCTGGAAAGGCCGGACCTGCGATCTCGGCCGGATGAGCTTCCAGGAGCTGCTGGTGTCCTACGCGACCTACCCGGCGATCCAGGTCTACGCGGCCATCGCCCTGGTCGCGACGGTGCTGGCCGTTGCGCGGACGGAGCACGGCGGCCGCACCGCGCTCGCCGCGCTGAGCATGGTGCTGCTTTATCCGCTGGTGGAATACGGCCTGCACCGCTACGTGCTGCACGCCCGGCTCCTCTACAAGTCGCGCCTGACCGCGGCGCTGTGGAAGCGCATCCATTTCGACCACCACCAGGATCCGCACCGGCTGGAGGTGCTGTTCGGCTCCCTGACCAACACGCTGCCGCTGATCCTGGCCCTCGCCCTTCCCATCGGCTGGGCGGTGGACGGGCTGACCGGGGCCGCGGCGGCACTGGCCAGCGCCACGACGCTGATGTGCCTGTACGAGTTCTGCCACTGCATGCAGCACCTGAACGTCAAGCCGAAGAGCCCTTTCCTGCGGCGCATCAAGCAGCGCCACATGGCGCATCATTTCCACGACGAGACCAGCAACTTCGGCATCACCTCCCCGCTGATCGACCATCTCGCCGGCACCCTGTCCGACGAGGCGCGGGGGCGGCCGCGCAGCCCCACCGTCTTCAACCTGGGCTACGATGCGGAGGAGGCGAAGCGCTATCCCTGGGTGGCCGAGCTGACCGGCGCCGCGCCCCGCGACTGCCCGCCCGGTCTGCGGGACAGTCTGTGGGACAAGGAGGACCGTCCATGACCGACTACCTCGACCATCCGCTCGCAACGGCGGTGCCGGAACGGCCTGCGGCGACCGACGTCGAGATCGTGTCGGCCACCGGCCGGGCTGCCATGGAGCGGTTCATCCGCCTGCCGTTCGATCTGCACCGCGACGATCCCCTGTGGGTGCCGCCGCTGCTGATGGAACGCCGCGCCGCCCTGTCGCCCAAGGGCAATCCCTTTTTCCGCCACGCCGACGCGGCCTTCTGGATCGCGCGGCGGCAGGGCCGCGACGTCGGCCGGATCAGCGCCCAGATCGACCGGCTGGCCGGGGCCGGGACGGGCCATTTCGGCATGCTCGCCGCGGTGGACGACGCAGCGGTCGTTGCGGCCCTGACGGAAACGGCGGAACGGTGGTTGCGGGCACGGGCCGTCGGGCGGGTGCTCGGCCCCTTCAACCTGTCGATCAACGAGGAGACCGGGTTGCTGGTCGATGGATTCGACACGCCGCCCATGCTGATGATGGGGCACGACCGCCCCCACCTCGGCCCGCTTCTGGAGCGCGCGGGCTACACCAAGGCCAAGGACGTGCTGGCCTACCTCACCGACGATCCGGAACTGCCGGCCGGCATCAAGGCCATCCTCGACCGGCCGCTGCCGCCCAACGTTCGCGTCCGCCGGCTGCGCATGGCCGATTACCGGCGCGAGGTCGGCACGTTGACCGACATCTTCAACGACGCCTGGAGCGGCAACTGGGGCTTCGTCCCGCTGACCCCGGACGAGGTCGATCACATGGCCCGGCAGATGAAGCCGCTGATCGACGAGCGGCTGGTCTGGTTCGCCGAGGTGGATGGGGAACCGGCGGCCTTTGCCGTCTGCCTGCCCAACCTGAACGAGGCGATCCACGACCTGAACGGCCGGCTGCTGCCCGTCGGCTGGGCCAAGCTGCTGTGGCGCCTGAAGGTGTCCGGCGTGCGCAGCGCCCGCGTGCCGCTGATGGGGGTTCGGCGCAAGCACGCCGGCAGCATGATGGGCAGCCTGCTCGCCTTCCTGATCATGGCCGCGATCCGCCGCGAGGCCGCGGCGCTGGGCCTGCACCGCATCGAAATGTCCTGGGTGCTGGAGGACAACCGGCCCATGCGCCGGATCGCCGAGGCGGTCGGCGGGCGGGCCTACAAGACCTACCGTATCTATGGGAAAGCGTTGTGAGCCGGACCATTTCCGCAGATCGTAACGTCACGGCCATCGTGCTGGCCGGCAGCCGCGGTCCGACCGACCCGGTTGCCGTCGCGGCCGGGGTGTCGCACAAGGCGCTGGCCCCGGTGGCCGGCGTGCCGATGCTGGCGCGCGTGCTGGAGACGCTGTCCACCGTCCCGCGCATCGAACGGATCATCGTGCCGATCGAGCGTCCGGAGTTGGTGCTGGAGCATCCGGCCTTCGCCCCTTTCCTGGAGCGCGGCACCGTGACGGTGATTCCGGCGGCGAGTTCGCCGAGCCGCAGCGTGCTGGCCGCTCTGGACGCGGTGCCGTCGCCCTTCCCTTGCCTCGTCACCACCGCCGACCACCCGCTGCTGACGCCGGCGATGGTCGAGCATTTCTGGACCCATCTGCCGTCCGACGCCGACGCGGCCGTGGGACTCGCCCGGTCGGAGACCATCCGCGCGGCCTATCCCGAAACGCGCCGCACCTACCTGCGATTCAGCGAGGGCGCCTACAGCGGCTGCAACCTCTTCGCCCTGCGCACGGCGGCCGCGCGCACCGTCGTATCCTTCTGGCGCCGGGTGGAGCAGGACCGCAAGAAGCCGTGGCGCATGATCCGCATGCTCGGCCCCGGCACGCTGCTGTCCTACGCGCTCGGCCGCCTGCGCCTCGACACGGCGCTGGCCACCTTCGGCCGGCGCACCGGCACGGTGCTCGCGGCGGTGGACATGCCCTTCGCCAACGCGGCGGTCGACGTGGACCGGCCGGACGATCTCACGCTGGCTGACGCGATCCTGGCCGGGCGCTGCGGCGGGGCCCGGGTTCAGCCTCAGGACCAGGTCGCCGCGTCATGACGCTCGTAGGTCATCGCATAGCGCATTTCGGTGCGAAAGCCATCCGCGGTGTAGCCGCGCACCAGGGCGGACAGCCGCCACGCGCCATCCCGCCGTCCGACGGTGAACTGGTTCCAGTGGGCCGCCTGCCCCCGGCCGATGGGTGCTGCCGAGGCCGACGCCACGCCGATCACCGGGATCGCGGCACCCCGCCCCGGCAGAGAGCCGATCTGGTTGCAGTGGTGATGCCCGTGCAGCACCAATTCGGCGCCGCCTCGCGCGAGGACATCCTGCACGTGGCGGCGGTCCGTCAGCGCCTTGCGCGGCGACCGGCCGACCAGAATCGGCGCATGGTGCATCAGCACGACGCGGAACAGACCTCGCCGGCCGAGATCGGCGAGGACCGCTTCCAGACGGGCGGCCTGCGCCGCGCCCACCGTGCCGGTGGCGAGCAGCGGCGGGGTCGGCACGGCCGTGGAGACGCCCACGAAGGCGACCGGCCCACGGACACGGACGAACGGGAAGCCCTCGGCCGGTGCGTCGCCGGTCATCCAGGGCTGCCACCGGCCGAGCCCGATGTCCCAGGGCACCCGGACGGTCGCGTCGTGATTGCCCGGCACGACGGACACCTGGTCCGGCGAGCCCACCTGCTCCAGCCAAGCCCGCGCGCGCTCGAACTCGTCCGGCAGGGCAATGTTCGTCAGATCGCCTGTGACCACGACGTGGTCCGGGGCGTGCGCGGCCACATCGGCCAGGAGTGCCGCCAGGATCTCCGGCCGGTGGATCGCGTGCCGTTTGCGCCGCCAGGACAGCAGCCCCAGCGACCGCTTGCCCGCAAGCGCCCACAACCCGCCCGACCGACCGGGTGGCAAGGGCAGGTGCGCGTCGGAGAAATGGGCGAAGCGAAAACCAGTCTGCATGATGAGGAAGATACCCGGTGAGCGACGTCGTTGACCATGCATGGACCGATGAGGGGGATCTTGTCGAGTCCGCAGGCCCGCCCATTGCGCGGATCCTCGGCGCGTGTCCGGTGCCGCTGTGGGGCATGTCCTCCGCGGAGCGGCTGACGCGATCCCTGCGTCGCGCGGGCGTGGCCGAGGTGCAACCCTGGACCGGCGCCGTGGATTTGGGCCACCGGCACCTTCTGGTGCGCGACGACCACGTGTTCGACGCGGTGCTGATCGCCGATCTCGCCCGCGCGCGCAACCTTGTGCTGACCACCGAGGCCGGGCGGCCGGTGGCCGCCGCTGTCGACGCCGACAAGGCGGAGGAGGCCGCGGCGCTGCTGACGGAGGGCGGAGCCATTCCCGAAGGGCTGCGCGCCGTTGCCCCCGGGGCGCTCAGCTCCGCCTACAACAACGCCCTGCGCAAGCGGGAGGCGCCTTATCTGCTGCCGCTGACGGCCGAGACGCTGCCCGCCGTGGAACGGCGCATGTTCGCCGGCTCCTACAAGGGTGTCACCGACCTCGTCACCAAATACGTCTGGCCGGCGCCAGCCCTGCGCGTCACGCGCTGGTGCGCGCAACGGGGCATCACGCCGAACGCGGTTACCTGGCTCAGCCTCGCCCTGGTGCTCCTCGCCATGGCCGCTTTCTGGCACGGCTGGTTCCTGTCCGGGCTGGCGATGGCCTGGGGCATGACCTTCCTGGACACCGTGGACGGCAAGCTCGCCCGCGTCACCCTGACAGCGACCAAGCTCGGCAACGTGTTCGACCACGGCATCGACCTGGTTCACCCGCCCTTTTGGTACTGGGCCTGGATCGTTGGGCTGGGCGCCGTCGGCCTTCCCCTGGCCGACGCGTGGCTGGTGCTGTCGGTCGTGGTCGGCGGCTACATCCTGCAGCGCTTGCAAGAAGGGCTGTTCATCGCCCTGTTCAAACTGGAAATCCACATCTGGCGGCGGTTCGACAGCTGGTTCCGGCTGATCACCGCGCGGCGCAACCCGAACCTGATCCTGCTCACCATCGGCGCGCTGGTTGGACGACCCGACGTGGGAATGCTGGCGGTGGCATGGTGGACCGTGGCCTCGCTGCTCGTCCACACGGTGCAGATCGTGCAGGCGCTGGGCGCGCGCCGGAGCGGGCCGCTGCAGTCCTGGCTGGCGCGATGACGCGGGTCGGCCTGATCACCAACCCGCGCAGCCGCCACAACCGCAGCGGCGACTTCATCCGGCGGGTGGCGGAATTCGACGACCTGCCGCGGGCGGAGCCGTTCACCACCACGGAACTGACGGAGGCCTTGACGGACTTCCGCCGCCGCGGCGTCCGCGTGGTCGCCGTCAGCGGTGGCGACGGCACACTGCGGGAGGTGCTGACCGCCCTGCCCGCCGCCTACGGCAACGAACCGCCGGACATCGCCCTCCTGCCCGCGGGCAAGACGAACCTCGCCGCCCGCGTCGTCAGCCAGGCCGGCCAGGGCGTCCAGGGGTTGCGCCGCCTGCTCGACGCGGCGCACGGCGGCGCGCTGACGCGGGTCGAATGGCCGGTGCTGGACGTCGCGTGGCGCGATGCGCCGGAACGGCGGGTGCGCGGTTTCCTGTTCGGCGCCGCCGGTTTCGCGGCGGGCACGCAGATCGCCAACAGCCACATTCACCGGGCCGGATTCCACAACGCCACAGCCGTCGCCCTGTCCATCGCCGCCACCGCCGCCTCCACCCTGTTCGGAAGCCGGCGCCGCGCCCTGCTGGAGGGGGAGGAGATGACCGTGGGAGTGGACGGTGCCTCCAGGCGCGGCGGGCGGCATTTCCTGACGATGGCGACCACGCTCAACCGCCTGCTTCTCGACCTGACGCCCTTTTGGGGCGAAAGCGGGAAACCGATCCGCTGGCTCGATGTTCCCGCCATGCCGCCTCGGCTGATGGCGGCGTTGCTGCCGACCCTGCGCGGCCGGCCGCGCCCCTGGATGATCGACGCGGGCTACGCCAGCGGCCGGGCCGACGAGATGACCGTCGAGATGACGCACCCCTTCGTGGTGGATGGGGAGTTGTTTGAGCCGGGACCGCGGGGCATCCTGCTGTCCGCCGGCCAGCGTGTCGGGTTCGTGGCGCCATGACCCCGTCGCTCTCCACCCTGATCGCGGAGGAGTTGGACCGGCCCGTCATGGCCGAGGCGCGCACCATCGCCGACGCGATCCTGGCCCGCCACGGTGCGAGCGTGGCGGCCGTGCTGTTCTACGGCTCCTGCCTGCGCACCGGCGATGCCGGCGGCATCCTCGACGTCTATGTGCTGACCGACGACCTGCGCGCCTACCACGGGCGGTTCTGGCCGGCACTGCTGAACGCCGCGCTGCCGCCCACCGTGTCCTACTTGGAGGCGCCGGGCCCCACAGGTATGGTGCGGGCCAAGGTGGCGGTGATGGGAACCGCGGCCTTCGCCCGCGCGGTGCGAGGGGCCGGCATTGACACCACCATCTGGGCACGCTTCTGCCAGCCGGCGGCATTGCTCTACGCGCGCGATGCGGAGAGCCGGGCCGCGGCCATCGACGCGGTCGCGCAGGCGGTCGCCACCGCCGCCCGCTGGGCTGTCCGGCTGGGGCCGGAGAGCGCGCAACCAGCGGAGTACTGGACGACTCTGTTCCGCCACACCTACGGCGCCGAACTGCGCGCCGAGCGTGGCAACCGCCCCGCCCTCATTCACGATTGGGCCGCGAACCGCTACACCCGCCTGCTGCCGTTGGCGCTCGCCCGCGCCGAAATCGCCACGACAGAGAACACGGACGGGCGGCTGTGCCCGCAGGTTCCGGACCGTGCCACGGCGCGGCGGGCCTGGGCGCGGCGGCGGCGTCTGGGCAAGCCGTTGAACGTCCTGCGCCTGATGAAGGCCGCCTTCACCTTTGAAAACGGCATCGACTACATCCTGTGGAAGCTGGAGCGGCACTCCGGCCGGCCGCTGCGGGTCTCCCCCTGGCAGCGCCGGCACCCGATCCTCGCCTCCCCGCTGCTGCTCCTGAAACTCTACCGGGACGGCATCATCCAATGATGAATCCGGGTACGCTTGGCTGCCTCACCCACGCCGTGATCAATCAAGCACTGCCCCTGTTCCATCCGTCAGACGCAACCGATTACCCAAAGCCGCACGACACAAGATGTCCACCCTTTGATAACTTCAATACTTTGAGTCAATGATCTGTCGTCATCGACGGAAACTACGAATCAATACAACAGCATATCCGCGAGGTTACAAAAATTTCATGAGTTCCTTTTTCCGCATGATTGACACGACGCGCCTCAGCAACTAGTAATGCATCGTACGTTTTGGGCATCCACCACTGCTCCGCTTCGGCTGCCTTGGCGCATGGAAGAGCCGGACAAAAACTGATTTTGAGAAGCGTTCTTAATCAAGGACATGGGACCATGGTCACGACGCACCAGCAACGATGCCGACCGCGCGGCGAGTCCAGGCGCTCGGAGATCCTGGACGTCGCACTCCAGGTGTTTCTGGAAAACGGCTATAGCGGCGCGACCATTGACCTCGTGGTTGCCCGCGCGAACGCATCGAAGGCCACGATTTACAGTTACTTCGGCGGCAAGGAAGGATTGTTCACCGCCATTATAGAGGAACGGACGGAACAGATTATTTCCTGTCTCTTCGCCCAGGACTTCAGCGACGCCGACGTGCCTGTCGCGCTGGCTCAAATCGCCCGCCGGCTGTTGATGGTGTCGATGACGCCGGAGGCCATTGGCATCTACCGCCTGATCCTGTCGGAAGGTTTTCGTTTCCCCGACGTCGCGCGGACCTTCTACCGGTTGGGGCCCGACCGGGTGACCGGGCACCTTGCCCGCATTCTCGCGGACTGGCGCAACCGTGGTCTAATCGCCGTCGAGGATCCAGAAGTCGCCGCAACCCAGTTTCTCACCGTGGCGCTCGGTGAACTCCGCGTTCGGGCCGTTGCCGGCCTGCCTCCGGACGACTTGGACGCCGCCATCGAGTGCAACGTCCGCAACGCCGTCGAGCCCTTCTGGTGCTATGTCAGGCCGGGCAATCTTCACGCCTGAGCAGCTTTGCTGGTCAATTCAGCGGGTTTTGATGGAATGGACGCCCCACTTCTGACGGATCCTATTTGAGAACATGTTTGTAGACGTCACGCGCTGACGGCTTGGCCAGCCATGCCCGCCAGCTGAAACGCTGACTCACGGAAGGGGATTCCCAAGGCGGGCGATCCGGGAAGACCTGAGCGCCAGCGAGTTGCGCGCGCTTGCGCGGCGCGAGAGCAAAGGGCGGGTGGCGGCGCGGATGTTCGTTCGCCATCGCCCATGCGCTCGACGGGGTGAGCCGGGCGGAAGCGGCGCTGCTGGCCGGCATGGACCGCCAAGCCTTGCGAGATGCTGTGGTACGCTACAACACCGACGGAGTGGCCGGTGTGGCCGCTCCCGTCCGGTAGCGCGCCGGCGAGACCCCCATGATCCGCCGGAACGTGGCGCTGAAGGCGCTGTCCGACAGGTAGCCGAGCGAGGCGGCGATGGCGGAGACCGGTTCCTGACCTTGCCGTAGCCGCGTCGCGGCGAGGCGCATGCGCCAGCGCAGCATGTAATCGATCGGGGGAACCCCCACGCGCTCCCGAAAGGCGGCGGCGAAGCTGGAGCGCGACCGCCCGGCGATGCCCGCCAGTTCCGCAAGCGTCCAGTTGCGGCAGGGCTCGGCGTGGATGGCGCCCAAGGCCCGGCCGATCGAGGGGTCCAGGCTGGCGGCCAGCCAGTTGGCGCCCTGCGGCGGCTGCTCACTCAGATGCGTCCGCAAGGCGTGGACGAACATCAAGCGCAGCAGGTCGTTGCAGGCGAGCTGAGACCCCACCGTCCCGCCGCGCCATTCCCGATCGAGCTGCTCCAGCAGCCAGCCGACCGGCGCGGCCCCCGGGGCTCCGCCGCGGATCATCAACAGCCGCGGCAGCAGGTCGAACAGCAGGCCACCGTCCAACCGGTCGAACCGCACGCTGCCGCCGAGGAACCGCACCTCCTCCCCGTCGCCGCCGGGCGCGTCACCCCCCGCGTTAACGCGGGCCTCACCGCCCGGCGCCTGGAACACTTCCACGGCCGGGACGGGGGACAGGTCCGGCGCGCTCGCCAGGACGAAGCCGCCGCGCACCACCACGAAGCAATCGCCGGCGTCGAGGCGCCGGGGTGCTTCCGGTCCGTCCGGCCCGTCCGCCCGAATCCAGCAGGTGCCCGCGGTCACCACATTGAACTTGATGGCGTTCGGCGGCTGGAAGCGGATCGACCAGTCGCCCCTGGCGGCGAGGCGCGCGGAGCACAGGGTCTCGGCCTGCATCAGGCGGAGCACGTCCGACAGCACGTCGGCGGGCGCGTTCTGGACGATCACGACAGGATTCCGGACGGGGCTGGATGGATCATCCCGCGCATATAGGCGACAACGGCTCCCGACGCCACACCCTGCAAGGAGGCCCCATGATATCCCCCGACCAGACACCCATCGGGTCCGGCTTCGGTCCCGCCACCACCGCCGCCGAGGCCGTCCGCGGCATCGATCTCCGCGGGCGGGTGGCGGTCGTCACCGGCGGCTATTCCGGCATTGGGCTGGAGACGACGCGCGCGCTCGCCGAGGCCGGCGCGACCGTCATCGTGCCGGCCCGGGATCGCGTCCGTGCGGCGGCGGCGCTGGCCGGCCTCGACCGCGTCGAGCTGGAGGCGCTCGACCTTGCGGACGCCGCCTCGGTCGCCGCCTTCGCCCAGCGCTTCTGCGGGTCCGGACGGCCGTTGTCGATGCTCGTCAACAGTGCCGGCATCATGGCGACGCCGCTTCACCGCGATGCCGATGGGCGCGAGGGGCAGTTCGCGACGAATCATCTCGGCCATTTCCGGCTGACCCTGGCCTTGTGGCCGGCGCTGCTCGCGGCGGGACGCGAGGCGGGCGGCGCGCGCGTCGTGTCGGTTTCGTCGCGTGGCCACCAGATCGCCGGGATCGACTTCGACGACCTCGACTTCGAACGGCGGCCCTATGACAAGTGGATCGCCTACGGCCAGTCCAAGACGGCCAACGCGCTGTTCGCCGTCGCCCTGGATCGCCGCGGCCGGGATCACGGGGTGCGCGCCTTCTCGCTGCATCCGGGACAGATCCTCACCGAGCTGAGCCGCCACCTGAGCGCCGCGGAAATCGCCGGTTTCGATGCCCTGGACGCGGAGGGGCGCCCGCGCATCGACCCGTCCCGCGGCATGAAGACCGTCGCTCAGGGGGCGGCCACCAGTGTCTGGTGCGCGACCAGTCCGCGGCTCGACGGCCTCGGCGGGGTCTATTGCGAGGATTGCGACGTCGCCCCGGTCCACGGCGCGGCGACGGGACAGCGCGGCGTCCATCCCTGGGCCGCGGACGACGCGCTTGCGGAGCGGCTGTGGCGCGTCTCGGAGGCCCTGACCGGCGCCTCCCTGCCCTGACCCGTCACGGATCCGTCTGCCGGAACTGGCGCCGAAGCTCCTGCGGGGTCTGGCCGAGCGCGCGCAGGAAGCTCTGGCACATGCGGTCCGGGTCGATGAAGCCAACGAGGCGGGCGATTTCCGCGAAGGTTTGCCGGCCGTCCTCCACCATCGTCCGCGCCGCCTCCACCCGCATCCGCTCCACGGCCTTGGCCGGCGTCATGCCGGTGGAGGTGGTGAAGGCGCGTCCGAACTGCCGCACGCTAAGATGCGCCACGTCGGCCAGCCGCTCCACCGAGAGATCCGCCGCCAGATTCTCCCGCGCGAAGCTCAGCGTGCGGCGGATGCGGTCGGACCCCGGATCGAAGTCGAGCAGCGAGGAATACTGGTACTGGCCGCCGGGGCGCCGGTAATAGACGACGAGCATGCGGGCAAGCGACCGCGCCGCTACCCGGCCCAGATCCTCCTCGATCAGGGCGAGCGTCATGTCGATCCCCGCCGTCAAGCCCGCCGACGTCCAGACCCCGCCGTCGCAGGTGTGGATGCGGTCGCCGTCCACCCGCAGGGTCGGGTAGCGCGCCTGGAGCCGCGGCGCGTAGAACCAGTGGGTGGTCGCCAGTCGCCCGTCGAGGACACCGCTCGCGGCGAGGATAAAGGCCCCCGTGCAGACGCTGGCGATCCTCCGGGTATGGGGCGCCGCTGCGGCGATGGCCGCCGCAAGCGCCTCCACCGATGGCCCTTCCGGCGGTTCCGGCGCGCCGACCACGATGAGTGTGTCCGCCGGGCTGTCGGCGCAGACTTCGGCGCCGGCTTCCGGCAAGGGTTCGGTGATGACCTCCAACCCGCAGGAACTGCGCACCGGACCGCCTGCCACCGATGCGACGGAAAGCCGGTAGCACTCCCCGCACAGCCGGTTGGCGAAGGAGAAGGCATCGAGCGGCCCACCGAGATCGAGCAGCACGAAGCCCGGATGAACCAGGAAACGCACGTGACGAGTCATGTCCGAAATCCCGGGAATGACGTCCTTTGAGACATCATCGACGCACGATAGCCTGCGGTCAACCTCCAGCGTTCAACGGAGCATCCCATGACCGAACCGCCTCGTGCCGAACCGCCCCTTCCAGACCCGGCGGGCCCGGTCCGCCGCAAGCTCCTGGGCTTTGGAGCGGGCGCCGCCCTGCTGGCGGCGCTGCCCCTCCCACCGGCGGCCGCTCAGACCGCCCCGGGGGCGATGCCCCCCTCCTCCCTCGACCGGAGTCCAACCATGAGCACCATCACCACCAAGGACGGCGTTTCGATCTTCTACAAGGATTGGGGTCCCCGCAGCGGGCAGCCCATCGTCTTCCACCATGGCTGGCCGCTCAGCGCGGACGACTGGGACAGCCAGATGCTGTTCTTCGCGGACAAGGGCTATCGCGTCATCGCCCACGACCGCCGCGGCCACGGGCGTTCCGCCCAGGTCGGAGAGGGTCACGACATGGACCATTACGCGGCCGACGCCGCGGCGGTGGTGGAGCATCTCGACCTGCGCAACGCCATCCACATCGGCCATTCCACCGGCGGCGGCGAAGCCACCCGCTACGTCGCCCGCCACGGCCGTGGGCGTGTCGCCAAGCTCGTTCTCATCGGGGCGGTGCCCCCCATCATGGTGAAGACCGCGGCCAACCCCGGCGGTCTGCCGATCGCGGTGTTCGACGATTTCCGCCGCCAGCTCGCCGCGAACCGGGCGCAGTTCTACCTCGACATCCCGAGCGGCCCCTTCTACGGCTTCAACCGGCCCGGTGCGGCGGTGTCGCCGGGCGTGATCCAAAACTGGTGGCGGCAGGCCATGATGGGCGGCGCCAAGGCCCAATATGACGGGGTCAAGGCCTTCTCGGAGACCGACTTCACCGAAGACCTCAAGGCCATCGACGTGCCGACGCTGGTCATGCACGGCGACGACGACCAGATCGTGCCCATCGCCGATTCCGCGCTGCTGTCGGTCAAGCTGCTCAAGGCCGGCACGCTCAAGGTCTACGAGCGCTTCCCGCACGGGATGTGCACGACCCACGCCGACGTGGTGAACCCCGACCTCCTGTCCTTCATCGCCGGCTGACGCCCGGCCCCCGGCCTGAGGTGCATCCCATGAAGATCGTCGTCATCGGCGGAACCGGCCTGATCGGTTCCAAGCTTACCGCCCTCCTGCGCGACCGCGGCCACGCGGTGGTCGCCGCGTCGCCCAGCACGGGGGTCGACACCATCTCCGGGGCTGGCCTCGCCGACGCCCTCGCCGGCGCCGCGGTGGTGATCGACGTTGCCAACGCGCCCTCCTTCGAGGATCGGGCGGTGATGGACTTCTTCCAGACGTCTGGCCGCAACCTGCTCGCGGCGGAAGCCGCCGCCGGTGTCGAGCACCATGTCGTCCTGTCCATCGTCAACACCGACCGGATGCCCGACAACGGCTATTTCCAGGCCAAGGTGGAGCAGGAACGTCTGGTCGCCGCCTCCGGCATTCCCCACTCCATCGTCCGGGCCACCCAGTTCATGGAGTTCCTTGGGGCCATCGCCGCCACCCACACAGACGGCGACACGGTGCGGCTGGCCACCGGTCTCTTCCAACCGATCGCCGCCGACGATGTGGCCGCCATCCTGGCCGAGACGGCGCTCGGCGCGCCGCGCAACGGCGTCATCGACATCGCCGGCCCGGACCGCGCGCCGTTCCCGGCGATCGTCGGCCGCTACATGGCGGCGGTCGGCGACGACCGCGGGGTGATCGGCGACCCGGAGGCCCGTTACTTCGGCGGCCGTGTCGAGGAACTGTCCCTGGTGCCGACCGGCGAGGCCCGCCTCGGCCGTATCGGCTTGGACGCTTGGCTTCGCCGGGCACCGCGCCGCTGATCCTGCACCACCCATCCGGAGGATTCCCATGACTCGTCATGCCGGCGCGCCGACGCGCGTCCTGCTCTCCACCGCGGCCCTGGCCCTCGCCGCACTGCCGCCGTCCATCGTCCTGGCCGACCTGCCGGGAAGCCGGAACGCCAAGGTCACGCAGGTCTACGAGCACGCACTGCCGGACGTCCCCGGCAAGAGCATCCGGGGCGTGCTGGTCGAATACGGCCCGGGCGGCTACTCACCGTCCCATACCCACGCGAAATCGGCGCTCATCTACGCCACCGTGCTGGAGGGGGCGGTGCGCAGCCAGATCAACGGCGGCCCGGTCCGGACCTTCCAGGCCGGCGAGCACTTCACCGAACTGCCCGGCGACCACCACAACATAAGCGCCAACGCCAGCGACAGCCAGCCGGCCAAGCTCCTTGCGGTCTTCGTGGTCGACACGGCGGAGACGGAGTTGACGACTCCCGACCGACAGTGATGCCCCCTCCTGGCCGCGAAGGACGGCTGGCTTATCGCAACCAATGGAGCGACCTCGCAACGAACGCTCCCGACAAGGAAAGCCCCCATGACCCGCACTGCGCTCATCACCGGCTGTTCGAGCGGTGCTGTCAGGTTGGCGGGCGCGCCCTATCCGTGGCAGGTTTCCGGTCATGAGCACTGAGCTGATGTGGTGGACGGCCCTTCCACCTTCTTGAATCTGGAGGGTTCTGTGAGGTTCCGGCGTCGGCTTGAACCTCCCCGTTCCCGATTACTCGACGCTGGCCCGGCGCAGCGCCCGGCTTTCACGGACGACGGCGCTGAAGACCCCGACCGGGCCGGTCGACGTCGTCATTGACTCAACCGGCCTGAAGATTTCGGGAACCGGCGAACGGCGAGCCGGTGTACCAGACCATCGCCGAACGCCACGCCGACGCCGCGGTGATCATCCCACCGCCGGCGGCTACACCGTCGGCTCAGGGCAAAGTCGCCTGACGCTCCTGCTCGGGGGCGACCCGCGCGCGGAGTCACGCCGGACCGGGCTGGAGAGTTCCGGCGGCGGCGAGCGCGGCGACGCGCGCGGCGGCGAAGTCGATGAAGAGCCGGACGCGCAGGGGCGGGTGGCGCGCGAAGGCGTGCAGCGCTTGAACGGGCACGGCGGGCAGCGGCGCCTCGGGCAGCACCACCCGCAGCCGTCCCGCCTCCAGCTCCGCCTGCACGGCCACGCGCATGACCTGCGCGATGCCGACCCCGGCCAGCGCCGCGCCGCGGAGGCCCGCGCCGCTGTCGGTGTCGAGCACGCCCTCCGGCGTGAAGGAGCTTCCATCGGCGAAGGTGATCGGAAAGGGGCGGCCGGCGAGCGTGTAACGGACGTGGGCGTGCGTGCGGAGCGCCGCGATGGTCTGCGGGACGCCATGCTCCGCCAGATAGGCCGGCGAGGCGACGAGCACCATCGGCAACGCCCCCAGCGGCCGCGCGACAAGCTCCGTGTTGGCGAGGACGCCGGCGCGCAACGCGACGTCATAGCCCTCGCGGATCAGGTCGACGTGCCGGTCGGTCAGGCTGACATCGAGCTTCAGCCCGGCGTTCCGCCCAAGGATCTCGCGCGCCAGCGGCTCCATCAGGGCCGTGCCGAGATCGCTCGGCATCGTCACGCGCAACAGGCCCTGGGCGGTGCGCCCGGGCTGGAGGATATCTCCGGCGTCCTCGATGGCGCGCAGGAGCGGCGCGACACGCTCGGCGTAGGCGGCCGCCTCGGCCGTCAGGGCGAGGCTCCGGGTCGAGCGGTGGAACAGCCGGACGCCAAGCTGCCGCTCCAGTCTGGCGACGCTCTTCGACACGGAGGACGGTGTCGTGCCGAGCTGGCGGGCGGCACCGGTGAAGGAGCCGCTCTCCGCCGTGCGCAGGAAGGCAAGCAGGTCGTGGCTGCGGTCGGGAATGGGCATTCGAGACGGTCCGGAATAGGTGCTTGTCCGCGCACCAGACTAATTCGACCCGGTCGCGGCGCCCAGATACCCGGTGTGCTTCAACACGGAGACGTACCATGGGTAAGCTTGCGGGCAAAATCGCCGTCGTCACCGGCGGCAACAGCGGCATCGGCCTCGCCGCAGCCACGATCTTCGCGGCCGAAGGGGCTCGGGTCGTGATCACCGGCCGGCGCAGGGAGGCGGTGGAAGAGGCGGCCGCCGCCCTGGGGCCTGAGGCGGTCGGTCTGGTCGGCGACATGGCCGATCTTGCCGCGCATGACCGGCTGGTTTCGGTGGTGCGGGAGCGGTTCGGCGCGATCGATGTCTACATCGCCAACGCCGGCATCAACGTCATCGCACCCTCGGCGGCGGTGACGGAGGCGGACTATGACGCCCAGTTCGCCACCAACACGCGCGGCGTGTTCTTCGGGGTCACCAAGGCGCTTCCCCTGATGCGCGATGGCGGCGCGATCATCCTCACCGGCTCGATCGCGAGCGGGAAGGCGCTGGACGGGCATGCGGTCTATGCGGGCAGCAAGGCGGCGCTGGGGGCCTTCGCACGGAGTTGGGCGCTCGAACTTCGCGACCGGCGAATCCGCGTGAACCTGCTGAGCCCTGGTCCGGTGGACACGCCGATCCTGAACAAGCTCGGCATACAGCCCCAGGACCGGCCGTCCTTCGAGCGGGAGCTGGCGCGGTCGATCCCGCTCGGCCGCCTCGGCCGTCCCGAGGAGCTGGCGCGTGCCGCCCTGTTCCTCGCCAGCGACGATGGCGGCTTCGTGACAGGCATCGACCTGCGCGTCGATGGCGGGATGACGCTGCCTTAGTCCTAGGCGTTGGTGCAAAAAGGACCGGAGTGGTGGCGGCCGGGAGGGCGAGCGGGTAAAGGATCGGCCCCCGCTGAAGCCGAGAGTCCGATGCCGTACAAGGCCAACGAGCCCCGCCGTCACAAGATCCCGAAGGCGCGCTAGCGTGTGGAGAACTGGGCAGCCTA
>NZ_JAGINP010000011.1 GCF_017876155.1 Azospirillum rugosum
CGGCAACATAGGACCGCGCCCGTTGCCGCGCCTCAACCCGGCAGAACCGCGACCCAAGCCGTCCCATCAGCGCATCCAGAGCGACCTCCCAGCCCTTCGCCTCGGCAACCGTCGTCATGCTCGGCATCCTTTCCGCAGAACGCCAACTCAACAGACGCAGAGACCGATGATCCCGGCTGTAGTACTAACCCTCCCCCACCTTCGGCGAGGGAGGGGACTGCCGCCACTCCGCGACCCAGCCCCTCCCCCCGTCGAAGATGGGGGGAGGTTGGGAGGGGGGCCCAGCGCAACCACTCCCCCACAAACACCTCACTCCAACACCAGCAGCGGCCGGAAAACCTCCTCCAGGCTGGTGTCGTGGCAACCGGCCTTGACGAGGCTCCACGGCGTGACATTGGTTGCGCGGATCAGCGTGCGCACCACCCGCCCGTCCTCCACGTCGAAGTCCAGCACGTTCAGCGCCGCGAAGTCCTGCTCGAACGCGCCCAGCGCGCCCAGCCCCGCGCCGCAGGCCCAGGACAGCAGCAGCCGGTTCACCCCGTCGTGGGCGACCAGCAGCAGGCGCGTCCAGCCGGGCTCGGCCAGCAGAGCCTCCAGGGCCGCGACGACACGGGCCTGCACCTCCGCGAAGGCATCCCCGCCGGCGAAACGAGCGCCCGGCGCGGTCGCCGCCTCGAAGCCGTAGACATAGGCGGCCTCGCGCTCCTCGCGGGGGATCAGGCGGAAGCGACCGGCGCGGATCTCCAGGAAACCCGGCGCGTCCTCCACGACCAAGCCCCGCCCCTCCACCGCCAGCTCCGCCGTCTGGCGCGTGCGCGGCAGGCCGGAGCACAGCACGCGGTCGAGCGGCACCGCCCCCAGCGCCTCTCCCGCCGCGCGGGCCTGCGCCCGCCCCTCCTCCGTCAGGCCGGCGAGCTTCGGGTTCACCGGTTGGCCGGACCCGTCGAAATAGGCGACCTTGCCGTGGCGCATCAGGTAGACGCGGCGGCGGCGGAGCGTGCCCTCAAGCGGCGTGAAGCTCACGGATTCAGCGCCTTCGGGTTGGAGATGCCCAGGCGGGCGTGGACGATCTCCTCCAGGCACTCCATCAGCGTGTCCTGGCCCACCGTGTCCTGACCGCCGTGGTCGAAGTCGCCGGCGGCGATCTCGATGCACAGCCGGTGCTGCAGGCCGTGCACCCGCTCGCGCAGGTCGTCGCCAGACAGGCTGTCGTCCGCGTCCTCGCCGTACAGCAGGGCGAGCGCGCCCAGCATGGTGTGGCCGGCCTCGTCCAGGCCGGCCATCTCGCGCTCCACGATGCCCAGCGCGTTGGCGATCATCAGGGCGGTGTAGCGCTGGGCCGGCGGGATGTGCGGCAGCAGCTCCTCGCGGAAGGTCTTCAGGGAGATGGCCAGCAGTTCGCGGGCATCGGGGCTCGTGCGCATCAACCGACTCCCGCTTCGGTGGTCAGGGTTCCGATCGCCTTCAGGTGGCGCAGCAGGTCCAGTTCGATCTCCGGCAGCATGCGGCCGGTCAGCGCCAGTTCCAGCGAGGGCTCCTCGCCCGAGGTGTGGCGGCGCCCCTGGAGGATGGCGATGGCCGCCCAGCGGACGTAGGCCGACGCCTCCCAATAGGCGACCGATTGGTGATCGACCTTGCGCCCGGACGTCTCCTCATAGCCGGCGTAGAAGTCTTCCCGGTCGGCGAGGCCGCCCGCCTCGCGGTCGTTGCGGCCGAACCGCCAGGAGCGGGCGCAGAACCAGCCCAGATCCTCCATGGGGTCGCTGAAGCCGGCGAACTCCCAGTCCAGGATCGCGGTCAGTTGGCCGTCCTTGACCAGATAGTTGCCCGTGCGGAAGTCGCGGTGGCACAGCACCACCTCCCCCGGTGGCGGAGCGTTCACCTCCAGCCAGCGCAGGCCCCAGGCCAGCACCGGGTCGCACGTGGCGACGCCGCCCATCCAGGCCTTGTAGGCGTGGACGGCGTCGAGCGCCGGGCACGGGTTCGGCACGGGCAGGTCGCCCAGGCCCGGCGTGTCCGGCCCCGCCCGGTGCAGCCGGCCGAGCTGCCGGCCAAGCTCCCGCGCCAGGTCGCGCTGCGGCTGGTCGGACTTCACCACCTTGTGGCCGGCCCCGACGCCGGTGGCGCGGCGCATCACGTAGAACTCCGCGCCCAGCACGGCCGGGTCGGCGCAGGCGGCGATGGGTTCCGGCGCCGCCACCCCCGCGTCGAAGGCGGCGCGCAGGACGGCGAACTCCTGGCCCTTGGAGATGCTGGCCTGGATTCCGGCCGCCGATTGCGCGCGCAGCACGCAGGCGTGCCGGCCGGACTGAGGCCCGCCGTCCACGTCCAGCGTCACCGCGAGGTTGAGGGAGATGGCCCCGCCGCCGAGCCGCCCTTCGTCGGCGACCGTCACGCGCGTGGCGCCGGTGGCCTCGGCCAGCCACGCTTCCAGGCGGGGCCGGCTGGTGTCGTCGATCATCGCACTCGTTTGCGCACCCATGTCAGCCCCAGCTCCAGAAGCCGTCGCCCTCGTCCATGTAGAAGCGCGACAGGACCATCTTGTGGACCTCCGACGCGCCGTCGACCAGACGGGCCTGCCGCGCGTAGCGGTACATCCATTCGAGCGGCGTGTCCTTGGAATATCCCTTGGCGCCGCACAGCTGGATGGCGGTGTCCACCGCCTTGTGCAGCGTGTCGGCGACGTGGACCTTGGCCATCGACACCTCCTTCCGCCCGAAATTGCCGCGGTCGAGCTGCCACGCCGCCTTCATGATCAGCAGGCGGCCGATCTCGATCTGCATGGCGACGTCGCCCAGCATCCACTGCACGCCTTCATGCTCGGCCAGCGTGGAGCCGAAGCTCTCCCGCTCCCGCACATAGGCCGCCGCGATCTCCATGGCGCGCTTGGACAGGCCGGTCCAGCGCATGCAGTGGGTCAGCCGCGCGGGACCGAGGCGGATCTGGGTCGCCTTCAGCCCGTCGCCGACGTTCATCAGGACATTCTCGTCCGACACCTCAAGCTCGTGGAAGCGCAGCTCGCAATGGCCGCCGTGCTCTTCCGGCCCCATGATCGGAATGCGGCGCACGATCTCCCAACCCGGCTGGTCCTTGTCGAACAGGAAGGCGGTCAGCCCCTTGCGCTTGTCGTCCGAGGTGCGCGCCATCAGGATGAAGTGCTGCGCCTCTCCCGCTCCGGTGATGAACCATTTGTGGCCGGAAATCACCCAGCGGTCCCCCTTCCGCTCCGCCTTCGTTTTCATCATGGAGGGGTCGGAGCCGCCGCCGGGGTGCGGCTCCGTCATGGCGAAGGCGCTGCGCACCTTCCCGTCGATGATCGGCTGCAGCCAGCGCTCCTTCTGCGCGTCGGTCGCCACCTTGTTCAGCAGCTGCATGTTGCCGTCGTCGGGGGCGGCGCAGTTGAAGCAGACCGGCCCGAAGATGGAGCGGTTCATCTCCTCGTAGCTGGCCGCCATGCCGACGATGCCCAGCCCCTGCCCGCCGCGTTCCCTGGGCATCTGCGGCGCCCACAGGCCGGCGGCCTTCACCTCGGCCCGCACGCGCTCCAGCACGGCCGGTGCGATGTTCTCATGCTCGTCGTAGGAGGCGGGATCGGCTTCCAGCGGCAGGATGCGCTGCTCGACGAAGGCGCGCACGCGGCGGCGGAAGTCGTCGACGGGCGGCGGCAGGGAGAAGTCCATCGGTCTCGGTCCTCTCGGAAACGTTGTTGTTGTTCGTCCTTTCAGTGCGGGAGTTGGGCCCAGCTCCCGCACCCCGCTCACAACCCCTTCGCCTGGTCGCGCAGGACGAATTTCTGGATTTTCCCCGTGGAGGTCTTTGGCAGGGCGCCGAACACCACCGTGCGCGGGATCTTGTAGTGGGCGAGGTTGTCGCGGCAGAAGGCGACGATGTCCGCCTCGGTCACCAGCCCCTCCGATCCGGGCTTCAGCGTGACGAAGGCGCAGGGGGTCTCGCCCCATTTCGCGTCGGGGCGGGCGACGACCGCGGCCTCCATGACGTGGGGATGCTTGTAGAGCACCTCCTCCACCTCCAGGGAGGCGATGTTCTCGCCGCCGCTGATGATGATGTCCTTGGCGCGGTCCTTGATCTCCACATAGCGGTCGGGGTGCAGCACGGCGAGGTCGCCGGTGTGCAGCCAGCCGTCGCGCAGAGCGTCCTCGGTCGCGCCCGCATTCTTCAGGTAGCCCTTCATCACCGTGTTGCCGCGAAGCGCCAGCTCGCCCAGCGTCTCGCCGTCGGCGGGCACCTCGCGGCCGGTGTCGGGGTCAAGCACCGTCTGTTCCGACATGGTGACGTTCGGCACGCCCTGGCGCGCCATCTTCACCGCCCGCTCCTCCAGGGGCAGGTCGGCCCACTCCTCCTGCCAGGCGCACCCGGTGGAAGGGCCGTAGCATTCCGTCATGCCGTAGAGGTGGGTCAGGCGGAAACCCATGCGCTCCATGCCCGCGATCACCGCGCTGGGCGGCGCGGCCCCGCCGGTGGCGACCTGCACCGGGCCATGGTCGAAACGGCGCTTCACCGCGTCCGGCGCGTGGATCAGCATGGTCAGCACCACCGGCGCGCCGCAGAGGTGGGTGACCTTCTCCTCCGCGATCAGGCGGAAGATCTCCGCCGGGTCCACGGTGCGTAGGCAGACGTGCGTGGCGCCCACGGCGGTCACCGCCCAGGGGTAGGTCCAGCCGTTGCAATGGAACATCGGCAGCGTCCACAGATAGACGCTGTCGGGCTGGAGCCCGAAGGTGATCACGTTGCCGAGCGCGTTCAGATGGGCGCCGCGGTGGTGATAGACGACGCCCTTCGGGTTGCCCGTGGTGCCGGAGGTGTAGTTCAGCGCGATCGACTCCCACTCGTCCTCCGGCGTGCGCCAGGGCTGGGCGGGGTCGCCGGAGGCCAGGAAGTCCTCGTATTCCGTGTCGCCGACCGGATCGACGGCTTGCGCGTGGGGGTCGTCGATCCACACCACGCAGGGCGGGTTCGCCAGCCTCTCCAGGGCGGCGCGGGCGACGGTGGACAGGCCGCGGTCGACCAGCAGCAGGCGGCTCTCCGCATGTTCCAGAATGAAGGCGACGGTCGGGGCGTCGAGGCGGGTGTTGATGGCGTTCAGCACCGCCCCGGCGCCGGGCACGCCGAAATGCGCCTCCAGCATCGTGGGCGTGTTGAAGGCCAGGACGGAGACCACCTCGCCCGGCCGCACCCCGGCCCCGGCGATTGCCGAGGCGAGCGACTTGGCTCGGCGCTCCACCTCCGCCCAGCTGCGGCGCAGGGGGCCGTACACCACGGCCATCTTGTCCGGATAGACCATCGCGGAGCGGCGGAGGAAATCGAGCGGGGTGAGCGGGACGAAGTTCGCCCGGCGCTTGGCGAGTTCGGCGGACGGTGCGCTGTCGTCCACGGGCGTATCCTCCCATCGCTTTTTGGGGCGCCTCAAACTGAACGCCTAACGAACAATGGTAGGCACGAACTTATGGGCGGGACAAGTTTCACCTTTGGTTACGGTACGGGGATGACCTTTTGTCAGCGCGACGCGACCAGCGTGGTCACGACGTTCGCCTGCGCCGTGACCAGCGCGTCGGCCCGCAGGCCATAGTCGAGCCGGCCGGAGAAGCCGCCCTGCTCCACCACCGCCTTCATCCAGGCAGCCGAGGCGCCGAGGCCGAGCAGGCGGTTGATCATCCCCTGCGTCGTCCGCAGGGTCATCGTCCCGGTGCGGTCGTCGCGCGGGGCGTGCACCATGAACCAGGCGCCGGGCTCCGCCGCGCGGGTGGCGCCGGCCATGAAGACGCCGACGCACATGCTCTCGCAAGACGCGCCGGCGCGCACCAGCGTGTCGACCCGCCGCCCCTCCGCGCGGTGGCGCAGCACCGCGTCGATCATGGCGTAGCCGGCCTTCACGAAGCCGCCGGGGCTGTCCAGCTCCACCAGCACGGCGCGTCCGGCCGGGGCGGCGTCCAACGCGGCGATGAAAGCGGCGGCGACCTCCTGCGTGATGACGCCGGTCAGGGCCACGCGCACCCGCCCGCCGTCCATGGTCACGGCCAGTGAGCCCGACAGGCCCGCCTCGCCGTCCGCGGGCGGGGCTGGCACCGGCGCGATGCTGGCCGTCTCGGCCGCGCAAGGCAGCGCCAACACCAGAAGCAGGACGGTCAGCAGGGCGCGCATCGCAGGGTCTCCATCCGGGGATTGGCCCGGACGGTACGCAAAGTCGGCGGGGCGCGCTGTGCAGGCGCTCACATCCGGCGCGCCTTGCGCTTCCCCGTTCAATCGGGGTGCCGGGGGGCTGGCGCGTTAACGCCTCTGGCGCCGCGGAACGACGTGCGGAGGCTTGTAGTATGGACGGGCTGCAACCCGCGCGTGGGGGAAACAATGACGGCGGTTCGGATTGCGTTCGACAAGGAACTCGTGCTGGCCGGGCACTTCCTCCTGAAGCATCTGGAAAAGCCGGAGTTGCAGCGGCTGGCCGCCAGCGCCCGCCTCGCCTATTACCGGCCCGGCGCGATCATCTTCCAGAAGGGCGACCCCGGCGACAGCATGATGGCGGTCATCCGCGGGCGGGTGAAGATTTGCTCCCACTCCACCGACGGGAAGGAGCTGGTGCTGAACATCATCAACAAGGGCGGCCTGTTCGGCGAGATCGCCCTGCTGGACGGCGAGCCGCGCACGGCCGACGCCGTGGCGCTGGAGGAGACCGACCTGCTGGTGCTCGACCGCTCCAAGTTCATCCCCCTGCTGAACGAACGCCCAGCGGTGGCGCTCCAGCTGATCACCGTGCTGTGCAAGCGCCTGCGCCAGACCAGCGAGCACCTGGAGGACACGCTGTTCCTGGAGGCGGCCTCCCGCTTCGCCCGTGCGCTGATGCGCTTGGCCGAGGTCTTCGGCAAGCCGGCCCCGAACGGGCTGAAGCTGGACATCAAGCTGTCGCAGCAGCAGCTGGGCTGCCTGGTGGGCGTGTCGCGGGAGAGCATCAACAAGCTGCTCGGCGAATGGCAGCGCAACGGTGTCATCGCGATGGAATCCGGCCGGATTACCCTGCTGGATCGCGAAGCGCTGGAGGAGATTGCGGAGGCGAATGGGTGATTGGGTGAGTGGTCGAATTGGGCCCCCACCCTAACCCTCCCCCATCTTCGACGGGGGAGGGAACTCCGCCGCACCTGCGCCAAGTCCCTCCCCCCGCGAAGTGGGGGAGGTTAGGAGGGGGGCCCAGTGCAACCACTCACCGCCCTCAATCGCCCGTCAATTTAATTCCCGCAGCACCCGCATCCCATTGTTCAGGTACCGCACGTCCACGTCGTAGAACAGGCGGGCGGTGTCGCTGATGTCGGTCTTGCTGGTGCGCCAGGAGCCGCCGCGCAGAACGCGCTCGCGGCAGTCGCCGGTGACCCAGGCGCTGCCGTCGGACGGGGCGCCGCTGTAGTCGGGGTGCCAGCAGTCCGCCACCCACTCCGCCACGCTGCCGTTCATGTCGTGCAGGCCGAAGGGGTTTGGCTTGTAGCTGCCGACGGACGCCGGGGTCAGACGCTCGTGCGGGCCGCCGCAGTCCTGGCAGTTGGCGAGCACGCCCGCCTCGTTGCCCCACCAATAGCGGCCGGTGGTGCCGCCGCGCGCGGCGTATTCCCACTCCGCCTCGGTCGGCAGGCGGTAGCGCTGGCCGGTCTTCTGGCTCAGCCACTTCGCGTAGGCCTGCGCCTCCTGCCAGGAGATGTTGTGGATCGGCGTGTTGTCGTTGGGGTTGGTCATCCGCGGCATGCCGTTGGGGCAGCCGCCGCCGTCCACGCAGGCGCGGAATTCCGCCACCGTGACCTCGTAGGCGCCGAGCGCGAAGGGCTTGGCGATGGTCACCTTGCGCACCGGCTTCTCGGACCGGTCGCCCTGGTCGCTGCCCATGGAGAAGCTGCCGGGCTGGATGCGCACCATCACCGGGCATTCCGGGCAGTCCTGGAAGCTGTTGGACTTGCTGTGGTTGCGCACCGCCCCGCTGCCTGGGGCCGATGGCGCTCCTGCCACGGCGACCTGCTGTTCCTCCGCAGGTGGCGGCGCCGCGGCCTGCTGCTTCTCGGGCTGCGGTTTTTCCGGTGGCGGGGGCGGGGCGGCCTCCGTGCGGTCCGCCGGGGGCGTCATGTGGACCAGCGGTGCGAAGACGTAGCCCTGCGACCCGTCGCCCAGGGTCACGTGATACCAGTTGGCCCCTGGCACGCGGCCCATCACGCGCAGCGTCGTGTTGCGCGGCAGGTTGGCGAGGCGGGTGGCGTTGTTGGCCGGGCTGGAGCGCAGATTGGCGTCGGCCACGGTGACGTAGGTGCCCTCCTCCACCGGTTCCAGCTTCGGCTGTTCGGGCTTCGCGGCCTCGGGCTTGCTATCAGGCTTGCTCTCGGGCTTTCCCTCCGGCTTTGCGGGTGCCGCCATGGCGACCTCCGTGCCGGCCACGGGCAGCTCGCTCTTCTTCGCCACGGTGTTCAGCGCGCCGAGCTTCTGCCGCGCCAGCCCGGCGTAGGACCCGTTGGCGAACAGGCGCAGGAAGGCTTCGAAGTCGGCCGGGTCGTTGCTGTTCTTGACCATCTGCCAGATGGACTCCTCCAGCGCCGCCGGCTGCGGGGCGGTGCCCGACGCGCCGATGTCCAGCTTGACCGTCCCGGTGGCGCGGCCGCCCTTGCCGTCCTCGACCAGATAGGCGAAGGCGCCCGCGGGGCCGGGCGCCGCCTCCTCCGGATCAAAGGTCAGGCGGTTCAGCGTCTCCGGGGCCAGCCGGTCGCTGGGGCGGATCAGGGTGGCGCCGTCCTTGACCTTGCCGCGCTCCGGCACGGCGGTGACGGTGATGGTCAGGGCGTCGCCGTCCGGATCCACGGGCGGCTCGATGTTCAGCGGGTTCGGGATGGCGCGCAACGTCCGTTCCGCCATCACCACGGGCGCCCGGTTGCTGGGCTTGATGGCCATGCGCACGCCGCCGCGCACGATCCCGCCGCGCCCGTCCATCACGGTGAAGTCGAAGCTACCGGCGTCGCCGACGACGGTCGCGTCCGGCTTGAAGCTGGTGGCGGCCAGCTGCTCCACGGTCAGGTAATCGCCGATCAGCACGACGCGGTCGCCGATGCGCACGCTGCCGCCGCGCGGCAGGCCGGACACCTGGGCGAACAACTGGTCGTCGTCCGGATCGGTCGGGCGGCCGATGCGCAGCGGCTCGGCGTCGGCCCGGTCGGTCACCTCCAGCGCCTTCAGCTCGCCCAGCACCGGCGGCCGGTTCGGCGGGCGCGGGTTGAAGTAGAAGGGCGTGGCGCCGAGCGACCCGAAGATGTAGGGCTCCTGCCGGCCGTTGGTGGACTGGCGCACCGTGTCGCGCACGTTGCGGAAGAACAGGCTCAGCTCCAGCCCCGGCGTCTCCAGATGCTGGAGCAGCGCCGCCGAGTAGGGGCTGTGGTCGCCCTGCCCGTCTTCGGCCAGCTGGTCGGCGCGGGTGGCCATGGCGACCAGCGTGTCGCTGGGCGTGTCGTCGATGCGGGCGAAGCCGTAGTTGACCTGGATGCGGTTCTGCCCGGCCTGCTTCAGCCGGTCGACGAAGGGGTTGTTGCGGCAGGCGTCGAGCATCAGGATGCCCAGCTTGCGGGCCTGCGACAGCTCGCCCATCATCAGGTTCAGCGGCATCGCCTCGTAGACGAGGTCGCGCTCGCGCTCCAGCCGGGCATCGGACGGGACGATGTAGTTGTTGCCGCCGACCTGGATGCCGTGGCCGGCGTAGAAGATCACCGCCACGTCCGCCTGCGACGCGCGGATGCCGAAATCGCGCAGCGCGCGCTCAAAGGTCCGGCCGTCCAGGTCGAACCGCTCGTCCACATCGAATTGCAGCTTGCGCAGCGCGTCGCCGATCGCCTTGGCGTCGTTGCGGGGGTTCTGGAGTTCGGGGGCGTATTCGTACTTGCCGATGCCGACGACCAGCGCGATGCGCTTTTCCGGCGAACCGGACGACGTCGCCGGTGGAGTCGCGACCTTTTGCGCCCAGCCGTCGCCCACCGCGCATAACGACGCGCCGACCAACACGAGAACGCCCAGGCAGGTGCGCGCCATCCACCAGAACAGGCCCGGCCAGCGTTGCGCCATTGGTCCGTTCGTCATCGCGCCGGCTCCTTGCTGGGACAGCCGCAATCCACGGGATTTATTGTTGCTGAAGAGGGCAGAATAATCTTTCGGATCGTTCGCTCCAAGCGATCATTCAGCCTAATCCCGAAAACGGGCGTGGGCCATGCACCAAAGGACTACCGCGTCTTGCGATCGCCACCACCAGGACTTTCCTAATTTTCCCGCCTTCGCGGGCTGGCCTTATTCCCCCGCCTTGGCGGGCTGAACGGCCTGCGGATCCTCGTCGTCCAGGATGAGCCAGGTGCGCACCGCCTTGCGCTTGCCCTTCAGCGCCATTTCCCCGACGGGGAGCCCCGGAACCTTGCCGTCCACCGCCGCCCAGGTCGTCTCCCCGATGACGATGCGGCTGTGGGTGGAACTGCGCCGGGCGACCGTCTTGCCCAACGCCTCCAGCCGCGCCGCGGTGTTGGCCGTGTCGCCCAGCAGCGAATATTCCATGTGCCGCAGCCCGCCCAGGCTCCCGGCGACCAGTGGTCCGGTGTGGATGCCGATGCGGATGCCGATGGGGGGCAGCCCCTCCGCCTGCCACTGCTGGTTCAGCGCGCGCAGTTCCCGCCCCATCTGGAGCGCGCAGCGCACCGCGCGCTCGGCATCCGCGTCGATCTCCGCCTGCGTCGTGCGGGCGACCGGCGCGCCGAAGACGGCCAGGATCGCGTCGCCGATGAAGCGCAGCACGATCCCGTCATGCGCCGCGGCGATGCGGACCATGGCGTCGAGATAGCCTTCCAGCCAGCGGATCAGCGGCTCCGGCTCCAGCGCCTCGCAGACGGTGGTGAAGCCCTCGATGTCGGAGAACAGGACGGTGGCGGTCAGCTCCTGCGGGCGCGGGCGGCCGCCGGCCAGGAAGGTCGCGCGCTCCCGCCAGATCTCGTCGGCGACGGGCTGCGAGACGTGGTTGGCGAACAGCTGCATCAGGCTGTGGCGGTCGGCCCGCTCCTTCAGCGACTGGTGCGCGGTCATCACCGCAATGCCGCCCAGCCATGCCCCCGACGGCGCCATGAAGGCCACCAGGGGGCCGCCGTGGGCGAACAGCGCGATCCCCGCCGCCCACAGCGCGACCAGGATCAGCAGGCTGGCCGAGACGAGCAGCCACATGGGCAGCCCGGCCACCGCCAGCCCCACGCCCGCGGCGGCGAGCGCCACGACCAGCGCCGCTTCCCAGCGCAGCGGCAGGCTGCGGCTCGTCCGGCCATCCAGAAGCTGCGCCAGCACATGGGCCTGGATCTCCACCCCCGGCGTGGACAGGCCGGCGACGGCCAGCGGGGTGCGGTGCTGGTCCACCCCGACCAGGACGGTGCCGACCACGGCGATGCGCCCGGCCAGCCACGCGCGCGGCAGCATCGGCACGGTGTCCGCCGGGTAGACCGGGAAGGGCGCCGCGCCCGGCGCCGGCCCGGCGAGCCAGTCGACGCGGAAGGGCTCCGCCGGGATCGCGGCGCCGGCGACCATCGCCAGCCGGGCCGGGAAGCTCGGCGTGCCGTCCGGCGCGCGCGGGACGTGCCAGCGCACCGTGCCGTCCAGCCGGTCCTTGGCGAGGTTGGCGTGGCCGTTCGGGATGCCGTCGAGGAAGCGGCCGAGGTATCGCCGCTGCTCCTCCGTCAGGGGCGTGTCGCCGAGCGCCGTGATGCCGACCACCGGCACCGACGCGTCGCGGATGCGCCGGCGCAGCCGGTCGTCCAGCGCCGGGACGGTCGGCTGGTCGAACAGGATGTCGAGCCCGATGGCCCGCACCCCCGCCTTCTCCAGGTTGCCGACGAGGTCGGCGAGGAACCCGCGGTCCACCGGCGAGCGGCAGGCCAGGGTGGAGAACAGATCCTCGCCCAGCGTGATCAGCACCACGCCCGGATGCTGCGGCGCCGGCGGCGTGAAGTAGGCGATGGTCAGGTCGCGGAAGCTCTCGTCGGCCGAGCGCAGCGGCGGCAGGAGCCGGGTCAGCCCCAGCGCCGCCGCGGAGACCCCGACCACCGCCGCCGCCCCGAAGAGCCACGGGAGCAACCACGGGGGCAACAACGGGGCTGGCCCCGCCTTTCCCAAGGCGGCGCCCTCACTCGACGCGCAGAATGACCTGGGCCATCACCAGATCGGTCTGCTTCAGCGAATTCAGCGTCTGCTCCAGCCTCACCGCGGCCTCGTCGGTGAGGGGGCGGAAAGCGTCGCGGCGGCCCGGCAGGTCGTTGCCGAGATCGCGTCCAGCCGCGAAGCAGCGCACCTCCTGATCGCCGGGCTTGCCGCCCCCGCTGTCGCCCGCGCGCAGCGGCATCGGCATGCGGTCGCCGGGCAGCGACAGCGTCTGGTGCCCTTCCACCAGCGACGGCGCCGACGGCCCGGACGGGAAGATGGGCGTCAGCTGCCCGCGCGTGTTGCGCAGGTAGCAGTAGACGTGGGCGTCGCGGTTGGTCTGCAGCACCAGCTTGACCGGCTCCCCGGACCGGTAGGTGGGGTAGAGCCCGCGGTCGGTCGACAGGTACAGGTTCAGGGGCGCCATGCCGTCCCGCACCGGGCTCAGCAGGGCGGCGGCCTGCGCGGCGCAGCCCGCACCGGCGAGCCGGACGGCCAGCGCCGCCCCCTCTCCGTCGCTCTCCACCACGCGCAGGCGCAGCGTGTGGCGCGGCTTGCCGTCCGGGCCGGCCACCGACAGCTCCTGCCCGTCCTTCAGGGTAAGGTCCTTGGGCCAGGGTACGGCGTTCGCCTTGTCCCAGCGGACGGTGGCCGAGGTGCCGCGCGCGATGTCGCGCAGGGTCGCCGGGACCAGCGCCGGGTCGCGGGGCTTCTGCACCATGACCGTGCCGCCGGCCTTCACGCACTGCGTGCCGGCCACGCCCGGATCGACGGCGAAGACCTGCTCCGCCCCCTTCTGCATCGGGCTGTTGAGCGCGCGGGCGGCGCCGAGGTCGGTCTGGAAGAAGCGTTCGCCGCCGACCAGCGTGCCGACGCCGTTCCAGCTCGACGCCTCCGGCATCTTGTCGAGGGCGCCTTCAAACGGGCCCTTGATGCGCACCATGCGCCCGTTGGCGAACAGGAACAGCGCGTTCGCCCCGTCCGGCACGGTCACCGGCGTGCCGTCGGCCACCAGCTGCCCCTGCGCGTAGCCGGGGGCGGTCGAGGCGACCACCACCGCCTCCGCGGCGGCGGCCGGGGGCGTGATCGCGAGGCTCGCGACGGTCGCGGCCAGCACCGCGCCCAATGCTCTGGACATGTTCGCCTCCATAGGCGGGGAACGGGAAATCATTGGCGTTTCCCGGACCCCTGTCCAGGCAACGAAGGGGGAATGCCCGGCCGGCGATTCCCGCCGGAATTGGGTGTGGCAACGGTCCCGGATGGACATGTCGAATCCTCCGAATTGGGCCCGGCGGCGAGGTTGCCGCGAGCGTTCGCGCTCCGAACCCTAGCCCTCCTCCCCCCGAAGAGGCTGTGAGCCGCGCCACATCGGGACGCGGGACCTCCGATCCTTTTGTCGCGCCGCTGTGGCGGCCATCACAGCGGGACGGAATTCGGCAGCCTACACTGCCGCCCAGACCGACCATTCCCGAGCGTTTCGAGGAGCCCGCCATGACCGCCCCGCACGTCGCCCCGCACGTCGCCTTTGCCGCCACGGACAGCAGCTTCGCCCGCTACGGCATCACGGACGTGGCCTACACGCGGACCGTCCTGCTCGAAGGCCGCACCGCCTACGCCGTGCACGCCGCCGACGGCACCTGCCTGTGGCTGGACACCGACCGCGAAACGGCCGTCGCCACGCTGAAGGACCACGGGATGAGCCTCGTCAGCGTGCATTGAGGGGGTCGTAAATTTCGAGAAAAGTGGTCGCGCCGGGCCCCCACCCTGACCCTCCCCCATCTTCGACGGCGGAGGGAATCGCTCCTCCCCCCGTCGAAGATGGGGGGAGGTTGGGAGGGGGGCCCGGCGCGACCACTCGTGTCATCGCCGCGAAGCGACCTATTCCTTTTCCCTCGGGCTCAACATACAGGACGTGCGGTTCTGGCTGACGATGGACAGGGTCCGTTCGGGCTCGCCCGCGCGGCGGAAACGCAGGGCGTTGATCTGGCTGGCGACGCTGAGGGACAGGACGTTCAGGTCGGCCTCGTCGATGATCTTCTCGCCGTCCTGCCAGCATTGGACGCGGACCCGGCCACGGGCGACGCCGATCTCTATGCCGCCGGACTCCGGGCCGACGCTTTGGCCGTTCTTGCGCACCACCGTGGCGTCGGCGGCCCCCGAAAACACGGGGACCGCCGCCACGGCGAGGAGGAGCAGGAGAATGCGGACCATGATGGCCTCCCCTGCCCGGCTTACTGGACCGGCCGGAACTCGACGCGCCGGTTGCGGCTGTCGGTCGGGTCGGGGGTGAGTGGCTGGGTCTTGCCCATGCCGGCGATGGCCAGCCGCTGCGGCTCCACATGGTGGACGCGCACCAGATACTCGCCCACCGACACGGCGCGGCGCTCCGACAGGCCCAGGTTGTACTGGTCGCCGCCGATCGCGTCGGTGTGCCCCTCGATGACGAGGCGCAGGCTCGGGTCCTGGTTCATCAGCCCGCCGACCGCGTCGACGTAGGAATAGAACTCCTTCGGGACGTCGGCCGAGTTGAAGGCGAAGTTGATGCGGAAGCCGAAGCCGCTGGTCGGCTGCTCCTGCTTGGCCGTCGCCTCCTCCTGGGTCGACAGGGTGGCGGGCTGGACCGCGGTCTGCTGGCGCTGCGCGGGGCGCGGCGTCGCGGGCACCGGGGCCGTCGGCGGGGCCGCGGCTTCCTGAACGGCCGGACGCTTCGGTTTCGGCTGGGGCGCGGGCTCCGGCTGCGCCATGGCCGGCTGCTGCATCGGGGCCTGCTGCATTTGCTGCATGGGCGCCTGTTGCATCGGCGCCTGCTGCACCGGCTGCTGGTAGGTGGACGGCGAGCCGTAGGCGGCGGATTCGGTCTGGCGCGGGCGCTGGGCGTTGTTGATGCCGCTGCCGACGATCTCGATGCTGCGGGTACGGATCTTTGATTGCCCCTGGGGCTGTTCCTGCCCGTCGACCGGTGCGCCGGGCTTCACCGCCTCGCGCAACTCGTCGACGGTGGGCGGGCGGTCGAACATCATGACCTTGTTGCTGCCCGTGCCCTCCACGGTCTGGGCCAGCGCCGGCCCGGCGCAGGCGACGACCAGAACCGGCAGCGCCACGCGGCCCAGGAGACGGAAGCTGAGTTTCGAAATCGGACGCGGCATCGGTGGCCTCCCATGAAACGGCGAGTGAGGTGTCTTGCCTGCCTGTGTACGCCCGATGGCCGGCCCCGCGCTGTGAGCCGGCCAACAGTCGGAGCGCGTTTCCGGACGTCACTTCATCGCCGCGACCGCGGGCAGAACCTGCACCTTCATCTGCCGGGTGCGCACGCTGGTGCCCTGGATGCTGCTGTAGGAGGCGAGCACGTCGGCCAGCGTCGCGCCGGGAATCGGTTGCAGGTCGGCCGTCTTGAAGCGGTCGGGGATGCGCGTCCCGATCTCGTCGGGCGAGACCACGCAGGCGATGGTCTCGTCGGCGCCGGGCCGGTCCATGCGCAGGTTGAAGGGCTTTTGCGCGCCCGGCGGCACCTCCACCTGCTGGTTCGACTGGAGGAAGCTGTCCGGCTGGAAGCGGTTGGGGAAGATGCGGGCGACGGCGCCGCTGGCGTCCTGGTAATAGCAGTAGACGAAGCCGTTGGCCGTCGGCTGCACGCGCACGACCAGCGCCTCGCCCACGCGGTAGCGCGGCTGCGGCCCGCGGTCGGAGCCGAGCGTCAGGTCCGGCGCCCCGGCCGCGCTGGGGCTGGGGGTGGCGCGCGGCAGCCCCTCGCCGCCCGCGTTCGACACCGATTGCAGGCGCGGCGCGCCCGTGCCCTTCTGCCCGGCCGGCTCGGCCAGCATGCGCTGGTAGAGGTCGAAATCGACGCGCCCCGTGGCGATCAGGTCGTGCTCGGCCTGATAGCGGCCGATGGCGTCGCGCGTGCGCTCGTCCAGTTGGCCGTTGTCCGGCCCCTCGTAATAGCCGCCGGCGGCGAGCACGCGCTGCACGTAGGCGACGCGCTGCGTCGGCGCCATGCCCTCGAACCAGTCCCGCGCCTGGCCGGCGAAGGCCGGGTTCGTCTGGTCGATGCCCAGGCACTGCCAATAGGGCACGCGGGTCATCTTGCCGAGCGCCTCGATGGCGCTGAGTTCGACCAGCGTGCGCACCGCCTGGTGCAGCCCTTCGGACTTGTTGAGCGAGACGTTGAAGGACAAGCCGGCCTTGCCGATCACCGCCCCGGCGTCCGCCCCCTTGCCCGACGAGATGACGGCGAGCGAGTTGCTGGACGACAGGCCGGGGATGATCTGGCGGGTCGCCAGCTCGCCGATGTTCAGGTCGACGGAAATGACCGACATCACCTGGTCCGCGGAAACGCCCAGGTCGACGCTGGGCAGCGAGATGCCGGCGCTCGCCGCCTCGCTGACCACGTTGTCGTCCAGCTGCGTGATGGCGCCGCGGATGTAGTAGGAGGGTGCGCGGAAGTTCGGCTGCACGCCGATCATCCAGTAGAGCGCGTTGACGTCGTCCAGCGTCGGTTCGAAATCCACGAAGCGGAAGGCGTTGGACCGCTCCGACATGCGCGACACGGCGGTGATCAGCATCTCCTTCGTGCCGCCGGCCACCTTGCCCGTGGCGTCGGGAATGCCGTTGGAGGTGATGAAGATGTCGCGCTTGCCGTGGTCCCACAGCAGGGTGTCCATGCAGCGCAGGGCCTCGCTGAAGTTGGACACGGTGCGCACGGCCGGCGTCTTCGGCTTCTGCACGACGGTGGCCTGCTCCCCCGACGTGACGCAGGCCCCCAGCGGCAAGAAAGCCAGCAGCAGGAGGGAGGCCGCCGCTGAAGGTTTCAAAGGCACGAACCGCCAAACGAACGCCATATGGTCGCCTCCCTGGACAGCAATCGTCACGCAGCCATCAGCGGGCCGAGACGCGGGTGTTGTCCCCGCCCGCACGCACGGTGATGGTGATCTTCTTCGACATGACCGGCGGGTCGTGCGGGATGTGCTCCGAATCGCCCATCAGAAGCTGAAGCGTGTGCTTGCCGGGTGGCAGCTCCACGTAGGTTTCCGTCTGCCCCTTGCCGAAATGGATGTGGTTCTTGTCGTTGGGGATCGGCTCGTCCATCGGCGGCAGGTCGACGTCGACCAGCAGATGGTGGTGCCCGGTGTTGTCCTTCCGGACGCCGGCCGGCGCCACACCGAAGTTGCGCAGCCCGAACCAGACCTTGAAGCGGCCCTGCACCACCTCGCCGTTGTTGGGCCAGCCGATGTAGACGTAGGCGTCCTTGGGCGCCTTGGTCCGCCCGGCCTTGGCGGCGTCGGGGGTGGTCGGGGTGCTTTCGTGCTCGTGCCCCGGGCTGGCGGGCTGCGGCGTGTTCTTGGTGTCGGCCAGCGGCCTGTTCAGCGGGTCGGCCTCCGGCGACGACTGCGCCGCCGCGGGGCCGGCGGCCAGCAGCAGTCCAATCGCGACAGTGCCGATCAGAGCAGGCAGCTTGGCGGCGGTGTGCGTCATGACATCCTCCCTTCGGCGCGCAGCTTGGGGTTCAGGGCACCGTGATCGTGATCTTCTGCGACATGACGGGCGGGTCGAACGGGACGTGGTCGGCGTCGCCCAGCACCATTTGCAGCGTGTGCTTGCCCGGCGGAAGCTCCAGACGCACCTCCGTCTGGCCGCCGCCGAAATGCAGCGACTGCTTGTTGTTGGGGATGGGTTCGTCGTAGGTGGCGAGATCGGTGTCGACCAGCAGGTGGTGATGGCCCGTGTCGTCCTTGCGGATCCCCGCCGGCGCCACGCCCATGTTCTGGAGGCCCATGCGCACCCACAGCTTGCCGCCGGAAATCACGGCGCCGTTGTTGGGCCACATGATGTAGGCGCGCGCGCCGTCCGGCGCCTTCGCCCTCAGCTTCGTATCCTGACCCGTCTGGTTTTGGGCGGTCTGGTTCTGCGGATTTTGGTCTTGGGCCAGCGCGGCGCCCGGCAACAGGAGCAGCGCGGCCGCCATCACCATGGCGACACGGGTCATCGACTCCCCCCTTTTGCTTATGTACCGCCAATCTTATGCCCTGTCGCGGCGCAGTGATCGGGGTTTTTCGACCCTCATCCTTTCACCCCCGGCCCGCCGAATATTTGGTATCGACGCGGCCGCTTCTTCATCCCATTTTGTGGGCAGAAGTCGGCGCGAACACCCTATTCCTTTGCGAGCTTGACGGCACCGCCACCGGTGCGAAGGTCGCAAGGGGGCGGACGGAGCCCCGGCACTCCCCTTGGCATGCCCAACGGAACCAACGCGCCATGCCCGACTCGTCCCGCCTCGCCCCCCTTCCCATCGGTCCCGCGGGGGCGCCGTCCCGGCCGAGCCTGCGCCTGCTGCTCGTCCCGGCGCTGCTGACGGTGGGGGCGACCGTGGCGACGGCGCAGCGGCCCTGGCTGGCCGGGCACGTGGCGCCCGTGGTCGGCGTCATGGTGGCCGACGCGCTGTCCATGCTGCTGGCCGTCGCGGCCTGGCTAGGCGCGGCGTGGCTGGGGTCGCGCATCATCGACCTTGTGGTGGCGCGCAACGCGCGGGCAACGCCGATGCCGCGGCTGGCGACCGACCTGCTGCGCGCGCTGATCTACGGGATCGCGGTGCTGGGCATCCTGGCCTATGTGCTGGGCCAGCCGGTGACCGGGCTGCTCGCCACCTCCGGCGTGCTGATCGCGGTCCTGGGCTTCGCGCTGCGCAACATGATCGCCGACATCTTCTCCGGCATCGCGCTGAACATCGAGCATCCCTACCGGATCGGCGACTGGATCGAGCTTCCGCCGGGAATCGTCGGCCGAGTGGACGAGATCAACTGGCGCGCCACGCGGCTGGTCGCGCTGGACGGCACCACGCTGACCGTGCCGAACGGGCTGGCCGCGGGCAGCCGCCTGATCAACTACAGCCAGCCCGGCAGCGGATTCCGCACCAGCGTGTCGATCACGCTGGACGCCGACATCCCGGTGCCGCGGGCCAAGCGCATCCTGCTGTCCGCGGTGGTCTGCTGCGACCTGATCCCGCCGGAGCCTCGGCCGGACGTGATCGTCGAATCGGTCACCCTGAACGGGGTCGCCTACAACGTCCGCTTCTGGGTCAAGGACTATGCCCGGCTGGCTGCCAGCCGCGACGCGGTGGCCACGGCCATCCTGGAGCAGCTGTCCCGCGCCGGGCTGGAGCCCTCCTACCCCAAGCAGGAGGCGGCGCGCACCCACCGCGCGACGATCCCCACCACACCGGAGGGGCTGGGGCGCGAGCTTCTGTCCCACGTCGACCTGTTCGCCGCCTTCCGCGAGGACGAGCTGGCCGAGCTGGCGGCCGGCATGCACCTGCGTCACGTCGCGGCGGGCGACGCCGTGGTCCGTCAGGACGAGACCGGCACGTCGCTGTTCCTGGTGGCGGAGGGCGCGCTGGACGTGCGCGGCAACTTCGGCGGGCGGACGATCCTGCTCGACCACATGGGGCCGGGCGACGTGTTCGGGGAGATGTCGCTGCTGACCGGCCAGCCGCGCAGCGCGTCGGTGATCGCCAACACCGACGCCATGGTCTACGAGCTGGACAAGGAGATCCTCGACCCCATCCTGCGCCGCCGCCCGGAGCTGGCGTCGCGGCTGGCCGACCTGATGGGCCTGCGCCAGCGCCGCAACGACGCCCACCGCCGCGCCTCCGCCAATCCCTCCGCCGCCGCAGCCCCCGCGGTAGCGGACCACGATTTGCTGGCGCGGCTGAAGACGTTCTTCAAGTTGTGAGGGGATGGGGGTGAGTGGATGCACTGGGCCCCCACCCTAACCCTCCCCCACTTCGCGGGGGAGGGAACTAAGCCCCTCCCCCCGTCGAAGATGGGGGGAGGTTGGGAGGGGGGCCCAACTCCCGGCGCCTATCCTCACTCCCCCAACGGCGAAAATGGCAGTCCCGCCTGTTCCATCGCGCGTTCGATCACCTCGGCAGAGGTCTGGTCGAAGAGCTGGAGCAGCAGGTCGTCGACCTCGCGGTCGTCGCTGTTGCCGCAGCCGTCGAACAGCGTCGCGATCGCCTCCGTCTGGAAGCGCTCGCGGCCCTCGTCGCCGCCCTGGTAGTGGAGCGCCTTGGCGACCGCGATGACGATGCGGAAGGGCTTCATCAGCGTGAAGGACAGGCCGGCCTTGGCGAACAGCCCCTTCAGCGCGTGCGGGCCTCCGTCCCAGGCGAGCTGGCGGGCGTTTTCCGGCGGCAGGTGCGCGCGCACCGCCATGCCGGCGTTGAACAGCGCGATCTCCCCCGCGCAGAGCGCGCGGAACAGCAGCGGCGCCGTCAGGCGGCCGCGGATCAGCAGGTGCCGGGCCAGAAGCTCCACGTCCGCCTCGCCGGTCGTCAGCGGCTTTAACAGAAGAAGCGTCGCGGCCTCCCGCGCGCGCTGGACCAGCTTGCCGATCAGCTGCGGGTTCAGCCGGTTGGAGCGGATCAGGCGGGTTCGGATCTCCTCCGACACGAAGAGGATCAGCTTTTCCAGCACGGCGGCCGACAGATCCGGCCGGGCGGCCATCGCCTCGTTGACGGTGGCGACCGCCCCGAAGCGGTCGAGCACGTCGTGCAGGGTGGGCTCTGCGATCACGGCGCCGCGGTTGCGCAGAAGCTGCGTGATGACGATGACGTTGCCGCTGCGCACCAGCGCGTCGGACACGGCCGGGGTCAGCGTCTTGCGGCCGGCGATGGCCAGCTCCTTGGCCGGCCGCCGCTCCGTCAGGATCTCTAGCAGGAGGCCTTCGCTGAGCTTTTCCGCATGGCGCAGGATGGGAAAGGCCACCCGGTCCACGTCGCGCGCGAGCCGGGCGGCCAGATCCTCGGTCAGCAGGCGGGAGTTGTGGATCTGCCAGGCCACGGCCTCGCGCACCGCGGTCACCGCGTCGGCGGCGAAGCGCTGGAGGATCTCCAGCGCCAGCGTCCGCTCGTTCTCCGCCAGGTCCCCCGCCTCCAGGTCGCGCACCAGGTTGGTCATGGTGTCGATGCGCGCCTGGGCGTCGGGCGCGGCCAGAAGCCGCTGGACGTCCTTCTGGGTCAGGGAACGCGGTGCCATGCGCGATGTCTTCCGTGCGAACGCTCGGGGATCAGAAGTCCGGCGTATCGTAGCGGATCAGATCGCTCCATGCCCGTTCCAAACGACGCAACGTGCGGTAGGTGGTGTCGAATTCCGCCGCCTCCTCGTCGGACCGCACCAGCCCCTCGGCCCGCATGGCCTCCAGGTTGCGCAGGGCTTCGCAGAGCTTCAGGCCGCGGTCGGACAGGCGCAGGCGCGCCGTGCGGCGGTCGCGCTGGGAGGCGGTGCGGTCGACATAGCCGGCCTCCACCAGATGCTTCAGGTTGTAGGAGGCGTTGGATCCCAGGTAGTAGCCGCGCTCCAGCAGGTCGCGGACCGACAGCTCCTCGCCCCCGATGTTGATCAGCATCAGGGCCTGGCCGGGGCTGAGGTCGTCGATGCCGATGCGCGCCAGCTCCATGCGCAGGACATCCAGGAACCGGCGCGTCATGCTTTCGATGATGCGGCCGAGGTCGGTGTAGACGGCAGGCACGGCGCCACGGGTGGAACCGATCCGTTCAGGCTCGCGCTCGTCAGCCATACGGTTCGGCGCGTGCGAAACGTGCTTGGCGGCGGCGTTCATGGCGATTCTCCCGCTCTTTGATGGGCATTCATCGATTATGCTTTGCGTATCATCGGCTTTTGAACCGGGGAAAACCGTATCTCCCCAGATCACATAGAATGATAAGATTTTAGTTTAATTTGTCGAAACAATGTTGGGACATCACCGGCCACCACCGCAGGAAAAGCTGCGGCCGGAAGTCGGGGCTGCTGCGCAAGGGAACACCCAAGCCTGCGTTCTGTTGCATGAGGGCCTGCCATCCACCCCGGAGGAGCCCCGCGATGCCGCCGACCCCGACGACGATCCGCCGCCCCGTCCCCACCGACCGGAGGGCTGGCTGATGCGCAGCGGATTGGCCTTCGCCGCCGGCCTGCTGGCCGGCCTGTGGCTGGACACCACCCGGCGCAAGGCGCGCGCCGAGCGGCAGCACCCGCCGACCGGCCGCTTCGTCAACGCCGACGGCGTGACGCTGCATTACCTCGACCGCGGCCCCCGGACAGGCCGGCCGGTCGTCTTCCTGCACGGCAACGGCATCCTGGCCGACGACTGGGCGCTCAGCATCCTCGACCGCGCGGCCGAGAAGCGGCGCTGCGTCTGCTTCGACCGGCCCGGCCACGGCTACAGCGAGCCGGCGCACCTGCACTCCAGCCCGTCCGCGCAGGCGGCCATCCTGAACGCCGCGGCCCGCAAGCTTGGGCTGGAGAAGCCGATCATCGTCGGCCATTCGCTGGGCGGGGCCGTGGCGCTGGCCTGGGCGCTGGACTTCCCCGACGAGGTCGGCGGGCTGGTGATCCTGTCCGCCTTCACCCACCCGACGCCGCGAGCCGACTTCATCCCCTTCATGGGCCCGGCGATCCCCGTGGTCGGCCCGGCCATGAGCCGCACGGTGCTCCAGCCGCTGGACCGCCTGATCATCGGGCCTCTGGTCCGGCACATCTTCGCGCCGAACCCGGTGCCGGAAAGCTACGACAGCATCCCGCCCGACCTCCTGCTGCGCCCGACGCAGCTGGAAGCTGCCGCGGCGCACACCGCGGCGCTGATCCCCGGCGTGGCGGCCATGGCGCCCCGCTATCCGGACATCCGCTGCCCCACCGCGATCGTCGCAGGCTTGGAGGACCGCATCGTCGATCCGCACGCCCACGCCGTGCCGCTGCACGACGCCATCACGGGGTCCACGCTGCACCTGCTGGCCGGCACCGGCCACATGTCCCACCACGCCCGGCCGGAGGCGGTTCTTGCGGCCCTTGAGCGTGTGGAGCGGGAACTGGCGGCGGAGCCCGCCAACGCCGCGTCCTGAAGGCGCCGGGCAGGATTCTTAGCCGATGGAGCGTGCATCGATTGCGAATCGAAAAAAGCGACTCGATGCGACTCGGGTGAGCGATGGTTAACAGTTTGGTTACGATCCTAGGGCTAACGTTCCTCTCAGAACGCACCACCCAGCGCCCCAAGGATTTTGACCGATGTCCATGGCTGCCGACGTTGACACCATCGAACGCACCTCCATCGTCGCGTACACTCTCCTCAACGAGCTGCACGACGTGCTCGCTCTGCCCAAGGCTCCCGACGATGTGACGCTCGGCATCCTCATGGGCCTGTCCATGTTCATGGACGACAAGGTCGGCCCGATGCGCGCCAAGCGCCTGATGTCGGAGGCCCCGACCATCGTCCTGAAGACGGACGCGCACGTCACGTCCGACCAGATGCAGCGCATTCTCCCGGTGCTGCGCGCCTTCGGCGACCACCTGAAGGACCTGCGCGCCAAGGCGGCCCGTCCGGTCGACGACACGGTCGCCTGACGCAGGGCAGCCTTGCAAAGAACAAAAATGGGCTCGGCCGCAAGGCCGGGCCTTTTTTGTGTCCGCGCGGTGTGCTGGTGCGGATCTTGACCATGCCGCCGATTCGGCGGATGCTTCGGCTCTTCGTCCACCGCAGGTATGGATCGGGGCCATGGACGGGCTTTCCAGCGGCTGGCTATCGGCGGTCTCCTTCGTCGCCCTTCTGGCCGGCGTGACCATCAGCGTCGTGGTGCTGGCCGCCGTCGGGTCGATCCGGCGCAGCCTGAACGATGGCACGGCCCGGCAATCCCAGCAGATCCGCAAGCTTGCGGAAACCGTCGCCACCCTGAACGCCCAGCAGCGCAACGCCGAAACCCGCATCCAGCAGCTGACCGACGCCAACCGCAAGCTGACCGAGGAACTGGCGGCGCTCCGCGAACGGCTCGGTGATGGGGAGTCCGTTCCGCGCGCAACGGGGGCTGCGCGGCTTCTGCATTGATTTGGCGGGGAGTGGTTGCGCTGGGCCCCCACCCTAACCACGGTCGCTCGCAAGTCTCGCGACCGCGCTCCGCCTATGATCGCCTTCGGCGCTCATCCGGCCTTCGGCCGTCGGCTCTGCGCCCCCACTTCGCGTGGGAGGGAACTGCCGCCACAAATGCGCCAAGTCCCTCCCCCCGTCGAAGATGGGGGGAGGTTAGGAGGGGGGCCCAACTCCCGGCGCTTAGCCCCCCTTGAATTACGCCCGCAGCCGGAAGCGCGACACCATCTGGTCCAGATCGTTGGCCAGCCGCCCCAGCTCACCGGCCGCCGCCGCGGTCTCGGTGGCACCGCTGGCGGTTTCGCTGGAGATCTGCGCCAGGAAGACCACCGCATCCTTCACCACATGCGCCTGGTCGGAGGTCTCCACCGTGTCGCGCGCGACCTCGCGGGCGGCATCGGCGACCTGGGAGACGTTGCGGCCGATCTCCGCCGTGGTGGCGCTCTGCTGGTCGACCTCGTGCGCGATGGAGGCGGCGATGCGGTCGATCTCCCCGATGACCTCGTTGATGGAGGCGATGGACTCCGTCACCCGCTCCATCATCGTCGCGACTTCGGTGATGGAGGCGACGCTGCGCTCCGTCTTTTCCTGGGTCGTGGTGATCTTCTGCTCGATCTCCTCGGCGGCGCGGGCGGACTGGGTGGCGAGGTGCTTGACCTCGTTCGCCACGACGGCGAACCCCTTGCCGGCCTCGCCCGCCCGCGCGGCCTCGATGGTCGCGTTGAGCGCCAGCAGGTTGGTCTGCTGCGCGATGTCGGAGATGACGCGGATGACCTCCCCGATCTCCGTGCTGGCGGTGTCGAGCTGGCGGATGGTCTCCACCGCCTGCGTCATGGCGTTCTCGGCCTGGTCGAGCACGTCGCCGGCCTGACGGGCGGTGGAGAAGGCCCTGTGCGCGACCTGCGAGCTGTCGGCGGCGTGGCGCGCCACTTCGCGGATGCTGGCGCCCATCTCCTCGGCGGCGGCGGCGACCGCTTCGGCGTTGGCGGCGAGCTGCTCGGCGATGGAGGACAGGTCGCTGACCGCGCCGACGACGCCTTCCACCGCCTGGGCGATGCCGCCCGCCTTCTCGTTCATGCGTTCGGCGTTGCGGCTCATGTCGCCGGCCGAGGCGGTCAGCTCGACCGAGGCGGAGGACACCGACGCGCTCGCCTCGCCGACGCGGGCGATGCTGTCGCGGAGCGTGCCGATCAGCCCGTTGAAGTCATGCGCCATCGTCGCGATCTCGTCCTTGCCGTCCACCTCGGCGGTGCGTGACAGGTCGCCGGCGGAGGCCGCGGCGATCACCGCCTGCACGCGCGGGATCGGCCGCACCACCGCGCGAACGATCAGCAGCGCCGTGGCGATTCCCGCCAGCATGATCAGCGCGCTGATCCCGCCGAGCGCCCAGGCGGCCCGCGCGAACTCCCGGTCCACGTCGTCCACGTAGAGGCCGGACGCGATGACCCAGCCCCAGGGGGCGTAGGTCTTCACGAAGCTGATCTTGGGGAAGGAGAGCTTCGGGTTCTCGCCGGGTTTCGGCCAGGCGTAGGAGGCGAAGCCGCCCTCCGCGTTCGCCCGCGCCGCCGCCAGCATGGCGTTGATGAAGGCAACGCCGTTGGGGTCCTTGGCGCCGGTCAGATCCTTGCCGACGAGGCTCGCGTCCGCCCCGTGGGCGAGCATGATGCCCTTGGGGTCGAGGACGAAGAAATACTCGGCCCCGTTGTGGTGCAGCGCCGTCACGGCGGCCAGCGCCGCCTTCCGCGCCTGCTCCTCGGTCAGGCGGCCAGCCTTGGCCTCCGCCGCCTCATGGGCGACGAGGTCGTGGGCGACCTCCACCACGCTGCGCACCCGCTGCTCGCGGTCGGCGAACATCTGGGCGCGCATGGTGACCAGCGCGTTGGCCACGATCAGCGCCAGCCCGATCAAGCAGACGCCCAGGATCAGGCCGACCTTCACACGGATGCTGAGATTCTTGAACACGCTTCGCCTCTCCGGGGACCATACGTACGCCTATGGAAGCATAGCGTGCATCGCCGGCCGGATCGCGTGTTTTCTCCAAACGGAGTACCCATTTTTGTTCAAAACGCGGGTAATTTTATGTCCAACGTGACCTGCGCTTAGGGCTCAGTAGTTCCACTCCCACTTCACGCCCAGCCGGGTTTCTGAATCGGCGCCCATGTCAGCCTCGGCCTTGATGTTCTTGGTGATGTCGACTTCGACGGTGGCGCGGCTCTGGTTCGCGCCGATTCCTTGCTCCACGCCGACATAGACCCGGTCGCTGACGTAGCGGCCGGCCTGGACGGCGCCGCCCCGGCCGTTCTCGCCGGAGGTGAACTCCAGCCGGTCCACGCCCAGCGACTTGCGCACGCGGGTCAGCAGCCCGCCGCCCCCGCCGCCGAAGCCGGCGAGCGTCGCGGCGGACTGGGCGAGCTGCACCGCCTCCCCCGCGCTGAGGCTGCTGACCGACTTGCCGAACAGCACGCCCGACAGTACCTCGTCCTGCGGCAGGCCCTGGGGCGAGGTCAGCTCCAGCTTCGGCTGCTTGGCGGTCCCGCCGACCACCACGTTGGCGGTGATGTTGTTGGCCGACGCCTCGGCCAGAAGGTCGAGCCGCGGGTCGATCTGCGGCCCGCCGTCAAACTCGATGATGCCGCGCTTGAAGTCGAAGCTCTTGCCCAGCAGGTCCAGGCTGCCCTTCAGCATGGTCAGCCGCCCGGTGACCAGCGGCTGGCTGGAGGTGCCGGCCACCCTGAGGTCCGCGGAGAATTCCGATTCCAGCCCGCGGCCGCGCACGAAGATCTGGTTCTGCGCCTGCACCGTCAGGTCCAGCGCCATGGCGAAGGGGGCTTCCGCGGCCGGCTGGCCGTTGGCGGGCTTGCCGTTGACTTTGTCCTTGGCGCCATTCCCGTGCCGGCCGCCGACCTCCACCACCTTCAGGTCGACGACGTTCGGCGGGGTCTGGTTGGGGATCTGGATGTCGGCCCTCTGGATGCGGATCGGCCCGGCCAGCCGCGGGTTGGTGAAGGTGCCGGTGAGGCTCAGGGAGGCGCCGATGTCCGCCGTCGCCAGGTCGTTCTGTGCCAGCCGCGCGTTGTCCGCCTGGATTTGCAGGTCGAGCTGCTGGGTCTCCGTCGCCCCCGGCCGGATCACGCCGCGCACGCCCAGCGCGCCGCCGTTGGCCGTGTTGGCGGTGAAGCTCTCGATGGTGAAGACGTCGCCGGTGCCGACGATGCGGGCGTTGATGTTGCGGATGATGGCGCCGGACGCCCGGTTCTCGTAGCGGGCGTTCTGCAGCGTCACCACGCCGCCGAGCTGCGGCTTGCCCACCGTGCCACCGACGCGGACGTCGAGATTCAGCGCGCCGCGCGCCCGGTCGCCGGTCGCGGCCAGCAGGTCGTTGGCGATGGACGCGTCGATGGTGCCGTTCAGCGCCCCCTCCAGCGCCCCGCGCTCCGGCACGGAGACGGCCATCGTGTCTGCGTTCATCACCAGCGGCGCCCCGGCGGTCAGGTTGATGCGGCCGGCGCCGTTGCGGGTGGCGGCGTTGCCGGTGACCGACACGCGCTGGTCCTGCCAGCGGGCGTTGACCGTGGCGTCGACGCCCGGCACGCCGGCCTGGGTCGCCTGCTGCGCCTTCAGGTTGGCGACGCGCACGGTCGCCTCGGCGCGCGGGCGGGCCAGCGTGCCGCCCAGCGTCGCCTGGGCGTTCAGCGTGCCGTCCAGCCGCAACGTCGGGCTGGCCAGCCGGGCGAGCGCCATCGGCACCTGGTCCAGCCGCAACTCTCCCGACAGCCGGTCGCCGACCATGCCGAGGTCGGCGACGAGCCGCGCGTTGCCGCTGACCAGCTGAAGCCCCTTCACCTCGTAACGCCGGTCACCCAGCGCGACATTGGCGGCTTGCGTCAGCCGGAAGGACTCGCCCATGTAACGGCCCTGGAGCCGGTCCAGCCGGATCCGGTTCAGCCCATTGTCCTGGGCGAAATTGCCGGCGAGGTCGAGCGCCAGCGGGTCGCGCCCGGCCCCGGCGGCCTCCGCCCGGAACCCGGCCTTGGCGAGGGAGCCGTCCACGCTGGCCGTCACGCGGGCGAGGTCGTTGCCGGCCGCCGCCCCGTCCAGCAGCTCCAGCCGCGCCTTGCCGGTCGGGCTGCCCAGCGCGTCCGCCACATCGGCGTTGGCGGTGATGCGGCGGGCGACCAGCAGCGGCGCCCCACCATTGTTCCCCTGCCCTTCAACCCGCAGGTTGTTGGCGTTGGCGGTCAGGGTGGCGGCCTGCTTGCCGTTCGGCGCGTCGAGCGCCACGGTGAAGCCCGCGGCCCCATCCAGCGGCACCCCGGCCAGCTCCGACAGGGTCTTCAGCTGCGGCAAGGTCCCGTCCAGCTTGCCGGTGGCGGTCAGCGCGTCCAGCGCCACGCGCACCGCGCCGGTGATGCGGTTCGCCCCGTTCGCCAGCGCGAGGTCGCTGACCTGGAGCACCTGCCCCTCCAGCGCATAGGCCGCGTCGGCGGTCAGCCCGGCGCCGGCCAGTTCGGTGCGGGCGTTGATCCGGCCACGCGGGCTTGAGGGCAGGTTGGCGGCGGTGGCGGTCAGGTCCGTGGCGCCGAAGCGGCGGCCTTGCACGGTCAGCCCACGGGCGTTCAGCTTGGCCTCCGCCGCCAGGGCATCGAGCGGGCCATTGGCGGTGGCGTCCAGCGCGATGGTGCCGGCCATCTCCGTCCCGACCTTCTCCCCGACCGGGGCGAGGTCGGCGATCTCCAGCCGGGTCTTGGCGTCCACGCGGTTGTCGACCAGCGCGGCGGTGCCGGTCAACCGCCCGTTGCGCCCGTCCACGTTCAGATCGTTCAGGCGCATCGCCCCGCCCGGCTCCATGCCGGCGGCCAAGCGCAGCGTCGCGGCGTCGCCCAGCACGGCATCCGCCGGGGTGCCGGTGTCGAGGTTCCGCAGGTCGCCGTTCAACTCCGCTGTGATGGCGCCGTCGGCCGCGCGCCGCACCGGCCCCTGGACGGTGACCGCCCCGCCCAGCGGCCGCCCGGCCAGCCCGGACAAACGCGACAGGTCGTCCGCGGTCAGCGCCAGCGTCATGTCGGCCGTCTGCCCCCAGCCGGCGGCGCTGCCCTGCGCCGTCGCGGTCGCGGCGGCGCTCGTCAGGGTCAGGCCCTCCAACTGCACGTTCCCGTCGCCGGTGGACAGGCGCGCGCGCCCGTCCAGCCGCACCTCCGGCCCTGCCGCCGCGGATATCGCCGGGTCGTTGCTGTAAAGGTCGCGGATGACGCCCTGCACGGCGACGGTCAGCGCATCCAGCGTGCCGGCGGCGCTGCCCGTCACCACGCCTTCCCGCCACGCGATGTCCGGCGCGAGGCCGTGCAGAGCGGAGTCCGGCCCGGCCGCGACCTCGTAGGTCAGGTTCAGCGTGCGCCGGTCGGCGCCCACCGTGCCGTTCAACGTCGCCGTCCCGGCAGCGGCCTGCACCGCCACGGGCCGCAGAGTCAGCGCGCCGTCGGGCGCCACCAGCACCGTGCCGTTCAGCGCCGGCTGCGGTCCCACCAGCGGCGCCACCTGCGGCCCCAGCAGAGCGGCCACGTCTCCGCCGGCCGCCAGCGTCACCGCGTGCCCCTCCGGCACCGCCTTCACGGTGGCGTCGGCGTTCAGGCGGGCGGCGTTCTCGGCGGTCGCGGTCAGCGTGCCCTTCCAGTCGTCCAGCGTGCCCTGCCCGTCCAGCGTCGCCGCGACCGGCGGCTCGCCGGGGATGGCCAGCGCTTTCGCGATCAGGCCGCCCGCCGGTTCCAACGCCTTCAGATTCAGGTCCAGCCGCTTTTCGTCGGGGTTGAAGGCGGCGTCGAGCTTCACCTGGCCCGGCTGGCTGTCGATGCGGTCCACCGCAAGGTGCGTCTCCAGCGACGACCCGCCGGACGCGAGGTCGAGCGATCCCTCGACCCGCAGCACCGCCGCCTGGCCCAGCAACGGCTCCGCCAGCCGCAGCTCGTCCACCTTCAGCTGGCCCACCGCGACGCCGACCGGCAGGCTGGGCAGCAGGGAGGTCGGCCCCTGCTGCGGCGCCGGCGGGTCGGCGGGCAGCGGCGCGCGCTCCACCGTCACGCGCTGCGCCTCCACCACGTCGGCCTTGGCGCGGCCGGTCAGCAGCGCGGTTGGAGCGAGGTTGACGTGCAGCTGCTCCAGCTTCAGCCAGACGCCCTGGCGGTCGGCAACCGAGACTTCGTCAATGGTGAAGTTGAAGGGCACCGCCCCGCCGATGGTGCCGATGGTGACCTGGAGGTCCGGGCCGCTGACCGCCTTCTCGATGGTTTGGGCGATCCAGCGCCGCACGGCGTTCGCCGGCCCCCAGCCGCCGCCCGCCGCGTCGGCGGCGAGCGCGCTTCCGCCCGCCGCCGCGCCGCCCAGGGCGACGAGAACCATCGGAACGACAATCAGACGACGCAACCCCGTCACCACGCACCCCTTGGCGGTATTACCCGAACGATACAACGGGAAACAGGGAGTTGCGTCCCAAACCAAGGGGCATTTTTCGGGCGCGGCGCCCCCTCCCACCCGCTCCCGCGGGCACCCTCCCCCGCGTTGCGGTGGAAGGGAAGACGGCGGCAGTCCCCTCTCCCGCGCAGCGGGGGAGGGTTAGGGAGGGGGCATCGGTCGAGGGGGCAACACGCAGCCCTCAAAAAGCCTGCCCCAGGCTGATGTAGAGCTGCCATTTCGCGTCCCCGGACTCCGCGTTCACCGGAAATCCCACATCCACCCGCAACGGTCCGAAATCCGTGTAATAACGCGCGCCGATGCCGGCGCCGACGCGCAGCTGCTGGCTGAAATCCGGGAAGGCGCTGTCGTAGACCGTGCCGGCGTCGACGAAGGGCACGACTCCGATGGTGTCGGTCACCTTGATTCGCATCTCCAGCCCCGCCTCGAACAGGGACCGCCCGCCGGTCGGGTCGCCGAACACGTCGCGCGGCCCCGCCTTCTGGAAGCCGAAGCCGCGCACCGACCCGCCGCCGCCCGCGTAGAAGCGGTGGTCCGGTGGAATCTGGGCCAGCGACGCCCCCGCCGTGCCGCCCAGCCCGATGCGCCCCGCCGCGACGTAGCGCCCGTCGCCCGTCAGGTCGTGGTAGGCCGACGCGTTGACCTGGAGCGTGGTGAACTGGGTGTCCGTGTCGCCGCCGATGGGAAACCACGGCGTCCCCTGGAACGACACGCGGTAGCCCTCGGTCGGGTTCAGCAGGTTGTTGGACCCGTCCCAGGCGATGCCCACCGGCACGCCGACGAAGGCCGTCTGAAATTCCTGCAGGTTGGAACGCACCCGCCCGCGTTCCCCGCTGACGCTGATGGAGCTTTTCAGCTGGTCGGTCCACTGCCGCTCCAGCCCGGCGGACAGCAGCGTCGCGACGCGGTCGTAGGCCGGAAGCTGCTCCGACGCGACCTGGAAATTCGCGATCAGCGACTGCTGCGTGGCGAGGAAGTCCGGCTTGCGGAAGCTGGCGGAGAAGCGCAGGTCCGGCAGGTCGAGGTCGCGCCCGCGGGCCGAGCCGCTGCCGTTGTCGCCGGCGATGCGCCCAATGTCGACGCCGAGCCTCAGCTGCTCCGCCCCGCCGAACAGGTTGCGGTGGCCCCAATAGGCGCCGCCGCCGACGCCGTCGGTGGAGGAATAGAAGACGTTCGCCCCGATGAAGCGGAACTTGCGCTCCGCCAGGGTCACGGTCACTGGGGTCGAGCCGCCCGGCCCCGGCTGATCCGCCAGCCGCACGCTCACCGTGTCGAACACGCCGAGCCCGGCGATCTGCGTCCGCGCCTTGTCCAACAGCGCCGTGTCGTAGACCTGCCCGCGCGCCCAGGGCAGCCGGCCCAGGATCAAGTCCTCGTCGACGTCCTTCAGCCCCTCGATGCGGGTGTCGCCGAACACGACCAGTTGGCCGGGGGCGACCGTGTAGGTCACGTCCATGCTGCGCTCTTCGTGGTTCACCACCACGCGGCGCTCCGCCACCGTCGCGAAGGGGTGGCCGCGGTCGGACAGGCGGCGCAGCAGCGCGCTCTGCCCGTCCACCACCAGCGGCGCGCGGGCGCGGTCGCCGGGCGTCAGCCCGATGTCCTCCGCCGTGATCGGGGCGCCCGGCAGCGGGGCGGCGTCGGCCGAGGCGATGGTGATGGTCTTGAACCGGTAGGCCGGCCCCGGCTGCACGGCCACCGTCACCTTCGCCGGCTGCCGGTCGGCGTCCACCCGGATGTCCAGCGTCGCGTCGTAATAGCCCTCCGACCGCAGGGCCGTGTGCAACCGCTCCCGGTCGTCGGCCGCCCGCCGTTCCAGCCCCAGCACCGACGGCGGCGGGTCGTCCCTCAGGCCGACCAGGGTGGAGGTGTCGTTCAGGATCTTGTTGAGGCCGCCGTCCTCGACGCCGGTGATCTCCACCTCGTAGGGAACCTTGGGCCCGGCCTCCGGCTGGGCGGAGGATGGCTCGGCCGGAGTTTCGGCGGGCGTTTCCCCGGCGGGCGGCGGTGTCGGCTCCTGCGCGCGCGCGTCAGGGCCCGCCTGGGAGGCGAGCGCACCGGTGAGCAGCAGGATGGCGAGGCGGGAAGCGGAAGCGCGGCGGATCATCAACGGGCAATGTGGGTTGCCGAGACAAAAGCGCCAGTCGCGCCGCTGTCGCACCCCCATAGAAATTCCGCATATCCGATTTGGGGGCGAAGGAACGCCTCTCCGCTTGCGTTATGAAGCCGGATCATTATATTGCGTCGCAACAGTTTCCCCGACAGAGCCCCCCGATACTCCCTCGGAGGGTTTTTTTGTTGTGCGCGGCAGGGGTGCCGCGGTGTCGGGGCGGCATTGCGAAACGGAAGCCCCGGAACCGAGCTTACGAGTCCCCGACACATGAATCTTCGAAACGTTGCCATCATCGCGCACGTCGACCACGGCAAGACCACCCTGGTCGACCAGCTCCTCAAGCAGGCCGGTTCGTTCCGCGAGAACCAGCAGGTCGCGGAACGCGCCATGGACTCCAACGACCTGGAGCGCGAGCGCGGCATCACCATCCTGGCCAAGTGCACGTCGGTCCTGTGGAACGACCTGCGCATCAACATCGTCGACACCCCGGGCCACGCCGATTTCGGCGGCGAGGTGGAGCGCATCCTCTCCATGGTCGACGGCGTCGTCCTGCTCTGCGACGCGGCCGAGGGCCCGCTGCCGCAGACCAAGTTCGTGCTGGGCAAGGCCCTGAAGCTCGGCCTGCGCCCGATCGTCGTCATCAACAAGGTGGACCGGCCGGACGGACGTCCGCACGAGGTGCATGACGAGGTGTTCGACCTGTTCGCCTCGCTCGACGCCTCGAACGAGCAGCTGGACTTCCCGACCCTGTTCGCCTCGGGCCGCAACGGCTGGGCGACCACGGACCTGGAGAACGGCGCCCGCGAGACGCTGACCCCGCTGTTCGAGCTGATCCGCGACCATGTCCCGGCCCCGAAGGTCGAGGAAGACCTGCCCTTCACCATGCTGGCGACCACGCTGGAGGCGAACCCGTATCTGGGCCGCATCCTGACCGGCCGCATCCAGACCGGCAGCGTCAAGGTCAACATGGCCATCAAGTCGCTGAGCCGCGACGGCAAGCTGATCGAGAACGCCCGCATCAGCAAGGTCCTGGCCTTCCGCGGCCTGGAGCGCGTTCCGGTGGACGAGGCGCACGCCGGCGACATCGTCGCGCTGGCCGGCCTGACCACCACCACCGTGGCCGACACCATCTGCGCGCCGGAGGTGGCCGAGCCGCTGGCCGCCCAGCCGATCGACCCGCCCACCCTGGCGATGACCTTCTCGGTCAACGACAGCCCGCTGGCCGGCCGCGAGGGCGACAAGGTCACCAGCCGCATGATCCGCGACCGCCTGATGCGCGAAGCGGAAGGCAACGTGGCGCTGCGCGTCACCGACACCGAGGGCGGCGACGCCTTCGAGGTGGCCGGCCGCGGTGAACTGCAGCTGGGCATCCTGATCGAGACCATGCGCCGCGAGGGGTATGAGCTGGCGATCAGCCGTCCGCGCGTGCTGTTCAAGTCCGACCCGCTGAACGGCCAGCGCCTGGAGCCGATCGAGGAAGTCGTCGTCGACGTGGACGAGGAGTTCTCCGGCACCGTCGTCCAGAAGATGGCGGAGCGCAAGGCCGACCTCATCGAGATGCGCCCGTCGGGCGGCAACAAGACCCGCATCGTCTTCCACGCCCCGTCGCGCGGCCTGATCGGCTACCAGAGCGAGTTCCTGACGGACACCCGCGGCACCGGCATCATGAACCGGCTGTTCCACGGCTATGCCCCCTACAAGGGCACCATCGCCGGCCGGCGCACCGGCGTGCTGATCTCCAACGCCGACGGCACCGCGGTGGCCTACGCGCTGTGGAACCTGGAGGATCGCGGCCCGATGCTGATCGATCCGGGCGTGCCGGTCTACCAGGGCATGATCATCGGCGAGCACACCCGCGGCAACGACCTTGAGGTCAACGTCATCAAGGGCAAGCAGCTGACGAACATCCGCACGACCAGCAAGGACGAGGCGGTGCGCCTGACGCCGCCGATCCAGATGACGCTGGAGCGCGCCCTGTCCTACATCGGCGACGACGAGTTGGTGGAGGTGACGCCGAAGTCGATCCGCCTGCGCAAGCGCTACCTCGACCCGAACGAGCGCAAGCGCCACCAGCGCGCGGCCGAGGCCAGCTGAGTTGGCGGGCTGAGTTCCAGTCCGAGTTAGGGTGTTTTTGCGGGAGGGCTTTGCCCTCCCGTTTCTTTTCAGGGCTCGGTTGCGCGACTACCCTTCCCTCGCAATCCATCGGGAGGGGAACGGACCATGTCGGCGCACGACCACCGCTACAGCGCGACCGTGACCTGGACGGGCAACCAGGGAACCGGAACGTCCGGCTACAAGGCCTACAGCCGCGACCACGACATCGCTATTCCCGGCAAGCCGGCGATCGCCGGCTCCTCCGACCCGGCCTTCCGCGGCGACGCGACGCGCCACAACCCGGAAGACCTTCTGGTCGCCTCGCTGTCGGCCTGCCACATGCTGTGGTACCTGCACCTCTGCGCCGTCAACGGCATCGCCGTGACCGCCTACCGTGACGACGCCTCCGGCACCATGACCGAGGGCGACGGCCGCCCCGGCCGCTTCACCGAGGTAACCCTGCGCCCGCACGTGACCATCGCCCCCGGCAGCGACCCCGCCAAGGCGGACTCCCTGCACCATGAGGCGCACGAGCAGTGCTTCGTCGCGAACTCGGTGAATTTCCCGGTGCGCTGCGCCCCGGTCATCGAAATGGGCGGGTGATCCGCACAAGCCATCCAGCGAAATGGCCGGTCGGACAAAAGCACGCACCCCGTTGCGTCCTGTAAGTGAATACCATTAACTTAATGATATTCACTTACGCAGGATGCTGCCATGCCACACGCTCCCGACCCTGCTTATCCCGACCCTGCCCCCAACCCCGACCGCTGCCTCGTCCTTGGCGCGCTGGCCGGGCTGGCGATCCTGAAGCTCGCTATGCTGGCGGGGCAGTTCACACAGACGCCGCCCCATCCCCCCTTGGCTTTTGCACCGTTGTTTGCGGCCTCGCTGGCCCTATGCGCGCTGTGTGCCGCGCTGCTGATCGCACGCTCCCACTGGTTTGCGCTGCCGGCGGCCCTGGTCACGTTGGAATCGCTGCTATCCTTCGGCCCGCACAAGCTCTACCCCGGACCGGCGCCCTACTTCGCCCAAACCAGCGCCGTCTACCCCGTCATCCTCGTCGGTTCGGCGCTGATCGCCCTGCTCGTGGCGGGAAGCTGGAAGCTGGTGCGCAGCGGCGGGCTGAGGATGCCATCATGAGCGGGCACGACCTCGACCGCGGTCTGCGGCTGCTCGCCACGCTGTGGGCCGGCGTGATGGCGGGCTTTTTCTGGTCGTTCTCGACGGTGGTGATGCCGGGGCTGGCGTTGGCCGACCCGCAGACGGCGCTCGCCTCCATGCAGGCCATCAACGCCGCCGTGCGGAACGCGCTGTTCGCGACCGGCTTCTTCGGCGCGCCACTGCTCTGCGTTCTCGTCGCCATCCGCGCGCGGGCGCTCCGGGACGGGACCAGTGCGCGGCTGGCGCTGGCCGGAAGCACCGTCTACCTGCTGGGTGTCTTCACGGTAACGTCGGTGGGCAACGTGCCGCTCAACCGGGCGCTCGCCCTGCTCGACCCGGCCCTGACCGAAAGCGGGGCGGCGATGACGGTCTACATCCGGGAGTGGACAGGCTGGAACGATCTGCGCACTGTGGCCGGCACGATCGCCTTCGTGCTGCTGGCTGCCAGCACCCTCCGTCCAACCGCCCCCGACACAGCCCATCAGGTCCCGCATGGTCCGCCCGCGCAAGGATGAGCGCATCGACATCAAGACCCGCGCCGTCGAATCAGCGGCGCGGCTGTTCGTGGAGCGCGGCACCGACGCGGTGACGATGCAGGACATCGCGGCCGAGGTCGGCTGCCGCGCGCCCGCGCTCTACCGTTACTTCCCGAACAAGGAAGCGCTTTTGTTGGCGGTCCACGACGATGGGTTCCGGCGCCTTTACGCCCACAAGGCCGCCGCGGGCCGCACCGCCGGAGACGACGCCTACGAGCGGTTGCGCCTCGGCGGCCTTGCCTATGTCCGCTTCGCGCTGGAAAACCCGAATCTGTATGAATTGATGTTCATCGAGCGCGGACCGTTCCTGCGACTGAACGCGCTCCGCGCAGCCGGCAATGCCGAGGCGGAGGACATCGGGCAGCGATCGCTGGAGTTCCTGAAGACGTCCATTCTCGCCTGCCAGAAGTCGGGCTATCTGGAAGGGCTGGATCCGGACGCCGCCGCCTTTACTTTCTGGTCGGTGGTGCACGGCGCGGTCAGCCTCGCGCTGCGCCGCCGGGGGCCATTCCACGCGGTCGAGCCGGAGCGCATCGTCGCACAGGCGGTCGAGACGATGATGGCTCTGGTCGCCAGGACGAGCCGGTGAGGCCCGGAACGCCGCCTCAGACGGCGGGCTGCCGGGAGCTGGTGCTCCCGGCCTGTCTCAATCCCGCAAACCCTTCTTCTTGATCTCGTCCTTCTCGCCCATCTCGTCGAACTTTTCCTGGACCGGCTTTTCCGGGTTTCCCGACGCCTTGCCGGTCTCTTCGACGAGCTTGTCCTCGATCCGCTGCGCGGATTCGGAGGGGGCGTCGTCCTTGCGGCCGGACATTACTTGTTGCCCCGCAGGACGTCCTTCACCTTGCCGATGACCTTGTCGACCTTGCCTTCGGCCTTGTCGGCGCGGCCTTCGTCCTTCATCTCCGGGTTGCCGGTCAGGTCGCCGGTCTGCTTCTTGGCCTCGCCCTTCAGTTCCTTGCCGGCGCCCACGATGCGATCGGTGTTCATGATGGTCCCCTCCTTTTGCGTTGACACATGCCGGCTTCAACAGCGGCGGGGAGGAAACGTCACGGTTGTGCTTGCGTGATGAAGGTGGCCGATGCCGGCCGTCCTATTTTTGGCCCAACCGCTCCCCGATCGATCGGATAAGGCTGTCCCGCTCCGCCGGGTCGTAGCGCTCGGCGAAACCGGAGCCCCAGACCGGCCCCGGCCAGGCCGGGTCGGAGCGGGTGCGCGCGATCACGTGGACGTGCAGCTGCGGCACCATGTTGCCGAGCGCGCCGACGTTGATCTTGTCCGGCCGGACCAGTTGCTCCAGCGCCGTCGAGGCCTGGGCGATCTCGTCCACCAGCCGGTGCCGCCCGGCCTCGTCGAGCTGGTGGATCTCCGTCAAATCCGGGACGGCCGGCACCAGGATCAGCCAAGGCCAGACCCGGTTGTCCATCAGCAGCACCCGGCAGAGCGGAAGCTCCGCCACCGGTGCCGTGTCGGCCTGGAGACGTTCATGCAGTCGGAACATTTGGTCACCCACCCTTGTCTTTTGCCTTCGGGAATAAACGCCGGGCTGATGTGTTCGCCAAACCAGCCATGTGGGCCGTGGTCGCGGCCATGGTTGCGGGGCGAAGAAAAATGTATAAACTCCCCGACGATCTTTATTCGGTCCGGCGCCGTTTTACAAAGGCGACGCATGACGCGGGAAGGTCGTCGCGCTCCGCCAAGGGTGGACAGCCACCGGGCCGGAGCGGGCGGGCTTTGCGTGCGGACCTGAAAAGTCCAGCAGCCAGCGTGGGTTAGGGGGTTCGGTCCGAAGACGGTGTCGGGGCGGCACGACCGCCCTCATGCCATTTTTGGGGCGCCGTTTGCGGGTATGAGGGGGATGCGGCCGGGGCGGGGATCGCCAAGATTCCATCGCCAGGACGGCCGCCGAATGCTTGGGAATAGAAAGACGGACATGCGCAAGTCGGCGATCGCGGCTCTTCTTCTCGTGATCCTGGGCAACATCGGAGTCTGGGCGCTGTGGAACCGCCCGGTGGCCGAACGGTCCTGGGGCGGCGCCATCAGCGGCGTCGGCTACACGCCCTTCCACCCGGACAAGAGCCCGTCCAAGGGCGACAAGGCCTCGGCGGAGGACATCGAGAAGGACATGCTGGCCCTGGAGGGGTCGGTCAAGGGCGTGCGCATCTACTCCACCACCGACGGGTCGGAGCAGGTGGCCCCGGTCGCCCGCAAGTACGGCCTGCCCGTCACCGCCGGCGCCTGGATCGCGGGCAAGCCCGAGATTGACGAGCCGGAGATCAACGGCCTGATCAAGCTGGCCCGCGACAACAGCAACGTCCGCCGCGTCCTGGTCGGCAACGAGGCGATCCTGCGCGCCGACGTCACCGTCCCGCAGGCCATCGACTACATCAAGCGGGTGAAGAAGAAGGTCAACGTCCCGGTCTCCACCGCGGAGCCGTGGCACGTCTGGCTGTCCCACCCGGAGCTGGTGGAGGCCGTGGACTTCCTGGCCGTGCACCTGCTGCCCTACTGGGAAGGCGTGCCCGCCGACCAGTCGGTCGATTACGCCATGGTCCGCTACAACGAGCTGAAGACCAAGTACCCGAACAAGCACATCCTGATCTCGGAAATCGGCTGGCCGGCCGAGGGCCCGTGGCGCCGCGGCGCGGAGGCGAGCCAGGTCAACCAGGCCAAGTTCATCCGCACCTTCCTGAACGTCGCGGCGCAGAACAAGCTCGACTACTTCATCATGGAGGCCTTCGACCAGCCCTGGAAGCGGGAGATCGAAGGCACCGCCGGCACCAGCTGGGGACTGTGGGACGCGTGGCGCAAGCCCAAGTTCCCGATGATCGGCGAGGTGACGGAGCTGCGGAACTGGCCGCTGCTGTGCGGCATCTCCATCGCCGTCGGCTTCCTGCCGCTGGTCTTCTTCCTGTGGCGCCGCGGCGGCGACCTGAAGTTTGGCGGGCAGATCTTCTACGGCGGCATGATCCAGGCCGTGGCCTCGGTCCTGGTCTTCTCGGTCAGCGTGGCCAGCGCCGCCGGCCTCGCCACCACGACGGAGATCGCCTGGGGCATCCTGCTGTTCTGCCAGCTGGTCCTGCTCGCCGTCATGCTGATCGACGGGCTTGAGCTGACCGAGGTGGTCTGGCAGGACCGTTTCCGGCGCAAGTTCAACCCCTGCTCCGCCGCCCCGGCGCCGAACGCGCCGAAGGTCTCCATCCATGTGCCCTGCTACAACGAGCCGCCGCACATGGTCATCCAGACGCTGGACGCGCTGGCCCGGCTGGACTACCCGAACTACGAGGTCCTGCTGCTCGACAACAACACCAAGGACCCGGCCGTCTGGCGCCCGGTCGAGGAGTATTGCAAGCAGCTGGGGCCGAAGTTCCGCTTCTTCCACCTGGACAACTGGCCGGGCTTCAAGGCCGGCGCCCTGAACTTCGGCCTCGCCCAGACGGCGCCGGACGCGCAGCACATCGCGGTCATCGACAGCGACTACCAGGTCCACCCCGACTGGCTGAAGGCGACGATCCCGCACTTCGACCGGCCGGAGGTCGGCTTCGTCCAGTCGCCCCAGGACTACCGCGAGTGGGGCCACGACCTGTTCCAGCGCATGATCAACTGGGAATACGCGGGCTTCTTCCACATCGGCATGATCCAGCGCAACGAGCGCAACGCGATCATCCAGCACGGCACGATGACCATCATCCGCAAGTCGGCCCTGGAAGAGGTCGGCCGCTGGGGCGAGTGGTGCATCACCGAGGACGCCGACCTGGGCCTGCGCCTGTTCGAGCACAAGTACGAGGCCGTCTACATGCCGGAGAGCTACGGCAAGGGCCTCGTCCCCGACAGCTTCTCCGCCTACAAGACGCAGCGCTTCCGCTGGGCCTACGGCGCGGTGCAGATCCTGAAGCACCACTGGCGCGACCTGCTGCCGGGCGGCCCGCGCCTGACCGCCGGGCAGAAGTACCATTTCATCACCGGCTGGCTGCCCTGGTTCGCCGACGCCGCCCACATGATCTTCGGCATCGCCGGCATCATCTGGTCGATCGGCCTGCTGGCCTTCCCGAAATATTTCGAGTTCCCGCCCAACGTCTTCATGATCCCGACGCTCAGCGTCTTCGCCTTCAAGGTCGGCGCGTCGCTCTGGCTGTACGAGGCGCGGGTGAAGTGCGGCTTCTGGGACAAGGTCGGTGCCGCCATCGCCGGCATGGCGCTGACCCACACGGTCGGCCGCGCCATGTGGCTGGGCATGTTCACCTCCGGACGGCCCTTCGTCCGCACGCCGAAATGCGAGAACCAGCCGGCCCTGATGCAGGCCTTCCTGATGGCGCGGGAGGAGATCGCGCTGCTGCTGGGCCTGTGGGGCGCGGCGCTGGCCATCGTGATGGTGTTCGGCCACGAGAACCGCGACGCCTTCATGTGGTCGGGCCTTCTGGTGGTGCAGTCCCTGCCCTACCTGTCGGCCTTCGTCACGGCGCTGATCAACGCCTTCCCGAACATCAAGTTCGGCAAGCCCCGTCCGGAGCCGACCGAGGTCGCCGGCGCCGGCGCCGCCGACTGACCGACGTCTTCCCGTCCGAAACGAAGAGCCCCGCCCCGGCGGGGCTCTTTTCGTTTGGGCAACCCGGCGGCCAACCGTCACCTTGACAAGGGCGCCACTGTCCGTAGACTAAACTATCCACACTTTCGTGGTGGAGGCCGCCATGGCCGACACGTTCATCAGCCGGTCTGAACCGCTGGTCCGCTCGCCCAACATGGTCGAGCGGCCGGGGAGCGCCACGGATCGACAGCATCGACGCGACGCCCGACAGGACCGCCGCGACCGGGAGGAACCCAACCGGAAGCGCCGCCGGATCTACGACCTCCTGTTCGACGAAATCGACGAGATCGACAGCCTGGAGCCGGCCCAGCGCGCGCGCATCAAGCAGAACCTGCGCTCCCACTTGGCATCCCGCACGCCGCCTCCCGCCTCCTCCGCACCGCCGGAGGCCGACGAGGAGCGCATCGCGGCGACCCTGATCGAGGACTCCGCAACGGCCGTGCCCGTGGACCATGACCACATCGTCCACATGGCAGCCCCGACGCACGCGCATCTTTCGGCACAAGAGACGGAAGAGAACGCCATCCTCGCCAAGCAGCTCCGTGATTGCCTCAGCCGCCACACCCTCACCGCGCGCCGCGTTGCCGTCTATCTGCACCTGCTCCTGACCCTGGACGGCGCGCTGCGGCCACACACCATCATCGATGCCTGACGAACAAGCAGTCTCGCCCCGGCTCCGCCGCAAATTCGGGCACATCCTCCCCCCGATGCGCCGCACCAGCCGATGACGGGTTGCGGCACAATCGGCGGCGATGTCCTCCGGCGACGGGCCGACGCGCCGTCCGGCGCCCTTCCCGCCGCGGAAACCCCGCTCCCGCGAGGAGGCCCCCGTGCCCGATTCCCACATCGCCAAGCACGCCCAGCCGTCCGGCGACGCCTTGCGCCAGTCCCTGGCGACCCGCTTCCAGAAGGCCCGCGGGCGCACGGCCGAACTGGCCGCGCCCCTGTCGCCGGAAGACCTGATGGTCCAGTCGGTTCCCGACGGCGCCCCGGCCAAATGGCATCTCGCCCACACCACATGGTTGTTCGAAACCACCGTCCTGGTGCCCGACAGCCCCGGCTACCGCCCCTTCGACTCCGCCTTCCTCGACCTCTTCGCGGCGCGCAGCGACCGCTTCGGCAACCACCAGCTTCCCTCGCCGACCCTGCGCCTGCTGTCGCGGCCGAGCGGGGCGGAGGTCATGCGCTACCGCGACCACGTCAACGCCGCGGTCCTGCACCTGCTGGCCCAAGTCGACGACGCCGGCCTGGCCGAGGTCGCCGACCGTGTGGAGGTCGGCATCGCCCATGAACGGCGGCACCAGGAGCGTATGCTGACCCACATCAAGCACGCCTTCTGGAGCAACCCGCTGCGCCCCGCCTACGAGCAGCCGCCGCAGGTCTACCCGACCGCGCCGCAGCCGCAGGACTGGATCGCGCACGAGGGCGGTCTGGTGGAGATCGGCCGCGCCGACGCTGGCCCCGGCTTCGACCACGAAGGGCCACGCCACCGCGTGTACCTGAATCCCTTCCGGCTGGCGTCCCAGCCGGTGTCCTGCGGCGAGTACCTGACCTTCGTCGAGGAGGGCGGCTATTCCAACCGCGCGCTTTGGCTGGCGGACGGTTGGGAACTGGCGCGCTCCGAGAACTGGCAGGCGCCGCTCTATTGGGAGTGGCGCGACGGCGCCTGGCAGATCTTCACGCTCTACGGCATGCGCCCGCTCGACCCCGCCGAGCCGGTCTGCCACGTCAGCTGGTACGAGGCCGACGCCTTCGCCCGCTGGGCCGGCAAGCGCCTGCCGTCGGAGGCGGAGTGGGAGACCCTCGGCGCGCGGTGCGAGAGCATGGGCAACCTGCTCGGCACCGGCTACCGCCACCCACGGGCCTGCCCCTGCCACGGCGAGGGGCCCTGGCAGATGTTCGGCGACATCTGGGAATGGACGCTCAGCCCCTTCGCCCCCTACCCCGGCTATCGCCTGCCGGATGGGGTGGACGAGGCCGTGCACGGCCGCTTCATGATCAACCGCATGGTCTTGCGCGGCGGCAGCTGCGTGACCCCCTTCGACCACGCCAACCCGACCACGCGCCACTATCTGCGCCCGGACACGCGCCTGTCCTTCACGGGGATTCGGCTGGCTGAGGATGCGTGAGGGAAGTGGTCGCCTTGAGCCCCCACCCTAACCCTCCCCCACTTCGCGGGGGAGGGGACTGACTCCTCCCCCCGTCGAAGATGGGGGGAGGTTGGGAGGGGGGCCCGACGCAACCGCGCCCCACTCCATCTCACTTCCTGAACAGGAACTCGCGGCCGACCTTTACGCGCCGTTCGCCATCGTACTCGATGATGTCGGCGGTGGCGTAGGTTTCGGTCCAGCGCTCCGGCAGGTAGCTGCCGGTGCCGATGATGTCCACCGGCGCGTTGGCCTCCGCCATCAGGCGGCACTTGGCCGGGCCGAAGCCGGAGCTGGCGACGATTTTCACGGCCGGGAAGCCGGATTCGTCCAGCTTCTCGCGCATGAAATGGATGGCCGCCGCCGACACGCCGGTGCCGATCAGGTAACGCAGTTGGGTCTCGTCGCGATAGCCGCGGATGGCGTGCGGCGCGTGGCGCTCCAGCACGGCGTAGGAGCCCGGCGGGTCGAGCCCTTCCAGGAAGCGGCCGCCCGGCGTGTCGAGCCGCACCGCCAGCTTGCCCTGTGCGGCCAGCTCGGGGAAGCGGCGGCAGACCTCCAGCGCGTCGGTGATCTCGCGGCCGAAGTAATCGACCAACACGGTCAGCGGCAGTTCCGGAAAGGTCTCGTGGAACATTTCCGCCGCGCGCACGGTGGACCCGGCATAGCCGATCAGCGCGTGCGGCATGGTGCCCATGCCCTTCTTCTGGCCGAAGAAGTGGGCGGTGGCGTCGGTCGCGTTGCCGATGAAGCCCTTGGCGCCGACCTTCCGCTTGGCCCGGTCCGACCCGACAGAGGCGGCGTAGGCCATCATCTCTTCCATCTCCGTGCCGGCGCAGTGGCGCGCCTCCATGGCGAGGAAGGCGGTCTTCGGCAGGTCCGCGCACATGGTGAAGGCGTTGTAGGCGCCGACGCAGGCGGGACCCAGCTTCTGGAGGATGATCGTCTCGGTGTCCACCAGATGGTAGAAGGAGCCGGTGATGTACATGATCGGCTCACCGGCGCCGACCCACTTCCCTTCCGGGTAATTCAGCTCGATCTCGACGTCGAAGCCGCGTTCGCGGGCGACCGCCTCCAGCCATTCGATGGCGAGTCGCGGCGCGCAGACGACGGGACGGCGCATGAAGATGGCGTAGGTGACCTTCTTGTCGCCGAACTTCCCGACCGCGTCCTTGGTCCGCTTGAAGTAGGTGTCGGTCCATTCGGGAATGGCCGCGGAAGGGGGATGACTGGCCGGCGGCCGGTTCTTGGTCTCGTCCATGGCGTTGTCCTTCGTCTCCCCGCTCATGCCCTTCGCACTGGTCCGGTCCGGATGACGCACCCCGCGCGGGAACGCCGATCCAATTGGGAAACCAGCATTATACGCCCTGGGCCTCGGGTGGAAGAGGCTTCCTTGCTGATAACGCCGAACAAGCGGTGGCGTTGCGCCGCAGAACGCCGCCTCCGGTCGGCTTCAAAATTGCTTCGAATTTCGAAGCGTTTCGACGCCAATCCACGTCGTAATCAAGCGCAAGATTGCCAGAGGAAATACTTCGCATTCGACAGTCTAAAATACCGTTATTTGACGCCGCCGCTCAGACGATCCAAAGTGGTAGCCGACAGTCGGGTCCCGATTTACCGGGTCCAAAGGGATGAGGTGGGACATGGCCCAGGCGATCGCACAAGCTCCGCTGACACAGCGGCCGGCCATTCCCCGGATTGCGGACCCTCGCGCATCGCGCGGTTTTTCCACGCTCGACCGGATCAGCGGCAAGATCATCCTCGGCCTCATGCTGCTGATGGTCGGGCTGAGCGCCGCCGGTGCCGGCAGCGCCTTCCTGCTGAAGCCGGCCAAGGCCCGCGCCGGCCGTCCGGTGGCGGAGGAGACGCCGGCGCTCGCCAACTACGCCCGCCTGCCCACCATGAACTTCACGCTCAGCGACGGGGACCGCCTGCGGGACGTGCGCGTGCGCGTGGTGCTGGAGATGGACCCGCAGGCCCAGCCCAAGACCGTCGAATCCTACGGCCCGCGCATCTCCAGCGCCATGAGCACCGCGATGCTGGACGTCAGCGCGGCGGAGCTGCGCGGCGGCGGCGGCACCGCCTTCATCAAGGACGCGGTGATGCAGACCGCGTCGAAGGAACTGCGCCCGATGAAGGTGCGCCAGGTGCTGTTGCAGGAACTCGTCCTGCGCTGACCGGTCTCCGTTCAAGCCCCCCCGCCCTGCGCGCCGCGCGGGACACGCCACCCGCCCTTGCGTGCGCCCGCCCCTCGACAGGGCGCACGGAATGCGGAACACTCCGGGCACGTTCGGGACATGGGATGGAAGGAGACGGCTGTGGCCGAATTCGATTTCGACCTCTTCACCATCGGCGCGGGCTCCGGCGGTGTCGCGGCCAGCCGTCGCGCCGCCTCCATGGGCGCCAAGGTCGCCATCTGCGAGGGCAGCCGCGTCGGCGGCACCTGCGTCATCCGCGGCTGCGTGCCGAAGAAGCTGCTGGTCTACGCGGCGCAATTCCGCGACGCCTTCGAGGACGCCTGCGGCTTCGGCTGGGACGCGCACACGCCGGCCTTCGACTGGGCGACCCTGATCGGCCGCAAGGACACGGAGATCGACCGGCTGAACGGCATCTACCTGAAGATGCTGGAAAACTCCGGGGTCACTCTGTTCACCGGTTTCGGCCGGCTGATCGACCGCCACACGGTGGAGGTGGGCGGCAAGCGCTACACCGCCAAGACCATCCTGGTCGCGACCGGCGGCTGGCCGTCCCTGCCGAAGATTCCGGGCATCGAGCACGCCGTCACCTCCAACGAGGCGTTGCAGCTGGGCCACCTGCCCCACTCCGTCATCATCCTCGGCGGCGGCTACATCGCGGTGGAGTTCGCGGGCATCTTCCGCGGCCTGGGTGCCGAGGTCACCATCATGATTCGCGGCGAGGAGCTGCTGAACGGCTTCGACGACGACATCCGCGTGGCGCTGGCGCAGGAGATGCGCAAGCGCGGCATCAACATCGTCGCCCGCACCCAGCCGGTGAAGGTGGAGGAAGGGCCGGGCGGCTTCACCGTCACCGACCATCTCGGCCGCGAGCATTCCGCCGGCCTCGTCATGGCGGCCACCGGCCGGCGGCCGAACACCCGCGACGTCGGGCTGGAGTCGGTCGGCATCGACCTGGACGACGGCGGCGCCATCCGCGTGGACGAATACTCCCGCACCAACGTCGACAACATCTTCGCCATCGGCGACGTGACCGACCGCATGGCCCTGACCCCCGTCGCCATCGCCGAGGGCCGCGCCTTCGTCGAGACGGTGTTCAACGACAACCCGACCAGCATCAGCTACGAGAACATCCCGACCGCGGTCTTCTCCATCCCGCCGCTCGGCACCGTCGGCCTGACGGAGGCGGAGGCGCGGGCCAAGTTCCCGAAGGTCGACATCTACAAGGCCGGCTTCCGCCCGATGAAGCACACCATGTCCGGCCGCGACGAGCGGGTGCTGATGAAGCTGGTCGTGGACGGCGACAGCCAGCGCGTGCTGGGCTGCCACATGATGGGCATGGACGCGCCGGAGATCGTGCAGGCGCTGGGCATCGCCCTGAACTGCGGCGCCACCAAGCGCGACTTCGACCGCACCATCGCGCTGCACCCCTCCACCGCGGAGGAGTTCGTCCTCATGCGCGAAAAGGTTGCGTGACGACGCCTGCGTGAACGCGAATAATTTTCTGGAACGCCTCTAAAAAGCAGCTGTTGACCGCACCAAGGCGCCCACCGAACCGGGCGCCTTGGTCCGTCATCACGAAGCGGGAGGCTCCTTCGCATGTTCATGCACAACAAGAACCTGATGTACACCGTGCGCGTTTCGGAACCCGACCCGAAGCTCGCCAGCCTGATGCTGGAGCAGTTCGGCGGCCCGCAGGGCGAGCTGGCGGCGGCGCTGCGCTATTTCACGCAGGGCCTGTCCGATGACGATCCGGCGCGCAAGGACATGCTGATCGACATCGCGACCGAGGAACTGAGCCACCTGGAGATCATCGGCAGCATCGTCGCCATGCTGACCAAGGGCGTGAAGGGCAAGCTGGCGGAGGGCGCCGAGGAGGTGACGGAGCTGTACGCCAACATCGCCCAGGGCAACGGTTCCCACACGCTGGCCGTGCTCTACGGCGGCGGCCCGGCCCTGACCAACTCCGCCGGACAGCTGTGGAACGCCGGCTACATCGACAGCATCGGCGAGCCGACGGCCGACCTGCGCTCCAACATCGCGGCGGAATCGCGCGCCAAGATCATCTACGAGCGCCTGATCAACCTGACGCCGGACGCCGGCGTGAAGGACGCGCTGACCTTCCTGATGACCCGCGAGGTCGCGCACCAGAAGATGTTCGAGAAGGCCCTCTACTCCATCGAGAACAACTTCCCGCCGGGCAAGCTGCCGGGCCACCCGGACTACACCGACAAGTACTACAACATGAGCCAGGGCGCCGGCGACGCCCGCGGCCCCTGGAACCAGGGCGCTCAGTGGGAGTTCGTGGACATCAAGCCCGACCAGGCCCCGGTCAACGGCGGCGAGGGCAACCCGACCGTCCGCCTCGCCGCGGAAGAGCTGAAGGCCGTCAACCAGGCCGCCATGCGCACCAAGTCCCGCACCGACGTCAACCCGGTGACGGGCGCCGACCTCGGCGCCGGCCCGGGTGCCGGCAAGACGACGCCGGTGAAGTAAGAGTCCTCGCGTCGGGCCCCCACCCTAACCCTCCCCCATCTTCGACGCTACGGTATGCACACATTTCGCCATTGCGGTAAGTGGCTGATACGGTGGAGGAAAAGCCCCTCTCCCTTGAGGGGAGAGGGGTTTGGGGTGAGGGTGGCGCCGGCCACAGGCCGGCCGGAACCATCCACCGCGGCCGGGTTTGAGATTTTCTCCGGGCTGCCGCCCGTAACGACCCCTCACCCCAACCCCTCTCCCCCAAGGGGAGAGGGGCTTTTTCTATGCTGCTCAATGCATTACCGCATCCGCGAGATGTGTGCATACCGTAGATCTTCGACGGGGGAGGGAACTCCGCCCCGCGTCCCTCAAAGCCTTCCCCCGCGAAGTGGGGGAGGGTTGGGTGGGGGCCCCAACGCGACCACCTCACCCCACTCCCCCAAACTCCTACGTCTTCACCACCGCCGGCTCCATCCCCCGCGTCCGCCCCTGCAACCACAGCAACAGCAGCAACGCCGGCAGCCCCGCCGCGGTCGCCACCAGAAAGAAACTCACCCAGTCAAGCCTTGCAGCCAAAAACCCGCTGCTCGCCCCGAACAGGTCGCCGCCCAGCTTGGTGAAGCTGGTCAGCAGCGCGTATTGAGTCGCCGTGTAGGCCACGTTGCACAGGCCCGACAGGTAGGCGACGAAGGCCGAGGTCGCGATTCCCGCGCAGACATTCTCGACCGCCACCGTGACCGCCAGCGCCCTCACGTCGTGCCCGGCGTAGGCCAGCAGCACGTAGCCGAGGTTCGACAGCACCTGCGCCACGCCGCCCAGCAGCAGCGCGCGCTGGATGCCGACGCGGCTGACCAGCACCCCGCCGATCACCCCGCCCGCGATGGTCGCCCACAGGCCGAACACCTTGGACACCGCGGCCAGTTCGGTCTTCTCGAAGCCCAGGTCGACGTAGAAGGGGCTGGACATCACGCCAGCCATCACCTCCCCCATCTTGTAGGTGGCGATGAACAGCAGGATCAGCGCCCAGTGGTTCCGCGTCATGAACTGGGCGAAGGGCGCCACCACCGCGCCGTAGACCCAGGCCAGCAGCTCCGCCCGCCAGCCGTGCAGATGTGGCCGCGCGTCCAGCCACTCCGCCACATGCTTCTCCCGCGCCGTGGATTCGGCCGACGCGGCCACCGCCGGCTCGCGGTTCAGCAGGATCGTCACCATGCCAACGGAGACGAGCGCCGCCATCGCCGTGTAGGCCGCCTGCCAGCCGAAATACTCCGCGACCAGCAGCGCGCCCGCCCCCGCCGCCAGCATGCCGAAGCGGTAGCCGAGCACCAGCGCCCCGGCGCCCGCACCCTGCTGGTCCTCCGACAGGCTTTCCACACGGAACGCGTCGATGACGATGTCCTGGCTGGCCGAGCAGAAGGCCACCACGACCGCGAACAGCGCCGTCCACCACAGCTCCGTCACCGGGTTGGTGCTGCCCAGCGCCAGCAGCGCCAGCGCAAGGCAGCCCTGCGTCAACAGGGCCCAGCCCCGCCGCCGCCCGAACAGGCGCGTGACCACCGGCAGGCGCAGCCGGTCGATCAGCGGCGCCCAGGCGAACTTCAGCGCGTAGGGCAGCGTGACCAGCGAGAAGAGCCCGATGGCCTCCTTGCTGACCCCGCCCTCGCGCAGCCACAGGGACAGCGTGGAGCCGGTCAGCGCCAGCGGCAACCCTTCGGAAAATCCCAGGAACAGGATGGCCAGCACGCGCGGGTCGAGATAGACGGAGGCAGCGGTCCTCCAGGAGGATGGTTTCACCGGACGAGCCCTTCAGGTTCCCTGCCCCTTGTGTATAGGGCGCGGCGCCCGTTCCCCGCCAGCGCGCTTTTTCGGGCGGGGCACGGCTTCGTCCGTTGCGAAAGTTGCTCCCGAAACTATGGAAAAATTGCCCGACTCCGGCTATAGGGATGATCCCCCGGACCGAGTCTCGGTCTTATGGAGGCACCCCAATTTATTCAGGAAAGAGTGGGCGTCATGGTTGAACGTTGGTCCCCCGACAGCTGGAGGTCGAAGCCCGCGAAGCAGCTTCCGACCTATCCGGACCCGTCCAAGGTCGAGGCGGTGGAGCAGCGTCTGTCCTCCTATCCCCCGCTCGTCTTTGCCGGCGAGGCGCGCCGGCTGAAGGAAAACCTGGCCGCCGCCGCGAACGGCAACGCCTTCCTGCTGCAGGGCGGCGACTGCGCGGAGAGCTTCGCGGAGTTCCACCCCAACAACATCCGCGACACCTTCCGCGTGCTGTTGCAGATGGCCGTGGTGCTGACCTTCGGCGCGGCCATTCCGGTGGTGAAGGTGGGCCGCATGGCCGGCCAGTTCGCCAAGCCGCGCTCCGCCGACACCGAGGTGATCGAGGGGCAGGAGTTGCCGTCCTACCGCGGCGACATCATCAACGGCTTCGACTTCACCGCCGATGCCCGCATTCCGGATCCGGAACGCATGATGCAGGCCTACACCCAGGCGGCATCGACGCTGAACCTGCTGCGCGCCTTCGCCCAGGGCGGCTACGCCGACCTGCACAAGGTGCACCAGTGGACGCTGGGCTTCGTGGAGCGGTCGCCGGCCGGCGAGCAGTTCCGCGAGATCGCCACGCGGCTCGACGAGACGCTGGCCTTCATGGCCGCCTGCGGCATCACCGCGGCGACCACCCCGCAGATCCGCGAGACGGAGTTCTTCACCAGCCACGAGGCGCTTCTGCTGCCGTTCGAGCAGGCGATGACCCGCGTCGACAGCACCACCGGCGACTGGTACGACGTCTCCGCCCACATGCTGTGGATCGGCGACCGCACCCGCCAGCCGGACGGCGCGCATGTGGAGTTCCTGCGCGGGGTGAAGAACCCGATCGGCCTGAAGTGCGGCCCGACCACCGACCCGGATGAGCTGATCCGCCTGATCGACATCCTGAACCCGACCAACGAGGCCGGGCGCCTGACCCTGATCGTCCGCATGGGCGCCGACAAGGTGCAGGAGAAGTTCCCGCCCCTGCTCCGCAAGGTGCAGCGCGAGGGCCGCGTGGTCGTCTGGTCCTGCGATCCGATGCACGGCAACACCATCAAGTCGTCCAGCGGCTACAAGACCCGGCCCGTGGAGAAGGTGCTGTCGGAGGCGAAGAACTTCTTCGCCGTGCACCAGGCCGAGGGCACCCACGCCGGCGGCGTGCATTTCGAGCTGACCGGCCAGGACGTGACGGAGTGCACCGGCGGCGCCCAGGCGATCACCGATCACAAGCTGGCGCTGCGCTACCACACCGCCTGCGACCCGCGCCTGAACGCCAGCCAGTCGCTGGAGCTGGCCTTCCTCCTCGCCGAGGAACTGAAGCGCGCCCGCCACCAGCGCGACGCCGACCGCCGCGCCGCCGCCGCGGAATAACGGCACTCTCCCCCTCTCCCTGCCCCGCAGGGAGAGGGAGGGCCCCGCGCCGAAGGCGTGGGAGGGTGAGGGCAAGGTTTTATCTGTAAAAAAACGCCCCTATCGAACGACCATCCGCTCCAGCAGGACTTCGCGGACGCGCATGCTGCGTGCCTCGCGGTCCACGACGGACGTCAGGGCGCTTTTCATCAGCTTCGCGCCCTCGGCCCCGGACAGCTGCTCCGGGTCGATCTGGCGCATGCGGTCGGCCATCTGGTCGGCGATGCGCGGAACGAAGGAGCTGGCCTGCTTCGGATCGACGGTCGGATCGATCTCCAGCAGGACGCGCACGTCCACCATGCGGGCGTCGCTGCCGCCCAGCGTGAAGGTCATGGGCGGCAGCGCCGCGTAGTTCTTCGGCGGGATCGAGCGGTCGCTGGACGACGAACGGCCGCCCTTCACGGCGACCACGCCCCAGGTGCCGAGCGCGGCCAGGACGACCAGAACCACCGCGACGATGATCGGCGCGAGGGAGACCGTTTCCCCGTCGGGACGCCGACGAACCAACCGCACCACGCCGCCTTTCCACCCCATGCAGGGTTACCGCAACAATCATACACCAAAAGTGTAAGGAAAATCCTTGGACAGGTCAAATCGTCTCACGCGACCGCCAGACAGTTTCCACAATCGACGAACGAGGCTGGGCAACCCTTCGTTTATCGCGGCAGGACGGGCACGTTGTCGATCAGACGGGCCTTTCCCATCCAGGCGGCGGCCAGCAGCCGGGCCGGACGATCGACGCGGACCACCGGCTCCAGCGTCTCGGCGTCGCGCAGTTCGACGTAGTCGATGGTGCCGAAGCCCGCGCCCTGAAGGCGTGCCCGCACCGTGTCCAGGACGGCGCCGGACTCCGCGCCGCCCGACAGGGCCTCCGCCGCCTCGACCAGCGCCCGGTTCAGCTCCGGCGCGCGGGCCCGCTCCTCGGCCGACAGGTAGGCGTTGCGCGAGGACATGGCCAGCCCGTCGGCCTCCCGCACCGTCGGCAGCCCCTCCACCCGCACCGGGATGTCCAGGTCGCGGGCGAAGCGGCGGATCACCATCAGCTGCTGGTAGTCCTTCTCGCCGAACAGGGCGACGTCGGGCAGAGCCTGCAGGAACAGCTTGGTCACCACCAGAGCCACGCCGCCGAACATCTGCGGCCGGAAGGCCCCGCACAGCCCCTCCGCCGGGCCGCCAACGCTGATGGCGGTGGCGAAGCCCTCCGGGTACATGCCGCGTACCGTGGGCGCGTAGAGCAGGTCGCAGCCGGCCGAGGCGAGCTTGGCGGAGTCTCCCGCCTCGTCGCGCGGGTAACGGTCGAAATCCTCATGCGGGGCGAACTGGGTCGGGTTCACGAAGACGCTGGCCACCACGTGGCCGGCCAGTTCCCGCGCGCGGCGGATCAGCGCCAAATGGCCGTCGTGCAGCGCCCCCATGGTCGGGACGAGCGCCACGGTGCCGCCTTGGCCGCGCCACGCAGCGACTTGGGCGCGCAGGTCCTCCACCGAGCGGACGATCGGCAGGGTATCGGTCGAAGCGGGGGCCAAGGTCACCATGGCGGGTCTCCGGCAGCGTCACAAACGGCGCTGGGATAAACCGCCGGGCCGGCGCTGTCCAGTCACAGAACGAATGCCGGCCGGCAAATTTTCGTAACTTTATATTCCGCGGGCAGGAGCGCCGGGCGGTTCCCCCCGCCCTGCCCCTGCCATAGCGGGTGTCAGCGCTTCAGGGTGATGCCGACGAGATAGGTCAGGTTCAGCCAGGCACCGACCGTGGCCAGCAGGACGGTGATGGCCGGGGACAGGATCACCGAGCCGAGGATCACGACGAGCGCCACGACCAGCAGGCCGAGGGCGAGGAACGTCACGCGGGTATCTTCCATGTCGCTGCTTTCCAGTGAGAGGAATCAAAAGACGGAGCGCAGCGATAAACGAAATCTCCGGGATCCGTAGCTGATCTGAATCAATCCTGCAAACTTTCGCACGAAAAAAGCAGCCCTGGTTTTTTCCATTCTCCATACGTGAAATGCGACGGTCCTGCCTAAGCCCGAAGCAGTTGGAGCGCTTTTTCTCGCAACGCTGAAAATTCGTGCAGAGCGGGCAGGCTGCGTCAGCCGGCGTGCCGGTTCCGTGCGCGCCGGACGCGCGTCATCTCGAACAGCGCCATGCCGGCCAACATGAACGCGACGAACAGGCTGCTCCACCGGCATTGCGATCTTCATTGAATTATTCAACTCTAATTCAATGGCGCCAATGAGTCCGATCAAGCCCGTTCGCGGAAAGGAGAACGGCCGAAAACAGCAAAACGACCACCGAAGGCCCTGCCCTGGCGACCGAACTTGCTGCGTGCTGAAGAAAGCGCCTTGAGGTTGGGATGGTGGGCGCAGTAGGGATTGAACCTACGACCCCACCCGTGTGAAGGGTGTGCTCTCCCGCTGAGCTATGCGCCCATCCCAACAGACCGTGGCGTGGATCGGTGATCCGTGCGAGGTCTTGAACCGTGGCGGTGGTTGGCTCGTTTCGCTTTCGCGTCGTTGCCGCCGCTGCGGTGAGGCGGGTTTCTAAAGGGCTCGCCCCCGCCTGTCAAGCACCTGTTTCGCACCAATATGAAAGAAATTCGTCAGCCCGGTTCCAGCCCGCCGCCAGCCAGGAGAATGACCGTCGTGACCGCTTCGACCGTCCGCCGCGCCATCGCCCCCGCTCTGCTCCCCGCCCTGCTGGCCGCCGGGCTCGCCGTGACCGCCCCGAAGGCCGCGGAGGCGCAGCGGTGGACCCTGACCTACCGCGTGCATGTGGGCGGCGTGGCCGTGCTCGACGCGCGGGCCGAGTTGGCCTTGACCGGCGACCGCTACAGCGTCGGGGTTGACGCGGCCACGGACGGATTCCTCGGCCGCATGTTCCCGTGGGAGACACGGTCGCGCAGCGTCGGGATGATCCGCCCCGACGGACCGGCGCCCCTGCGCCACACCCAGGTCAGCACGCTGCGCGGCAGCCCGCGCAACGTGACGCTGGAGTATGACGGCCGTGGCGGCGTCCGGGCGGAGGTCACGCCCCCGCCGCAGAACGACGACCGCGAGCCCGTTCCGGACGCGCTCCTGCGCGGGACGGAGGATCCGCTCAGCGGAGTCGTGGGTGTGCTGCTCGCCGGCTTGCGCGGCGAGGGGTGCCAGCGCACCGTCCCGGTCTATGACGGGCGGCGGCGCTACGACATGCTGTTCGCGGACGAAGGGATGCGGCTGGTCGGGGCGTCCCGCAATTCGGTGTTCGCCGGCGCGGCCCGGCAATGCCGGGTGTCCTACACGCCGATCGCGGGCTACAACCGCAAGCCCGACAGTTCCTTCTGGCGCCGCGGCGGCGAGGAGCAGCGGCCGCCCGTGGACGTGTGGATCGCGCCGGTCACGACTGGCGGCCCGCCCCTGCCCGTGCGGCTGGAAACCGACAGCGGGTTGGGAAGCGTCGTCATCCACCTGACCGGTGCCACCATGGACCCGCAGACGGCGGAACGGCCTGCGGCAGAAGCACCGGCGCAAAAGCGCTGAAAACGGGGGTTCAGGCGAGTCGGGGGGATCAGGCGCAGCGCAGCGCGGCGCCCTGAACGGCGGGGCCGTAGAAGGCCGGGTGGCACAGCACCTCGGCGGAGTCATGGTCGTCCCGGTCATCGGCGGAGCGGCGCTCGGCCGCTTCCAGGTCGCGGAAGGCCTCGGCGCACAGGCGGTTGAACTCGTCCACGCGGCGCTCCAGGTCGGCGTGGTGGGCCATCATGCGGTCGAAATCGGCGGTCGCCGATTCGATCTGGCGGCGCGCGACGCTGCGGGCGGCCTGATCGCGGCTGGCGTCGACGGGCAGGGTCTTCCCGGGGAACGAAAGGATTTGAGCCATCGCGGACCTCCTTCACTCGCCACCAATCGATGAGCCCAGTTAACGGCATTTACCTTTCGTTAGCCACTGTTAATCGCTTGTTAACCATGACAAGGATGAGACCTACGGCCCCGGCCGCGCTGGGGGTGCCAGCCAGGGCTGTAACGCCTCAACCGCCCAGCGCCCGCAGCGCGCCCGGCAGGTCCGCGAAGTGGTCGAGCACGACGTCGGCGCCCAGTTCCGCCACCGGCATGCGGGGATAGCCGTAGCTCATCGCCACCACGGGAATGCCGACGGCGCGGGCGGCCTTCACGTCGTTGCCGTTGTCGCCGACCATGGCGGCGCGGCCGCCGCCCAGCTGCTCCACCACCCACGACAGGTGGCGGCCGTCCGGCTTCTTCACCGGCAGCGTGTCGCCGCCGGCCACGGCGCCGAACAGGTCGGTCAGGTCGAGCATGCCCAGAAGCTTGCGGCTGATCCGCTCCGGCTTGTTGGTGCACAGGCCCAGCCGCACCCCCTCCTCCGCCAGCGCCCGCAGGGTCGCCGCGACGCCTGGATAGAGCTGCGACGGCTCCTCATGGTCGAAATAGCTGTCCAGGTAATGGCGCAGCACCGGCTGCACGGTCTCGTCGTCCAGCGGGGCCCCGGTCGCCGCGAAGGCCTGCCGGACCAGATTGGCCGACCCGTCGCCGACCATGGTGCGCACCTGCGCCTCGGTCAGCGCCGGACGGCCGAACTCGCCCAGCGTCCGGTTCAGCACCCGGGTCATGTCCGGGGCGCTGTCGATCAGCGTGCCGTCGAGGTCGAAGACGATGCAGGAGAAGGGAAAGGGCATGAGCGTGCTTCCATTGAGCGTCGGAACGGGCCTTTCGACCGGTCCTTCGATACCATGGCGCCGCGTGGGCGACGACCGCCCTTTGCGCACGGCACCGGACCATCTTCAGCGGGCCATCTTCAGCGGGCCATCATGCATGGGCGGTCATAGGCGGGTTGAACCAGGGAATGAGCGGTGCGGCTAAGCCCTCCGGCCCCGGATGTGTATGACAGGCTGACACAAAAGTTGACTTGGGGTTGGGCCGGAGACTGTGGCACTGAATAGCCATGGAACTCCGCAACCCATGATTTGACGCACCCGCTTTCACGCCGACCCTGCATAACGCTCACGCCATAAGAAGCAGAGACCCCGTCATGACGACCCACCGCCCGCTCGCCTGTGTGATCCTTGCCGCCGGCAAGGGCACCCGGATGAAGTCCGACCTGCCCAAGGTCCTGCACCGCGTCGCCGGACGGCCCATGGTCGGCCATGTGCTGGCCGCCGTGAAAGCGCTGGACCCCGACCATGTGGTCGTGGTGGTCGGCCCCGGCATGGACGACGTGGCGGCCGCCGTCGCCCCCTACCCCACCGCCGTGCAGCAGGAGCAGCGCGGCACCGCCGACGCGGTGCGCTCCGCCTTCGGCCTGCTGGAGGGATTCTCGGGCGACGTGGTCGTGCTGTATGGGGACACGCCGCTGGTCACGCCGGACACGCTGCGCGCCATGGTGGCCGCGCGCCGGCAGGCCAGCGACCCGGCGGTGGTCGTGCTGGGCATGCGCCCCGACGATCCCGGCGCCTACGGTCGGCTGATCCTGAACGCGCGCGGCGGGCTTGAGAAGATCGTCGAGTACCTCGACGCGACGGAGGAGGAGCGCCGGGTCGGCCTGTGCAACGCCGGCCTGATGGCCTTCGACGGCGCGCGCATGTTCGAGCTGATCAACCGCATCGGCAACAGCAACGCCAAGGGCGAGTACTACCTGACCGACGTCGTGCAGATCGCGCGGGGCGACGGCATGGCCTGCGCGGTGGTGGAGGCCGCCCCGGCTGAGGTGGTCGGCGTCAACTCCCGCGCCGAGCTGGCGGAGGTGGAGAAGCTGATCCAGCGGCGCCTGCGCAAGGCCGCCATGGACAACGGCGCCACCCTGACCGACCCGGACAGCGTGACCTTCAGCGTCGACACGCGGCTCGGCCGCGATGTCGTGGTCGGGCCCTTCGTGGTGTTCGGGTCCGGCGTGACGGTCGGCGACCGCGTGGAGATCAAGTCCTTCAGCCACCTGGAGCAGGTGCGCATCGACACCGGCGCGCAGATCGGCCCCTACGCCCGCCTGCGGCCGGGGGCCGAGATCGGGCCGGACGCCCACATCGGCAACTTCGTCGAGATCAAGAACGCGAAGATCGAGGCCGGCGCGAAGGTCAACCACCTGACCTACATCGGCGACGCGCGGGTCGGGGCGAAGGCCAACATCGGGGCCGGCACCATCACCTGCAACTACGACGGCTTCGCCAAGAGCCACACGGACATCGGCGCCGGGGCCTTCATCGGCTCCAACAGCGCGCTGGTCGCCCCGGTCCGGGTCGGCGACGGCGCCATCGTCGGGGCCGGCAGCGTGGTGACCACAGACGTGGAGGGCGACGCGCTGGTCGTGGCGCGCGGCCGCCAGCAGGCTTACTCCGGCTGGGCCCGCCGCTTCCGCGAGCGGAAGCAGGCCGAGAAAGCGAAAAAGGCGTAGAATTCCGTCCGGCCACCACGTCCGGACGCGCTTCTTGTAAGTTTCGATTACGGTTCGTCAGGCAGGGCCACCATCCCGGGCCAGAAATCAGGAGTTGCAGGTCCATGTGCGGCATCATCGGCATCATCGGCACCCAGGATGCGGCGCCCCGTCTCGTCGAAGGCCTGCGCCGCCTCGAATACCGCGGCTATGACAGCGCGGGCGTGGCGACGCTGGTCAACGGCGGGATCGACCGCCGGCGCGCGGAAGGCAAGCTGCTGAACCTCGACGCCAAGCTGCGCGAATCCCCCCTGCCGGGCGTCATCGGCATCGGCCACACCCGCTGGGCCACCCACGGCGGCCCGACGGAGAACAACGCCCACCCGCACGCCACCAAGCGCGTGGCCGTCGTCCACAACGGCATCATCGAGAACTACCAGGAGCTGAAGGACGAGCTGATCGCCCACGGCTACGTGTTCGAGAGCGCCACCGACACCGAGGTGATTGCCCACCTCGTCACCTACTACATGGAGAAGGAGGGGCTCGGCCCCGTGGAGGCCGCCGCCGCGTCCTTCAAGCGCTTCACCGGCGCCTTCTCGCTGGTGCTGCTGTTCTCCGGCCATGAGGACATGCTGATCGGCGCCCGCCACGGCACGCCGCTGGCCGTCGGCTTCGGCGAGGGCGAGATGTACTTCGCCTCCGACGCCTTCGCGCTGGCGCCGCTGACCAACCGCATCTGCTACCTGGAGGACGGCGACTGGGTCGAGCTGACCCGCGAGGGCGCCGTGATCCACGACGCCAGCGACGCGGTGGTGGAGCGCGCGGTGAAGACCACCGCCCTGTCCGGCGCCCTGATCGGCAAGGACGGCTACCGGCACTACATGCTCAAGGAAATCTACGAGCAGCCGCAGGTCATCGGCGACACGCTGAACGCCTACATCAACCCCGAGACCAGCCGCATCACCCTGCCGGAGTTCAACTTCGACATCGCGAAGGCCAGCAAGCTGACCATCGTGGCCTGCGGCACCGCCTATTACGCCGGCGTGGTGGCGAAATACTGGTTCGAGACGCTGGCCCGCCTGCCGGTCGAGGTCGACATCGCGTCGGAATTCCGCTACCGCGAGGCCCCGCTGCCGGAGGGCGGCGTGGCGCTGTTCATCTCGCAGTCGGGTGAGACGCTGGATACGCTGGAGGCTCTGCGCTACTGCAAGCGCCAGGGCCAGAAGATCCTGTCGATCGTGAACGTGCCGGAGAGCACCATCGCCCGCGAATCCGACGCGGTGCTCTACACCATGGCGGGGCCGGAGATCGGCGTCGCCTCCACCAAGGCCTTCACAACGCAGCTGACCACGCTGGCCTGTCTGGCGGTGACCACCGGCCGCGCCCGCGGCGTGATCCCGGCGGAGCGCATGGCCGCCATCGCCCAGGCCCTGCGCGAGGTGCCCGCCCGCGCCGCCGACGTGCTGGCCCACGACGAGCGCCTGCACGAACTGGCGCAGGAGGTCGCGGAGGCCCGCGACGTGCTCTACCTCGGCCGCGGCGCCATGTACCCTCTGGCCCTGGAAGGCGCCCTGAAGCTGAAGGAGATCAGCTACATCCACGCCGAGGGCTACGCCGCCGGCGAACTGAAGCACGGCCCCATCGCGCTGATCGACGAGAGCGTGCCGGTGATCGTGCTGGTGCCCTCCGACGGCCTGTTCGAGAAGACCGTGTCGAACGTGCAGGAGGTCTGCGCCCGTTCCGGCAAGGTCCTGCTGATCGCCGACAAGAAGGGCATCGACAAGATGGGCGACAAGGTCCGCTGGTCGGTCGAGCTGCCGACCTGCGACCCGCTGGTCGCCCCGCTGCTCTACGCCATCCCGGTGCAGCTGCTGGCCTACCACGTCGCCGTGCTGAAGGGCACCGACGTCGACCAGCCGCGCAACCTGGCGAAGTCGGTGACGGTGGAGTAAGAACGCCACCGCCAGCCCAGCAAACAGAAAGCCCCCGCCGGGATGGAACGGCGGGGGCTTTTTGTTTGGCCGGAAGCGGTCGCTGTTGGGCTGCGCTGACGCTCCGGCCCAACCCACCCCGGCGTATCGTTCGGGTAGGTTGGGCGGAGTGCCAGCGGAGCCCAACGGCAACCACGCCGTCAGAAGCTGGTGTTCAGCGTCACCAGGAAGGTGCGCGGGGCGCCCGGGGTGATGTTGTTGTTGCTGTTGGCGGTGCTGAAGTACTTCGCGTCGAACAGGTTCTGCACGTTCAGCTGCGCCTTCACGTTCTCCGTCACGTTGGCGTAGACCGCGGCGTCGAAGCGGGTGAAGCTCGGCAGGGTGACGGTGTTGTCCACGGCGGCGTAGGTCTTGCTCTGGTGGATCACGCCGAGGCCGGCGCCCCAGGTGTCGGTGAACTGGTACTTGTTCCACAACGAGAAGGTCTGGCGCGGCACCAGCGGCACCGTCGCGCCCGCCGCGGCGGCGGAGGTGCGGTTGACGATCTCCGCGTCCTGCAGGGCGTAGCCGCCGGCGATCTGCCAGCGCTCCGTGATGTTGCCGGCGATCCCGACCTCGAAGCCGCGGGTGCGCTGCTTGCCGGTCTGCACCACGAGGCCCGGGTTGACCGGATCGGGGGCCGACGTGTTGGTCCGCTCAAGCTGGAACAGGGCGGCGGTCAGGGCGAGGTTGGGCAGAATCTCGTACTTGGCGCCGATCTCGTAGTTCTGGAACTTCTCCGGCTCCAGGTTCACGGTGGTGCTGGTCAGTGAGGTGAATTGGTCGCCGGAGCTGGGCAGGTACGACACGCTGTAGCTGGCGTAGAAGGACAGCGGCTGGACCGGCTTGTAGACCACGCCCACGCGCGGCGACACCAGCGTGTCCTGGCGGTCCAGCGACTGGCCGTTGCGGCGGTTGTCGAAGTCGATGTCGAACCGCTCCACGCGCACGCCGCCGATCAGCTGCCACTGCTCCGTCAGCTCGATCTGGTCCTGGACGTAGCCGGACACCGTCGTGGTAGTGGAGGTGGCGTTGGCGTCCGTGGCGCTCTGCCGGAAGGTGACCGGGCCGAAATAGAGCGGGTTGGACACGGGCACCAGCACCGACGTGGCCGTGGAGCCGGCCCGGCCGAAATAGCCGGTGTTGCGGAAGCTGTCGGTCTTCTGCCGGCCCACTTCCAGGCCGGTCACCACCGTGTGCTTCACCGACCCGGTGTTGGCCTTGAAGATCAGGTCGGTCTGATTGAACAGGTTCTCGCGCTTGGTGGAGTTGTTGTAGGCGGCAAGGCTGTCCTGGGTGCCGGCGGCGTTGACCGCGCCCGCGAAGATGTTCTGGTAGAACTTGTCGTAGTTGGCGTAGCGGAAGCGGTCGCGGATCGTGATGCTGCTGTTGAACTCGTGCTCGATCAAACCATCGACGGCGTGCGCGTTCACGCGGGCGTTGCTGAGGTCCGGGTTGCCGAAGAACGTCGACTCCCGCGTCTCCAGCGGCGCGCCGCGGAAGGACGGGATGCCGCGGTCGGCTGTGCGGTCGTCGCGGAAGAACTCGTAGCCCAGCCTGATCTTGGTCGAATCGGTGGGCGTGTAGGTCAGGGTCGGGTTGATGCCGTACCGCTCCAGCCCGACATAGTCGCGATAGCTGTCGGAATTCTCAACGACGCCGTTCAGGCGCACGGCGAAGTCCGGCGTGATCGCCTGGCCGACGTCGCCGGTGGCGCGCTTGGTGTTGAAGGAGCCGCCCGTCGCGCTGAAGTTGCGGATGGTGCGGCCGTCCGCCTCCTTGATCACGCGGTTGATCACGCCGCCGCCGCCGCCGCGGCCGAAGATCATGGCGTTGGAGCCCTTCAGCGCCTCGACCCGGTCGACGTTGTAGAGGTCGCGGTAATACTGCACGTCGTCGCGCACGCCATCGACGAAGAAGTCGGCGGTGGTGCTTTGGCCGCGGATGGTCAGCTGGTCGCGGTTGCCCTCACCCTGGCCCGGCGAGATGCCGGGGATGTAGCGCACCACGTCGGACAGGCTCTGCATCGCCTGATCCTTGATCAGCGATTCCGGCACGACGGTGATCGACTGCGGCACGTCCTGCAACGGCGTGTCGGTCTTCGTCGCGCTGGTGGTGCGCTTGGCCACATAGCCCTCGACCGGCGAGGCCGACGGCGCCGAGGCCCCCACCGTCACCGGGTCGAGCACGACCGCCCCGCCCGTTCCCGTCCCCTGCGCCTGGGCCTGTGCGGCGCCCCCAGCCGCGAACAGAACCGCCATCGCCGTCGTCGTCCGCAGCCATCCCGCGCGCCGCCCCCGCGCGCCCCGCGCAACCATACCCGTCATGCTCCCGCCTCGTCGTAAGGATCGAATTTTGCAATTGAGAATAGTTCTCAAAACTCGACCTCTTTCATACGGGGTAGATCGATCATTCGCAAGCTAAATTGCGAATGACTCGCATTCCTATCTGCCGGGTAGCAAAAAGCCCCGCCGGTGAACCGGCAGGGCCTCTCTGAAAGAACGATTGAACGCGGAGAATCGGGCGTGGCGTTCAGGCGGCCGACCAGTGCCGCATCGGGCCGACATCGACGTGCACGAAGTCGCTGTCCGGGTAGTAGCCGACCCCGCCGCCGCGCAGGCTCAGCGCCGCGCGCTGAAGGTTGCGCAGCGCCAGCCCCGGCACCCGCAGGTCGATGGCCTTGCCCTGCATGTGGAAGCTGTTCTGCGCCACGCCGGAGCCATCGCGCTCGCGCAGCCACGCGTTGGATTCCGGCGAGCGGTAGCCGGAGATGATGTGAACCGGGCCGCGGTTGCCGACCTTGCGGGTGAGGTTGTGCAGCAGATCCAGCAGCTTCGGGTCGATGGGGTGGATCGCGCCGGTGCGGTGGTCGCGCAACAGGTGGTTGATCTCGCGCAGGCCCTCGCGCTGATAGCGCCCCTTCGACCAGTACTCGGTCCGCACCCGCTCCCCGGTGTGGAGATTGAGAAGGGTCAGCATCCGGGGCGGAGCGCGCAGCGCCGCTTCCGACACCTCCGGTGCCATGACCATTCCGGCGGCCGCGGCCGCCAAGCCCAAGCGCAGCAACTCGCGTCGGCCAAGCTTGCCCGCTCCGGTCGACGTGGGTTTCGCTACGGTCATATCGCCTCCATCAGGTCCCAAACCGGGCTGGCTGAACACGCCATAGCCCTTTCGTTTGAGACTTTTTGGAGTCAGACCCCCACCCGGTGTCAAGAAACCAATGGTTAACGATTGCCCGATAGGGCGGATTTCCGCGGATTTTCGCGGATTGCCACGCGACTCGATCGGCCCGATCGGTCCGTTACAACGCCGAAACACAACGCGACTCCGCCCCGAGTCGGCCCTGGAGCGCGACCGATTCGCACCGCGCGCAAGGCGTCGTGGCGCAGGGCCATGGCGATACCGCGGCAGCGGTACGCTGTCCAGAGCATGTTTCCAAATCGCATCAGCGTGTGACAAGGATGCCACAACAATCAGCAACCAAAAGCGGTGCTGCGGCGAATTGTACCGTTTAGGCTTCGGTAAGGAATCCACCCCCATAGTTTGGATAGTGAAAAACTGTGCGGCGATTTATGTCCGTGTCCGCGGTCACCACAGCCCCTCCCCCCGCCTCTCCCACGCTCAGGCCCGACCAGCTGGCCGAGGTGCTGGAGCGGCACGCCCGCTGGATCAAGGGCCAGCCGGGCGGCGCGCGGGCGAACCTGTCGCACGCGGACCTGGAGGGGGCGGACCTATCGCAGCGCGACCTGCGCGGGGCGCGGCTGGCCGGCGCGCGGTTGGCCCGCAGCCGGCTGAACGGAACCAACCTCGCCGGCGCCGACCTGTTCGCGGTCGACCTGCGCGACGCCGACATCACCCGCGCGAACCTGATGCAGACCGACCTGCGCGGCGCCCGCCTGCGCGCGGCGGACTTTTCCAACGCGAACCTGCGCGGCGCCGACCTGCGCGCCGGAACGCTGGAACCGGGTGGCACCAGCCGGCGCAGCCCCGGTCCGGACCTGACGCAGGAGGCGGAAACCACCCGGCAGATCCACCGGACGGCGCTGGCCCGCCTTCAGGGTGAGGCGACCGCCATGGGCGGCATTCCGACCGACCTGACGGGCGCCCTGCTGGTCAACGCCAACCTGACCGACGCCGACCTCACCGGCTCCATCCTGCAGAACGCCGACCTCACCGGGGCGGTGCTGACCAACGCCAACCTGTCCGGCGTGCGCCTGAACGGGGCCAACCTGTCCGGGGCGCTGCTGGACGGCGCCACCTTCGACGACGCGGACATGGTCGGCACGCGGATGGCCGATTGCGACCTGTCGCAGACCAACCTCGGCAACGCCCGACTCACCCGCCCCATCGACAGCATGGGGTCGGAGATCCAGCGCGCCATCTTCGACCACGAGCGCTGGATCGAGAGCTTCGGCCAGCGCGGCGAACGGGCGGAGTTGGACGGGGCGGACCTCAGCCGTGCCGACCTGCGCCGCGTGAACCTCAGCGCCGCGTCGCTGCGGGGGGCCAACCTGTCGGACGCGGCCCTGACCGGCGCGCAGCTGATGATGGCCGACTTGTCCGGGGCGAACCTGGAAGGCGCCAACCTGATGGGCGCCGACCTGTCCGGCGCGAACCTCAGCTACGCCAAGCTGTCGGGCGCCGACCTGACGCGCGTGAACCTCGGCCCGGCGGAGATCAAGGACCCCACCGGACGGCCGACCGGCCGCTCCTGGGCGGCCAACCTGATGGGGGCGGACCTGCGGCAGGCGCTGCTGGTCGGGTCCTGCCTGACCCAGGCGAACCTGACGGAAGCCGACCTGGAGAACGCCGACCTCGACGGCGCGGATCTCGCCGGCGCCAAGCTCCAGCACGCCCACCTCCGCGGCCGCCCGCCCCGCCGCCGCTGAGGCGTGGACCCAACCGGCCTCGTCGTCCCAGCGAAGGCTCTACGGTATTCACACATCTCTCGGTTGCGGTAGTGCATTGATCAGCAAAGAAAAAGCCCCTCTCCCCTTGGGGGAGAGGGGTTGGGGTGAGGGGTCGCTTACGGGCGGTAGCCCGGAAACGAGTCTTTTAAGGTTGAGCAACAACGAAGCTTCTGGCCGGCCGAGGCCGGCTGCCACCCTCACCCCAACCCCTCTCCCCTCAAGGGAGAGGGGCTACTCGCCTCTTGGCATACATATCCTGCTGCGAATGCGAAACGCGCCTGCGAGATGTGTGAATGCCGTAGAGCGAAGGCTGGGATCCAGGGCACCCCGACCAGTCTCCGATGAGCCCTGGATTCCCGCCTTCGCGGGAATGACGGCTGTTTCCCTGTCGACGAACCGCTCCGCAAAAAGAACCTCTTGCACACAGAAGCGATCAGTGGAAAATTTGCGGTCATGGACGATATTGACCGCAAGATCATCGCGCATATCCAGCAAGACGGGCGCGCTTCCTACGCCGACATCGGGGCGGCGGCCGGACTGTCCGTGTCCGCCGTCAACGAGCGGCTGAAGAAATTGCAGGCCGGCGGGGCGATCCAGGGATGGGGTGCCCGGCTGGCGCCCAAGGCGCTCGGCCTCGACGTCCTCGCCTTCGTCGAGGTGCTGCTGGAACGGCCGGAGCACGACGCGCCTTTCCGCGCCGCCGTGCTGGCCATGCCGGCCGTGCAGGAGTGCCACCACGTCACCGGGGAGTGGTCCTATCTGCTGAAGGTGCGCGTGCCCGACACGGAGGCGCTGGAGCGCTTCCTGTCCGACCGGCTGAAGACCCTGCCGGGCGTGACGCGGTCCCACACGGTGATCGCGCTGTCTTCTGTGAAGGACACGCCGGCCCTGCCGGTGGAATAGGGTTGGGAGTGGGACCATGGACAGCCTGCCCGTCCTGCTGAAGGGCCTTGCCATCGGGCTCAGCATCGCCGCACCGGTCGGGCCGATCGGGCTGCTGTGCATCCGCCGCACGCTCGCCGACGGGCCGGCGCATGGCTTCGCCAGCGGCCTTGGCGCGGCCAGCGCGGACGCGGTCTACGGCGCCATCGCCGGGTTCGGCGTGGCGCTGGTCACCGACGCGCTGGTCGGCAGCCAGACCGCGTTGAAGCTCGTCGGCGGGCTGATGCTGCTGTGGCTGGGCTGGAGCACGCTCCGCGCTCGTCCCTCGGATCGGCCAGCGGACCGGCCGGCCGCCGCGCGGACCGCCGGCGGGCTTGCGGGGGCCTACGCCTCCACCTTCCTGCTGACGCTCGCCAACCCGGCGACCATCCTCAGCTTCGCCGCGGTGTTCGGCGGGCTGGGTCTGACGCCGACCTCACCCACGAACGGCGGAACGGGAGACAGCACGGCCGTGGCCGCCGTTCTCGTGCTCGGCGTGTTCGTCGGATCGGCATTGTGGTGGCTTGCGCTCAGCGCCTCGGTCGGCGCTTTCCGGCGTCGGGTCACGCCCGCCGCCATGCTGTGGATCAACCGCGCGTCCGGCGCGGTTTTGGGAGGTTTCGGGATCGCGGCGCTCGCCTCGCTCCTCTAAGCGCCCTCCCGGCGCTCCTGCCTTGAGACGAAAACCTTACAGAAGGGCCGTGACCGGACCGCCGAGGACGACGGTGGCGACCACGAGCAGGGCAACCGCCACCAGCTTCTCCGCCGGCGACCAGCGCTGCCAATCCTTCTTGAAGCTCTTCAGATCCTGGGCCATGGCATCCTCCGCCATCCCTGAAAGTCCGTGCCTGCGTCAATCCTGCGCTTGACCAGTTGATGTTTGGTTAACGCGCAGCAGCTGTTGGCTCTTCCATGAAAATGCCACAGCCCCTCCAAAATATAGGATGATCCAGATCAAGTAGAAGAAAATTTGCCGACAATTTTGGGGATCGCCTTGCGGGGCTCTCCGGCGGGTGTCCGGTCCCACCGTTCGAAGGGTTCCCCCGGCCGCGCCGGAGCCCCAAATTGTCAAGAAAGAGGCTGGTGGGGGTGCGTGGCGTGAGTGGACTGAAGATCGGCCTTGCGCTCGGCAGCGGGGCCGCCCGCGGCTGGGCGCACATCGGCGTCCTGCGCGCGCTGGAGGAGATCGGGGTCGCGCCGGACGTGATCTGCGGCACCTCCATCGGCGCCGTCGTCGGCGCGGCCTACCTGACGGAGCAGCTCGACGAATTGCAGAGCTGGGCGCAGAACATGGGCTGGCTCGGCATGCTGGGCATCATCGACCTCACCTTCCGCCGCGGCGGGCTGGTGGCGGCCGAACGCGCCTTCGACCGCTTCCGCAACCACCGCACCGAGGTCGCCATCGACCAGCTGGACCGGCCCTTCGCCGCCGTCGCCACCGACCTCAGCACCGGCCGGGAAATCTGGCTGCGCGAAGGGCCGCTGCTCAGCGCCGTGCAGGCCTCCGCCGCGATGCCCGGCCTGTTCCCGGCGGTGCGGCGCGACGATCACTGGCTGGTCGACGGTGCCCTGGTCAACCCGGTGCCGGTGTCGCTGTGCCGCGCGCTCGGCGCCGACGTGGTGATCGCCGTGAACCTGAACAGCGAGCTGTCGCCGCTCGCCCGCCCTGCCCTGCGCGGCGCCCCGGCGGCGGCCCGCGCCCGTGCTGCGGCGGCCCCGGCGCCGGCGCCGGTCGTGGTCCCGGAAGCGGCGGCACCCGCGGGGGACGCCACCTCGCCGGCCTTCACCGGCTTCACCTCGCAGATCGCCTCCTGGCTCGGCCGCCGCCCGGTGCCGCGCACGCGCTTCCTGGCGAACCAGCTGGACCACACCACGGCGCCGGCCCCCAACGTGATGCCCAGTGTGATGGACGTGATGGCGGGATCCATCGACATCATGCAGGACCGCATCACGCGCTCCCGCCTCGCCGGCGAGCCGCCGGACGTGCTGATCGCCCCACGCCTCGCCCACATCGGCATCCTGGAGTTCGACCGCGCCGAGGAGGTCGTGGAGATCGGCTACGCCGCCGCGTCCATCCTCCGCCCGGCGCTGGAACTGGCGCTGCGGCGGGCGTGAGGCGTCACAAAGGAGCCGCCGGCCACATCCACGTCAGCTCGTGCTTGTTGTGCGACAGGTGCAGCACCCGGCCGCCGGGGATCGCGGCGAAGGCGCGGGCGGTCTCGTGGTCGGTCTCGGCCTGAAACTTCAGCGTGCAGATGAAGCGCTTGGCGAGCCCACTGTCCATCCACTGCTGCACCAGACGCAGCAGCCGCGTCGGGTAGCAGATGACGTCGCAGCACAGCCAGTCCACCGGGCCGACGTCCTGCGGCTTCAGGCCGAAGGCGCTCTCCTGGCGGAACTCCACGCGCGGCAGGGCGGCGATGGCGGGGTCGAGCGGCGCCTTGTCCACGCTGACCACGCTGGCGCCCAGCTCGTGCAGCACCCAGGTCCAACCGCCGGGACAGGCGCCCAGGTCGATGCAGCGGTCGCCGGGGCCGGGCTGCTCCCCGAACAGCGTCAGGGCTTCCCACAGCTTCAAATAGGCGCGGTTGGGCGGGGCCGTCCGGTTCTCGACGAAGGCGACCTCGCCGTGGCGGTACGGGCTGGAGCAGCGCGCCGCCGCGACGATGGTGTTCTCATCCAGCAGCGTCCAGGACCCCAGCGGCGCCGTCGGCAGCGCGGAGGGGAACACGACCGGCTTCGCCGAGACGTGCGGCAGGTTCTCCTGGATCAGGTTGGCCCGGCGGTGGTGGCGCAGCGACCAGAGCGCCCAATTGCGCTGAATCCCGCGCAGCGCCCGCGCCCCGTCCTTGATCGAGGCGATCTCGATTTTCACCGGGTCATACCAGATGTTTTGCGCCCAGGCGGCCGGCCGCGCCGGGCCGGGCGCGAAGACCAGCCGGTCCTCCACCGCCGACACGTCGCCCAGCTCCGCCACGAGGTCCTGCACGAAGCCCTCGGGCGCCAGATAGATGGTCTGCCCCAGGGGCTCGTGCCCCGGAGTCGTGGAGTGCGCTGCGTCAGTCATGCGCAGGGGCTACCGCTCCCGCGGCCGGAATGCAAGCGAAGTCCGCACCCGCCCGGCGTACCCCTGCGACACCGCGCCACACCCCGTGAGAATCACTGGACCTGTGACCTGGATCATTTGACAATCATTCTCAGTCGCACTACACCAATTCACGCGAACCAGCGCATCCCCGGCCCCCTTACGGCACGGTCGCGGATCACAGCGATGACGAGGGCTCATGTACGTTTGCATCTGCCACGCGTTGAACGACAAGCAGGTCTCCAAGGCCCTCGACACCGGCGCGCACACGCCGGCTTCCATCTTCCGCCACCATGGCTGCCAGGTTCAGTGCGGCAAATGCGTGCCCCTGATGCGGGAAATGGCCCAGGATCACCGCAGCCGCCAGTGCGGCGCGTGCGCCACCACCTGCACGCCGGAGCCGGCGAACGCCGACGCCTATCCGTACGGCGTCGCGGCGGAGTAACCCGCCCGGTCACCCCTTCCGGAATCCTGCCCGGAGTCTTGCCCTGAGTCTTGTGGGGACACAGCCGTACTTTCGGCTGCGACAATGCGTCCCTGTTCTATGCAAATGGTTTGGTTGACGAACCGTCCCGAATGCGGCAGAACCGCACCACCAACCAAACACAACAAAAGCTGAATTCCGGGCCGGACCCAACCGCCCGAAAACAGGGACGCTTGATGAAATAATCAAACTTCGGGAACCGGGCACGTCTTGCGTTGTATATGCAGGACAACCCGGTCGGTTTTCTTTTTGGCAGCGCAGCGCACAACCTGTTGCAATGCACCATCGCGACAGCAAGCATTGTGCAAAGCACAGGTTCATTGAACGCCCGACACCCTGCTGCCGGCCGATCAACACCGAAGAGATCCAAAGGGGGATCCATCCATGAGCTGCCGTCAACGGCAAGCCCACGATACGTTGTGCCGTGATCTTCTCTTCCACGCCACGGACCGGCTCGACCGGCTGCGCAGCCTGGTCGAGCGCCGGACCCAGCCGGACCGGGAAGACATGGAACGTACGCTCGACGCCCTGCGGGGCCTGCTGAACCGCGTGACCGGCCGGATCGAGGCCGCGCACCTCGCGACCGACGACGCCTGGCCCTTCGCCCGCGCCATGGCCGACCAGGCGATCGAGGAGCTGGTCGCCAGCCTCGACGCCGCCGAGGCCCGTCTCAAGCGCGCCGCCGCCTGACCGCGGCGCGCACCCTTTTTACTCCACCAGCGACATCCCGGCGGGGAGCGGTTCGGCGGGCAGCGTGATGACCACCGTCGTGCCCTCCCCCGGTCGGCTGCGCACCTCCAGCCGGCCGCCGTGCGCCTCGACGAAACGCTTGGCGAGCGGCAGCCCCAGCCCGGTGCCCGACTGCGACTTCGTCATGTAATTGTTGATCTGGCGGAACGGCTGCATGGCGATGCTGACCTCTTCCTCCGTCATGCCGATTCCGCTGTCGGTGATGAACAGGGCCACGGCGCCGTCGGCGTCGCGGCGCGCGTCGGTGCGGATGGTTCCGCCTTCCGGCGTGAACTTGATGGCGTTCGACAGGATGTTCAGCACCGACTGGCGCAGGCGCAGGCTGTCGGCGTCGACGACCAGATCCGGCGGCACCGCCCCCGCCTTCACCGTGATCCCCTTGCGGTCGGCCAGCGCTTCGACCAGTTCCAGGCATTCCATCACCAGCGTTCCCACCGTCACCGGCTCGCGGTGCAGGTCGAGCCGCCCGGATTCGATCTTCGCCATGTCCAGCACGTCGTTGACGAGCGTCAGCAGATGCTGGCCGGAGGCATGGATGCTGGCGATGTATTCGCCATGCTTGGGCGGGCACGGCCCGAACAGCCCGCTCATCAGCGCTTCGCTGAAGCCGATGATGGCGTTCAGCGGCGTGCGCAGCTCGTGGCTCATGTTGGCCAGGAACTCCGACTTGGCGCGGTTGGCCGCCTCCGCGTGGTCCTTTTCCGCCTCCAGGTGGCGGCGCTGCTCCACCAGCATGGCCTCGCGCGCCGCGCGGGCGTCGCTTTCGGCCTTGCGTCGGCGGTGGTAGTCGCGCGTCACCACGAGGCCGAGCACCAGCGTGGCCATGCAGGCGACGAGGCCGCCGGCGGTGATGGTCCAGCGACTCTGCACCAGCTTGCCGCGCACCTGCGCCGCCGGCACGCCCAGCGCGACCGCCCACCCCGTCTCGGCCGAGCGGTGGATGACCGAATAGACGAGCTGGCCGTCCTTGGTGACCAGCGGATACAGCCCCTGCCGGTTGCGGGTCAGCATCTCCTCCAGCGACGGGGTCACGCGCTGGCCCACATACAGCTCCGGCTCGCGCGAACGCGCGGCGATGATCAGCGCCGGATCGATGGCCGCCACCGTCCAGGACGACGGCAGCCCCGCGGCGCGGACCACCGCGTCAAGGCTGTCCAGCCCGACCGCCAGCGAGAAGACGTGGCGGATCGCGGCCGATCCCAGGATCGGGGAGCGGATGATCAACGCCGGCCGCCCCGGCGGGCCGCCGGGCGGCAGGACACCGCCGACCACCGTCTTCCGGGTCTCCACGACGCGGCGCGTCACCGGGTCCAGGCGCGGCGGCGGAAGATCGGCGCCCAGCGGAAACTGCGTGTGGAACAGGAAGGTGAGCGTGTCCGCCTCGACCAGCCCGGCGGCCAGCCAGCCCGGCTGGTTCTGCACCGCCTCGATCGCCTCCGCCTGCAGCGTGGGCAGGTCGTCGATCGAACGGCGCCCGAGCGCCGCCAGCAGTTCCAGCGGACGGGCCTGGCTGACCAACTCGCGGTCGATGGCCAGCGAGAGCGAGCGGGCGTGGCCGCGCAACTCCGTCTCAAGCTCCTCCTGCTGCTTGTGATCGAGGATCCACACCACGATCACCAGGAACAGCAGGAGCGGGGTGATGGTGGCAAGCCCCAGCCCCAAGGTCGAAGACGGCAGGCGCAACGGTGTCTCCGGCAAGATCGCGGACGCCCTTTGCGCGGGCCCCCGTCACGATTCGTCCGTGTGGCGACGCTCCCTGTCAAGCCGGACTCTCGGCCCAACGGCGAAACGGGCGCGCTCAGCCCACGGCGGCGAGGATCCGGGCCAGCTCCACCGCCGTCTTGACCCCCATCTTCTCGAAGACGTGGGCGCGGTGGACCTCCACCGTTCGCATGCTGATTCCCAGGTCGTCGGCGATGACCTTGTTCAGCTTCCCGGCGATGACGAGGTCCATCACCTGCCGCTCGCGCTGGGTCAGCGAGGCGAGCCGCGCGGCGACGCCCGCCTGCCCCGCCTCACGCTCCCGCTGGTCGGCGTCGAAGGCCATCGCCTCGATGACCCGGTCGACCAGGTCGTTGTCGTTGAACGGCTTCTCCACGAAATCGCGGGCGCCCTTCTTCAGGGCCGACACCGCCTTCGGCACATCGCCGTGGCCGGTCAGGAACAGCACGGGCATGCGGCAGCCCAGGTCGCGGAGACGGTCGAACAGCTCCAGCCCGCTCATCCCGTCCATGCGGATGTCCAGCAGCAGGCAACCGGCGAGGTCCGGCGCGTAGTCCGCCAGAAAGGCTTCGGCCGAGGGCCAGACGGCGACGGGCACGTTGCGCGACTGGAACAGCCAGCCCAGCGCGTCGCGGATCGCCTCGTCGTCATCGACGATGTGCAGCTTCGGCTCGCTCATGATCCGACAGGTCCGCCTGCAGGCAGGGAAAAGACGAAGGCGGTGCCGCCGCCGGCAACTCCCCCAGGGGCGGGCTCGAACCACAGGCGGCCCTGGTGGTGCTCGATGATGGACCGGCAGATGTTCAGGCCCATGCCCATGCCCTCGGTCTTGGTGGTGAAGAACGGCGAGAACAGTTTTTCCGCATTTTCCGGCGAAATTCCACAACCGCGGTCGCGGATGCGCGTGATCACCGCGCCGTCCCCAGCCTGAGAGGCAACTTGCACGGAGATGGACAGGACCCGCTCCTCCGGCCGGCTGCCCGCCATGGCCTCGATCCCGTTGCGCATCAGGTTGGTCACCACCTGCTGCAACAGGATGCGGTCGCCGGCCACCGCGGGGATGGCGCCGTCCGTCTCCAGCACCAGCCGCACGCCCTGCTGCTTGGCGTCGGCCTCCATCAGCGCCACGCAGTCCTCCACCACCCCGACCAGGCAGCAGGGCGCGACGTTGGGCTCGCTCTTGCGCACGAAGTCGTGGATGCGGCGGATGATCTGCCCGGCGCGCCGGGCCTGGGCCGACAGCTTGTCGAGCGCCGTCGCCAGCTCGTCCGGCTGGATGCTGCCGGCGCGCAGCCGGTTCAGGCAGCCCGTGCAATAGCTGGCGATGGCCGACAGCGGCTGGTTCAGCTCGTGCGCCAGGGTGGAGGCCATCTCGCCCATGGTGATCAGGCGGGCGGTGTGCTGCAGCCGCTCCTGCTGGCGGCGGGCCAGCTCCTCCGCGCGCTTGCGCTCGGTGATGTCGAGCACCGATCCCATCCAGCCGGTGTGCCGCCCCCGGGCGTCGATCAGCGGCGCCTCGTAGATCAGCGCGTCGAAACGCTCCCCGTTGGAGCGGCGGAATCGCAGCTCGAAGCCGTTCGGCGGGGCGTTGCCGGCCAGGACGGCGCGGAACACCTCCTCCGTGTGCTCCCGGTCCTCCGGCAGCCAGTAGGGCATGACCGGGCCGCTGCCCACCAGTTCCTCCGCCGTCCAGCCGACCATGCGGCAGAAGGCCGGGTTCACGTAGATGATCCGCCCCTCCAGGTCGCGGGCGCGCATGCCCACCGTCAGGCTGTCCTCCATGGCCTTGCGGAAGGCGTGCTCGGCGCGCAACGCCTCCTCGGCCCGGATGCGCCGGTCGATGTGGCGCCGCACCGCCCACAGGCTCCACAGCGCCGAGGCGGTCAGGGCGAAGATCGCCGACACCAGGATGTTGCGCCCGACGTTCCCGCCGGACTGGTGCACGGTCGCGACCAGCATCAGGCCATGGCCGGGCGGGTCGAAGGCGACGGTGTGGCTGTGCCGCGGCTCCGGCACGTCGATGCGGGACTTGGCCCCGAGCACCGCGCCATAGGGGTCCACGACCTCCAGCTGGTAGCGCTGGGCGAACCACCACGGGACATGGTGGGTCAGCATCGCGTCGATGGACAGCACGCCGGCCAGCGCTCCGGCGAACTCCTGTCCCTTGAAGACCGGGATCACGATCTCGAAGGCGCTGTCCGTGCCCTCCAGCCGGTAGGGCGCGGAATAGGCGCGCCGGCCGGAGGACTGGGCGATCAGGAAGGCGTCGGCGCGCGGGCTGGGGCCGAAGGCGTCGTCCTGGGTGGGGTCGTCCTCGACCGGCGGTTCCGACAGCAGCGGCCGCCCTTGCGCGTCCAGGCGGACCACCCGCTGGATCGCCGGGTTGGCGGTGACGACGTAGCGGGCCATGGCGGCGAAGCGGGCGGGATCGGTGTCCTCCCGCCCCAGCGTCTCGGCCAGATGCTGAAGCTTCTCCTCGTCGGACGTCAGCTGGAAATGGAGGTTCTGCTCCACCCACAGGATGTCCTTGATGAGGGTGAGGGTCTCCTCCTCCCGCTCGCTCCGGTGCAGGAGCCAGAGGAAGACGCCGAGCAGCAGGACCACCAGCACCATGGCGACGACCGGCATGGCCTGCATCGGGCCGCGGTGGCCGAGGCCGGTGCCGGAAAAAAATTTGCTGACGGCGGTGCCGTTGACGCTCAGGCTCATGGTGGGACGACGCTGTGCTGCGGTTCCGAAGGCTCATCCTTCCGGATACGGATTTCCACAATAGCGGCCCGGCTCGAAATTATCGAACAATGTCGTCCGCTCAAGATATCGACAATCTGCGGCCTGAACGATGGCCGCCCAACAAAATCAGTGGAGGACGTCCCTTATGAAGCTCGTGAAGCTGCTGAGCGCCGCCGCGGCGGTCGGCTGCCTGATGGCCTCTCCGGTCGCCCTGTCGGGCAAGGCCTACGCCCAGGACCAGATCGTCATCAAGTTCAGCCACGTCGTCGCCCCCGAGACGCCGAAGGGCAAGGGTGCGGAGAAGTTCAAGGAACTGGCGGAGCAGCGCACCGGCGGCAAGGTCAAGGTCGAGGTCTACCCGAACAGCCAGCTCTACAAGGACAAGGAGGAGCTTGAGGCCCTCCAGCTCGGCGCCGTCCAGATGCTGGCGCCGTCGCTCGCCAAGTTCGGCCCGCTGGGCGCCAAGGAGTTCGAGGTCTTCGACCTGCCCTACATCTTCCCGAACAAGGAAGTCCTGCGCCGCGTGACCGAGGGCCCGATCGGCAAGCAGCTGTTCCAGAAGCTGGAAAGCAAGGGCATCATCGGCCTCGCCTACTGGGACAACGGCTTCAAGATCATGAGCGCCAACAAGCCGCTCATCAAGCCGGAGGACATGAAGGGCCAGAAGATGCGCATCCAGTCCTCCAAGGTTCTGGACGCCCAGATGCGCGCGCTCGGCGCCCTGCCGCAGGTGATGGCCTTCTCCGAGGTGTACCAAGCCCTTCAGACCGGCGTCGTCGACGGCACGGAGAACCCGCCGTCGAACATGTACACCCAGAAGATGCACGAGGTGCAGAAGCACGCCACGCTGACCGAGCACGGCTATCTCGGCTATGCGGTCATCGTGAACAAGAAGTTCTGGGACGGCCTGCCGGCCGACGTCCGCACGACGCTGGAAGGCGCGATGAAGGACGCCACCACCTTCGCCAACGACATCGCCCAGGCGGAGAACGACGGCGCGATGACCGCCATGAAGGCGTCGGGCAAGACCACCTTCCACGAGCAGACCAAGGACGAGCGCGCGGCCTGGGTGAAGGCCCTGTTGCCGGTCCACAAGGACGCCGAGTCCCGCGTCGGCAAGGATCTGATCCAGCAGATCTACAAGGAAGCCGAAGCCGCCGGCTTCAAGATGTAACGACACGGTCGGGAACCCTCGTCCCTTTCGCGATAAGGGTTCCCGCCAGCATTTTCCACCGTCATCCCCGCGAAGGCGGGGATCCAGGGCAACACGGGAAGTCCTCGAAATGCCCTGGATCCCCGCCTCTCACGCTGGCAGAGCCAGCGCTGACGGCGTCAAGCGGACCGAAGGTCCGCTGAGAGCCTTCGCGGGGATGACGAATGAGGGCGAAGGCCGGAAACAACCGACCCCACCCGCTACGCGAGGGCGCTCTTTTTCTATGCGCGCCGGAGCCACCGCCATGCTCATGAAACTGCTCGACCGGCTTGAGGAGGTGTTGATCGCCACCCTCATGGCCGCGGCGACGCTGATCATCTTCGTCGCCGTCGTGCACCGCTACGCCTCCGGCGTGCCGGTGATCCAAGACTACGTCCTGCACTGGAACTTCGCCTGGGCGCAGGAGCTGTGCATCTACATGTTCGTGTGGATGGCCAAGTTCGGCGCCGCCTACGGCGTGCGCACGGGCATCCACGTCGGCGTGGACGTCCTGATCAACAAGCTGGACACGCCCGTCCGCGCCAAGTTCATCGTCTTCGGCCTGCTGGCCGGCGCGCTGTTCACCGGCGTGGTCGGCACGCTGGGCGCCAACTTCGTCTGGCACATGGCGGACACCGACCAGACCTCGGCCGACCTGGAATGGCCGATGTGGATGATCTACCTGGCGATCCCGCTCGGCTCCTACCTGATGTGCTTCCGCTTCCTGCAGGTGACCTGGAGCTTCATCCGCACCGGCGAGCTGCCCCACCACGACCACGGCCATGTGGAGGGTCTGGAGGAGGACAAGACCGACCCGCAGCGGGCGGCGCAGGACGTCAACTGGTACGAGATGGACGACAACCTGCACCCGCACGACCGCGCCCACCACAACGGGCCCAAGGACTCCGGCCCCAACGGTACGGGTAAGGAGACGAAACGATGAGCGCCGCCATCATCTTCGGGCTGCTGCTGGTCCTGATGCTGACCGGCATGCCGATCTCGATCTCGCTCGGCCTGACGGTCCTCACCTTCCTCTTCACCATGACGGAGGTGCCGATCCAGGCCGTGGCGCTGAAGCTGTTCACGGGCATCGAAAAGTTCGAGATCATGGCGATCCCGTTCTTCATCCTGGCCGGCAACTTCCTGACGCACGGCGGCGTGGCGCGCCGCATGATCAATTTCGCCACCTCCATGGTCGGCCACTGGCACGGCGGGCTGGGGCTGGCGGGCGTGCTGGGCTGCGCGCTGTTCGCGGCGGTGTCGGGCTCCAGCCCGGCGACGGTGGTCGCCATCGGCTCCATCATCCTGCCGGCGATGGTGAACCAGGGCTTCCCGCGGCAGTTCGGCGCCGGCGTCATCACCACGTCGGGCGCGCTGGGCATCCTGATCCCGCCGTCCATCGTGATGGTGATGTACTCCGTCGCCACCAGCGGCAGCGCCCATTCCGCCTCGGTCGGCCAGCTCTTCATGGCGGGCGTGATCCCCGGCCTGATGCTGGCGGCCCTGCTCGGCGGCGTCACCTGGTACCGCGCGCGCAAGTTCGGCTACCCGCGGCTGGAAAAGGCGACGGTCGCCCAGCGCTTCCACGCCTTCCGCGAGGCGATCTGGGGCCTGCTGCTGATCGTCATCGTCATCGGCGGCATCTACACCGGCGTCTTCACCCCGACCGAGGCCGCGGCGATGAGCGCCGTCTACGCCTTCATCATCGCGGTGTTCGTCTACAAGGACATGCCGCTGTCGGGCGTGCCGAAGGTTCTGCTGTCGTCGGCGAACATGTCGGCGATGCTGCTCTACATCATCACCAACGCGGTGCTCTTCTCCTTCGTCCTAACGTCGGAGAACATCCCGCAGACCATCGCCGACTGGATCGTCGGCCAGGGCTTCGGCGTCGTCGCATTCCTGCTGGTGACGAACATCCTGCTTCTGGCGGCCGGCAACTTCATGGAGCCGTCGTCGATCGTCCTGATCATGGCGCCGATCCTGTTCCCGGTGGCCGTGAAGCTTGGCATCGACCCGGTGCATTTCGGCATCCTGATCGTCGTGAACATGGAGGTCGGCATGTGCCACCCGCCGGTGGGCCTGAACCTCTACGTCGCGTCGGGCATTACCAAGATGGGCATCACCGAGCTGACCGTGGCCGTCTGGCCCTGGCTGCTGGCGATGCTGGGCTTCCTGGTGCTGATCACCTACGTGCCGATCCTGTCGCTCTGGCTGCCGCGCACGCTCGGCATGATGTAGCCGAGCCGGCGAGCCCACGCTTTCCGCAACCCTCCGCCCCCGTGGCGGAGGGTTTTTCTTTTGCCGCTACCGGCGCACAATCGCCCGATCCTTCGAAGCACCCCGGCCCGATGGCCGGCGGGCGCAAAAATCAGGGAGAGACCGGGTTGGACACGCTTCGCATCTGGGGCCGCGCGAATTCCGTCAACGTGCAGAAGGTGCTGTGGTGCTGCACGGAGCTTGGCTTCGCCTTCGAACGCATCGACGCCGGCCTGCATTTCGGCCAGGTGGACACGCCCGAATACCGGGCCATGAACCCGAACGGGCGCGTGCCGACCCTGGTCGACGGCGACGTCGTCCTGTGGGAATCGAACGCCATCATCCGCTATCTCGCCCTGAAGCACATCGAGCAGGCCCCCGATGGCGCCGGCGGTCGCCTCTACCCCGTCGGTGCGGCGCCCCGCGCGCGGGTGGAGCGCTGGCTGGATTGGACGCTGGCGACCTTGCAGCCGGCCGAGCGCGACCTGTTCTGGGGCATGGTGCGCGTCCCGCCGGAGAAGCGCGACATGGCGGCGATCACCGCTTCGGCGAAGGCCTCGGGCGCGGCCTGGAGCGTGCTGGACGGCCATCTGGCCCACGGCCGACCCTTCGTGGAAGGCGACCATTTGACCCTCGCCGACATCGTCCTCGGCGGCTACGCGCGCCGCTGGTACGGGGTGGAGGTGGCGGACCGGCCGGACCTCCCGCGGCTTCGCGCCTGGTACGACCGGGTCGCCGAGCGGCCCGGCTTCCAGCGCTACGTCGCGCCGCCCCTCACCTGACCACCTTTCCCGCCCTCACGCCGCCTTGATCGCGGTCAGGAAGCGCTGCACCTCGTCGCGCAGGGCGACGAAGCGGGCCTGCAGGGTCTGCGCGACCTCCACCGACTCCCGCGCGGCGGTCGCCACCTCCGAGGAGGCGTCGGTGGCGACGGCGATGCTGCGCGTCACCGTCTCCGCCTCGCCGGCCACGGTGCGGACGCGGTCGGCGATCTCGCCGGTGGCCTCCAGCTGCTCCTCCACCGCCCGGGCGATCTCCGAGGAGCGCTGGGACAGCTGGCCGATGGTCTCGGTGATGGCGCCGATGGCGCCGACGGTGTCCTGGGTGACCGACTGGATCGCGCCGATCTGGGTGGCGATCTCCTCCGTCGCCTTGGCGGTCTGGCTGGCCAGGTTCTTCACTTCGCTGGCCACCACCGCGAAGCCCTTGCCGGCCTCCCCGGCCCGTGCGGCCTCGATGGTCGCGTTCAGCGCCAGCAGGTTCGTCTGCCCGGCGATGGAGGTGATCAGGCTGGTGATCTCCCCGATCTTGGCGGCGCCGGCGGCCAGCGCCTCCACCGTCTGGCGGCTGGCGTCGGCCCGGTCGATCGCCTGGGCGGAGATGGCGACCGACTGCTTCACGCTCTCCGCGATGGAGCGGATGGACTGGGTCAGCTGCTCGGCTGCGGCGCTGGCGGTCTGGACGGTGCGGCTGGTCTCGTCGGCGGCGCCGGCCACCGTGGCGTTGCACTGGTCGGCGCGCAGCGCGCCCTCCAGCATGGAGCCGGCGCTCCCCTTCATCTGCGCGGCGGCGGCGGAGGCCTCCCCCACCGTGGTCTGGACGGAGCGGTCGAAGTCCGCGGCCAGCCGGGTCAGCCGCTCGCCGCGCTGCAGCTCCTCCGCCTGGCGGGCGAGCTTTTCCGCCTCCAGCCGCTCGCGCTGCTGGGCGTTCTGGCGCAGCATGTCGATGGTGCGGGCCATCGCGCCGACCTCGTCGCGCCGCTCCAGCGCCGGCACCGCGACCGCATAGTCGCCTTGCGCCAGCCGACCGAGCATGGCGGTGATCTTCAGCAGCGGCCCGGTGATCGCCGAGACGACGATGTAGAGCGCCGCCATGATCGCCAGGAAGGCGACGGCGCCGACCACCACCTGCGTCACCGCGTCGCTGGCGACGCGCGCCTCCACCCGGTCGGTGCGCAGGCGCAGCACGAACTCCCCGATGGCCTTCTTCTGCCCGGCCTGCCCGCCGACGATGGGCCGCGCCACCTCGACGAAGCCGGCGGCGCCGCGGGTATCGCCCACCTCCGCCACCAGCTTGCCCTTGTCGTCGCGCACCAGGGAGCCGAGGAAGTCCGGGTCGGAGGCCGGAGCCTTGGCGACCTCCTTCACCTGCTCGGTGTCGAGGTCGTAGAGCGGGATGGCCGCCGCGCGGGCCTGGAGGGTGGCGACCATCTCGGCGCGGGCGGCCAGCGTCTCGTGCGCCTGGGTGGTGGAACCGTGCACGCTCCAGGCGATGGCGAGCGCCTGATAGACCAGCAGCACGCCGCCGATCAGCAGCAGGGCGCGCTGCCGCAGCCCCATCCCGCCGCCCGTCCGGCTCCCCGTTTCATTGAACGTCATGGCCCGCCCCTTCTCTTGCCAACAGCCGTCAACCGCGCATCCCCGGGCGGCCCTTACTGGCTCGCCTTGAACCCGCTCTCCAGCTTGGCGAGCAGCGCCTCGGCGTCCGGCGCCTTCTTCGACACCACGACGTAGACGTCGAGCCCCTGCACCGGCGTGGCCTTCAGCTCCGGCGCGGCCTTGCCGCCGAGCGCCTGCTGCATGGGCAGGCTGTATTGCAGCAACACCGGCGCCCGGCCGGCCTGGAGCAGCTGCAGCGCCTGGTCGGCGGTGCGCGCCTCGACGATCTGCACCTTGTTCGCCGGGTCGTCCATCCAGGCCCGCCAGCCGCCGTAGGAATATCCGTTCAGCGCGATGACCGCCTTGCCCGACAGATCCTCCTTCGCCTTCACCGCCGGGGCGTCGCCCACGCCGTAGGCGTTCAGCTCGATGCGCGCGATCGGCGCGGCGCTGACCAGCGTCGTGCCCTCGAACTCCTTGACCGACTTGATGCCCAGGAAGACGTGGAACTCGCCGTCCGCGATGCCGGAGAACAGGCGGCGGGCCGGGGCCGATTCCGCCGTGTAGGCGATGCCGGCGGCCTTGGCCGCCCTGTCGAAGGCCTCCACCAGGCTCCCCTTGGCGGTCCCGCCGTCGGTCTGGGTGTAGGGCGGGAATTCCACATAGCCCAGCTTCACGGCCTGCGCTGCGGCACCGGAGATCCCGAAGCCGAAAGCCACCCCGAACACACCCGCCGCCAGCGCCCGCCGGGCACCCCGAAGCACCGTACCGATCATGGAAAACCCCCTTGCGACGCCCGCCCCCCGTGCGTCTGTTGGAGTACAAATCAAAAGGCGATCATGCGGCGCAATATATCGCCTTTTTCGACTCTTCTCCACAAGGATAGGGCTGCAATGTTGAAACCGTGTGGCAGAAATTAAACAATCCCGAGGGATTGCGGAAAGCCGTTCCGCCGCCCTAAGCTTTCACCACCCGCCCCCAGCGCCGAGGCTTTGTCCCGTGACCTCCCCGTTTCTGCCGACCGCCTGCCCGCACGACTGTCCCAGCACCTGCGCGTTGGAGGTGGAACAACTGGCCCCCGACCGCATCGGCAAGGTGCGCGGCGCCGCAGCCAACAGCTACACGGCCGGCGTCATCTGCGCGAAGGTCAGCCGCTACGCGGAGCGCGTGCATTCCCCCGACCGGCTGAAGACGCCCTTGCTGCGCACCGGCCCCAAGGGCGCCGGACAATGGAAGGAGATCGGCTGGGACGAGGCGCTGGACCGCATCGCCGACGCCTTCCTCGCTGCCGAACGGCAATACGGGGCGGAGGCCGTCTGGCCCCACTACTACGCCGGCACCATGGGCCTCGTGCAGCGCGGGGCGATCCAGCGGCTGCGCCACGCCAAGGGATACTCGCGGCAGATCAGCACGGTCTGCGACACGCCGGCCAACATGGGCTGGCTGGCCGGCCACGGCGACATCCGCGGCGCCGACCCGCGCGAGATGGCCGACAGCGACCTGATCGTGAACTGGGGCGGCAACCCGGTGGCGACGCAGGTCAACGTGATGACCCACGTCAGCCGCGCCCGCAAGGCCCGCGGGGCGAAGCTGGTCACCATCGATCCCTACCGCACCGGCACGGCCGAAGTGTCGGACCTGCACCTGATGCTGCGGCCGGGCACCGACGGCGCGCTCGCCTGCGCGGTGATGCACGTCCTCTTCAAGGAGGGCTTCGCCGACCGCACCTACCTCGACCGCTATGCCGCCGACGTGGCGCGGCTGGAAGCGCATCTGGAATCCCGCACGCCGGACTGGGCGGCCGCCATCACCGGCCTGACGGCGGAGGAGATCGTCGCCTTCGCCCGGCTCTACGGCGGCACGAAGCGCAGCTACCTGCGGCTCGGCTACGGGCTGACGCGCGCCCACAACGGGGCGGCGCAGATGCACGCGGTGTCCTGCCTGCCGGTGGTCACCGGCGCCTGGACGCAGAAGGGCGGCGGCGCGCTCTACTGCTCGTCGGGCATCTACACGATCGACCGCACCCTGTCGGAGGGGCTGGACCGGCTCGACAGCGCCGTGCGCGGCTTCGACCAGTCGCGCATCGGCGCGGTGCTGACCGGGGAGGACATCAAGGACGGCCCGCCGGTGACGGCGATGCTGATCCAGAACACCAACCCGGCGGTGATCTGCCCGGACAGCGCCAAGGTGCGCCGGGGTTTCCTGCGCGACGACCTGTTCGTCGCGGTGCACGAGCAGTTCATGACCGACACGGCGCGGCTGGCCGACCTCGTCATCCCGGCAACGACCTTCCTGGAACACGACGACCTCTACCGCGGCGGCGGGCAGATGCACATCCTCATCGGCCGCAAGGTGATCGAGCCGCAGCACCAGGCGCGCGAGAACCACTGGGTCATTTCGGAGATCGCCCGCCGCGTCGGCGCCGAGCATCCGGGCTTCGGCATGACCGCGCTGGAGATCATCGACAGCATGCTGAAGACCTCCGGCCTCGGCGACGCCGCGACGCTGACGGAGCAGCGCTGGATCGACGCCCAGCCGGACTTCGAGACCTCGCATTTCCTGAACGGCTTCGCCTTCCCGGACGGCCGCTTCCGCTTCGCCCCGGACTGGGCGGCGCTGGGGCCCTATGGCAACGACGTGCTGCCGGAACTGCCGGACCACATGATCCCCGGCCGTCCGACCGACGCGGAGCACCCCTTCCGCCTCGTCACCGCGCCGGCGCGGCAGTTCCTGAACTCCAGCTTCACGGAAACCGTCACGTCGCAGCGCCGCGAAGGCCGCCCCTCCGCCCTGATCCACCCCGACGACGCCGCCGGCCTGTCGCTGGCCGAGGGCGACGCGGTGCGCGTCGGCAACCGCCAGGGCAGCGTGGTCGTCCACGCCAAGCCCTTCGCCGGGGTCCCGCGCGGCGTGGTGATCGTGGAAGGCATCTGGCCGAACACCGCCTTCGTCGAAGGCATCGGCGTCAACACCCTGACCTCCGCCGAACCCATCCCGCCCGGCGGCGGCGCGGCCTTCCACGACACCGCCGTGTGGCTGCGCGCGGCCTGACCGAAATCCCCTCTCCCCTCCGGGGAGAGGGTCAGGGTGAGGGGGCGCCCGCAGGGCGGAAACGCAGCCTCATTGCAGCGCTTTTCCGGTCTTCGGCCGCCCCCTCATCCCAACCTTCTCCCGCTCTCGGCGGCCAGAGGCCGCCTGTCGCCGGCAGCGCCCGCAAGCGGGCGCGAGGGGCCAGAGGGGAGAAGGAACAAGGCACGCCATCACCCGGCGTGAACGTCTCCATCATAACAAATCATTTTTCACGATGGCGGATTCGCCCTAGCCTTCCCGCACGATCACACGCTTCGTGGAGGGTGAATCCATGCCGGTCCAAACGATCCTGACCCAGCGGCTGGGCCTGACCCACCCCATCGTTCAGGCGCCCATGGCGGGCGGCGGCGACACGGCGGACCTCGTGGCCGCCGTGGGCGAGGCCGGCGGCATCGGCTTCATCGGCGCGGCCTATCTCACCCCCGCCCAGATCGCCGAACGGGCACAGGCGATCCGCGCCCGCACGGACAAGCCGTTCGGCATCAACCTCTTCGCCCCGCTGCCGGCGCCGGTGCCGCCCGCGGACGCGTCCGCCGCGCTCGACCGCGTGGCGCCCTACTACGCCGAACTCGGCCTGCCGGGCCCCGGCACGCCGGCGCTCGGCGCCGACGCCTTCGCGGACCAGGTGGCGGCGGCGCTGGACTGCGGCGCCGCGGCCTTCAGCTTCACCTTCGGCATCCCGTCCCCTGAGGTGATCGCCGCCATCAAGGCGCGCGGCATGCTGCTGGTCGGCACGGCAACCACGGTCGAAGAGGCGGTGGCGCTGGAGCGGGCCGGCATGGACGCCATCGCCGCCCAGGGTGGCGAGGCCGGCGGCCACCGCGGCACCTTCGCCATCGGCGATGCGCCTGCGGACTTCGGCGCGGCCCAGGTCGGCACCATGGCGCTGGTGCCACAGATCGTCGATGCGGTGCGGCTGCCAGTGCTGGCGTCGGGCGGCGTCATGGACGGGCGGGGAATCGCGGCGGCGCTGGCGTTGGGCGCCTGCGGCGTGCAGATGGGCACCGCCTTCCTGACCTGCGACGAGGCCGGCGTGCCGGACGCCTACAAGCAGGCCATCCTGACCGCCCGCGCGCACGAGACGCGGATCACGCGCGCCTTCTCCGGCCGCCCGGCGCGCGGCATCGTCAACCGCGTCATGCGCGAGGTGGCGGAGGAGGAGATCCTGCCCTTCCCGCTCCAGAACGCGCTGACCCGCCCGATGCGGACCGCCGCCGCGCAGCAGGGGCGCGCCGAGTTCCTGTCGCTGTGGGCCGGCCAGGGCCTGGGTATGGCGCGGCGCCAGACCGCGGCGGACCTCGTCGCCCGCCTGGCGGAGGAAACCGACGCGGCGATCCGCGCGCTGTCCGGCCGCCTGTCCGGCGGCTGAGGTTAAGGCATTGAGGTTACGGCGCCTCGGCGGCGACGCGGTTGCGGCCGCCGCGCTTGGCCGCGTACAGCGCCTCGTCGGCGCGGCGCAGCAGGGCCATCAGTTCCTCGCCGGTGCGGTACTGCGCCGCGCCGATCGACAGCGTCACCGAGCCATAGGAGGCGTTGCGCGCCCGGTTGACGATGTGCCGCGACCCGACCGAGGCGCGGAGCTGGTCCGCCAGCGTGACGGCGTTGGTCAGCTCCGTCCGCGGCAGGACGACGGCGAACTCCTCGCCGCCGTAGCGCGCGACGGTGTCGCGCCCCTTGATGCCCTCGGTCAGCACCTTGGCGACCAGCTTCAGCACATGGTCGCCGACCAGATGCCCGTGGGTGTCGTTGAAGGTCTTGAAGTGGTCGATGTCGACCATCAGCAGCGACAGCGGGGTCCCGTCCTTCAGCGCGCTCTCCACGGCGGCGACCAGCGTCTGGTCGAAGGCGCGCCGGTTGGCGATCCCGGTTAGCCCGTCGGTCATCGCCTCGCGCCGCGCGGTGTCCAGCACGACGCGCAGCTCCGCCAGCTGTTGGCTGGATTCCTGGAGCTGGCCTTGCAGCCGCGCCTGCCGGTCCACGATGGAGGTGGTCTCCGCAGCGATGGCGGCGACCATGGCGCGCAGTTCCTCCACGGTCAGCGCCTGGTCAAGCTCCCCCCGGAAACCCGCGAGCGCCTGGCCGTAGCGGTCCGTCTCCGACCCGACGGTGCCCAGCTGGTCGAGGATGCGGCCGAGCGCGGTGCGCGCGCGTTCCGATGTCTCCCGGATCGCCTGCGCCTCCGCATCGAGCGTGAAGAAGCGCTTGAACAACTCGTCGCAGTGGGTCTGAGACAGGGTGATGCCGTCGCGCCGGGCGATGTCGATGGCCCGCGTCAGGTCCGGCAGCTGGCCGCCGAAATAGGCATACCAGAGCGTGAAGTTCTCCGGATTGGGCGCGAGCTTGTCCGCAAGCATGCGGTCCATGGCGCGCCCCGCGAGGTCGCGCGCCTTTTCGAAATCCTCGATGCCCGCCATGCCCGCAGCCCTTTCCCGATTCCAAGTGAAAATTCTATCGCGGCAGCGAAGACAGGGGCAAGCGACTTTCGGACGCAGCAATTATATGACGAACTGAATTTGCGTTACTGTCTCTGCGGCTAATTGCACTGTCCCAGTGATTTCTCCGCGCAGACAGTTTTGCCGTCGACCCAGGTTGCCCCCGACAGGTCGGCGTGGCGCAGATCGGCGCCCGTCAGCTTGGCGCCCGTGAAGTCGGCCTTCACCAGGATCGTGCTGACCAGGCTGGCGTTGCGCAGGTCGGCCTCCTTCAGGGAGGCGCCGGACAGGTCGGCGCGCGTGAAGTCGGCCTCGATCAGCCGCGCCCCGTCCAGCTTCACCCCCGGCATGGTCGTGCTGACGAACTTGGCCCGATAGGCATCGGCGTTGGTCAGGTCGGCGTTGGTCAGGTTGGCGCGCTGGAAGGTCGCGTCGCGCAGCACCGCGTCCGACAGTGTGGCGCCGCTCAGGTCGCGCCCGTCGAAATAGCAGCGGCGCCACGTGACCTTAGCCTGCGCCGGGTCGGTGCAGTCGGCCAATGCGGGGATTGGAAGGAACAGGGTGGCGGACAGCGTGGCCGAAACCACGAAGGCGGCGAAAATTGTCGTCTTCATGCGCCAAGACATAGGTTGGCGCGCGGGAATTGCCAAACGGGAATGCCGTTCGCCTACGGGGTTTTTCCGCCGGGGCCCTGGGAAGCGGGCCGCAGGCCGACCGCCTTCCCGGCCTGCGGCGGCCGGGGCAACCGGGCGTGATCCGCCGCGGTGCGGGCGATCCGATCCGCCGTATCCGGCGCGAAGGGAATGGCGCGGCGCTCCGTCAGGTCGACATGGACCAGCATGAATTCCGCGGTGGCGGCCAGGAAGCCGTCCTCCTCGTGGTGCATTTCGTGGAACAGGTGCAGCCGCTTGCCGTCCGCCCCCAGAATGCGCGAGGAGAAGCGCAGCCCGTCCCCCTCCGTCACCTCGCGGGCGTAGGTCAGGTGTGCCTCGACCACGAACACCGACTTTCCCTCCCCTTCCGCGTAGGCCTTGCCGACGCCGAAATGGTCCAGCACCGCGTCGGTCGCATAGTCGAAGGCCAACAGGTAGTAGGCCACGTTCATGTGGCCGTTGTAATCGATCCACTCCGGACGCACCGTCTCGCGGTGCAGGTCCAAGGGGCCGCTGGTGGGGGCTGCTTCGCTCATGGAAACAAGATAAGCGAAGGCTGGGCGCTTGCAAACCGGCCTACGCCGTCAGGGAGCAAGCCCCAGGAACGCCACCACCTCCGCCCGCACCGCCTGGATTTCCGCGAGCCAGGAGGCGACCTCGTCGCCTCCAACCTCATCAACCGGATCGTCGAACGGGCTGGATCCCGGATACCGGTACGCAAAGCCGAAGGGCGTAAATCGTTCCAGCGGCACCAGGAGCGGGCGCAGGGGGTGGTTCAACGGAACGTCGTCCACCAGCGCCACGATGTTGTGGATTTTGGGCGGACTCCGGCCGAGTGAGACCAACACCAGTTTCACCAGCTTCTCGGCGGCCTGCTGGCAATGGTAGGCGGCCACGGCAGGCGTGGGCTCCGGACCGAACAGGTTGTTCCGGATGCTGGCCATGTCCCGGTCCACAACAACCAGCCATGCTAAAACGTGCTTAATGTCCATACACCAGCACTCCCGCATGGCTGGCCTCATAGCTCAACGTGCCCACCAAGTCCTTCGCCCGCTCAAAGCCTGTCCGGGTGCACGGCACGATGTCCGCGGGGACGCGGGTTGCGCGGCTGGCCTCGAAGGCATAGCGCAGGCTGCGCCGCTCCTTCGGCGTGTCGTCGGGCACGACGACCAGCAGGTCGTAGTCGCTGTCCTCACGGAAGTCGCCGCGCGCCCGGCTGCCGAATAGGTAGACGGCTTCCGGGTTCATGGCCGGGACGATCCGGTCCAACAGGATTTTCAGCTTCTCGTCGACGACGGCCATGGGATGCCTCCGCTCCCCCCAACTACACGGGTATAACATGGGAGCGGAGGCGTCGCCTCATCAGACGCTGAAGTACTTCGCGCGCGGGTGGTGCAGCACGATGGCCGAGGTGCTTTGCTCCGGGTGGAGCTGGTGCTCGTCGGACATTTCGATGCCGATCCGGCCGGCGTCGAGCAGCGTCAGCAACTGCTCCTGGTCCGCCAAGTTCGGGCAGGCCGGGTAGCCGAAGCTGTAGCGGCTGCTGCGGTAGGCCTGCTGCAGCAGCTTCTCCTTGTCGCGGCTGTCCTCGGCGCCGAAGCCCAGCTCCGCGCGGATGCGGGCGTGGACGTATTCGGCCATCGCCTCGGTCATCTCCACCGACAGGCCGTGCAGGTAGAGATAGTCCTGGTAGCGGTTCTCGGCGAACCACTCCCGCGCCACCTCCGACGCGTGCTGGCCCATGGTGACGACCTGGAGGCCGATCACGTCACGCTCCGGATCGTTCACGTCGCGCAGGAAGTCGGCGATGCACTCGCCGTCCTCCTTGGCCTGCCGCGGCAGGGTGAAGCGGGCGACCTCGCTGGCGCCGTCCTCGGCGAACAGGATGACGTCGTTGCCCTCGGCCGCCGCCTTCCAGTAGCCGTAGACCGCCTGCGGCCGCAGGATCTCCTCCTTCGCGGCGATCTGGAGGATGCGGTCCAGAACGGGGCGCAGCTCCTTCTTCGCCCACTCCTTGAACTCCTCGAAGGACTTGCCGTCCTTCCGGTAGCCCCACTGGAGCTGGTAGAGCATCCGCTCGTTCAGGTAAGTCACCAGAGTCTTCAGCGGCACATGCTCGATGACCTTGGCGCCCCAGAAGGGCGGCGTCGGCACCGGCACGCCCTCGGCCAGCCGGTGGCGGCGCGCCCGCGCGGCGTCCTTGTCCACCGGGCCGGTGGCGGCGCTGGTCGCCTGCCCCAGCACGCGGCGGCGGTTGACCGCCTTGCCCGCGCGCTTGGCCTGCTGGATGGCCAGCTGCTGGTCGAAGCTGCCCGTCACCACCTGGTCCATCAGCGTCAGCCCGTCGAAGGCGTCGCCCGCGTAGGCGACGCGGCCGGAGCCATAGGAGGCGACGCAGTCCATCTCCACATAGGCGCGGGTCAGCGCGGCGCCGCCCAGCAGGACCGGCACCTCCAGCCCCTCGCGGCTCATCTCCTCCAGGTTCTCGCGCATCACGACCGTGGACTTCACCAGCAGGCCGGACATGCCGATGGCGTCGGCCTTGTGCTCCTTGGCGGCCTGGATGATGGCGCCGACCGGCTGCTTGATGCCCAGGTTGACGACCTTGTAGCCGTTGTTGGTCAGGATGATGTCCACGAGGTTCTTGCCGATGTCGTGGACGTCGCCCTTCACGGTGGCCAGCACCATGGTGCCCTTCTGCTGGCCCTCGATCTTCTCCATGTGCGGCTCCAGCCACGCCACGGCGGCCTTCATGGTCTCCGCGGACTGGAGCACGAAGGGCAGCTGCATCTTGCCGGCGCCGAACAGCTCGCCCACCACCTTCATGCCGTCAAGCAGGTAGGTGTTGATGATCTCCAACGGCGGATGGCTCTTCATGGCCTCGGCGAGGTCGTCCTCCAGGCCGGTGCGGTCGCCGTCGACGATGCGCTCCTTCAGCCGCTCCTCCACCGTCTCGGCGCGCGCCTTCTTCTTGGCGTCTGCGGCCTTGCGGCCCTCGAACAGCGCGATGAAGGCCTGGAGCGGGTCGTAGCCCTCGGCGCGCCGGTCGAAGATCAGGTCCTCGGCGGTCTTGACCTCCGTCTCGGGGATCTGGTGCAGCGGCATGATCTTCGACACATGCACGATGGCGCCGGTCATGCCGCGCTTCACCGCGTGGTCTAGGAAGACCGAGTTCAGCACGTGGCGCGCCGCCGCGTTCAGGCCGAAGGAGACGTTGGACAGGCCCAGGATGATCTGGCAGCCGGGCAGTTCGCGGCTGATCGCCTCGATCCCCTCCAGCGTCCAGATGGCCAGCTTGCGGTCGTCCTCGTTGCCGGTGGCGATGGTGAAGGTCAGCGGGTCGAACAGCAGGTCGTGCGCCGGCAGGCCGTACTCGTTCACCGCCAGGTCGTAGAGGCGCTTGGCGACGGCGAGCTTGCGCTCCGGCGTCTTCGCCATGCCCTCCTCGTCGATGGTGAGCGCAATCACCGCCGCGCCGAACTTCTTGGCGAGCGCGAGGCGCTTGCGCGCCGGCTCCTCCCCGTCCTCGAAGTTGATGGAGTTGATGATGGCCTTGCCGCCGTACAGCGCCAGCGCCTTCTCCAGCACGATGTATTCGGTGGAATCGATGACCAGCGGCGCGGTGACGGAGCCGACGAAGCGCTGCACGACCGCCTGCATCTCGGCGACCTCGTCTCGGCCGACGAAGGCGGTGCAGACGTCCAGCGAGTGGCTGCCCTCCTTCACCTGCTCGCGCGCCATTTCGACGCAGCCGTCCCAGTCGTTCTTCTCCTGCAGCTCGCGCCACTTCTTGGAGCCGTTGGCGTTGCAGCGCTCGCCGATGGCGAAGAAGGCGTTCTCCTGCCGCAGCGTGACCTGGCTGTACAGCGAGGCGACGGCCGGCACCCAATGCACCGTGCGGTTCTTCGGGCTGGGGCGATGCGAACCGGCCGGAGCCAGCTTGCGCAGCATCTGGTTGGCCGCCGCGATGTGCGGGACGTTGGTGCCGCAGCAACCGCCGACGAGGTTCACCCCGTCCTCGGTCACGAAGCGCTCCAGCCAGTGGGCGAAGTCATCGGCGCGCAGCGGGTAGTGGGTCTTGCCGTCCACCAGCTCCGGCAGGCCGGCGTTCGGCTGCACGGAGACGAGGCCCTCCCAGTTCTGGGTCAGCCACTTCACATGCTCGCTCATCTCCAGCGGGCCGGTGGCGCAGTTCAGGCCCATCAGCGGCACGTCCAGCGCCTGGATCACCGTGGCCGCCGCGGCAATGTCGGTGCCGACCAGCAGCGTGCCGGTGGTCTCCACCGTCACCTGCACGAAGACCGGCGTGTCGGTGCCGGCCTCAGTGCGAGCGCGCTTGATGCCGTTGACGGCGGCCTTGATCTGCAAGGGGTCCTGGCAGGTTTCCACCAGGATGGCGTCGGCGCCGCCGGCGATCAGGCCGGCCGCCTGGACGAAGAAGCTGTCCTCCAGCTCCTGGTAGGCGATGTGCCCCAGGCTCGGCAGCTTGGTGCCCGGCCCGATGGACCCGATGACGAAGCGCGGCTGCCCGTCCTTGAAGGTCTCCGCCGCCTCGCGCGCCAGCTCGACCGCGCGCTGGTTGATCTCGAAGGCCTTCTCGGAAATCCCGAACTCGCCCAGCGTCACCGGGGAGGCGCCGAAGGTGTCCGTCTCCACCATGTCCGCGCCGGCCTCGAAATAGCCGCGGTGGATTTCCCGCACGATGTCCGGGCGCGACAGCGGCAGGATGTCGGTGCAGTTCTCGTGCCCCCAGTAATCCTTCTCCACGTCGAGGTCGAGCGCCTGAATGCGGCTGCCGAACCCGCCGTCGCAGAGCAGGACGCGGTCGCGGAGAGTGTCGAGAATGTGCGGCATGGGAAGGGTCGGGTCCGTGTCGGAATGAAGGTCGGGCGAAGGGTTTCGAAGAAGTTCAGTCGATGCCGTGCCGATTCACCGGCCACCAGTCCTCGTCGAGAAGCTGGTCGAGCGTGTAGGGGCAATCGGGCGGAAGCTCATTCCGGGCGAGTCCATCGCGTGCAAGCCCGTCCGACGCCAAGCGATGGGCGTGGCGGTAAACACGGTCGAGATCCAGGCGCCTTCTGAGGCTCGGGCTGGCCTCCAATTCCTCGATCGCCTCGATGCGATGGTTGAGGACAGACGTGCGCCAACCGGCCCGAGGTTCCCAAGCCGGAGAGTGTTCCAGCTTCAGCAGATGTTCGAGCACCCGCATGAGCGCGCTGGACAAAGCCTTCACCTCCGAACGGCCCACGGTTTCGATCTCCTCGGCCAAATTCTCGAAATCGATGGGCGTGTTCAGCCGCTCCCGCGCCGCTTCGCGCAGCAGGCGGGCCTGCTCCTGGGTCCAGGCGTAGAAGTCGTCCTCATAGCCGATCCGGCTGTCCATGGCTTCAGCCCTCCAGCCCATGGCGGTTCACCGGCCACCAGTCCGGATCACGAAGCTGATCCAGCGTGTAGGGGCATTCCGCCGGGACGGCATCGGCATTGATGCTGTCGTCCTGAATGGCGTCGGCGTAGCCGTCCAGCCACGAGCGCTCCAGGATTTCCGCCGGCCAGTTCCTGAGGCTGGGGTGATCCTTGACCTTGTCCTCCAAATGCCGGCGCGCCTTCATGACGGATGCCCGCCATTTCCGGCGCGGATACGCGTCGGGCGAATGTTCCAACTTCAGGAGATGCTCGATCACGGTTGCGAGGTGGCTCTGGATGGCGTCCTTGATCTGCCCGCCCATGATGTCGAGTTCCTCGGCGATGTGCTCGTAGTCGATGGGCGTGTTCAGGCGTTCGCGGGCGGCCTCGCGCAGCAGGCGGGCCTGTTCCTGGGTCCAGGCGTAGAAGTCGTCGTCGTATCCGATCCGGCTGTCCATGGCTTCAGCCCTCCAGACCGTGCCGGTTCACCGGCCACCAGCCTTTTTCGGTGATCCGGTCCAGGGACCAGGGGCACTCGGCCGGCAGGGCGTCCACGTGTACGCCGTCCTGGTCCAGGCCGAGCGCGGCCAGTTCGCGGGCCGTCTCATAGACGTCGGGCAAGTCGATCTTGCCGCGCAGGCTGGGGCTGGCCTTCAGGTCGCGCAGGACGCGGCCGCGATGCTCCACGACCGACGCCTTCCAGCCGTTGCGGGGATCGGCCGCCGGGGAGAATTCCAGCTTCAGGAGGTGTTCCAGGATGCGCGTGAGCGCGCTTTCGACCGCCCGCGTCTCGGAACGCCCCATGTCCTCGATCTCCCCCGCCACATGGTCCCAGTCGATGGGCGTGTTCAGGCGTTCGCGGGCGGCTTCGCGGAGAAGGCGCGCCTGCTCCTGGGTCCAGGCGTAGAAGTCGTCGTCGTATCCGATCCGGCTGTCCATGACCCTGCCCCTCCGTGACCGCGGTCTCCGCACCACCCTAACATAGGGGCGGCGCGGAAGCCTGCCCGCTCCCCCCGGTTACGACATGCCCTTATGAAATGGCCGGCTGCTTCGCCTTCACGCCGAGCATCCGGCAGATGGCGACGGTCAGCTCCGACCGGTTCAGCGTGTAGAAGTGGAAATCCTTGATGCCCTGCGCCTGGAGCGCCTGGCACTGCTCCGCCGCGACGGTGGCGGCGACCAGCTGGCGGGTTTCCGGGTCGGCGTCCAGCCCTTCGAAGGTCTCGGCCAGCCGCTTCGGCATGGAGGCGCCGCACTTGCCGGCGAACTCCACCGCGCGGGCGAAATTGGTGATCGGCAGGATGCCGGGCACGATAGGCACGGTGATGCCCGCCGCGGCGCAGCGGTCCAGGAAGCGGAAATAGGCGTCGTTGTCGAAGAAGAACTGGGTGATCGCCCGCGTGGCCCCGGCGTCGACCTTGCGCTTCAGGTTGTCCAGGTCGAACTGCGCGCTCGGCGCCTCCGGATGGGTTTCCGGATAGGCGGCGACGGAGATCTCGAAGTCGGCAACCTTCCGCATCCCCTCCACCAGGTCGGCCGCGTAGGCGTAGCCGCCGGGATGCGGGACGTAGCGGGCGCCCACACCCCCTTCCGTCTCCGGCGGATCGCCGCGGAGCGCCACAAGGTGGCGGATGCCGGCGTCCCAATAGGTCCGGGCGATGGCGTCGATCTCGTCGCGGGTGGCGCCCACGCAGGTGAAGTGTGCCGCGGCGGCGATGCCCGTTTCCTTCTGGATGCGGGTGACGGTGTTGTGCGTGCGCTCGCGCGTCGAACCGCCGGCCCCGTAGGTCACCGAGACAAAGGACGGCCCAAGCGGGGCGAGGCGCTGGATCGCCTGCCACAGGCTCTGTTCCATCTTCTCCGTCTTCGGCGGGAAGAATTCGAAGCTGACCGACGGGATGCCGGACGTCATGGCTGGGCTCCGCTGCTGGAGAGGATGGTCGAAGGGGTGGCGGGCGTGGTCTTGGCGACGCGGGTGGCCGGCCAGATGGAAACGGTCAGGGGGGCGCCCGGCAGGTGCACGACCGGGCCGCAGTCGAGGCCGGCCAGGTGGCACCAGGCGGCGACCTCCTCGTCGGTGAAGCCGAGGCGGCGGTGCGCGTGCTCCGCGCGGAGCGATTCGAGCTGGTGCGGGGCGAAGTCGACGGCCAGGAGCAGCCCGCCGGGCTTCAGCACCCGCGCGGCCTCCGCCAGCAGGTCGGCCGGGGATTCCGCGAAGTGGAGCACCTGATGGACCACCGCCGCGTCGAAGGAGCCGGACGGGAACGGCAGCTGGTACATGTCGGCCTGCCGCACATGGCAATGGCGCAGGCCGGCCTCCTCCAGCTTGGTGCGGGCGATCGCCAGCATCTCGCGCGACTGGTCGACGCCCACCGCCCGCTGGGCGCGGGGGCCCAGCACCTCCAGCATGCGGCCGGTGCCGGTGCCGATGTCCAGAAGCTCCCCGACGCCGTCCGCGGGCAGCAGGCGCAACAGCGCCTCCTCCACCTCGCGCTCGGGAACGTGGAGGGAGCGGATCTCGTGCCAGCGCGCGGCATTCTCCCGGAAGTAGCTCGCCGCCGATTCGGAGCGGGCGCGCTTGATCGCCTCCAGCCGTTCCAGGTCGAGCGTCAGCGTCGGGTCGTCGGACGGGATGGCGTCCACCAGCACGCGGGCGAGTTCCGCCGAGACGCCGCGCTCCGCCAGCCGGTAGAAGGCGAAGGTGCCCTCCCGGAAGCGGTCGAGCAGGCCGGCGTCGCACAGCAGCTTCAGATGCCGCGACACGCGCGGCTGGCTCTGGCCGAGGATCTGCGTCAGCTCGGTCACCGTCAGCTCGCCATGGGCGCACAGCGCCAGCAGCCGAAGCCGCGTGGTTTCCGCCGCCGCCTTCAATGTCGCAAGCAGATCGTCCATGACCGCCGACCGCACTCCTGTCCGGGAATAAGAGCGAGTCGCGCCGTCGCGCCCGCCCACCGCGGATACAGATATAAAGATATCTTTATGCAGCGTAAACACGTTTTCGCATCCGGCCGCGCAACGGACCGCCCGCTGCCCGCAAACGCGCCACCATGACGCCTTTTCCGGCCGTCTAGAAGGAAACGCCGGACGCCGCCGCGGCAATCCTATCACATTGGTCAGGCTGCCGTCCGTGACCTCGCGTGGCACGCTGGTCAAACGGCTGCGCCTGTGTTAGTGGACAAGTTCAGCCCGGTGTTGTGCGGTCCCCTCCGGACAACGTCGGGTTTCGATACGCCCTGTCTCCGACCGCCCGGGGAGCCGAGGTTCCCGGGGTGCTGCGTTGATTGTGCGCCCCGTGCCAAGTGTGCTTCCAGAAAGAGCCGTCGCCGATGAAGCTGGTCACCATCACCCGCTCCCTCCTTCGTTCGGCCGCCGCGGCCGCGCTCGCCCTGTCGGTCGCGGGATGCGCGACCACGCCGGCCACCTCCGAGGGGGAAACCACGGTCAACGATCCGCTGGAAGGACCGAATCGCGTCGTCTTCGCGGTGAACGAGGCGGCGGACAAGGTGGTGATCCGCCCGGTTACGGAGGTCTATGTCGCCGTCGTGCCCGATCCCTTGCGTCAGGCGGTGCACACGTTCATTCAGAACCTGATGTCGCCGCTGTACATCGCGAACCACCTGCTGCAGGGCAATTTCGAAGGCGCGCAGCTGGCGACCGGCCGCTTCATGACCAACACGATCCTCGGCCTCGGCGGCATCGCCGACGTCGCGTCGGAGGCGGGCCTGCCGGAGAAGCCGGCCGACTTCGGCCAGACGCTGGGCGTGTGGGGGCTGGGCTCTGGCCCGTACCTCGTGCTGCCGCTGTTGGGTCCGTCCAACGTCCGCGACGCGGTCGGCTACGGCGTGGATACGCTGGGCGATCCGTTCCGCATCTGGACCAACGGCGTCGGGCAGGACGGCCTCCAGTGGGGCCGCACCGGCGCCTCGGGCGTCGACCGGCGGTCGCAGGTGCTGCGCGAGATCGACGATCTGCGGCGCAACTCCATCGACTTCTACGCCACGGTCCGCAGCCTCTACGCGCAGCAGCGCGACGCGGCGATTCGCGGCAGCAGCGCGCCGGCGAACCCGGAATTCCCCGAGTTCCCGGAGTACAACACCCCCGCCAAGAAGTGAGGACCGGCGAAACGCCGCGGACGGCCGCCCCGCACGGCGGCCGAAGCGCTTTGTGCATGATGAGTGTTGACAAAGCCTCCGCGGCAGCCACCTTTGCCTTGCCATGCTGACACGTCGTCTTTTCCTAGTGTGCGCGGCCCTGCTCGCGGTGAGCAGCTGGGCCGTCCGTCCCGCCGCCGCGCAATCGGCCGATCCGGGCGCGACTGCGTTCATCCAGAAGCTGGGGAACGAGACCGTCTCCACCTTCGCCAACAAGGGCCTGCCCCGCGAGCAGGCGGTCCAGCGCTTCCGCACCCTGCTCTACCAGGGCTTCGACGTGCCCTACATCGGGCGCTGGGTGCTGGGCCGCTACTGGAATTCGGCCTCGCCGCAGCAGCAGAACGAGTACCAGAAGCTGTTCGAGCAGCTGATCGTCAAGACCTACGCCGACCGCTTCGTCGATTACTCGGGCGAGTCCTTCAAGATCACCGGGTCTCGGCCGGAAGGCGAGTCGGACACGATGGTGACCACCCAGGTCCTGCGGCCGAGCGGCCCGCCGGTCAACGTGGACTGGCGCGTGCGCCATCGCGACGGCACCTACAAGATCATCGACGTGGTGGTGGAAGGCGTCAGCATGGGGGTCACCCAGCGCCAGGAATTCGCCTCCGTCATCAGCCAGAATGGCGGCCAAGTGCAGGGCCTGATCCAGGCGCTGCGCCAGAAGGTCGGCCAGACGGGCTGAGGGTTCTGCAGGACACGCGCTCCGGCGCATCGCGAAAGGCCGCCCCCCGGGCGGCCTTTTTCTTTCGTAGGCCCTTGCCGAGTGTATCAAAATAACCGTTCACATTTTTCGCGGCCCCCGATTCCGTGACGCGGCACGCGGAACGGGTTATGTTCGCCACCAGCGCTTCTTTTCCGATGCGTTGGGCACAGGAACCCCATGGCCGAGCGGACTGCGAACGACATCGAGGCGATCAAGGCGATCATCGCCGCCCATCACGCCTGGCTGAGACGCCGCGGCGGCCGCCGCGCCGACCTCAGCTTCCGCGACCTGTCCGGCCTGCCGCTCGACCGCGTCAACCTGACCGGGGCGAAGCTGGCCGGCGCCAACCTCGTGGGCGCGCGGCTGGCGCGGGCCGACCTGACGCAGGCCGACCTGTTCGGCGCCGACCTGGAAACGGCGAACCTGACCGCGGCAACCCTGACCGGGGCCGACCTGCGCGGCGCCAACCTGCACCGCGCGACGCTGACGGACGCCAACCTGCGCGGCGCCGATTTCCGCGGCGGCGCCCTGATGGACAGCCCCGATTCGGGCGACGGCGAGCCATCGCGGTCCGGCGCGCGGCGCATGGACGGCGTCACTCGCCTGACCGAGGCGAAGATGGAACGGTCCATCCTCGCCGGCGCCAACTTCACCGGCTGCGACCTCAGCGGCGCCGACCTGAACGACGCGGACCTCACGGGGGCGGAACTGACCTCCGCCGTGCTGGTCGGCACCGATTTCTGGGGCGCCACGCTCGACGGCGTGACCTTCAGCGGCACGACCATCGACCAGGCGACGCTCGACCGCACCTACCTCCCCTTCGAGGTCGGGGCCGGCGCCATCGTCCAGCCCACCTACAAGACCATGACGACGGCGGAGTTCCTGGAGGCCGTCGCCGCGCACGAGCGGTGGGTGGACAGCCACGGCGCCGACGGCCGCCATCTCGACCTCGACTTCGTGTCGGTGACGGGGGTGGACCTGAACGGCCGCACGCTGGCCGGGGCGCGGCTGCGCCGCTGCCGCCTGATCGGCGCGCGGCTGGCGAGGGCGAGCCTGGACATGGCCGACCTGTCCTATTGCGACCTGACCGGCGCCGACCTGACGGAGGCGGTCCTGCGCGGCACCAACCTGCGCCGCGCCGCCCTATCCCGCGCGGTGCTGGTGCGCGCGGACGCCCGCCCCGCGGCCCTGACCGGCGACCGGCAGTGGCCGGCGAACTTCGACGGCGCGACCCTGACCGGCGCCGACCTGCGCGACGCCCGGATGGGGGCGGCGGTCCTGCGCTCCGCCACGCTGACCAACGCCCGCCTCGACGGGTCGGACATCACCCTGCCGGAGGCCGCCGTCCCGCCCCCGCCGCCCAAGCCGCAGGAGCGGCGCAAGCAGAAGCGCTATGTGCGGCCCAGCCTGATCGTGCAGACCGACCGCGGCACCCACCCGACGCGCAACTGGTCCATCGGCGGCCTGTGCCTCCAGGTTCCCGGCCCGATGCCCGATCAGGCTTTCCGGGAAGGCGAGACGCTCAACGCCCGCGTCACCATCGCCGGCCGGGAGGAGATCACTGCCACCGCGCAGTTCGTCGTCCTGCACCTGAACCGCGGCAGGGGCCATGTCTCCGTCCGCTTCCACCAGTACAGCGACGAGTTGAAGCAGTTGCTGAAGACGGCCTTCCTGGAGCACCAGAAGACCGAGGGGTAAAAAGCCACTCCCGCAACGGAAACGCCGCCGCTTCGTGGAAGCGGCGGCGCTGTGCCGTGGCGGGGGTCAGGCCGGCGTCGGCAGGGTGGTCGGGCCGCTCCAGGGACCGCCCTCGGTCACCCAGAACACGCTCAGCGTGCCGTTCTCGTTGCTCACGAAGGCGTCGGTCTGGTTCAGGCCGAACTGCTGGGACGCCGCGACGAACGAGCCCGGCACACCGCCGGCGCCGAGGGCGTTCGGACCGCTCCACGGACCCAGGCCGGTCACCCAGAAGACGCTCAGCAGGCCGGAGTTGCCGACGACGAACACGTCGGTCTGGTTCAGGCCGACCTGCTGCGTGGCCGCGACGAACGAACCGGCCGGGGCGAAGGACGCCTGGCTGATCTTGTTCGGGCCGCTCCACGGACCGTCGTTGGTCACCCAGAAGACGCTCAGCGTGCCGGTGCCGTCGACCAGGAAGACGTCGGTCTGGTTGGCGCCGACCTGCTGCGACGCCGCGATGAACGAGCCCGGCTTGGCGTAGTTCGACGCGCTGATCGCGGTCGGGCCGCTCCACGGGCCCACGCCGGTGACCCAGAAGACGCTCAGCGCGCCCGAGTTGCCGACGACGAACACGTCGGTCTGGTTCAGGCCGAACTGCTGCGAGGCCGCGATGAACGAGCCCGCCGGGGCGAAGTTGGGGGCGCTGATCTTGTTCGGGCCGCTCCACGGACCGTCGTTGGTCACCCAGAACACGTTCAGCGCGCCGGTGCCGTCGACCAGGAAGACGTCGGTCTGGTTGGCGCCGATCTGCTGCGACACGGCGATGTAGGAACCCGGCTTGGCGAAGCCCGGGCCGGTGATCTTGGTCGGGCCGCTCCACGGGCCGGCGTTGGTCACCCAGAACACGCTCAGCGCGCCGGTGTTGTCGACCACGAACACGTCGGTCTGATCGAGGCCGAACTGCCGGGACGCGGCCACATAGGCGCCCGGCGGGGCGAAGTTCGGGCCGCTGATCTTGGCCGGTCCGCTCCACGGGCCGTCCGAGGTGACCCAAGTCACGTTCAGCGCACCGGTGCTGTCGACGGCGAATACATCCGTCTGATTCAGTTCAAACTGCTGCGAAACCGCAAAAGGAGTGACGCTCTGATAAGCCATTTTTCTTCCTCCAAATGATCGACATCACGAAATTCATAGATATCATCAACGAGAGTCAAACGATTCTTTTCTTTGTCGCCTAATCCATACCACTGTAATTGAAGAGTCCATGCGAATGTATATTGTTATCTTACTAGACTACTGACCATGCATCATGATTGAAACTGTTACAGAACGATAAACCTTTTTTATTCACAGGATGCTTTCGAATCAATTTGCTGCAATGTTGTACATTGAAGAAACGAAGCCAGGAAAAGCGGCAATACCGTCGGCGCAATGGACGCGGCGAGGCGCATGGCGTTCGCGACGTGACTTGCCGAGGATCGCCTTCCAGGCGCGCGGTCGGAGCTCGCCGATTACACATCCTGGATTGCACACACCAACGACTACAATAATTTTCATTGTACAGACTGAACACGCTTTTACTGGGCAACACATCGGCATTCGCTGGACCGGATAGCGACGTGACGAGGGGGAATCGGCGCCTCGCAAACCCCGCCGGACTCGACGCCGGCTCGCGAATCGACCTGGCGCGGCCACGGTGGTCCAGGCATGAAAAAACCCTCCTCCCTTGTGGGAGGAGGGCTTCGCGTGGACGGCCGCCCGGTTGCGAGCGGATCGGTTACGAACGGACCAGCGGCTTGTACTTGATGCGGTGCGGGTTGACCGCGTCCTCGCCCAGGCGGCGCTTCTTGTCGGCCTCATAGGCTTCGAAGTTGCCCTCGAACCACTCCACGTGGCTGTCGCCCTCGAAGGCCAGGATGTGGGTGGCGAGGCGGTCGAGGAACCAGCGGTCGTGGCTGATGACCACGGCGCAGCCGGCGAAGGTCTCCAGCGCCTCTTCCAGCGCGCGCAGCGTGTCGACGTCCAGGTCGTTGGTCGGTTCGTCGAGCAGCAGGACGTTGGCGCCGGACTTCAGCATCTTGGCGAGGTGGACGCGGTTGCGCTCACCGCCGGACAGCTGGCCGACCTTCTTCTGCTGGTCCGGACCGCGGAAGTTGAAGGACGAGACATAGGCGCGGCTGGGCATCGACTTCTTGCCCAGGTCGATGACGTCCAGCCCGTCGGAGATCTCCTCCCACACGGTCTTGTTCGGGTTCAGCGAATCGCGGCTCTGGTCGACATAGCCCAGCTTCACCGTCTCGCCGACGCGGAAGGCGCCGGCGTCCGGCCCGTCCTGCCCGGTGATCATGCGGAACAGGGTGGTCTTGCCGGCGCCGTTCGGACCGATCACGCCGACGATGCCGCCCGGCGGCAGGCGGAAGGACAGGCCGTCGATCAGCAGCCGGTCGCCGAAGCCCTTGTTGATCGTCTCGGCCTCGATGACGACGTTGCCCAGGCGCGGCGGCGTCGGGATGACGATGCGGGCCTCGCCCGTCGTCTCCTTCGTGCTCTCGGCCAGCAAGGTCTCGTAGGCGGAGATGCGGGCCTTGCTCTTGGCCTGGCGGGCGCGCGGGGACTGGCGGATCCACTCCAGCTCGGTGGCCAGCTGCTTCTGGCGGGCCTCCTCGGCGCGGCCTTCCTGCTCCAGCCGCTTCTGCTTCTGCTCCAGCCAGGAGGAGTAGTTGCCCTCCCACGGAATGCCCGAGCCACGGTCGAGTTCGAGGATCCAGCCCGTCACGTTGTCCAGGAAGTAGCGGTCGTGGGTGACCAGGACGACGGTGCCCTTGTAGTCCTCAAGGTGCTTCTGCAGCCAGGCCACGGACTCCGCGTCCAGGTGGTTGGTCGGCTCGTCGAGCAGCAGCAGGTCGGGCTTTTCCAGCAGCAGCTTGCACAGCGCCACGCGGCGCTTCTCGCCGCCCGACAGCTTGGTCACGTCGGCGTCGCCCGGCGGGCAGCGCAGAGCGTCCATGGCGATCTCGACCGTGCGGTCGATGTCCCAGGCGTCGGCGGCGTCGATCTTCTCCTGCAGCTCGGCCTGCTCGGCCAGCAGCGCGTCGAAGTCGGCGTCCGGGTCGGCCATCGCCTCCGACACGGCGTTGAAGCGGTCCAGCAGCGCCTTGGTGTCGGCCAGCGCCTCCAGGACGTTCTCCTGGACGGTCTTGGTCGGGTCGAGCTGCGGCTCCTGCGGCAGGTAGCCGACCTTGGCGCCCTGCGCGGCCCAGGCCTCGCCGGAATAATCCTTGTCCAGGCCGGCCATGATCTTCATCAGCGTGGACTTACCGGCGCCGTTGACGCCGAGCACGCCGATCTTCACGCCGGGCAGGAAGGACAGCCAGATGTTGTCCAGAACCTTCTTGCCGCCGGGGTAGACCTTGGACAGGCCCTTCATCACATAAACATACTGATAGGACGCCATGCGCCGCTCCGACCCTTCTGCACAAAAAGGAAAAATTCAGCACGCCACCCGCGGCGCCGCTTCGCTCGCCAAGGGTTTTAGCGCATAAGGACGCGACATTAAACGGCGAAGGAGGGAGGCCGGGTGGTCGAGATTTATGTGGATGCCGACGCCTGCCCAGTAAAGGCCGAAATCTACCGGGTGGCCGGCCGTACAGGAACAAAGGTCTGGATCGTCAGCAACGGCCCTTTGCGCCTGCCGACCGAATGCGTGTCGCAGCTCGTCGTCGTCGGGTCGGAGTTCGACGCCGCCGACAACTGGATCGCCGAGCACGCGACCGAGACCGACATCGTGGTCACCGCCGACATCCAGCTGGCCGACCGCTGCGTCAAAAAGCGCGCCGTGGTCATCGGCCCCACGGGGCGCCCCTTCACCGAGGATTCCATCGGCACGGCCATCGCCACCCGCGCCCTGATGCAGGACCTGCGCGACATGGGCGTGGTCAACGGCAACAACAAGCCGATGAGCCAGCAGGACAAGTCCAAGTTCCTCCAGGCGCTCGACCAAGCCGTCCAGTCCCTCAAGGCCGGCCGCCGGCCCCGCTGGAAGTAGGGGCCATCACCGGCGCTGCACCTGCACCTGCCCTTCGGCAAAGGCCCGCGCGGCGCCGTGGCTGTCGATGCCCCGCCCGTCCAGTTGCAGCAGGATCGCCGCCGCCAGTTCCGCCTGGATCAGCGCCGGGGCGAAGACGTCCGGCCGCGGGTGCGGGGCGATGCCGAACGCGGCGCACAGCCGGTCCAGCGGCGCGCCCTCCAGCGAGCGGTCGAGCGCCGTGGCCAGCCGGCCGAGATCGAGCGACAGTGGCCGTTCCAGCGTGGGCCGTTCCAGCGTGCCCGCCGGCCCCGCCCGCACGAAGTCGCGTTCCAGCGCGTCGAGCGCCGCGTCCACATCAAGTCCGACGACCATGCAGCCGTGCAGCGCCTCGGCGATCACCGGCCAGGATTCAGCGAACGACCGCGCCCCCTGCACCATGGCGTCGGTCACGCCGTGCCGGGCGGTGGCCTCCGCGGGAATCGGCCGGCCGGGATCGACGAACAGGTCCAGCGACAGCGACCGGAAGACGCGCGGCCCGGCCAGCCGCACCGTGCCGACGGCGACAACGGCACGATCGTCCCCGTCAGCCTCCCCCGTGGTCGCGACCCACAGGCTGACCATGGGCAGGGTCAGCAGCGGCTCCTCGTCGCCGAGGTGCGGGGCGCGCGACAGCGGCCGCAGCACCACCCGGTCGCCGGCCAGCAGCGCCGGCGTGTTGACGCTCCGCGCCGGGAAGACCAGCGCGACCCCGGCCTGCAAGCCGAGGTCCCGAACGCGCACCTGAATCTCGCCGCCCTGCGCGCGACGCAGCAGGGCGGAGACCATCTGCCCGCTCTCCCGCGCCCGTTCGATGGCGCGGAACAGCTCGGGCCGGGACAGGTGGTCGTAGATGTCGGCGCCCACCGCGATGCCCAGCTGGCCGGCGGCGGCCGCGTTCAGAAGCTCGACCCGCCCGAAATCGTCCAGCACGACCACCGGCTCCTCCAGGGCCGCCATCACGCCGGTCAGCCGCGCGCCGCCACCCGCCGCCGCACCGGGCCGGTCGTGGCGCAACGCCTCCGCGGCGGCCTTGGCGAGGCGCCCGGCCTCGTCGTCACGGGCGTCCTTTGCGAGATCGACGGCCAGCCGACCCCGCGGCGCCGCCAGGGCGTCCCGCAGCCGCTCCACCTCGCGGAAGTGCCGGCCGAGCCGCGCGAAGGCCGCCCACAACGCCACCACGCCAAGCGCGACCGCGCCCATGTCGGTGTAGTAGGCCTCGCGGTCGTCGCCGACCAGCCGACCGATGTCCATGCCCAGATAGGCGAAGGCCAGCCCCGCGACCGCTAGCCCCAGCACCGCCGAACGCCACGCACCGCCCGCCATCGGGCCGCCTCCCAACGCCAAAACCAGCGTTGAGTCTATCGCTCCCGATCGTGAACGAAAAGGGAAAGGCCGTAGGTTGGGTGAAGCGCAGCGGAACCCAACATCTTCGTCCGGGCGGAGGATGTTGGGTTCCGGCTTCGCCTGCACCCAACCTACGGCATCAAGGGCAACATCACTTCTCCGCGAAACAGTACAGCAGACCCGCCCCGCCGGTGCTCTTCAGCGCGTCCTGGCTGCACCCGCCGCGCGACAGGTGCGAGGAGTTCCAGGACTTAGCCGGCGGGTCGTCGCTCAGCCCGATGCGGTCGCTGTGACCCAGCATCGCGGCGCCCTCCGTCCCGCTCCGGGTCCAGTTGCCGCAGGTGCGGTCCTCGGCGACGGCGAAGGCGGTGCCGTCCGGCTGGGTTCCGGTCAGGATGTCGTGCATGTTGGGGGTGTCGCCGCGGCCGTTGACGACCTCGCCTTTCTCCGTCAGGGCGGTCTGCTTGGTCAGGTTGTTGGTGCCGTGCAGCTCCTCCGCGTTGCGGGCGATCACCTGCCCCTTGGCGTTCTGCCACGGGCCGGCGCCGATGCGCTCGCGGGCGTTCACCGCGTTCTGGCCGGGAATGGCCTGGGTGCTGAGATAGGCCTTCCACGTGCGGTTCCCGGCGCCGACCGCCTCGGCCAGCTTCTGGCAATGCTGGTCGGCGCCGGCCAGCCCGCCGAGGTCGGCGCCCTTGCCGAGTCCCGTGCTGGTGACGAAGAAGGTCATGGCGTTGGCGCCGCCGGCCTGCTGCGCCTGGGCACCCCCGCACAGCGCGGCGAGCGCCACCCCGAACATAAGCCCACGAATGGTTCGCACCGTCGTCCTGTTCATCGTGTTCCTCCCTGTTGTTGGCCCTGTTGTTGGCCCCGTTGTTGGACGCATATCGGAACAGTGACGCTCCAGCACCGCGGTTTATTCCCTACCCTCCGCGCAAATGACAGGCGGCGCCATTTCGCCCGCCTTTTGGCCCCGAATTGTCCACCGCACGGGTGCCGGTCATTCCCTATGCTGCATTCGGGTTCCTGCGCTCACGGCGTTGCTCCACCAGCGGGCAACGCCCTTTTCGCGCGAATTTATTCCGAATTTCGAACCATTTCGGCGGCGTTACGCGCGCACTATTCCCGGAACTCTAAAGAATAACGATAGAATATAGCGGTAGATTTCTTTATCGCGGTTTGCCCATCCACCAACATCTTGTTCGCCGGCAAATTGTTAATCTCTTTTTAAACTCTATTCTGCACATTTTCGGGACTTTCTCCTTCCCATGCATTTGGAGACTGCTGATGGTGATGGTGTACCACCCCTACTCGCTCCGGCAGCACGAGGAGCGGCGCAGTGGCAGGAAGGCTGTGGTCGCGGTGCTTTTCGCGCTTGCCGTGCCGCTGGCGGTGGGGGCCGGATACACCATGGACGCGGTGCGCGGCTACGCGGTGCAGGCGCGGCTGTCGCAGGCGGTGGACGCCGCGGCGCTGGCCGGCGGCCGCGTGATGTTCGACGACCAGCGCGACGGGCACATCCGCACCTTCTTCTCGATCGCCTTTCCCAACGGGTTCCTGGGGTCCAACACGGCCCCGCTGGCCATCGCCGACGACCCGCGCGCCGGCACGCTGACCGTCAGCGCGCGCGCCACGGTGAAGGCGCTGTTCACCCGCCTGCTGGGCGGCGACGACGTGACGGTGGAGGCGCACTCCATGGTCCGGCTCGGCGGCGCACACGGCCGCAAGCCGCAGTAAAGGCGGCTCGGCGCGGCGTCAGTCGGCGGGGTCGGCGAGCCAGGGACGGTCCAGGCTCGGCCGGCCGAAGCGGTAGCCCTGGAGCAGCCGCACCCCTTCCCGCCGCAGCGTCGCCGCTTCTTCGTCGTTCTCCACGCATTCCGCGACGGTGGTCATCCCGAATCCGTTGGCCAGCCCGACCAGCGTGCGGATGAAGAGAAGCGCGTCCGGCCCGTCCTTCAGCTCGCGGACGAAGGAGCCGTCGATCTTCACGATGTCGATCGGCAGCGCCTTCAGGTGCCGGTAGGACAGGTACCCCGCCCCGAAATCGTCGAGCGCGGTGCGGCAGCCGAGCGAGCGCACCGCGGCCAGAAAGCCGGCGGTGTCCTCCAGATCCTCGATGGCAGCGGTCTCCGTGACCTCCAGGATCAGGCGCTGCGCCAGCTCCGGCCGCGCCCCGAGCCGCTTGTCCAGGGCATCGAGCCAAGTGCGGTCGGCCGTCGTCGTGGCGGACAGGTTGAGCGACAGGACCACGCCCGGGTGCCGCTCCAGCTCCCGCACCGCGTGGTCCAGCGTGTGCAGATCGATGCGCCGCGCCATGCCCAGACGTTCGACCGCCGGCATGAAGGCGCCAGCCGGGACCGGCGCACCGTCCGCCGCCATCAGCCGCAGCAGGCATTCGTAGAAGGCGACCTCCGGCCGCCCCACCCCGTCCACGCCGCCCCCATCCAGGCCGACCACCGGCTGGAAGGCGAAGCGCAGCCCGTCGGCCTGGAGCGCCGCCTTGACCATCTGCCCGGTCGCCAGCGCGTTGCGCAGGCCCGTCTGCTTCGGGCTGGTCGCGCGGTGCGGCCAGAAGCAGTCGCCGCCCTGCCGCTTGGCCTCCTGAAGCGCGGTCTCCGCGCGGGTCATCACCTCGTCCACCCGGCATTGGCCGTTGTCCGCGCCCGCGCATTTGGCGATGCCGCCGGCCGACACCGTGACGAGGATCGGCCCGACCGGCGTGTCCACCGGCGCCGCCCGCACCGCGCGCAGCAGCTTGTCGGCCACATGGACCATGTCGTCTTCCGGGCAGCGCGGCAGCACGACGCCGAAGATGTCGCCGCCGGCGCGCCCCACCGTGTCTCCGGGGCGCAGGACGCGCCGCAGCCGGTCCGCCACCTCGCACACCACGGCGTCCGCCGCGGCGTGCCCCATGGCGTCGTTGACGAGGCCGAGCTTGTCGATGCCCACCGCCAGATACAGGCCGCCGAGCGCCGCGGGGCAGTCGTCGTCCATTTGGCTGGTGCGGCAGGTGCCGGACAGGGCCTCGCGCAGGCGGTGGCGGTTGACCAGGCCGGTCAGCGGGTCGAAATGGGCCTGGTGTTCCAGTTCGACCTCGTAGGCCTTGCGGCGGTCGATGACGCGCAGCACGCCGCGCAGGCGCACGGGCATGCCGTCGCCGTCACGTTCCACCTGGCCGCGGTCGTGGACCCAATGCATCCCGCCGTCGGCCAGCCGCAGGCGGTAGTCGCAGTCGAAGGAGCTTCCCGTCTCGATGTGCTGCGACAGAGCGACGCGGCGCCGCGCCCGGTCCGACCGCTCGATCCGCGCCCGCCACGCCTCGCCGTAGGCGATCTCCGCGGGCGTGCCCAGCTGGGCCACCGCGCTTCCGGCCCAGGAGATGGAATCGGTGGCGATGTCCCAGGCGTAGGCGATGTCGCCGGACGCGTCCAGGGCGGCCGCGATGAGCTGTGCATCCATCGGGGCGTCCATCCGGCCATCGTCCAGGACCAGCAGGTCCATGGCCAGCTCCCCCACCGGGATTCCGTCGATCGGTCGCGACACGCCGCCTGCCCCCTTCAGCGCCGCTGCGCCTGTCGGCGCGACTCGGAGTCCCTGCGGGGCTCCCGGCGGTCTCCGGAAATACGGGATTAACATCAAATAGTATGCACCGACCCGAAACCGCGGGCAACAGCCGCAGAGGTGCTCCACAATTTTTAAGGATTCGGGAAGCCATCCCCTGCTAAGGTGCCGGTTCGAGTCGCCCGGAATCCGCAACCCCGCACCGCTCAAGCCCGCCCCCTCCAGCCCCGGACCGCCGCCCGTGTCCAGCATCCCCGCCCTTCCATCGCCGGCCAGCGCGCAGCCCCAATCGGGGCTCAGCCGCATTCGGCAGATGCTGGCCAGCGATGCCCCGGCGATCCAGCCGGTCCGGCGCGTTCCCGGCCAGCAGGAGCGTCCGCAGCGGCAGGACGTTTCCGCGACCGATGACGCGCTGAAAGGCGGCAAGAGCGCGCAGTTGGACGGCGCGGACGGAAGCCGGACGCGACGGTCGGGCGCCTCCGGCGGCTTCTCGCTGAACACGGATGATGGGGAAAAGCCCGTCACGCCCGGCCCGGTCCCGCTGACCGCGACGCCGAACGCCGGCTTCGTCGCGCAGAGCATCCACCAGGACGCGATGGGGGATGGCCTGCACATCGAGCCCTGGCCCGCGGCCATCCAGGCCTATGAAAAGGCCGCCGGGGCCGCCCTGGGCGCGGCGGCCGGCGGCGTTTCGGTCTAAGCAGGTTTCTCCAGATCGGGCCATGGGCCCGGCCTGGAGAAACCTGCGGACTCTACGGTTTTGCAGGTTTTCCGAGCCCGCCCATGTGTGGGCGGAGTTCGGAAAACCTGCATAGGTCCGAATCAGGCGGCGCGGATACCGGCCAGGAAGCTTTCGACCTCCTGCTTCAGCGTTTCGGACTGGCGGGCCAGTTCACCCGACGCGCCGAGCACCTGGGCGGCGGCCGCTCCGGTCTGGGTGGCCGCCTCGCTCACGTCCACCACGTTCATGCTGACCGCGTTCGTGCCGGCATACGCTTCCTGGACGTTGCGGGAAATTTCGGCGGTGGCCGCGCCCTGCTCCTCGATGGCCGAGGCGATGGAGGTCGCCACTTCGCTCACGGTCGCGATGGTCCGGCTGATGCCGCTGATGGCCTGCGCGGCGCCATTGGTCGCCCCCTGCATCGACGCGATCTGCTGACCGATGTCTTCCGTAGCCTTGGCCGTCTGGTTGGCCAGGCTCTTCACCTCGCTGGCGACCACCGCGAAGCCCTTTCCGGACTCGCCGGCGCGCGCCGCTTCGATGGTCGCGTTCAGCGCCAGCAGGTTGGTCTGCGACGCGATGTTGTTGATAAGCTGCACGATCTCGCCGATCCGCTGCGCCTGCTCGACCAGACCCTGCACCTGGGCGTTCGTCTGCTGCGCCTCGCTGACCGCCTGGTCGGCGATGGCGGTGGAGCGTGCCACCTGCCCGCTGATCTCGTTGATCGAGGCGGACAGCTCCTCCGTGGCCGCCGCGACGGCCTGCACGTTGGCCGACGCCTCCGCCGACGCGCTCGCCGCGGCACCCGCCCCCTCGTTCGTTTGGGCCGCGATGCCCGACATGCTGTTCGCCGTCACGTTCAGTTCGGTGGCGGCGGAGGTCAGGGCGTGCAGGATTCCGCCGACCGTCTTCTCAAAATGGCCGATCAGCCGCTCGATCGCGAGCGCGCGCTGCTCCTTGGCCGCGCGTTCGCGCGCCTGTTCGGCCTCCAGGCGGTCGGCCGTCTGCAAGGCATCGCGGAAGGTGGAAACGGCGCTGGCCATGGCCCCGACCTCGTCGTCGCGCGACGCGTCCGACAGGTCCACCCCATAGTCCTTGTGCGTCAGGCGGTCCATGGTCGCGGTCAGGCGGGCCAGCGGCTGGACGACGCTCCGGCGGGCGATGATCCAGGACAGAAGCGCTCCGGCCAGCATGCCCACGAGGCCGACCGCCGTCATCAGGTCGCGCACGAAGCCTTCGGTTTGCTCCACCCGCGCGGTGAGGCTTGCGATCTCCTCCGTCCCGGCCACGATGATCGGGTCGGTCAGGGCGGAGGCGGCGCGCTCGCTCTCGCGCACCTCGGTGCGGAACAGCTCCTGCGCCGCGTCGCGCTTGCCCGACACGGCAAGGTCGCGTGCCTTGACCAGCGTCTCCATCACCCTGGTCTGCAACGGGCCGATTCGCCCGGCCTGCGCGTTGCCCGACGCGACGAGGAGCTGTTCAAGCAGGCGGTTCTTCTCGCCCATCTCGGCAACGCGAGCGCCAAACCGCTCGGCGATCGCGGCCTGCCCTGCGGCGTCCTCTACGATCAGGTTCAGCGCATCGCGTTGCAGCGCCCGGCTGACCGACCGCAGTTCCGATGCCGCGAGAACCATCCGGTCGGTCCGGATCAGGGCTTCGTTGGCGGTGCCAATGCGGTTCAGCCCCCACATCGACGTGGAGCCGATCACCGCCGACACGGCGGACAGCAAGAATACCGGCAACAGAATTTTGGTGGACAGCTTCATCGTTGGCTCTCACGCGGGACCATCCGCCAGCGGTTCCCACACCGGCGTCCGCGCAAAGCTTCGCATTTGAACTGTTAAGAAACCAATACATATCCGCGCATGTCACGCGCCAGGGATCACGCCTGACGGATCGCCCTCAACGGAAGGCGTGCACGGCGCCCTTTCGTTGCGTCGTTGGTTTGCGCCGGTTGGTCCGCGCCGTTGCCCGGTCCAACCGGCTGTCATCCATCAATCGGAAACGTCAAACCCGGTTCTTGCCCCCGGGACGGTCATACGGTCGGCGGATGAACACATCCAGTGCCGCCGTCCGTATCACTCGTCGCCCTTGTACAGCTGCTCCTGCTGGTAGGCGTTCAGGCCGATGCGCTGGATCAGGTCCAGCTGGGTTTCCAGCCAGTCGATGTGCTCTTCGGTGTCGTCCAGGATCTCGCGCAGGATCTCGCGGCTCTGGAAGTCGCGCACGGCCTCGCAGTCGACCATGGCTTCCTGGAGGTTGCCGCGGTTCAGGCTCTCGATGCCGAGGTCGGCGTTCAGCATCTCCGGCAGGTCCTCGCCGATCTTCAGCTTGTGCAGGTCCTGGAGGTTGGGCAACCCTTCCAGGAACAGGATGCGCTCGATCAGCTTGTCGGCGTGCTTCATCTCGCCGATGGACTCTTCGTAGACCTTCTTGGCGATCCGCAGCAGGCCCCAGTTCTTCAGCATCCGGGCGTGCAGATAGTACTGGTTGATGGCCGTCAGCTCGTTGGTCAGGATCGTGTTGAGATGGCGGATGACCTTCGGATCACCTTTCATGTTCCCCTCCGTGTTGAACCGTCGCGCGGGCGTGTACCCCCGGCTCCATTTCCCGTAATCGGCGTGTGGGGAAGTGTAAGCGCTACGGCGTAAAAGACAAACCACTTTGGCCGTACATTAGAACTTTCGTCAGTACCGATCCCGCTCCGCGCGAACGGCGTCCGCCAGGCGTCGCAGTCCCTCGTGGCCGGGCATCGCCTCGACCGGGACGGACAGCCGGCGGCGCCAGTTCGGGTGCTGGTCGACGGTGCCAGGCAGGTTCGGCTGCTCCGCTTCGCCCAGCGCGTCTTCGACCTGGACCATGGCGATTCGGCCGGGCGAGCGCGCGAGGTAGCGGTGCACCGCCTCCATCAGCTCCGCCGAGAAGGGCTGGGAGCCCTCGTCGGTCGGGTAGCTGGCCGGCTTCAGCCCCTCCGCCGACAGCGCCTGGAGCATCCGCCAGCGGTCCACGCCGCGGTCCCAGCTGTCCTTGTCGCGGGCACCATTGTCCGGGTAGAGGTCCAGCCGCTGGCGCCACTCCAGATCCCGGTTCGTCCAGAAGCCCTTGAAGGTGGCGAGGTCGTGGGTGGTCACCGTGACCATGGCGTCGGCCGGATACTCCCCGGGCCGCTTGAAGCCGCCGTCCGCGCTGCGCTCGAAATACAGCACGCGGTAGCTCAGGATGCCGGCGCGCTCCATGGCCGGGCGGAACCCCTCCGGCACGGTGCCCAGGTCCTCGCCGATGACGATGCAGCGGTTGCGCCGGCTTTCCAGCGCGATGATGCGCAGCAGGTCCTGCATCGGGTACTCGACATAGGCGCCGTCGCTGCCGTCCGCCGGGATCCAGAACAGGTGCTGCAACGCCATGACATGGTCGATGCGCAGGGCGCCGGCGTGCCGCATGTTGGCGCGCAGCATGGCGACGAAGTTGGCGTAGGCCGTCTCGCGCAGGCCCACCGGCGACAGCGGGGCGAGGCCCCAGTTCTGGCCCTTCAGGTTGAACTGGTCGGGCGGCGCGCCGACGTTGGCGCCCTGCACCAGGATTCCCGAATCGGCCCAGGCCGCCGCCCCGCCGGGGTGCGCCGCCACCGCCAGGTCGCGGTAGAAGCCGATGGCGAGCCCAGCCTTCCGGCCGCGGTCCGCCGCCTCACCCAGCTGGCGGTCGGCCTCCCATTGCAGGTATTCGAAGAAGTCCAAGCGATCGGCCCGCTCTGTGGCGAAGGCCTGGACCTCCGGGCTGTTCGGGTCGTGGAAGGCCGGCGGCCAGCTGCGCCACATCCACAGGTTCGGGTCCTGCCGGTAAAAATGCTCGTGCAGCGCCTCGAAGGTCGCGTGGCGGCGCAGCGGCTCGCCCATCTCCCGCCGGAAGGTCTCGAAGGCCAAGCGGCGCGGGTGGCGCTCCGGCAGCGCGCGGAAGGTGGCGTGCAGCGCCTCCAGCACCGGCATCTTCAGCGCCGACACGGCGGGGTAGTCCACAAGCTCCGCCGAGCGGACGGCGGCGAGGCGGGCGCGGAAGTCCTCCGCCGCGATCCGCGTCCGCGCGTCCGGCGTGGCGTCCAGCTCCGGCACGCGCTCCACGTCGATGTAGAGGATGTTCAGGAAGCTGCGGCTGGATGGCGAATAGGGGCCGATGTGGTTTGGGTCCGCCGGGAACAGCGCGTGCAGCGGGTTCAGCCCGACAAGCCCGGCGCCCAGCCCCCCCGCGGCCTCGGCGAAGCGGCCCAGGTCGTCGAAGTCGCCGATGCCCCAGTCGTCGCCGCTCTTCAGCGCATACAGTTGCAGCCCGATGCCCCAGGTGCGCCCACTGGGGACCACCTCCTCCACCGTCAGGCAGCGCTCCGGCGCCACGATCAGCGTCGTGCTGCCCTCCAGCGAGCCCCCCACCCCCTTGGGCCGGATCTCCACCGACAGCCGGTGGTAGCCGAGCGGCAGCCGCGACGGCAGCCGCGTGGACACGGTGCGCCGCTCGAAGGCCACGCCGTCGATCACCGCGCGGTCGGCCACCGGCAGGTTGCCGACGGTCAGCGCGGCGCGGTGGCTGACGCCGGTCTCCTCCGTCAGGGTCCAGAACAGGTCGGCGTCGTCCAGCCCGGCCGGCAGGGCGAAAGTCAGCGCCAGCGGCGCCTGCTCATCCAGCACGATCACCGGCGGCAGCATGCGCCGCCACGCCCGCTGGTCCACCGCGCGCAGGCTGGCCTCCACCTCCTCGTCGGACCCGGCGGGCAGGCCCATGGCGGCGATCAAGGCCCGCTTGGTCGCGTCGGACGTCTCCCGCCGGTTGCCCCAGATGTCGTGGTAGAAGGGCTCGATGCCGACCAGGTCGGCAAGCCGGTCGAGAGCGCTCATTCAGGATCCCCGCGGGTTGAAACGAGTGGCGACGGACGACGGAACGCCCGCTGCGAAGATCGCGTGTCGGCCCTTCCCCGTCCAGCCCCGAACATTCGTATTTTCGCATCCGCCGCAAGGGCGCCGCGCGGAACGCCGGGGCACGGTGACAACACGCCGCAACCCGGGATGATCCGGAATGCCGGCGAGGCGCCGACGTAAGCCCCCTCTCCCTGCCCCGCAGGGAGAGGGAGGGGCCCACGAAGTGGGAGGGTGAGGGCTTGGTTTCTCGGGAAAACCTTGCCCTCACCCTCCCGTGCCATTGGCACGGGCCCCTCCCTCTCCCAGCTGGGCTGGGAGAGGGTCCGGCTACTCCGCCGCCGCTTCCTTCGGCGCCTCTCCCGACCCCTGCCCCGCCGGCCCAGCCACTGCCGCCCTTGCCGCTTCCGCCTTCGCTTGGGCCATCTGTTCCAGCCGCGCGCGGTAGGCGGCGACGGCGGAGGCCACCTCGGCCACCATGGAGTCGAGCGGGCGGCTGCGGTCCACGCCCTGCATCAGCTCGCGGGCGAGGCTGCGGGCGCGCTCCAGCTCCTCCGACGCGACGGCGCCCGATTCGGCCTGGGCGCGCAGCCGTTCGGCCAGCAGCTTCAGCGACTTGGCCGCGGACTCGGCGGGCGCGGGCTCGTGGCTGTCGTCCAGGCGGCGCAGCAGGTCGTCGAGGAAGCCGGGCACGCGGGCCAGATGCTCGATCGCCATTTTTTCCGGCGGGCAGGCGGACAGGCCGGGCACGGCGAACTCGATCAGGAAGGACACCTGCACGCTGGCGCGCATCAGCTTCTGCTCGTTGACGAAGCCGTTGGCCTCGGCCATCAGCTGGCGGGCGTTCAGGTGCGCCCAGCGGTTCGTCGCCTTCAGCCGCAGCGTGTTGGGCGCGTCGAGCAGCGGCACCTGCGCGCCGTCGCGGGGCGACTTGCGGCGGTCGGGGCCGGTGTAGTCGGCGGTCACCACGAACTTCTTGCGGTTCTCGATCAGCGTCGCCAGCCGGTCCTGCACCTGCTTGGGCGACACCGGCTTGACCAGCAGGTCGTCGGCGCCCGCGTTGGTGACGCGCGTCAGCAGCAGCGGGGTCGGCTGCCAGGTGGTGGCGACGATGCAGGCGTAGGGGTTGCGGGTGTCCGGCTCGTTGCGCAGGCTGCGGACCAGCCGCAGGGCGTCGGCCTCCTCCCCGTCGGCGTCGAGCAGGATCAGGTCCGGAGTCGCCTCGGCCAGCGCCCGCGCCGCGTCGCGGGCGGAGCTGTAGGTTTCCGCCCGCTTCAGCCCCAGGCGCGACAGCACCTCGCGCAGGACGCGCATGGTGTTGTGCTGGGTGTCGATGATCGCGGCGTCGACCAGGGAGAAGTCGTAGTCGGGCATGGACGGATCCGGAGGGACAGGCGCACCGGGCCCGACCCTAGCACAAGCCGGAAGCGCTGCCGATTGACCAGTGTCAACGTCCGCGCGATTCCACCTGGACGAAGACCAGGGCCGTCCGCCCGTCCACCGGGACGGACCGCCCGGCCAGCTGCATGCGCTCGTCCCCCGCCCCGTCCGGCACCCGGGTGTCGAGCACGCAGCGCCAGCCGCGGGCGTCCGGCACCTCGGGCAGGGTGACGGTGACGGTTTCGGTGTGGGCATTCAGCACGATCAGCAGGACGCCGTCGTCCTGCGGCGCGCCGTCCTCCCCGGTGTAGGTGCCGGCGTGGCCGTTCAGCAGCAGCACGATGCAGCGCGCGTGGGTGTTGCGCCAATGCTCGGCCGCCTTCTCCACGCCGTGCGGGGTGTACCAGACGATGTCCTTCAGCCCGTCGGCCGAGGTCTTCCGCCCGTGCAGGAACACCGGCCGGCGCAGCACCGCGTGCGCCTTGCGCAGCGCGATCAGCCGCTTGACGAAGGCGAGCATGGAATCGCCCGTGCTCCCAGTCCGCCGCGACCAGTCCAGCCAGGAGATCTCGTTGTCCTGGCAATAGGCGTTGTTGTTGCCCTTCTGGGTGTGGCCGATCTCGTCGCCGGCCAGCATCATCGGCGTGCCCTGCGACAGGAACAGCGTCGCCAGCAGGTTGCGCCGCTGCCGCGCCCGCTCCGCCCGGATGGCCGGGTCGTCGGTCTCGCCCTCCACCCCGTGGTTCCAGGAATGGTTGGCGGAATGGCCGTCGCGGTTGTCTTCGCCGTTGGCCCAGTTGTGCTTGTCGTTGTAGGCGACGACGTCGTACAGCGTGAAGCCGTCATGCGCCGTGACGAAGTTCACCGACGCCCAGGGCCGCCGCCCGCGCTTCTCGAACAGGTCGGACGAGCCGGCGACACGCCCGGCCAGCTCCGGCAGCATGCCCTCGTCGCCGCGCCAGTAGCGGCGCACCGTGTCGCGGTAGCGGTCGTTCCACTCCGCCCAGCCCGGCGGGAAGTTGCCGACCTGGTAGCCGCCGGGGCCGACGTCCCAGGGCTCCGCGATCATCTTCACGTCGGCCAGCACCGGGTCCTGCCGCACGGCGTCCAGGAAGCCCGAGCCGGGGTCGAACCCGTAGGGCTCCCGCGCCAGCACGGTGGCGAGGTCGAAGCGGAAGCCGTCGACATGCATCTCGGTCACCCAATAGCGCAAGGAATCCATGACCATCTGGAGGACGCGCGGGTGGCTGAGGTTGAGCGTGTTCCCGGTGCCGGTGTCGTTGATGTAGAAGCGCGGGTTGTCGGGCAGCAGCCGGTAGTAGCTGAGATTGTCGATGCCCTTGAAGGACAGCGTCGGGCCCAGGTGGTTGCCCTCGCCGGTGTGGTTGTAGACCACGTCCAGGATCACCTCGATCCCCGCCTCGTGCAGGCGGGCGACCATGGTCTTGAACTCCGACAAAACGCCGGTGGTCATGTAGCGCGGCTCGGGCGCGAAGAAGCCGACGGTGTTGTAGCCCCAGTAGTTGCGCAAGCCCTTCGACACCAGATGCCGCTCGTCCGCGAAGGCCTGGACCGGCAGGAACTCCACCGAAGTGATGCCCAGCGCCTTCAGGTAATCGATGACAGCGTGGGTGGACATGCCGGCGAAGGTGCCGCGCAGCGGGGTCGGCACCTCCGGGTGGCGCATGGTGAAGCCGCCGACGTGGGTTTCGTACAGGATGGTGTCGGACCAGGGCACCAGCGGGTGGCGGTCGTGCCCCCAGGTGAAGGCGCGGTCGACCACGCGCCCCTTCGGCATGGCGCGGGCGTTGTCGCGCCGGTCGAAGGACAGATCCTCGCGCGTCGAGCCGACGCGGTAGCCGTAATGGGCGTCCGACCACTTGAACGGCCCGAACAGCGCCTTGGCGTAGGGGTCGAGCAGCAGCTTGTTCGGGTTGAACCGGTGCCCCGCCGCCGGGTCGTAGGGCCCATAGACCCGGTAGCCGTACAGCAGCCCCGGCCGCGCGTCCGGCAGATAGCCGTGCCAGACCTCGTCCGTGTATTCCGGCAGGACGACCCGCTCGACCTCGCGCTGTCCGGTCTGGTCGAACAGGCACAGTTCCACCTTCTCCGCGTGGGCGGAGAACAGGGCGAAGTTGACGCCGAACCCGTCCCAGTTCGCCCCCAGCGGATAGGGCTTCCCGGGCCAGACGGCCGTGCGCGTGGCGGTGGTGGCGATGGACATCAGGCGGCGGCCCCGTATTTCAGGACCGTCATGGCCCGTCTCCCTCGATCAGCGTCAGTTCCAGTGCGACGACGGCCCGCAAAGGTGCGAGTTCGTGTTGAATGGTGTGCCACGTCAGAGCGTCGTCCACAGTGTCGTAATCATGCCGATAAATGTTTCCAGCGCCTGCGACGGCTCGCCAGTCGATATGGGCATGGCGCGCCTTGACGACGTCGGGAACGCGGCGGGAGGCTTCCGAAATGATTTCGAGTGCGCGAAGCACCGCGTAGCTGGTCTTCTGATCCGCCAGGAACTCGTCAAAGCTCATTCCTGCAATGAAGCCCACAATGGCATCAATGTTCTGCAGAATGTCTTCCAGCCGCCGGCGCGGCGATCTAGAAGGCATTCACCGCCTCCCCAACCACAGTTGCGCGCAAGACAGGCTTCAGGTTTTTCCGCAACACGACGTCGGTCCGCCGGTCAAAGAGATCACGGATGTCGAGCGTGACGCGCGTGTACTCGAACAACCCCATGGGATGTTGAGGATCGAGGTCAATCAGGATGTCGATGTCGCTATCGTCCCGCGCCTCGCCTCGTGCGACCGAACCGAACACCGCAGCATGAAGGACACCGCGACGGCGCAAGGCATCGCGATGGGTGCGCAGGACGCGCACCACCTCGTCCACAGAAGGGGGTTGGGTCCGTTTCTCCATCATCATCCACCCGGACGTCCAATCATCCGGGATCCAGTGAGCCGAAATCCGTTCCAATAAAGGGGCAGCGCGCGCCGCCCGTCAAGGGCGGCGCGGACGGATGCGACGCCCTACCCCGCCTTGCGCTCCAGCACCACCGTCCCCAGCGGCGGCAGGGTCACGTTGATGGAGTGCGGGCGGCCGTGCCAGGCGGTGTCCTCCGACTCCAGGCCGCCCTCGTTGCCCACACCGCTGCCGCCATACTCCGTCGCGTCGGTGTTCAGCACCTCGGCGTAGTGGCCGGGCAGCGCGACGCCGACGCGGTAGCCGTGGCGCGGGATGGGGGTGAAGTTGCAGACCACGACGACCTGGTGCTCCGGATCGTCGGTCTCCTTGCGCAGGAAGGCCAGGACGGAGTTGTCGCTGTCGTTGGCCTCGATCCACTCGAAGCCGGCCGGGTCGCAGTCGGTCTGGTGGAGCGGCTTCAGGTCGCGGTACATGCGGTTCAGGTCGCGCACCAGCGACTGGAGCCCCTGGTGCAGCGGCTCCTCCAGCAGGTGCCAGTCGAGGCTCCGCGCTTCGCTCCACTCCCGCCACTGGCCGAACTCGCCGCCCATGAACAGCAGCTTCTTGCCGGGGTGGGCGAACATGAAGCCGTAATAGGCGCGCAGGTTGGCGAACTTCTGCCAGTCGTCGCCCGGCATCTTGTTGATCAGCGAGCCCTTGCCGTGCACGACTTCATCGTGGCTGAGCGGCAGGACGAAGTTTTCCGAGAACTGGTAGATCAGGCCAAAGGTCAGCTGGTGGTGATGGTAGCGGCGGTGGATGGGATCCTTCGCCATATACTCCAGCGTGTCGTGCATCCAGCCCATGTTCCACTTGTAGCCGAAGCCCAGCCCGCCGAGATAGACGGGCCGCGACACGGCCGGCCAAGCGGTGGACTCCTCGGCCACCGTCATGATGCCCTGGTGGTGCCCATAGGTCAGCTCGTTCATCCGCTTCAGGAAAGCGATGGACTCCAGGTTCTCCCGCCCGCCGAACTGGTTGGGGATCCACTCCCCGGCCTTGCGGCTGTAGTCGAGGTAGAGCATGGAGGCCACGGCGTCCACGCGCAGCCCGTCCAGCCGGTAGTGGTCCAGCCAGAACAGCGCGTTGCCCAGCAGGAAGTTCTGCACCTCCGTCCGGCCGAAGTTGTAGATCAGCGTGTTCCAGTCCTGGTGGTAGCCCTGGCGCGGATCCGCGTGCTCGTACAGGTGCGTGCCGTCGAACCAGCCGAGACCATGCGGGTCGGTCGGGAAGTGCCCCGGCACCCAGTCCAGCAGCAGGCCGATTCCCGCCGCGTGGCAGGCGTCCACGAAATACTTGAAGTCCTCCGGCGTGCCGTGCCGGCTGGTCGGGGCGTAGAGCCCGATCGGCTGGTATCCCCAGGAGCCGTCGAAAGGATGCTCCGTGATCGGCAGCATCTCGATGTGGGTGAAGCCCAGGTCCTTCACGTAGGGGACCAGCCGGTCGGCCAACTCCCGGTAGGTCAGGAAGCGGTCGCCGTCCTCCGGCACGCGCGCCCAGGATCCCAGATGGACCTCGTAGATGGAGATGGGCGCCGTCCGCTCGGCGCAGTGGGCGCGGGTCTGCTGCCACGTCTGGTCTTGCCAGCCGTATTTGGGCAGCCCGTGCACGACCGACGCGGTCTGCGGCCGCATCTCCGCCTGGAAGGCGTAGGGGTCGGACTTCAGCGGCAGCAGGTCGCCGCCGGCCCCCTTGATCTCGAACTTGTAGCGCTGCCCTGCGGTGGCGCCGGGGACGAAGATCTCCCACACGCCCGCTTCCATGCGCTTGCGCATCGGCAGGCGGCGGCCGTCCCAGTCGCAGAAGTCGCCGACCACGCTGACCCGCCGCGCGTTGGGCGCCCACAGCGCGAAGGCCACGCCCGCCACCCCGTCGATCTCCCGCGGGTGGGCGCCCAGCCGCTCGTAGCTCTTCATGTGCGTGCCCTCGGCCAGCAGATGGATGTCCAGCTCGCCCAGCACGTTGCCGAAGCGGAAGGCATCCTCGAACTCCTGCGTCGCCAGCGGAAACTGCACGCGCAGGCGGTAGCGGAAGCGCTGCGTCCGGTCCGGCATGGTCGCGAGGAAGAAGCCCTCGTCGTGGACCCGGTCGGCCTCGGCGACCGGATCGCCGTTGGCGCTGTCGATCACCCAGACGCGCTCGGCGCCGGGGATGAAGGTCCGCACCTCCACCGGCTGCCCTTCCCCGTCCTGGTGCATGCCCAGGATCGCGAACGGATCGCCGTGGTCGGCGCGTACGATCGCCTCGATGCCGCCGCGCAGCGGCGACGCCTTCTGCGTTTCAGGCCGGATTCCCGTGCGGATGTCGTTCGGCATCGGTTGCCCTTCTTCCCCTGCCTTCGTTCTTGGGGTGTGAACATAACGCCACGCCGTTTGTCACACCATGAGCGGTATGTCCTAGGTCACGCGCCTGAACCTTTCAGTTCGTAGGTTGGGTGGAGGCGCAGCCGCAACCCAACACACCCCACGATGCCAGGGATGTTGGGTTGCGCTGCGCTCCACCCAACCTACGCTCCGGTGGCCTTACGCCGTCCCGTCGAGCAGGCCCAGCACGCCCTTGACCGGGATGCCGATCCAGCTCGGGCGGTGGGCGGCCTCGTAGGCGATCTCGTAGAGCGCCTTTTCCATCAGGAACAGGGCCAGCAGGCGCCGGCTCGCCGACTCGTCCGCGGGCCAGCTCGGGCAGCCGCCGATCGCGGCGCGGTAGGCGTCCAGGAAGGCCTGGGTGCTGCGCCGCTCCCAGTCCTGCGCGGCTTCCAGCGCGGCGCCGGTGCCCTCCAGCGCGGCCGCCTCGTCGATGCGGAACAGCGCCGCCCAGGCCGCGTAGTTGAAGGAGCGCAGCATGCCCGCCACGTCGCGCAAGGGGCTGTGCTTGGCCCGCCGCTCCTCCAGCGTCTTCGCGGGCTCGCCCTCGAAGTCGATGATGTACCAGTCGTTCTGGGCGCGCAGCACCTGCCCCAGGTGATAGTCGCCGTGGATGCGCGTCTTCAGCCCCTGCGGCGGCGTGTCGGCCAGTTCGGCCAGCCGGTCCATCACCTCGGCGCGGCGGGCGAGCAGCCCCTCCGCCTGCTCCCGCACCGCCGGGGCGAGTCGGTCGAGCGCGCCGGGCAGCGCGGCGAAGGCGGCGTCCGCCTGACGGCGGGCGGCGTCGGCCCAACCCTTCAGGTCGGCCGCGGTGATCGGCTCCGGATCGAAGGCCGGGTCGCCGGTGCGCTGCGCCAGCGCGCAATGCAGCTCCGCGGTGCGCTGGCCCAGCGTCGCGGTCATGGCAAGGTGGATGCCGAAGGGTTCGCTGCCCGCCGTCTCCTCGCCGCCATGGACGACGCCCAGGCGGATGTCGTCCAGGTCGCGCACCAGCGAATCGACCGTGCTGCTCCAGCCGTCGCCCTGGTTGCGGACGAAGCCCTGGACGACGACCAGCGCCGTCGGCGTCCCGTCCTCCGCCACATGCTCCACGGCCCCCAGCAGCGGCGGCGTGTTGGGATACTGCGCCACCTCGGTCAGGAAGCGCCCCATCTCCAGCTCCGGGTGCGAGCCGGGCGTCAGGCGGCGGAAGACCTTCAGCACCGCTTGGCTGTCCACCAGGACGGAGCTGTTGCTCTGTTCCACGCCCAGGCGCCGGATCTCCGCGTCCTCGCCCAGCGTCAGCTCGGCCATGCGGGCGGTCGGCGTGAAGCGCAGCGTGCCGGAGGAGGCCGGAAGCTCCCGCCCCTCACGAAGCGCGTCAATCAGGCTGCGCGTGAAGGCGTCGGTCTGCAGGGCGTCGAAGATGGCGCCGGTGCGCGGCCCCCGCCGCGCCTTGGCCAGCGTGTAGGGCAGCAGCGGCCAACCGAAATTCCCGGCGTTCTCCTCCCAGCTCATGGCCAGAGGCAGCAGGTAGGACTGCCGCCCCCCGCCGGCCAGATCCACGTCGGCCCAGGCCAGCATGAATCCGTCGCCCGGCCCGGGCAGGCGGGCAAACATGGGAACCTGCGCGCGCTCGATGCCGCGGTCCTTGGCGGCGAACCAGCGCTGCTGCGGCAGGAAGGCCTGGAGGATGTCGCGCGCCAGCTCCTCCCGCGCCTGCCCGCTGATCAGGCTGTGCCAGCCGTCGCGCACCACCACGGTCAGCAGGTCGGGAATCGGCTCCGGCACCGTCTCGTGCCAGGACGGCAGTTGCGCCTCCGCGGCCAGCGCAAACCAGTAGAATCCATAGGCCGGGATGGTCAGCAGGTACGGCAGGTCGCCGACCGGCGGGAACACCGTGCGCCCCAGCAGCTCCACCGGCACGCGGCCGCGGAACTGCTTCAGGTCAAGCTCCACCGCCTGGGCGGAGCGCGACAGGTTGGCGACGCACAGGACGATCTCCTCCCCCTCCTCCGTGGAGTGGCAGCGCAGGTAGGCCAGCACCTTGCGGTTGCCCGGATAGAGCAGGCGGAAGCTGCCGCGCCCGAAGGCCTTGTGCTGCTGGCGCACGGCGATCAGCCGCTTGATCCAGTTCAGGAAGGACGAGGGGTTGCGCTGCTGCGCCTCGACGTTCACCGCCTGGAAGCCGTAGATCGGGTCCTGGATGGCCGGCAGGAACAGCCGCGCCGGGTCGGCGCGGGAGAAGCCGCCGTTGCGGTCGGGCGACCATTGCATGGGCGTGCGCACGCCGTCGCGGTCGCCGAGATAGATGTTGTCACCCATGCCGATCTCGTCGCCGTAATACAGCACCGGCGTGCCCGGCATCGACATCAGCAGGCTGTTCAGCAGCTCGATCTTGCGGCGGTCGCTTTGCAGCAGCGGGGCGAGGCGCCGGCGGATGCCCAGGTTGATGCGCATGCGCCGGTCGGCGGCGTAGAAGTCCCAGAGATAGTCCCGCTCCTTGTCGGTCACCATCTCCAGCGTCAGCTCGTCGTGGTTGCGCAGGAACACGGCCCACTGGCACAGGTCCGGAATGTCCGGAGTCTGGCGCATGATGTCGGCGATGGGGTGCCGATCCTCCATGGCGACGGCCATGTAGATGCGCGGCATCAGCGGGAAGTGGAAGGCCATGTGGCATTCGTCCCCGCCCTTGTCCGGATCGCCGAAATAGGGCAGCACGTCCTCCGGCCACTGGTTGGCCTCGGCCAGCAGCATGCGGTCGCTGTATCCTTTGTCGATCTCCGCGCGGATCTGCTTCAGCACCTCGTGGGTCTCGGGCAGGTTCTCGTTGTTGGTGCCCTCGCGCTCCTTCAGGTAGGGCACGGCGTCGAGCCGCAGCCCGTCCACCCCCATGTCCAGCCAGAAGCGCATCACGTTCAGCACTTCCTGCAAAACCTTCGGGTTGTCGAAGTTCAGGTCCGGCTGGTGCGAATAGAAACGGTGCCAGAAATAGGCCTGCGCCTCCGGATCCCAGGTCCAGTTGGACTTCTCCGTGTCGCAGAAGATGATGCGTGTGCCCTGGTACTTCTGGTCGGTGTCCGACCAGACGTAGAAATTGCGGTGGTTCGATCCGGGCTTGGCCTGCCGGGCGCGCTGGAACCACGGGTGCTGGTCGGAGGTGTGGTTGATGACCAGCTCGGTGATCACGCGCAGGCCGCGGTCGTGGCATTCGCGCAGGAACCGCTTGAAGTCCTGCAAATTGCCGTAGGACGGGTTGACCGCCTTGTAGTCGGCGATGTCGTACCCGTCGTCGCGCAGCGGCGAGGGGTAGAAGGGCAGCAGCCAGAGCGTCGTGACGCCCAGGTCCTGGATGTAATCCAGCTTCTGCGTCAGTCCGGCGAAATCGCCGATGCCGTCGTTGTCGGCGTCGAAATACGCCTTCACGTGCAGCTGGTAGATGATCGCGTCCTTGTACCAGAGCGAATCCGAGCGATCGATCCGTCCGTTGTCCAAGCTCTTCATGCCGCTGCCGCCACTCCGGAATGGGAACCGGGAAAGGGGGAAACGCCCCCGTGCACCGACATAAACCCTTCAGGCCAAGGACCGTTCCGCGGCGAAGGCGATGTGCGTTGTTAAACCTCCGATTGGCGCGCCCGGCGGGGCTTCCTAGCCCTTCGCCTTCCGGCCCGGCCTGGGCAGGGTGCGGTAGGCGTTCTGGTCCTCTTCGATGAAGTGGGCGATCAGCCGGTGCTCGACCCAGTTCGACAGCTCGTTGGGCGTGCAGAAGACGACACCGAATTCGCCCTCCTGCCGCAGGTCGGCCAGTTCCGCCGCGATGGTCCGGTGCACGGCGCGGTGCTGTTCGGCCGATTTGCTCTTCGCCGATCCCCAGAAGCGCTCCTCCGCCTGGAAATGCTCCTGCGTGTATTTGACGAGCGCCGCGTAGGCGTTCTGGATGATGCGGTAGCCCTGCCCCGCGTTCACCGCGACGTGCAGGAGGTCCGACAACTCCAGAAGCGTGCGGTGCTGGGAATCGATGAACTCGTTCCCGACCGTGTATTCATCCTTCCACGGGAATCGAGTGGGCGTGTGCATGCTGGCCTTGCTGTCGGGTGGGCTGACGGGCTGACCACGAATGGGTCCCGGACGTTAGCACCCGCCAACCGTGAGACGGCATGGACAATTTGCCGCAAACACCGACAAAAGCCGGCAACTTCCGCGACTTTCGACACGTCCATTCCGGGAAGCCGCCGCTCACCCCGGCCCAACCCGCGCCCGCCGCACGGCGCGGACCTTCGGCCCGTACTGCCCCCGGCGCTGGGCGGCCAGCGTCAGCGCCTCGTGCGCGATCATGCGACGGAAGTCGCGGTCCACGCGGGCGAACATGCCGAAGGCCGTCTTCACCGCGTCGGGGGTCGGGTTGGCGGTCGCTTCCCGCAAGGCGTTGCGCAGCATGCGCAGTTCCAGCACGCCCTTGACGCAGATGCGCTCCACCGCTTCCGCGAGTATTCCGATCGAGCACAGCGACGCCTCGTCGTCGAGCCGAACCTGCACCATGCACCTGAGCGACTGAGCAAAAGGATAGGTCGACTCTTTTAACGTCGATTTGAGACAAATCGCATGTTTTTGCGCAACGCCTCCGCTTTTTCAAAACAGGGTTGCACGGGTGCATCACCGCCACCACTCAGCACCGTAGGTTGGGTGGAGCGCAGCGCAACCCAACAGCGTCGCCGTGCGCACCGTGTTGGGTTCCGCTGCGCGCCACCCAACCTACGGCCCTTGCCCCACCCCGCCGCATTAGGCTATAATTCCCACATCAACGGCCCATCTGCGCCTATGGCCCGCGCCAATGAAACATCATCGAAAAAACGTCGCACGATGTTTCATTCGTCGGGATCCAGGCCCTTCGCCATCAGGATCAGGTCGAGGGCCTGCTCGACCGGCTCGCCGTCCGGGGTCGTGAAGCGGACGGTTTCCCGGAACGGGCGTTCGGCCCGCCAGCCGCGCCGCTCGTAGAAGAGGCGGGCCGCGTCGTTGCCGCGCTCGACGCCCAGCTCGGCGCGCCGGTAGCCGCGCTCGCGCAGCAGGCGTTCGGCGGCGGCCATCAGGTGACCGCCGATGCCGGTGCCGTGCAGCGGGTGGAAGCTGCGCACCGCCCACAGGACGGCGGTCCGCTCCGCGCGCTTGGTGGCGAGGTCGACCCAGACCTGCCCGACCGGGAAGCCGCCGGACACCCCCAGCAGCATCAGCCCGTCGCCCCGCTGCTGGGCCGCGAAGGCCTCCTGGATCACGGCGCGGTGCGGGCTGTAGAGGCCCATCCATTCGAGCGCGGGCAGGTCCGCCCCGGTGCAGAGGCGGATGGTCATGGGAACGCTCAAGGTCACCCGGCCAAACACCGGGCCGATTTCCGCGGGCTCATCCATCGGGCAAGGCGGGCTCCATCAGGCCGACGCGGCGGTACAGCTCCGGCCGGTGCCGCGTCCAGTTCTCGATCACGCACTCGGTCGCCGGGCGGTCGTAGTAGGTCCAGGGCAGCGCGCGCGCGTTCAACCCCACGAAATGCGCGCCGACCCGCCCGAGTTCCGGCGTCTTCGGCCAGAAGGGCGAACAGATCGACACGTCCGCCGTGGACACCACATGGGCCGGTCGGCCGAGGTCGAGCGCCACGACCTGGAGCCCCTGCTCGTCCAGCTCCGACGCGAGGGGGACGGGATGCCGCTCCAGCACCGCTTGCAGCGCCGCACCCAGGTCGTAGCCCGGCGGCAGGCCGCGGATGCCGGCGTTGCGCGGCTCCTCCCGCGTGAAGGTGGTGAAGGCGCCGTGGGCGAGCGTCACGTCGCCGGCGATCAGGCAGCGCGGCTCCGCCTCCTCCAGCCAGGCGCGCATGGCCGCGGGCAGGTCCCAGAGGATGCAGTCGTTGTCGAGCGACAGCTCGTAGCGGTCGGGGAACAGGCGCAACGGGGCGAACTTCCAGGCCACCCCCTCCGCCATGGCACCGTCCAGGTGGTGGCTGAGGAAGTCCGGCAGCCCGCCCGCCGCCCGCCACGCCACGGCGTCCGGCACGGGCCCGGTGCGCTCCCGCGCCACCTCCGGGGTCATGCTGTTGACGACGACCGCGTAGCGCGCCTCCGGCCCGAACAGCCTCCAGGCGCCCCAGATCGACAGGCGCAGCGCCTCGAACCCGCGCGGGCTGACGTCGCCGATGGTCCAACGGACACCCAGCGGCCGGGTCATGCGCCGCCTCCGGCGGTGAAGCGGCGGGTCAGGCTCGGCTGGTCCACAGCGCCCCATTTGTACTTGTAGGCCTCGCGCCCGCGCAGGAAGTGGAACTCGGCGGCCCCCTCCGCCAGCGCCTCCGCGATGGCGTGCCCCACCGCGAGGACGCCGGGACCCTGCGCGGCAAGCTCCGGGTCGAAGCCGCCCAGGTAGTAGTAGGCGCGCCGCCCGTCGCCGAGACCGTAATGCACCGCGGCCAGACGCCCGCCGATGTGCAGCCGGTGCATGCGCAGCAGGCCGGCCTCGGCCAGCGCGGGCACGGCCGCGCGGTGGAAGGCCTGCACGGCCGGGTCGGCCAGCACGCCGGGCTCCCCCCGGCCGGCCCAGCGCGCGGCGTGCAGGCGGAACAGGTCCTCCAGCATGCCGCCGGCGGTGTGCGGGGTGGCGTTCTCCACGGCGACTCCGCCGGCCCGCTCCGCCCGGCGCCCGGTGTGCCGGAGGTTGCGCGCCTGCGCGGCGGGAAGCACCGCGGCCAAGTCGCGCTCCCCCGCTGTGCCCAGGGGCAGGAACGGGCAGACGTCCGTCGCCCCGCAGGTTTCACGCCAGCCCGGCGGGGGGCCGAAGCGGAGCAGCCGCGACCAGGGCGGCAGCGCGGGGAATTCCAGCACGCCGCAGCCGGTCAGGTCCGGGACGGCGCCGAGGACCTCGGCCAGCGGCACCTCCGGTTCCACCAGCGCGTCGAGCAGGTCGGTGATCCCGGCGCCGAGCGGCATCAGCCGGTCGCCCTCCCGGTAGAGCGGCAGCACGCCGACCAGCCGGACGCGGCGGTACAGGGCCAGCACCCACAGCTCGCCATGGGCGAAGGCTCGCCACCAGGGGATCAGCCACGCCGGATGCTGGAAGGGCGTGGCGTTCGGAACCCGGCGCCACAGCGCGGCCCAGGGAGCGGCCAGCGCTTCCAGCGCCGCGTCGCTGCGCGCGGCGACGATCCGGACACCGGACGCACCGCTGGCTTCGCCGCTTGCATCCGACCCGGGAATGGTCGCTGGGGTGTGGCGGAAGCTCAAACCAGAAGGCATCAGGCCGCTCCCGCGTTCGCCGTCCGGCGGGACAGCCGGGCGTAAAGGTCGAAATAGTCGTTGCTCATCCGCTCCGCCGAGAAGCGCGCCCGCGCGGCGGCGCGGCAGGCCTCCGGATCGAGGCGGCCGGCCGCGGCGATCGCGTCGGCCATGGCGGCCGCGTCCTCGACGATGAAGCCGGTGACGCCGGGCTCGACGATCTCCGGCAGGGCGCCGTTGCCGAAGGCGACCACCGGCGTTCCACTCGCCATCGCCTCCATGGCGACCAGCGAGCTGGTTTCCGGCGCCTCGCTCGGCACCAGCAGGCAGCGCGCCGCCGCGAGCAGGCGCCGCTTGCGCGCGCCGCCAACCGGGCCGAGGAAGCGGCTGCCGCCGGTCAGGCGCGGCTTCACCTCCTCCGCGAAGTAGCGCTCGTGCGCCTCGTAGGGGAACACCTGCCCGCCGACCAGAAGCGGCAGGCCGGCGCGGGCCGTCGTGTCCAGGGCGGTGTGAATGCCCTTCTCCGGGCAAATCCGGCTGAGCGCCAGGGCGAAGCGGCGCTTGGTCAGGCGCGTGGCGAAACGGTCCAGCGGGATGCCGTTGGGAATCGGCGGCAGAAGCCGCGCGCTCCGCGGGCAAGCCCGGTGCTGCGAGGCGGAGACGCAGACCAGATGCGTGTCGGGACGGTTGGGGGCGAAGACGTCGGGCGGGTACCAGCCCGGCGGCAGGTGCAGGGTCGCCAGCGCCGGCACGCCGGGCGGCGGCAGGCAGTCGGCGAAGTCGATGCCGTGCAAGTGCACGAGGTCGACGGGGTATCGCGCCAGCACCGCGCGGACGATCCGGCGCACCTGGGCATGGACGCCGGCCCGGATCGAGTCGTCGATGCGCCCGCCGACCGCATGGACCGGCAACAACGTGCCCGCCACCGTGGAGCCCTCGCAAGCCACGACCAGCGAGCGGTGGCCGGCGGCGGCCAGCGCGCGGTCCAACGTGGACAGCACCTGCTCCGCCCCGCCCACCGCGTCGGGGCCGACGGGCGCGAAGGGATAGGCGACGCTCAGGACGGTCAACGGCATCCGCCGCCCTCCCCGCCGGAGGCGGCCAAGCCGAGCGTCCGCAGGGCGTCGGCCGCCAGGGCGCGCCAGTGCTCCCCGCTGATGCCCCAGGAGAAGCGGTCGTAGTTCAGCGGTCCCTCGTGCGGCGGCCGCGTGAAGTCGTAGGCCGGCGCGGGGCGGAACCGCTCCACGTCGTCGCGGAAGGGGGCGAGCGTGCGGGCCTGACTGGCGTGCGCGTCGAGCATCCGGCGCTTCAGCGCGCGGTCTTCCGGGCCGAGCCGCACCGTGCAGACGGGCATGCCGGGCCGTGGAAGGAAGTCCTGGAAGACGATGCCTCCCCCACCGCCGTGATAGCCCGCCATCTCCACGATTCGGGGCGCGTCGCCGTCGAGCAGGGCGCAGGCGGCGTGCACGGCGAAGGCGGTGGCATCGTGGTCGGGGTGGCCGCCTTCATAGGCGTGGGTCAGCACCACGTCGGGCCGCTCGTCCTCGATCCGGTGCATCACCAGCCGGGTCAGCGCCGCCAAATGGTAGGAGGCGCCCTGGTCGGCGAAGCCCAGCCCGTCGAGCCGGTCCGGCGCGATGCCGGCCAGGTCCAGGGCCCGCTCCAGCTCCGCGCGGCGCAGCGCCGCGTAGGCCGCGGCCGTGGCGCAGCCGGCGGCCTCCGCATCGGGGCCCGTGCGGGGGGCGCCATCGGTCGTGTGCAGGATGCGGAGGCGATTGATGCGGCCGAGCTGGGCGCCGGCTCCTATGGTTTCGTCGTCGGGATGGGCCACGACCACCAGCGCCCGCTGGCTGTGGTCGAAGGGCAGTTGCTGGCGTGACGCGGGCGGCGCCCCATCGATGCAGGCGTCGATGCAGGGGAATGGCATTTCGGCTGTTCGCAGTTTCGGATGTGCGAATGCCAAACAGGGGCACCGGGGCCGGGTTCCGGAACTCTGGAGCGCTACACGAACGGTCAGACGCGACGCTTGCCCTTGGGGATATACCGATTGATCTCGCCGTTGCAGGATCGGCTGACCCGCTCGTATTCGGCCAGCGTGTCCACCTGGGCCTGGCGCCGCTCCCGCTCCTGGCCGAACTCCTGCAGCATGTGGCGGAGCAGGCTGTTGACCGGCTGGAGCAGAGCCCGCATCGCCTGGTCCTTGGACCGGGCGCGGACCGGCTTCATCCGGGCCGCCGCGGCTTCCAGCCGGCGGTTCAGCGTCGGCGCGTATTCGCGCAGCAGCTGCTCATCCACGGAGATGTGCTTCATCTCGTGGCTCAGCACCTCGCCGAAGATGCAGCTGTTCTGCGGCAGCTCGCGGGCCACGTAGATGGTCCGCTCCTCATAGCCGAACCCGGCGGTCAGGAGCTTCGGCGTGACGCAGAAGGTCCCGTCGCCCATGGGCTGGATCAGCGCCTCCAGGTTCGACCGCTCGCCGTGCTTGACCAACGCCAGGCCGAGGATGTGCCCGTTCGACGCCCCCGCCGGCCCCGGCGCCCGGCCGGGCATGCGGGCCAGCTGGTCGATGGAGCGGCCATAGTCCCGGCGCAGGGGCGACGTCAGGACGTCGACCTTGAGCTGCGGCGGACCGTACTGCGGGCACGCGCCCCCCTGCTGCGCCGCCGCCGGGGCGGCCGACAGGAGGCCTGCCCCGCCGAGGAGGACGAGGAAGGCCGGCAGCAGCAGCCGACGACGGAGGATGCCCGGGATCATTCCCGGAATGTCGGATCCGCCCCTGCGCACCGCAAGCCCCGCGGCAAGGGGTACCGCGAGCCCGTGCAGCCTCAGGCTCAGCAGCCGCCCGGCTTGCCCGGATAGAGGAAGCGCGCCTTCAGCGTGCCCTCGATCGCGCGCAACTCGCTCGCCACCTCGTTCTCGTCCACGTCGCCGTCCACGTCCACGACCACGTAGCCCAGCTCCGGGTCGGTCTGCAGGTACTGGGCGGCGATGTTCAGGTTGCGGCCGGAGAAGACCTCGTTGATCTTGCGCAGCACGCCCGGACGGTTCTCGTGCACGTGCAGGAAGCGGGTGCAGCCGGCGTGGACAGGCAGAGCCACCTGCGGGAAGTTCACCGCCCCCATGGTCGAGCCGTTGTCGGAATACTCGATCAGCTTCTGCGCCACCTCGGTGCCGATGTTGGCCTGCGCCTCCATGGTCGAGCCGCCGATGTGCGGGGTCAGGATCACGTTGTCCAGGCCGCGCAGCGCGCTCTCGAACACCTCGGCGTCGCTGCCCGGCTCCTTCGGGAACACGTCGATGGCGGCGCCGATCAGGTGACGCTCCTTCAGCGCGCCGGCCAGCGCCTCGATGTCGACCACTTGGCCGCGGGCGGCGTTGATCAGGTGGCTGCCCTTCTTCATGGCGCGCAGCTGCGCCGGGCCGATCATGTTGCGGGTCTGCGGGGTGTCGGGGACGTGCAGGGTCACCACGTCGGACACGGCCAGCAGCTCCTCCAGCGAGTGGCAGGGCTGCGCGTTGCCGAGCGCCAGCTTGTTCACCACGTCGAAGTAGCGGACCTTCATGCCCATCGACTCGGCCATGATCGACACCTGCGTGCCGATGTGGCCGTAGCCGACGATGCCCAGCGTCTTGCCGCGGATCTCGTAGGAGTCCTTGGCCGACTTCATCCAGCCGCCGGCGTGGACGAGGTTCGACTTCGGGAAGATGCCGCGCATCAGCATGATGATCTCGCCGATCACCAGCTCCGCCACCGAACGGGTGTTGGAGTACGGCGCGTTGAAGACGGGAATGCCGAGTCGGCGGGCGGCCTTCAGGTCCACCTGGTTGGTGCCGATGCAGAAGCAGCCGACGCAGATCAGCTTCGACGCGGCCTCCAGCACCTTGGCGGTCAGGTGGGTGCGCGACCGGATGCCCAGGATGTGCACGGACCCGATGCGCTCCAGCAGCTCCGCCTCGTCCAGGGCGCGCGGCAGGCGCTCGACGGACACATAGCCGCCGTGCTCAAGCTCGCTGATGGCGTTGTCGTGGACGCCTTCCAGCAGCAGGATGTTGATCTTGTCCTTGGAGAGCGAAAGCTTGGTCACGGCAGGCATCCGTCCATCTGGAGGCCCGCCCCGGCGGGCCGTCATAAGAGCGAGGGCGCAAATTAATACCAAGAGCCGACCTTGTCACGCAGGCGATGTTGCGCCGCGGGGCCTCCTTTCGCATGGCGGAACGGCGCGACGCGCGGGGCGCGTTCGCGGCGTGCGGAGGAATGAAACGCTGTGAAACGCTATGAAACATGAGTGATGACGATGTTTCATGGCTGTTCCCTCCCGGCGATCCAAGGACATTAATCCTACAGGATTCGGAGCCATGAGGCAACCGGGCGGGGTTGGGCGAGCGCTGCCGCGAAGCGATTGCCCTGGGGTGCGCCCGCATGTGGCTTGGCGCGGAACGCGGGGCGCGGTATCTCTCGACGCAGCGAGAATGAGGCCCGCGACCCGAAGAAAGGCCCCGGCATGACCGACGTCACCATCTACCACAACCCGCGCTGCACCAAGTCGCGCCAGACGCTGGAGCTTCTGCGCTCCAAGGGCATCGAGCCCACGGTCGTGGAGTATCTGAAGACCCCGCCGTCGGCCGCGGAGCTGACGGCCATCCTGGGCAAGCTGGGCAAGGGCCCGCGCGACATCCTGCGCGCCAAGGAAGCGGCCGAGGCCGGCATCGCCAAGGACCTGGACGGCGAAGCACTGGTCGCCGCCATGGTCGCCAACCCCAGCGCCATCGAGCGCCCCATCGTCGTCAAGGGCGATCAGGCCCGCGTCGGCCGCCCGCCGGAAAGCGTTCTGGAGATCCTGTAAGTGACCAAAAACTCCCTGGGCCTCACCGCCGCGGACGCCGCCGCCGAGCTGCGCACGATCCGCGACCTCATCCGCTACGGCGTCAGCCGCTTCAACGAGGCGGACATCGACTACGGCCACGGCACCAGCAACGCCTTCGACGAGGCGGTCTTCATGGTGCTGGAAGGGCTGAACCTGCCGATCGACCAGCTGGAGCCCTATCTGGACGCCCGACTGACCACGGCGGAGCGGCAGAAGGTCGCCGGGCTGCTGCACGCCCGCGTGGAGACGCGCAAGCCGGCCTCCTACCTGCTGAACAAGGCCTACATCCAGGGCATTCCCTTCTATGTGGACGAGCGGGTGATCGTGCCGCGCTCCTACATCGGGGAGATCCTGTTCTCCGGCCTGATCGGCGGCGACGATGGCGGCGATGACGACGTCGACGACTTCACGCTGGTGGAGGACCCGACGGCGGTGGAGCGGGTGCTGGACCTGTGCACCGGGTCCGGCTGTCTCGCCATCCTCGCCGCGCGCATCTTCCCGGAGGCGCAGGTGGACGCGGTGGACCTGTCCGCCGACGCGCTGGAGGTGGCCAAGCGCAACGTCGCCGACAGCGGCTACGAGGACCGCATCACCCTGCACCAGGGCGACCTGTTCGCGCCGCTGAAGAACCGCAAGTACGACGTCATCATCACCAACCCGCCCTATGTGGACGCGGACGCGATGGCCAACCTGCCGCCGGAGTTCCGGCACGAGCCGGCGATGGCGCTCGCGTCGGGCGAGGACGGGCTGGACATCGTCCGCCGCATCCTGAAGGAGGCGCCCAAGCACCTGACGCCGGAAGGCGGCCTGCTGTGCGAGTTCGGCACCGGCCGCGAGATCCTGGAGGCCGAATATCCCAACCTGGACTTCTTCTGGGTGGAAACGGCCAACAGCTTCGGCGAGGTCTTCTGGCTGACCCGCGACCAGCTGAAGGCCGGCGGGAAGTAACCGGGAAGGCCGGCGGCACACCGGCGGGACATCCCCCGCAGTGCCGCCGGCGCGCCCCAAGCGCCCCTTGGGCTAGAACGCCGGCCGGACGAAGGCCCGGCAGCAGGTCTTGGTCCCGTCGCGGCACGGCCAGAGCTGGGGGATGTGCTCCCAGATGGGGCCGAGCCGGTCCTGCATTTCGCTGATGGTGCCGGTGGCCCCCAGGCGGCCGGCGATGCAGGCCGTGTGGGCCAGCGTGGTGGCCAGCTGCGCCGCCTCGCCCGGGTTGGCCTTGAACAGGGACGGGCGGAAGGCGACGGCGGCGCGGGACACGATGCCGAACACCTGTTCCTTGCTGCTGGCCGCGGCGAGGTTCTGCCCGCCCGTTTCGGCCATCCGCCACGACACGTTCAGCAGGGACGCCAAAAGCTTTTCGATCTCGGCGGTGGCGCCGGTCTCCAGCGGCGTCCGGTCGGCGAAGGTCACGTCGAGGATGGCGAAGCTGCGCGGCAGCAGGACGCCGGCGACCGCCATGCCGACGGCCAGGCGCGCCTTTTCGATGCGCTTCACGAAGACGTTGTCCTTGCGCATCCTCACCACCCGGTTCAGATGCTGAATCTGCCGCTCGACCCCCTGGATGGTGGACAGGATGGTTGCGGTCAGGGCCACGAAGTCCGCGTCGTCCGTCGCCATCTTGCGCCAGCGGGCGACGTCTGCGACGAAATCGCGCGTCCCCTTCTCGATGCTCGACACGAGGAAGTCCATCACCGCGCCGAAGGGCGGCCGTCCCAGCTTCTCTGTCATTTCGTGCCGGATGACGGGCGGAGCGATCGTCAGGATGATCGCGCGGTCCTTCAGGTCCACGGACAGCTGGATCAGGAGGAAATGGGCGTAGTCCTTCGTGTCCTCCGACAAGGTGGTGAGGACGCGGTGCAGCGCGTCGATCTGCTGCTCGTCGATCTCCCAGGTCGGCTTTTCCCGGGCGGACTGAAAGAAGATCAGGTCGGTTTCGTCATCGCTCCGGTAGAAGACCGCCCGCTGCGCGTGGAAATACCAGCGCGCCATCGCAAAGCAGCCGGCCAGCGCGTCCAGGCCGGCGGCGACCTGGTCCAGGGATTGGCCGCTGGCCTTGGCCAGGGCCGGCTCCCAGTCCGGCCGCTTCGGCGAGCGGAGCAGACGGCTGACCGCTTCGGCGGCGTCGATGGTGATGAGGATGCGGCTTTCCGGCGTGGTGGCCTGCGCGTAGTCCTCCTTGAAGCGGTTCCACTGCGGCAGCTGCGCTTCGACGAGTCCTTCGGCGGCACGGATCAGCGGCCGCGCGATGTGCCAATGCGCGCCGGGGAAATGTTGGATTTTGTCGACGAAGAAATGCTCCGCATGGCGGCACAGCCGCCGCCACAGGGTGGGCGTCCGGGGAGCCTGTTCGCGGCGCAGCGCCGGCCGCAGCGTGGCGAGGAGCTGCTGCCGGTCCAGCCCTTCGCACAGGGCGTCCAGTTCCCCCCGCTCGACACTCCGCGCCAGCGTTACGACCGATCGGCCGTCCATTTCGCCGAAGAGCTTGTCGAGCTTGTCGAGATGGTCGCGGGTGAAGGCGAAGGTCCGCTCCCGCGCGGACGATGGTCCGTCCGACGCCAACGCACTGCTCTTGCCGCGACCGTGCGGAAGCCGAAGGATTTTCAGGAGCGTTTTCTTCATCAATAAAAACCATGACAAAAGGCGATTTCGATTGTCCCCGTCCGCCTATATTCTTTATTCCCGATTGCTGAGGTTATTTCTTTGTTGCTGCTGAACACCACAACTCCGAGAAGAATCAAAAACACGTCCAGGAAACCTTAAGATTAAATATCTTTAATGCCCTTTTCCGATCGCGAAACCGCGCCCCTTGTGAAAGTAAATTTTCGATTAACCATTTTGATGAACCAAAAAACCTTCGCGATGACCAGCTGTTGCTCCACGGTAATTTCCGAAAGCCGGGACGTCAACAATCCACAAAGACTGTTCATTCGCAATACGCTTGATCGATTGCAGAAAATTGTTCGATTACGAACATGATAATCTTTGACCATCCGGATCGCAAAAGTCGCGAACCAGAGAAAGTTCAAGGAGATTTGCCGAAAATTGAACGATCCGGGCGAACCGGCCCCGTGGCGTTCGACAACGCGCGGTCCTGGACCGTGCGGCTATTGGCCTCAGTCGACCGTCTCGTCCGGCCAAGCCTGACGAATGACGCGTCAGGCCTGGCCGGGACCGCTCACACGCGCCGCCGAAGCAGCACGCTTCCACCCCGGTGCGGCAAGCGCTCGTGCCAGGGAACGTCGGCGCGGGCGACCTCTTCGAAGCCTTCCCCGGCGTAGAGCCGCTGCGCGTCCGCGTTGTCCGCCCAGACATGCAGGGTCACGCGATCGAACCCGCCGGTCCGCGCCCGTTGGTAGACCCAGGCGAGCAAGCTTCGGGCGATCCCGCGGCGGCGCCAGTCCGGATCGACCGCCAGCGCCGACAGGAAATAGCTGCCCCAGTCCTGGGTCCGGCTGAAATCGGCCATATGGGCGAGCCGGTCCGGCGGCAGGCCGGTGTAGTCCTGCGCCCTCATCCAGTCCACCGGGTAGGCATGGGCAACCCCGACGATCCGCCCACCCTCCTCCGCCACGCCGGAATGGCGGTGCGAGAAGGAACCGGACGTTCCGGCCAGCCCCGGCACCAGCATCTCCGCGGCCGTCAGGCCGGGCACGAGGCCGCCCAGCAGGAATTCGTAGACACCGCCGCCGGCCATGTCGATCAGCCGCGCCATCTCCGGCGCGTCATCGGCCATGGCCGGGCGGATGATCCGATCCGAGTGATCCATCGCGTCTGTTCCGTCCCCGTCCCGTTGGTCATCGCCGCGTTGCGAACGTCGGGCGTGGCGGAGGCGTTGACCGACCGCCCGTTGCGCCCTATGCTCCCCGGCATGTCTCGACGTCACCTTACCCTGGGTCTGCGAATTAGCAGCCCGGTTCTCGCCTGAGAGCCGGGGTTTCTGCTCGTCCGCCTTTTCCGACCCAATCCACAGGTAAGCGTGAACCATGTCGACTGTCGTGCTCGCGGCTCCCGCCGCTGAATCCCGTCCGACCGATCCCAACCGCTGCGTCGCTTTCACCGTGGAGGCCGATGCCGATCCCGGCACCCTGCCGCGCGTGCTGGAACTGTTCGCCAAGCGCGGCCTCGTCCCGCTCTCGCTGACGAGCCAATTGCTCGGCGACCGCCTGACCGTGGGGGTCGAGGTCGTGGGCATGGTCCAGGCCGAATCGAACCACGTCGGCAACTGCCTGCGCCAGATCCCGATGGTGTCGCAGGTGTCGGTCACGGACCGCACCCTTCCCAATGATCTGCCGGCCGCCGCGGACTGAGCGGCGACCGGCAGCCGGACCCAGTCAATCAGTCGTCGTCTTCGCCTCGGGCGAGGACGCGGCCGGGCCGGGGCGGATCGCGTCGGACTCCGCTCCCTCGGCGCCAGTCTCTGACGCGGGCGGTTCCTCGACCGTCTGCATCATCTGCGCGGCGCGCTGCAGCTTGCGGAACTGGGCGATCGAAAAGGGCAGGCTCGCCAGATAGACCAGCCCGACGAAGGCCAGCGTCCACCAGGGCTGGCTGACCAGCGAGGCGGCGAGCAGCCCGACCCCGACCAGCGCCGGCACCACATAGTGCGTCGGCACCCGCATGCCCTTGCCGGAGAAGGTGGGCAGCGTGCTGACCATCAGGCCGCCGACCAGAAGGGTCCAGGGCACGACGATGGCCGGGTGGCCGGCGACCGCCGGACCGGCCTCGAACCCGATGACCATGGGCAGCACGGCCAGCCCGGCGCCCGCCGGGGCGGGAATGCCGGTGAAGTAGTTGAAGGCCCAGGGCGGCAGGTCCACGTCGCCCAGCCGCGAGTTGAAGCGCGCCAGCCGCAGCGCCGCGCACACGGCGTAGGCCATGGCCGCGATCCAGCCCAGGCTGCCCGCCCCGTTCAGCGCCCACAGATACATCATGAAGGCCGGGGCGACGCCGAAGCTGATGACGTCGGACAGGCTGTCCAGCTCCGCCCCGAACTTGCTCTGCCCGTTCAGCAGGCGGGCGATGCGGCCGTCCAGCGCGTCGAAGACCGCGGCGATGACGATGCACATCACCGCCTGCTCCCACCGCTCGTGCATGGCGAAGCGGATGGCGGTCAGGCCGGAGCACAGCGCCAGCACCGTCAGGACGTTCGGCAGCAGGTGGTTGATCGACAACCCCTTCAGCCGCGGGTGGGGCCGCCGGGCGCGGCGCTTGCGGAAAACGCCCGGCTTGAAGACCGGCTGCTTGAAGACGGGCGGCCGTTTCATCGGCGCACATCCCCCTGTCGTTGCGGTTCGTCGGAGGTCAGGTCGGCCAGGATCGTCTCGCCGCCGATGGCCGTCTGCCCGACGCAGACCAGCGGCATCACGCCGTCCGGCAGGTAGACGTCGGTGCGGCTGCCGAAGCGGATCAGGCCGAACCGCTCGCCCGCCTTCACCTCCTGCCCCGCCTTCACCCAATAGAGGATGCGGCGGGCGACCAGGCCGGCGATCTGCACGTAGGCGATCTCCCGCCCGTCCGGCAGGCGGTGGCGGAAGGCGGCGCGCTCGTTCTCCTCGCTGGCCTTGTCCAGGGCGGCGTTGACGAAGGTACCCTTGTGGTACTCCGCCGCCACCACCGTGCCGTCGGCCGGCACGCGGTTGACGTGGACGTTGAAGACGTTGAGGAAGATGCTGATGCGGGTGCGCGGCTGGTCGCCCATGCCGAGTTCCGGCGGCGGGACGGCCGGCACGATCATCGTGACGCGGCCGTCGGCCGGGCTGACGAGCAGGCCGGGGCGCGTCGGCGTCACGCGGTCGGGGTCGCGGAAGAAATACGCGCACCACAGGGTCAGAACGAGCCCCAGCCAGCCGAGCGGCTCTGCCACCGCAAGCCCGAGGATCAGGGAAACCACGGCGAAAGCGGCGATGAAGGGCCAGCCGGCGCGGTGGATGGGGACGACTACGGTATCGATGGCGGACATCGCCGGAACTTTACCCTCGGATCGTTTGGAGCGGCGCATTCTAGACGCCATCCCCCGCCCTTTACAGAATTTTAGCAGGCGAGGCGGAGACTCAGAACGTCAACCACAGGAATGAGCGAGCCCCCGTGTCCGTTCCCGCCGCCCGCCTTCAGGCCATGCCGTCGCTCGCGGAGGTCGCTGAGACCGCCCTGCCCTTCAGCCCCGGCTCGATCAGCATGACGCCGGAAGGCGTGCTGGGGATCGCCAAGCCGCCGCGCCCGGCCCGCCTGCATTTCGTGGCGGAGGGGCTGCCCTTCAGCATCGCCGTCAGCTTCGACGGGGAGAAGTCCTGCTCGCAGGTCTGGGCGGAGGTGGGGCACATCCCCTACACCGCGCAGTCCCCCGAACGCCGGCGCCAGCTGCTGGCCGTCCTGCGCGCCATCGAAAACCTGAAGCATGTGGCGTTCGTGGTCCAGGAAGGGCAGAAGATCCTGCTGTTCTCGGAAAAGACCTTCGACGGTCAGGCGTCGCCGGAGGATCTGATCCACCAGACCGTGCTCGCCGTGCAGGAAGCCCGCCCGTTCCTGAGGTTGCTGGCGCCTTATCTCTGAGCCCCGTAGGTTGGGTGCAGCGCCAGCGGAACCCAACAGCGTCGGCGTGGCGGGGTGTGTTGGGTTGCGCTGGCGCTCCACCCAACCTACGAGTCGTCAGTTCGACACGGGCAGCGCGAAGATCTGGCCAGGGTAGATCAGGTCGGGATCGCGGATCTGGTCGCGGTTGGCCTCGTAGATCAGCGTGAACTGGACGCCATGCCCGTAGGTGGCGCGGGCGATGCGCCACAGGCTGTTGCCGGGCTGGACCACCATCGACCGCCCCTCCGGCAGGTTGGCGGGAACCTCCGACACCTGCACGGGAAGCTCGACTCGGGCGGTGACCTTGCCCGAGTCGGTCACCTGGTCGGCGCGCAGGGTGTAGACGCCGGGGTTCACCGGCCGGTCGGGGCTGAGGCGCCAATGCCCGTCCGGGTCGGTGGCGGCACGGCCGACCAGAAGGTTGTCGAGGTAGAGCTGCACGGCGCTGCCCGGCTGCGCCCGGCCGCCCATGGCGACGTGCCCCGCGGCGTCGTAGTCCATGCTCTCGACCGACACGCCGCCGGGCGGGGCCGGCGGAGCCCCCGACAGGCCGCGCGTCGCCGGAGCGTCCGACTTCGGCACCTGGAGGACGGTGCTCGGCCCCATGCCGTCTCGCGGCACGGCGACGGCCAGCGGCCCGATCGGCTGGTCGGACGAGGCGCCGCCCTGTGCCGGCGGCGGCTCCGGAACCATGACGACCACCACCTTGTCCGCCGGGGTCGGGTCGGCCCTGCCGGGCGCCTTCTCCGCCAGGCTCAGCTCGCGTGAGCCGGGCGACAGCGGCTGGTCCGGCAGCAGCACCCATTCCCCCCGCCCGTCCGCGGTGACCGACCCGAGCGGCTTGTCGCCGTCGCGCACGACCACCGAGGAGCCCGGCGTCGCCCGGCCGGCGATGACCGTCGCGCCGTCCGGCGCCACGCGCACGATGTCGAAGCGCGGTCCGGCCGGTGCCGCCGCCTTCTGGTCCGCGGGCTTGACCTCCTTGGCGGGAGCCGGAACGGTGCCCAGGGCCACCGTCGTTCCGCTGTTCCCGGCGGTTGGTGACGCGGGAGGGGTCAACGACACGTAGGCGGCGGCCCCGACGGCCAGCACCGTCGCGACACCGCCGATCAAGAGGGCCTGGTTCACCGGATCACCGCTGCGTCATCGCCGGCCTGATCGCCGACGAATCATACGATAGCAGAACAATTCACACAAAAAGAACACCGCCGATGGATCCGGACCGTATCCGCAAGGTCGATTTGCACCGCCTTCGCGCCTTCTTGAGCACCGATCAGGGAGGCGGACCGATCGGCGGCAGCGATTGCAGGTAGGCAGCGACGGCCGCGCGGTCGTCCGCCGTCAGCTTGGAGGTGGAGTTCCGCACCACCTCCGCCATCGCGTTGCCGACAACATCGCCCTCCGGCGTCAGCCCCGTCTCAAGCAGCAGGGTGATGTCGCCGGGGGTCCAGCCGCCGATGCCGAACCGCGGCTGCGGCGTGATGTTGGGCACCTTGTCGCCGTTCGGCCCCTTGGGGTTGCCGGCGAGGTAGCGGTCGGCCTCCATCCCGCCGAAGGTGGTCCGCGGCGTGTGGCATTCCCCGCAGTGGCCGAGCGCGTCGACGACGTAGCGCCCGCGGTTCCACTCCGGCGGCTTCGCCGGATCGTCGGGGCGCGGCCCGCGGGTGTCGAAGTACAGCCACTGCCAGCCGGCCAGCAGGAACCGCCAGGAGAAGGGCATCGACAGGTCGTGCGGCCGGTTCGCGGCGGCGACCGGCTCCCGCGAGAACAGGTAGGCCTTGAGGTCCAGCAGGTCGCGGTCGGTCATCCGCGTGTAGCTGGGGTACGGAAAGGCCGGGTACAGGTAGGAACCGTCCGGCGCCCGCCCCTCGCGGAAGGCGCGGATGAAGTCGGCGTCCGACCAGCGGCCGATCCCGTGCTCCGGGTCCGGCGTGATGTTCGGCGGATAGAAGGTGCCGAAGGGAGTGGCGAGCGCCCTCCCGCCGGCCAGCGGCTTGCCGCCGCCCTTCTCGTCGGTGTGGCAGCCGAGGCAGCCCGCGGCGTTGAACAGGTATTCGCCGCGCCTTACCGCGTCCGCATCGGCCGCCCGTGCGCCCGCGCCGGCCAAGCCTGTCGCGGCGGCCAGCGCCACCGCGGCGACCATGATGACGGTTTTTACGGCGGCCCGTGATGCCATCACTGCTTCTTCTGGCGGAAATCTTCGTGGCAGTTGGCGCAGGCCTTGGAAACGCCCTGCAAGGCCTGGGCGATCTGCGCGCGGTCGCCGGCGTTGGCGGCCTCGGTCAGCTTTGCGGTGGCCGGCTTCAGCCCGTTCCAGTACTCCACCGCCTTCGGCCAGTTCTGCCACAGCTCCGGCTTGGCGTCGCTGTCGGCGGTGCCGATCGCGGTGCCCTGGGGGAAGACCACGGCGGGGTCCTTGGACGACGCCTCCGTGATGGCGGCCACCGCCGCCTGGACGTCCGCGGCGGAACCGGCCTCGCCCTTCACGAACTTGGCAATGGTCTGCAAACCGCCGCCCATGCTCTTCATGGTCTGCTCGCGCTGCTTGACCAGGGCCGCCGGATCGCCGTCGGTCGCGGCCGCGCCCAGCCCGCCGAAACCAAGATACAGGAACGCGGCAACCGAACCGGCCGCCAGAGCGTTGACGACGCGCGAGTCCATATGGTCTCTCCCGATGGATGATGCCTCACGCCCCGATAGACGCCGAGGGCAGTGATGTTATTCCCTTGTCACAGCAGTGCCCGGACAACAAAGTATTCGCCAGCCGCGGAAACGAGAGCTCAACCAAAGCGGAAGCCACCCCTCACAAAGGGGCCCACACAAAGGGGTATGCGATGAAGACCCTGACGTCCGTTTGCGTCTACTGCGGCTCCTCCAGCCGGGTCGCCGATGTGTACAAGGACGCTGCCCACACGCTGGGCGAGGGGCTGGCCCGCCACGGCATCCAGCTGGTCTATGGCGGCGGGCGGGTCGGGCTGATGGGCATCGCCGCCGACGCCGCCCTGGCGGCCGGCGGCTCCGTCGTCGGCATCATCCCGGAGCACATCCAGTCCGCGGAGGTCGAGCACACCGGCCTGACGGAGCTGATCGTCGTGGACAGCATGCACACGCGCAAGCGCATGATGGTCGACCGGTCGGACGCCTTCGTGGTGTTGCCGGGCGGCTTCGGCACGCTGGACGAGACCTTCGAGATCCTGACCTGGAAGCAGCTGCGGCTGCACGACAAGCCCGTGATCATCGTGGACGTGGACGGCTACTGGCGCCCGCTGCTCGGGATGGTCGACCACATGATCGCGCAGGGTTTCGCGCACAGCGGCCACAGGGCCCTGTTCACCGTGGTGGATGAGGTGGACGACGTTTTCAACGCATTGGCGCATGAACCGGAACCGTCCCTGAAGATCCGCTCACAAAAACTCTGAAAACGGGCAAGTGGTAAGACCAGATCCGGGGGCCTGTGTCACTTTCCCTGCGACATAGGGTGATTTCGTCGCCTCCAGTCCTTTCTTTCGGCGGTGGCCCGGTGCTATATAACCGCGATCCGTTTCCGCCCGGGGAGTCGGGATCCCGCCCCTGGCGGTAACCCGACCAACGCGCACCGGTTCGCGCGTCCGGCGTCCAAGGACAAGACAACCCCTACCCGTTCGGGGAGAACTCGCACCCATGACGAAGATTAAGGTAGCCAATCCGGTCGTCGAACTCGACGGCGACGAGATGACGCGCATCATCTGGCAGTTCATCAAAGACAAGCTGATCCTGCCGTACCTGGACATCGACCTGAAGTACTACGACCTGGGCATCGAGAACCGCGACAAGACGGACGACAAGGTCACGGTCGAATCCGCCAACGCGATTAAGCAGTACGGTGTCGGCGTCAAGTGCGCGACCATCACCCCGGACGAGGCGCGGGTGAAGGAGTTCAACCTCAAGAAGATGTGGAAGTCGCCGAACGGCACGATCCGCAACATTCTTGGCGGCACCGTCTTCCGCGAGCCCATCGTCTGCTCGAACGTTCCGCGCTACGTTCCGGGCTGGACCAAGCCGATCATCATCGGCCGCCACGCCTTCGGCGACCAGTACAAGGCCACCGACTTCGTCGTTCCGGGCAAGGGCAAGCTCACCATCAAGTGGGTGCCGGAAGGCGGCGGCGAGGCGATCGAGCACGAGGTCTTCGACTTCCCGGGCGGCGGCGTCGCCATGGGCATGTACAACCTGGATGAGTCGATCGAGGGCTTCGCCCACTCCAGCTTCATGTACGGCCTGGAGCGCGGCTACCCGGTCTACCTGTCGACGAAGAACACGATCCTTAAGGCCTACGACGGCCGCTTCAAGGACATCTTCCAGAAGGTCTTCGACGAGCACTACGCCGCCCAGTTTAAGGCGAAGGGCCTCGTCTACGAGCACCGCCTGATCGACGACATGGTCGCGTCGGCCCTGAAGTGGGAAGGCGGCTTCGTGTGGGCCTGCAAGAACTACGACGGCGACGTGGAGTCGGACGTCGTGGCGCAGGGCTTCGGCTCGCTGGGCCTGATGACCTCGGTGCTGGTCACGCCGGACGGCAAGACCGTGGAGGCCGAGGCCGCCCACGGCACGGTGACCCGTCACTACCGCGAGCACCAGAAGGGCAAGGAGACGTCGACCAACCCGATCGCGTCGATCTACGCCTGGACCCAGGGCCTGTCCTACCGCGGCAAGTTCGACAACACCCCGGACGTCGTGAAGTTCGCCGAGACGCTGGAAAGCGTCTGCGTCGAGACGGTCGAGGCCGGCTTCATGACCAAGGACCTCGCCATCCTCATCGGTCCGGAGCAGCCCTGGCTGACGACCAAGCAGTTCCTCGACAAGCTGGACGAGAACCTGCAGAAGAAGATGGCCGCCTGGGCGTAACAATTCGTCCGGTGCGACTCCTCGTCCCGGTCAAACGGGACGTCGTGTCGATGTAAGATTGCGGCGGGGGGCTTCGGCTCCCCGCCTTTTTCTTGCGCGAAGCGCACTCGCATCGAACAGGAGTCGGGACGACCCGATGGCCAAGGACATTTTCCGCATCGCCGTGATCGGCGCCGGCGAGACCGGAACGCCGCTGCTGGACAAGCTGCTCGACGCCCCCTTCGTGGAGCTGCTGGGCGTCGCCGACCTGGACACCGAGGCGCCGGGCATGCGCCTCGCCCGCTCCCGGGGCGTCGCCACCACGACCGACTTCATGGACTTCGCCCGGCTTGGCGAGGCGGTGGACGTGCTGATCGACGTCACCGGCGTCGCGGCGGTGCGCGAGGCGCTGCGCCAGCACATGCAGGACAGCGGCAACCACCACACGCTGATCGTGCATGAGACGGTCGTCCAGCTGATGCTGTCGTTGCTGGGCGGCCGGCTGGTCCAACTGAAGCACAGCGTCGAGGATTACTGACGGGCAGGATTACGCCCCCCTTTCCCGGCGGGCACCGTCGCACCACATCCTCGGCCTGGACACGGATCGAGGATGGGGAATGGAGTCGAAGGATTCTGGCACGGCCGATCGGGGCCCCGGGGAACGGACGACAGCGTCCGCGCTGCTGAAGCGTCTTCGGGGAAAAATCAGCGGGGACAAGCCGACCGTGGGCGAGGTGTTCGGGCATCTCGGCGACCGCGCGCCGGGCTTCCTGCTGCTGGCGCTGGCGATCCCGGCGATCGTGCCCACGCCGGGACTGCCGGCGGGATTCCTGTTCGGAACCGTGCTGGCCGCCGTCGCGCTTCAGATGATCGCCGGACGGGACCGGCTGCGCGTGCCCGGCTGGATCGGGCGGCGCCGGGTGTCGCGCGGAACCCTCGACAAGCTGGTCGACAAGGGGACGCCGGTGATCGAGCGGGTGGAGCGCACCCTGCGGGCGCGTCATCCGTCGTTGACGCGGGCGGGCGTCCTGCGGCCGCTTGGCGCCTTCGTTCTGCTGATGGGGTTTCTGATCGCCCTGCCGATCCCCTTCGGAAACACCCTTCCGGGGTTGGCGGTCCTCATCACGGCCCTGGGGCTGATCGCGCGGGATGGGCTGGCCGTGTTGGCCGGGATCGGGCTTGGCGCCGTGGCGACGGGCGTTTCGGTCGCGCTGGTCGCCGGGACCTGGTGGGCCGTCTCGGCGGCGCCGGTCTGATCGGACCGGCTTCTGTCCGGCGGCCGGCCGGGCGCGTCCATGGTCGGAGCGCCCGGCTACCGGAATGGGCTGCCGGATTGGGCTGCCGGATTGGTTCTTCAGGCCGCGCCGATGCTGCGGTCCTCGTCGCGCTTCTTGCCCGAGGAGGCCGGCTGGTAGGCGACCGCGGCGTGTTCCGCGCAGTAAGGCAGGCCCGGCAGCGAGGGCTTGCCGCAGAAGTGGAAGTCCTGGTGCTTCGGATCGCCGACCGGCCACTTGCACATGCGCTCGGTCAGGGCGAGGATCGTCGCACCACGGGTGGGCTTCTTCTTGATCGGCGACGGCCGCCCCGACAGGCCGAGACGATGCGCCTTTCCAATGACGGCGTTGCGGGTGATGTCGCCCAGGATGTCCGCGATTTCACTCGCGCTCAGGCCCTGGCCCCAGAGGTCCTTCAGCTGCTGAACTCGTTCGTCCGTCCAACTCATCCCCTGTCTCCCGTGGTCCGAAAACCGGTGCCCTGATGAAACATTATGCCTTTCGACCAGACGGCCGTTTTCCATAAGGCGCAATATTTTGTGCCAACTGGAAGCCAACCTACCAGATGGCCACATTGAGGGATAGGGGGCTCGCGCAACATTCCTGTGCATAAGTCTGTGGGTCTTATGAGTTCAACGCTCCGTACACTTCCTCGGCTATGTTCGAAAGTGTGACGCGATCGAGGTCACCCGTGACGGCCCAGGCCAACCCATTGTCCCGCCAGTAAAAAGCTTGGACGTTGCCGTCCTGGGCAAACCGGAATGACGTGTCCGATCCATTGGTGGACGGCCGAACGTAGAGCGTGATGCGGCGACCCGCCGCATCCTGGTACATGAGCTGGGCGGCCGGTCCCTGCGCATCGGACAGCAGACGCCCGCCGACGAGATCATAGCCCCGGGAGGCCAGGCGTGGCGCCCGCAGCGGCTTGCCCAGGCGTTTCGACAACCAGCCCACCAGATGCGCCTCCTGGTCGGCGCCGACCTCCACGGGATGGCGGACCTCCACCACGAAGACGCGGTGCGCGGCAACGGCGTCGGCGACGAAGGCCGAACTTCCGGCGCCATTGCCCGTCCAGCCGTGCGCCAGCCAGCCCGCGGCCCCACCGGCCAGGAACACCAGCAGCGAGGCGGCGAGCGCCAACGCCCAGACCGCCATGCGGCGCTTCGGCCGGAGCACCGTCACAGTCGCCGGCGCGAAGGGCCGCAGGAGGGCATCCGGCACCGGGCGGTCGAGCAAGGCGCCGAAGGACTTGCCCAGCACGGCACGCTGGGCTCGGTAGCGGTCGAACCGGCGGGCGTCGTCCGGGTTGTCGGCGAGGTGGCGCTCGACGTCGTCGCGACGGTCCTCGGGCAGTTCGCCGTCCAGCCAGGCGTGCAGGTCGGCCTCGGTCACGGGGGCGCCCCGACCAGCGCCGTTTCCCGCTCCATTTCCGACGATCATCACTTGATCCTCCTCACCACCGTCTCCTCGCCGCCGTCCAGAAGGACGCGCAGGCGCTCGCGCGCGCGGGCGAGCCGGGACATCACCGTGCCGACCGGCACCTCCAGCACCTCCGCGGCCTCGCGGTAGGACAGCCCCTCCATGCCGGTCAGCAGCAGGATGCTCCGGTGCTCCTCCGACAGTTGGCCGAAGGCGCGGACGAAGTCCCGCACCTCCCCACGGTCGGCCGGCGCGGCGCTGAGCGCCAGGTCGTCGGCGAGGTCCTCCACCGGCACCTCGGCGCCGCGCCGCTTCCGCCAGCGCAGGCCGGAGACGTGCAGGTTGTGCAGGATCGACAGCAGCCAGCCGCCGAGCCGGGACCCGTCGCGCAGCGCGTGCCGGTTGGCCAGCGCCTTCTCCACGCAGTCCTGGACGAGGTCGTCGGCGTCGGGCAGGTTGCCGACCAGCGCGGCGGCGTAGCGCCGCAGGCGCGGCACCTGCGCGGCGATGGCGCCGGCGTCGACGGCTGTGGGAGAAGGGTCTGGCGGGGGCATGGCGCGGCGGCGCTCCCTGGGAAGGTCGTCCTTCCATCCAGGACGCCCATGAGGCGCCGATTATTCCACGCCTTCGCCGTTCACGTCGCCGAAAAGCCGGACTTGCCGTCGAAGTTGCACAGATTCTCGGTCTGGGTGAAATCCAGCCCGTTGCGGGCGAGCCGGCCCAGCAGCTCCACGATGTCGCCGTGGGTGACGGTGGCGCCGTCGCGGGCGGAGAAGCGGCAGCGCCAGTGGTCGGTGTAGAAGACGTCGGCGTTGCCGTCCGGCCAGACCTTCTGGGACCGGTTGGAGATGCTGGCCAGCGCCAGCTCCGGCGTGGTCAGCGGCTGCACCAGCCCGGCCAACTCCTCCGGGCCGCCGCCCGACCAGTGCAGGAAGACGTCGACCCCGACCAGCTCCTTGAACGCGATGCGGCGGGGCGACAGGCGCACGCCGGATTCATAGGCCGGCCGGGCGGTGACCGCGTAGCCGACGCTGGGCAGCGTCACCGGCATCTGGCCCAGCCGTTCCACCACCGCCTGGGCGAAGGCCTGGGTGCCGACGCGGCGGCGGCTGACCCCGCGGGTGAAGATGTCCACCGTGTGGACCCCGTCCTCGATGGTCTTGAGCCAGGCGTTGTGGATGCGCGCGGCGACGTCGCCCTGGCCGATGTGGACCAGCATCATCACGGCGGCCATCAGCAGGCCGGAGGGGTTGGCGATTCCCTGCCCCGCGATCATCGGGGCCGAGCCGTGGATCGCCTCGAACATGGCGCAGGCGTCGCCGACGTTGGCCGAGCCCGCCAGCCCGACCGAGCCGGTGATCTGGGCGGCGATGTCGGACACGATGTCGCCGTAGAGGTTCAGGGTCACGATGACGTCGAAGCGCTCGGGCTGGTCGGCGAGGCGAGCGGCGCCGATGTCGACGATCATGTGGTCGGCCTTGATCTCCGGATACTCGGCGGCGATCTCGTGGAAGATCTTCAGGAACAGGCCATCCGTCATCTTCATGACGTTGTCCTTGACGAAGGCCGTCACCTTGCGTCGGTGGTTGGCGCGGGCGTAGTCGAAGGCGTAGCGCACGATGCGCTCCGACCCCGGCCGGGAGATCAGCTTCACCGACTGGATCACGTCGTCGGTCTGCCGATGCTCGATGCCGGCGTAGAGATCCTCCTCGTTCTCGCGGATGATGACCACGTCCATGCGGGAGTGGCGGGAGCGGACGTAGGGGTGGTAGGCCACGCAGGGCCGCACGTTGGCGAACAGCCCCAGCGTGGTGCGCGCGGTGACGTTCAGCGACTTGTTGCCATAGCCCTGGGGGGTGGTGATCGGCCCCTTCAGGAAGACGCGGGTGCGGCGGATCGACCCCCAGCCCGCGGCGTCGAGCCCGCCCGCGTGGCCGCGGCGGTAGACCGCCTCCCCCGCCGGCACCTCCTCCACCTTCAGGCGGGCGCCGGCCGCGTCCATCACGAAGAGCACGGCGTCCGTGATCTCGGGGCCGATGCCGTCGCCGCGGGCGACCGTGATGGGGGTGATTTCGCGCATCCACACACTCCAGAGGGAACGCGCGACCCTAGTCGAAAGCGCCCCCGGAGTTCAATGGCCGGCGGTCGGCCACCCAGGGCGGCGGGGTGACGCGCCCCGCCGCCCATCGGGTTTCACGCGGCGCGGATGCCGGCCGGGAAACGCTCCACCTCGCCCCCATCCGACCTCCCGTCAAGTTCGTGTACGAACAGGTTTTGAGGACGGCGCCATCCTGATCTGACCACCGACGCAACCGGCGCGATGGTTGCGAGCGAAAACCATCAGCGTAAAACACTTTTACGGATCGCGGCGGCGAATTTGCTCAAAGCCTCATAATGCGCGATGCAGAGACACAACCGGGAAGCGGACCACCCCCTTTTTGCAAGAATAGCATACATAATTTATTAACCCGGACAGGGCGATGCTGATCTCACGACACAGAGTGGACGAGGGAGCGCCACGCTCCTCCGCCGATGTTCCGTTCAAGGTACGGAAGAACAGAGAGATCCGGGCGATGGACACGATGATGACTGTGAACGAAGGCATGGCCTCCCGTCAGGCCGCTCCGCAAGACACGCTTTCGCTGCTCCGCCGCGTCGAGGCGCATCTCGCGCGCCACATCGACGTGGTCGGCGGCGCCGCGGCCGCCCCGACGACGGCCGAGCTGCTCGGCGACGTCCGGGCGATCCTGGACTGAGCGATTCAGCGTCGGTCTGCTGAAACGCAGAAAAGGCCCGGCCCTTCCCAAAGGACCGGGCCTTTTCGCGTGCTCTGCCATCGGTATCAGAGGGCCGACAACCTCCGCTCCACGGACCCGGCCCGCCGTTCCCATTCCACCGGCACGGACAGCACGAACACGGCCCCTCCCCCGTCGCGCGGGTGGTGGGTGACCGTGCCGCCGTGCAGGTCGGCGATGGTCCGGACGAGGGTCAGGCCGATGCCGGTGCCGGGAACGCCGGCGCTGTGGGTGCCGCGGTAGTATTTTTCGAACACGCGCTCCGCTTCCTCCTCCGGGATGCCGGGACCGCGGTCGGCGACGGAGAGGACCAGCGCGGCCCCCTCCTGACGGGCGGTCAGGGCGATGGCGGCGCCGGGGGAAGAGGAGGCGGGGCCGTAGCGGCGGGCGTTGTCGAGCAGCACGTCCAGCGCGATGCCCAGGAGATCCGGGTCGGCCGTGCAGGTGTCCGGCAGGCCGGCGATGTCCGCGACGATGGCCGAGCCCAGGCTGCGCTGGCGGTCGACCACGCGCTGGACCATCGTCGCCGGGGCGAAGGCGGCGATCTTCACCGGCAGTTCCTCGTCGACGCGGTCGCCGGCGAGGCAGGTTTCGATCAGGTCGATCACGCGCCGCACCGAGCGGCGGATCAGGGCCAGCCGGCTGCCCACCCCTTCGCGCTCCGTCGGCACCAGCCGCTCCAGCATCTGCACCGAACTGTCGATCACCGCCAGCGGCGTCTTGAACTCGTGCGTCGCCATGTCGAGAAAGGTGCGCAGGCGCTGGCGGGCCATCTGCTCCCCGGCCAGCGCGCGTTCGATGTCGCGGGTGCGCAGGGCGACACGCTCCTCCAGGCGGCTGTTGGCCTCGCTCAGGGCGTGGGCGTGGCGCCCGCGCTGCACGAACAGGACGAAGACGAGGCCGAGGAGGATCGCCAGCACGGCGATGAAGACGAGGCCGATCATCGCTTCGGCGAAATGGGCTTCCAGGATGGACGGCTGGCGGAAGCGGACCTCCGTGCCGGGCGGCAGCGTGCGCTCGTCGATTCCCCAGCGGCGCAGCTGCCGCCAGTCGACGACCGGCTGCGAGGAATAGCGCTCCTCCGCCGGCTCCGCCCGATCCGGCGCGCCGTCGGTGAGAAGCTGGAGCGCGGCGCGGGTGGCGACGCGCCCGGCGATGCCGGAATCGTTGACGTAGCCGCCGACGGCACCGGTGCCCACGCCGGTGCCGATGTCGCTGTCGAACAGCACGTAGACCGGTGCGGTCGACACCTGGGCCAGCCGCGCCGCCACCGCGTCGGGGCGATACTGGCGGCCGGTGCGGTCCACCGTGACGTGGGTGTAGAGGACGACGCTGCCCGGCGCCAGGGCGGCAACGCGGTCCTCCAGTTCCCCCACGGTCAGGTCATGCAGGTGTCCGACCTCCAACGGGCGGCCGGGATTGCGGGCCAGCGCCGTCCGGACGATCCGCGCGAGGTGGTGCGACGGCGCGGTGTCGTCGGACACGATGACCAGCCGGGTGGCGGCCGGGTTCTGGGCCAGCGCCATCTCCACCGTCTGGTCCACGTGCGGGCCGGTCGTCACGCGCACCGCAACCGCCGTGCCGGCGTCGCCCAGATTGTCGAAATTCGGGAAGATGCCGACGACCGGCGCGTCCCCGAACAGCGACCGGCCATGCGCGGCCACGAATTGGATGGCCGGCGCCCCGTCGGCGATGATCGCGCGCGGGCGGACGTCGCGGTATTTGACGCGCAGGAACTCCGCCCAGGCCTTGTCGTCCGGCCGGTCGGGAAAGCGGACGCGGTCGAGCAGCTCGACATACAGGTTCACCGGGTCGCCCCGCGCGGCCAGCTCCTCCCGCGCGGCGTCGAGCATCGCCTCGGTCCAGCTAACGGTCAGGCTGAAGGAGGAGATGAACAGGACGCCGTTTCCGTTCTCGGCCCCGGCCTCCGCACGCGCAGCGGTCGGGGCGCCGATGCCCAGCAGCACGAGAAGGAGCAGCGGCACCGCCAGGGCGGCCCGCAGACGCGCGGGCAAGCCGCGCCCGCGGCGGCGGCAGCCCGATATGATGTGAGGATTCATGAGGCTGACGGCTGGAAACATCCGCGCGACCGGCGCATACCCCCGCACACTATGGGAAGGCCGGCGCGCATTCCAAAAGAAAAGCGCGGCCGTTCGTGCACGTGCCAATGTGTCGCGTCAGCGCAGCAGTTCCCGCATCGCCGCGTCCAGCCCTTCCAGCGTCAGCGGGTACATCCGGTTGTCCATCAGGCGCTGCAGGATGCGCGTGCTTTCCGTGTAGCCCCAATATTGCTGCGGCGTCGGGTTCAGCCAGACGGCCCGGCTGTAGACCGACAGAAGGCGCTGCATCCAGGCCTGTCCCGGTTCCTCGTTCCAATGCTCGACGCTGCCGCCGGCGTAGACGATCTCGTAGGGGCTCATGGCCGCGTCGCCGACGAAGACCAGCTTGTAGTCGGCCGGATAGGTGTGCAGCACGTCCCAGGTCGGGGTGCGCTCGTCATGGCGGCGGCGGTTGTCGCGCCAGACGCTCTCGTACACGCAATTGTGGAAGTAGAAGTGCTCCAGGTGCTTGAACTCCGTCCGCGCGGCGGAGAACAGCTCCTCGACCAGCCGGATGTGGTCGTCCATCGACCCGCCGATGTCCAGGAACAGCAGAACCTTCACGGCGTTGTGCCGCTCCGGCACCATCTTCAGGTCCAGCCAGCCGGCGTTGCTGGCCGTGGCGCGGATGGTGCCGGGCAGGTCAAGCTCGCTGGCCGCCCCCGTGCGGGCGAACTTGCGCAGGCGGCGCAGCGCCACCTTGATGTTGCGGGTGCCGATCTCGACCTGGTCGTCGAGGTTCTTGAACTCCCGCTTGTCCCACACCTTCACGGCGCGGCGGTTGCGGGATTCGTGCTGGCCGATGCGCACCCCTTCCGGGTTGTAGCCGTAGGCACCGAAGGGCGAGGTGCCGGCCGTGCCGATCCATTTGGAGCCGCCCTGGTGCCGGCCCTTCTGCTCCGCCAGCCGCTGGGCCAGCGTCTCCATCAGCTTCTGCCAGCCGCCGAGCGCCTGGATCTGCGCCTTCTCCTCGTCGGTGAGGAAGCGTTCGGCCAGCTTGCGCAGCCATTCCTCCGGCAGATCGACGACGGGGATTTCGTCGCCGCCGGCACCGTCCTCCCCGGCGAGGCCCTGGAAGGTCCGGCCGAAGACGCGGTCGAAGCGATCGAGGTTGCGCTCGTCCTTCACCAGGCAGGCCCGGCTGAGGTAATAGAAGTCATCGACGCGGAAGGCGGCGACGCCGCGCTTCATGGCCTCCATGAGCGTCAGGTACTCGTTCAGCGAGACCGGCACGCCCGCCTTGCGCAGTTCGAAGAAGAAATTCGTGAACATGCCGCCTTCCCTCCCGGGGGATCACTCCCCCGCCCGTCCCATTCATCGTAGCGCCGACCCGGCAGGAACGCCATGACCGCACTCCTCGACTTCGCCCGCGCGCTGGAATTCGCCGCGCACAAGCACATCGACCAGCGCCGCAAGGGCGTGCGCGCCGAACCCTACCTCAACCATCTGTCGGAGGTGGCGTTTCTGGTCGCCGAGGCGACCGAGGGCAAGGACCCGGTCGTCGTCATCGCCGCATTGCTGCACGACACGCTGGAGGACACCGACGCCTCTTACGAGGAGATCGAGCGGCATTTCGGCGCGGAGGTCGCCAGCGTGGTGGCCGAGACGACCGACGACAAGCGCCTGCGCAAGGCCGAGCGCAAGCAGCGGCAGATCGACACCGCCCCCACCGCCTCGTCCCGCGCGAAGTTGGTGAAGCTGGCCGACAAGGTGTCGAACCTGCGCTCCATGGCCTACAGCCCGCCCGCCGACTGGCCCCTGACCCGCAAGGTCGAGTATTTCGAGTGGGCCCACGCGGTCGTCACCGGCCTGCGCGGGATCAACCCCCGGCTGGAGGCCCTGTTCGACCGCGCCTACGAGGACGGTCTGGCGGAACTGCGTGGCGACGGGGTGTGACGCGCGGTTCCGCCCGCGCGCATAGACAGACTCGCATATTGCTGGTAACGCCTATTATTATCGGCACCTTATGGGATATCCTCCTTCCCGTTTCTCTCCAATGGCGAGCATAGCGCCATTAACGGCCAGGAAGGAGGATTGGACATGCGATTGTGTTCAACGAAAGCGGGCGCGCTTGGGCTCTCCGCGCTGGCTGTTGCCGGATGCTCGACCGACCTGACGGTCGCTCCGGTGACCCCGGCGTCGGTGGCTCCGCCCGGCATCGTCTACCAGCTGCCGCAGAACCAACTCGAGCTGGTCATCACACGGGAGATCATCCGGTGCGAGACCGTCGGCAACACATATGACGTCGCCTTCTCGCTCAAGGTGGACGCCACCCAACAGTTCGTCCCCGACCCGTCGGCCACCTACTCCATCGATTACAAGGACCTTGGCGGCATGTCCAAGGCCACGGACATCGTCGTCGAGCTGTATCCGAACGGCACCCTGAAGAGCGTGAACTCGACGCTCGACGACCAGTCCGCGCAAATCCTCAGCAAGACGCTGTCGGGTGTCATCAACATCGCAAAAATGACCTTGGTGCCCGGGGGCGTGCTGGGACCCGGCGTTCTGCAAGTTCCGCGGGGAGTTCGCACCCTCGAGCTGAAAAAGAACGTCGATCCGAAAACCAAAGGCGTCGACAAGCTTCCCCCGCTTTGTCCAAACAGCGTTCGCACCGCGACGCTGCAGAAGCCGAAGCTTGTCGCCTCTCTCGAAAAGCAGAAGTCAAACGTCGTCCAGATCGAGGCGGAGTTGGCCCAGCGCAGGGCCGCGGTGGAGAGCGCCAAGGGTGGGACGCCCAACGAAGCCGATACGATCCAGCGCTTGATGAAGCGCCGCGACGCCGCCCGCAAGGATGTGGAGGAAACGGAGAACGCCTTGGCGGCGGTCAACGCCATCGTCGTCGTCGCGGAAGACAAAGAGCTGCCCCGGATCACGCGGAACAACCCGACCGTCGAATTGCTTCCGCCATCCTCCCTGCTGGCCCGTTGGTTCAACCAGGAGATGTTGCCAGCCGGCGATGGCGGCTCGACTACGAAGAGGATGCTTGACGACGATCGCGAGCACGTGGTGCCGACGGGCCTGATCCTGAAGGCGTCGCTCACGACCGTTCCGCTGGAGGGCAAGGCCCAGACGCCAGCCGATCCGCCTTTGACGACCAAAGGCCTAGTCTACCGCATGCCCGCCCGGGGACGGCTTACCGTGTGCCGGTCGGACCTGTGCGGCAACGGCAAGGGCGGTGTCCTTCTGGACGCGATGTACGATGCGCCGCAGCTCGGCGTCTACGGCATCCTGCCGCTGCACAACGGCATGTTCGCGACGAACACGCTGACCGCCGATTTCACCTCGGCCGGAGCGCCGATCAAGGTGTCCTACAAGACCAACGCCACCGGCGACGGCGCCGCCTCCGCCTTCAACGACGCCACCAAGCAGGCGCTGGACTTCCGCAAGGAGCGGGCAAGCGCCCCGGTCGACCAGACCAAGGCGCAGGTCGACCTGATCGAGCAGCAGGTCAAGCTTCTGGACGCCCAGAAGAAGCTCCGCGAGGCGCAGAACGCGCTCGACAGCCTGCAATGACCCGAGCGGCCGCGGGCGGCGCCCCCCGTCCGCGGCATCTTGTCCGGAAAAGAACCGCGACCGTTTGACATCGCGCAATGTGACTACATCACCGAAAGCTTAAAAAGGGGGGGTTAGGTTGGCAGCCGCGTCAGCGCGAGGTCGCAAACCATGTCCCTCATGCCCCACAATCCCGCCGCAACCGCCGCCGAAGAGCCGGGACAGCGGTGGTTCGTCCAGCGCCCGAAGGTCTACCCCGCCGATGTCCACGGCCGGTTCCGCCGGCTGAAGTGGCTGGCCCTGGTGATCCTGCTGGGCATCTACTACGTCACGCCGTGGATCCGTTGGGACCGCGGGCCGGGCATTCCGGACCAAGCGGTGCTGGTCGACATGGTCGGCCGCCGCGCCTACTTCTTCTGGATCGAGATCTGGCCGCAGGAGGTCTATTACCTGACCGGCCTGCTGATCATCGGCGCCTTCGGCATCTTCTTCGCCACCACCCTGTTCGGCCGCGTCTGGTGCGGCTACGCCTGCCCGCAGACGGTCTGGACCGACCTGTTCCTGTGGGTGGAGCGCAAGCTGGAAGGCCCGCGGACCGAACGCATCCGCCTGGACAAGGCGCCGATGTCCGCGCACAAGCTGGCCCGGAAGGCGTCCAAGCACGCGGTGTGGGTGCTGATCAGCCTGGTCACCGGCGGCGCCTGGATCTTCTACTTCAACGACGCGCCGACCCTGCTGCGGGAGATCGTGACGGGCGAGGTGTCGCGGAGCGTGGTGGCCTTCGCCGGCCTGTTCACCGCCACGACCTACTTCTTCGCCGGCTGGGCGCGGGAGCAGATCTGCATCTACGTCTGCCCCTGGCGCAGCTTCCAGGCGGCCATGGTGGACGAGGACACCCACATCGTCACCTACCAGGACTGGCGCGGCGAGGGCCGCGCGCCGCTGCGCAAGTCGCAGAGCTGGGAGGAGCGGACGGCGGAGGGCCACGGCGATTGCATCGACTGCAAGCTGTGCGTCCACGTCTGCCCGACGGGCACCGACATCCGCCGGGGGCAGCAGATCTCCTGCATCGGCTGCGGCCTGTGCGTCGACGCCTGCAACGAGGTGATGGCGCAGATCGGCCGGCCGGGCGACCTGGTGCTGTTCGACACCCGCTCCAACCAGGTCGCCAAGGCCGAGGGGCAGTCGGCGCCCGTCCGGCTGATCCGCCCGCGAACGGTGATCTACGCCCTGATCATGCTGGTGGTGGCGGGCATGATGGTGGTGTCGCTGGCGCTGCGCCCGAACCTGGACGTCAGCGTGCTGCGCGACCGCGCGCCGCTCTACGTCGCCCTGTCGAACGGCGACGTGCAGAACGCCTACACCATCAAGATCCTCAACAAGACGCACGGCGCGCGCTCCTACCGCCTGTCGGTGGACGGGCTGAAGAACGCGGAGCTGTCGGTCGCCAGCGTGGACGGCCAGTCCGGCCCGGCCCTGTCGCTGCGGGCGGAGCCGGACTCGGTGGCGACCTACCGCATCTTCGTCCGCGTGCCGCGCGGGACGGTGGCCTCGGGCTCGACCGACGTGACCGTCGTGGCGACGGACGAGGCCTCCGGCGAGGTCGGCCGGCACCAGAGCGTGTTCATCGCGCCGTAGGGCGAGCGAATGGGGGCCGGCGTTCCGGCCCCCCTTGGCGTCACCGTCCGTCGCGCTTCGCCAGGAAGGCCAGCCGTTCCAGCAGATGCACGTCCTGCTCATTCTTCAGCAGGGCGCCGCAGAGCGGCGGGATCAGGGTGCGGGCGTCCTTGGCGCGCAGCGTTTCCGGGTCCACGTCCTCGACCATCAGCAGCTTGAACCAGTCCAGAAGCTCGGACGTGGAGGGCTTCTTCTTCAGGCCCGGCACGTCGCGGAGCGCGTAGAAGAGCGACATCGCCTCGCGCAGCAGGTCGCGCTTCAGGTTCGGGTAATGGACCTCGACGATCCGCTCCATCGTCTCGCGGTCGGGGAAGCGGATGTAGTGGAAGAAGCAGCGGCGCAGGAAAGCGTCCGGCAGCTCCTTCTCGTTGTTGGAGGTGATGATGACGATCGGGCGCTGCGCCGCCTTGACGGTCTGCCGCGTCTCGTAGACGTGGAACTCCATGCGGTCGAGTTCGAGCAGAAGGTCGTTGGGGAACTCGATGTCGGCCTTGTCGATCTCGTCGATCAGCAGGACGGGCGCGTCCGGGGCCTCGAACGCCTCCCACAGCTTGCCGCGCACGATGTAGTTGCCGATGTCGTGCACCCGCTCCTCGCCCAGCTGGCTGTCGCGCAGGCGGCTGACCGCGTCGTATTCGTACAGCCCCTGCTGCGCCTTGGTCGTGGACTTGATGTGCCAGGCGAGCAGCGGCTTGTTCAGCGACCGGGCGATCTCCTGCGCCAGCACGGTCTTGCCGGTGCCGGGCTCCCCCTTAACCAGCAGCGGGCGCTGCAGCGTGATGGCGGCGTTGACCGCGACCATCAGATCCTCGGTGGCGACGTAGGACTCGGTGCCGGTGAAGCGCATGCCAGTCGGTTCCGCTGGGTTGGTTGGAGGGTGCCCGCATCCTTCCAGCAGTGGGTGCGTCGCGCAAGACGGAACCGCCGGACCGGGCACGGCGTTCCGTAGCCCAAGGGAGGCGTCGCATGAGTGATCGCAATTTCTGGCCGGAGTATCTGGAGCAGCACCGGCACCCGGTGAACCGCGCGCTGCACGTCACCGGCACGGCGGCGGCCACCGCCCTGCTGGCGGCCGGGCTGCTGCGGCGCGACCCGCGCGCGCTGCTCGCCGCCCCGCTGGTGGGCTATGGCGCGGCGTGGCTGGGGCATTTCCTGGTGGAGCGCAACCGGCCGAAGACGCTGGAGGCGCCGGTCGCCTCCCTGCTGGCCGACTACCGCCTGCTGGGACTCGCGCTGACCGGGCGGCTGGCGCGCGAATACCGGCGCTACGGCATCCCCGACCAGCCGGGCGTTACGATCCGGAACTCGGCGCTCCGTCCTGCCGTCACGCCGTCTTCGCCAGAGCGCTCGGCCCGACGATATGAGGAACCATCTTCATATCCGCCATGAGGATGTGCTGGACGAGCCATTCCGCGGCGAACTTGTAGATGCGCTCGGCGACCATCTTCGCCGGCTCCTCCATGAACTCTTCGCAGATGTCCTGCAACGCACGACGGGCGGTGTCGTGTTGCAGCTTGTGGACGGCATAGTCCGGGTATTCGACGGCGAGCATCAACTTCTCCTCGCGGTCGAAATGGGACTTCGTGTATTCGCACAGGCGCAGCAGGGTTTGGGCGGTCAACCGGGGATCGTAGGTCGCCTGGTTGATCGCTTGGTCCAGGTCGTTCACGCAGCGGATCATTTGTTTGTGATCTTCGTCGATCCGCTCGATCCCGACGCTCATCCTGCTCCGCCAGATGATGTACGGCATCGCGCACCCCCTGGCCGGGCATTTCCTCCGCATATGAAGGTAAATGTCCCGGCCCGGGAGGCCAAGCGGTTGCAACCGAAACCGGTTGCGACACGACGTAGCAGGTGATTACCCTTACGACGCAACTTTCGACGCGACGGCCTTTTCGATCGCTTCGACCGCGGCGGGCGCCAGCGACGCGTCCGGGCCGCCGGCCTGGGCCATGTCCGGCCGGCCGCCGCCGCCCTTGCCGCCCAGGGCCTCCGCACCGACGCGGACGAGGTCCACGGCGCTGAGCTTCGCCGTCAGGTCGTCGGTGACGCCGACGACGATGGAGGCCTTGCCCTCGTTGGAGGCGATCAGGACGACGACGCCGGAGCCGACCTGCTTCTTCAGCTCGTCGGCCATCGGCTTCAGGTCCTTGGCCGGCAGGCCGTCCACGACGCGCGCGGCGTATTTCACGCCGGCGATGTCCTTGGCCTCGCCGCCGCCGTCGGCCTTCGCACCGCCGCCCATAGCGACCTGACGGCGGAGTTCGGCCAGCTCCCGCTCCATCTTCTTGCGCTCGTCCACCAGGGCGGCGAGGCGGGTCGGCACCTCCTCCGGACGGACCTTGAGGACGGAGGCCGCCTCGGTCAGCAGGTGATCGCGATCCGAGAGCCAGGCCTTGGCGCCGGTGCCGGTCAGCGCCTCGATGCGGCGCACGCCGGCGGCGACCGCGCCCTCGGCGACGATCTTCAGCAGGCCGATGTCGCCGGTGCGGCGGACGTGGGTGCCGCCGCACAGTTCGATGGAGTAGTCGCGGTCAAGCTCGCCGTGCGGGCCGCCCATGGAGACGACGCGCACCTCGTCGCCGTACTTCTCGCCGAACAGGGCCATGGCGCCCATCTGGCGCGCCTCGTCCGGGGACATCAGGCGGGTGACCACCTCGCTGTTGGCGAGGATGCGGCGGTTGACCTCGTCCTCCACCGCGGCGATGTCGTCCTGGGTCAGGCCGACCGGCTGGCTGATGTCGAAGCGCAGGCGTTCCGACGAGACCAGCGAGCCCTTCTGCGTGACGTGCTCGCCCAGGCGGTGGCGCAGCGCCTCGTGCAGCAGGTGGGTGGCGGAGTGGTTGGCGCGGATGGCCGAGCGGCGCTCCGTGTCCACGCGCAGTTCCACCACGTCGCCGACCTTCAGCGTGCCCTTGGTGACGGTACCGATGTGCGCCCAGACCGCACCCAGCTTTTTCTGCGTGTCGGAGACGGCGAATTCGGTGCCTTCGGCGGAGAAGATCACGCCGGAGTCGCCGACCTGACCGCCCGACTCGCCGTAGAAGGGGGTCTGGTTGACGATGACCATGACCTCCTCGCCGAGCGCCGCCTGCTCCACGCGGGCGCCACCCTTCACGATGGCGGTCACCTTGCCCTCGGCGACCTCGGTGTCGTAGCCGAAGAACTCCGTGGCGCCCAGTTCGTCCTTCAGCTCGTACCACAGCGTCTCGGTCGCGGCCTCGCCCGAGCCCGCCCAGGACTCGCGCGCCTTGCGGCGCTGCTCGTCCATGGCGGCCTTGAAGCCGTCCTCGTCCACCGGGCGGCCCTGGGTGCGCAGCACGTCCTGGGTCAGGTCCAGCGGGAAACCGTAGGTGTCGTAGAGCTTGAAGGCGATGTCGCCGGGCAGCGGCTGCCCCTCGCCCAGGCGACCGACCTCGTCCTCCAGCAGGCGCAGGCCGCGCTCCAGCGTCTGCTTGAAGCGGGTCTCCTCCAGCTTCAGCGTCTCGACGATCAGCGCGCGGGCGCGGTTCAGCTCCGGGTACGCATCGCCCATCTGCTGGATCAGCGCCGGGACGAGGCGGTGCATCAGCGGCTCGCGCGCGCCGATCATGTGGGCGTGGCGCATGGCGCGGCGCATGATGCGGCGCAGCACGTAGCCGCGGCCCTCGTTCGACGGCAGCACGCCGTCGGCGATCAGGAAGGAGCAGGAGCGCAGGTGGTCGGCGATGACCCGGTGCGACACGGCGTGCGCGCCGTCCGGCGAGGTGCCGGTGCCCTCGGCCGACGCCATGATCAGCGCGCGCATCAGGTCGATGTCGTAGTTGTCGTGCTTGCCCTGCAGCACGGCCGCCAGACGCTCCAGCCCCATGCCGGTGTCGATGGACGGCTTGGGCAGCGCGATCAGGTCGTTCGGCCCGCGCTGCTCATACTGCATGAACACGAGGTTCCAGATCTCAATGAAGCGGTCGCCGTCCTGGTCGGGCGAGCCCGGAGGACCACCGGCGATGTGCGGGCCGTGGTCGTAGAAAATCTCCGAGCAGGGACCGCAGGGGCCGGTGTCGCCCATGCGCCAGAAATTGTCATCGGTCGGGATGCGGATGATCTTGTCGTCCGACAGGCCGGCGACCTTGCGCCAGATGCCCGCGGCCTCCTCGTCGGAGGTGTGGACGGTGACCATCAGCTTGTCGGCCGGAAGCCCGAACTCCTTGGTGACGAGGTTCCAGGCGAACGCGATGGCGTCGTCCTTGAAGTAGTCGCCGAAGGAGAAGTTGCCGAGCATCTCGAAGAAGGTGTGGTGGCGCGCCGTGTAGCCGACGTTGTCCAGGTCGTTGTGCTTGCCGCCCGCCCGCACGCACTTCTGCGAGGTGGTCGCACGCTTGTACGGCCGCTGCTCCGCGCCGGTGAAGACGTTCTTGAACTGCACCATGCCGGCGTTCGTGAACATCAGCGTCGGGTCGTTGCGCGGAACCAGCGGCGACGACTCCACGATCTGGTGGCCGTTCTTCGCGAAATAGTCCAGGAACGTGCGGCGGATGTCGTTGGCGGTCTTCATAGGCGTGTCCAGGCTCCGGCTACGGTCGTCGGCGATGGTCGGCGGCGCGGCCTTTTCGCGGCCGAAACGTGCTTTTAGCGTGACTTGGTGTGGCTGTCCACAGACTGCCAGCGATGCGGGCATTGCGGCGCGCCGCCGCGGGGCGGCCATCGCAATGCGTCGACGCGGCGTCTGGCCGCGTGGACAGGGCGCATTCTTCTTGCTTCATCGGCGGTGCGGACGGGCGGTGGAATGGGCCACCGCCCCGCCGCTCACTAGGAGGCTCGTAGGATGAAAAGGATCCTCGAACTCCTGATCCTGCTGTTGACGGCGATCAAGCTGGCGCTTGATCTCCTGAACCGCTAGGACCGGGCCGGCGGGCGGGTGCTGGAACACCCGTCCGCCAAGCCTGAATGTAGGGTTTTTCGCGCTTTCGGACAAGATGGCCCGGTCGGCGTGCGGCGAGGAAGCGCAACGAAAAACCCCTCCCCGGCGGACCGGGAAGGGGCTTCGTTCGTCAGCGCTTAACCGCCGTGGATCACTCCGGGGTGGCGGCGTCGCCGTCGGTTTCCGGGGTGCCCATCATGGCGTCGGCGACGAGGCCGGCGTTGCCGCGGATCTTGGCCTCGATGGCGTCGGCCGTGGCCGGGTTGTTGCGCAGGTAGGTCTTGGCGTTCTCGCGGCCCTGGCCGATGCGGGTGCCATCGTAGCTGAACCAGGCGCCCGACTTCTCCACCACGCCGGCCTGGATGCCGAGGTCGAGCAGCTCGCCCACCTTGGAGACGCCCTCGCCGTACATGATGTCGAACTCGACCACGCGGAACGGCGGGGCCATCTTGTTCTTCACCACCTTCACGCGGGTCTGGTTGCCCACCACCGTCTCACGGTCCTTGATGGAGCCGATGCGGCGGATGTCCAGGCGAACGGAGGCGTAGAACTTCAGCGCGTTGCCGCCCGTGGTCGTCTCCGGGTTGCCGAACATCACGCCGATCTTCAGGCGGATTTGGTTGATGAAGATCACCAGGCAGTTCGACTTGGCGATGGAGCCGGTCAGCTTGCGCAGCGCCTGGCTCATCAGGCGGGCGTGCAGGCCGACGTGGCTGTCGCCCATCTCGCCTTCCAGCTCGGCGCGCGGCACGAGCGCGGCGACCGAGTCGACCACCAGCACGTCGATGGCGCCGGAGCGCACCAGCGTGTCGGCGATCTCCAGCGCCTGCTCGCCGGCGTCGGGCTGGGAGATCAGCAGCTCGTCCACGTTCACGCCCAGCTTGCGGGCGTAGGACGGGTCGAGCGCGTGCTCCGCGTCCACGAAGGCGCAGGTGCCGCCGCCCTTCTGGGCCTGGGCGATGGCGTGCAGGGCCAGCGTCGTCTTGCCCGAGCTTTCCGGCCCGTAGATCTCGATGATGCGGCCGCGCGGCAGGCCGCCGATGCCCAGCGCGATGTCGAGGCCGAGCGAGCCGGTGGAAACGACCTCCGTCTCGACCGTGTTCTCGCGGGCGCCGAGCTTCATGATCGAGCCCTTGCCAAAGGCGCGCTCGATCTGCGCCAGCGCGGCGTCCAGGGCCTTTTGCTTATCCATGGAATCCTTCTCGACCAAACGAAGCTGTGCGGACGACATGCCCGTCTCCCCTTGTTAGATCACATCTTCGGCCCTGGGCCAACGGTCTTGCTATGACGTGCATTGTACCAGTTCCGTTCTCATCGGCAAAGGCAAAAGTTCATCAAACGTTCTCTCTGCCGAAGGTGCTAAGCGGCTGGTGCGGCGACGGTGCGCGCACCATGTCCGGCCCCTTCGCGCCTCTCCACGGGAAAGGCCGCGGAACAGGGCTCGGAGGGAGTGGGATGAAGGTTGAACGGTCCACCCTCGACCGCATGATCGACCGGCTGACGGCCCAGCGCACGGCGCTGGGGTGGGCGGCGGGATGCGTCGACGGGACCCATGGTATGGTGATGGAGATCGGACTCGGCAAGGGCCGGACCTACGATCATTTGCGCCACCTGTTCCCGCCCCGGAACATCCTGGTGTTCGACATGTGGGCGCGGGTTCCGGCCGACCTCCGGCCCGACGCGGACCGGCTGTTCCTGGGCGACTTCCGCGAAACCCTGCCCGCGGCGGCGGAGCGGTACCGGGGTGCCGTGCGGTTCGCGCACGCCGACATCGGCAGCGCCAAGGAGGAGGACGAGGACGGCATCCGCGCCTGGATCGGCGGGCTGGTCGAGCCGTTCCTGGCGCCGGGGGCCCTGGTGCTGTCCGACCGGGAAATCGGCGCGGGCCGCGCCGGCTGGGAGCCGGTCGCGGTGCCCGGGACGGAGGTTTGGCCGTATCACGCGTGGCGGGTGTCGCCGGGCGCGTAGCCCAGTAGGTCGGGTGGAGCGAAGCGCAACCCAACACCGGTCTCCACGCCGCGTGTGTTGGGTTCCGCTGGCGCTGCACCCAACCTACGGGGCTGCGGGGACGCGGGCGGTCACTTCCCCTCCCGCATGACCTCCTTCACCTTGGAGGCCAGCTGCTTCAGGGAGAAGGGTTTGGGCAGGAAGTGGGCGACCTCGACGCCGTCGATGTCGCCCAGGCGGTCCTCGGCGTAGCCGGAGATGAAGATCACGCGCATGTCCGCGCGCTTCTGCCGCACGTGGCGGGCCAGCGTCGGGCCGTCCATCTGCGGCATCACCACGTCGGTGATCAGCAGGTCGATGCCGGTGCCGTCCGCCCCGATCTGCTGAAGCGCCGCCTCGCCGTTCTTGGCCTCCAGCACCTGATAGCCCTTGTTGCGCAGCGCGCGGGCGGAGAAGACGCGCACCGCGTCCTCGTCCTCCACCAGCAGGATGGTGCCGGAGCCGGTCAGGTCGCTGCCGCGGCGCTCCCGCGGTTCGCCCTGGTCGGGGCGCTTGGCCTCGCCCTGGTGGCGCGGCAGCAGGATGGTGAAGGTCGTCCCCTCGCCCACCACCGACTCCACCAGCACGAAGCCGCCGGTCTGCCGCACGATGCCGTAGACGGTGGACAGCCCCAGCCCGGTGCCCGACCCGACCTCCTTGGTCGAGAAGAAGGGCTCGAAAATGCGCTGGAGGTTCTCCTTGGGGATGCCGCAGCCGGTGTCGATGACCTCGATGGAGACGTAGTCGCCGGCCGGGATCGTCTCGTGCTCCCGGCGCAGCGGTTGGTCGACCGTGTGGTTGGAGGTGACGATGGTCAGCCGCCCGCCGCCGGCCATGGCGTCGCGCGCGTTGACCACGAGGTTGATGATCACCTGCTCCAGCTGGTTCTGGTCCACCTTCACGAAGCCGATGTCGCGGCCGTGCAGCATCTTCAGCTCGATGTTCTCGCCGATCAGGCGGCGCATCAGGTTCGCCAGTTCCGCCAGCACGTCGGTGACGCTGAGGATGCGCGGCTGGAGCGTCTGCTGGCGCGAGAAGGCCAGCAGCTGCCGCACAAGGTTGGCGGCGCGGTTGGCGTTCTGCTTGATCTGCATGATGTCGCTGAAGGACTGGTCGCCCGGCTTGTGCCGCAGCAGAAGCAGGTCGCAGAAGCCGATCATCGCGGTCAGCAGGTTGTTGAAGTCGTGCGCCACGCCGCCGGCCAGCTGGCCCACCGCCTGCATCTTCTGCGACTGGGCGAACTGCGCCTCCAGCCCCTTGCGCTCCGTCATGTCGATGAAGTGGAGCATGAGGTCGGCGCCGCCGTCACCGCCCACACCGCCGGCCAGGCTGTCGAGCCGCCGCGCGTAGAGCTGGGCCACGAGGTCGCGCCCGCCGGACAGGCGCACCTCCAGCGGGGTCGCCGGGTCGGCGCCGCCCTGCACGGCCGACAGCCGCTCCGCCACCGGCGCGCGCTCCGCCGGCACGAACAGGTCGGTGATGGGCCGGCCGATGACGCTGCCGGCGTCGGTGCCGATCAGCGCCAGGAAGGCCTGGTTGCACTCCGCCAGACGCCCGCCGTCGTCGACGCGGGCGATGCCGATGGGCGCGTCCTCGAAGAAGCGCTGGAAGCGCTGTTCGGACAGGCGCAGGGCCTCCTGCCACTCGCGCTCCGGCGTCAGGTCGCGCACGACGGAGCGGGTGTGCACCGTGCGCCCGTCGTCCCCCACCACCACCGTCTGCGCGACCGAGGCCTGGAAGCGCCGCCCGTTCAGCCCGCGCATGGCGACGTCGCCGCGCTGCTCCAGCCCGCCGCCCTCCAACAGGTCGAAGGGGGCGGAGTTGGCGGGCGGGTTCGCCAGCACCTCGTGCAGTCGGCGCGCGCCCCCGACACCGCCATCGACGAGATCGCCCGGCGTGCAGCCCAGCCACTTCGCCAGGGTCGCGTTGACGAACAGGAAATGGCCGTCCTGGTCCACCGAGAAGAAGCCGATCGGCGCGTTGTCCATGAAGTCGGCGAGCTTCGTCTGCTCGCGCTGCATCACCTGCTCCAGCTCGCGCCGAGCGGTGATGTCCTCCACGCGCCAGAGGATGGCGCCGGGATGGCCGTCGATCGGCTGCGCCTGGACGCGCCGCCACTCCACCCCCTGCCCCTCCGTCGGGACTGGAAGCTCCACCGTTCCGGCCGCCCCGCCGCGCACGCGGTCGAGCAGGCGCCGGAACTCCCCCGCGCTGTCCGCGTCGGCGGCGAACTGGCGCGCCAGCGCGTGGATCGGCGATTCGTCCTCGGTCCAGCCGGTCAGGCGGCGGAAGGCGGCGTTCACGAAGACCGCGCGCCCGTTGCCGTCGCAGACGAACTGGCCGGCCGGCACGCCTTCCAGCGCGCCGCCCAGGAGGGAGCCGACGTGGGACAGCCGCTGCCGCGCGCGGCCGAGCCGCAGGACGAGCCCGGCGATGCCCAGCACCGCGAGCACCACGCCCACCCAGCCGACCGGATCCTGGTCGAGCACCAGCCCGGCGCCCATGGCGGCGAGGCCGGCAAGGATGAGAACCGCCAGCGCGGCCGTCGCAAGCACCCCGCCGGACCGTTCCGGCGTATGGCCCGCCCATTCGGCGGGGCTTTCGACGCGGGTGCCGTCGAGGAAGGAAGAGGATGCGTCGTCCACCAAAGCTCCGGGTCTGCCGTTCGCCACAGACGGGGAAAGCGCGGCCGGATCGATCCGGTGCGGTCCCCCGCCGTTTTGAAAGGCCGCCGGCCGCCGTCAGTTCCGGACCGAACGCCCTTTCAGCTTGAAAACATAGGTAATGACTTCCGCCACGGCGCGATAGTGCTCGGACGGAACCTCCTCGTCGATATCGCATGCGGCATAGAGCGCACGGGCGAGCGGGGGGTTCTCCATCACCGGAACGTCATTCTCCTTGGCGATTTCGCGGATCCGGAAGGCGACGGCGTCGGCGCCCTTGGCCACGACCATCGGCGCGGACATGGACGAGGAGTCGTATTTCAGCGCGACGGCGAAGTGGGTCGGGTTGGTGACCACCACGTCCGCGGTGGGGACCGCGGCCATCATGCGCTTGCGGGCGCGCTCCATGCGGATCTGGCGGATGCGGCCCTTGACCTGGGGGTCGCCTTCGGCGTTCTTGTGCTCGTCCTTCACCTCCTGCTTGGTCATGCGCATCTTCTTGTTGTAGCTGAAGCGCTGCCAGAAGACGTCGGCGGCGGCGAGCACGGTCAGGACCGACAGCACGCCCACGATCAGGCGGAAGGCGAGGCTGTCCATCTCGCGCAGAAGCAGCATCATGTCGATGCCGATGAAATGCTCGATGCTGCTCATCATCGGCTGGAGGGCCATGTAGGCCACGCCGCCGACCACCGCGAGCTTCGCCATGCTCTTCAGAAGCTCGACGCCCTTCTGGGCGCTGAACATGTTCATCAGGCCGGGCAGCGGGTTCAGCTTGCTGAACTTGGGCGAGACCAGGCCCCAGGAGACGTGGAAGCCCTTCTGGGCGATGGTGGCGGCGATGCCGGCGATGCCCAGTAGCAGGATGGGCAGCCACAGCGCCCACAGCGCGTCCTTCAGGACGCGGAGCAGCAGAAGCCCCACGGAGGCTTGGTCCATGGGGAACTGGTCGACGTTCTCGAAATAGTAGGACAGGCGCGGCACCATCCCCTTCAGCGTCTTCGGCAGGAACGACGTCAGCAGGACGAGCATGGTGGCGACCAGCAGCCAGTTCGCGACCTCCGGCGACATCGGCCACTGGCCTTCCTCGTGGGCCTTGTCGAGCTTCTTCTGTGTCGGGTCTTCCGTTTTGGAAGCGTCATCCGCGTCTTCGGACACCGGCGTTTCCCCGCGGTCAGGTCGGTCTCAGGAAATCGACGAAGGTCGATTCGAAGTGGGTCAGCCAGAACATCATCATCGCCGCCAGCGTCAGGGCGAACATGAACAGGCCGATCGCCACCTGGACGGAGGTGAACAGGAAGAAGACCTGGATCTGCGGCGCCAGCTTGTTCAGCAGGCCGAGCGCCAACGCGAACAGCATGCCGGTGATGAGAAAGGGCGCCGACATCTGCACGCCGAGCAGGAAGCTCTTCGACACCAGCTGCCCGACGACGTTGGCCATGTCGTCGATGGGGATGGCCCCGCCCGGCTGGAAGGTGGCGTAGCTGTCAACCACCGCCATGATCAGCAGGTGGTGAAGGTCGGTGATGAACAGCAGCAGCAGGCCCAGCCAGCCCATCAGCGCGCCCGGCAGCGAGCCCTGGGTGGCCATGGCCGGGTTGAACATCTGCGCGTTGGACAGGCCGGTCTGCAAGGCGATGATGGTGCCCGCCACCTCCAGCGCGCCCATCAGAAGCCGCGCCACGGTCCCGAGGAAGATGCCCACCGCCATCTCCCCCACCATCAGCACCAGCAGGCGGAAGACGTCCCCCGGCATCCCCGGCATGCGGTCGCGCAGCACCGGGGCGACCAGCGCGCTGACGGCCAGCGAGAAGAGGAGGCGCGTGCGGGTGGAGACGAAGGCGTCGCCGATGGTCGGCATCACGCTGAAGGCCGTTCCGACGCGCGCGAACACCAGCAGCCAGACGAACAGCTGCGCCCCCAGGAACTGTTGGAGCAGGCTCATCCGCCGCCGCTGCCGGATAGGCCGCCGCCGGGCAGGTTGCCCGCGTTGGGCACCCCGGTGCCGCCCGTGCCGATCGCGACAATGCGGTCGGCGATCTCATGCTCGAAGAAGGCGCGCAGCTCGCCCATCATGAAGGGCGCCAGCAGGATCGATAGGCCGAAGACCAGCAGCACCTTCGGCACCATGGCCAGCGTCTGCTCGTTGATCTGCGTCACCGCCTGGAAGACCGAGATGACCGTGCCCACCCCCATCATGATGACGAGGATCGGCCCCGCCACGATCACCAGCGTGACGATGGAGGTGCGGCACAGCTCGATGACATCGGTCTCGTTCATGGCGGCGCAGCGGTGTGGTTCCAAAAAGCCCTTCTCCCCCCGTGGGAGAAGGGTTGGGATGAGGGGGCGGCCGAAGGCCGGAAACGTAAGCGAAGTCGGCGTTTACCCCTCACCCCAACCCCTCTCCCACAAGGGGAGAGGGGCTTTTGGGGAGAGAAAAGGCAACGCATCAAGCCGTCAGATCGGCATGCGCAGGATTTCCTGGTAGGCGTTCAGCACCTTGTCGCGCACGGTGGTGACGGTCTGCAGCGTGATCTCGGCGTTGGTCACGGCCTGGACCACGTCGGTCAGGTCGGCCTGCCCGACGGCCGCCATGGCGGACATCTTCTCGCTGTTCTTCATGGTGCCGATGGCGTCCTTGGCCGTCTGCTCCAGCACGTCGCCGAAGCTGGCGCCGTCGCGCGGGGCGAGGCCCGGACCGTTGGTCCGTGCGGCCGTGTTGGCGTAGGCCGCCGCGGCGTTGATGGGGTTGACCATGGGACGGGCTTCCTTCCTCTAAACCAGAACCGGCGGCGTCAGCCGCGGAGAATATCAATGGTGCGCGACAGCATCTGGCGGGCGCTGTCGATGGCGCTCAGGTTCGCCTCATAGGTGCGCTGCGCCTCGCGCATGTCCATCGCCTCGATGACGGTGTTCACGTTCGGCATCAGGACGTAGCCGTCGGCGTCGGCCGAGGGGTGCGAGGGGTCGTAGCGCCGCTCGAAGTCCTTCTTGTCCACGTCGATCTTCGCCACGCGGACCGTGTCCACGCCCATCTGGCGGTCGAGCGCGTTCTGGAAAGTGACGACCTTGCGCCGGTACGGCAGGTCGCCCGGCGTTTCTGCCGTGGTGTTGGCGTTGGCCAGGTTCTCCGCGATGACCTTCAGGCGCGTCCCCTGGGCCTTCATGCCGGCCGCGGACACCGCCATCGATTTGTAGAGGTCCATGCCCCGCCTCCCTCAGCCCGAACCGTCCCGTTGCGCCGTCAGCCGCCGCCGCGGATCGCCGATTTGATCATGTTGACCTGCTTCTTGTAGAGGTTCGTGATGGTCTGGTAGTCCATGCCGGTCTGCCCGACCTTCATCATCTGCTCTTCAAGAACGACGTTGTTGCCGTCCGGCTTCGTCTCGTACGGGTTGCGGACCCGCTGCTCCTTGTTCAGGCCGCCGGGACCGCGGGTGCCCGCCAGGTGCATGGGGTTGGTCGCCGTCGTCTCCAGCCGGCGGCCGTCGGACAGCGCGTCCCGGAAGGTGAAGGGCTTCAGGTCCATGCCCTTGTAGTCCGGCGTGTCCGCGTTCGCGATGTTCTGGGACAGCACCTGCTGGCGCTGGGTCAGCCAGTCCATCTTGCGCGACATCAGCTTGAAGAGGCCGAGATTGCCGAGGTCCATGGCCCTGTTCCGGATTGCAGGCCCCGCGCGGTTGCGATGGCCCGGATGCACCAAGTCAGGGTGATCATCGGCTGTTTAAGTTAATGAAGGATGAATGCGTAGGGCCGGACTCGCCCTGGACGGGCTGGTTCAACGTGCTAATCTGCGGCCGCAGCACGCACCCCGGAAGACCCACGCCCCGGAAGACATACACCATGACCAAGCCCGCCCGCCTCGCCGCCTTCCTTGCCCTGTCCCTGGCCTGCGCCGCCGCACCGGCGCTCGCCGACGGGGGCGTGTCGGTGACCGCCCCCTGGGCGCGGGCCGCCGCGCCGTCGGCGCGCAACGGCGGCGCCTTCATGGTGGTGACCAACGGCGGGACGGAGCCCGACCGCATCGTCGCCGCCCAGACCCCGATCGCGGAGAAGGCGGAACTGCACACCCACCAGATGGACAACGGCGTCATGAAGATGCGGCCGGTGGACGCCATCGCGGTGGCGCCCGGCGAGCCGGTGACGCTCCGCCCCGGCGGGCTGCACGTCATGCTGCTCGGCCTGAAGCAGCCGCTGACCCAGGGCAGCCGTTTCCCGGTGACCCTGACCTTCGCCAAGGCCCCGCCGGTGACCGTCGAGGTGCCGGTGCTGGGCGCCGCCGCCATGGGCCCGGAGGGCGCCGCCATGACTCACGAGCCCATGCAGCATGGCGCCATGGACCACAACAGCCCGGAGCACGAGGCCATGCACCAGCAGCACATGAAGCAGATGCAGCAGCAGGGCCAGTGACCGGCCGGGGGAACGGCCCAGGGGAACGACCGAGACGGCTTCACGCTTCGTTAAGCATGTTCCTCCAGGATGCGCGCAACGACTTAGGCCATTCGGCAGGAATCCCTTGTCCGCGCCGTCCTCCAACCACCGCCCTCCCCCGCGCCGCCCCGTTGCGGTGGCGCTGAAGTATGAGCCGGGCGCGCAGTCCCTGCCGCGAATCGTCGCCACCGGGAAAGGCCATGTCGCGGACCAGATCCTGGAACTGGCCTTCGCCAACGGCGTGAAGGTGCGCGAGGACGCCGACCTCGTGCAAGTCCTGTCGGCGGTGGACATCGACAGCGAAATCCCCATCGAGGCGATCGCCGCGGTGGCCGAGATCCTCGCCTACGTCTACCGCGCCAACGGCACCCTGCCGCCGTCCACTGAATCGGACGACGGCGCGAAGGCACCGGTCGGGGCCGCGCCATGACCCCTGCCCTCCTCCACGACATTGCCGCCGTCTCCGCGGCCCTGGACGAGGCGCGCGCCCAGGCGGAGGCCGGCGCGCCCATCGATCTGGCCGGGCTCGAGTCGCGGGTATCCGAGCTGTGCGCCGCCGCCGAGGACCACCGCGGCGGCGCGCTGGCCGAGCCGCTGCGCGCGGAGTTCCAGGCGCTGGTCGCGGCGCTCGACGCGCTGGCCGGGACGCTGGCCCGCCAGCGCGAGACGATGGCCGCCGCCGCCGAGGGCCGGCCGGACCCGCACAGCGCCCGCCAACGCGCCGCCTCCGCCTATGGCCGCACCGCCGCGCCGCCCTCCCCCGCGCCCACATCCGACAAGAAGCCGTCCTGACCCATGGACCTCGATCAGTACATCCGTTTCATCGTCGCCCTGCTGTTCGTCATCGCGCTGATCATGGTGGTGGCCTGGGTGATGCGCCGCGTCGGGTTCGGCGGGCTGGTGTCCACCCCGTCGCGCCAGCGCCGGCTGGGCGTCGTCGAGGTGCTGCCGCTGGACGGCAAGCGCCGGCTGGTGCTGGTGCGCCGCGACGACCAGGAGCATCTGCTGCTGCTGAGCGCCTTCGGCGACACGGTGGTGGATGGAGGCATCAGGCCGGGAGGCGGCTTCCGCGGCGCCCTGGTCGAGGCCGCGGGACCGGCCCAGTCGACGGAGCCCCGGCCATGAGCGGGCCCAAGCGTCTCGCGCTCGCCGGCGCGCTGGCCCTGGCCGTCGGCGTCGTCGGCGCCCTGGCGGCCGGCCCGGCCCTGGCCCAGAGCATGACCTTCGACCTGGGCGACGCCGGCGGCACCGCGACCGGCCGCATCGTCCAGATGATCGCGCTGATCACGGTGCTGTCGCTGGCGCCGTCGATCCTGATCATGATGACCGCCTTCACGCGCATCGTCATCGTGCTGTCCTTCCTGCGCTCCGCGCTGGGTGTGCAGCAGGTGCCGCCGAACACGGTGATGATGTCGCTGGCGATGTTCCTGACCTTCTTCGTCATGGCCCCGGTGTTCGAGCGCTGCTACACCCAGGGCATCCAGCCGCTGATCAACCAGGACATCGACGAGATGGAGGCGTTCCGCCGGACCGCCGCCCCCTTGCGCGAGTTCATGCTGAAGCACACCGGCGAGAAGGACCTGCGCCTGTTCATGGACATGGCGCGGATCGAGAACGTCCAGGAGGAGAGCCAGACGCCGCTGCAGGTGCTGGTGCCGGCCTTCATGATCTCGGAGATCAAGCGCGCCTTCGAGATCGGGTTCCTGCTGTTCCTGCCCTTCCTGATCATCGACATGGTCGTGTCGTCGATCCTGATGTCCATGGGCATGATGATGCTGCCGCCGACCATGGTGGCGATTCCCTTCAAGATCATCTTCTTCGTGCTGGTCGACGGCTGGTACCTGATCGCGGGGTCGCTGGCGCGCAGCTTCGGCACCCTGTAGCCCGCATACAGGGGGAAGCGCACATCGTCGCAGGTGAAACGGCCCCGGGACGGGCGGCGCAGCTTGCGCTAGAATTGGCCCCCGGAAGCGCGTATGACGGTTCGGCCGGTCGCACGCCGCCGCCCGGCATCACGCGCTTTGCTTGAGGCTTCTTCGTCCAGAATCGGACCCCCAACGGACCTCGCCCCCTTCCTCCCATGTCAGAAACACCCCTGAAAGCCGCCGCTCCCGACACGGGCAAGCTGGCCGCGCTCACGCTCGGCGCCTTGGGCGTCGTCTATGGCGACATCGGCACCAGCCCGCTGTACACGCTGCGCGAATGCTTCTCGCCCGACCACGGGCTGGCGCTCACCCCGGAGAACATCATGGGCATCATGTCCCTGGTGTTCTGGGCGCTGGTGATCATCGTGACCGTGAAGTACGTGCTGTTCGTCATGCGGGCGGACAACAAGGGCGAAGGCGGCATCCTGGCGCTGCTGGCGCTGGCCACCAGCAGCCGCCCGGACGCCAGCGGACGCCTGTCCGGCCTGATGGCCATGGGCCTGTTCGGCGCTGCCCTGTTCTACGGCGACGGCATGATCACGCCGGCTGTGTCCGTGCTGGGCGCCGTGGAGGGGCTGGAGGTCGCGGAGCCGGCGCTGGAATCCATCGTGGTGCCGGTGACCGTCTGCATCCTGATCGCCCTGTTCGCGATCCAGAGCCGCGGCACCGACAAGGTCGGCAAGCTGTTCGGCCCGATCATGGTCGTGTGGTTCGTCACGCTGGGCATCCTGGGCCTGATCGAGCTGGTCCAGCAACCGCGGGTGCTGATGGCGCTCAACCCGGCCTACGGGGTGGCCTTCTTCCAGAACAACGGCTGGGTCGGCTTCCTGGTGCTGGGCGCGGTCGTGCTGGCGGTGACCGGTGGCGAGGCCCTGTACGCCGACATGGGCCATTTCGGCCGCCACCCGATCAAGGTCGCGTGGCTGACGGTCGTGCTGCCGTCGCTGCTGCTGAACTACCTCGGCCAATGCGCGCTGCTGCTGAGCGATCCGGAGGCCGTGCGCAGCCCGTTCTATCTGCTGGTGCCGGAGTGGGGCCTGTACCCCATGATCCTGCTGTCCACCTGCGCCGCCGTCATCGCCAGCCAGGCGGTGATCTCCGGCGTGTTCTCGCTGACGCGGCAGGCGGTGCAGCTGGGGCTCTGCCCACGGCTGGACATCCGCCACACCTCCAGCGAGGAAGGCGGCCAGATCTACATTCCGCGCGCCAACTGGGGCCTGCTGATCGCGATCATCGGCCTGGTGGTGTGGTTCGGCTCCTCCAGCCGGCTGGCCACCGCCTACGGCATCGCCGTGACCGGCGACATGTGCATCACCACCGTCCTGGCCCTCGTCGTGGCCCATCGCCGTTGGGGCTGGAGCGTTCCGGTCTGCATCACGCTGGGGGCGCTGTTCCTGAGCGTGGAGCTGTCGCTGTTCGCCGCCAACGCGGTGAAGATCCCGCACGGAGGCTGGGTGCCCCTGGCCATCGCCGCCGCCGCCCTGGGATTGATGTCGACATGGCGCCGCGGCCGCGCCGTGCTGGCGCACCGGCTGGCCGAGGAATCGCTGCCGCTGGACAGCTTCATCAAGCGCCACGCGAAGTCGGGCGAGATTCAGCGGGTGAAGGGCACCGCGGTCTTCATGACGTCGGGCGCCGACACCGTGCCGATGGCCCTGCTGCACAACCTGAAGCACAACCAGGTGATGCACGAGCGGATCGTCTTCCTGACCGTGGTGGTGGAGGACGTGCCGCGCGTGCCCGCCAAGGACCGCGTGCTGCTGGAAGGCTTGGCCGAGGGCTTCTACCGCCTGACCGTGCGCTACGGCTTCTCGCAGGAGCCGAACATCCCCAAGGCGCTGCGGCTGTGCAAGGCCTTCGGGCTGGAGTTCGACGTGATGACGACCTCCTTCTTCCTGGGCCGCGAGACGCTGATCCCGCGCATCAACCCGCACATGGCGCTGTGGCGCGAGAAGCTGTTCGTCGTGATGTCCCGCACCGCGGTCAGCGCCACGGACTTCTTCAAGATCCCGCCCAACCGCGTGGTGGAACTGGGCACCCAGGTGCAGCTGTAGGTCTGGAGCCGTAGGTTGGGTGGAGCGTCAGCGCAACCCAACACAGCTTCCATGGTGGTGGCTGTTGGGTTGCGCTGCGCTCCACCCAACCTACGGACCTGATGGCGGACTCACGCTCCCGGCGGTCTGATGCGCCAGATGGCGGCGGGGTTCTGCTGCGGGTCGAGCCAGACGTGCTGGAACTTGCCGATCCAGGTGAAGCGGTGGCCGCTGAACAGGTCCTCCACCTGGACGTGGGCGCCGTCGGGCAGGCCCAGTTCCCACAGGGGGATCTCGATGGTGCCGCCGTGGCCGTTGTGCGGGTCGAGGTTGACGGCGATCAGGATCACGTTGTCCTTCGCCTCGGTCATCTTGCCGTAGAGCAGGATGTTGTCGTCGAAGGCGTTGTAGAAGCGCAGGTTGGTGAACTGGTGCAGCGCGGGGTTCTCCCGCCGGATCTCGTTCAGCTTCTTGACGTAGCCGACGATGTTGCCGGGCTTGTTCCAGTCCCAGTGCCGGATCTCGTATTTTTCGGAGTGGTTGTACTCCTCCTTGCCCGGGTAGGGATCGGCCTCGCAGACGAAATACGGGGCGTAGAGGCCGTAGACTCCGGACAGGGTGGAGGCCAGCACCGCGCGCATCATGTGCGCGGGCCGCCCGCCATGCACCAGGATCGGCGGCAGGATGTCCGGCGTGTTGGCGAAGAAGTTGGGCTGCATGTAGTCCTTGGACTCGCCCTGGGTCAGCTCCGTCAAATACTCGGTCAGCTCCGGCTTGGTGTTGCGCCAGGTGAAGTAGCTGTAGGACTGGGTGAAGCCCAGCTTGGCCAGCCGCTTCATCAGCTTCGGCCGGGTGAAGGCCTCCGCCAGGAAGAGCGCGTCGGGGTAGCGGTCCTGCACCTCGCGGATCATCCATTCCCAGAAGGGGAAGGGCTTGGTGTGCGGGTTGTCGACGCGGAAGATGCGCACCCCCTCCTCGCACCAGAACAGCACCACGTCGCGCAGCGCGTACCAAAGGTCCGGGTAGGATTCGCGGTAGAAGCTGACGTTGACGATGTCCTGGTACTTCTTCGGCGGGTTCTCGGCGTAGCGGATCGTGCCGTCCGGGCGCCAGTAGAACCACTGCGGGTGCTGCTTGATCCAGGGATGATCGGGGGAGCACTGGACCGCGAAGTCCAGCGCGATCTCGATGCCGTGCCGCCGGGCTTCCTTCACGAGGCGGCGGAAGCCCTCGTGGTCGCCGATCATCGGGTCGATCTCGGTGTGGCCGCCCTCGGTCGCGCCGATGGCGTAGGGCACGCCGGGATCGTTCGGGCCGGGATTCAGCGTGTTGTTGCGCCCCTTGCGGAAGCTGCGGCCTATCGGGTGGATCGGCGGGAAGTACAGCACGTCGAAGCCCATGTCCCGGATGAAGGGCAGCATGTTGGCGACGTCGTCGAAGGTGCCCGGCCGCGACGGGTCGGGCGAGGCGGAGCGCGGAAAGATCTCGAACCACGCGGAGTAGCGCGCGGCCGTGCGGTCCACATAGACCTCCAGGTCGCAGCCGTAGCGCGACAGGTACTGCCGCTCCCCATACCGCGCCATGGCCTTGCGCGGCTCGTCCGACAGGGCGTAGGCGATCAGCTCCGGCCCCTGGAGCGTGTTCATGCGCTCCACCACCCGCTCCAGCGCGGCCCGGCCTTCGCCCTCGTTCAAGCCGACGGCGTGCTCGACGAAGCGGCGGCCCTCGATCAGCTCCAGGCTGACGTCCATCCCGACGTCGTGCTTCTTCTTGAAGTCGGCGCGCCAGCTCTCCCACACGTCGCGCCAGGCAAGGATGCTGTACTGGTAGCGGGTGTTGCGGGTCAGCGGCACCTTGCCGACCCAGCGGTCGTTGTCGAAGAGGGTCATGGGCACCTCGCGCCACGCCTCCTCGTCCACCGGCCGGTAGATCACGCGGGCGGCCAGCACGAAGGTGCCGTCGGTGTAGATGTCGGCCCACACCTCCAGCGTGTCGCCGACCACGCGCTTGACCGCGAAGCGCCCGCCCTCGATCTCCGGATAGACGTTCTCGATGGTGACGCGCCGCGCCGCCAGCTCGTCCATCCAGGCGCGCGAGTCCTTGTCGTGCTGCGGCCCCTGCTCGCCCAGATGCTGTAATTCGATGGGCCGGCGCTGCGCCGGGCGGGCGCGGAAGACGCGCATCTCCAGCGGACGCAGGCGCAGGTCGCGGCCGGGCTCGAAGGGCACGGGCTCGGCGTCGGGGGTCACATCCTCGAAGTCCGCGAAGCCGCCGCCGGTCTGCGCCAGCACCGGGCCGGGGTCGATGGGGTGCGCCTGCGACTCGTCGGGGTTGATGAGCATGACCGAGCAGCTCTCGCCATCCCCGTTCGCCCAGCCCTGCGTGCTGCGGACCAGCCCGATCACCGGGTTGTGCGGTGCGGTGACGCGGCGCTGCGGCCCTTCGACGTTGAGCGCCGGGGTCTCCGCCTTCATGGCGTTGACCTTGCCGATGAAGCCGGTCAGGTCGAGCTTCGGCTCTTCCCAGTCCTCCGGCGTGGTGTGGACCACGTCCAGCTTGCGGGTGAAGCCGTACTCGAAGCCCACCGGCATCATCACGCCGGTGGAGAAGGACGCGGCGAACAGGTAGTGCATCTTCAGCTGGGCGGCCAGCCGCTCCGTGTCCTGGCTGCCGACTTCCGCCGCCAGCCGGTCGGTGTCGTGGCTTTCCGGGAAGGCGATGGAGGGCGCGATCCAGCGGAACTCCTCATACTGGTCGAGCAGCCAGTCCGACTTGAAGTCCCACCACTTGGCGCTGTTGAACAGGAAGTCGAAGCCGGCGCCGCAGAGGTCGCGCACCTGCTCCACCGTGCAGCCCAGCGTCTCCGCGAAGAATTTCACCTCCGGGTCGACGGCGTGGGACGCGTCGATCAGCGCCTTCCAGACATCGGCCGGGATCTGGTAGGCGGCGTCGCAGCGGAAGCCCTTCACGCCCAGGCCGATGTAGTGGCGCAGGTAGTGCGTCCAATACTCGATCATCCCGGCCCGCGCCTCCGCCTTGTCGTAGTCGAGCATGGCGAGGTCGCCCCACACCGTGACCAGCGACGGATCGACCGGGTCCACGGCGCGCGGGCTGTACAGCTCCCCATTGCCGTCGCGCCGGTACCAGTCCGGATGCTCGCCGACCAGCAGCGCGTCCTTGGCCGTGTGGTTGATGACGAGGTCGAGCATCACCGACTGGCCGTGCCGCCGCGCCTCGGCGATAAAGCCGCGCAGCAACTCGTCCGGATGCTCCGGCGCACTCCCTTGGAGCCGATCATGCAGCCGGTAATAATCCTTCACGGCGTACAGGCTGCCGGAGAAACCCGGATAATGGATCGGGTTCAGGAACAGCCAGTCGAATCCCATGCCCTGGATGCGCGGCAGGTGTCCCGCCCAGTCGCGTACCGGGCCGATCAGGGTGGGAAACAGGTTGTAGATGCGCGGTCCAGCGGTGGCCATCCGGGGTTCCTCGTGGTCGGCTGTGGCACGCCCGCCCGGCTCGGCCGTTGACAAGCCGAAAGCCCCCATATGGGATTGCTCAACGGCGGCAACGGAAGCCCGGCGGTGCGCACGCGCTCAACCCCGGCGAGGCGCGAAGGTTCCGCCATCGATTACGCTATGGCCGCAGCGGAAGGGACAGGAATGGGAAACGGGAACGGCAAGATCCGCCTCGACAAGCTGGACATCAAGGCGGCCACCATCGCCAGCAAGGAGGAGTACGAGAAGCGCCTCGACAAGCTGCAAAAGGAACTGCTGCACATCCAGCAGACCTATTGGCACGAGAAACGCCGCGCCATCCTGGTGTTCGAAGGCTGGGACGCCGCCGGCAAGGGCGGCTGCATCCGCCGCCTGACCGAGCCGCTCGACCCCCGCGGCTTCCACGTCTGGCCGATCGGCTCCCCCTCGGCGGAGGAGCAGGGCAAGCATTACCTCTACCGCTTCTGGACCAAGCTGCCGGCGCCGGGCACCTTCGCCGTCTTCGACCGGTCCTGGTACGGCCGCGTGCTGGTGGAGCGGGTGGAGGGCTTCGCCAACAAGGACGACTGGAAGCGCGCCTACGACGAAATCGTCCAATTCGAGCGGATGCTGACCGACGACGGCGCCCGCATCATCAAGATCTTCATGCACATCACCCAGGACGAGCAGCTCGACCGCTTCCGGGAACGGCTGACCAACCCCTACAAGCGCTGGAAGCTGACGGAGGAGGATCTGCGCAACCGCGCCAAGTGGGACGACTACACCAAGGCCATCGAGGCGATGTTCGAGAAGACCTCGACCGACAACGCGCCCTGGCACGCCGTTCCCGCCAACTCCAAATGGTACGCCCGCGTGAAGGTGCTGGAGATCGTGACGGAGGCCCTGCGCAAGGGCGTCAACGTCGCCCCGCCGCCCATCGACCTGTCCGTCGCCAAGATCGCCGCCGAGGTGCTGGGCATCCATCTCAGCTTCGGCGTGGACGGGAAAGACCAGTAATATGTCGGGTTGCGCTTCGCTCCACCCGACCTACAGGGCCGTTTCGTAGGTCGGGTGGAGCGAAGCGCAACCCGACACCCGCCCCCGACACCCGCCCCCCTCAATCGCGGCCGTACAGGCTCCGCTCGCCCAGTTCCTCGCCGCGCTGGCGCTCCAGCTCCTGGCTGTAGCGGCGCAGGGCGTAGGCCTCGGTGACGTAGCCGGCGATGCGGCGGTCGGTGCGCGCGGTCAGCACCGGCAGCGCCTCCACCTCGCACTCGTGGAAGCGCTGGAGCACCCGGCGCACGTCGTCGCCGGGCAGCACGAAGGCCTCCGGGTGCCGGGCCAGCTCGCCGACCGGCCGGGTCGCGGCCTCCTCGCCGAGGGAGGGATCGTGCACGGCGTCCATGTCGATCACCCCGGCGTAGGCGCCGCTGGGCTCCACCGCGAAGACCTGCTTGGCCGAGCCCACGGGGTAGAGCCGGCGCAGCGCGTCCACCGTCTGGGTCGTCAGCACGGTCTTGGCGTCGCCGCGCATCAGCCGCAGGGCGGTCAGCTCCGCCACCCAGCCGATGTCGTAGGCGCCGCGGATCGGCACGCCGCGCAGGTGGAAGCGCCAGGTCGCGAAGGAATAGCCGAAGGCCTGCCGCACCACGGTGGTGGAGACGACCACACCGATCATGACGCCCGACGCCGCCCAGAAGTCCTGCGTCGCCTCCAGCACCAGCAGCACCATGGTGACCGGCGCGCCGACGATGCCGGCGGCGACCGACCCCATGCCGACCAGCACCAGCAGCATCCGGTCGATGCCGAGCCCCGGGACATAGGCATCGACGGCACCGTACAGCACGCCGCCGAACAGCCCGCCCAGCAGGAGCGACGCGCTGAACAGCCCGCCGCGGAAGCCGGAGCCCAACGACAGGGCCGACGCCACGATCTTGGCGAGCAGCAGGATCGCCATGGCCTGCAGCCCGTCGGTGACGTGCGCCGGGTCGGCGCCGGGGCCGGCGCCCAGCACCCGCGGCACGGCCAGCGCCAGCGCGCCGAGGCAGAGGCCGCCAAGCGCCGGGCGCGCCCAGACCGGAACGGGCAAGGCGCGGAATCCGCGCTCCGCCACCGTGACCGACTGCATGGCGAGGATGCTGAGCCAGCCGGCGAGGAAGCCCAGCACGCCGCAGACCAGGTAATCCAGCCCCTCGACCGCGACGGGCCGGACGAACTGCAACGGCATGTCCCCGTCGGTCAGCCCATTCGCCACCGCTACGGCGGTCACCGCCGCCGCCCCGACCGGGGCCAGCGTCGCGATGGTGTAGCCGCCCAGCACCAGCTCGAACGCGTAGAAGGCGCCGGCGAGCGGGGCGTTGTAGGCCGCGGCGATCGCCGCCGCGGCACCGCAGCCGACAAGCGTGCGCAGGTCGGCGCGGCGCAGGTGCAGCCTCTGCCCGGCGACCGACGCGAGGCCGGACCCCGCCTGGGTGTAGGCCGCCTCCATCCCGACCGAGGCGCCGGAGCCGTTGGACAGCAGGGTGGACAGGGTCAGGCGCAGGCTGTCGACCAGCGACATCTTGCCGCCGTACAGCGCGTTCGCCTCGACCGGGTCGACGATCTCGTTGGGCCGCCAGCGCCGCACCAGCTTGACCAGCAGGCCGAGCAGCAGCCCGCCCGCCACGGGCACCAGCGCGATGCGCCAGGGATCGCCCGCCACCGCCTGGCTGAGGTTGAGCCCGTGCGGCAGATCGAACGCGGTCGCCTGCGCCCAGGCCACCGCCTCGTGCAGCAGGGCCACCGCCAGCCCGATCACGCCGCCGATGCCGGCGGCCAGCAGAAGGACGGCGAGCGTGCTGTTGCGCAGGCTCTGCCGGGTCAGCGACGCGGCGGACCGCTCGCTGGACAACAGGTTGGGCAGGGCGTTGGCGGCGTCGCTCGCCGCCCCACGGATTCCGGTGACGTCGTCGGGCATGACTGCATAACTGTGCGGGAGCGCTCTCGCGTCAACCGCACGGGTGAAGCGCCAGCCGATCTTTAGGGCTTGGCCTTCTCCGATCCAGTCGCCGGAGTGGCTGCCGGGGCACCCGCCTGGGCCGCGGGCGCCGGGGCGGAGGCGATCTTGCGCAGCACCTCCGCCAGGTTGTCGCGGACCTTGTCGGCGAGCGCCTTGTCCGCGTCGGCAGATTCGTGGAACAGCACCGTGAACAGGTGCGCCGACGACAGGAAGAAGGTCAGCGAGACGTGGAGGTTGCCCTCCTTCAGGGTGCAATCCATGGCGCCGGTGCGCAGCGACAGGCCGGGGAACTCCTCCATCAGGTTCAGCGTGGCGGCATGGGTGCCGTCGCACCGCTTCTTCATCGCCTCCACATAGGCCTCGGTCAGGTCGGCCAGCTTGGCGTCGTCGCCGACCACCCGCTCCTTGATGCCGCCCATGATCGGGCCGATGCGCCAGGCGAGGTCGGCCGGGCGCTCCTCCTTCGGGATGTTGTCGAGCGGAACGGACTGCGCGTCGCGCACGCCCGCGGCCCGCAGCAGGTCGGCCAGCCCGGCCGGAAGCGCCGGCCCCTTGGCCTTGCCGTCCTTGCCGGTGCCGGACGCGGTGGTCATCGGCGGCACGTCGCCCGCCTTGTCCACGCAGGTCTTCAGGTCGCCGAGGATCTTCTTGGTGCCCTTCAGCTGGAACACGATGCGGTCGCTGTCGGAGGAGAAGACCAGCTCCTTGCCGCTCATCATCGCGTTGTACAGCTCGTCGTCCTTGCCGTTGGGGACGACCAGCATGTCCGGCTTCGGCGCCACGGCGATGCGATCGCGCGTCAGCTTGCCGTCGACGGAGACCTTCACCTTCCACTGCTGCCCGCCCGGCAACTCGGCGCCGGGGATGCCGATGCCCAGGTTCACCTCACCCCTCGGGTTGCGCGCGACCATCAGCGTGTGACCGGTGTCGAAGCGGCCCTCGATCGCGCAATAGGCGAACTTGCCGTCCTTGTCCTTGGCCGGCCCGCCCTCCCAGCCGTCCTCCAGCACCGACGGGCCGGACTTCGTGGGCGCGGTCCCCGGTGCGGGTGCTTGACCGGCGGGTGCTTGACCGGCGGGCGCCTGTCCCGCCGGGGCCTGCGCCGCCGGGGCCGCGGGAGCGGGAGCGGGCGTCCGGCTGGGCGGCAGCGGGTAGTACATGACCGGCGGGTCGACCGGCACCAGTTCCGCGACCTGCGGCCCGGCGGCGTGGGCGGCGGTCGCCCCCAGCAGCAGAAGGGCGGAAAGCGCGACGGCGGCGGCGGTGTCGGTCATGGTGGAAACTATCCTTGGGGGCCTGCAGGGGGGCGAATCACCGCGGGAAGCTAGCCCCGCACGCCTGGATCGGCAAGCGGAAGACGAGCGCTTCTCCAGAAAGTTCACCCACCCCGGAGCAACCGCCCGCGGCCCCATCTCTTACCCGCCGAGAAAGGCCTCGCGCAGCGCGTCTTCGGGCAGGCGGTCGGCCGGCCCGTCGTGGACGATGCGCCCCAGCCGCATCAGCACGGCGCGTCCGGTGGCGGCCAGCGCGCGGGCGGCGCTCTGCTCGGCGACCAGCACCGTCGTGCCGGCGGCGGCGATGGACCGCACGGCGCCGAAGACCTCGCCCGCCAGCTTCGGCGACAGGCCGAGCGAGGGCTCGTCCAGCAGGAGAAGGCGCGGCCGCCCCATCAGCGCGCGTCCCACCGCCAGCATCTGCTGCTGCCCGCCGGACAGCCGCCACGCCCGCTCCGCCGCCTTGCCGGCGAGATCGGGGAACAGCGCGAACACCCGCTCCAGGTCGTCGGCGCGGGCGGCGCGCCCCAGCGGGCTCGCCACCTCCAGGTTGTCGCGCACGCTCATGCCGGGAAAGACGCGCCGGCCCTCCGGCACATAGCCGAGGCCGCGGCGGACGCGCTTTTCCGGGGTAAGGGTCGTGATCGCCTCCCCGTCCAGCCACAGCCCGCCGCCGCGCAGCGGCACGAGGCCGAGGATCGCCTTCAGCAGCGTGGACTTGCCGGCCCCGTTCGCCCCCAGCAGGGCCACCGCCTCCCCCGCCGCGAGCGACAGCGACAGGCCGTCCACCGCCACGGCCCCGCCATAGCCGGCGGTCAAACCCTCGATGCGCAACAGCGGTTCCGGTACCGGAACGGTCACGGCGCGTCCTCCCCCAGATAGGCGGCGACCACCGCCGCGTCGCTGCGGACGCCCGCGGGCGGGCCGTCGTACAGCGTGCGCCCCTGGTCCAGGCACAGCACATGCCCCGCCAGCGGCAGCAGGAAGCCCATGTCGTGCTCCACCACCAGCAGCGCCGTGCCAGCGGCGGCGATGGCCCGCAGGTGTCCGGCAAGCTCGGCCTTTTCCGCGTCGGTCAATCCCGCCGCCGGCTCGTCGAGCAGCAGCACCGCGGGCTGGCGCGCGAGCGCGCGGGCAAGCTCGACGCGACGGCGCAGCGCCGCCGGCAGGTCGGCGCAGGGCCGCAGCGCGAGGTCCGCCGCGCCCAGCCGCTCCAGCGCCCAGAGCGCGTGCGCCTCCGCCGCCGCGACACCGCGGTCGCGCTCCAGCCGGGCGGCGGCGACCGCCTCCAGCACCGTGGCCCCCTCCGGCAGGCTGACCGCCTGGAAGGTGCGCGCGATCCCGGCCCGGGCGATGCGGTCGGGCCGTTTCCCGGCAAGGTCGCGCCCGGCCACGAGGATGCGCCCGGCATCTGGCCGCTCCAGGCCCGAGATCAGGTTGATGACCGTCGTTTTGCCAGACCCGTTGGGACCGATCAACCCGGTGATTGTGCCCGCCTCCAGCGTCAATGAGACCTCATCCACCGCCCGCACGCCGCCGAAGGACTTTCGCAGCCCCTCGACCAGCAGCACCGGGCCGCCTTCGATTGCCACCGCGGGGGGCGCTTTCGCCACCGGAAGCACCCGCTTGCGCGGCGGGAACAGCCGGTCGAGCAGGCCGGTCAGCCCCTCCGGCGCCAGCACGATGGTCGCCAGCAGGGCCGCGCCGTAGACGATCAGGTAGCTGCGCTCCAGGAAGCGGAACCACTCCGGCAGGTGGACCAGCAGCACGGCGCCCAGGACCGCCCCGGCCACCCGCCCCCGCCCGCCGACCACGGCGATCGCCAGGACGGAGACCATGACCGGGAACTCCAGCACCTCCGGCGAGACCACGCGCTGCGTGTGCACGGACAGCGCGCCGGCCGCCCCGGCATAGACGGCGCTGAGCGCGAAGGCCCCCAGCCGCAGCCGCCCGACGTCGAGCCCCAGCGTGCCCGCCGCCAGCGGGTCGTCCCGCACCAGCGTCAGCGCCCGACCCCAGCGCCCGCGCGCCAGGCTCCAGGCCAGCGCACCGCCCGCGGCCACGAAGCCCCAGACCACCGCCGCCAGCGGCAACCCACGCGGCACCGCCCAGCCGAACAGCAGGACTCCCGGCACGCCCGGCAGCCCGTTGGCGCCCCCGGTCAGGCCGGGGCTGTTGACCGCCAGCAGCAGGACGACCTGCGCGATGCCCAGCGTCGCCAGCGCGAAGTAATGGGACTCCAGCCGCAGCACCGGCAGCCCGACCAGCAGCGCCAGCAGGAACGGCGCCAGGATGGACAGCGGGAAGGTCGCCGCGAAGGTCCAGCCCAGCTGGCTGCCCAGGATGCCCGTGGCGTAGGCCCCAACCCCGAAGAACGCCCCATGGGCGAGCGACAGGGCCCCGCCCAGCCCGAACACGATCTGGAACCCGATGGCGGCCAGCGCGTACACCCCCGCCACCGTCAGCACGCGCAGCCCATAGGGCGACGCGTACAGCAACGCGTACGCCGCCAACACAGCGACCCCAATCCCCTCCCCCGCCCAGCGGGGGAGGGTCAGGGTGGGGGCAAATTTCAATGCTCTACGCACGGCGCCGCGCCGCCTCCCCGAACAGCCCCTGCGGCCGGGCCAGCAGGATGACCAGCAGCGCGGCGTAGAGCAGCCCAAGCGCCACGGGGTATGAGAGCACCGACGACACCCCCACCTCGAACAGCGCGATCAGCAGCGCCCCGACCACCGCCCCGGGGACCGATCCCCAGCCGCCGATGGTCACCGCGATGTAGGCCTTCAGGATCAGGTCTCCGCCCGCCGTCGGCGTGACGAAATACCGGTTGGCGAGCAGCAGCCCGGCCGCCCCGGCGTAGGCGGTGCCCAGCGCGAAGGTGACCAGGATCATCGCCGTGACCGGCACGCCGCAGGCCCGCGCCATCTCCGGATCCTGGGCCGTGGCGCGGAGCCGCCGGCCGAGCTGCGTCCGCGCGAACAGCCATTGCTGCCCGGCGATCAGCAGGCCCGCGACCGCGATGATGGCCAGGGACTGCTCCGCCACCACCAGCCCGCCGAGATCGACCGTTCCGCCGGACAGCAGCGGCGGGGCCGCCCGCGGCTCCGGCCCGAACAGGACGGAGGCACCGTTCTGCAGGATGATCCCCACGGCGATGGTGCTGATGAAGACCGCCACCGGCGGGCTGCGCCGCAGCGGCAGGTAGGCCGCCAGCGCCAGCACAAGGCCGAGCGCCGCCATGGCGACCAGCACCACCGGCAGCAGCGCGATCCCCGGCAACGGAATCAGCGGCGCCAACGCGACCGCCAGCAGCCCGCCGGCCATGACGAGATCGCCCTGCGCGAAATTCACCGCGGAGGTCGCGTTCAGCACCAGCACGAACCCCAGCGCGACCAGCGCGTAGGCGGCGCCCAGCGCCAGCCCGTTGATGAGGAGTTGGAGGGTGGTCACGGGTGGATCCGTTGCGGTTTGGTGGTCGCGTCGGGCCCCCACCCTAACCCTCCCCCACTTCGCGGGGGAGGGAACTTAACCCCTCCCCCCGTCGAAGATGGGGGGAGGTCGGGAGGGGGGCCCAGCGCCACCACCTGGCAACCCAACGCAACCACTCCCACTCCCCTCACTTCACCACGCCCGTGACGTTGTCGTAGCGCTTCGCGATGGCCGGCACGCGGGACGCGCCGTCGTAGCAGACGATCACCGCCGAATGGGCCATGTTGCCCTTGCCGTCCGACCTGTAGGTCATGGCGAGCCCCTGGTGGGTGCCCGTGGACAGGCCCTTGCGCACATCCTCGGCCGAGCGTGCGCCCGCCTTGACCGCGTCCAGCACCATGCGCGTGCCGTCATACTGGCCGAGCGCGAAGGCGTCGGGCTCCGCGTTGAAGGCGGCGCGGTAGGCGGCGGTGAAGGCCTCCACCTCCGCGCTGCCGCCGGAGATGGGGGAGGCCGCGGTCTCCGCGCAGACGCCCTTCAGTTCGGCGGGCTCCAGCAGGGCCGCGGTGCTCGGCTGGTGCATGGCGGACCCGGCGACGATCGGCACCGGCACGCCGCTGGCCGCCGCCTGGCGGATGAACAGCGCGGTGGGGGCGGAATGCAGGTGCAGGACCAGCACGTCCGGCTTGGCGGCCAGCGCCTTGGTCAGGACCGGCAGCAGATCCTTGGCGGTGGGATCCACACCTTCCTCGAACACCAGATCGGCGCCCAGCCGCTTGAAGGCCGCCTCCAGGTGCGCCTTGCCGCTCTGCCCGTAGGCGGTGGTCTGGTAGATCAGGGCCGGGCGCTTCTTGCCCAGTTCCTCCACGACGTAGCGGGCGTGCGCCTCCTTGGTTACGGCGTCGCCGGGGAAGAAGCGGAAGACCCAGGGGTTGCCCTGCTCCGTGATGCTGGCGGTGCCCGACACGGTGACGAGCGGCAGCTTGTATTCCGCCGCCAGCGGAAGCATCGCCAGCATCTGCGTGCCCAGCATGCTGGCGACCACCGCGGTCACCGGGCCGCCGGCCGCGCGCTCCAGCGCCGTCACCGCCGCCTCCGGGGAGGTGCCGGTGTCGATCACCGGCGCGTCGGCGGTGATGCCGGCCGGCGGGCTCTTCAACGCCAGAAGCGCCCCGTTGCGCTGGCTGGTGCCCTCCAGCGATAGGAAGCCGGTCAGCGGGACCAGGACCGGCACCGACACGGATTCCGCCCGCGCCGAGACGGTCCCGCAAATAAGGGGCGCACAGAACAGCAAAGGCAGAAACCGCCTCATGGTCGTCTCCTCCTGGCCGGCGGGGGGGCGCCGCGCGAGGATGGGAGCCTGGGGGGCGTGCCCTCGAACGGTCGGCTCCCTTCGCTGGCATGACCCAGATCAGGTTCGATGGGTGTTGTCTCAGCCCGCCGGATCGCGGGCACCCCAGCCGTACGCACGCACAGTGTCGCCCCGGCGGCCCGCCTGTCAAGAAAGCGCAACAGGTCCAAGAAAGCGCACGGCTTGCGGATTCACGAATTTGAAATCGATCCGCCACGATAGCGTCCGCCATTCCGTGGTCCTGTCCGGCCCTCCCGCAACGCGGCACCAAGCCGTCATCGAAGGTCGCAGAAGGACACCGGCCGATGCACCCGGCATCGCAAGGCTCCGCCCCAGGACGCTCCGCCCCGTTGCATACGGTGGTTACCCTCACGGACGGGCGCTGCCTGCGCGTCGCCCTCCGGGGGCGGGTCGACTACGCCGCCCTGCCGCGGCTGCGTCCGATGGTCCGCGACATTGCGGACACGCCGCACCGGTGCCTGCGCATCGACCTGTCCGGCGTCGACTTCGTCGATTCCTGCGGTATCGGCCTGCTCCTGACCCTGCGCAGCCTGGTTGCGGAGCGGGGCGGCCGGGTCGGCTTCGAAAACCACACCCCCCGGGTCCGCCGCATCCTGGAACGCAGCGGCGTGGCTGCGCTCCTCGCGCCGGTCATGGGCTGTTCCGAACCCGAGCCCCTGCCCCGCGCGGCTTGAGCGTCCATGCAACGGAGGTGGGCTCAGCCCCGATGCGGCACTTGGTCGCTCGCTCTGGTGTAGAAACAATTCATCCGACTTCCTGATGAAAAAGTTCGTAGGCTGTATTACTAATTTCGCGAGACAATGAAGCGCGATCAATCGCCGAAAAGGACGCCTTGATGCACGCCACCGCAGCCGTTTCGCCATCCGCCCCGCCCCGGACGGCGGGCCCGGATCGGCAAGGTCCTGATCAGGAAGGCCTGGATCGCGACCTCTGGCGCATCGACGGGCGGACGGAGGCGACGCTGCGGACGCTGGGGCCCGCGCTCGGCCCCGTCCTCGACACGACCATCGACGCCTTCTACGCCTTCATGGCGAAGCAGCCGGACGTCGCCGCCCTGCTGTCCGATCCGGACCGCGTGGCGGCGATCCAGCGTGCCCACCGGGCGCAATGGGACGCCTTCTTCGCCGCCAACTTCGACGCCGACTACCTGGAGCGCGTGCGCAAGCTGGGCCACGCCCACCAGAAGGCCGGCGTGGCGCCGAAATTCTACATGGCCGGCTATTCCATGCTGCTGGAGCGCATGGCCGCCCACGTGATCCGCAGCCATCGCTTCGGCCGGGACCAGGCGGCGGCCGAAGTGGGGGCGCTGATCCGCGCGGTGCTGATGGAGGCGGAACTGGCGCTGTCCGTCTACCACCACGCCGCGACCAGCTCCGACATGTCCGCCGAGATGGAGGAGTTCGCGGAGGGCTTCGAGCGGGAGCTGAGCGAGGCCGTCGACCTCGTCCGCCACAACGCCGCCAGCATGGAGGGGGCCGCCGACGAGGTGCTGGGGGCCGCCAACAAGGTGGCGACGGAGGGGGAACGCGTCACCGACGCCTCCGAGCAGACGAACATGAACGCGCGCCTGATCGCGCTCGCCGCGCGCGGCCTTTCGGAGTCCTTCAGCGAGATCACCGCGAAGGTGGAGCACGCCACCGAAAGCTCCCGCAGCGCCGCCGGCCGCTCGCAGGAGGCGCAGGCCTCGGCCCAGACGCTGGTCGCCGCGTCGGAGCGGATCGGCAGCGTCGTCACGCTGATCGAGCGGATCGCCAAGGAAACCCGCCTGCTGGCGCTGAACGCCTCCATCGAGGCGGCCCGCGCCGGCAACGCCGGAAAGGGGTTCGCCGTCGTCGCCAACGAGGTGAAGACTCTGGCCGACCAGACCAACAGCGCCACCGGCGACATCCGCATGCAGATCGAGGCCATGCAGGCCTCCATCGCCCGCACGGTCACCGCCATCGAGGCGGTCGCCGGGCGCGTCACCGCCGTGACGGAGGACATCGCCTCCATCACCGAATCGGTCGGCGAGCAGGCCATCGTCACCCGCGACATCGCGGACAACGCCGACGAGATGGCCGCCAGCATGCAGAACGTGCATGAAAGCATCGAGCGCGTGGCGCAGGCGGCCGAGCGGTCGACCCGGAAGGCCAGCGAGCTGTGGGAGAACGCGACCGGGCTGGTGCGGCAGATCTTCGGCATCAAGCGGCGCGTCACCGCCAGCCTGCGCGGCACGCGCTTTGGCAACCGCCGCCGGGAGGACCGCGTCGCCGTGGACGTCGCCGCCCGCGTGGAGGTGGACGGCCTGACCTTCGACAGCCGGCTCGACAACATCTCCATGGGCGGCTGCCAGGTGCGCGAGGTGCAGCTGGCCAGCGCCGACGGCTACGCCATCCGCCTGGACATCGACGGGCTGGGACGCGCCACGGGCACCATCGTGGCCACCGAGCGCGACATCGCGCACGTCCGCTTCGACCCGCTGACGGCGGACTTCGCCACCCGGCTGGCGGCGGCGCTCGCGCGCTGGAACGCCGCGGACCAGGAGCTGGTGGCCCTGGCCCAGGACACCGCCCGGACGATCGGCGGGCTGTTCGACGAGGCCATCGACCGCGGCCGGATCGGCGTCGACGCGCTCTTCTCCGCCGAATACACGCCGGTCCCCGGCAGCGACCCGCCCCAAGTCACCGCGCCCTTCACCGAGCTGTGCGACCAGCTGCTGGCCGACCTCCAGGACCGGGCGATGGCACGGCATCGCCGGATCGCCTTCTGCGCGGCGGTGGACCGCAACGGCTACCTGCCGACCCACAACAGCAAGTATTCGGAACCGCAGCGGCCGGACGATCCGGACTGGAACAACGCGCACTGCCGCAACCGCCGCATGTTCGACGACGCCACCGGCCTTGCCGCCGCCCGCAACCGGCAGCCGGTGCTGATCCAGACCTACCGCCGCGACATGGGCGGAGGGCTGGTGGTCTCCATGAAGGATGTCGCGGCGCCGATCTATGTGAAGGGGAAGCATTGGGGCGCCTTCCGCATCGGCTGCGAAGACCGGGTGCAGGGATGATTCGACTCCCCGTTGAATTCACCCTATAGTATGCACCGTTTTCCCAGGGATGTTCCCATGCCGGACGGCCGCACCGAACACGACCGCATCACCGACCTCGCCATCCAGGTCGAGCACTACGCCCACGCGACCAACACGGAGTTGCGCGCGCTGCGCCAGGGGCAGGAGCGGCTGGAAGGCCGCATGGACCGCCTTGAGGAAGGGCAGAAGCAGCTGCGCACCGATGTCAACCAGCTGAAATCCGACGTCAAGGAGCTGAAGGCGGACGTTAGCCAGCTGAAGATTGATGTCCAGGAGCTGAAGATCGACGTCAAGGAACTGAAGACCGACGTCGCCCAGCTGAAGACCGACGTGAAGGAATTGAAAACCGACGTCGCCCAGCTGAAAATCGACGTCAGCGATCTGCGCCAAGGGCAGAAGCAGATGCAGGAAACGATGAACGAGAACTTCCGGCAGCTGTTCGTCATCCTGAACACCCGCCAGGGCTGACGCCGCTCAGCCGCCGCGGCGCATGGTTTCCCGGTGCAGGATGTAGAGGCCGCTGGCGATGATGATGCCCGCCCCCGCCAGGACGGCGGGAGTCGGCAGGTCGCCGAACACCAGGAAGCCGAACAGGGTCGCCCAGATCATCCCGGTGTATTCGAACGGCGCCACGACGGCGGCGCGCCCCAGCCGGAAGGCCTGGGTGATCAGCACCTGCGCCACCCCGCCCAGCACCCCGACCAGCAGCATCAGGCCGACGTGGTCCCAGTCCGGCGCCACCCAGACCGGCACCGCCGCGATCCCGCTGACCGCCGTGGTGGTCAAAAGCAAGTAGACGACGATCGCCGTGTTGGTCTCCGTCCGGGACAGGCCGCGCACCGCGATCATCGCCAGCGCGTAGAAGAAGGCTGCCGCCACGCCCACCAGGATGGGCAGCATGGGCGCGTCCGCCTCCGGCCGGGCCATCACGACCACGCCGCCGAATCCCACCAGCACCGCGGCCCAGCGGCGCCAGCCCACGGGCTCCCCCAGCAGCGGCATGGACAGGGCGGTGATGAACAAGGGCCCCGCGAAGCTGAGGACATAGACCTCGGCCAGCGGCAAATGCTTGAAGGCGAAGAAGAAGCAGCCCATCGACAGCAATCCGGCGAAGGACCGCCCGACATGGGCGAGCGGGCGCCGGGTGCGCAAGCTGCCCCAGCCGTTGCGGGCCACCGACACGCCGCCGACCAGGGCAAGCGCCACGGCCGACCGCACGAACATCAGCTGCGCGACGGGAAAATCGACGGAGAGGTGCTTGATCAGCGTGTCCATGCCAGCGAACAGCAGGATGGACAGCAGAAAGCACCCGATCGCGGTGCGGGTGTCGTCTTCGGCCACGGGGGCGATGGGAAGGGCGTCGGCTCGGCTCATGCCTGCACAGTATCTGAGCAGCCAGCGCGAAGCCCAATGCCGCAACCGCAGGTCAGGCCCGCGCGCCCTTTCCGGAGCGCAGGGCAAGGCCGCTGCCCACCACGATCAGCGTGCCGGCGAACGTGTCCCAGCCCGGCCGCTCCCCGAACAGCAGCGCGCCGAACAGCACCGCCCACGCCATGGAACTGTAGGACAGCGGCGCCAGCACGGCGGCGGGGGCCAGCCGGTAGGCCTGCGTCATGGCCAGCTGCGCCACGGTGCAGAGCAGGCCGGCCGCGGCCATGCCCGCAAGACCGGCCGCGTCGGGCCACACGAAATCCGGCAGCATCAGCGCGCCGCCCAGCACCCCGCAGGCGAGCGTGAAATAGGCGACAATCGTGGCGTTGTGCTCCGTCCGGGCCAGCCGGCGCACGCAGATGGTGGCGAGCGCGCTGCACAGCGTCCCCGCCACACACAGCAGCGCCATGCCCGACAGCATGCCCTCGCCAGGCTTCAGCATCACCAGCACGCCGAGGAAGCCGACCACCACTGCCACCCAATGCCGGCGGCACACGGCTTCGCCCAGCAACGGGGCCGACAGGGCGGTGACGAACAGGGGGCCGGCGAAGCTGATCGCGTAGACGTCGGCGAAGGGCATGTCGGAGAAGGCCATGATGAAGCAGAACACCGAAAGCGCGCCGACGACCGACCGGACCAGATGCGCCGCCGGCCGACGCGTGGCGAGCAAACCCCAGCCGCCCGAGCGCGCCAGGACGATGGCGAGCGGCACGGCCGAGAACAGGGAGCGGAAGAACATCACCTCCGTCGCCGGATAGCGCAGCGTCAGCGTCTTCTGGACCACATCCATGGCGGCGAACAGCAGCAGGGATCCCAGCATCCAGGCCACTCCGCGCCGCAACGGACTCCACCGCTCCGGCCGGACCAGTGCACGGGCAGACGCGGGCAAGGGTGCGGGAAGCGCGCCGGCGAGCGCGGTGTCCGTGGTCATGGTCGGAGCCGGGGATGATGGTTGGTGGTCATAGGCCTTTTAGACGAATGCCCGTGATCGGCGGGTGCGAAGCGTCGCCGCCCCCGATTTGTCCCGCATGCCCCAGCACAACGGTGGGTTTATCCCGCGGCATCGCCCTGCAAGTCGCGCATCGTGAAACGACGGGACGGGCATCAAACGGTGGTTTTGCGAAGGAATCCCGGCACTTCGCGGAACGACGCTGGCCCGCGCGGCCGGTCCGGGCAGTCTGTCGGCCATCACCTGCCCCACCACGCAGCCACGCACGGCGAAGGCCCGACCATGACCGTCTCAACCCCCGTCCGCATCGTCCTCGGCTTCTCTCCCTGGATCGCCTTCGGCGCGCTCCAGCCGCTCGGCGGCCTGTGGCCGTCCCTCACCGCGCTTGGCCTCAGCCTCGGCCTCTGCGCCCTCGACCGCCGGCGCGGGTCGCTGAAGGCGCCGGAGCTGGTGGCCGCCGCCTTCTTCGCGCTTCTCCCGGCCTGTGGGGCGCTTGGCTGGGCTTGGCCCGCGGAGAACATCGGTCTGGTGATCCATCTGGTCCTGGCCGCCATGGCCTTCGGCGGCATCGCGCTCGGCACTCCCTTCACGCTGCAATACGCCCGCGAGGAGATGCCGCGGGAATACTGGCATCTGCCGCAATTCGTCGCCGTCAACTCGGTCATCACCGCGGTGTGGGGCGCGATCTTCCTGGTCGGCGCGGCGGCCTTCTGGCTCGCCCCGACCGTCGCCCCCGTGATCGGTTCGGCCGCCGCCTTGGCCGGCATCCTGGCGAACCGCCGCTTGCCGGACTGGTTGACCAAGCGCGCCATCGCAAAGCAGCTGGCCGCACGGGAGCCCTTCGCCTGGCCGGCGCCGGCGGTGATCGGCGCGAAGGACGCCGATTCCGACCGCGACGTGGTCGTCGTGGGTTCCGGCATCGGCGGGCTGACCGCGGGAGCCCTGCTGGCGGAGGCCGGAGCGCGCGTCACGGTGCTGGAGGCGCACGACCGGCCCGGCGGTTTCTGCACCAGTTGGGACCGCAAGGTCCGCCTCGCCGACGGATCCATGGGGCGGTTCGTGTTCGACGCCGGCGTTCACGACATCAGCGGCGCCCGCGCCGACGGCCCGGTCGGCCATCTGCTGCGCACCGTCGGCGCCGCGGATCGCGTCATTTGGCAACCGGTTAACCGCGGCATCCTGATGGACGGCCGCTTCCGCCTTCTCCCCGGCGATGCCGACGGGCTGGTCGCCATGGTCGCCGCCGAGCATCCCGGCAGCGCCGAGGGTGTCGCCGCCTTCATGGCGGAGATGCGCGGCGTCTACCGCGACCTGTTCCTCGACTGCGGGACCACCGGCCTGCCCCACATCCCGCGCACGGTGGAGGCCATGCGCGCCTACCCCCGGCTCTGCCCGCACGCCTTCCGCTGGCGCGACACCGGCTTCCTGGCGATGCTGGAGCAGTTCGTGCCCGACGGGGGCGCCCGCCGGCTGCTCGCCAGCATGACCGGCTACCTGTCGGATCGGCCGGAGACCCTGCGCGTCGGCCAGATGGCGGCGATCTTCGGGTACTTCTTCGACGGCGGCGTCTACCCGCAGGGCGGGTCGCAGCGGCTGGCCGACGCCCTGGCGGACTCGATCCGCGACAAGGGCGGAGAGGTCCTGCTGCGCACCCCCGCCGCCCGCATCCTGGTGGAAGGAGGCCGCGTGGCGGGCGTCCAGACTGCCGAGGGACGGCGCATCGCCACCCCGGCGGTGGTCTCCAACGCCGACGTCCGCCGCACCATGCTGGAACTGGTCGGGACGGAGCACCTGCCCGACGCCTACGCCGCCCGCTGCCGGGCGCTGCGCCCCTCCACCTCCGCCTTCATGGTGACGCTGGCGCTCGACACGGTGCCGGACCTGCCGGCCATGTCCTTTCTGACGGACGAGCGGATGGCGATCGCCCTGCCCTCGGCCCACGACTCATCGCTGGCGCCGGAGGGCTGCGCGGCGGTGTCGCTGATCAAGCTGGCGCCCGCGGAGGATGGCTGGGACCGCGAGGCGCCGGACTACCGCGCCCGCAAGGAGCGGGAGGGCGACGCGATGATCGCCGCGGCCCGGCGCCTGATCCCCGACCTGGACCGCCACATCCGGCAGCGCCAGGACGCCAGCGCCGCCACCTTCGCCCGCTACGCGCACACCACGGGCGGCGCCATCTACGGCGTCGACCCCGCCCAGGGTCCCCTGCCCCGCAAGACGCCGATCCCCGGCCTGTGCTTGGCCGGCGGCGGCGTCTACCCCGGGCCGGGCGTGGAGGCCTGCGTCATCTCCGGCCGCCTCGCCGCGGAGGCGCTGGTGGGGCCGATCGGGGTGCGCCGCCCGGCGGAGGAGCTTTGCGCAGCGTAAGGGGTGCCTTGGTGGTGAATAATCTTTAGCGCCCGATGCGCTCCGCAATCAGCGGCCCTGCCGCCGGGGCGGTGTCCGCGACGGTGAAGGCGCGGCGCAGCATGGCCGTCGCCTGCTCCACCTGGGCCTCGCTACGGGCGTGGACCAGGGCGAGCGGCCGGCCGGCCGGCCCGACCGCGGCGCCCAGGCCGGCCACGTCGGCGAGGCCTACCGCGAAGTCGATGGGATCGGTCGTCTTGGTCCGCCCGCCGCCCAGCGCCACCACGGCGATGCCGACCGCGCGGGTGTCGATGGCGGCCACCACGCCCTCGCGCTCCGGATAGACCGGGCGGACGATGGGGGCGGCGTCCAGGTAGCGGTCTGGGGCGTCCAGCAGGTCGGCCGGGCCGCCCAGCGCCCGCACCATGCGGGCGAAACGCTCCGCCGCTTGGCCGCTCGCCACCGCCTCGTCGAACATCGCGCGGCCCGTTGCAACATCCGGCGCCAGCTTGGCGAGCGCCAGCAGCTCCGCCGCCAGCGCGGCGGTGACCTCGTAGAGGCGCGGCTCCGCCTTGCCGCCGCGCAGGATGTCGATGCACTCCCGCATCTCCAGCGCGTTGCCAGCGGTCAGGCCCAGCACCTCGTTCATGTCGGTCATCAGCGCGACGGTGGGCAGGCCGGCGCCCTCCGCCACGGTGACGATGCTCTCCGCCAGCTCCCGCGCCTTGGCATAATCCGGCATGAATGCGCCGGAGCCGAACTTCACGTCCATCACCAGCGCGTCCAGACCGGCCGCCAGCTTCTTCGACAGGATGGAGGCGGTGATCAGGTGGATCGTCTCCACCGTCGCCGTGACGTCGCGGATGGCGTAGAGGCGCCGGTCGGCCGGCGCGATGTCGTCGGTGGCGCCGATGACCGCGCAGCCGACCTCCTTGACCACCTTTTCCAGCAGCGTCCGGTCGGGCTTGGCCTGATAGCCGGGGATGCTCTCGAACTTGTCGAGCGTGCCGCCGGTGTGGCCGAGCCCGCGGCCCGAGACCATCGGCACGAAGCCGCCGCAGGCGGCCAGCGCCGGGGCGAGGATCAGGCTGGTCTTGTCACCGACGCCGCCGGTCGAATGCTTGTCGACCACCGGTCCCGGGAGGTTCAGATGATCCCAGCGGAGCACGCTGCCGGAGTTCCGCATGGCCAGCGTCAGGGCGACCCGCTCGTCCAGGTCCATGCCCTGGAAGAAAATGGCCATGGCGAAGGCCGCCGCCTGCCCTTCGGTGACCGAGCCGTCGGTGATGCCGCGCACGAAGGCGTCGATTTCGGCGGCGTCGAGGTGCCTGCCGTCGCGCTTCTTGCGAATCAGTTCCTGGGGAAGCATGCCGAGTCCGTGTTGTGCCGGGCCGTTGGAGGCGCGCCTCTAATAGCCCGCCCCTTAATAACCGGCGGTGGCCGGAACGGCCACCGTGTCGTCGCCCTTGCCGCCATGCCCGCTGGCCGCCAGCAGCGAGTCGAGCAGGCTCGACGCGCCGAAGCGGAAGGTCTTGGGCGTCGCCCAGCCCTTGCCCTGGAGCTGGTCGGCCAGCGCCAGGAAGGCCGCCGCGCCCGCCGCGTCGCGGATGCCGCCGGCGGCCTTGAAGCCCACGGTCTTTCCCGATTCGTGGATGACGTGCAGCAGCAGCGTCGCCGCCTCCAGCGTCGCGGCCGGCTGCACCTTGCCGGTGGAGGTCTTCAGGAAGTCGGCGCCCGCCGCGATGCTGTCGCGCGCGGCCCAGGCCAGCAGGTCCGGGTCGGGGAAGCAGCCGGACTCCAGGATCACCTTCATGATCACGTCCGGCCCGCAGGCGTCGCGGCAGGCGCGGATCACGCTCATCGGCTGGGTGCGCGCGCCGTCGATGAAGGCCCGGTAAGGCAGCACCACGTCGATCTCGTGCGCGCCGTCCTTCACGGCGGCCTTCGTCTCCGCCGCCACCGACGGGGCGTCGGCTTCGCCCTTGGGGAAGTTCACGACGGTGGCGATCTTGACGCCGCTGCCCTTCAGGGCCTTGCGCGCGGTCTTCACGAAGCGCGGCCAGATGCACACGGCGGCCACCGCGCCGGCCGGCGTGACCGCCCGCTTGCACAGCTTTTCCACCGCATCCTCGGTGTCGTCGTCGTTCAGGCTCGTCAGGTCGAGCAGGCCAATGGCGCGCGCGGCGACCTTCGCGTCGGCCTTCGCGGCCGCGGCTTTGTCGAGCGCCTGTTGCAGGTCGGCGGGGAGTTTCATGGCCGGCGTCCGTCCTCTTCGTTCAGCCCTTCCAGGAAGCCGACCAGCAGCCGCTCCAGGTCGGAGGCGGCGGCCGAGGCGGCCCGCAACGTCTGGTCATGGTCCACCGGCCCGTCGCCGAGCCCCACGCCCAGATTGGTGATGACCGCGCAGCCCGCGACCCGCAGGCCGCAATGGCGCGCGATGATGCATTCCGGGACGGTCGACATGCCGACGGCGTCCGCACCCAGCACCTTCAACATGCGGACCTCGGCGGGCGTCTCGAAGGACGGGCCGGGGTAGGCGGCGTAGACGCCCTCCACCAGGTCGATGTTCTGCTCCAGCGCCTTGCGGCGCATCAGCGCGCGCAGAGCCGGGTCCCAGGCGTCGGTCATGCTGGGGAAGCGCGGCCCGAAGCTGTCCTCGTTCGGGCCGGTCAGGGGGTTGGCGCCCAGCAGATTCAGGTGGTCGGAGATCGCCATCAGCCGCCCCGGCCCGACCTCCACCCGCAGCGACCCCGCGGCGCAGGTCAGCACCAGCGTGTCGCAGCCGGCGAGCTTCAGCGCGCGGATCGCGGTCTTCAGCGCGTCGAACCCGTTGCCCTCGTAGGCGTGAACGCGGCCCTGCATGCAGGCGACCGGCTGCCCGCCCAGCTGCCCCATCACGAGGCGGCCGGCGTGGCCTTCCACGCTCGGCACCGGGAACCCGTCCAAGTCCCCGTAGGAGACGGCGATGGCGTCCCCGATCCGGTCGGCGAGGCCGCCGAGGCCGGAGCCCAGCACGATGCCCACCCGGGGCCGGAAGCCGGCAGCCCGGTGCAGGATTTCCGCGGCGGCGCGTGCGGCGGTCATGGTGGTCGGTCCTTAAAAGTCCAAGTTGTCGGGGCCGAAGGAATGCGGCAGCAGCTCGCCGAGCGTAAACGTGCGACGCAGCCCTTCCGGTCCGCAAACATGAATTTGCGTCTCGGGCGCGGCGAACTCGCGCAGGCGCTGGCGGCAGCCGCCGCAGGGCGTGCAGAGGATGCCGTCGCCGGGCTTGCCGCCCATCACCACGATCTCGCGGATCTTGCGGTCGCCGCCGACGATCATCGCGCCGATGGCCGAGGACTCGGCGCACTGGCCCTGCGGGTAGGCAGCGTTCTCCACGTTGGCCCCGGCGTAGACCCGGCCGGACTCGCCCAGGATCGCCGCGCCGACGGAAAAGCGCGAATAGGGGGCGTAGGCCTTCTCCATGGCCTCGCGCGCGGCATCGATAAGGCGATTGGGGTCGGACATCACCGTTCCTTCACGTACGGAATGCCGCTGGCCTTGGGCGCCACCGCCTTGCCGACGAAGCCGGCGAGGAGGAGCACGGTAAGGACATAGGGCAGCATTTGGATGAATTGTACCGGTATGACGCCGACAACCGGCAGGGGTACGCCTTGCAGGCGCACCTGCACCGCGTCGGTAAAGGCGAACAGCAGGCAGGCGAACAGGGTCGGCCAGGGCCTCCACTTGCCGAAGATCAGCGCCGCCAGCGCCAGATAGCCCTTGCCCGCCGTCATGTCGCGCACGAAGCCGGCGCCGTGCGCGGTGGACAAGTATGCGCCGGCCACACCGGTCAGGACGCCGGTGATGATCACCGCCTGATAGCGCAGCTTGGTCACCGAGATGCCCGCCGTGTCCACCGCCGCCGGGCTCTCCCCCACCGCGCGCAGGCGCAGGCCGAAGCGGGTGCGGGTCAGCACCCAATGCGTCGCGATCACGACCAGGACGGTCAGCCAGATCAGCACGTTGGCGTCGTCGAAAATCTCCCGGTAGATCGGCCCTATGACGGGGATGGGCGAGAGCACCTCCACCCCCGGCAGGTGGACCTGCGGCAGCCGCGCGGAGGACGGCAGCAGCGGGGTCTGCCCGCCCTGGTGGAACCAGGCGTAGGCCAGCGTCGGGGCCAGCCCGGCGACCAGGATGTTGATCGCCATGCCGGAGACGACCTGGTTGCCGTTGTGGGTGATGCAGGCGAAGCCGTGCACCAGCGACAGCGCCACCGAGGCCGCGATGCCGGCGAGCAGGCCGAGCCAGGGGTTGCCGGTTGAGGAGGCGACGGCGGCGGCGAAGAAGGCGCCGGCCAGCATCTTGCCCTCCAGCCCGATGTCCACCACGCCCGCCCGCTCCCCGTAGAGTGCGGCGAAGGCGGCGAGCACCAGCGGAGTCGCCACGCGGATGGTGGCGTCGACCAGCAGAAGGATCGCCAGGAAGACCTCGTCCATGTCAGGCCCTCCCCTCGTTGCGCGCGCCCCGCTTGCGGAACAGCGCCTCCACCTGCGGCTTGAACAGGTTCTCCAGCGCGCCGGCGAACAGGATGACGAGGCCCTGGATGACCATCACCAACTCGCGGTTCACCGTGGGATATTCGAAGGACACCTGACCTCCCCCCTGCGCCAGCATGCCGAACAGCAGGGCGGCCAGGATGATCCCCACCGGGTGGTTGCGCCCCATCAGCGCCACCGCGATGCCGACGAAGCCGACGCCGCCGGTGAAGTTCAGCAGCAGGCGGTGCTGCACGCCCAGGATCTCGTTCACCCCGACGAAGCCGGCCAGCGCGCCGGAGATCACCATGGCGAGCACGATGTTCCGCGCCGGCGAGATGCCGGCGTACACCGCCGCCCGCTCGTTCTGCCCCACGGTGCGGATCTCGTAGCCCCAGCGGGTGCGCCACAGGAACAGATAGAACAGCGCGCAGCAGGCCAGCGCCCAGGCGAAGGACAGGTTCAGCGGCGAGGGCGCCACCTCGATACCGATCCAGCCCAGCGCCCGGTCCATGGAGGGCAGCCAGGTGCCCGGATCGAACTCCCGCGTTTCCGGCGACTGCTGGCCCGGCTTGATCAGCACGTCCACCAGCAGGTAGGTCATGATGGAGGCGGCGATGAAGTTGAACATGATCGTCGTGATGACGATGTGGCTGCCGCGCCTGGCCTGAAGCCAGCCGGGGATCCAGGCCCAGGCGGCGCCGAACAGCGCGGAGACGAGGACGCCGGCGACCGCGACCACCGGCCAGGGCCAGCCGGTCATCGCCAACCCGACCAGCCCGGCACCGAGCCCGCCCATGTAGGCCTGTCCCTCTCCGCCGATGTTGAACAGGCCGCAGTGGAAGGCGACGGCGACCGCCAGCCCGGTGAAGATGTAGCTGGTGGTGTAGTAGAGGGTGTAGCCGATGGCCTCCGGATAGCCCACCGCCTCCGTCACCATCAGCGCCAGCACGTCCAGCGGGTTCTCCCCGATCACCAGGATGATCAGCCCCGACAGGATGAAGGCCGCCAGCAGGTTCAACAGGGGCAGCAGCGCGTAATTGACCCAGCCGGGCACCTCCCCCGGCATGCCGAACCCCTTCCCCGCCATTCCTCGCGCCATTCAGGCCCCATCCCTTCGGACGTCTGCGTGTTCGCGTGCGTGTGCAACGCGAACCGCCCAGGAAGGTGCCCCGGCGCGAGACGCAGCGCAAGCGTGACCGTCCTGAAGCGCCGCGGCACCGATCAACGACCTCAGGCCGCCGCCTCCACCCCCGCCATCATCAGGCCCAGGCGGCGCTCGATTTGCTCAAGGGCGGCATCATTCGGCGCGACCTCGCCCATCAGGCGGCCGTCGAACATGACCAGGATGCGGTCGGACAGGCTGACGATCTCGTCCAGTTCCACGGAGACCAGCAGGATCGCCTTGCCCTCGTCACGCAGGCGCACGAGCCGCTTGTGGATGAACTCGATGGCCCCGATGTCCACGCCGCGGGTCGGCTGGCCGACCAGCAGCAGGTCGGGGTTCCGCTCGATCTCGCGGGCCAGCACGATCTTCTGCTGGTTGCCGCCAGAGAAGTTGGCGGCGCGCAGCCGCGCGTCGCGCGGGCGGACGTCGTAGGCCTCCATCTCCGCCTCGCAGCGGGACAGTACGGCCGCGCGGTCCATCAGGACCCGGCCGTTGTAGGCCTGATCGTCGTGATGGCCGAGGATGGCGTTCTCCCGCGCCTCGAAGCTGGTGATCAGCCCGACCTTCTGCCGGTCCTCCGGCACATGGCCGACGCGCAGACCCCGCAGCGCCTTGGCGTTGAACAGGCCCGGCCGGTCGGCCAACTCCTCCCCACGCAGGCGCACGGAGCCGCCGGCGACCGGCCGCATGCCGGCCAGCGCCTCCAGCAGCTCCGACTGGCCGTTGCCGGACACGCCGGCGATGCCGACGATCTCGCCCGCCCGAACGGAGAAGCCGACGCCCTTCACCCGCTCCACGCCGGAGCGGTCGCGCAACGTGAGGCCCGACACCTCCAGCACCACGGGGCCGGGCTGGGCCGGCGCCTTCTCCACCCGCAGCAGCACCTTGCGGCCGACCATCAGCTCGGCCAGCTGCTCCTTGCTGGTTTCGGCCGTGCGGACGTTCGCCACCACTTCGCCCCGGCGCATGACCGTGACGTTGTCGGTCAGCTCCATGATCTCGCGGAGCTTGTGGGTGATGATGACGATGGTCTTTCCCTGCTCACGCAGCGCGCGCAGGATGCGGAACAGGTGGTCGGTTTCCTGCGGGGTCAGGACGCCCGTGGGCTCGTCCAGGATCAGGATGTCGGCGCCGCGGTAGAGCGCCTTCAGGATCTCCACGCGCTGCTGCGCGCCCACCGGTAGCTCGCCGACCGGGCGGTCGAGGTCCACCTCCAGCCCGTAGTCGCGGGCGAGCCTGACGAGTTCCGCCCGCGCCCGCTCCATCCCCGCGGCCAGCGTCACGCCGCCCTCGGCGCCGAGCAGGACGTTTTCCAGAACGGTGAAGGGATCGACCAGCATGAAGTGCTGGTGGACCATGCCGACGCCGGCGGCCAGCGCGTCGCGCGGGCTCTTGACCGCGACCGGCCGGCCATCCACCAGGATTTCTCCGCTGTCGGCGGGCAGGTAGCCGTAGACGATGCTCATGATCGTCGACTTGCCGGCCCCGTTCTCGCCGATCACGCCGTGGATCGTCCCCTTCGGCACGGCCAGTGACACGTCGCGGTTGGCGTGGTTGGCGCCGAACCACTTGTTCACCCCGCGGGTTTCCAGGGCCGGCGGGGTGAGGGTGGCGGCTGCGGTGGGGGCGTCGGGCATGGGTGGGGTCTTCGGTGTGTCGGACAGATTGCCCCCTCCCACCCGCTCCCGCGGGCACCCTTCCCCGCTTCGCGGTGGAGGGAAGGACAGCGGCAGTCCCCTCCACCGCGAAGCGGGGGAGGGTTAGGGAGGGGGCCGCGGCACGAGGAACTGAAACAGGATCAGGGCTGGTACGGCTTCACCTGAAGCTGCCCGGCGATGATCTTCTGCTTGGCTTCCTCGACGGCCTTTTCCATGTCCGGCGTGACGAGCTTGCGGTTGTTCTCGTCGAGCGCGTAGCCGACGCCCTCCTCCTTCAGGCCGACGACACGGTGGCCGGCCTTCCAGCTGCCCTCCTTGGCGGACTTCATGCAGTCGTAGACGGTGACGTCCACGCGCTTGACCATGGAGGTCAGGACCTTGCCCGGATGCACCCAGTTCTGGTTGCTGTCCACGCCGATGCCGAGCTTGCCGGCGTCCACCGCGGCCTGGAGTACGCCCAGGCCCGTGGCGCCCGCCGCCGCGAAGACGATGTCGGCGCCGCGGCCGAACTGGCTCTTGGCAAGCTCCGCCCCGCGGGTCGGGTCGTTCCAGGCGGCCGGGGTGGTGCCGGTCATGTTGGTGATGACCTCGCCGTCGGCCTTCACCTGTTTCACGCCCTGCTCGTAGCCGGTCAGGAAGTTGCGGATCAGCGGGATGTCCATGCCGCCGACGAAGCCGACCTTGCCGGTCTTCGACGCCATCGCCGCCAGCATGCCGACGAGGAAGGAGCCCTCCTGCTCCTTGAAGGTCACGGACTGGACGTTGGGCAGTTCCAGCTTGTCGTCGATCAGGCAGAACTTGGTGTTCGGGAACTCGCGGGAGACCTTGTCCGCCGCCGCGGTCTGCGAGAAGCCGACCGCCGCGATGACCGACGCGCCGCGCCGGGCCATGTTGCGCATGGCCTGTTCGCGCTGGCTTTCGTTGGTGATCTCGAACTCGCGGTAGTTGATGCCGGTTTCCTTCTTGAAGCGCTCCGCCCCGTTGTAGGCGGCCTCGTTGAAGGACTTGTCGAACTTGCCGCCCTGGTCGAACACGACGGCCGGCACGAACTCGTCGGCGGCCTGCGCCGGGGTCGCCAGGGGCGCCGCACCGGCGGCTACGGACAGCGTGAGGACCGCGAGGATACGCTTCATCATTCTTCTTTCCCTTCCCTGTTCCTTTCGCCCGTCCGACGGGTACCCCCGATCAACGGTTCAAGGACGCGCAGGATAGCCGGTCGTTCCACCGCACAACAGGGGAATTGCCGCCGCATCCCACAGCCTTGCGGCAGCGAATCCGGGCTTCGCCGGTTGACGCAGGGGCGGTGGACCGCTATCACCCCCCGCGGAGTCCATCCCGGACCGAATCAGTATGTGGGGGAGCATCGGCGTGCATGAGTTGGTGGTGCTGCTGCAAGGCATCGTCCTCGGGATCGCCATAGCCGCCCCGGTCGGCCCCATCGGGCTGCTCTGCATCCGCCGCACGCTCCAGTACGGCCCGGCGATGGGCTTCTTCACCGGCTTCGGTGCGGCGGTCGCCGACACCATCTTCGGCGCCATCGCCGCCTTCGGCGTGTCGGCCGCGCTCGATTTCCTCCAGGGGCACGAGGTCGCCTTCCAGCTGATCGGCGGCATCTTCCTGCTGGTCGTCGCCATCCGCACCTTCCGCAAGAAGCCGGAGGAGGACGAGCGGGAGGCCGACAAGGCCGCCGACACGCCGTCCTGGCTGGGCGGCTTCATGACCGGCCTGTCGCTGACGCTGACCAACCCGGCGACCATCATGGCCTTCATCGCCATCTTCGCCGGCTTCGGGCTGGGCGGGAACCTGGGGCGGGTGGACGCCAGCACGCTGGTGGCGGGCGTCTTCATCGGCGCCTGCACCTGGTGGATGAGCCTGTCCATGGGCGTGGCCGCCGTGCGCCACCGCATCTCCGACGAGCGGCTGACGCTGCTCAATCACTGCACGGGCGTGGCGCTGGCCGGCTTCGGGCTGTGGGCGCTCGGCATGGCTTTCACGGGCATGGCGGGTTGGGCGATGGGCTGAAGGCCGCGCCGGCACTGCGCCTGCGCGACTTCTGGTCCCGGCGGATCGACCGGAAATGCCGGACCAGCCGGTACAGGTACAGCCCGACCAGCGCCACCAGAAGCCCGATCGTGAAATAGCCGATCAGCCGGTTCGCGAAGGGCCAGGTGGACAGCATGTAGCCGGCCCAGGCCAGCAGCAGCGTCCACAGAATCGAACCAACGCCGGAATAGAGGCAGTAGAGCAGGATCGACATCCGGCAGGCCCCCGCCGGGATGGAGATCAGCGTGCGCACGCCGGGCACCGGCTGCGTCAGGAACACGGCGAGCCCGCCGCGCTTGGCGAACCAGTCGGTGCTGCGCCGGACCTTCTTCGGGTGGATGGTCAGCCAGGGGCCCCAGCGCTTCAGGAAGGCCTCCAGCCGGTCGCGGCCGAGCAGGCGGCTCGGCAGGAACCACACCAGCTGCCCGACCATCGAGCCCAGCCCACCGGCCAGCGCGATGCCCCACAGGCTGTATTCCCCATGCGCCGCCGCCAGCCCAGCCAGCGGGATCACCGACTCCGCCGGCACCGGCGGGATCACCCGCGCCAGCACGAGCAGGAGGAAGATGCCCACGTAGTTCATCGTGTGCATCACATCGACCAGCCAGTTCGTCAGCCCGCCATCCATGCGCGTCCATCCCGAGTTCCATGCCCAGGGAGGAACAACGATGAAGCGGGCGCGGTTCCGGCAACCCAGCCGCGAGGAACCGAGGGGGCTACTCGGCGGCGCGGTCGAACTGAAGGGCGGCGAGGCGGGCGTAGAGTCCCCCTTCGCGCACCAGATCCGCGTGGCGGCCGGTCGCGACGACGCGGCCCTCGTCCATCACCACGATGCGGTCGGCGTTCAGCACGGTCGCCAGACGGTGCGCGATGATCAGCGTGGTTCGGCCCTTCATCAGCCGGTCCAGCGCGTCCTGCACCATGCGCTCGCTCTCCGCGTCCAGCGCGCTGGTCGCCTCGTCCAGCAGAAGCACGGGCGGGTCGCGCAGGATGGCGCGGGCGATGGACAGGCGCTGGCGCTGGCCGCCGGACAGCCGCACGCCCTTCTCGCCGAGGTAGGTGTCGAAGCCCTGGGGCAGCGCCTCCAGGAACTCCAGCGCGTGGGCGGCCTCCGCGGCGGCGCGCACCTCGGCGTCGCTGGCGTCGGGACGGCCGTAGCGGATGTTCTCCCAGGCGTTGGCGGAGAAGACGACGGGATCCTGCGACACGAGGCCGAGGCGGCGGCGCACCTCCACCGGGTCGGCGTCGCGCAGTTCCACGCCGTCCAGCCGGATCGTTCCCGCCTGCGGGTCGTAGAAGCGCAGCAGGAGCTGGAACACCGTGGTCTTGCCGGCCCCCGACGGGCCGACCAGCGCCACCGTCTCGCCCGGCGTCACGTCGAGCGAAAAATCCTCCAGCGCGGCGCCGTTCGGGCGGGACGGGTAATGGAACCGCACGCCGGCGAAGGACAGCGCGCCCGTCGCCGGTTCCGGCAGGACCACCGGGCTGGCCGGGGCGCGGATGTCCGGCCGGGTATCCAGCAGGTCGAACAGCCGCTCCGTGGCACCGGCGGCGCGCTGGAGATCGCCGACCACCTCGCTGATGGCGCCGACGGAGCCGGCGACGACCACCGAATAGATGACGAAGGCGGACAGCTGGCCCGCCGACAGGCGCCCGGCCAGCACGTCGTGCCCGCCGATCCACAGGATGATGCCGACCGCGCCGAAGACCAGCACGATGACGATCACCGTCAGCAGCGCGCGCACCTTCACGCGGCGCACCGCGGTGGCGAAGGCGTCTTCCACCCGCGCCCCGAACAGGACGCGGTCGAGCGCCTCGTGCGTGTAGGCCTGGACGGTGCGGATCGCACTCAGCGTCTCCTCCACGAAGGAGCCGATGTCGGCGATCTTGTCCTGGCTGGCGCGCGACAGGGCGCGGACGCGGCGGCCGAAGAGGATGATCGGGAACACCACCAGCGGCACGACCAGGAAAACCAGCCCGGTCAGCTTGGGCGAGGTGATCAGCAGCATCCCGGTGCCGCCCAGGAACAGCAGCAGGTTGCGCAGCGCGATGGACACCGACGAGCCCACGACCACCTGCAGCACCTCGGTGTCGGTGGTCAGGCGCGACAGGATCTCGGACGTCTTGTTCGTCTCGAAGAAGCCGGGGGAGAGGCGCAGGACATGGTCGTAGACGGCCCGGCGGATGTCGGCGACGACCCGCTCCCCGATCCAGCTCACCAGATAGAAGCGCCCGAAGGTGGAGGCGGCCATCAGCACGATGACCGCCAGCAGGACCAGAAGCGCGCGGTCGAGCAGCGATGAATCGCCGGCCGCGAAGCCCTGGTCCACCAGGACCCGCATGCCCTGCCCCATGCCCAGCACCGTGCCGGCCGCCACCACCAGCGCCAGCATGGCGCCGAGGATCTGCGCCTTGTAGGGCCACAGGAAGGGCATCAGCCGGCGCAGCGGGGTCAGGTCGCGGCGGCGCGTGTCGTTGGACGCAGTTTCGTTGGACGCTGCTCGCGTCGATCGTGAGGATTGGCGAAACACCGAGGCTCCCCAGCGGCAGGGGCGCGGCGGACAGTCGGCCGCGCAAGGCTGACGCGGCATATAGCAAGGCCTCAGCACACCGACAAGGAGCCTGCGGCGCGGGACAAGAAGCCTACGGCGCGATGCAAAAAGCCCGCGGCGCAAATCGCCGCGGATGGCGGTTGCATCGCGCGGCCCTCTTTGCTATAGACGCCGCTCGCTTTGCAGGAACCCCGGCCATGAAGACTGATATTCATCCCGACTACCACGAGATCAACGTGGTGATGACCGACGGCAGCACGTTCAAGACCCGCTCCACCATGGGCAAGCCGGGCGACACGCTGCGCCTCGATATCGACCCGAAGTCGCACCCGGCCTGGACCGGCGTGCAGAAGCTGCTCGACACGGGCGGGCAGATCGCGAAGTTCAACAAGCGCTTCGCGAGCTTCGGCCTGAAGAAGTAAGCTTCTTCTCCGCAAAACGAAAAGGGGCGTCCGGTCCGCCGGGCGCCCTTTTCGCGTTTGCGCATTCTGAAACAGACGCCGCGCCGGATCAGCCGGCCACGGCGTGCTGCACCTCCATCCGCGCCCGCTCGTCCAGGCGGGACACGCGCATGTAGAGCCTGTGGCTGCGCTCCAGCAGGCTGCGCAGGCCTTCCGGCAGGGCCTCGTTGTCGGGGCCTGAGGGGTCGGTGCAGACGTCGCCGCCGGACAGCGCGAAATCCTCGCTCGCCGCCTGCTCGCGGGTGATCTCGCCCGCGTGGACGGCCTTCTGCGCCAGCAGCCACGCCATCACCTGGGTAAGGCGGCTGGTCACGCGCATGGATTCGTAGGAAATTTGCAGCCGGACGTGCGGGGGCAGCGTCCGGTGGTTCACGGCATCATGATAGGCGATGTAGTTGCGCGCCTCGATCAGCAGCGCCATCGTCTCGTCATAGGTACCGTTGAAGAAGGTCGGTGTTTCCATCACGGCCGTACCCCTCCCGCGGCCGGATGGCCCAATGTTGAGCCTCGCCGCAACTGATTAACAATCGATGAGTGTCCCGGGACCGCCGTCCGGCGAAGGCCTATCTGGCCTTTCGACAGGCCGTGCGCCACCCCGTTTGAAAAAACATAGGCCCTCTTGAAGAGGCCCAGGGGTCGCCTATCTCTCGCGGTACCGGCGGACGCCCATACGGGGTCCGCCTGGATCGCAAAGATGATCGCAAAGTTGGGGATCGACGATGATCGTGGTCCCCGAACGCTGTATCGCTCGATTGGAGGATATATCATGCGTACCTACGACCTTTCGCCGCTGTTCCGTTCGACCGTCGGTTTCGACCGCCTCTCGCGCCTTCTGGAGACCGCGATGACCGGCGACGAGGCCGCGGCGTCCTACCCGCCCTACAACATCGAAAAGACGGGTGATGACGCCTACCGGATCACCATGGCCGTTGCCGGCTTCGGGCCGGAGGACCTGGAGATCACCGCCCAGCAGAACTCGCTGGTGGTCACTGGCAAAGCTAAGAAGGATCAGGAAACCGGCCAATTCCTCTACCGGGGTATCGCCGGCCGCGCTTTCGAGCGCCGCTTCCAGCTTGCCGACTTCATCAAGGTGGCCAACGCCAACCTGCTGAACGGGTTGCTCCACATCGATCTGGTGCGTGAGGTTCCGGAAGCGATGAAGCCCCGCACCATCAAGATCGACAGCGCCGCGTCGCAGCAGCCGGCCCTGACCCAGCAGGCCGCGTAACACCCGACTTCGGTCAGATCACGGCTGGATCGTTTCCTGAACGGAACGGATGGCGCCCTGGGCAACCGGGGCGCCGTTTCGCTTTTGCAATGAAGTTCGATACGGAAGCCGAACGTTCCGGCTTCGCCATGATCCCGAAATTCCGGGTTCGTTACGCACCCATGGCGTTCAGATAGTCCGCCATGCTCAGCACGCGCTCCGCCGGCAGGCGGACGGTCACCGTGGTGCCCTGCCCCGGCGCGCTGTCGATGAGCATCGCGCCGCCGTGCGCCTCGACCAGCCGCTTGCTGATCGGAAGCCCAAGCCCGGTTCCCTCGTGGCCGCGCGTCATCGACTGGTCGATCTGGTTGAAGGGGACCAGCGCCTTCGGGATGTCGTCGGCCGCCATGCCGATGCCGACGTCGCGGACGAACATCTCCACACCACCGCAGGCGCCGCGGCGGGCGCCGATGGTGACGGTGTCGCCGGCTTTTGAGAATTTCACGCCGTTGGACAGCAGGTTCACCAACACCTGGCGCAGGCGCAGCGCGTCGCCGCGCACCGGCGGCAGGTCGTCGGACAGGTCGATGGACACCGCCACGCCGCGCTTTCCGGCCTGGATGGCGATCAGGTTCAGCCCCTGCCCGACCAGATCGGCGACGTCCACCGGCCCGTCCAGCAGGTCGAGCTTTCCCGATTCGATCTTCGTGATGTCGAGGATGTCCTCGATGATGCCCAGCAAATGCTCGCCCGACTGGCGGATGCTCGTGGCGTAGTCCGTGTAGCGGTCGACCTCGGTCGCCCCGATCAGCCGCATCTCGATCACCTGGGCAAAGCCGATGACCGCGTTCAGCGGCGTGCGCAACTCGTGGCTCATCACCTGGAGAAAGGCCGACTTGGCCCGGTCCGCGGCCTCCGCCGCCTCCTTCGCGCCGATCAGCTCCCGCTCGATCCGCACGCGCTCGGTGATGTCGCGGATGACCGCGATGAACATGCGGCGGCCCGCCACCTCGATGCAGCTGACCGCCAGTTCCACCGGGAACAGCGTGCCGTCGCCGCGCACCGCCATGACCGGACCGTCCTGCCCGGCGATGCGGGTGGTCCGGCCCACCGGGAAATGGTTCAGGTATCCGCTGTGGCGCGCGGCATCGGCGGGCGGCAGCAGCCGATCGATCCGGCCCCAGACGATCTCGACCGCCGGGATGCCGAACATCTCCTCCGCCGCCCGGTTGAAGCTGTGAACGATGCCCTCCTCGTCGGCGGTGAGAATGGCGTCGGCGGCGGCGTCGACGATGGCGTTGGTCCGCGCCTCCGCCATGCGGAGCGCCTCGGCCGTCCGCACATACTCGGTCATGTCGGTCAGCGTGCCGACAAAGCCCTGGAAGCGCCCGTCCGCGTCGGTGAGCGGGGAGCTTTGGCAGAGCACCGAGGTCGTCGTTCCCTCCGGCCCGAGGAAGCGCAGGTTGACCAGCATCGCGCGCCCCTCGGCCGTGCAGCGCGTCCATTCCGCCTCGAACCGGCACCGGTCGTCGGGATGGATGGCGTCGCGCCAGCCACGGCCCTGCACCTCGTCGGCGGCGACCCCGGTGATCTGCGCGAAGCGGGGATTGGCGAAGGTGATTTCCCCCCTGGCGTCCGTCTGGAAGATGCCGACGGGGGCGGAGCGGGCCAGCGTCTGGTACAGCGCCTCGCTCGCCCGCAGGCGGTTCTCCGCCTCCACCCGGTCGGTGACGTCGCGCACGTTGATGACGACGCCTTGCACGTCCGGGTCGTCCAGCATGTTGCAGGCGGCCGCCTCGACATGGCGCCAGACACCCCCGGCGTGGCGCAACCGGTAGACGGCGGGCTCCAGGGGGGCGCTGGGATCCGCCACGCGGCGGGCGAAGCGGCGGGCGGCGTCGGCGCGGTCGTCGGGGTGGACGTAGTCCAGCATGGCGGTCCCGACCACCGATTCCGGCTCATACCCGAAGACGCGCAGCGAGGAGCCGCCCACGAACCGGAACAGCCCGTCGCGCGACAGCAGGGCCGTCACGTCGCTGGCGTTCGTCATCAGAGCGGTCGCTGAGCGCTCGTTGATCCGCAAGGCCTGAGTCCTCCCACCGTTCCGGCTGGATGGATTCAGTAGACCGTCACTTCATTAACCGTTTATGACGTTGCCGAAATCGAACGCGAAAAAGCTAGCGGGCTTTCGGCGCCAGATGCTCGGCCAGTGCGTCGACGACGGCGTCCGGGCTTTCCGTCATGACCATATGGCCTATGCCCGGCAGCACGACGACTTGCGACGACTTGACCTTGGCGGCGAGCGCCCGGCCGGCCTTCGCCGGCGTCATGCGGTCGGCGGCGCCCAGCAGGAACAGCGTCGGGCAGGCCACCGCGGACGCCGCCTCCGTACCACGCGCGTAGGCGTTGCAGGCGGCAAGATCGACCCCGAGCACGCCCGGCGGGGTCCGCTGCATCAGGCGACGCCCGCCCGGCAGCAGGGCCAGCCCCGGCGCCGCCGACCCGCCGACATGGCCGCGCGGCCCGTGCCCCCAGCCGATGACCAGCTCGATCGACGACGGATCGTTCGCGGCCGCCGCGGCCAGCAGGTCGGGATGCACCGGCATCACCTCCGCCACGCCGAGCAGGGCCAGCGATTCGACGCGCCCCCCATGGCGCGCCGCGGTGTCCAATGCGACCAGGGCGCCCATGGAATGGCCGACCAGCGCCGCCCGCTCCACGCCGGCGGCGTCCAGCAGCGCCACGATCCAGTCCGCCAGTTCCGCCACGGAGGCGAGCGGCGCGCCGGCGGAGCGGCCGTGCCCCGGCAGGTCCACCGCCAGCACCGCGCGCCCGTGATGGGCGAGGTAGCGGGTTTGCAGGCTCCACACCGTGTGGTCCATACCGGCGCCGTGGATCAGCACCACGACCGGCAGGGCCGGATCGAACGGACGGCCGCCGGTGTGGGCGTAGACCGCGTGGCCGTTGACGGAAAGTTCCATGGCGGCCCCCTTACGGCTTGGTCGCGGCGCGCAGCGCCTGCCGCAGGTCGTCGATCAGGTCGTCGCAATCCTCCAGCCCGATGGACAGGCGGATCATGTCCTCCCCCACCCCGCTGGCCTTCAGCGCTTCGGCGTCGAGCTGCGCGTGGGTCGTGCTGGCCGGGTGGATCACCAGCGACTTGGCGTCGCCGACGTTGGCGAGGTGCGAGAAGAGCGCCAGCTTCTCGATGAAGCGCCGCCCGGCGTCCCGACCTCCCCCCGGATCAGAAGAACGGATGCCGAAGGAGATGATGGAGCCGGCGCCGTGCGGCAGCAGCCGGGCGGACAGCCGGTGGTCGGGATGGTCGACCAGCTCCGGATAGGTGACCCAGGCGACCGAGCCCTTGTCCGAATAGGCCTCAGACTCAAGGAAGCCGACAACCTTGCGGGTGTTGTGGATGTGCCCCTTCATGCGCAGCGGCAGAGTCTCCACGCCCTGGAGGATCTGGAAGGCGTTCATCGGGCTCATGCAGGCGCCGAAGTCGCGCAGGCCCTCCGCGCGGGCGCGCATGACGAAGGCCGCGGGGCCGAACTCCTCCACGAAATCGATGCCGTGATAGCCGGCGTAGGGCTCCGTCAGGGTCGGGAACTTGCCGGACGCCTCCCAATCGAAGGTGCCGCCGTCGATCACCACGCCGCCGATGGCGACGCCATGGCCGGCCAGCCACTTCGTGCAGGAATGCATGACGAGGTCGGCGCCGAACGACAGCGGCTTGCACAGGTAGGGCGTGACGAAGGTCGCGTCCACCAGCAGCGGCAGGCCGGCGTCATGCGCGATCTGCGACACCTTGGGGATGTCCAGCACCTCCAGCCCCGGGTTGCCCAGCACCTCGCCGAAGACCAGCCGGGTCTCCGGCCGGATCGCGTTGCGGAAGCCGTCGAGGTCGCGTGGGTTCACGAAGGTCGTCGTGATGCCGAAGCGCGGCAGCGTGTAGGCCAGCAGGTTGCGGCTGCCGCCGTAGAGGGAGGAAGACGCGACGATGTGCCCGCCGGCGTCCATCAGCGTCAGGATCGCCAGAGTCAGCGCCGCCTGGCCGCTGGCCGTGCAGACCGCGCCGACGCCGCCTTCCAGCGCCGCCAGCCGCTCCTCCAGCACCGCGACGGTGGGGTTGGAGATGCGGGAGTAGATGTGCCCGGCGCGCTCCAGGTTGAACAGCGAGGCCGCGTGGTCCGTGTCGTCGAACACGAAGGACGTCGACTGGTAGATCGGCACCGCCCGCGCCCCGGTCGCCGGGTCGGGCCGCTGGCCGGCGTGCAGGCTCAGCGTGTCGAACTTGAGGAACTTGGCCTCGGCCATGCGCTTCCCCCCTAAAGGTAGGGGGCCGCCCGGTGTTCGAGCGGCCCCCTGTTGTTTTTGCGTTTTTTGCCTGCCCTGCTCAACTCAATGAGCTGTGTTGCGCCGAGCGTATGGCTGGATGACCCAAAGGTCAAGATGCTAGCGTTGCCCATATCGATGGGCCGGATCGGAAGAGTCGAAGGGCTGACGCGCAAACGCTACTTACGAACTTTCACATCATGCACGTCACCCTGTGGTGAACCGCCACCCCTCAGCCAATTTGCTGCACCCCCAACGTCGCCGATCAGCACTACCCCGTGCCCAAGGCCGCTCGCAGTTCGTCGGTAATTTCCCTCATTTCCTCGCTCAACGATTGGATGTCCAACCGCCGATCCTTTGCCACGACATCGATAAATTGCCGAGCCACATCGTAAAATTTTTCCGATATCCTCCAATCGAACTTCCTATAATATCTGGGGCCGCCATTCTCCATAAAGCATTTCATTTCATGATCTTCAATGTTACGGACAATTTGCAAGAACAAGTAACAATTTATCAGTGAGTTTTCGATCCACCGCGAAGTGGTTATCCGCTGCCCATATTTAAAGCAACCATGAAAATCGGTCGCCATAACTCGGGGGACGAGCGTTTCCTGTATAGCATTCTCGATATAACGAGTGTTCCACAGAATATTCTTCAGGAACAAAGTTCCGAATTTGGTGATACAATACCGAAACTCACCGGTCTCATATCGAACTTTTACAAAACTGCCCGAGTGCAATAGATCAATGTTGACCATTAATTCTCTGTCTTCGATGGTATATCCAAGCATATACAAAAACCGCCTTATAGACCCAACGCCAACATAATTCCTCGAGAAAGCAAGCAGTTGCAGGACACGAAGTTTCAACACGAGAAAATTATGAACATCACTTCTGCTAGCATCCACCATATGGTAATTGAATATATTATCGATGCTAGCACCACGAACGACAGGTATAATTTTCTCGCCGATAGAAAATTTGTTAAAAAATCCGACCCCTTCACGTATTAAATAAGCCTCAAAAACATCATATTGGTCATATTTCTCGATAGAGTCTGAAATCCGTGGGCCACCCTTCAGCAATAAAAGATCCTTTTCTTCGACATATTCAAATATTTCGAAGACGTTTTTGAAGGCACTGTTCTGGTTTATTATCCTTGTAATTAACCATGACGCGATCTCGACGAGAGACTCCATGATGTGTCGATGATTGTGATCGAAAAGCGCCGAAATCTCCTGCTTCTCGGAAACTCCCAAACTGCGTTCCATGGCTTCAAGAAGCGCAAGCATGAACCATGACACAGCTTCTTCGCCGCCCCGCCAGAATTTGCTGTCCTTCTTTACGTCATGAATGTAATATCTCACCCCCCGCTCAAGGAGCCTGCGGAACTCACACGGAATGAGGATAGACGGACGGATTCGCCGCATTCTTTCACTGTGATTCACAACGAATCGCTCGTGCGTGCAGTTCCTTAATGTGACAATGTAGTTGCTATGCGAAACAGTGTATTGAGGGGCTTGGACTCCAAACAGAACAGTCGCGATGTCATCGAACAGTTCGGCATGTTCACCCTTAACAACTTCATCAAAGGTCAGGGCGTCCATGCCATCAATTGCAATGAGAAAATAAAAATCGAGGCTGCGCAAGAAGTCGACAGCAGGACCGAAGGTATCCATCACGCTTTCATCGCAGTCCGCATTCGGATTTATGATGAAGTAAAGATCGCGATCATTTATCGCGATACGTCTTTTCTGACAATACTCCTTGAATCCGTTAACAAATGACCGAACACCACCACATGCATTGAGCGCAACAGAGTTAAGCTGAAACGATACCAGGATATTCCGCAGCACAATATCCCGTATCCTCGCATACCTTTTGTCCTTCGGAAGACGTCCCTGGATGTTACTGCTCGCCGTAAACTGGCTATGATCTATATGGACAAAAAGAATTTTTTCGTTGGCAAAGCTATCCTTGTATCCGTTTTCGACGAATTTTATAAACGTTGACTTACCGCTCCCCACCTTTCCAAGAATAAACTCAACGACGGGGAGATATGTCTGTCCTTTTTTTGATCTGTTCTCCCTAATTTTTGAGATCAGACCATCAACCCAGTCGTCCGTAGCGCCACGTGTCCTATTGATGTAGGCCTCATACCCGACGTACCCCGTGAAATTCTCGATCTGCGACTGCGAAGGGTAGACGTAGCCAAGGTCACTATCGAACACCGCGTTGCCGTCCGGAAGCTGAAACAAACAACGCTCCAGAACTCTAAAAAAGTCCGATATGTAGCTGAAAGATTCAGATATGTTGTAGCGGTGATACCTCACTTGGTTCCGGGGATTCTGCCCATCCTGGTGCGATCTGCTGATGAATTCACAGAATGACAGATCGTCCTCAGGAATATCGAGCATCTTGTCGCGAAAAAACTCCGACATGGCCGTTTCCATTATCCCCTCCCGCACCGACAAGGATTCCAAACAAATGATCGATAACTCACCATACGCACGCATTTATTAATCGACACCTGCGCACGCGAGCCTGCTCCTAAAATTTATTTCTTTTTCCTTTTCCGTTCAATCGATACCAGTTCGACTGAAAGCGCGACAGAATGACGCTTCTGTCCTTGCCCGATGATTAAAATGCCTTCATCAAACGGCGCAGGCACCGCTTCATATTACGGGCTTAATGCGGGAACATCACCGAAACATCGACAAACCCCGATCGGTGCTTGTAACGGAGCCTTGGGCCGGTAAGATTGCAGATCAAAACCTCCACCGGGCCGAGCAAAATCAATGGCTTGAGCCTATGGAAGCGGAGTTTTGATCCGCGCTCTAAATCACGCACCCACCTCCACCATCGTTTCTTCCACCAGCCAATCCACGACCTGCGCCAGGGCCTCCCACCCCGTCGCCCCCTGCTCCAGCGCGTCGCGGTAGATGGCGACCTGGCGGTGGGCGCTGGTGCCGCGGTGGATGATGTCGCGGGCGTGCGCGACCTCGGCGGCGCAGCCGAAATGCTCCGCGTCCTCGCGGGTCAGCTCGATCAGTTCCTCCATCAGATCGGCGTAGGGCACGATCTTGCCTTGGCCGAAATCCACCAGCCCGTCGTCCAGGCCGTAGCGCTGGGCGCGCCAGCGGTTCTCTTCGATCAGCAGGTTCTTGTAGGGCCGCCACGTCACGTTCTTCAGCCGCAGCCGCCACAGCATGCGTAGCAGGCAGCGGTACAGCGCCGCCACCGTCACCGCGTCGTCCAGCCGGGTGCAGACGTCGGTGATGCGCATCTCCAGCGTGGGGAAGCGCTGCGACGGGCGGATGTCCCACCACAGTTTGCTGGCGTCCTCGATGATGCCGGCGTTGACCAGCACGTTCACCTGCTGCTGGTACTCGCCGAAGCTCTGGAACCCGTCGGGCATGCCCGTGCGCGGCAGTTCGTTCCACACCGACAGGCGGTAGGACTTGCGCTCCATGTCCTGCCCGCGCCAGAAGGGCGAGGAGGTGGACAGGGCCAGAAGGTGCGGCAGGAAATAGCGGACCTGGTTCATCAGGTCGATGCGCAGGTCGTCGTCCTCGATCCCCACATGGACGTGCATGCCGCAGATCATCAGCCGCCGCGCCGGGGCGCCCAGGTCGCGGGCCAGCATGTTGTAGCGGTCGCGGTTGGTGTGCTTCTGCGGCTCCCACGCCGCGAAGGGGTGCGTGGAGGCGGCGATGGGGGCGAGGTCATGCTCCCGCGCCACGCCGGCCACAGTGGCGCGCAGGCTGGCGAGTTCGGCCCGCGCCTCCGCAAGGTCGGCGCAGACCGGCGTGCCGACCTCGATCTGGCAGCGCAGGAATTCCGGGTGGATGCGGCCCGGCGCCCGCTCCTGGCAGGCGTCCAGCATGCCGTCGGGCGGGTTGCGCGCGATGTCCCGCGTGCTGCGGTCCACCAGCAGATACTCTTCCTCAAGCCCCAGCGTGAAGGCCGGTTCCATGCAGTCTCACTCCCGCGGGTGCATCTCGACCCGGTAGAGATCCGGGTCGGCGAGGATGGGCTCCAGCGCGTCGCCCAGGACCTGGGCCCAGGTGGCGACGCCTTCCGGAATGGCGATCAGGTCCTGGCGGACCTCGATCAGGACGTTGGGCAGGCCGGCCGGCGTGGCGTGGGTTTCCACTGTGCCACCCAGCGTCGTGCGCCCGGTGTAGGGCTCGTTGTCGCCGACGCACCAGCGCCCGTCGGCGCGCAGCCGCGCGATCATCGGCACGGGGATGCGCGGGTCGCGGTCCCACAGGATGCCGACGTGCCAGGGCCGCGCCACGCCGCGCATCACGGGCGTGAAGCTGTGGACGGAGACGATGGCCGGCACCTGCCCGCGCTCGCGCCGCCGCGCGATCTCCGCCGCGATGGCGTCCCGGTAGGGGATGAAGATCGCCTCCACCCGCCGCCGTTCCTCCGCCGCGTCGAGCGCGCGGTTGGCCGGGATCACCACATCGTCGCTGACCACCGGGATCGCCGTCGGGTCGTTCAGCGCGCGGTTCGGATCGATCACCAGCCGGGAGTAACCGGCCAGCACCGCCGTCGCCCCGAACCGGTCGGCCAGCCGCCGCGTCAGCTCCGCCGCGCCGATGTCGTAGGCGATGTGCCGGCACAGCTGCTCCTCCGGCAAGCCCAGGTCTCCGAGCGCCTTGGGAACCGCGCGGGTCGCGTGGTCGCACAGGATCAGCAGCGGGCTCCGCGACTCCGGGTGCAGCACGGTGAAGGGCGGCGGATCCTCCGGGCCGAGCAGCGGCGGCGGCGGTGCAGCCCGCGGCGGCGTGGGGGCGGTGACCGGCCGGGAATGCTCGGCGGGCTGGCAGGGGGAGTGCGGCGTCATGGCGGCATAATATTGCAGGGCAAGGCGCGGTCCGGAAGCTCGGGCGAAGGTTATAGGCACCCCTGGCTTAACACCGTCCCCGCGCCAGGGTTTCCAGGCTGGGCGCCGAACCGCGCTTTGCAGACGTGCCATGCGGCGGGGCCGTTGGCGCCCACAGGTTGCGACCGCTATAACAGCGCTATGACGGACGCCAGCACCCTCGCCTCCGCCGCGCGCGTCGACGCCGCGCAGCGGATTGCCTTGATCGCCCTGTTGACGGGTGCGATCGGCATCGCCTTTTCGCCGATCTTCGTCCGTCTGTCCGAATTGGGGCCGACCGCCACGGCCTTCTGGCGCCTGGGCTTCTCGGTGCCGGTCCTCTGGGCCTGGATGGCGCTGGAGCCCAAGCGTGGCGCGCGCACCCGCAGCCCGTCCTCCGTCTCCGACTACGCGCGGCTGACGGCGGCCGGCCTGTTCTTCGCGGGCGACCTCACCGCATGGCACTGGTCGATCAAATACACGTCGGTCGCCAACTCCACGCTGCTGGCCAACTTCGCACCGATCTTCGTCACGCTGGTGTCCTGGCTGGTGTTCAAGGAGCGCTTCTCGCGCACCTTCGTCCTCGGCCTCGTCCTGTCCATCGGCGGCGCCGTCGTGCTGATGGGGCAGAGCCTGCAACTCAGCCCGGAGCATCTGTTCGGCGACGCGCTGGGCATGCTGACCGCGCTGTTCTACGGCGGCTACATCCTGTCCGTCGGCCGGCTGCGCGCCGAGTTCTCGACCGCCACCATCATGACCTGGAGCGGCGTGGTCACGGGCGTGGCCCTGCTGCCCGTCGCCATGCTGTCGGGCGAAAGCCTGGTGGCCGGCACTGCGTACGGCTGGGCGGTGTTGCTCGGGCTCGCCCTGTTCAGCCACGCCGGTGGCCAGAGCCTGATCGCCTACGCGCTGGCCCACCTGCCCGCCGCCTTTTCCTCCGTCAGCCTGTTGATTCAGCCGGCGGCGGCGGCGATTCTGGCCTGGATCCTGTTGGACGAGCCGCTCGGCCTGCTTCAGGCGATCGGCGCCCTGATCGTGCTCGCCGGCATCCTGATGGCCCGCCGCGGGAGCCGATGACGTCCTGCAATCGCCCGCGCGCGGATGGCCGTTGACGCGCTCCATCCGAGTCGGGTACGACCCATGACTGTTTGCTTATGAAGGGGACTGCTCCGTGTCCGAAGGTGAAGAGAACCTCCACGTCCCCGCTTCGTCGCAACGCATTTCCGAATGGGTGGCGCAACAGCTGCTGGAACGGATCGCCCGCGGCGAGCTGGTCCCCGGCGAGCGCCTGCCCGGCGAACGCCAGCTGGCCGAACAGCTGCACGTCAGCCGCGTGTCCGTGCGCGCCGCCCTCCAGAAACTGAAGACCCAGGGCTTCCTCACCGCCGTCCAGGGCGGCGGCACCCGCGTGGTGTCCTCGGCCGGCGCCATGGACGGTGCTCTGACGGAGATGGTGCGGGTCAAGCACGCGAACCTCTGCGACCTCGTCGAGATCCGCCAGGCGCTGGAAAGCTGGGCCGCCCGCCGCGCGGCTGAGCGCGCGACTCCGGAGCAGATCGAGCACATCGGCCACATCCTGACCGCCATGGGCCAGACCGGCCGCGACGGCAAGCAGGCGGCCGACGACATGGACTTCCACCTCGCCGTCGCCCAGGCGGCCGGCAGCCCGGTCTACCTGCACCTGCTGGCCACCATCCGCGACATCCTCGGCCAGATGATGGAGTACCACCACACCGAGCCCTTCGCGCTGGGCAAGGAGGCGCTGATGATCGACCATCACCGCGCCATCTACGAGGCGATTCAGCGCCGCGACGCCGACGCCGCGTCCGTGGCGGCGACCGCCCATCTCGGCTGGGTACTCGACCGCTACAACGATATGCGCCGGAAGGCCGAGGAAATCGCCACCCCGCCCGGCTGACCGCCCTTCCCTTTCCGCCTTTCCCAGAAATAAAAAGCCGCAGGCCCGAACGAGCCTGCGGCTTTTTCGTTCTCAGACGTGGGTTCCCCGCCGCGTCACGCGGCGAGGAGCGCCTCGATCTGCTTCGTCACGTCGTCGATCTCGGCCATGCCGTCCACCGTCTTCAGGACGCCACGGTCCCGATAATACGGCAGGATCGGCGCGGTCTGCTCGTGGTACTGGGCCAGCCGGGTCGTCACCGTCGCGGCGTTGTCGTCGGCACGGCGCTTGAACTCCGTGCTGCCGCAGACGTCGCACACGCCCTCAACCTTGGGCTTCTCGAACGTGTCGTGATAGCCCTTGCCGCACTTGGCGCAGGTGTAGCGACCGGTGATGCGCTCCACCAGGATGTCGTCGACCACCTTCATCTCGATGACGTGGTCGAGCTTCAGCCCTTTGTCGGCCAGCATCTTGTCCAGCGCCTCGGCCTGGGCGACCGTGCGCGGGAAGCCGTCGAGGATGAAGCCGTTCGTGACGTCCGGCTTGGAAATGCGCTCGGCGATCATCTGGACCATCAGTTCGTCCGGCATCAGCTTGCCGGCCGCCATGATGTCCTTCGCCTGCTGCCCCAGAGGACCGCCCTCGGCGACCATCGCGCGGAGCATGTCGCCCGTCGAAAGCTGGACGAGCCCGCGCGTGTCCTCGAGACGGCGCGCCTGGGTCCCCTTCCCGGCGCCCGGCGGTCCGAGCAGAATGAGATTCATTACTTTCTCCCCCGAAGCTTCGCTTTTTTAATCAGCCCTTCGTACTGGTGGGCCAGCAGATGGGAATGAATCTGCGCGACCGTGTCCATGGTGACCGTGACCACGATCAGCAGGCTGGTGCCGCCAAAATAGAACGGAACGGAATGCTGCGAAATCAGGATTTCGGGCAAGAGACAAACCGCCACAAGGTACGCCGAGCCGATGACCGTCAGACGGGTCAGCACATAGTCGATGTAGTCGGCCGTGTTCTTGCCGGGACGGATGCCGGGGATGAAGCCACCGTACTTCCGCAGGTTCTCCGCGGTCTCGGCCGGGTTGAACACGATGGCGGTGTAGAAGAAGCAGAAGAAGACGATCAGCGCCGAATAAAGCAGCATATACAACGGGGTACCGTGCGCGATGTAGCGCGACACCGTCTGCAGCCACTCCGGCCCCTCCCCGCCCGCGAAGCCGACCGCGGTCAGCGGCAGCAGCAGGAGCGAGGACGCGAAGATCGGCGGAATGACGCCGGAGGTGTTCAGCTTCAGCGGCAGGTGCGACGCTTCGCCGCCGAACACCCGGTTGCCCATCTGGCGCTTCGGGTACTGGATCAGCAGGCGGCGCTGCGCGCGCTCCATGAACACGATGAAGAACACGACGCCGACGGCCATCAGCAGCATGAAGACGATGAACACCGTCGACAGCGCGCCCGTGCGGCCCAGTTCCAAAGTGCTGACCAGCGCGCGCGGCAGTTCCGCGACGATGCCGGCGAAGATGATGAGGGAGATGCCGTTGCCGATGCCGCGCGCGGTGATCTGCTCGCCCAGCCACATCAGGAAAAGCGTGCCACCAACCAGCGTGATGACCGTGGCGACGCGGAAGAACACCCCCGGATCGGCGACCGCGGCTCCGTGCGATCCACTCATCGCCTCCAGCCCGACCGCAAGGCCATAGGCCTGGACCGTGGCAAGCAGGACGGTGCCGAAGCGCGTGTACTGGTTCAGCTTCTTGCGGCCCGATTCGCCCTCCTTCTTCAGCGCTTCCATCTGCGGCGACACCGCGGTCAGGAGTTGCACGATGATGGAGGCCGAAATATACGGCATGATGTTCAGAGCGAAGATCGTCATGCGGCTCAGCGCACCGCCGGCCAGCATGTCGAACATGCCGAGGATGCCCCCGCCCTGCTGCCGGAAGATGTCGGCCAGGATCTGCGGGTTGACGCCCGGAAGCGGGATGTAGGTGCCCAGGCGGTAGATGATCAAGGCACCAAGGGTGAACCAGATCCGCTTCTTCAGCTCGGTCGCCTTGGAGAACGCGCCGAAGTTAATGTTCGCGGCAAGCTGCTCGGCCGCTGATGCCATGGGTCGTATCCCTGTCCCTAACGTGCGAACGGGGCGGTCCTGCACACTGCAGGCCGCCCCTCGCAACTACGCTGTATTTAGTGCCGGACGGTGCCCGCGCGCAAGCGCGGGCTCATCCAATCACTCGGCGGCTTCGGCGGCGGAACCGGTCAGCGTGACGCTGCCGCCCACCTTCTCAACCGCTTCCAGCGCCGACTTGGAGGCGCCGGCGACGGTGAAGCTGGCCTTGGTCGTCAGCGTGCCCTTGGCGAGCAGGCGGACGCCGTCCTTGGCCACCTTGCCGGTGACGCCCGCCGCTTCCAGGGCCACCGCGTCGATGGTCTGGTTGGCGTCGAGCTTGCCGAGGTCGATGGCCTTCTGGATCATGCCCAGGTTCACCACCGAATATTCCTTCGCGAAGATGTTGCGGAAACCGCGCTTCGGAAGGCGGCGGTGAAGGGGCATCTGGCCGCCTTCAAAGCCGTTGATCGCGACGCCGGTGCGCGAGGTCTGACCCTTCACGCCGCGGCCGCCGGTCTTGCCCTTGCCCGAGCCGATACCGCGGCCGACGCGCATGCGGGCCTTGCGGGCGCCGGGGTTGTCCCGGAGATCGTTCAGCTTCGTCATGGGTTCAGCCCTCGTTCTCGACGCGGACCAGGTGCGCGACCTTGGCGATCATGCCCCGCACGGCCGGAGTGTCCTCCAGCTCGCGGGTCCGGTGCAGCTTGTTGAGACCCAGACCGATCAGCGTCTCGCGCTGGTCGTGCTTGCGACCGATCGGGCTGCCGGTCTGGGTGACGATGACGGTCTTCTTCTCGGCCATGATCAAGCCTCCTGCGCACCGGCGGCGCCGGTTTCGCGCTTGCCGAGGATGTCGCTGACGCGACGGCCACGACGGGCGGCGACGCTGCGCGGGCTGGAAACCTGCGACAGGGCGTCGAAGGTCGCCTTGATCATGTTGTGCGGGTTCGAGGTGCCGATGGACTTCGTCACCACGTCCTGCACGCCCAGGGCCTCGAAGATCGCGCGCATCGGGCCGCCGGCGATGATGCCGGTACCGGCCGGGGCGGTGCGCAGCACGACTTTGCCGGCACCGAAGTGGCCGTTGGAGTCATGATGCAGCGTGCGGCCTTCGCGCAGCGGAACGCGGATCATGCCGCGCTTCGCCTGGTCGGTGGCCTTGCGGATGGCCTCCGGAACCTCGCGGGCCTTGCCCGAACCGACGCCGACGCGGCCCTTGCCGTCGCCGACCACCACCAGGGCGGCGAAGCCGAAGCGACGGCCGCCCTTCACAACCTTGGCGACGCGGTTGATGCCGACGAGCTTTTCGATCAGCTCGCTCTCTTCCCGATCGCGCTCGCGCGGCTGCCGATCACGGTCGCTCCGCTCGCCTCGTTCACGTGCCATTTCGGAGCCTCCTTAGAACGACAGCCCGCCCTCGCGGGCGGCGTCGGCCAGGGCCTTGACCCGGCCGTGGTAAATGTAGCCACCACGGTCGAACACGACCTCGGTGACGCCCGCCGCCTTGGCGCGTTCGGCGATGAGCGTGCCGATCTTCTTGGCGGCTTCGACGTTCCCGCCGTGCTTGAGCTGCTCGCGCAGCTCTTTTTCCACGGAGGAGGCGGAGGCGACCGTACGGCCGTTCTCGTCGTCGATGATCTGGGCGTAGATGTGCAGATTGGACCGGAAAACCGAAAGGCGAGCCCGCCCGCCGGCCTTCTTGGCAATCTGCGCGCGCACGCGCTGCTTGCGGCGCTCGTGGAGTTGCTTTGGCTTGAGCATGGCGGACCTTACTTCTTCTTGCCTTCCTTGCGGAGGATGGTCTCGGTCGTGTACTTGATGCCCTTGCCCTTGTAGGGCTCCGGCTTCTTCCACCCGCGGATCTCCGCGGCGACCTGACCGACCTTCTGCTTGTCGAAGCCCGACACCGAGATCGCGGTGGGCTTGTCACACTTGATGGTGATGCCCTCCGGGATCGGGTACTTCACGTCGTGCGAGAAGCCGAGCTGCATGACCAGCTCCTTGCCCTGCACGGCCGCGCGGTAACCGACGCCGTTGATCTCGAGGTTGATGGTGAAGCCCTGGCTGACGCCCGTGACCATGTTGTTGATCAGCGTCCGCGAGGTCGCCCACATGACGCGGGCGCGCTTGCCGTCGTTGGCCGGGGCGACCACGACCTTGCCGTCTTCCAGCTTGGCCGTGATGTCGTCGATGAGGGTCAGGCTGAGCGAACCCAGCTTGCCCTTGGCCGTCACCTGCTGGCCGTTGACGGCGACGTCAACACCAGCCGGGACCGGCACGGGATGCTTTCCAATGCGCGACATCGAAGGGTCCCCCTTAGAACACGCGGCAGAGGACTTCACCGCCGACGTTGGCGGCGCGGGCCTCGTTGTCCGACATCACGCCGCGCGGCGTGGAGAGGATCGAGATGCCCAGGCCGTTGAAGACGCGGGGCAGATCGGTGATCTTCGAATAGACGCGGCGGCCGGGCTTCGACACGCGGGCGATCTGCTTAATGACAGGCTCGCCTTCGTGATACTTCAGCTCGATCTTCAGGTTCTTGACGCCGGGGCGGACATCCTCCTCGGAATAACCGCGGATGTAACCCTCGCGCTTCAGGACCTCGAGCACGTTGGAGCGCAGCTTGGACGCCGGGCTCTCCACAACAGACATGCGGGCGTGCTGACCGTTGCGGATGCGGGTCAGCATATCGCCGAGCGGATCGCTCAAAGACATTTTCCGACCCTCCTTACCAGCTCGACTTCACCATGCCCGGGATCTGGCCGGTGGAGGCCAGTTCACGGAGGGTGACGCGGGACAGCTTGAACTTGCGATAGAACGCCCGCGGACGGCCGGTCATTTCGCAGCGGTTGCGGATGCGCACCTTCGAGGAGTTGCGCGGCATTTCGGCCAGCTTCAGGCGGGCGGCGAACTGCTCTTCCGGCGGGAGGGAACGGTCGGAGGCGATGGCCTTCAGACGAGCGCGCTTGTTGGCATACTGCTTCACCAACTTCGTGCGGCGCTTGTTCTTCTCGATGGCACTGGTCTTAGCCATGGGGTCGTGCTCCAGCCAATCAGGCCACAAACGGCATGTCGAAGGCCTTCAGGAGAGCCTTGGCCTCCTTGTCGGTCTTCGCCGAGGTGACGAAAATGATGTCCATGCCGCGGATCTGATCGATCTTGTCGTAGTCGATCTCCGGGAAAATGATCTGCTCCTTGACGCCCATGGCGTAGTTGCCACGGCCGTCGAAGCTGTTGCCGGGGATGCCGCGGAAGTCGCGGACACGCGGCAACGCGATCGTGACCAGGCGGTCCAGGAACTCGTACATGCGGTCGCGCCGGAGCGTGACCTTGCAGCCGATCGCCATGCCCTCACGCAGCTTGAACTGCGCGATGGACTTGCGCGACTTGGTGACCACCGGCTTCTGGCCGCTGATCGCCGTGAGTTCGCTCACCGCGTTCTGGATCTTCTTGGAGTCGCCGACAGCCTCGCCGACACCCATGTTGATGACGATCTTCTCGATCCGCGGAACTTCGAGGTCGTTCTTGTAGCCGAACTCACTCTTGAGCGCGGCGCGGATCTTGGAGTCGTAGATTTCCTTCAAACGTGCAGCCATGGTCCGGTCCTCACACGTCGATAACTTCGCCGGACCGCTTGGCGACACGCACCTTGCGGCCATCCTCAAGGATCTTGAAGCCGACGCGGGTCGGCTTGCCGTCCTTGGGGTCGATGTGGGCGACGTTCGAGACGTTGATCGGCGCCTCGAACTCGACAATGCCGCCCTGCGAGCGGGCGCTGGGGCGCTGGTGCTTCTTCACCACGTTGACGCCCTGCACGACGACACGGCCTTCCGCCGGGATGACCTTGATCACCTCGCCGGTCTTGCCCTTGTCCTTGCCGGTCAGAACGACGACCTTGTCCTTGGTCTTGATCTTCGCGGCCATCACAGCACCTCCGGCGCCAGCGAGATGATCTTCATGAACTTCTTGCCGCGCAGCTCGCGGGTGACCGGCCCGAAGATACGGGTGCCGATCGGCTCGCCCTGCTTGTTGATCAGCACGGCGGCGTTGCGGTCGAAGCGGATCGCGGATCCGTCGTCCCGGCGCAGTTCCTTCGCGGTGCGGACGATGACGGCGCGATGCACGTCGCCCTTCTTGACGCGGCCCTTCGGAATGGCTTCCTTGACGGAGACGACGATGACGTCGCCCACGGTGGCAACCTTCCGCTTGGACCCGCCAAGCACCTTGATGCACTGCACCCGGCGCGCCCCGCTATTGTCGGCGACTTCCAGGTTGGTTTGCATCTGGATCATGGTTCAGTACCTTTCCGTTACGCGGCGCCGCCAGTGGCGGCGGACTCGAGCACGACCGTCCAGCGCTTGCGCTTGGAGATCGGGCGGCATTCGATGATCGAAACGGTATCGCCGACCTTGAACTGGTTGCCCTCGTCGTGGGCGGCGTACTTCTTCGACTGACGAATGAACTTCTTGTACACGGGGTGCATGACGCGGCGCTCGACCAGGACGGTAACCGTCTTGTCGCCCTTGTCGCTGACCACCGTGCCCTGCAGAACGCGGCGAGGCATTGGTAGCCCTCCTTACTTGCCGGCTTCGGCCGAGCGCGAACGCTCGCCGAGGACCGTCTTGATGCGCGCGATGTCGCGACGCACGACCTGCACCCGCGCGGTGTTCTCCAGCTGGCCGGAGGCCCGCTGGAAGCGCAGGTTGAACTGTTCCTTCTTGAGCTGGAGGAGCTGATCGTTCAGCTCCTCGGTGCTCTTCGCGCGAACGTCGACGGACTTCATGCCGCCACCTCCTCACCGCCGCCGAGGCGGGTCACCAGCTTAGTCTTGATCGGCAGCTTGGCGGCCGCCAGGGCGAACGCCTGCTTTGCCACATCGGCCGGAACGCCGTCCAGCTCAAACAGGATGCGGCCCGGATGGACGCGCGCCGCCCAGTATTCGGGCGTGCCCTTACCGGAACCCATGCGGACTTCGGCGGGCTTGGTGGAGACCGGCAGGTCCGGGAACACGCGGATCCACACGCGGCCCTGACGCTTCATGGCGCGCGTGATCGCGCGGCGGGCCGCCTCGATCTGGCGGGCCGTGATGCGCTCCGGCTCCAGGGCCTTGAGGCCGAAGGCGCCGAAGTTCAGCTGGGTGCCGCCCTTCGCGTTGCCGTGGATGCGGCCCTTGTGGGCCTTGCGGTACTTGGTACGCTTCGGAGAAAGCATCGCTCGTGCCCCTTACTCGCGGTCAGCGCGCTCGGAGCGGTCACGGTCGCCGCGGCCGCGGCCCCCACGCTCCTCGCGGTCGCCACGCTCGCGACGCTCGCGACGCGGCTCACCATCGGTCGACACCGGCTCGGTGCCCATGCGCTTGTCCTGGGCCATCGGGTCGTGCGCCATGATCTCGCCCTTGAAGACCCACACCTTGACACCGCAGGTGCCGTAGGTGGTCTTCGCGGTGGCCGTGCCGTAGTCGATGTCCGCACGCAGCGTGTGCAGCGGAACGCGGCCCTCACGGTACCACTCGAGGCGAGCGATCTCGGCGCCGCCGAGACGGCCCGAGCAGTTGATGCGGATGCCCTGGGCGCCGAGGCGCATGGCCGACTGCACCGCGCGCTTCATGGCGCGGCGGAAGGCGACGCGGCGCTCCAGCTGGCTGGCGATGTTCTCGGCGATGAGGCGGGCGTCGATCTCCGGCTTGCGGATCTCGACGATGTTGAGGCTGACCTCACCACCCGTCATCTTCGACAGTTCGCCGCGCAGCTTCTCGATGTCCGCGCCCTTCTTGCCGATCACCACGCCCGGACGGGCCGAGTGGATGGTGACGCGGGCCTTCTTGGCCGGACGCTCGATGACGACGCGCGAGCAGCCGGCCTGCTGCAGGCGGCCCTGCAGATAGCCGCGCAGCTTCAGGTCCTGATGCAGCATGTTGGCGTAGTCGCGCTTGGCGAACCAACGGCTGTCCCAGGTCCGGTTGATGCCGAGGCGCAGCCCGATCGGATTGACTTTCTGACCCATCTTACTCGGCCCCTTCGGCAACGGCGGCGTCGCGCTCGCGCACGATGATCGTCAGGTTGGAGAACAGCTTCTCGACCCGGGCGCCGCGACCGCGGGCGCGGGCGTGGAAGCGCTTCATCACCAGAGCGCGGCCGACGGTCGCCGAGGAGACGTACAGCCGGTCAACGTCCAGCTGATGGTTGTTCTCGGCGTTCGCGATCGCGGCCTGGAGGACCTTCTTCACCTCGCCGGCGATGCGGCGCTTGGAGAAGGTCAGCTCGGCCACGGCGCGGCTCGCGTCCATGTTGCGGATGAGCTGGGCGACGAGGTTCAGCTTGCGCGGGCTGGTGCGGATCATCGGATTGGAGGCCAGGGCCTCGTTCTCCGCGATGCGGCTGGGGTTGGAGGGCTTGCCCATGGCTTACTTCCTCTTCGCCTTCTTGTCCGCCGCGTGACCGTAGAAGGTGCGCGTCGGAGCGAACTCACCGAACTTGTGGCCGATCATGTTCTCGGTCACCAGAACCGGCAGGAACTTGTGGCCATTGTAGACGCCGAACGTGAGACCCACGAACTGCGGCAGGATGGTCGAACGACGCGACCAGATCTTGATGATCTCGTTGCGGCCCGAGGCGCGGGACTTGTCCGCCTTCTTCAGCAGATAGCCGTCGACGAACGGGCCCTTCCAAACGGAGCGTGCCATCGTCCGACCTCCTTACTTCGAATGACGGCGGCGCAGGATCAGGCCGTCCGTCTTCTTGTTGTGACGCGTCTTCTTGCCCTTGGTCGGCTTGCCCCACGGGGTGACCGGGTGACGGCCGCCCGAGGTGCGACCCTCACCACCACCGTGCGGGTGGTCGATCGGGTTCATGGCGACGCCGCGGACCGACGGACGGACACCGAGCCACCGGTTGCGGCCGGCCTTGCCCAGGTTGGTGTTCATCTGGTCCGGGTTGGACACGGCGCCCAGCGTGGCCATGCACTCGCCGCGGACCATGCGCAGCTCGCCCGAGGGGAGCTTCAGCTGCGCATAGCCGCCGTCACGGCCGACCAGCTGCAGGTAGGTGCCGGCCGAACGGGCCAGCTGACCACCCTTGCCGGGCTTCAGTTCGACGTTGTGCACGACCGAACCGACCGGGATGTTCTTCAGCGGCATGGCGTTGCCGGGCTTCACGTCGACCTTCTCGCCCGACACCACCGTGTCGCCCACCTTCAGGCGCTGCGGCGCCAGGATGTAGGAGAGGGTGCCGTCCTGATACTTGATCAGGGCGATGAAGCCCGTACGGTTCGGGTCGTACTCCAGCCGCTCGACAACGGCCGGGACGTCGAACTTACGGCGCTTAAAGTCCACCAGGCGGTAGACGCGCTTGTGACCGCCGCCCATCCGGCGCGCGGTGACGCGGCCGGTGTTGTTGCGGCCACCAGACTTGGTCAGACCCTGGGTCAGGGACTTGACCGGCTTGCCCTTCCACAGCTCCGAGCGGTCGACGATGACCAGCTGGCGGAGCGACGGCGTAATCGGGCGGTATTGCTTCAGAGCCATCGGATCACACTCCCGCTCAGATGCCCGTGGTCACGTCGATCTTGTGCCCCTCGGCGAGGGTCACGACGGCCTTCTTGATGTCCGAGCGACGACCGATGGTGCCGCGGAAGCGCTTGGTCTTGCCCTTGGCGATCAGGGTGTTGACCGCGGTCACCTTCACGTTGAACAGCCCTTCGACCGCCGCCTTGATCTCCGGCTTGGTGGCCGACAGCGGAACGCGGAACGTGACCTGGTTGTGCTCCGAAGCCATCGTCGACTTCTCGGTGATGACCGGAGCCAGAATGAGGTCGTACATCCGCTCCTGGCTCACCGCAGGTTTCGACTGCTTGCTCATTTCAGGCGAGCCTCCAGCTGCTCGACCGCGTTGCGGGTCAGGACCAGCGTGTCGCGGCGAAGAATGTCGTAGACGTTGGCGCCCTGCTCCGGCAGCACGTCGATCAGCGGGATGTTGCGCGAAGCCCGAGCGAAGTTCTCGTTCAGGTTCGACCCGTCGATGATCAGCGCCGAGGACAGGCCCAGGGTGGCGAGGCGGGCAGCCAGGTCCTTGGTCTTGTGCGACTCCGCCGAAGCGGCGTCGAGGACCACGAGCTTGCCTTCCGCGGCCTTGGTGGACAGCGCGGTCTTCAGGGCCAGCTTGCGGACCTTCTTGGTCAGGTCGTGCTCGTGCGAGCGGACGACCGGGCCGAAGATAGTCGCGCCGCCGCGGAACTGCGCGGAGCGCATCGAGCCCTGGCGGGCGCGGCCGGTGCCCTTCTGCCGGTACGGCTTCTTGCCGGTGCCGGAGATCTCGCTGATCGTCTTGGTCTTGTGCGTACCGGCGCGGCGCTTGGCCAGCTGCCAGTTGACCATGCGGGCCAGGAGATCGGTGCGGGACGGGAGACCGAAGACGTCGTCGGACAGTTCGATCTCGCCGACGGTCTCGTTGTTCAGGTTCTTAATGGTCGCCTTCATGGCCATCACTCCTGCGGCTCGGCGGCGGCCTCGGCGGCCGGGGCAGCCTTGATGCCGGCGGGGAACGGCAGACCTTCCGGAGCCTTCTTCTTCACCGCGTCGCGGATGCGCAGCCAAGCGCCCTCGGCGCCCGGAACGGCGCCCTTGAGGAAGATCAGGCCGCGGTCCTCGTCGACCGACACGACCTTCAGGTTCAGAACCGTGACCTTCTCGTCGCCGAGGTGACCGGCCATCTTCTTGTTCTTGAAGACCTTGCCGGGGTCCTGGCGGTTACCCGTCGAACCGTGCGAGCGGTGCGACACCGACACGCCGTGCGTTGCGCGCAGACCACCGAAGTTCCAGCGCTTCATCGGACCGGCGAAGCCCTTACCGATGGAGGTGCCGGTGACGTCGACGAACTGGCCCGGGACGAAGTGCGCGGCCGACAGTTCGGCGCCAACCTCGATCAGCGCGTCGGCGGGAACGCGGAACTCGACCAGCTTGCGCTTCGGCTCCACGCGCGCCTTGGCGAAATGCCCGCGCTCAGGCTTCGTGACGTTCTTCACCTTGATGGCGCCGGCACCGAGCTGAACGGCGGTGTAGCCATCCTTCTCTTCGGTGCGAACGGCGACGACCTGGCAGCTGTCGACTTTCAGCACAGTCACCGGCACGTGCGTCCCGTCGTCCGTGAAGACGCGGGTCATGCCGACTTTCTGCGCGATCAAACCGGATCGCATTGTTCTTTATCTCCTGACCAGGGACATCCTCAGAGGGAGAGGTCCCTCAACAGCAACGACTTTAGAGCTTGATCTCGACATCCACACCAGCGGCAAGGTCGAGCTTCATCAGCGCGTCCACCGTCTGGGGCGTCGGGTCGACGATGTCGAGCAGACGCTTGTGGGTGCGGATCTCGAACTGCTCGCGCGACTTCTTGTCGACGTGCGGCGAGCGGTTCACGGTAAACTTCTCGATCTGCGTCGGCAGCGGGATCGGCCCCCGCACCCGAGCACCGGTCCGCTTTGCGGTGTTGACGATCTCGCTGGTCGACTGGTCGAGCACGCGATGGTCAAACGCCTTCAAGCGGATGCGGATGTTCTGGCTGTCCATGTCCAAACGTCCCTTGCACCTCGTTTCGGTGACGCCAACGCGCCACCGGTACCCCAAAACCTGTCCCCGGGGACCGGCAGCGGCAGGTAACCCTGCGCCGATCACCGAAGCGGCGGGCAGCGGGTCATCCGATCCGAATTGACGGCCGATACGAAAAAGAACATCCCCCGCATTTCCATGCGGACGGATGTTCCTGGCAGCACCTGAGCGCGGTTCTATCCCGCGATGCCGTTCGTCATCGGGCTGCGTCTAGGCCGGACGTGCCTACCACCAACCCTTAATTCCAGAGGGCGTAACGTGTAGGCCCAAGCCGCCTTGGTGTCAACCCACATTTTCCCTCCTGTGACAGAGAGATGGCGGATTGACGACGGCGGGCTCTATGGCCCTTCGGATTTGTCCCGCGGATGCGAAAAAGGGAGCCGGCCTGCGCCGACTCCCTTCCCGCAACGCGACTTACTTGATGATCGAGGCGACGACGCCGGCGCCGACCGTACGACCACCCTCGCGGATGGCGAAGCGCAGGCCCTCGTCCATGGCGATCGGGGCGATCAGCTCGACCTCCATGGAGATGTTGTCGCCCGGCATCACCATCTCGGTGCCTTCCGGCAGCTTCACCATGCCCGTCACGTCCGTCGTGCGGAAGTAGAACTGCGGGCGGTAGTTGGTGAAGAACGGCGTGTGGCGGCCACCCTCTTCCTTGGTCAGGATGTAGGCCTCGGCCTTGAAGGTGGTGTGCGGGGTGATCGTGCCCGGCTTGGCCAGAACCTGGCCGCGCTCCACGTCCTCGCGCTTGGTGCCGCGCAGCAGCGCGCCGATGTTGTCGCCCGCCTCGCCCGAGTCGAGCAGCTTGCGGAACATCTCCACACCGGTCACGGTGGTCTTCACCGTCGCCTTCAGGCCGACGATCTCGACTTCCTCGCCGACCTTGACGATGCCGCGCTCCACGCGGCCGGTCACCACCGTGCCGCGGCCGGAGATCGAGAACACGTCCTCGATCGGCATCAGGAACGGACGGTCCTTCGGACGCTCCGGCTGCGGGATGTA
>NZ_JAGINP010000012.1 GCF_017876155.1 Azospirillum rugosum
GCCCGGGGCCCCCACCCCCCCCCCCCCCGGGGGGGGGTGGGGGGTGGGGGGGGGCCCCCCTCCGGCGGATGCAGAGCTGTCCGGTCCCCCCTCAACCCCCTCACCCCGACCCTCTCCCCAGAGGGGAGAGGGAGAAAATGGCCAAAGTCAGCGCCAATACGTGAAAGCGGGAATCTGAAAAGGGCCTCCCAAACACCTGCGTCGGCATTTTCCACTTTGGAAATTTCCTCATCACCGGAATTCCCCCATCGCCGATGGGAAACACGGGATCGCCATCGTGGCGATCCCCCTTTGAAAAATGGAGTGTGTCATGACGATCAAGACCGTTGCCGCCGCTAGCCTGCTGTCCTTCGGCCTGCTGCTGTCCGCCGCCCCGTCCTTTGCCGCCGCCTCATCCGACGGATCGGACGCCTACCAGCAGGGCATCGCGAAGCTGCACCAGGAGCTGGCGGACAACTACCTCCTGGGATCCCGCCGCCGCGAGCGGGTGGACATCAACCTGCACACGGCCGAATGGCTGCACCAGCAGGGCCGGGACAAGCAGGCGCTCTCCTACCTGGACTTTGCGATCGGGCAGGCGAGCCTGCCTTATTGAACCGGCCGCAGGGCTGGGTCCGCCGCTCCATCCGGCCTCCATCCGGAACGGCGGACCCGCCTGAGCCAACTCCCGACCATACATGAAGGAGACGACATGCCAGCGCAGACACCGGATTCCGCGCGCTACGGCCTGGGCGCCCTGCGCCAGACGTCTTGGCTCAACCTCGGCATCGTCGTGGCCGCCGTGGCCGGGACGGCGGGAGCCTTCGCCTACGCCGGCGGGTGGATCGCGCCGCAACGCCTGTCGCAGGGCCGCATCATCGACCGTTTCGAGCAGGTCAACGGCCAGCATCCCGGCTTCCGGCGCAACCACGCCAAGGGGCTGTGCTTCGCCGGCTGGTTCGACGGCAACGGGGAAGGGGAGCGCCTGTCCAAGGCGGCCGTGTTCCGGGCCGAGCGCACCCCGGTGTTCGGGCGCTTCGCCCTGGCGGGCGGCCAGCCCTACCAGGCGGACATGGCGGCGACCGTGCGCAGCATGGCGGTCAACTTCGCGCTGGCCGACGGCGAGATCTGGCGCACGGGCATGAACAACATCCCGGTCTTCCCGGTGCGCGACGCGGCGGGCTTCTACGACCAGCTGGCCGCGTCGAAACCCGACCCCGCCACCGGCAAGCCCGACCCCGCCCGGATGTCGGCCTTCCTCGCCGCCCATACTGAGGCCGGCCGCGCCCTGGCGCTGATCAAGGCGCAGGCGCCCACCGCCGGTTTTGCCGACGCGAGCTACAACAGCCTGAACGCCTTCCGCTTCGTCGCGGCGTCCGGCGCCTCCACGCCCGTCCGCTGGAGCATGGTGGCCGACGAGCCGCCCCAGGCCCCCCAGCCGGCCAGCGCCGGCAACGCCGACCCGAACCGCCTGTTCGACGCCCTGGAAACCCGGGTGGAGCGCGGCCCGGTGCGCTGGCACCTGCTGGTGACCGTCGGGCAGCCGGGCGATCCGACCGCCGACGCCACCGTTCCCTGGCCGGCCAACCGCGAGCGGTTGGACGTCGGCATCCTGACGGTGAAGAGCGTGCAGGACGAAGCTGAGGGGGATTGCCGGGACGTCAACTTCGACCCACTGCTCCTGCCCGACGGCATTCAGCCCTCGGACGACCCGCTGCTCAGCGTGCGATCCGCCGCCTATTCCGAATCCTTCACCCGGCGCGCGGGTGAGCCGAAATCGCCGAGCGCCATTCAGCTGTCCGCCAACGCCGGGGGTGCCCGCCCATGACCAGCACGACCTTGTTCCCGGCCGTCTCGCGCCTTCTCCACTGGCTGATGGCGGTGATGATCCTGGCGATGCTGTTCATCGGCGTGGGCATGGTCACGTCGCCGGACTGGTACCACTGGCTGCTGTCGGTGCACCGCCCGCTGGGCGCCGCGATCCTCGTGCTCGCTGCGCTGCGGCTGCTGAACCGCCAACTCAACCCGCCGCCGCCGCTGCCGCGGGACATGCCCTCGCCCATGAAGGCGATGGCGCACCTGTCCCACGTCGCCCTCTACGCGCTGATGTTTGCAGTGCCGCTCGCCGGCTGGGGGGCGCTGTCCGCGGGCGGCTACCCGATCGTGCTCTACGGGGCCATCCACCTGCCGCCGATCCTGCCGCAGGGGGCTGCGCTCTACACCGCCCTGCACATGGCGCACGAAATCCTGGCGCTCCTGCTGTTCGCGACCTTCCTCGCCCATCTCGGCGCCGCGCTGGCCCACGCCCTGGTCTTCCGCGACGGGGTGTTCGAGAGCATGGCCTCGCTCAAGGCCGCCGCATCCCGCCAGGCTGAACCCGGAGCCCGGTAGACCACCCTCATTCCAGCGTGGCGCCCAGCCGGCGCCCGTAGGCGGCCACGGCGGCGCCCGCGGGGTGGCGCTCGCGGTTGTAGGCCTGGAGGGCGTCGGGAACGCGGTCGTGCCGCGTCAGCTGCCGGTGCAGAGTCATGGCGTCGCCCGCCGCCTTGGCCACACCCATCGCGGTGTGTGGCCGAACCACGAAAGCGGCGTCGCCCAGCAACGCCACGCGGCCCAGCGCCATCTCCGGCGCTTCGTAATCGAAGATGGCCTGGAGGAAGGGCCGCGGCTCCGCCGCCACCGCCGCCGCGAAGGGCGGGGGCAACTGGTCCGCCGCGTCCCGCCGAAGCCGCTCCGCGACATCCCGCGGCATCTGTCCGGGCGCGAGGGAGAAGGGATGGCGCCGCCCCTCCGCGTCGGTCAGCACCGCCGGGAGGTCCGCTTCCGCGATCGGCCGGTACCAGACCCAGTTGTAGCGGCGGGCGCCCGCCTCCGTCTCCGCCCCCGGGCCGGCCACCAGATAGCCCAGCGCGTGCGAGCGCGGCATGTCGTAGAAGGCGAAGCGCTCCAGCAGCATGGCCGCAGCTTCCGGCAGCTCCCCCTCCGGGACGAGGCCCCGCCAGGCGACGTAGCCGGCGTAGCGGTTGGCCGACCGATCTCCAACCACGGCGGTGCGCACGACGGAGCCCAGCCCGTCGGCCCCGATGACGAGGTCCGCCTCCTCCACCGCGCCGTCCTCGAACAGCAGGCGGGCGGAGCCTTCGTCCTGCTCCACCGCGCGGACGGCGCGGCCCAGCTCATACTCCGCGTCCGCCACCTTGCCGCGCATGGTGCGGTAGAGGTGGTCCCAGGAAATCTGGGTTTGCGGAGTCTTCTGCCGGTGGTCGATGCCGCCGGCGCGGTTCAGGAAGATGCGCTCCCAGGCGACCACGCCGACCTGCGCGACGCGTTCGCAGCCGACCGCGCGCAGCAGGTCGAACAGGTCGCGCTGCCCCACCAGCCCGGCGCCGCGCCCGGCCAGCCCGCCGGTGGAACGCTCGTAGAGGCGGACGTCGTGCCCCTGCTGCCGCAGCAGGGCCGCGGCGAAAAGGCCGCCGACCGAACCGCCGACGATCCGCACGCGCAATGGATTCATCGCTGTGGTCTCCCTATTCCAGGGGTGCCGGCCCGGTCGGGCTCGACAAGGAGGCCGGCTTACGGGATCCGGGACCGCCGGGTCTTGTCGGATCCGGACATCCTTGCCGGAGAATGCCGCCTCCGGAGGTCGTCGCGCGCTTCACCGCGCCCGCGGCACCCGGTATCCTGGTCTGCAACGGCGGGCAGGGGAGGGCGTTATGGCGGACAGCGACCTGACGGTGCGGGTGGCGGGGCCGGAGGAGGTCGCGCTGATCCTCGACTGGGCGGCGGCGGAGGGCTGGAACCCCGGCCGGCAGGACGCGGCCTGCTTCCGGGCGCAGGACCCCCAGGGCTTCTTCGTGGGCGTGGCGGACGGGGTCCCGGTGTCCGCCATCTCCGTCGTCACCTACGGGTCGGCGTTCGCGTTCCTCGGCTGCTACATCGTCCGGCCCGACCGCCGCGGGCGGGGCTACGGGATGGCGACGTGGCGGGCCGGGCTGGCGCACGGCGGCGAGCGCCCGATCGGGCTCGACGGCGTGGTCGCGCAGCAGGACAACTACCGCAAGTCCGGCTTCACCCTGGCCCACCGCAACGTCCGCTACGGCGGGACGGTGGAGGCGCTGGGCCGCGTCGATGGAAGCGTCGTCCCGCTCGCCTCCCTGGGGTTCGACGCCCTGGCCGCCTACGACTCCGCGTGTTTCCCGGCGGAACGTCCGGCCTTCCTGCGCGCCTGGACCACGGCGCCCGGCCACCACGCCCTGGGCGTGCTGCGCGACGGCCGCCTCGCCGGCTACGGCGTCGCCCGGCCTTGCCGCGAGGGGACGAAGATCGGCCCGCTGTTCGCCGACGACCGCGCCGCCGCCGACAGCCTGTTCGACGCGCTCGCCGCGGCGTCCGGGGGCGGCCTTCTGTTCCTCGACGTGCCCGAACCCAACGCCGCCGCCGTCGCCCTGGCCGAGGCGCGCGGCCTCCGCCCGGTCTTCGAGACGGCGCGCATGTATACACGGCCGGTCCGCCCGGTCGCGCTGGAACGCGTGTTCGGCATCACGACCTTCGAGCTGGGCTGACACCCACAACCCCCGGTCATAACGCGACCCCCGACCATGGTCGGGGGTGACGCGGACGGTTTGCCTGTCTCACTATCCAACTACAAACAATAGGCGGGAGTTGCGGCTCCCGTTGGGGAATGGGAGGGCACAAGAGACATGGCCTACGCAGCAGCGGCGGGATCCGCCAGCCGAAGCATCACCGGGGAGGAACGGAAGGTCATCTTCGCGTCCTCGCTCGGCACCGTGTTCGAATGGTACGACTTCTACCTCTACGGCTCGCTCAGCGCCGTGATCGCCAAGCAGTTCTTCTCCGGCGTCAACCCGACGGCGGCCTTCATCTTCGCGCTGATGGCCTTCGCCGCGGGCTTCGCCGTGCGCCCCTTCGGCGCGCTGTTCTTCGGCCGGCTGGGCGACCTGATCGGGCGCAAGCACACCTTCCTCGTCACCATCCTGATCATGGGCCTGTCCACCTTTATCGTGGGCATCCTGCCGACCTACGCCAGCATCGGCATCGCGGCCCCGATCATCCTGATCGTCCTGCGCCTCCTCCAGGGCCTGGCGCTGGGCGGCGAGTACGGCGGTGCGGCCACCTACGTGGCGGAGCACGCGCCGAACGGGCGCCGCGGCGCCTACACCTCCTGGATCCAGACCACCGCGACGCTCGGCCTGTTCCTGTCGCTGCTGGTCATCCTGGGCTGCCGCCTGTCCATGTCGTCCGAGGATTTCGACGCCTGGGGCTGGCGCATTCCGTTCCTGATCTCGATCCTCCTGCTGGGCATCTCGGTCTGGATCCGGCTGATGCTCAACGAAAGCCCGGCCTTCAAGCGCATGAAGGAAGAGGGCAAGACCTCCAAGGCGCCGCTGACCGAGTCCTTCGGCGAGTGGAAGAACCTGAAGGTCGTGCTGCTGGCCCTGTTCGGCCTCGTCGCCGGCCAGGCGGTGGTCTGGTACACCGGCCAGTTCTACGCGCTGTTCTTCCTGACGCAGACGCTGAAGGTCGACGCCCAGGCGGCGAACCTGATGATCGCCGGCGCGCTCCTGCTCGGCACGCCCTTCTTCGTCATCTTCGGATCGCTGTCCGACCGCATCGGCCGCAAGCCGATCATCATGGCCGGCCTGCTGCTGGCCTGCGTCACCTACTTCCCGATCTTCAAGGGCATCACCCACTTCGCCAACCCGGCGCTGGAGCAGGCCGTCGCCACCTCCCCGGTGGTGGTCGTCGCCGACCCGAGCGAGTGCTCCTTCCAGTTCAACCCGGTCGGCACCAGCCAGTTCACCACCTCCTGCGACATCGCCAAGAGCGCGCTGGTGAAGCGCGGCATCCCCTACCGGAACGAGACGGCGCCCGCCGGCACGGTCGCCCAGGTGAAGGTCGGCAGCACGGCCATCCCGTCCTACACCGCCACCCCGGCGGCGAACACGGCGGTCAACATCGGCCACGGCCCGTCCACCGCCGCCGCCCCGACCGACGCCAAGGCTGCCGGCGCCGTCTTCGACAAGGGCCTGGGCGACGCCCTGAAGACCGCCGGCTACCCGGCCAAGGCCGACCCGGCCGCCATCAACTACACCATGACGGTGCTGCTGCTGACGGTGCTGGTGATCTACGTGACGCTGGTCTACGCCCCCATCGCCGCCATGCTGGTGGAGATGTTCCCGACCCGCATCCGCTACACCTCCATGTCGCTGCCCTACCACATCGGCAACGGCTGGTTCGGCGGCTTCCTGCCGACGACCTCCTTCGCCATCGTGGCGGCCACCGGCGACATCTACTCCGGCCTCTGGTACCCGATCGTCATCGCCGCGGCGACCCTGCTGATCGGCCTGCTGTTCGTCCGCGAAACCAAGGACCTGGACATCCACCACCACGACTGACGCAGTCGGCGCTTCACCTTTACCCAGCCCCTCTCCCCGCAAGGGAGGGGGGCTTCGCTGTTCCCTCTCCCCCCTGGGGAGAGGGTTAGGGTGAGGGGGTTGCGCTTTTGCCGTACGTGCCAAAAATGCGAGACCCCCTCACCCTCCCCTCTCCCGCTCTCGGCGGCCAACGGCCGCCTGTCGCCGACAGCGCAAGCTTCGCTTGCGCGAAAGGCCAGAGGGGAGAGGGTTAACGAGCCAAGCGCGGACGCTTTCATGGAGAGTTGGTTCATTCTGGCGGTGTCGCTGGTCTACCTGGCCTCGCTGTTCGCCATCGCCTGGTACAGTGACCGCAAGGCCGAAACGCCGGCGGAATCGCCCGGTGACCGGCGCACCCCGCTCCTCTACGCGCTCAGCCTCGGCGTCTACTGCACCTCCTGGACCTTCTACGGCGCGGTCGGGCGGGCGGCGACCGGGGGGTTCTATTTCCTGCCGATCTACATCGGCCCCATCGTCATGATCGGGCTCGGCTGGCCGGTGCTGGCCCGCATCGTCCGGCTGGCGAAGGCGGAGAACGTCGTCTCCATCTCCGACTTCCTGGCCGCCCGCTACGGCAAGAGCCAGGGGCTGGCGGCGCTGGTCACCGCCACCGCGGTGATCGGGCTGCTGCCCTACATCGCCTTGCAGATGAAGGCCATCACCATCAGCTTCGAGGCGCTGGCTGGCGGCGCATCCGGCGCAGCACTCGGGGCGGAAACCGCGCGGCTGCCCGGCGGGACGACGCTGATGGTCGCCTTCCTGATGGCGGCCTTCGCCATCCTGTTCGGCGTGCGCAACATCAGCGCGAACGAGCATCACCGCGGCCTGATGACGGCCATCGCGGCGGAATCGGTGGTGAAGCTGGCCGCCTCCCTGGCGGTCGGGGGCTTCATCGCCTTCGCCGTCTTCGGCGACCCCGCCGGCTTCGTGGCGGCGGTGGCCGCCCATCCCGGATTCCTGGAGACGGTCAGCCTCGGCTCCCTGGGGACGGACTGGTGGGTGGCCTGCCTGCTGTCGGCGCTCGCCATGCTGTGCCTGCCGCGCCAGTTCCACGTCGCGGTGGTGGAGAACACGCATGCGGGCGACATCCGCACCGCGGCGCGGCTGTTCCCGGCCTACCTGATCGTCATCAACCTGTTCGTGCTGCCGGTGGCGCTGGCCGGGCTGATGCTGTTCCCGGCCGGCAGCAACGCCGACACCTTCATGGTCTCCATCCCCCGGCAAGAGGGCTGGCCCTGGCTGGCGCTGATCGCCTTCATCGGCGGGCTGTCGGCGGCCACCAGCATGATCCTGGTGGAGATGGTGGCGCTCAGCACCATGATCTGCAACGACATCGCCGTGCCGCTGCTGATGGCACTGCGCCCCCACGACCGGCGCCTGCGCGAGAATCCGGCGCCGGTGCTGCTGGCGGTGCGGCGGTCGGCGGTGATCGCCGTTCTGGTGCTTGCCTACGGCTGCTACCGCCTGATCGGCTCGGCCTTTCCGCTGGCGACCATCGGGCTGATGTCCTTCACCGCGGTGGCGCAGTTCGCCCCGGCCCTGCTGGGCGGGCTGGTCTGGACGCGGGCGACCAAGGCCGGCGCCTTCGGCGGCATCGGCGCGGGATTCCTCGGCTGGGCCTACACCATGCTGCTGCCCTCCTTCGCCGAGGCCGGCTGGCTGGCGGCGGAGGCCTTGCGCGCCGGGCCCTTCGGCCTGTCGGCGCTCAGCCCCGTGGCGCTGGCGGGCCTGACCGGCATCGACCCGCTGACCAACGCCGTGCTGTGGAGCCTCGGCCCCAACCTGCTGGTCTTCGTCGGCCTGTCCCTGCTGACCAGCCCGTCGCCGCTGGAGGTGCGTCAGGCCGCCCGCTTCGTCCAGCTGCGCCGCGGGCCGGAGGCGGAAACCCACGGTCCGAAGGCCGCCACGCTGGCCGACCTGCACGACCTCGCCGCCCGCTACGTCGGCCAGGCCAAGGCCGACGCCGTCTTCCAGCGCCTGGCCGCCGGGCGGGAGGGGACCGGCAGCGCGATCCAGGCGACCGAACGGCTGCTGGCCGGCGCCGTGGGCACCGCCTCGGCGCGGGTGGTGGTGGCCGGCCTGCTGTCCGACCGGCACCTGTCGCGCACCGACGTGCGCTCCATCATCGACGACGCCTCCCGCGCGATCCTGAAGCAGCACGAGCTTCTGCGCGCCACCGTGGAGAACATCAGCCAGGGCATCGGCGTCTTCGACGAGGAGTTCCGGGTGGCGACCTGGAACCGGCGGTTCGAGGTGCTGCTCGACCTGCCCGACGGCTTCGTCCAGGTCGGCACCACGCTGGAGGAGATCGTCCGCTTCAACGAGCAGCGCGGCGAATACGGCCGCAACGGCGAGATCGAGACCCTGCTCGCCCGCCGCTCCGACCCGCGGCGGCAGGGGCGCCCGGACGTCTACCTGCGCGAACGCCCGGACGGCACGGTGCTGGAGATCGCCACCAACCCCATGCCCGGCGGCGGCTTCGTCGCCGTCTACACCGACGTGACGGAGCAGCACCGCGCCGCCGCGGCACTCCGCGAAGCCAACGAGGGGCTGGAGCGCAAGATCGCCGAGCGCACCCGCGCGCTGGCCGAGGCGAAGACGGAGGCGGAGCGCGCCAACCAGGGCAAGACCCGCTTCCTGGCCGCCGCCGGCCACGACCTGATGCAGCCCCTGCACGCCGCCCGCCTGTTCCTGGCGGCGCTGGGCGACCCGGCGGAGAACGCGACCATCGGGCAGATCGACACCTCCCTGCGCTCGGTGGAGCACATCCTGGGCGACCTGCTGGAGGTGTCGAAGCTGGACAGCGGCGTCATGCGCCCCAACCCCTCGCCCATTCGCATCGGCGACCTGATGGAGCCGCTGATCCAGGAGTTCACCGTGCTCGCCGGCCAGCACGGCCTCACGCTGCGGGCGGTGCGCAGCGACGCCGCGGTGTTCAGCGACCCGCACCTGCTGCGGCGCATCCTGCAGAACTTCCTGTCCAACGCCGTGCGCTACACCACGCGCGGCCGGATCCTGTTCGGCTGCCGCCGCCGCGGCGCTTGCCTGTCCATCGAGGTGTGGGACACCGGCCCCGGCATCCCGCAGGACAAGCAGCGGGAAATCTTCGTGGAGTTCCGCCAGCTGGACGAGGGAGCCGCGGAGGGTGCGGCCGGGCGCGGCCTGGGCCTCGGGCTCGCCATTGTGGAGCGGCTGGCCGGCATCCTCGGCCACGGCATCGCCGTCCGGTCGGAGGTCGGGCGGGGAAGCGGCTTCTCCGTCCTGGTGCCGCTCGCCGCGGACGCCCCGGCGGAGCGCCCGGCGCCGGCGCCGCGCAGCCGCCGCAGCTTCGACGGCGCGCTGGTGCTGTGCGTGGAGAACGAGCCGGCCATCGCCCAGGCCATGGACACACTGCTGACCGGCTGGTCCTGCCGGGTCGTCACCGCCCCCACCGTGGAGCAGGCGCTGGCGGCGCTGGAGGGGGAAATGCCCGACCTGATCCTGTCCGACTACCATCTCGGCCGCGGCCGGACCGGGCTGGAGGCGCTGGAGTCCCTGCACGCGGCCTTCGGGCGGCCGGTGCCGGCGGCCCTGATCACCGCCGACCGCGGCGCCGGCCTGCGCGAATCCGCGAAGGCCGCCGGCTTCCCGCTGCTTCACAAGCCGGTGCGGCCGGGGGCTCTGCGTGCCCTGGTCAACCAGCTCCTCATGCAGGGCCGGTCGGGCGCTCCGAAACTTCCGGCTCCGTCGGCGGAGTCGTGAGGGCGAGCTGGCTGGCGAGGACGGCCGCCTGGGTGCGGCTGTGGACGCCCAGCTTGCGCAGGATGGTCGTGACGTGGGCCTTGACCGTCTTTTCGGTCACGTCCAGCTCGAAGGCGATCTGCTTGTTCAGCTTTCCCACGGCGATCCCGGCCAGGACGCGCAGTTCCTTCGGGGTCAGGCTGGCGATGCGCTGAACCGGCGGGGCGCCGTCCTCCGGCACGTCCGCCACCGGCGGCATCCAGATCTCGCCGTCCAGGACCGCCTGCACCGCCTCCGCGATGGCCGCGTTGGGGGCCGACTTCGGCACGAAGCCGGACGCGCCGCAGTCGATGGCCCGCTGGATGGTCGCCGGCTCTTCCGAGGCGGAGACGACCAGCACCGGGATCCCCGCATGGTCGGCGCGCAGCGTCATCAGGCCGATGAAGCCGCTCATCCCCGGCATGTGGAGGTCCAGCACGATCAGGTCGACCACGTCCGATTCGACCAGCAGAGGCTCGATCTGGTCGAAGCGGGCCGCTTCGATCACCACGGCGTCGTCGAAGCCGAGGGTGATGGTTTGCCGCAACGCCGAACGCATCAGGGGATGGTCGTCGGCAACGAGAATGGTCAACGGCATGACGGCCCTCTCTCCCCAGTCCCCAGCCCTATGTCCGACCCTTGCAGTGGGTCGTATCTTTTATCGCACGATGAAGCAGTTCGGGGATTGTTTCAACAATAGGAAGAATTCTCCCATTCCCGCGGAGGGTTATCGGAAGCGCGAAAGCGCCCTTAAATTTCCCTCTCCCCTCTGGGGAGAGGGTTAGGGTGAGGGGGTTGCGCTTGTGCCGGACGTCCCAAGATGGCGGGACCCCCTCACCCTGCCCTCTCCCCAGAGGGGAGAGGGTTAAACGGCCAGATGCGAAAGAAAAAGCCGCCCGAAGGCGGCTTGAGGGTTGCACTCTGAAAGGTTCGCTCACAACACGAATACCGTATACCACCAAATTGTTCGGTCATCAAGCAGTTTTGTGTGTGAACGGAATCGAAATCCCAGGGCCGGGTTTCACGACGGCTCCCAATCCTCCGTTCCTTCGCCCTCGTCGCCGGTCCAGTCGCCCGACAGGCTGCCGTCGGAGGCAATGCGCAGGTCGTAGCGGAACGGCTCGCCGTCGTGGCGGCCCTCGATGACCAGACGGTTGCCGACCAGCGTCCCGACCCCGTTGTAGACCACGTCGTCGATGTCCCAGCGGACCTGGAAACGGTCGCCGTTCGGGCGCAGCGTGACGGTGCCTTCATAGGTGATGTCCTCGCCGTTCGTGCCGCTGACCGCGTAGCGCTGGGCGAGGCGCGCCATGCCCGCCGACGGGTCGGCCTCCCGCGCCATCTTGCCCGAACGGGGTGCGGTTTCCGCGGTGCGCATGGGTTGCATCCGCACCGGGCTGCCGTTGACCAGCGCCGGACCCACCGGGGTGCCGGGCGGCATCGGCGGCTTCAGCTGCTCGCAGCCCGAGGTGCAGATCGGCTGCGCGACCACCTGCCCGCCGCAGGCGGCGTAGCAATCGTTGTAGTCGACCTTGCACTGCGACTCGACGTTCTGGCAGGCGTAGGAATTGTCGAAATAGGACAGGCTGTGTTTCGGCTTCTCCCCGCGCCGCAGCGTGCTCAGGTAATGGTGATAGGCGTGTTCGGCCCGGCGGTGGGCGTCGGCCTTGCACGAATCCTGGGAATAGCGCGCCTCGCGCACGCACTGGAACCGGCCGGCCTCGCACTGCTGGATGCAGGCCATGCCCCCGCTGCCGGGCGGCGGCGTGTAGGCGTAGCGCGTCTCGATGACCGGGCCGCAGGCGGCCGCAAGGACGGCGACCACAAGGCACAAAAGAACACGTCGCACGTCGCGCACCGGCACCCACTCCCGATTGGATCGTCACGAACGGAGATGACCGATAAATAAGCGCATTTGAAATCTTGCTGCGTCAAGGCGAATGGCGGCCGAAACCTCTCCCCACGATTGAATCCGGGCTGCGGCATTGACCCAAGCCCCGCCCGTGATACCGTTTGTGCACTTGCGATAGGGGAGAGCGACATGCGGATCGAGCCAGCCTTTCTCTTCGATTTGGACGGCACCCTCGTCGACACCGTCTATCAGCACGTCATGGCGTGGCAGGAAGCCCTCCGGGAGGAGGGGATCGAGCTGTCCACCTGGCGAATCCACCGCAAGATCGGGATGAGCGGCGGCCTGTTCACCAACCAGCTGCTGCGCGAAACCGGCGAGCCGATCAGCCCCGAGCGGATCGACCGCCTGCGCCGCCTCCACGCCGACGCCTACAAGCGGCACGCCGACACGATCCGGCCCCTGCCGGGCGCGCGCGAGCTGCTGGATACCCTGACCGGGTCCGGCATCAAGTGGGCCATCGCCACCAGCGCGCACATGGACACCGCCGCGCACAACATCCGGGCGCTGGGCGTCGATCCGGACACGGTGCCGGTCGTGACGCGCGACCTGGTGAAATATGCCAAGCCCGACCCCGACCTGTTCCTCGCCGCCGCCGCGCGGATCGGCGTGCGCATCGAGACGGCCATGGTGGTGGGCGACAGCATCTGGGACATGCTGGCCGCGCAGCGCTGCCGTGCGCTCGGCGTCGGCCTCCTGTGCGGCGGCTATGGCGCTGGGGAGCTGGAACGCGCCGGCGCCTACCGCGTGTACGAGGATCCGGCCGACATGCTCCGGCACCTTGACGAGGTCGGCGGCCGCCTCTGACCGGCCGCATCCCACAACTCCGAACAGCATGAGCGTCGCGGCGCCGGCCCGCCCCCGAACGGGCTAACCCCGCTGCGCATTTTGTTTGTTCGCCAAACAATCATACTGTCGACAGCAGACAGTCGAACAGAAGCCCACGAACGATTGACTGCGGATCGGCCACGGATCGGGCTGGCGACGCGCAAAACGCCGTCGCCGTTCAGCGCAAAAAGACCGCGCGGCCACCCTGAACGCCAAAAAAGAACCATCCCGTTGTTTGGGGCCGCCCTCTGGGGGAGGAATGTCCATGTCGGATGTGTCGGACACCGGACCGGTGCCGAAACCCGCGCTTGCTGACGTACGGGTCCTCGATATCTCGAATTTCCTGGCAGCGCCGCTGTGCTCGATGTTCCTCGCCGACTTCGGCGCCGACGTCGTCAAGATCGAGCAGCCGGGGCGCGGGGACGAAATCCGTTATTGGGGCCACGACAAGGACGGCGTCGGCCTCTACTACAAGGTCGTCAACCGCGGCAAGCGGTCGGTGACCGCCGACCTGCGCACCCCGCTGGGGGTGGAGATCGTCAAGCGGCTCGCCCGCGACGTCGATGTCGTGGTTGAGAATTACCGTCCCGGCACGCTGGAACGCTGGGGCCTCGATTACGAGACGCTCAGCGCGGAGAATCCCGGCCTGATCCTGGTCCGCGTCTCCGGCTTCGGCCAGACCGGCCCGAACAGCCGCCGGCCGGGCTTCGGCACGCTGGCGGAGGCCTACGCCGGCTACGCCCACATCAGCGGCCACCCCGACGGCCCGCCGCTGCTGCCGGCCTTCGGGCTGGCGGACTCCACCACAGGCCTGATGGCCGCCTACCTCACCATGGTCGCGCTGCACGAACAGCGGCGGACGGGCCGGGGCCAAGTCGTGGATTTGGCGATCTACGAGACCCTGCTGACCCTGCTCGGCCCCCAGGTCGTGGACTACGACCAGCTGGGCATCGTGCAGCAGCGCGCCGGCAGCCGGCTGCCCTTCACCGCGCCGCGCAACACCTACCGGACGCGCGACGGCAAATGGGTGTCCATGGCCGGCAGCGCGCAATCGACCTTCGAGCGCATCTGCGCCGCCCTGGAGGCGCCGGAGCTGGTGCAGGACCCGCGCTTCGCCGAGAACCGGGAGCGGCTGAAGAACGCCGCCGCCCTGGACGTCGAGCTGCAAAAGGCCATCGGGCGCTTCGACTTCTCCGACCTTCAGGAACGCTTCCTGCACCACCAGGCGACGGTCGCCCCGGTCAACGACATCGCCGCGATCTTCCGGGACGAGCATATGGCCGCGCGCCAGAACATCGTGGCGCTGGAGGATGCGGAGCTGGGCGGCCCGCTGCGCATGCAGAACGTGGTCGGCAAATTCTCCCGCACGCCGGGGGCGATCCGCTCCACCGGCCCGCGCATGGGGGAACACAACCGCGAGGTCCTCGTGGGCCGGCTGGGCATCGACGCGGAACGGCTGCGCGCGGCCGGCATCCGGCTGGAACCCGCGGAAGACAAGGTTGCAAACGGAGGACAGGCATGACGGTGCTGCGCTCCCTGCTGTTCGCGCCGGGCAACCACCCCCGGCGGGTGGAGAAGGCCTTCACGCTCGGCGCCGACGCGGTGATCCTCGACCTGGAGGACGCCTGCGCGGTGGCCGAGAAGGCGGCGACCCGGCCGGTGGTCGTGGAGGCGCTGCGACGCCTGCGCCCCTGCCTGGGCTATGTCCGCGTCAACGCGCTCAGCACCGACTTCGCCTACGAGGATCTGCGCGCCGTCGTGCAGGCCGGGGTGGACGGCATCGTCCTGCCCAAGGTGGAGCGGCCGGACGACCTGCGGACGGCCGACTGGCTGGTCGGCCAGCTGGAACGGGAACGCGGGCTGCCGGTCGGCAGCACCGACATCATCCCGATCCTGGAAAGCGGCGCCGGGTTCAGCGCGCTCGACGCCATCGCCCGGTCCGGCACGCGGGTCCGCCGCTTCGCCTTCGGGGCCGGCGACTTCACGCTCGACATGGGGCTGACCTGGACGCGGGACGAGCTGGAACTGCTGCACCACCGCAGCGCCATCGTGCTCGCCTCCCGCGCGGCGGGGCTGGAGCCGCCTATCGACACGGTGTGGATCGACCTGAAGGACGCGGACGGCTTCCGGGACTCGTCGGTCCGCGCCCGCACCCTCGGCTTCCAGGGCAAGCTGTGCATCCACCCGGACCAGGTGCCGGCGGTGAACGACGCCTTCACCCCGACCGACGCGGAGGTGCGCAAGGCCCGGCGGGTGATCGACGCCTTCGCGGAGGCTGAGGCCAAGGGCTCCTCCTCCTTCCAGATCGACGGGCAGTTCGTCGATTACCCGATCCTCTACCAGGCGCAGCGGGTGCTTTCGACGCTGGACGCCATCGACGCGCGCCGGACGGCGCGGCTGTGAGACTTCACGGGGAGAAGACCATGGACACGGGCATGGAAACGGGCAACACCGGCAACGGGGGGACGCGGCCGCTGGACGGCCTGCGCGTGATCGACGTGTCGAGCTTCCTCGCCGGCCCCTTCTGCTCGACCCAGCTGGCCGAGTTCGGCGCGGAGGTGATCAAGATCGAGCTGCCGAAGGTGGGCGACGCGCTGCGCCGCTTCGGCTCCATCACAGAATGCGGCGACAGCCTGCCCTGGCTGTCGGAATGCCGAAACAAGAAGTCGGTCACCCTCGACCTGCGCAAGCCGGAGGGGGCGGACCTGCTGAAGGAGCTGGTGCGCGGCGCCGACGTGCTGGTGGAGAATTTCCAGCCTGGCACGCTGGAGAAATGGGGCCTGGGCTGGGAGGATCTGCGCGCGGTCAACGACCGGCTGATCATGGTGCGCATTTCCGGCTATGGGCAGACCGGTCCCTACAGCGGGCGCCCCGGCTTCGGGCGGATCGGCAACGCCTTTGGCGGCCTGTCCTTCCTGGCCGGATACCCGGACCGCCCGCCGGTCACGCCCGGCTCCGCGACGATCCCCGACTACATGGCCGGCATCTACGGCGCGCTCGGCGCCTTGCTGGCGCTGCGGGCGCGCGACCTCACCGGCAAGGGGCAGGTGATCGACATCGGCCTCTACGAGCCGATCTTCCGCATCCTGGACGAACTGGCGCCGGCCTTTCACATGAAGGGCTATGTGCGGGAACGGATGGGGCCGGGCACCGTCAACGTCGTGCCGCACAGCCACTATCCCACCAAGGACGGCCGCTGGATCGCCATCGCCTGCACCAACGACAAGATCTTTGCCCGCCTCGCCGAGGCGATGGGCGAGCCCGAACTGGCCGGCCCCGACCGCTGGGGCCCGCTGAAGAACCGGGAACGTGACCGCGCCGCCGTCGACGCCCATGTCGGCGCCTGGACCGCTCGGCACACGCGCGACGAGGCGCTCGCCGTTTGCGAGGAGTTCCAGGTCCCCTGCGGGGCGGTCTACGCCATCGACGAGATCTTCGAGGATCCGCAGTACAAGGCCCGGCAGAACATCGCCTTCGTCAAGGACGAGCGGATCGGCGAGCTGGCCATCCCCAACGTCGTCCCGCGCCTGACCGAAACCCCCGGCCGCATCGACAGCCTGGGCCCCCCGCTCGGCGCCCACAACGACGAGGTGCTGCGCGGCCTGCTCGGGCTGTCCGAGGAGCGGCTGGCGGCCTTGGCGGCGGCGGGGGTGATTTAAAGAAAAAACCCTCTCCCCTCCGGGGAGAGGGGAGGGTGAGGGGGCCCCGCCACCTTGCAGCGCCCAGCAACAGCGCAACCCCCTCACCCTAACCCTCTCCCCAGAGGGGAGAGGGGACACCTCGGGGAACACTGGTGAGGGCGACATGTACGATTCCGACAACACGGCGCGGCGCTGGGAACTCGATCCCGACACGGTGGAGGACGACGGCGAATCCTGGCGGCTGCCGGAGCAGCGCTCCCTGCCGGACATCGTGGCGGAGCGCATCATCCAGGCGATCCGCAGCGGCGAGCTGAAGCCCGGCGACCGCATCGTCGAGGTGGCGCTGGCAAAACGGCTCGGCGTCAGCCGGGCGCCGCTGCGCGAGGCGCTGAAGACGCTGGGCGCGCGGGGGCTGGTGGAATCCTGGCGCAACCGCGGCACCTTCGTGACCTCGCTCTCGAACGAAAACGCGGTGCAGGTCATCATGATGCGGGCGAACCTGGAAGGCTTCGCCGCCCGCATCGTCGCCTCCACCCTGACCGACGCGATGCTGGCCGACCTGGAGGCCCGCACCCGCGAGATGGAGCGGGTCGGCAAGTCCGGCGACGCCATGGCCTACCGGAACCTGGACTGGGGCTTCCACGAGCGGCTGTGCATCCTGGCCGGCAACGAATACCTGCTCGGCGCCTGGCGCTCCATCAGCAGCCTGGTCTGGCTGTTCCTGCTGAGCCATCCGGACCACGAGCGCGCCGTCCCGCGCGTCATCAACAATCACGAACTGATGCTGGCCGCCCTGGCGTCGCGCGACCCCGACGTCGCGGAGCGGACCTTCCGCGGCGTGATCCTGCGCAGCGGCTTCCGCCGCTACGGCATGGAGATCCCGCCGGCCTTCACCGCCATCGTTGCGGCGCTGCCGGATGGCACCGCGCCCTAGCGAACGCCCTTTAGGCAAGCCCCCTTCATCACACGAGGTGCGGAGATGCCTGTCTTCGAACTGCTCATCGCCGGGATTCTCCTGGGGGGCCTGTACGCCCTGATGGCCTGCGGCCTGAACCTCGTCTTCGGGGTGATGCGCATCATCAACTTCGCGCACGGCGACCTGCTGGCGGTCGGCGCGCTGACCACCGTGTCGATCGTCACCGGCCTGCATCTGCCCTTCTACGTCGCCATCGTCGTGGTCCCGCTGCTGACCGCGGCGCTGGGCCTCGCCATGCAGGTGCTGGTGCTGCGGCGGCTGGCCGACGGGCCGATGATCATGTCGCTGCTCGCCACCTTCGCCCTGTCGACCATCCTGGTGAACCTGTCGATCCTGATCTGGGGCGGCGGCTACCGCGGACTGCCGGGCGTGCTCGGCGGGTCGGTGCACCTGCTGGGGCTGGACGTCGCCCTGTCGCGGCTGGTCTCCTTCCTGGTCGCCATGGCGGTGACGCTGCTGGTCTGGTGGTTCCTGCAAAGCACGCGCTTCGGGCGGGCCATCCGCTCCGTCTCGCAGGCGCCGGAGCTGGCGGTGATCAACGGCATCTCCATCGACGCGGTGCGCAACGTCACCTTCGCGCTGGGGGCGGCAATGGCCGGGCTGGCCGGGGTGCTGCTGGCGCCGACCTTCGCCTCCGACCCGCAGCTGGGCGCGCGCTTCGGCATCAAGGCCTTCGCGGTGATCATCGTCGGCGGCATGGGAAGCTACCCCGGCGCCATGGCGGCGGCCCTGCTGCTGGGCGTGCTGGAGGTCTTCGGCGGCTACTGGTTCGGGCAGGTGATCGGGTCGGCGATGCTGTTCCTGGTCATGCTGGTCGTCCTCCTCGTCCGCCCGCGCGGACTGCTGGGCATGGGGGTACGGGCATGAAGTCCCTGGTCATCATCGTGGTGTCGGCGGCGCTCGCCGCGGTCATCCCCTTCGTCGGCAGCGAATACGCCCTGTCCTTCACGGTGCAGCTGTTCGTCTTCGTGGCGCTGGCCTATTCCTGGAACCTGATCGGCGGCTACGCGGGCTACACCCACTTCGGGCAGGTCGCCTTCTTCGGCGTCGGCGCCTACACCGGCGCCCTGATGATGGACGCCGGCTTCCACTGGCTGCTCGCCGCCGGCGCCGCCGGGCTCAGCGGGGCCTTGCTGGCGCTGCCGCTCGGCGGGGCCATGCTGCGGGTGAAGGGGCCCTTCTTCGCCATCGGCATGTTCGGCATGGCGCGGGTGTGCGAGTCCTTCGCGCTCGGCTTCGACGGCATCACCCAGGGCGGAACCGGCCTCTACCTGACGCCGGTGACCGACCTGAAGCCCCTCTACTTCGTCCTGTGGGCCATCGCCTTCGGCATGGTGGTACTGACCTGGAAGCTGGACAACTCACGCCTCGGCATCCAGCTGCTGGCGATCCGCGAGGACGAGACGGCCGCGGACGCGCTGGGCATCCGGACCACCCGGCTGAAGATCGGCACCTTCGTCGCGTCGGCCATCGCGCCGGCCGCGGTGGGCTCCCTCTACGCCACCTACCTCAGCTTCATCGACCCGGCCACGGCCTTCGCGCCGATGACCGAGCTGACCACCATCGCCATGGTTCTGCTGGGCGGCATGGGCACGACCTTCGGCCCGCTGGTCGGCGCGGTGGTCATGTCGGTGGTGAACGAGCTTCTGTGGTCCCGCTTCCCGGAGATCTACCTGGCGCTGGTCGGGGCGGTGATCCTGGCCGTCGTCCTCTTCATGCCGCGCGGCATCGTCAGCTTCGCGATGCGCCGCGCCTGGTGGTGGGTGCCGGCGGCGCGCAGCAGCCTGCGTCGCCTCGCCAGCCGCCCGGCGCCCAGCCGCAGCCCCAAGGAGGCCCACTGACATGCACGTCCAGCGCATCCAGCCGCAACCCACCCCCGTTCCGCCCCCCGACTTCGCGAGCGCTACGGACACCGCCGAACGAATCCTGGTGGTGGAGGGGGTCGGCAAGCGCTTCGGCGGCCTGGTCGCCCTGTCCGACGTCAGCCTGTCGGTGGGGCGCGGATCCATCACCGGGGTAATCGGGCCGAACGGGTCGGGCAAGTCGACGCTGTTCAACATCATCGCCGGCACGCTGCGGCCCGACCGCGGGCGCGTCTTCCTGAACGGCCACGACACGACGCGCGCCTCCCCGGCCCAGATCTGCCGCAACGGGGTCGGCCGCACCTTCCAGATCAGCCGCCTGTTCGGCGAGATGACCGTGCTGGAAAACCTCGTCGCGGTGGCCCACGGCGCGTCCGACGCGGAGGCGGTGGAGCGGGCGCTCGGCCTGCTCGACTTCCTGGAGATCACGGGCTTGCGCGACAAGTGGGGGACGGAGCTGTCCTACGGCCAGCGCAAGCTGGTGGAGATCGCCCGCGCGCTGATGCTGCGCCCCACGGTCATGCTGCTGGACGAGCCCTTCGCCGGCATCAACCCGCGGCTCCAGAACCGCATCGTCGACCATCTGGAGGCGCTGCGCCAACGTGGCCTGACCCTCTTCTTCATCGACCACGAAATGCGCATCGTCCTGGAGATCTGCGACACGATCCACGTGCTCGCCCAGGGGCGGGTGATCGCCGAAGGCGACGCCGCCGCCATCCGCTCCGACCCCAAGGTCCAGGACGCCTATTTCTGAGGAGGCGAGTCCATGCTCACCATTCCAGACAGCGTCCTCGTCGCGGAGGTCGGCCCCCGCGACGGGCTGCAAAGCCTGCCCCGCTGGATCGACACCGACGCCAAGGTGCGGATGGTCGACCGGCTGAGCGAGGCCGGCTTTCCGGTCATCGAGGTAACGGGATTCGTCAGTCCGCGCGTCATCCCCAACCTGCGCGACGCCGACGAGGTCTTCGCGCGTATCCAGCGCCGGCCGGGCACGGTCTACCGCGCGCTGGTCCCCAACGCCCGCGGGGCGGAGCGGGCGGCGGCGGCCGGGGTGGGGGAGATGCTGGGGCTGACCACCGCCGGGGAGATCTACCTCAAGAAGAACCAGAACATGACGCCGGACACCGCGGTGGAGCAGGCGGCGGAGGCCTTCCGCATCGCCGACCGGGCCGGCATCCCCTTCGTCATGGCCATCGGCGTGGCCTTCTGGTGCGCCTACGAGGGCGCCATCCCGGAAGACCGCGTGCTCGGCCTCGCCCGGCGCCTGCGCAACGCCGGGATCCGCCGCTTCTACCTCGCGGGCTCCATGGGGATGGAGGATCCGGCCCATGTCGGGCGGCTGATCGGGCGGGTCTACGACGCGCTGCCCGACGTGGAGGTTGGCTTCCATGTCCACGACCTCGCCGGCATGGGCGGTGCCAACGTGCTGGCGGCCATCGACGCCGGGGCGCGCTGGGTCGAGGGTTCCATCTGCGGAATCGGCGGCGGCATCGCCATGCCGGGCGCGGTGCATGAGATCGGCTCCGTCGGCAACCTGCCGACCGAGGACATCGTCTGCATGCTGGAGGCCATGGGCGTGCGGACCGGCATCGACCCGGACGCCGCCGTCGCGGCGGCGCGGGACGTGGCCGCGATCCTGGGCATCGAGCCGCGCAGCCGCTCCGCCAAGGGGGCGACCCGGCGCGAGGTTCTGGCCGCGAGCAAGGCCGCAGCCTGATGCACCCCCAAAACGGCCGGAAACAGGCCGGGGGCGAACCACCATCATGGGAGGAAAAGGCATGAACGGGTTCAAGACGATTCTTGCGGGTGCCGCACTTCTGGCCGCACCGGCGCTGACCCTGGCCCCGGCCGGGGCGGCGGAGCCGATCAAGGTCGGCATCGCCCTGTCGCAGTCGGGCAACCTCGCGGACTCCGCGGAGCACTACAAGAAGGCGGTCGAGCTGTGGCGCGACCAGGTGAACGCCCGCGGCGGGCTGCTCAACCGGCCGGTGGAACTGGTGCTCTACGATGACCGCAGCGACCCGGCCACCGCCGCGCGCCTCTATGAACGGCTGATCACCAACGACAACGTCGACCTGCTGGTCTCGCCCTGGGGCTCCGCCTCCACCGCCACGGCCACGGCGGTGGCGGAGAAGCACAAGCGCGTCATGATCAACAGCGGTGGTGCCTCGGAGAAGATCCACCAGCGCAACTTCAAACACATCTTCCAGTCCGCCGCCCCGATCTCCGCCTATGTGGAGGGCATCGGGCCGGTGGCCGAGAAGTTCGGCCTGAAGACCATGGACATCATCTCCCGCGACTACCCGGCGGCGCGCGACATGGAGGTCGCGCTGAACAAGATCGCCAAGGACCGCAACATCAAGATCGAAAAGGCCGAGTATTTCCCGGCGGGGACGTCCGACTACTCCTCCTATCTGGCGCAGGCCAAGCAGTCCAACCCGGACATCTGGATCTCCGTCGGCTACCCCAACGAGGCCATCGAGATGGTCCGGCAGTTCCGGGCCAACAACTACCTGCCGAAGCTGTTCGTGCACAACGGCGCCTCCATCGACGATTTCGTGAAGGCGGCGGGCAAGGACGCCGAATACGCCGTCGGCATGTCGCTCTACGAACCGGTGCTGAAGACCAAGGGCAACGCCGAGTTCGTGAAGGCCTACAAGGACAAGTACGGCGCGGAGCCCGGCTACTACTCCGGCTTCGGCTACGCCGGCGTGACCGTGCTGGAGGAGGCGGTGCGCAAGACCGGCAGCCTCGACCAGGACAAGCTGCGCGAGACCCTGTCCACCATGGAAACCGACACCGTGCTGGGCCACCACAAGGTCGATCCCAAGACGGGCCTCCAGGTCGGCGTGAAGGGCCTGCTCGTCCAGATCCGCGACGGCAAGCGCGCGATCATCTACCCCGAGGAACTGAAGACCGCCGACGCCGTGATCCCCATGCCGGCTTGGGCCAACCGGTGATGATCTCCCTCTCCCCCCTGGGGAGAGGGAAGGGGCCCACGAAGTGGGAAGGGTGAGGGGGGTTCGCAGGACGGCAGGTCCGGCAAAAGTGCAACCCCCTCACCCTAACCCTCTCCCCGGAGGGGAGAGGGGATTGTGGGCGGATTGAATGTGGCGACCCTTGGGAGGGACCGATGGACGGTTCACCGAACACGTTGCTCGAATTGCAGGACGTCACCACCGGCTACGGCGACGTGCCCGTGGTGCGCGGGGCCTCCATGACCTTTGAAAAGGGGCTGATCACCTGCGTCATCGGCTCCAACGGGGCCGGCAAGTCGACGGCGATCAAGGCGGCGGCCGGCTTGCTGCGGGTCTGGTCGGGCCGGGTCTTCGTCTCCGGCGCCGACGTGACGCGGGAGGCGCCGCACCGCCGGCTCGGCCGCGGCGTCGCCTTCGTGCCGCAGGGGCGCATCGTGCTGCCGGAAATGACCGTGCGCGAGAATCTCGAACTCGGCGCGCACATCCTGGGCGGCGACCGCCAGCGCATTGAGGAGGCCATCGCCCGCCTCGTCACCCTGTTCCCCATCGTCGGCAAGCGCATGGGCCAGCTGGCCGGCACCATGAGCGGCGGCGAGCAGCAGATGCTGGCCATCGCGCGGGCGCTGATGACCAGCCCGTCGCTGGTCATCCTCGACGAGCCCAGCCTGGGGCTGGCGCCGAAATACGTGGACATCGTCTTTGACAAGCTGCGGGAACTCGCCGGCACCGGCCTCACCGTCGTGATGGTGGAGCAGAAGGCCTCCCGCGCCCTGTCCTTTTCCGATTGGGGCTACGTCATGCACACGGGCCAGGTCGTCTATGCGGGAGCCGCGCAAGCGCTGCTCGGCAACGAGAACGTGAAGCGCCTGTTCCTCGGCGAGGTGCCGGAGGACGTGCGGCTGCTGGTCGAAGGAGAAGCCGGCCATGCGTGACCCCCATCGACCCGAACCGCGCCTGCGCCGCAGCCTGATGCTGACCCCCGGCAACCGCCGGGACCGGCTGCCCAAGGCGGTCACCCTGCCGTCCGACTGCACCGTCTTCGACCTGGAGGACGGCGTCCCGCCGCAGGAAAAGGACACCGCACGGGCGGCCATCGCCGAGGCCCTCACCACGCTCGACTTCGGCGGGCGGGAGCGCTGCGTGCGCATCAACGGCACCGACACCGCCGACAGCCACACGGATCTCGACAGCCTGCCGCTTGCCCGACTGGACAGCCTGATGCTGCCCAAGGTGGAGAGCGCCGAGGCGCTGCGCCGCTTCGAGGAGCGTCTGGCCGCCGCGGAACGGCGCGCCGGGCGGGAAACCCCCATCGACCTGATCCTCAGCATCGAAACGCCCAAGGGGCTGCTGAAGGCGGCGGAGATCGCCGAGGCGCTGCCGCGGGCCTCGGCCCTGTTCTTCGGCTCGGGCGACTTCACCGCCATCACCGGCGGCGCCGTGTCGGCGGAGGCGCTGCTCTATCCCCGCTCCGTCCTCGTCGTGGCCGCCGCCGCCGCCGGCCTGCAGGCCATCGACGCCGCCTATTTCGCCGCGGTCAAGGATGCGGAGGCGACCCGCCGCGACGCCCTGGCGGCCCGCGACCTCGGCTTCTGCGGCAAACTCGTGTTCCACCCCGTGCAGGTCGATGTCGCCAACGCGGTCTTCGCGCCCACCGAATCCGAAGTCGCCCGCGCCCGGCGCATCGTGCAGGCCTACCACGACAGCCTGGAGCGCGGGCACGGCACCGCGGTCGTGGACGGCATCTTCATCGCCATCGACATGCTGCCGCCCGCGGAGCGGACGCTCCGCACCGCCCGGCAGATCGCGGAGCGCCAGTCTGGAGGACCCATCCATGCCCAACCCTGACCTGCGGCGCCGTCTGGCCGAGGGCCAGTTCGTCTCGGCCCCCGGCGTCTTCGACATGATCTCGGCCAAGATCGCCGACGCCGGCCCGGCCGACGCGCTCTACGTCACCGGCTACGGCACGGTGGCCTCGCACCTCGGCCTGCCGGACGCGGGCATCGCCACCTACACCGACATGGTCGGGCGCGTGGAGCGCATCACCCAGGGCGTCTCGAAACCGGTGATCGCCGACGCCGACACCGGCTACGGCGGGCTGCTCAATGTCCATCACACCGTGCGCGGCTACGAGCGCGCCGGGGTGTCCGGCATTCAGCTGGAAGACCAGGAGTTCCCCAAGAAATGCGGCCACACGCCGGGCCGGCGCGTCGTCCCGGCGGAGGACATGGCGCGCAAGATCCGCGTCGCCTGCGACGCGCGCAGCTCCGCCGACCTGCTGGTCATCGCGCGGACCGACGCGCGGAGCAGCCTCGGCCTCGACGAGGCGCTGCGGCGGGGGGAGGCCTACGCCCGCGCCGGGGCCGACATCCTCTTCATCGAAAGCCCGGAGACGGAGGAGGAGATGGCCCGCATCGGCTCCGCCTTCGACGTGCCGGTGCTGGTCAACATCGTCCACGGCGGCCGCACCCCGGTGCTGGAGCGCGACCAGCTGCGCCAGCTGGGATTCTCCATCGCGATCTACCCGACCGTGGGGTTCCTCGCCGCCGCCCAGGCCATGCGGACCGCCTACGCGGCGATGGCGGAGGGGCGGGCGGAGCCGCCGGTTCCCCTCTACCCCTTCACCGACTTCAACCTGCTGATGGGCTTCGCGGAGGTGTGGGCGTTCGACAAGCGCCACGCCGAAATCCCGGCCGGGGAGGACAAAGATGCGCGCTGAGGGCGTTGCGACGGTGGTCGGGGACGACGTCGACACCGACGTCATCTTCCCGGCCCGCTATCTGGCGGTGCTCGACCCGCAGGACCAGGCCCGGCACCTGTTCGAACCCCTGGGGCCGGAGATCAACGCGAAGATCCGCGCCGGCGGCGTGCTGGTCGGGGGCTGGAACCTCGGCTGCGGCTCGTCGCGCGAACACGCGGTCACCGCCCTGATCGGGGCGGGGGCGCGGCTGGTGATCGCGAAGTCCTTTTCCCGGATTTTCTTCCGCAACGCCATCAACAACGGGCTCGCATTGGTGATCGCTCCCGACCTCGCCGCCGCGATCGCCGACGGCGACCGGGTGCAGGCCGACCTCGCGGCCGGGACCGCAGCGGTGAACGGCGTGGAACACGCCTTCCCGCCGCTGCCGCCGGAGCTTCTGGCCCTGGTGTCCCGCGGCGGCCTGTGGAGCCCGCGGGCGGCCTGACGAAATCCCAAAGAAAGGGTGCTGCGATGGGCCAGACCTTGGCCGAAAAGATCATGTCGCGCCTCGCCGGACGCTCGGTAAGCGCCGGCGACTTCGTGGAAATCCAGCCGGACTGGACCTTCAGCCTGGACGACGGCATCGGGCTGATCGACCGTTACCTGACGGCGAACGGCGTGGACCGGCTGGCGGCGCCGGAGCGGATCGCCGTCTTCTACGACCATTACGCCCCGGCCGACACGCCGCTGCACGCCCATGTCCAGCGCGTCGGGCGGCTGCTGTGCGCGCGGTTCGGGATCGAGCGGCTGTACGACGTGGGGGAGGGGATCTCGCACCAGATCGCCGTTGAAAGCGGCCTCGTCCGCCCCGGCCAGATGGTGACCAACACGGATTCCCACACCACCACGACCGGGGCGGTTGGCGCCGTCGGCTGCGGCATCGGTGCGGCTGAGATGGCCTATCTCTGGGCGCACGGCCGGCTGTGGTTCCGGGTTCCGGAAAGCGTGCGGATCAGCCTGAACGGCCGGCTGGCGCCGGGTGCCGCGGCAAAGGACGTGGTGCTGTCGATCCTGAAGACGGTCACCGCGCGCGGGGCCATCTACCGCTCGGTCGAGTATCACGGTGACGGCATCGGCCAGTTCTCCCTGCCGGAGCGCATGACGCTCTGCAACATGGGCATCGAGATGGGGGCGAAGTTCGCCACCGTGCCCTTCGACGCGGTGACGGCGGAGCATTACCGCAACCTCGGCATCGAAGTCGGCGACCCGCCGCGGCCGGACCCCGACGCCCGCTACGTCGAGGATTGGGCCATCGACCTCGCCACGGTCGAACCCATGGTCTCCGTGCCGAACCGGGTGGACGACGTGCATTCCATCGGCAGCCTGCCGGAGGTGCGCATCAACCAGGCGCTGCTCGGCACCTGCACCAACGGGCGCTTCGAGGACTTGGCGGTCGCCGCCGGAATCCTGAAGGGGCGGCGGATCGCTCCCGGCGTGCGCATGCTCGTCACCCCGGCGTCGAAGGCCGTCTACAAGCGGGCGCTCGCCGCGGGCATCGTGGAGACTCTGGTGGAGGCCGGCTGCACCGTCACGACGCCCGGCTGCGGCGCCTGCGCCGGCATCCACCAGGGCGTCCTGGCGGAGGACGAGGTCTGCATCTCCTCCTCCTCCCGCAACTTCGTCGGCCGGATGGGCAACTGGACCGCGCGGATCTACCTGGGGTCCCCCGCCACCGTGGCGGCCAGCGCGCTGGCCGGCCGCATCACCGACCCGCGTTCCATCCCGGAGGCCGTGCCATGAGCGGACATGAGAGAATGCGGCGCCTGCAACGGTCGGAACTGGCCGTGCCTGCGACGTCGGAGCGCTTCTTCGCCAAGGCGGCGGCCGGACCCGCCGACGTGGTCTTCCTGGACCTGGAGGACGCGGTCGCCCCCACCGCCAAGGAGCAGGCGCGCGAGAACGCCGTCCGCGCCCTGGCGGAGATCGACTGGGGGCCGAAGACCATGGCCCTGCGCGTCAACGGGCTGGACACGCCCTGGGCGCTCAAGGACATCGTGGAGGTGGTGTCGCGCGCGCCGCGGCTCGACCTCGTCCTGCTGCCCAAGGCCGGCTCCGCCTTCGACGTCCGCTTCGTCGAGCAGATCCTCACCCTCATTGAGCGGGAGCAGGGGCGGGACAAGCGGGTCGGCATCGAGGTGCTGATCGAAACCGCCCGCGGCGTCGCGAACGCGGAGGAGATCGCCGCATCCTCCGACCGGCTGGAGGCGATGATCTTCGGCATCGGCGACTACACGGTGGACATGCGCACCTACGACCCGGTGTTCGGCACGCCGAACGAGCGCTACGCCGTCCTGACCGGGCCCGACACCGCGGGACGGCGGGAGCGGCACTGGAACGACCAGTGGCACTTCGCCATGGCGCGCGTCGCCAACGCCTGCCGGGCCAACGGCCTGCGCCCGATCGACGGCCCCTTCACCGACTTCGGCGACGCCGACGGCTACCGGGCGAGCGCGCTGCGCGCCGCCGCGCTGGGCTTCGAAGGGAAGTGGGCCATCCACCCCACGCAGGTGTCCCTCGCCAACGAGGTCTTCTCACCCTCCGAACAGCAAATCGCCTGGGCGCGCGCCGTCCACGAGGCGATGGGCCGCGCGACCGCCGAGGGCCGGGGGGCCGTCGGCGTCGACGGCGTGCTCGTGGACATGGCGCACCTGAAGCAGGCCGACGCCCTGCTGCGCCGCGCCGAGGAGGTCGCAGTCCGGGACGGTCGCAAAGCATAAAGCGGATTGCGATCCGCTTTGGACCGCGACTGCGGTCCCGGACGCCCATGCGTCCGAAGCCCGGCCGGCAAGTGAGGCCATGTGATCCTAAAGCGAATGCAAATTCGCTTTAGGACCGGCGTTCCGCGCGCTGGAGGTTGGCGCCGCCGCGGGCGTAGATCTGCATGGGGCGGCAGGTGTTGTCCAGGTTGACGATGACCGCGCCGTCCTGGTCCCGCGGGTACAGCCAGACATCGTACTGCGAGACTGTGGAACTCGGGCCGCCGCGGATTTCGCTGTAGATGGCGGCCCGGACCTCGGAGATGGGGATCCCCTCGCCGGCCATGACCGAGGCGACGGCCTGGTTGCACGGGCCGCGCACCAGCCCGTTCAGGGCCGTGACCACCGCGGGGTCGGCCGTGGCGGTGCGCGGCGGCGCGAAGCTCGCGCAACCGGTGAGCAGCAGGGCGATCGCCCCGGCGGACAGCCCCGCCGTCGGCGCTGGGCTGCGGACATGGTACGCACGACGGGTCATGGTGGTCTCCACAAGGTTCTCTCCCAAAAGCATGGGTTTGGGGGGAGACCGCACCAACCTCTACCAAGGTTTAGTCCGCAACGAAATCCGCCCGGCGCGTTCGGCGCGCCCAGCGCCACCCATCGGAATGCGTCCGCTCCGGTGCAACCCCGTCGCGTCCCGTTAGGCGAGTGTTTACCGTCGCGATGGTCAAGTGGGGCGGAGTTCCCCGCCGCCCGGACGCCTTGTGACCCGCTTTCCGCCGATCGCCGCACCCGACCGCCGCCGGACCCCCGATGTCCGTCCGGCGCCGTGGCGTGGCGGGCGAACGGTCGGCGCATGAGGATCCGCTACCGCATCGCGCTGGTGGGCGGCGTCCCGGTGGCCGTCGCGGCCGTGATCGCCGTGTCCGGCTGGCTGCTGCTGAGCCGCAGCGAAAAGGTCTACGAGGCGGCGGTCCTCGCCGGGTCCGTGTACCGGGACGTGACCGCGGCCACCGCGGCGCGCGTCGACTACCTCCAGGTGGCGCCGGACGAGCGGGGCCCCCGGGCCGAGCGCTTCCGGTCCTTCGCGGAGTCCGCCCGTTCGGAGCTGGCCAGCCTCGGCGCGGCCATGCGGGGCACGCAGCACGAGCCCGCCCTGACCGCGGCGGCGGCCGTGCTGGACCGCTCCATCTCGCTGATCAACATCTTCGTCGGCGTGACGCGGGAGAACGACGCGCTGGTCGCCGACATGGCGCGGCACGCCGCCACGCTGATCGGCCTGACCGACCGCGCCCGCGCCCGCCAGCACGCGTCCAACGTCGATCTCCTCGGCTCCCTGACCGAGGCCGACCAGCGCCTGCGCGACAGCCGGGAGATCGTCGACCGCGCGCACGAGCTGCGCGAGGCCATGCTGTCGGTCGCGCGGTCGGAGGCGGAGCAGGTGGCCGGCCTCGTGGCGACCGCGGCCCAGCCGACCCGGTCGCGCGACGTCCGGCGGGAGGTTGATCGACTCATCACCTCCGCCCGACACATCCAGCAGGCCCTGCTCCGGACGGACACGCCGTCCGGGCATGGGGAAGCGGTCGAACTGGCGCAGCGCTACGCCGCCGCCGTCGACGGCCTGCAGCGGGCGGTGGCGGCGGTCCGCGACGCGCGGGCCCGCCAGACGGCGGAGGTCGCGCGCTTCGAGCGGGAGGCGGACGCGCTGGCGACCCTGAACGACGGGGCCGAGGCCACCCGGGTCGGCCTTCTGGTGCCCGTCGTCCGCGCGCTCGCCCTGTCCGGCCTGCTGGACCGGCAGCCGGGAGTCGCGGCGCTGGTCGCCGAGACGCCGCCGCTCCTCCCCGCCTTCGCGCGGCTGCTGGACGGGCAGGCGGAGATCGGCCGCGCCAACGCGGCGCTGGAGGCCGCACAGCGCGCCAGCGCGGAGGCGGCGTCGGCGATCGAGGCGCTGACGGCGCGCATCCTCACGCTGCGCACCACCGGCTACACGGCCATCCAGGACGAGGTCGTCCAACTGCTCGCCTTCTCCATCCAGGCCAACGACACGGAGCAGGAGACCCAGAACGTCGCCGTCGTGTCGCTGCGGCTGGGCCGGCAGGCGGCCGACGCCGTCGCCCGCCGGGACGCGGAGGCGGCCGACGCGGTCGTCGGCGACGCGGAGCGGCTGCTGGCCGTCGTGCGCGGGCTGCCCATGTCGCCGCTCCTCCAGGACGAGGTGGTCGCCGCGATCGAAAAGTGGCGCGACAGCCTGGGCAAGACCGCCATGGGCCTGCGCCGCCTCAACGCGACGCTCGTGGCGATGGACGACGATTCGGCCATGATGGTCGAAACCGCGCGGCAGCTCGATGAAACCTTCCGGGAGCAGGCGGCCTCCATCGGCGCGCTGCTGACCCGCGTCCTGCTGGTCGGCGCGACCATCGGCCTTCTGCTGGGCGGCGGCACCGCGCTGGTCGTCGCCCGCTCCATCAGCCGGCCGGTGCTGCGTCTGAAGGAGCAGATGGTGCGGCTGGCCGCCGATCCACAGGCTGCCAACCCGCTTGCCGGCCGCATCGACGGGACCGGCCGCCAGGACGAGTTCGGGGAGATGGCGCGCGCCGCGGCCTTCTTCCTGGGCGAGATCGGCCGGCGCGAAGGCGCGCTGCGCCACGCCAAGGACCAGGCCGACCGCGCGTTGCTTGAGCTGCGGCAGACCCAGGCCGACCTGATCCAGGCGGAGAAGATGGCCTCGCTCGGCCAGCTGGTCGCCGGCGTCGCGCACGAGATCAACACGCCGCTCGGCAACGCCCTGATGGGGGCCTCGCACCTGTCCGACCGGCTGGCCCAGCTGTCGCACGCCGCGGCGGGTGGCACGCTGCGCAAGAAGGGCTTCGACCAGTTCATGGCCGGGGCGGAGGAGCTGACCCGCCTCATGCTGATCAACCTCGACCGCGCGACCCGGCTGGTGCAGAGCTTCAAGTCGGTGGCCGCCGACCAGACCAGCGGCGACCGCCGCCGCTTCGACCTGCGCGCCTACCTGGACGAGCTGGTGACCAGCCTCAACCCCTCCTGGCGCCGGGCGGGGCACGCGGTGCGGATCGATTGCCCCGACTCCATCGACATCGACGGCCATCCGGGCATCCTCGCCCAGATCCTGACGAACTTCGTCATGAACTCCGTCGTGCACGGGTTCGACGACGGCCGGGCCGGCCTGCTGTCGATCAAGGCGGGGCTCATCGACGAGGACACGGTGGAGCTGGTCTACACGGACACCGGCAAGGGGATCGATCCCGCGCATCTCGGCCGGATCTTCGATCCCTTCTTCACAACCAAACGTTCAAAGGGCAGCACCGGCCTCGGCCTGCACATCGTTTACAATCTGGTGACAAGCAAGCTTGGTGGTCGCATCGCTGTGGAAAGCGCGCCAGGGCAGGGCGTTTGTTTCACCATTCGCTTCCCAAGAAGAGTTACCACTGTTAGCCTTCCCTGAATGGGGAGGCTGACGGGTTCTTCTTGGGGTGTTTGATGTCACAAATTGACAAAACTGACAACCGCAGTTTGCGTAATTTTGTCACAGCATCGGCGCTGGCCTTGGCGACGCTGGCGTCTTCGCCCGCGCTGGCGGACAAATCCCTGGTCTTTTGCTCCGAAGGAAACCCGGAAAGCTTCAACCCGCAGGTCACGACAACCGGTACGAGCATGAACGCGGCCCTGCCGCTGTTCAATAACCTCGTGGAGTTCGTGCGCGGCTCGACGAACCTCAAACCCGGCCTTGCGGAATCCTGGACGATTTCCCCGGACGGCCTGACCTATGTGTTCACGCTGCGCCGCGACGTGTGGTTCCACGCCAACGCCGACTTCCAGCCGACCCGCCCGTTCAACGCCGACGACGTCCTGTTTTCCATCAACCGCCAGTGGAAGGACGACCACCCCTTCCACAAGGTCGGCCGGGGCACCTACGACTATTTTAAGGACATGTCGATGGGCAGCCTCCTGAAGGAGGTGGAACGGGTCGACGACCACACGGTGCGCATCGTCCTGAACCGGCCGGAGGCGCCGTTCCTCGCCAACCTCGCCATGCCCTTCTCGTCGATCCAGTCGGCCGAATACGCCGACACGCTGACCCGCCTGAACCGGACGGCGCAGTTCGACGAGGCGCCGATCGGCACGGGGCCGTTCCAGTTCGTCTCCTACCAGAAGGATGCCGCGATCCGCTACAAGGCGTTCGACCGCCATTGGGCGGGGCGCCAGCCGCTCGACAACCTGATCTTCTCCATCAGCCCGAACGCGGCGGTGCGGCTGAACAAGCTGCGGGCGGGCGAATGCCACCTCATGGTCTTCCCCAACCCGGCCGAGCTGGCGAAGATCGACTCCGACCCGAATCTGGTGATCCAGCAGCGGGAGGGGCTGAACGTCGCCTATCTGGCCTTCAACACGCAGAAGGCCCCCTTGAGCGACGTGCGCGTCCGCCGCGCGATCAGCCTGGCGATCGACAAGGGCATGATCCTCGACGGCGTCTACCAGGGCGGCGGCCGGCCGGCCAAGAACCCCATCCCGCCGATCATGTGGTCCTACGACGAGTCCACGAAGGAGTATCCCTTCGCCCCCGACGAGGCGCGGCGGCTGCTGGCCGACGCCGGCTACCCCGACGGCTTCTCCATTGAGCTATGGTACCCGCCGGTCGCCCGCCAGTACATGCCCAACGGGAAGCGCACGGCGGAGATCATCCAGGCCAACCTGGAGCGGGTCGGCATCAAGGCGACGCTGGTCACCGACGAGTGGCGCGAGTACCGCCGGCGCATGGCGAACGGCGAGCATGAGATGGGCATCTACGGCTGGACCGGCGACAACGGCGACCCGGACAACTTCCTGTTCGTCCTGCTCGGCTGCGACGCGACGCGGCCCGGCGGCGGCAACTTCGCGAAATGGTGCAACCCGGAATTCGACGATCCGGTGCTGAAGGCCAAGCGCACCGCGTCCGTGGAGGAACGGACGGCCTATTACCGCCAGGCCCAGCAGGTCTTCAACCGGGAAGCGCCCTGGTACCCCATCGCGCATTCCGTCGTCTCCGTGGCGCTCCGCAAGGAGGTGAAGGGCTACCGCATCGACCCGTTCCTCCAGGTCTTCACCGGCGTCGACATCGTCAACGACTGAACCCGACCATGGACCCGTTGGAAAGCCCGCCAGAAAGCCCGCCGGACAGCGACCTGTTCCTGCGCGAGGATGAACCGGCCGACGGCGCCGCCGGGGCGGAGCCGTGGCTGGTCCTGGTCGTGGACGACGACGAGCAGGTCCACGCCATGACGCGGGTCCTGCTCGGCGACTTCCGGTTCGAAGACCGCCCCTTCGCGATGATCAGCGCCTTCTCCGCGGCCGAGGCGCGGGCGATCCTCGCGGAGCGGCCGGACGTGCCGGTCATGCTGCTCGACGTCGTGATGGAAGCCCAGGATTCCGGGCTGGAGCTGGTCCACCACATCCGCCGGGACCTCGGCAACCAGCGCATCCGCATCATCCTGCGCACCGGCCAGCCGGGCCAGGCGCCGGAGCGCGACGTCATCATCGCCTACGACATCAACGACTATAAGGCCAAGAGCGAGCTGACCTCGCAGAAGCTGTTCACCAGCCTGGTCGGCGCGCTGCGCGCCTGGCGCGACATCGCGACCATCGAGCAGCTGAACCAGTCGCTGGAACGGCGCGTCGCCGAACGCACGGCGGAGCTGGCGCGACAGCAGGCCCAGGCGGAGGAGCAGCGGCGCTTCGTCGAACACCTCATCGAAATGATGCCGAGCCCGGTCTGGTACGAGGACGCCCAGGGGCGCCGCGTGCTGAGCAACCGCGCCTTCCGCGACCTGTTCCCGCAGGCCCCCGCGCAGGACGGGGCCCAGGACACGGAAAGCGAAGCGGGAACGGTGCCGATCGGGCAGGGCCGCTGGGTCCCGGCCATGGACCCGTCCTCCACGGTGTTCGAAACGAGCGTCACCGCCCCCGGCGGGTTCACGCGTGAACTTCTGGTCGTCCGCAAGGCCCTGCCGACGGAGGAGGGCAGCCCCCAGGGCTCCATCGGCATCGCCACCGACATCACCGCGCGCCGCCTGATGGAGCGCGAACTGCACCGGCTGGCCATCACCGACGCGCTGAGCGGGGTCCACAACCGCCGCCACCTGCTGGGCATCCTCGCGGGCGCCGTCGCCGATGTGGCCTCTGGGGCGGCTGCCGGGGCCGATCCCTGCTCCCTGGTCATGCTCGACATCGACCATTTCAAGCGCATCAACGACGAGCACGGCCACGCCGCCGGCGACCGCACCATCGAGTTCGTCGCCGCCGAAATCCGCGAGCATCTGCGCGGCACCGACAGCATCGGCCGCATCGGCGGGGAGGAGTTCGCGATCCTCCTCCCCGGCGCGGCGCTGAAGGCCGCCGGCGCGATCGCCGAGCGGATCCGCGCCGGCATCGCCGCATCGCCGATCCCCCTCCCCGACGGCCGCTTCCACCCCACCACCGCCAGCTTCGGCGTGACCGAACTGCGCCCCGGCCAGGACAGCGTCGAAGCCGTCCTCCACCGCGCCGACGAGGCCCTCTATCGCGCCAAAGCCAACGGCCGCAACCGCATCGAGTTCAATTGAGGGGGCGTGTTCGGCTTCCCAATCTGCAAGTAATAAGGAAGACAAAAGCCCCTCTCCCTTGAGGGGAGAGGGGTTGGGGTGAGGGTGGTGCCGGCTTTGGCCGGCCGGAACTTTCAGAAGTCACCGGGTTCGAGAGTCTTTTCCGGGCTGCCGCCCGTAACGACCCCTCACCCCAACCCCTCTCCCCCAAGGGGCGAGGGGCTTTTTACTGCACCCCTCAAATCACCCCCACCGCCGCCCTCACCCGCTCCGGGCTCAGCGGCATGTCGCGCAGGCGCACGCCGGTGGCGTCGGCCACCGCGTTGGCCAGCGCCGCCGCCGCCGGTCCCTGCGCCGCCTCCGCCGTGCCGAGGAAGGGCTGGCCCGGCCGGTCCATCACATGCACCGCGACGCTGTCCGGCACGTCCTTGAAGCGCAGGATGGGGTAGGCGCTCCAGTCGAAGCCGGTGCGCCGCTCCGCGTCGAAGGACATCGCCTCGCGGCTCGTCCAGCTGATCGACTGGACGATGCCGCCTTCGACCTGGTTGCGGACGCCGTCGGGGCTGGCCGCCTGCCCGCAATCGACCGCGGCGACCGCGCGCCGCACCCGGATGCGGCCGGTCTCCCGCTCCACCTCGACCTCCATCGCCACCGCGCAGTAGGCGCCCAGGTTCTTGTAGCGGGCGAAGGCCAGGCCGCAGCCGCGCCGCCCGTCGGGCCGGGGACGGCCGCGCCAGCCGAAACGCTCCGCCACCGTGGCGATCACGTCCCGCCCGCGCTCGTCCACCATGTGGGCCAGCCGCAGGTCCAGCGGGTCGATGCCGCCGGCCTTGGCCAGCTCGTCGAACATGCTCTCGATGGAGAACACGTTCAGGTGCGCGCCCAGCGAGCGCAGCGCCGACACCCGGATCGGCATGTCCTTCAGGAAGTGATAGACGACGTGCAGGTTCGGCAGGTCGTACAGGGGCACGGAATTGCGGCTGCCGTCGCCCTCCGGCATCGGGATGGGCTTGCCCTCCGGCACCGGGAAGGGGTTCGGGATCTCCCCGCCGGCCAGCACGCCGCCCGCCCCGACCGGGCGGTTGTTGTGCGGGTTGCTCCAGACCTCGTGCCGCCAAGCGGCGATGCGCTTGTCGGGGCCGAGCGACGCTTCCAGTTCCGTCACCATGCCGGGGCCCAGCGGTTCCCAGCCGAACTCCTGCTCCCGCATCCATTGCAGGCGGATCGGGCGGCCGGGCACATGCCTGGCGATCAGCGCGGCGTCGGCCGAGACGTCGTCGGCGCCGTTCTGGCCGTAGCAGCCGGCCCCCTCCACATGGATGGCGTGGACATCCTCCTCCGGAAGGCCGACCAGCTGCGCGGCGACGCGGCGCACGTCGAAGGTGCCCTGGCTGTGCGTCCACACCGTCAGCTTGCCGTCCTGGAACAGCGCCAGGGAACAGGACGGCCCAATGGAGCCGTGGCTCAGCCACGGGCGGGTGTAGCGCGCCTTGACCGTGTGGGCCGGCGTGGCTGGGGTGTCCGGGCCGTCCTGGATCACGATGTCCCGCGACGGCAGCGCCTTCAGCGCCTCCACCACACCACCATTTGGCAGCGGCGGCGCGCTTCGCACCGCCTTCGCGGTTTGGATGCGGCGCAGCGCCTTGACCGCGGTCCATTCCCGTTCCGCGACGATGGCGACGAAGGACCCGTCCTGGACGACCGTCACCACGCCCGGCATCGCCGCGACCTCCGCGATCGCCAGCGGCTCCAGCCGGGTGCCGACGCTGGGGCCGCGGACCACGCGGGCGTGCAGCATGCCCGGCAGCCGCATGTCCTGGATGTAGGCGGCCCCGCCGGCCAGCTTCGCCGGGATGTCCACGCGGGGAAGGTCCCGACCCATGGTCCGGTACTGGGCCGGATCGCGCCGCGGCGCGTCGGGCACCGCCTCCACGTGCAGCGACAGGGCCGCCGCGACCTCGCCATAGGGCGCGGACCGGCCGCCGGGTCCGGCCAGCCGGCCGTCGCCGGTGGTGGTGACCGCGTCCTCCGCCACGCCCCAGCTCTCCGCGGCCTTGCGCGCCAGCAGCATCCGCACATTCGCCGCGGCGTTCAGGATGGCGGTGCCGCTGTCCTGCATGGAATGGCTGCCGGCGGTCAGCCCCTCGTCCGGCGTGCGCGCCGTGTCGGCGGTGACCAGCGTGACGCGCGCCGGCGGCACGTCCAGCTCCTCCGCCGCGACCTGGATCAGCGCGGTCTTGATGCCCTGGCCCAGCTCCACCTTGCCGGTGAAGACGGTGACCGCCCCGTTGGCGTCGATGCGGATCCAGGAATCCAGCATGGGCGCCGATTTCAGGCTGCCCGGCAGGTTCGGCGCGACCACCTTGGGGCCGGGGCCGCCCTCCCCGCCGCCGGCCAGCTGCGCGAAGGCGCGCGGCACCATGGAGAATCCGACGACGAGGGCGCCCGCCGTCAGACCCGTGGAGAGAAATGACCGGCGCGAGAGGGTGTCCAGGGACCGGGTCACGGCTTGGCCTCCAGGCTGGAGGTGCGGGCGCCCGTCGCGTCGACGGCGCGCCGGACCGCGCGCAGGATGCGCATGTGCGTGCCGCAGCGGCACAGGTTCGTCTGCATGTGGTTGCGGATGTCCGCGTCGCTGATCGGCCCGCCGCGGTCGAGCAGGGCCTGCGCGCGCATGATCATGCCAGCGATGCAATAGCCGCACTGGGCCGCCTGCTCCTGTTCGAAGGCCTGTTGCAGCGGGCCGAGGTTGCCGGGCGAGCCCAGCCCTTCCACGGTGGTGACCCGCCGCCCCTGGACCGCCGCGACCGGCGTCAGGCAGGAGAAGACCGGCCGGCCGTCCACATGCACCGTGCAGGCCCCGCACTGGCCGAGCCCGCAGCCGTACTTGGCCCCGTTCAGCCCCAGATCGTCGCGCAGCACGTAGAGCAGGGGGGTGTCCGGCTCCGCGTCGACGCGGTGCTCGGCCCCGTTGATGGTCAGGGTCATGGTCATTGGGGTGATCCTTCGCGCTTGGCCTCGGCGACGGCGTCGGCCAGCTTCGGCCAGGCGGGTTTCTCGCTGAAGCGCGTGCGCACATAGGCGGCGATCTGGGCGACCTGCGCGTCGGTCAGGTTGTCCCGGAAGGGCGGCATGTAAGGGCCGGCCCCGCCGGAGGAGGGCTTCAGCCCCTGGAGGATGGCCTGGACCGCGTTGCGCGGGTCGTCGGCCTGCACAGCGTCGACATGGGACAGGGGCGGCCGGCCCTGCGCCACCATCGGCGCGCCGTCGCCGTGGCATCCTGCGCAGGCCCCGGCGAACAGCGCCGCACCGTTTGGATGCTCCCGCGCCGCCTCCGCCGCACGGTCCACCGGCGGAGAAACGGGCGTAGGCTGAGCCGGCGCCTTCAGGCCCATCACCGACCCGATGTAGGTCGCGATGGCGCGCACGTCCTCCTCCGGCGCGGTGGACAGGCCGTGCACCACCGGCTCCATCGGGCCGGCTGCCGCACCCTGCCGCGGGGACAGGCCGGTGCGCAGATAGGCGTACAGCGTGTCCGCCGTCCAGCCGCGCGCGGCGGCGTTCGAACCGTCGAGCGGCGGAGCGTTCCACCCCTCCGCGACCCCGCCGGCGAAGGCTTTGGAGCGCATCTCCGCGCCGGCGAGGTTGCGCGGCGTGTGGCAGGACCCGCAGTGGCCCAGCCCCTCCACCAGGTACCGGCCGCGGTTCCAGGCGTCGCTCTGCGCCGGGTCCGGGGCGATGCCGCCCGTCTCCAGGAACAGCAGTTTCCAGCCGGCTAGCAGCGGGCGGAACCCCAGCGGCGGGATCAGGCTGTTCTCCGGCGCTTTTGCGGACACCGCCGGCCGGGTCATCAGGTAGGCGTAGAGCGCGTCGAGGTCGCCGTCGGTCACGTGGGTGTAATGGTCGTAGGGCAGCGCGGGATACAGATGGCTGCCATCGCGCGCCACCCCGTCGCGCATCGCGCGCTTGAACGCGTCCTTCGACCAGCGGCCGATGCCCGTCGCCTCGTCCGGGGTGATGTTGGTGGCGTAGAGCGTCCCGAACGGCGTGGCGAGCGGCCGGCCGCCGGCATAGATCACGCCATCTTCGGCCGTATGGCAGACGGCGCAGTCGCCCAGCGTCGCCAGCGTCGCCCCGCGGCGCACCTCATCCGGCGTGAAGTCCCCGGCCGCCGGCCGCCGGATGGGGGCGATCTCCGGCTTCCAGGCGACCACGGCGAACCCCGCCAGCCCGGCCACAGCAAGGGCGGCCAGCGCCGCCGCGGTTCGCAGCGGGGTCATGGGACGCCTGCCACCAGATCCGACATGGACGCGTAGTCCGTGTAGCCCTCCGCCCCGCCGCCGTACCAGCCCACCGGGCGCGGGTCGTTGAATGGCCCGCCTTGGGCGATGCGCGCGGGCAGGTCGGGGTTGGCGATGAACAGCCGCGCGAAGGACGCGAGGCTGATGGTGTCCAGCGCGACCAGCTGCTCCGCCAGGTCGGGGCTCAGTCCGCCGTTGAGGATCACCGGCCCGTGGTAATGCGGCTTGATCATCTGCAGCAGTTCCGTCCGGTCCGGCGCGCCGGCCCAGGCGTTGGTGTCCGCGATCTCCACGAAGCCGACGCCGAGCTGGTCGAGCATCGACGCGACGTGCCCATAGGTCTCATGCGGGTCCGGGTCCATCGGGTTGTTGTAGGCGGCGGTGGGCGACAGCCGGACGCCGACGCGGCCCATCGGCACGACCTCGCCCACCGCCTCGACGATCTCGCGCAGGAAGCGCGCGCGGTTCTCAACAGGACCACCGTAGCGATCGTCGCGGCGGTTGGTGCCCGGCGACAGGAACTGCTGCGGCAGGTAGCCGTTGGCGGCGTGCACCTCCACCCCGTCGAAGCCGGCCGCCCAGGCGTTGGCGGCGGCCACCCGGAACTGCTGCACCGCCTCCTCGACCTCCGCCAGCGTCATGGCGCGCGACGGCGTCGCGGCGATGCGCACATAATGGCCGTTTCCCAGCTGCCCGTAGACCTGGAGGAGCCCCAGGTCGTCGTTGACCGCCGAGGGCGCCAGGGGCTGCTGCCCGTTCAGGATGCCCGCCGCACCCACCCGGCCGCAATGCCACAGCTGGCAGACGATCCGCCCGCCGGCCTCGTGCACCGCGTCGACCACCGGGCGCCAGCCCGCGACCTGCTCCGCCGAGTAAATCCCCGGCGCGTGCTCGAACGCGCAGGACGCCGCCGTGACGTTCGTCGCCTCGGTCACGATCAGGCCGGCGCTCGCCCGCTGGGCGTAGTAGGTGGCGTTCAGGGCCACCGGCACGTCGCCGGCCCCCGCCCGGCAGCGGGTCATTGGCGCCATGACGATGCGGTTCGGAAGCGTGATGTCGCCCAGTTGAAACGGGCTGAGGAGCTTGCTCATGAAGTCGTTCCTGTGAAGCGTCGGCAAAAACGGTCGGCAATGGGCAGGATCTGGAGCGCCGGCGCGGACCGTATTGAAGAATATTCACCGCCCTTGCCCATTCTGGACTTGGGCGCATCAGGCAGCTTCTGGATTTGGCCGCCTCAGGCGGCCAGGCGCGGCGCCACGGCGGTTTCCCGCATCACCGCGTCCGGCGTGCGGTAACGCTCGGCGTTCGCGCGCTCTTCATCGGTGCGGAGCTGCCTGAAGAGACGGTGGCACTCGCCCGGCCACGCCCGCCCGCGGGACAAACGGGGCGCAAGCGCCGGACACCCGACGAGCGCGAGAATAAGGCGGTGACGGGCCACATCCTCATGCGCTTCTTCACCGTCCACGACGCGGTGGAACTGGTCGGCACCGACCCCGCGCTTCAAGGATGCGGCCGGCGGCCTGATCGGGGGCGGCAACATGGTGGCCGTGCATCTGGCCGACGCCATCGGCGGGTCGCTGCTGCTGGGCTTCATCTCCGCGGTCGCCTTCGCCACCATCCTGGCGGTGGTTGCCGGGCTGACGCTGGCCGGCGCGTCGGCGGTCAGCCACGACCTCTACGCCTGCGTTTTCAAGCGCGGGCGCGCGACGGAGGCGCAGGAGATCCGCGTCTCCAAGGGCGCCGCGGTGGTGATCAGCCTGGCGGCCATCGCGCTGGGGATCGAGTTCGAGACGATGAACATCGCCTACATGGTGGGGCTGGTCTTCGCCATCGCCGCCAGCGCCAATTTCCCGATCCTCGTGCTGTCGGTGTTCTGGCGCGGCCTGACCACGCGGGGCGCGGTGGCCGGCGGGGTGACCGGGCTGGTGACGGCGGTCGGCATGGTCGTGCTCGGCCCCGGCGTCTGGGTGGCGGCCCTCCACCACCCCGCGCCGATCTTCCCCTACGAGAACCCGGCCCTGTTCTCCGTCCCCCTGGCCTTCGCGGCGGCCTGGATCGTCTCGGTCCTCGACCGCTCCCGCGCCGCGGCGGAGGTCCGCTCCGCCTTCAACGCCCAGTTCGTCCGCGCCCAGATCGGGGCGGGCGCGGACTGAAGGAAGCCGTCAAACCGTCGCCCGGGCCGCCGCGCGCTCGGCGTCCTTGGCGCGACGGTTGCGGCGCTTCAGGTACCACATGGCCGTGCCGGTCACCGCGAACAGGGGCGGCAGGACGCCGGACAGGAACACCAGCACCTTCCACACCCAGCCCAGCCCCTGGCCGGCGTGCAGCGGCCGCTGCCACGCGACGAAGGTCTCGCCGGCCGAGTAAGTGCGGGGGTCGCGGACCTCGACGACGCGGGACGTCCAGGGATCGACGAAGGCGGTGACCGACGGTGCCCCCGGACGGGCGTCCGGCCGGACCAGCGTGATACGGTAGGCTTGGTCCGGCCGCGCCGGCAGACCGACGGCGCGCACCCGGCCGTCGGGCACGGCGGCTAGGGCCAGCGCCACGGCCTGGTCGGGGCCGGCGGGCTCCGCACCCCGCACCGGCTCCACCTTCACCGCCGCGCGCAGGTCGCGGGTGGGGGAGACCATGGCGACGGCGGCGCTGAGCGTCTGCGGAAAGGCGATGTAGACGCCGGAAAAGCTGACCACCACGAAGACCGCCAGCGTCCAGATGCCGACCGCGCCGTGCAGGTCCCGGTGCAGCCGCACCCCGCGCGCCCCGCGCTTGACCTGCAAGGCCTCCTTCCAGCGGCCCGGCCGCGGCCACCACAGCACCAGCCCGGACACGCCCAGCACCAGCATCGCCACGCCCAGCCAGCCGACCGCGTCCCGGCCGCTGCGGTCGGGGATCAGCAGGTTGGCGTGCAGCATGAAGATCTGCCGCATCAGCCCGCCGCCGCCCGGCTTGCTGGTCTCCAGCACCGCCAGCGAGACCGGATCGACCAGCATGGTGGCCCCACCGCCGCCCGGTCCGCTGCGCCCCGGCGCCATCAAGCGGACCGAGGCCGGCTCGCCCGCCTCGTTGGGCAGCGTCACCATGCCGGGCGCCAGCCCCTGCGGGGCGTTGGCCTTGGCCGTATCCAGGATCGCGGCGACCGACTGCGGCTCGCCCACCGCCAGAGTCCGGGCCGTGGGGGCAGAGAACAGATCCTCAAGCTCGTGCTCGAAGACGAGGATCGCGCCGGTGATGCCAAGCACCGCCAGCGGCAGGCACAGGATGAGCCCGACCCAGAGGTGGATGGTCTGAAGCGCGCGGTGCCAGGGGCGGGCGGAGCGGGGCTGTGTCGCCATGGTCCAACATCGAAAAGGGTTGCCGCCTGCGGGCGGATAATGAGAATTACTCTTATTATCATGGCGAAGGCGGCCATGGCACCCGCTAAATGATAATGACTCGCATTTTCGTTTCTCCCTCTCCCGCCCCGGGAGAGGGAAGGGGCCCACGAAGTGGGAAGGGTGAGGGTGCCGACAAGGATCAAACCGCTGATCCTCGGTCGACCCTCACCCGGCGCCTTGCGGCGCCACCCTCTCCCGGGACGGGAGAGGGAATGAATGCAACGCCCCCGGCCGCAACCCCATTGCTCCCGCTGCCCAAATCCACTAGGATAAGAATCACAAACGGGCGGAATCCGCCCGTGCGACATCACAGCAATTCATGTTTCACAGCGTTTCAAACGTCGCACGGCGCGCGCCGGGAAGGCCCCGACGCGCGCCGCACGGCACCGCTTACAGGAAGCCGCTCACAGGAAACCGATGGACAGCCAGGGAATGGCGGCGACCAGGGCCAGCCCAACCATGAGTGCTGCCAGATAGCCCAGGATCGGCCGCATGCCCTCGTCCGGGCTGACGCGCCCGATGGCCGAGGCGACGTAGTAGCCGACGCCGAAGGGCGGGGCGAACAGGCCCATGCCCATGGCGAGGATGACGACCATGGCGTACTGCACCTCGTGCACGCCCATCTGGCGAGCGATGGGGAACAGCAGCGGGCCGAACAGCACGATGGCGGGGATGCCCTCCAGCACGCTGCCCAGGATGATGAAGGCGACGATGGACACGGCCATGAAGGTGAAGGAGCCGCCCGGCAGGCCGGCCATGAACTGCGCGAGGTCGGTGGAGAAGCCCGACCGGGTCAGGCACCAGGCCATGCCGGTGGCCGTGCCGATGATCAGCAGGATGGCGCCGGACAGGGCTGCCGTCTCCACCAGCATCGGCACGACCCGCCGCCAGTCGAAGCGGCGGTAGACCATCAGCCCGACGGCGATGGAATAGATGATGCCGATGGTCGACACCTCGGTCGCGGTGGCGACGCCCTCCACCACCGCCGCGCGGATGACGAAGGGCAGGGCCAGCGCGGGCAGGGCGACCACAAGGCTGCGGCCCAGCTCCCGCCCGGTGGGGCGGCGGACGTGGGACAGGTCCTCCCCGCGGTAGCGGTACCAGACCACGACGCAGAGCATCGCGGCGAGCACGACGCCGGGCAGCAGGCCGCCTGTGAACAGCGCGGCGATGGACACGCCGGTGACGGAGCCGATGGTGATCAGGACGATGCTGGGCGGGATGGTCTCGGTCTGGGCGCCGGTGGCCGCCAGCAAGGCCACGAGGTCGCCGGGCTTGGCGCCGCGGGCCTTCATCTCCGGGAACAGCACCGGGGCCACCGCGGCCATGTCCGCCGCCTTGGCCCCGGAGATGCCGGAGACGAGGTACATGGCTCCGATCAGCACATAGGACAGGCCGCCGCGCACATGGCCCAGCAGGTTGGCCAACACCGCCACCATGGCCCGCGCCATGCCGGTCATCTCGATCAGCAGGCCGAGGAAGACGAACAGCGGCACCGACAGCAGGATCAGGTGCGACATGCCCTCGTCCATGCGGCCGACGACGACCAGCAGCGGGACCTTCGTGGTCAAAGCGAGGTAACCGAAGCTGGCGAGGCCGAATGAGAAAGCGATGGGCACGCCTGCGAAGACGGTGCCCGCGACGATGCCGACGAAGAAGATCAGCAGGTTGAGCTTGCCGAGCCCGGCCAGCGCCGGCTGCAGCAGGACGAAGGCGGCCATCAATGCCACGACCAGCGCCGCCGCTCCGGCCACCAGCCGCACGCTGCCGACCCGGCCCAGCCGGATCAGCGCCGTGGCGATCATCAGCCCCAGCCCGACCGGCAGGGCCCCGGCCCGGACCATGTTGGAGATCTCCAGTGCCGGCGTGACGATCTCGTACTCCTCGATCGCGAACTCCGCGGCCGGCCCGATGACCAGCAGCAGGAAGCCCAGCGCCGCCGCCACGGCGAAGACGTCCAGGAAGGCCCGCGCGGCGGGCGGCGCCCAGCCGACGAAGGCGGTCATGCGCATGTGCTCGCCCCGGCGGAAGGCGACCACCGAGCCGAGCATGGCGAGCCACAGGAACAGGATGGAGGCCAGCTCGTCCGACCAGGTGATCGGGGTGTGGAGCACATAGCGCGCCACGATGCCGGAGAACAGCAGGATGATCTCGGCGGCGACGAGCAGCGCCACCGGGATCTCCACGATCATGCCGAGTGCGGCGTCCAGGCGCGCCAGCGCGCCCGACCCGCCGCCCCGTGCGGAGGCGGCGTCGGCCGCTCCGCCGGGTTTGACATCGGCCAGGGTGCTCACGTCAGGGCGCCCACGGACTTCTCGAAGACGCCCCAGGCCTCGTCGCCGTACTTGGCCTTCCACTCCTTGTAGAAGCCGGACTTGCGGAGTGCTGCCCGGAAGGGCTCCGGATCGGTCGTGTTGAAGACCAGCCCCTTCTGCGCCAGCGACGCCTGGAGCGCGCTGTTCAGCCCGGCGATGTCCTGGCGCTGCTGAAGGCCGCTCTCGTTGAAGCCGCGGCTGACGACCTCGCGCAGGTCGTCCGGCAGCGACTTCCAGGCCCGGCCGTTCATGACGATCCACGACCCGTCCCAGACGTGGTTGGTCAGCGAGCAGTACTTCTGCACCTCGTAGAACTTGGCGGTGTCGGCAACCACCAGTGGGTTCTCCTGCCCGTCGACCACGCCCGTTTGCAGGGCGGAGTAGACCTCGCCCAGGTTGATGCTGGCCGGCGCGCCGCCCAGCGCCTTGAAGAGCGAGACATAGACCGGGCTGACCGGCACGCGGATCTTGAAGTTGCCGAGATCCTCCGGCCCGTTGATCGGCTTGTTGCGCGTGGTGACCTGGCGGAAGCCGTTGTCCCAGATGCGCTCGAAGCTGTGCAGACCGACCTTGTCGAAACCCTTGCGGACATAAGAGCCAAGGTCGCCGTCCATGGCCTTCCACACGGCGTCGTAGTCCTTGAAGGCGAAGCCCATGCCGTTGATCGACGCCACCGGCACCAGCGTGGACAGGATCAGCCCGCCGGTGCTGAAGAACTCGATGCCGCCGGACCGCACCTGGGCCAGCAGGTCGCTGTCGCCGCCCAACTGGCTGTTCGGGAAGACGGCGATGTCGACCCGGCCGTTGCTGTCCTTCTTGATCCGCTCCGCCGCCTCGACGGCGCGGACGTGCAGCGGGTGGGTGGCCGGGAAGCCGTGGCCGAACTTCCAGCTGAAGTCCGCCGCCCGTGCCCGCGACACGAACGGTCCCATGGCCGCGACCGTGGCGGTGGCCGCCAGAAAAGTCCTGCGATTGACCAGCATCCTCGTTCCTCCCAATCGATGTTCTTCGTATCCGGGCACGCTTGCCCGTTCGTCAGCCCGGCCGCCGCCCGTGGAAGGCCGCGTCCAGGATTCCGCGGACGGCCTCCTCGGTCACCGGCCCCGGGTTGCTGCCGTCGTCGGTCTCAACCGTGATTCGCGCCGCTTCGCCGATGGCGCTTTCGGAGAAGCCGACATCGGCCAGCCGCGTCGGCAGCCCGGCGGTCTTCATCACGTCGAAGATGGCGCCGCCGACCTCCGCCACGCCCATCGCTTCGGCGATCCGGCCCAGCGCCTCGGGTGCGAAGCGCGCGTTGTAGGCGGCGACGTGCGGCAGCACGAGCGCATGGGACAACCCGTGCGGCACGCCGTACGTTCCGCCCAGCACATGGGCGACGCCATGCTGCAGGGCAAAGCCGCCGGTCAGCGCGGCCCCGGCCAGATAGCCGCCGTACAGCAGGTCTCCGCGGGCCTCCAGGTCGTCGGGCTTGCGGGCGACGCGGGGCAGGGCGTCCATGATGACCCGCGCGCCCTCGACCGCCGCCTGCACGATGACCGGGCTGGCCGTCGGCACATAGACGACGTCCACGCAGTGGGCCAGCGCGTTCATGGCGCTGGCCGCACTCACGTCCAGCGGCAGGGACGCCGACAGCGCCGGGTCGTAGACCACGGTGCTGGCCAGCATGCGCAGGCTCTTGTGCATGCGCTTCACGCCGTCGATGGTGATGCCGCAGAAGCCGGTCATCTCCGACCCGGAGTAGGTGGTCGGCACCGCGATGACCGGCACGGCCAGCTCCAGCGCGATGGCTTTGCCGAGCCCGATGGAGGCGCCGCCGCCGACGCTCACGAGGCAGTCGGCGCCCATCTCCTTCGCCCGCGCCTGGCCGCGCCGGGCCAGCTCGATGGGCACCTGGGAGACGGCCTCGGGCAGCAGGCCGATGCAGCGGTCGCCCAACTGGGCGACGATCCGCTCCGCCATGCCGCTGCGGCCGGGGGTGGAGACGACCAGCGCGCGCCGCGCGCCCAGCCGGTCGACCTCCTCCGCGATCCGCTCCGACGTGCCCGCGCCGAAGACCACGCGCGGCGGCACGGCGTTGTAGACGTCACCGGGGGTGCTGAAAGTGCGCATTCTTCTTCTCACCAATCGACAATGGTGCCGTCTTCCAGCACGGCGGACATCGCGTGCATGACCTCGGGCTTGAAGGGGTGCTTGGCGGCTTCGGCCTCGTTCACCTCGATGCCGAAGCCGGGAAGCTCGGGCACCTCCCAGGCGCTGCCGACGCGGCGGATGGGGGTCTGCACCACGTCGTCGTACCAGGGCACGGCGCCGCTCATCTCCTCCTGGATCACGAAGTTCGGGGTGGAGACGTCGAAGTGCAGGGCCGCCACGCCGGCCAGCGGGCCGTTGGGGTTGTGCGGGGCGATGCCGATCAGGGCCGCCTCCGCCGCCGCGGCGATGCGCTTGCCCTCCAGCAGGCCGCCGGTGTGGTTCAGGTCCGGCTGGGCGATGTGCAGGGCGCGCTGGTTGAAGACGGGCTGGAACTCCTTGATGCCGACCAGCCGCTCGCCCGACGCGATGGGGCATTCGGCCTTCTCGGCGATGATGCGCAGCGCCTCCGTGTCGCCGGGCTGCACCGGCTCCTCGCAGAACATCGGGCGGTAGGGCTCTAGCTCGCGGATGAAGCCCATGGCTGCGGCGATGGAGCCCGGCCGGCCGTGGAAGTCGATCATGATGTCCACGCCGTCGCCCACCGTGGTGCGCAGCGCTTCCATCATCTTGCCGACATGGCGCTGCGCCGGGATGGGGGACGTGTGCGCGCCATAGGGGATGAAGACCACCTTCAGCGCGTCATAGCCCTTCTCCACCACCGCCGCGGCGCGCTCCTTCAGGGAGCCGACGTCGAAGGTCTCGTAGACCGACTTCATCTCGCCGAGGCCGAGGTGCGTGTAGACGCGCACCCGGTCGCGCACCTTGCCGCCGAGCAGGCGCCACACCGGCAGGCCGACGCTCTTGCCGAAGATATCCCACAGCGCGTGCTCGATGCCGCTGATGGCGGTCACCCCGACCATGCCGAGGTTGTAATAGCTGAACTTGTTCATGGCGCGGACGCACTGCTCGATGTCGCGCGGGTCGCGGCCCAGCAGCATCGGCTCCAGGTCCTCCACGGCGCCGGTGACGGCGCGGGTCTTCCAGTTCAGGCTCGCCTCGCCCCAGCCATACAGGCCGGGCTGGTCGGTCAGCACCTTCACGAAGATCCAGTTGCGCATCTCGGCGTTGACCACGACCGTCTTCACGCCGGTGATCTTGATCGGCGTGCCGGTGGTCCGCCGGGCGATGTCTTCGTTGTCCCGGATCATGAAACTCATTGCTCCTTAGGCGTTTTGGGAGGGCGCGCGGACCACGTTCACCAGCGGCTCGCCGGCCCGCAGCCGGTCGATGTTCTGCGCGATGAAGGCGTAGCGCCGCTCGGGCAGGCTGCTCGTCCAGGCCGACGAGTGCGGCGTGCAGAAGGCGTTGGGAAGTTCCTCGAACCGGAAGCGCGACGGCGGAACGCGGTCGTCGCTGCCGGTGGGGTAGCCGTACCAGACGTCCAGAAAGGCCCCGGCGATGGTCCGCCGCGACAGGGCGTCGTAGAGCGCCGCCTCGTCCACGATCGGCGCGCGGGAGACGTTGATGAGCACGGCCGAGGGCTTCATGGCCCGAAACTGGTCGGCGCCGATCAGCCCGCGCGTCTGCTCCGTCAGCGGGCAGGACACGACCAGGAAGTCGGCGTCGGCCAGCAACTCCGGCAGGCCGGAGGGGGGCAGCACCGCGTCGGCCAGATCGCCGGGGGCGGACGGCATGGCGTCCAGCGCGATCACGCGCATGCCGAAGGCGCGGGCGCGCCGGGCGATGGTCCGGCCGATGCGGCCAAAGCCGATCAGCCCCAGCGTCTTGCCATAAATCTCGCCATGCGGCACGCGCGCCCGGTAGACGTCCGGCCAGCGGTCCGTGGAGAAGGAGCCGCGCAGCTCGTCCAGCCGGATCTCCCATTGCAGCATGGCCGCGAGGACGAATTCGGCGATGGGGATCTCATGCTCGAAGACGTTGCAGACCGTGCAGCCGGCCGGCAGCGACGCCATGTCGATGCCGTCCAGCCCGGCGCCGGGGACATGCAGCAGCCGGAAGGCCGGAGCCGGCCCGTCCTTGCGGGCGAAGCGCAGGGACACGACGATATCGTCACGGCCAATTGCGCTGTCGAACTCCGACGAAGAAGCCGCTTCGCGCGGCAGCGCGACGATCTCGCAGGGAGTCTTCAGAAAGGCCGCCAGTTTTTCTTTGTGATGGGCCGCCTCGCCGATCATGAACACTTTCATGGGCATTATCCTCCGCGGCGCAGACGATAGGATAAGCCAACTAAGTAGGTCCAACGATTTAAAATGATTGATTGATAAGAGGTTCTTATTAGAGCGCTTTGCGTGAGCAACCTATCACTGCAGCCCTTCGCCGACCGCGGTCGCCACGTCCAGGAAGGTGCGGATTGCCGGCGACGTCTCGTCGCTGGGGTAAGCGACGCCAAGGGTCAGGTAGGGGGCCGGCCCCTCAAGCGGGCGGTAGGTCACGCCCGGGCGGTCGAATTGCTGAAGGCGCGACGCGATGAGCCCGATGCCGAAGTCCGCGGCGGCCAGCGCGATGATCGACTGGGCCGGGGAGGATTCCAGGATCACCTCCGGGCTGAAGCCCGCCTGCTGGCACAGCGTGATGATCTCGTCGTACAGACGCGGCCCGATCACGCGCGGGAAGATGATGAAGCGCTCCTTCGATAGGTCCTCCAGCCGCAGGCTGGGGCGGGAGGCCAGATGGTTGCGGTCGGACAGCACGACGTTGAACCGCATGCGGGCGATCGGGTGCGAGGACAGCGACTGGTCGTCCAGCGGCGGGTGGAAGATGCCGACGTCGATGGTTCCCGACCGCAGCGCCGCCTCCTGCTCCGCCGTCGTCATGACGTGGACGTTGACGCCAACGTTGGGCAACTCGGTCCGGAACTGGTGCATGATCTCCGGGAAGATGATGTAGAGCGCCGGGGCGGTGACCCCGACGGACAGCTGCCCGATCTCGCCCCGGTCGGTCTGGCGGGCGAGGAGGGCCGCATGCTCCATCTGCCGCAGGATCTTCCGCGCCTCATTGAGGAACATCTCCCCTGCACGCGTCAGGGAGACGCGCCGCTTGTTCCGGTGGACCAGCTGCACCTGCAACTCGGCCTCCAGCTGCTGCAGTTGCTGGCTAAGGGCCGGCTGCGTGATGTGGCACCGCGCCGCCGCGCGATGAAAATGCAGCTCTTCGGAGAGCGCGATGAAGGATTGGAGGCGCCGACGATCCATGCCCCAGTGATAGAACCTCCTTATCAGAAGCTCAAGGCCGGGTCTCCAATGGTGGAAAACGCACCACCTTCGTGCGTGCGCCGTTCGCTGCATCGTTCTTATTGATGGCGTGATCGGCGGACCCAGCAGCCAAGATGGATGCGCGAATTCCACAAGGCTCCGCAGGCCAGGGTAAAGCCGAAGGTGCGCCGCGCTCTCCTCTGTCCTGTAAGGACCCCGGCCGCCCGCTGACCGCCGAGGTCGCCTGGGTCCGCTTCGAGGAGGACACGTCGGCCCTGAGCAACTGAGGTCCCGACCAAGCAATGCCCGAGACGCGCGCATGGCTGCCGCAGGAATGCGGCGGCCGTCGGCGTTTGGCGTCAAATCCCTCTCCCGCCTCGGGAGAGGGGGGCCGCGAAGCGGCCGGGTGAGGGTGCCGCCGAGAATCAGCGCGTTCTCCGTGAACACCCCTCACCCTCCCGCCGCTTCGCGGCGGGTCCCTCCCTCTCCCGGGGCGGGAGAGGGAATCGAATGCCGATCGCCCATCAAACCATACCCCTTGTCGGACGGTTGGGGCTTCCCATACACTGCCGATGCGGGCGCCGCTGACGACGGCGATGCACCAGCCCGTCTCGGGTCCCGACGAGCCCGAGCGTCGTTTTCACGACCACCGAGTTCCAGGCCCGATCGGGCCGCCATGCGCCATGTCCGGATGCGCGCAGACTCGTCGTCGCAATCCCCCAAAGAAACGTCTCAACCCATGGGAGGGTATGCCCTCATGTCCGCACAATCCGAACGCCCGAGCCCCCTGGTCTTCCGCCGACGCCTGCTGGGCCGGGAGCCTCTGCTCGGCACCTTCATCAAGACTCCGACCGGGCATGCGATGGAGATCTTCGGCGATGTCGGCTTCGACTTCGCCGTCATCGACGCCGAACACGCCCCGTTCGACCGCGCCGCCATCGACGTGACGCTGATGGCGGCGCGCGCCGCCGGGATCGCCGGACTTGTCCGGGTCGCGGAGCCCAGCCCAGCGCAGCTGCTGGCGGCGCTCGACGACGGGGCCGCCGGGGTGCTCGTTCCGCACGTGTCGACGGCCGAGGCCGCGCGGGCGGCCGTTTCCGCCTGCCGCTACCGCGGCGGACGGCGCGGATTCTCCAACTCGCCGCGCGCCGGGCGGTACGGCGGGCTTGCCATGTGGCCGCACGTCGATGCGCAGGACGCGTCGGTGGCGGTCATCGCCATGATCGAGGATCCGGAGGCACTGGACGTGCTGGACGCCATCCTCGCGACCGACGGGCTGGACGCCGTCTTCATCGGCCGCGCCGACCTGACCGTGGCGCTCGGCGCCGCTTCGCCCGACGCGCCGGAGGTGCGCAACGCCGTCGACCGCATCCTGGCGGCGGCCCGCGCCGCCGATAAGCCGGTCTGCTTGATGGTGGCGAGCGCGGAGGAGGCCCGGTCCTACACCGCGCACGGCGCCAGCGCCTTCATGATCGGCTCCGACCAGGGGCTGATGCGGCAGGCGGCGGCCAAGCACCACAAGGACTTCGCCGCGCTGAAGGGGGCGGCGGGCGGCTGATCCTGCCGTTTGTTCGCTATGCTGAAGATTCTGATCAAAACGGTACGCGGAACGGAAAATAGGTGATTGACAACAGCGCATGCCGGAGTAATCATAGGCCCACGTTGAAACGACGTTTCAACATTTAAAACGACAGCCAAGCCGAAACCGCCGAACAGATTGGGTGCAGGAGCCGCAGGAGCCTGTGGAGAGGGCATGCCTTGCCTGAAGTCGCACGCCATCGATGAAACGGCGTTTCAATATTTAAAACGGAGTGGGAAGCCAGTGCAAGGGGCGCCGAAACCAGTGGAGAAGGAACCGGCGGGGACCAGCACGCTGGATCTGGCGCTGCGCGCCCTGGAGCTTCTCGCCCTTGAGAACCAACCCATGGCGCTGGCCCAGATCGCCCACGCGCTGGCCGCGTCCAAGGCCACGATCTACCGCCATCTCGTGACGCTCCAGCGCCATGGCCTCGTCAGCCAGGACCCGGAGACCGGACGTTACGAGGCCGGCGTGAAGCTCCTGGTCCTGGGCGAGGCCGTGCGCACCCGGTTCGACATCGTGACGACCGGGCGCGACGAGCTGATGCGCCTGCGCGACGCGACGGGCCAGGCCGTCACCATCTGCCGCATCGTCGACGGCGAGCTGGTGGTCCTGGACCTGATCCAGGGGCGCACGGTGGTCGAGTTCGGAACGCGCCCCGGAACGCGCTTCGACCTCCACAACAGCGCCCATGGCAAGGTCTGGCTGGCCTTCGGGCCGCCGGCGCTGCTCGACAAGACCCTTTCGGCGCCGATGCGCCAGTGGACGCCCCACACCATCACCGACCCCGAACGCCTGCGCGCCGAGGTCACGGAGGTGCGGCAGCGCGGCTGGGCCATCGCCGCCGACGAAATGATCACCGCCGTCAACGCCTTGGCCGCTCCGGTCTTCGATCATCGAAACCAGATCGCCGGCTCCATCGCGATCGTCGGCTCCACGCAATTCATCCCTTCCCCCCCTGACGCCCTGCACCTCGAGAAGATCCTTGCCGCCGCGCAGTCGATCTCCCGGGGGCTCGGCTGGAGATCGAGCCGATGAGCTATTCACTCGCCGTCGACATCGGTGGGACCTTCACCGACATCGTCCTGCGCAACTCCGACGGCAGCCTGACCGTCGACAAGACCCTGACCACGCACGAGGATCTGCTGTCCGGCTTCTTCGGCGGCGTCCATTCGGTGCTGCGCAAGGCCGGCGTGTCCGCCCAGGCGGTCGACGGCGTCGTCGTCCACGCCACAACGGTCGTCACCAACGCGCTGATCGAGCGCAAGGGGCCGCCGACCGCGCTGGTGGTCACCGAGGGCTTCCGCGACGTGCTCGCCATCCGCAACGAGCACCGCTACGACATGTACGACCCGCAGATCGAGTTTCCGGAACCCCTGGTGCCGGATAGCCTGACCTTCGGGCTGAAGGAGCGGACGCTCGCCGACGGCACGGTGGTGACCGAGCCCGCGGCGGAGGACATCGCCGAACTGGCGCAGACGCTGCGCGCCAGCGGCGCCAAGGCGGTCGCCATCTGCTTCCTCAACAGCTTCGCCAACCCGGCCAACGAGGCCGCCGTGGCGGCGGAGCTGGGCCGGCAGCTGAACGACATGTTCATCTGCACCTCCTCCGACGTGGCGCCGCAGATCCGCGAATACCCGCGGGCCTCCACGGCCACCGTCAACGCTTACACCATGCCGATCTCCCAGCCCTACCTGCGCCGCCTCAGCGAGCAGCTGCGGACCGAGGGCTTCGGCAACACGCCGCTGATCATGCTGTCGTCGGGCGGCGTTGTCGGGGCGGAGACGGCCGGGCGCAACCCGGTCCGCATGATCGAAAGCGGCCCGGCCGCCGGCGCGCTGGCCGCCTGCCACTACGCGGAGATCCTGGGGATCGACCGGCTGATGTCCTTCGACATGGGCGGGACCACCGCCAAGGCCTGCCTGATCGAGAACCGCACGCCGCTGGTCACCGGCCTGTTCGAGGTCGATCGCCGCTACCGCTTCAAGGAAGGCAGCGGCCTGCCCGTGACGGTGCCGTCCATCGACCTGATCGAGATCGGCGCCGGTGGCGGCAGCATCGCGCATGTGGACGGCCTCGGCCTGCTGAAGGTCGGGCCGGAGAGCGCCGGCTCCAACCCCGGCCCGGCCTGCTACGGCCGCGGCGGCACGGGGGCGACGGTGACCGACGCCGACCTGATGCTGGGCCTGATCGACGCCGACAACTTCCTGGGCGGCGAGATGAAACTCGACCGCGCCGCAACGGAAGGTGCGCTGACGGCCCTGGCGGACAAGCTGGGCGGCACGGCAGTGCAGGCCGCGCGCGGCATCTACCGCGTGGTGACGGAGGCGATGGCGTCCGCCGCGCGCTCCCACGCCACCGACCGCGGCGTCGATTACCGCGGCCTGCCGCTGTTCGCCTTCGGCGGCGCCGGCCCGCTGCACGCCTGCGGCGTGGCGGAACTGCTGCAAAGCTCCTCCGTCATCGTGCCGCCGCAGTCGAGCGTACTGTCCGCCTTCGGGACCCTGGTCACGCCGGTCCGCCTCGACCTCGTGCGCAGCGACCTGATGCGGCTGGACACCGTCGACTGGGACCGCGTCGGCCGCATCGTCGCCGATCTGGAGAAGGAAGGGCGCAGCGCCCTTGCCGAGGCCGGCTGCGCGCCGTCCGACGTGCGGGTCGCGGTGGGCGCTGATATGCGCTACACCGGCCAGCAGAACGAAGTCACGGTCATGTTCGACGTCGATCCGCGCGACAGCCGCGACGTCGCCGCCATCGCGGAGCAGTTCGCGCAGACCTACCGCGTGCTCTACGGCATGAACCCGTCGCACGTCCCGGCGGAGATCGTCACCTGGCGCATCACCGTCCAGGGCCCGGCCATCCGCTTCCACCCCGCCGGCAAGCCGGCGAGCGAGCCCGGCAAGCCGAAGAATTTCCGCCCGGTCCACGCCTGGGCGGACGGCCAGTCGGTCCCGGTCTACGAACGCCGCGACCTCGCGGTCGGCCAGACCGTCGCCGGCCCCGCCATCATCGAGGAGCGCGAGACCACCACGGCCATCCCGCCGGGCTGGGTCGCCACCATCGATCCCATGGGCTGCATCGTCGCCACCACCGCCCCCCAAGCCCGCGCCTGACCAAAGGACATCGGAACATGGACGGAGTCGAACTCGAAATCCTGTGGTCCAACCTGATCGGCGTCGTGACCGAGCGGGCCAAGGCCCTCCAGCGCATCGCCTTCAGCCCGATCGTTCGCGAGGCCGGCGACCTCGCCTGCGCGCTGTTCGACCAGCGCGGCCGGATGGTCGCCCAGGCCAACACCGGCACGCCGGGCCACATCAACTCGCTGGCCTTCGCCGGCGCCCATCTGGTCCGCGAGTTCGCCGGCCGCTGCGAGCCGGGCGACGTGCTGATCACCAACGACCCGTGGCTGTCCGCCGGCCACTTCTTCGACATCACCACCCTGACGCCGATCTTCAACGGCGACCGGCTGATCGCCTACATCGGCTCGACCATCCACCACACGGACATTGGCGGCTACGGCATCGGCGCCGGCGCGCGCGACGTGCATGAGGAAGGGCTGTGGATCCCGCCGCTGAAGCTGTATGAGCGCGGCACGCCGAACCCGGTCCTGCACGCCATGATCCGCCGCAACGTGCGCACGCCGGACGCCGTCTTCGGCGACCTCGCCGCCCAGGTGTCGAGCGGGCAGGCGGCGGCGGAGCACTTGATCGCTCTGTGCGAGCGGCACGGGCTGACCGAGATCGAGGCGCTGTCGGACGAGATCATTTCCCGGTCGGAGGAGGCCACCCGCGCCGCCATCCGCAAGCTGAAACCGGGCACCTACCACGGCGAGTCCAGCTTCGACGTGCCGGGCGGCGAGGTCATCACGCTGAAGACCGCGGTCACGGTCGATGCGGAATCCGGCGGGATCCTGGTGGACTTCACCGGCAGCTCCATGCAGACGACGACCGGCATCAACGTGGTGCTGAACTACACCCACGCCTATGCCACCTTCGCCATCCGCAGCTGCCTGAACCCCGACCTGCCGAACAACACCGGCAGCCTCGCGCCGATCACGTTGCAGGCGCCGGAAGGCTCGATCATCAACTGCCGCTACCCGGCCCCGGTCAACGCGCGCCACGTCGTCGGCATGTATGTGCCGATGCCGATCCTGAAGGCGCTCTACCAGGTGCTTCCGGAACGGGTGCTGGCCGAAGGCTCCGGCGCGGTCTGGACGATCCAGATCGGTGGGCGGAAGGCCGACGGGCAGAACTTCACCTCCTCCATGTTCAACTACTCCGGCGGCATGGGCGCCCGCGCCACCAAGCCGGGGCCGAGCGCCACCTGCTACCCGACGGGCGTGGCGGCCGTGCCGGTGGAGATCCTGGAGGCGGCGATGCCCATCGTCTTCGACCGCAAGGAGTTGCGGCGCGGTTCCGGCGGCGCCGGGCGCACGCCGGGCGGCGACGGCCAGATCATCGCCTTCCACATGAACACCCAGGATCCCTGGATGCTCAACGCCGTGCCCAGCCGCCTCAACATGGGGCCGGAAGGGCTGGGCGGCGGCGAACCCGGACAGCCAGGCCGCTTCCTGGTCAACGGCGCCTCCGTCAGCCAGGCGCGCAAGCTGAACATGGAGCCGGGCGACCGGGTGGTCCTGGAAACCCCGGGCGGCGGCGGCTTCGGCCCGGCAGCGTAGGGGTCTGGCCGATTAGCCCTCTCCCCTCTGGGGAGAGGGTGGCCCGGAGGGCCGGTGAGGGGGTCCGGCTTTTGGGGACGTCCGGCAAAAGCGCAACCCCCTCACCCTAACCCTCTCCCCAGAGGGGAGAGGGGACAGCAACGACAGGCGCTGTCCAACAGGCGCCGCACGGGAGGGAGGTGCATGCCCATGAAGCAAAACATCCAGCGGACTATTCTCGCTGTCGCCGTCACCGCGGCGACCCTGGCCGGCGTCCAGCCGGCGTCCTCGGCCGAAGCGCTGAAGATCGGCATCTCAGCCGGCCTGACCGGTTACGCCGCGACCGTCGACCGGGCCTGGCGCGACGGCGTCCAGGTTGCCGCCGACGCGCTGAACGCGCAGGGCGGCGTCATGGGCCGGAAGATCGAGGTGGTCGTCGAGGACAACCGGTCCGAACCGCAGGAGGCCGTGACCGTCTACCGCAAGATGATGTCGTCGGACAACGTCGACGTCTTCATCAGCGGCTGCGTGTCGGCCGGCAACTTCGCCGCCGCCAGCATGGTCGCCAAGGCCGAGAAGCCGATGATGCTGTGCTCCATCCTGCCGCAGCAGGCCGCCCAGGTGAAATGGGCCTTCACCACCCTGCCGCCCGCCGGGTTCGAGGTGGAGAAGCGGTTCGAATACCTGCGTGACAAGACCGACATCCGCAAGGTGGGCGTGCTGCACGACCCGACCCCCTACGCGCTGCTGCAGAAGACCGTGGCGCAGGACGTCGCGGCCAAGTACGGACTCCAGGTCGTCGGGGTCGAGTCCTACAAGCAGGACGACGCCGATCTCAGCGTCCAGATCAGCAAGATCCAGGCGGCGGGGGCCGGCGCCATCATCAAGATCGGGCTGGGCGGCACCACGCTGACCGCGGCCAAGAACTTGAAGCAGCTGAATTCCAACATGCTGATGCTGACGAGCCTTGAGGATCTGGCGGTCTTCAAGCCGGTGGCGGAGGTGCTGGGCGACAAGTTCTTCTTCGTCGCCTCGCCGTCGCAAGTGTACGACGCATTGCCCGACAGCGCGACCAAGGCGGAGATCGGCAAGTTCCTGGGGCCGTGGCGCGCGAAGTACGGCGACCGCGATCCGAACTGGGCGTCGCGCGGCTGGGACGGCGTGATGCTGACCGTTGCCGCGATCGTGAACGGCAAGTCGGCCGAGGGGCCGGCGATCCGCGACAACATCGAGAAGATCACCGGCTTCCAGGGCACGACCGGTGTCTACAACTTCACCGCGGCGAACCACCAGGGGATCACGCAGAACCCCTTCGTGCTCGCCACCATCGCCGGCAACCAAGTCAAGATCGTCCAATGACGGCGGCCAACTCGCCCGTTTTGGATGGCCCCGTTTTGGAAGCGCGGAACCTCAGCGCGCGCTACGGGCAGGTGCAGGCGCTGGCCCCCATCGACTTCCAGGTGGGGGCGGGCGAGCTGGTCGCGGTGCTCGGCCCCAACGGTGCGGGCAAATCGACCCTGCTGCGCGCCATCCTCGGCCTCGTGACCAACGCCGGGGAGGTCGCCTTCATGGGGGCCGCGCTGCCGCGCCGCAATCCGGTGGCCGTCGCGTCGCGCGGCGTGGTGCTGGTCCCGGAAGGGCGCGGCATCTTCGGGCCGATGACCGTGATGGAGAACCTGGAACTCGGCGCCTACCGCCTGAAGGACCGGCACGAGCGCCAGCGCCGCTTCGACCGTGTGTTCGAGCTGTTCCCCAGGCTGAAGGAGCGGCTTGGGCAAACGGCCGGCTCCATGTCCGGCGGCGAGCAGCAGATGCTCGCCATCGGGCGGGCGCTGATGGCCGACCCGAAGATCCTGCTGCTCGACGAGCCGTCGCTGGGGCTGGCGCCGCGGGTGACGGACGAAATCCTGGAAACGCTCGGCGTCCTCAACCGGTCGGGGCTGCCGGTGGTGCTGGTGGAGCAGAGGGCGCCGCAGGCGCTGAAGCTTGCGCACCGCGCCTACCTGCTGTCGCTCGGCCGCCTGGTCGCCGTCATCGACCCACGCGAGGTCCAATCGCATGACCAGCTCGCCCAGTACTACTTTGCGTGAGGCCGCGCGGGCGCCGGCGCGGGGATCCCTGCGGGGCCACGCCGCCCGCGCCGCGCCCTGGCTGATCGCCGCCTGCGTGGTCGGCTACGCGCTGGTCGTCGGCGGCTACGCCGCGACGGTCGTCGCCTTCGCGCTGATCTACGCCATCTTCGTGTCCGGCCTGAACATCTTCATGGGGCTGACCGCCCAGGTCTCCTTTGGGCAGAGCGCCTTCGCGGCCATCGGCGGATACGCGTCGGCGGTGCTCACCACCGAGTACGAGTGGGGGCTGCTGCCGGCCATGGGCGCCGGGCTGGCCGGGGCGCTGGCCTTCGCCTTCGTCGTCGGCTACCCGACGCTGCGGCTGAAGGGCCATTACCTGTCCATGGCGACGCTGGCCATCGGCCTGATCACCTACGAGATCGCCGTGCAGTGGGACAGCGTCACCCAGGGCTATCTCGGCATCTCCGGCATTCCGCCGCTGGGCATCGCGGGGTACGAGGCGACGACCGACCGGCAGATTCTGATCGTGCTGTCGGTCTGCGTCATCGCCACGGTGCTGGCGGTGGCGCGCATCCGAAGGTCCCGCGTTGGCCGAGCCTTTGCCGGACTGGCCGGCAGCGAGGAGGCGGCGCGGGCGCTGGGCATCAACGTGGCGCGCTACAAGCTGCTGTCCTTCCTGCTGTCGGCCGGCTTCGGCTCTCTCGCCGGGTCGCTGTTCGTCCATGTGGTCGGCTATGTCAGCCCGGAAGTGTTCAGCCTGCACATGATCATTCTGTCCTTCACCATGCTCTATGTTGGCGGCATCGGCACCATCGCCGGGCCGGTGGTCGGGGCGCTGGTGGTCAGCGTGCTGCCGGAAACCTTCCGGGCCTTCCGCGACTACCAGGATTTGGCCTACGGGACGGCGCTGATCCTGCTGCTGATCTTCGCGCCGCGTGGCTTGGCCGGGCTGTTCACCGCGATTGAAGAAAAGAGGTCGCCATGACGGCCTGCCTCAAGGTGGAGGGCGCCACGAAGACCTTCGGCGGCCTGACCGCGGTCAACGCCGTCAGTTTCGAGGTGAAGCCGCGCAGCGTCACCGCGATCATCGGCCCGAACGGCGCCGGCAAGACGACGCTGTTCAACCTGATCTCCGGCGCGCTGCCGCTCAGCGACGGGCGCGTCCTGTTCGAGGGCGTGGACGTCACCGCCGAGGAGCCGGAGGCCAAGGCGGCGCGCGGCCTGATCCGCACCTTCCAGCTGGTGAAGCTGTTCCCGGAACTGAGCGCGGTCGAGAACGTCAAGGTGGGCTTTCATCTCCGCAGCCGCGGCGGCCTGCTGTCCGCCCTTCTGCGCCCGCGCTGGGTCCGGCAGATGGAGGCGGAGATCGACGGCCGCGCGCGCGAATTGCTCGACCTCGTTGGGCTGGGTACGGCCGCCGACCGTCCGGCCTCGGCGCTCAGCTACGGGCAGGGGCGGTTGCTGGAGGTGGCACGTGCGCTCGCCGCCGGGCCGAAGCTGCTGCTGCTCGACGAGCCGGCAGCGGGGCTGAACGCGGACGAAAGCGCGCGCTTGGCCTCTCTCATCCGGCGCATCGCCGAGGACGGCACCGCGGTGCTGCTGATCGAGCATGACATGCATCTGGTGATGAACACCGCCGACGACATCGTGGTCGTCGATTTCGGCAAGAAGATCGCCCAGGGCGCGCCCGACCGCATCCGCGAGGATCCCGCCGTCATCGCCGCCTATCTCGGGTGAAGGAAAGACCGACACATGGACAGCGCCCTCATCGGCCAGAGTCTGGTCAGCGGTCTCGGCATCGGCTGTGTCTACGGCCTGATCGGGATCGGCTTCTGCGTGATCTACAACGCCAGCGGCATCGTGAACTTCGCCCAGGGCGCCTTCGTCATGCTGGGCGGCATGATCACCCACGTGCTGCTGGTGCGCGGGCAGTTGCCCTACATCGCCGCCATCGTCCTGTCGGTGCTCGTGGTGGCGCTGCTCGGCGTCGTCATCGAACGGCTGGTCGTGCGCCCCCTGTGGAAGCGGAACGCGCCGATGTTCGTGATGATCCTGGCGACGCTGGCCGCCCAGATCGTCATCGAAAGGCTGACCTTCCTGGCGGTGGACGACCAGCCCAAGACGCTGCCGGTCTTCACCGACCTGCCGCCCATCATGGTCGGTGGCGTCGCGGTGAACATCCAGTCGCTGTGGATCGTCGCCGGATCGTTGGCCATCGTCGGGCTGCTCGCCCTGTTCTTCAAGGGCACGCGGACCGGCAAGGCGATGCGCGCCTGCGCCATCAACCGCGAGGCGGCGGCGCTCCAGGGCATCCCGGTGCACGGCATGCTGGCGCTGGCCTTCGGGCTCAGCGCCGGGCTGGGCGCCATCGCCGGCATCATGCTGACGCCGACGCAATACACCGCCTTCAACGTCGGCGTGCCCTTCGCGATCTCCGGCTTCATCGCCGCCATCATCGGCGGCTTCGGCCGGCCCTTCGGTGCTTTCCTCGGCGGCCTGACGCTGGGTGTCGTGCAGTCGGTCGCCATCCTGGCCTTCGGGGCTGGGCTGAAGACCGTGGTCGCGCTGTCGGTCCTGCTGCTCTTCCTGTTCGTCCGGCCGTCCGGAATCCTCGGCGCCGCCAAATAACGCCAATCATGGAGAGTTCGAGAATGCCCATCCCCAGCGTCGATTGGAGCGCGCTGCCCTGGACGCCGGTGCGTCCCGGCGTCGAGCGCAAGGTCTTCACCGGCGAGGGCGCCACGCTGGCGCTCCACCGCCTGATGCCGGGCCACGAGCCGCGTCCGCACAGCCACGTGCACGAGCAGATCGTCTACATCCTGGCCGGCACCATCCGCTTCCACGTGGCGGGGGAGGAGCATCTGGTCGGGCCGGGCGGCCTGCTCGCCATCCCGTCCAACGTCGAGCATTGGGGCGAGGTGGTCGGCGACGAGCCGGTGCTGAACCTGGACGTGTTCACCCCGAAGCGTCCGGAATATCTTTGACCGCATATGGTATGGATCGACAATAATCGGCGGGACCGAGGACAGGCTGGGGTGCGCAGGTGAATCTTTTCTCCCTTCTCGACCAAGCGGCGACGCGCTTCCCGAACAACGGCGCGGTGTTCCGCGGCACGGAGCAAGTCCACAGCTTCGCCGAACTGCGGTCCCGCGCGCTGCGACTCGCCGCGGCCCTGCGGGAGCGTGGGCGGCCGGGGGACCGCATCGCCATCGTCAGCGAGAACGCGCCGGAGTATGTGGAGCTGTTCTTCGCCGTCTGGGCCGCCGGCATGGCCGCGACGCCGATCAACGCCAAGCTCCACGCCAAGGAGGTCGTCCAGATCCTGGAGGACGCGGGCGCGTCGGTGGTCTTCGTGTCGGGGAAACTCGCCCCCGGTCTGGAGCACGAACTGAAGGGATCGCCGGCGGCGGAATGCCTGCGGGTGGTCATTGGCAGCGAACGCTACACGGCCCTGCTGAAGGACGAGATGACCGGCCCCGTCGACCCGACGCCGGAGGCGCTCGCCTGGCTGTTCTTCACCAGCGGGACGACCGGCCGCTCCAAGGGCGCCATGCTGTCGCACCGCAACCTGATGGCCCTGACCATCGCCCACCTCGCCGACGTGGAGGCGGTGGATGAGGCGTCGAGCCTGCTGCACGGTGCGCCCATGTCGCACGGTTCGGGCCTCTACATGCCGGCCTACATCGCGCGCGGCGCGCGGCAGGTGGTCCCCGCGTCGTCGGCGTTTGACCCGGCGGAGTTCCTGGATCTCTGCGACCATCACCCGGGCTGCGGCGCGTTCCTGGCGCCGACCATGGTGCAGCGGCTGCGGCTGGAGGCGGAACGGAGCGGGCGGCGCCCGGCCAACCTGCGCTCCATCGTCTACGGCGGCGGCCCGATGTATGTGGAGGAACTGAAGAAATCGCTCGCCACCTTCGGGCCGGTCTTCGCGCAGATCTACGGGCAGGGTGAATCGCCCATGACCATCACCGGCCTGCGCCGCGCCGACCATGCGACGGACGATGACGGCATTTTGGGCTCGGTCGGCTACGCGCGCAGCGGGGTCGAAGTCGCCGTCGTCGATGACCAGGGCCGGCCGCTGCCCGCCGGGGAGATCGGGGAGATCGTCTGCCGCGGCGACGTTGTCATGTCCGGCTACTGGAACAACCCGAAGGCCACCGCCGACGCGCTGCGCGACGGCTGGCTCTACACCGGCGACATGGGCGCCTTCGACGAGCGCGGTTACCTGACCCTGCGCGACCGCTCGAAGGACGTGATCATCAGCGGCGGCACCAACATCTACCCGCGCGAGGTCGAGGAGGCTCTGCTCCGCCACCCCGGCGTGGCCGAGGTCTGCGTGACCGGCCAGCCGCACGAGGAATGGGGCGAGATCGTCGTCGCCTTCATCGTGCCGACGCCGGGGGTGGACCTCGCGTCCGCCGCATTGGACGAGCACTGCGCCGCCAACATCGCGCGCTTCAAGAAGCCCAAGCGCTACGTGTTCGTCGAGGCGCTGCCGAAGAACAACTACGGCAAGGTGCTGAAGCGCGAGCTGCGCCAACAGCTTGCCGACGGCCTGTAATCCGGCCCTTCCAAAATTCGAGAGGAAACCAGCATGGCGACCGCCATCGTCGGGTGGGCCCACACGCCCTTCGGCAAGCATGAGAACCAGACGCTCGAAAGTCTGATCGTCACCGCCGCGACGGACGCGCTGGCCCACGCCGGGCTTGCCCCCAGCGACGTGGACGAGATCGTGCTCGGCCACTTCAACGCCGGCTTCTCGCCGCAGGACTTCACCGCGTCCCTGGTGTTGCAGGCCAGCGACGACTTCCGCTTCACCCCGGCGACGCGCGTCGAGAACGCCTGCGCCACGGGCTCCGCCGCGGTGCATCAGGCCATCAAGACCATTGAGGCCCGCCGCGCCCGCGTCGTGCTGGTGGTCGGGGCGGAGCAGATGACGACAACCCCGGGGCCGGAGATCGGGCGCAACCTGCTGCGCGCCTCCTACCTGCGGGAGGAGAGCGGGATCGACGGCGGTTTCGCCGGCGTGTTCGGCATGATCGCCGGCGCCTATTTCCAGAAATACGGCGACCAGTCCGACGCGCTGGCCCGGATCGCCGCCAAGAACCACAAGAACGGGGCGAGCAACCCGCTGGCCCAGATGCGCAAGGATCTCGGCTACGAGTTCTGCCGCCGCGAGAGCGAGAAGAACCCGCTGGTCGCCGGCCCGCTGAAGCGGACCGACTGCTCCCTGGTGTCGGACGGCGCGGCGGCGCTGGTGCTGACGGACGTGGAAACGGCGCTGCGCATGCGCCGCGCGGTGATGTTCCGCGGCACGGCGCATGTGCAGGACTTCCTGCCCCTGTCGAAGCGCGACATTCTGAAGATGGAAGGCTGCGCGCAGGCTTGGCGCAAGGTCCTGGCGGAGGCCGGTGTCGCGCTGTCCGACCTGTCCTTCGTCGAAACCCACGACTGCTTCACCATCGCCGAGTTGATGGAGTACGAGGCCATGGGCCTGACGCCCGAAGGGCAGGGCGCGCGGGCCATCGAGGAAGGCTGGACCGAGATCGGCGGCAAGCTGCCGGTCAACGCCTCCGGCGGGCTGAAGGCCAAGGGCCACCCCATCGGCGCCACGGGCGTGTCCATGCACGTGCTGTCGGCCATGCAGCTGTGCGGGGAGATGCCGGCCCCGATCCAGGTAAAGGACGCCAAGCTCGGCGGCGTCTTCAACATGGGCGGCACGGCGGTGGCGAACTACGCGAGCGTGCTGGAGCGGATACGGTAGGGGCTGCGCATTCTCACCCTCTCCCAGCTCTGCTGGGAGAGGGAGGGACCCGCCACAGGCGGGAGGGTGAGGGCAAGGTCTTCTCCAGAATCCTAGCCCTCACCCTTCCCACTTCGTGGGCCCCTTCCCTCTCCCGCCGGAGGCGGGCGAGGGAGGCTTCGTCGGCCGCTCAATCCCCCGCGGGTGCGGGCTCGGCGTGGTGGGGCGCTTGCTCCACCCGCCTCCGGACGAACATGCGGTAGACCGCGACGAAGAACACCGGCACGAAGATGATCGCCAGCACGGTGGCGGAGATCATGCCGCCCATCACGCCGACGCCGATGGCGTTCTGGCTTTCCGAGCCGGCGCCGCTGCTGATCGCCAGCGGCAGCACGCCCAGGATGAAGGCCAGCGACGTCATGATGATCGGGCGCAGGCGCTGGCGGCAGGCCTCGATCGCGGCCTCCTTCAGGTCCATGCCCTCGTCGTACAGCGCCTTGGCGAACTCCACGATCAGGATGGCGTTCTTCGCCGACAGGCCGATGGTCGTCAGCAGGCCGACCTGGAAGTAGACGTCGCTCGGCAGGCCGCGCAGCGTGGCGGCGAGCACCGCGCCGATGACGCCCAGCGGCACCACCAGCATCACCGACACCGGCACCGACCAGCTCTCGTACAGCGCCGCCAGACACAGGAAGACGATGAGCATCGACAGGGCGTAGAGCGCCGGCGCCTGCGAGCCGCTCAGCCGCTCCTCGTAGGAGAGGCCGGTCCACTCGTAGCCGATGCCCGCCGGCAGCTTCGCCATCATCGCCTCCATCTCCTGCATCGCCTCGCCGGAGCTGATGCCCGGCGCGGCGGAGCCCTGGATGTTCAGCGACGAGCTGCCGTTGTACCGCTCCAGCTTCGGCGAGCCGTAGGTCCACTGCGCCATGGTGAAGGCGGAGAAGGGGACCATCTGGCCGAGGTTGTTGCGGACGTACCAGCGTTCCACGTCGGACGGCTGCATGCGGTAGGGCGCGTCGGCCTGGAGATAGACCTTCTTCACGCGCCCGCGGTCGATGAAGTCGTTGACGTAGGAAGACCCCCAGGCGGCCGACAGCGTCGTGTTGATGTCGCTGAGCGACAGGCCCAGCGCGCTCGCCTTCTCGCGGTCCACCGTCAGCTTGTACTGCGGCGTGTCCTCCAGCCCGTTCGGGCGGACGGCGATCAGCTTGGGGTTCTGCGCCGCCATGCCCAGCAGCTGGTTGCGCGCCTGCATCAGCTTCTCGTGGCCGAGGCCGCCGCGGTCCACCAGCTGCAGGTCGAAGCCGGTGGCGTTGCCGAGGCCGGGCACCGACGGCGGCATGAAGGCGAAGACCACCGCGTCCTTGATCCGCGACAGCGCACCCATGGCGCGGCGGGAGATGGCGTCGGGCTTGCTTTCCGGCGTCTTGCGCTCCTCCCAGTCCTTCAGGCGGACGAAGGCGAGGCCGGCGTTCTGCCCGCGGCCGGCGAAGTTGAAGCCGGCGATGGTGAACAGGCCCTCCACATGGTCCTTCTCCTTGTCCAGGAAGTAGGCCTCGACCTGCTTGCTGGTCTCCAGCGTGCGTTCGATGCTGGCGTTCGGCGGCGCCGACCACAGCACGAACAGCTGGCCGCGGTCCTCCGTCGGCAGGAAGGAGGAGGGCATCTGGAGGAACAGGTAGGCCAGCCCGCCGACGATCAGCAGATAGGCGAAGCCGAACCGCCAGAGGCGCGACACCGCCCCGCGCACGCCCTTCAGGTAGACGCGGCTGCTGGCGTCGAAACCGCGGTTGAACAGGCCGAAGACGCCGCCGCGGGCGTGCCCGTGGTCATGGGCCAGCGGCTTCAGGATGGTGGCGCAGAGCGCCGGGGTCAGCACCAGCGCGACCAGCACCGACAGCGCCATGGCCGACACGATGGTCAGCGAGAACTGGCGGTAGATGGCGCCGGCCGAGCCGCCGAAGAAGGCCATCGGCACGAACACGGCGGACAGCACCAGCGCGATGCCGACCAGCGCGCCGGTGATCTGGCCCATGGACTTGCGCGTCGCCTCGCGCGGGGAGAGCTTCTCCTCGCTCATCACGCGCTCGACGTTTTCCACCACCACGATGGCGTCGTCCACCAGCAGGCCGATCGCCAGCACCATGCCGAACATGGTCAGCACGTTGATGGAGAAGCCGAAGGCCGACAGGATGCCGAAGGCGCCCAGCAGCACCACCGGAACCGCGATGGTCGGGATCAGCGTGGCCCGGAAGTTCTGGAGGAAGAGGTACATCACCGCGAAGACGAGGACGATGGCCTCGAACAGCGTCTTGATGACCTCGTGGATCGACACCTGGACGAAGGGCGTCGAATCGTAGGGGTAGATGATCTCCAGGCCGGGCGGGAAGAAGGGCGACAGCTCCGTGATCTTGGCCTTCACGGCGGCGGCGGTGTCCAGCGCGTTGGCGCCGGTCGCCAGCTTGATGCCCAGGCCCGCCGCCGGCTTGCCGTTGTAGCGGGCGGAGACCTCGTAGGTTTCCTGGCCGACCTCGATGCGCGCCACGTCGCGCAGGCGCAGCTGCGACCCGTCCGGGTTGACGCGCAGCAGGATGGCGCCGAACTCCTCCGGCGTCTGCATGCGCGACTGCGCCATGATGGTGGCGTTGAAGCGCTGGCCGGGAACCGCCGGCGCGCCGCCGAGCTGGCCGGCGGAGATCTGCGCGTTCTCCGTCTTGATCGCGTTGGTGACGTCGACGGTGGTCAGCTGGTGGCTGTTCAGCGCGTCGGGGTCGAGCCAGATGCGCATGGCGTGCTGCGGGCCGAACACCGTGATGTCGCCCACGCCCTGGACGCGGCTCATCGTGTCCTGGATGTTCGACACCACATAGTCGGCGATGTCGCCCTGGCTGAGCCGCCCGTCGCTGGAGACGAAGCCGACCACCATCAGGAAGTCGTTCGACGCCTTGGAGACCTGGAGGCCGCGCTGCTGCACCTCCTGCGGCAGGAGCGGTGTGGCGAGCTGGAGCTTGTTCTGCACCTGCACCTGGGCGATGTCCGGGTTGGCCTCCGGCTCGAAGGTCAGGGTGATGGTGACGTTGCCCGAGGAGTCGCTGGTCGAGGACATGTAGCGGAAGTGGTCGAGCCCGGTCATCTTCTGCTCGATGACCTGGGTGACCGTGTCTTCCAGCGTCTTCGCCGAGGCGCCGGGATAGCTCGCGGTGATGGACACCGTCGGCGGCGCGATCTTCGGGTACTGCTCGATGGGCAGGCGGAGGATCGCCAGGGCGCCCGCCACCATGATCACGATGGCGATGACCCAGGCGAAGACGGGCCGGTCGATGAAGAATTTCGACATGGATCAGTACCGCTTCAGCGTGCCGGCGTGGTCAGGACTGCGACCGTGCTCTGCACCGGGACGGGCTTCACGGGCGCGCCGGGCTTCACCTTTTGCAGGCCCTCCACCACGATGCGCTCGCCGGGGCGCAGGCCGTCGGACACCAGCCAGGCGTTGCCGACCACCCGTTCGGTCTTGATGATCCGCTGCGACACCTTGTTGTCGTCGCCGACCACCCAGACCTGGGCGGCGCCGTCCGGGCCGCGGGTGACCGCCGCCTGCGGCACGGCGATGGCGCCCTCGGCCACGCCCTGCTCGACGCGGGCGCGCACGAACAGGCCCGGCAGCAGGTCCTGGTTCGGGTTGGGGAAGACCGCCCGCAGCTGGACGGAGCTGGTCCCCGGATCGACCGTCACGTCGGAGAACTGAAGCTCGCCACGCTGGCCGTAGGGGGCGTCGGCGGCGCTGAGGAACAGCGACACCGGAATCTTGCCGGGCTCCGCCGGGCGGATGCGGCCGGTCGCCATGTCCTGGCGCAGCTGCATCAGTTGCGAGGCGGTCTGCGTCACGTCGACGTAGATGGGGTCGAGCTGCTGAATGGTCGCCAGCGCGGTCGCCTGATTGGCGGTGACCAGCGCCCCTTCGGTCACCGCGGACTTGCCGATGCGGCCGGAGATGGGGGCGAAGACCTTGGTGTAGTCCAGGTTGATGCGCGCCAGGTTGTAGGCGGCCTTGGAGGCAGCGAGCGCCGCCTCGTTCTGCTTCAGCGTGGCGGTGACGTCGTCGAAGTCCTGCTTGCTGACGACGCTGCTCTTGACCAGGTCGCCGTAGCGCGACGCCTTGTTGCGGGCGGCCTGGAGGTTGGCCTCCGCCTTCTGGATGTCGGCCTGGGCGCTGGCGAGTGCGGCCTCGTAGGTGGCCGGGTCGATCTGGTAGAGCTGGTCGCCGGCCTTGACGTCGCTGCCCTCGCGGAAGAAGCGCTTCAGCACGATGCCGCTGACCTGCGGCCGGATCTCCGCCACCCGGTAGGCCGCGGTGCGTCCGGGCAGCTCGGTCGTCACGGGCAGGCGCTGCGGCTCGATCGTCGCCACCGACACCTCCGCCGGCGGGGCGGCCGGCGGGGTGGCAGCCGCCTGCTTCTTCTCCTGGCAGCCGCCGAGCGCCACGGTCAGGCCGGCCGCCACGGCCATGGACAGCAATGCGTTTGCTTTGACCATCAATTTCCTCGTGAGAACGCCGTGGAGCGGCGGTGGAAAAGCCCTGAAGACGGGTTTCGGCAAGCCCGCCGCCCACCCGCGACACGTGACCGCCCGCAACCGGTCTGGCCGGTCGCGAGGGTCCAAATAACCCTTTGCGCTGTACTGTCTCATACAGTACACTGTACCGGACGATACACTTGGATCCCTTGGTCGTGCAAGAGGGATCCGCCGCAGCCTGAAATAGCGGCCGGAAAAAGGGGCCCGCAGGGGGACCAAGCGGGCTTCAAGGGGGAAACATGGTGCACAAGGACACGGACAGGGAGCCGTCGGCGGTCGGGCCGCGCGGGCTGGCGCGGCGCAAGGCGCTGCTCGACGCCGCGGAATGCCTGTTCGTCGAGAAGGGCTTTGAGAAGACGACGCTCAGCGACATCATCAACAAGGCCGGCGGGTCGCGCGCCACGCTGTACGAGCAGTTCGGCGACAAGGACGGGCTGTTCCGCGCGATGATGGAGGAGAACAGCGCCCGCATCCTGGACGGGATGGCGGCGATCCACGCCGACGACACGGTGCCGCCGGAAGTCGCGCTGACCAAGTTCGCGCTGTACTTCGTTCAGGTGCTGTCGGAGCCGCAGACGGCCTCCATCCTGCGCATCCTGGTGTCGGAGGGCGGCCGCGTCCCCGACATCGCGGAGGCCTTCTTCCGCATCGGCCCGGAGACGACCGTCGCGCGCCTCGCCTGTTACCTGAAGAGCCTGGACGACGCCGGGTCGCTGCGCATCGACGACCCGGACGTGGCGGCCCAAGCCTTCCTTGGGATGATCACCGGTAACCTCGTCGTCCGGCGGCTGATCCTCCCCCACCAGCCGCTCGCCATGGCCGACGTCGACCATTACGTGCGGCAGGCGATCGCGCTGTTCCTGTCCGGCGCGCGGGTGACCGGCCTGGAGGCGTCGTCTCGGACGAACGGATAGGCCCCGATCACAGGGTCCGGTAGGTGTGGATTCCGTCCTTGCCGGTCTCCACCGCCAGGACTCCGTTTGCAATCATGTGGTTCAGGTGGGCCAGCGCCTCCCCGACCGCGAAGCCGAGCTGGTGGGAGTCCAGCGCCCGGTGGAAGATCACCGGGACGACCTGGGCGCAGGTCAGCGGCGCCGGGCGGCAGGCGGCGGCGATGCGCGCGCAGCGGTCCTCGTGATGGGCGTCCAGCTCCCGGGCGCGCTGGTGCAGGCCAAGGAAGGGGCGGCGGTGGGACGGCAGGACGAGGGTGTTCGGCGGGATCGTCTCCATCAGCTCCCGCAGCGAATCCCGGTACTGCGACAGCGGGTCGGCGTTGGGCTGCATCGGCTGCACGCTGACGTTCGGGGAGATGCGCTCCAGCACCTGGTCGGCGGCGAGGAACAGGCCGTCGGCCTCGCACCACAGCATCGCCTGGTCCGGCGAATGGCCGCCGCCGGTGAGGATGCGCCAGTCGCGCCCGCCCAAACGCAGCGTCCGGCCGGCGACCAGCGGTTCGAAGGCCGGCGGCAGGCCGGTCGTCTGGGTCAGGTAGCGCAGCCCCCGGCCCAGCAGCCCGGCGACCGCATCCTCCCCCAGCCCGCAGGACCGGTAGAAGCGTGCCACCGCGGCGCGCGAGCGCTCGTCGTCCGTGTCCTGGCGATAGACGCGGGTGGTGAGGTACTCGGCCTCCGTCATGTGGACGGGCGGGGCGAAGCGTTCGTCGAACCAGCCGGCCAGCCCGACATGGTCGGGGTGGCAGTGGCTGACCACGATCCGCGTGATCGGCCGGCCGCCCAGCGCCCCGGCGAGCACCGCGGCCCATAGGGTCCGGCTGCGCTCGTCGCCCAGGCCAGTGTCGAACAGCGCCCAGCCGTCCCCGTCCTCCAGCAGGTACAGGTTCACGTGGTCGAGCGCGTAGGGCAGCGGCAGGCGCAGCCACAGGATGCCCGGCGCGACCGGAACGGGTTCCCCGAAGGGCGGGGGCTCGGCGAAGGGGAAACGAAGCGTCTCGGGCTCTGGCTGCATCAACGGCCGGTTATCCTGTCCTGTGGCGCCGCGCTGCGCACGGCCGAACGTAGATGTGGAGTCGATGGCCGCGCCGACAACCCGGACGAAAGCACGTTCCGCGCCTTCAGCGTGGTGCCGACGGCTCCCTGGGCCACCGTCAGCGCGGTCACCAGCGCCGCGCCGGTCATGCCCAGCGACGGGATGAGGACGGCGCCGAGGACGATGCAGCTCGCGAGCTGGAGAAGGTTGAGCCTGCGCAAGGCCTGCCCCTGTCCGGTCATGGCGAGCAGGATGTCCTGGCAGGCCATCAGGCAATTGACCAACTGCCCCGCGGCAAGGATGACCAGCGCCGTGGCCGCGATGCCGAACCCCGGGCCGACCAGCGTCAGCAGGGTTTCGGGCGCCGCCATCATCGCTAGCACCAGGGGCGAACCCAGGGCGGCCACCGTCAGCATCACCCGGCGGTTCATGGCGCGCAACCGGTCCATCTCTCCGCGGCGGTGCAGTTCGGCGTAGGCGGGGGACGCGAAGGTGCCGATGCTGATGATGACGACCCAGATGAGCATGGAGATGCGGTTCGCCACGCTGAAGGCGCCGACCGAGGCCGCGTCCACGAACACCCCCAGCGCCAGGACCGGCAGGGAGGCGAGCGAGACCTGCACCAGCTCCACCACGAACAGGGGCATCGCGGTGTGCCACAGGGAGGGCAGGGAGTCCGCGGCCTGACCCTGCGCTTCCGGCCCGTCGGCAAACTGGCCGCGGTCGCGGGCGAGGAAGGCCATCCCGACCAGGAAGCTGAACGCCAGCACCGCGGCGAGCGTCAGCAGGATGCCCTCGACGCTGTCGACTCCGGCCAACAGGGCGGCCAGCGTCAGCACCGGCCACAGGGCGTTCTGGACGAACTGGGCCGCCACGCCGCGCTTCAGCCCGGCCAGGGCGTAGCCGACGGTGATGGTCAGGGTTTGCGGCACCAGGGCCGCCGCCGACAGGCGCAGGGGGACCTCCAGGTCCGGCGCGCCGAACAGAAGGTGCGACGCGGGGCCGGCCACGGCCGCGGTGACCAGCGCGGCGCCGGCCGACGCGGCCCCCGTCCAGACCAGCGCCGTCCGCAGGTCGCGCCCGGCCGCGCGCCCCCGCCCGACCGCCAGCTCGGCCGCGAGGTGGCGGGTGATCGCCCGCTCCAACCCCAGGCGGGCGACTGTGGAGCCCAAGCCGATCCAGGTCAGGCACAGGAAGAAGAGGCCGGCGTCGTGCGCCCCGAGCGACCGCGCGGCGACGATGTAGAGGCCGAGCTTCCCGGCCACCTCCACCCCGCGCAAGCCAAGGCCGGTGGCGTAGCGGGCCAGGCTGTGCCAGTTTCGCGGCCGCATCATGGGGTGTGGGACCGATGAAGACGACCATGACAATCGCCGCGTCCATCGTCGCGGCCCTGCTCACGAACGGCGCCGCCGCGCAGGACACCGAGGAGGAGTGGCGCCCCGTGGACATCCGGCAGGAGATCCGCTCCCACTTCGCCCGCCTGCCCTACGGCTGGTGGATCCGGGAGCCGGAGATGCACCTCAACACCTACGAGGTGGAGGTCAACATTCCGGACTGGTGGCGCGGCAACCCGACCTCGGCTGTCAACAACCTGTGCCCGGAGCGGCAGAGCCGCATCTGGAAGGTGACCAGCATCCTCACGCTTCGCCCCTTCTACCAGAAGCGCCCTTGGCCGGAAGTGGACTGCCGCCGCTGACTTCAAGAAAGGCGGTCCGTCTGCTGGCCCGTTTGGCGGGCCGCCTGGCCCAACGCCGCGCGCAGGCGGTCCGCCACGCCGTCGCGGGCGACGAAGATGAAGTTGTTGATGTAGGTCTGCCCCTTCAGCCGGTGCGTGCCGGCCGGGTTCAGCGCCGCGCGCGACTGGTGGCGGGCCGGGTCGAAGGCGTCCAGGCTGCACAGCCGGCCGGACAGGACGAAATAGCCGCGGTAGCCGAGCGGCGCCAGCAGCGCCGCCAGCCTCGCCAGGGATCCGGGGCTGTGCCGCTCCTCGGCCTCCACCAGCAGGTTGGGGCGATGGCGCGCGATCAGCCGCATGCCGCCGGCGACCACCGCCGCCTCGTGCCCCTCCACGTCGATCTTCACGAAACCGACGGGACCCTCGTCGAACCGGTCGAGCGTGAGACGCGGCACGGTCACCGCCGTGACCTCCTGCCCGTGGGCGTCCACCGCGCCCGCCTCGACCGACGCCAAGGCGGTGGCCTGCGGCACGTGCAGCACGATGGACCCGTCGCCGTCGCTCAGCGCGCAGCCTTCGATCCGCAGCCGGCCGGACGCGACCAGAGAGCCGAACTTGGCGGCCAGCAGCCCCGCGAGCTTCGGGTTGGGCTCGAACGCGACCACGCGGGCGGCCTCACGGCACATCCAGAAGGTGTAGATGCCGCTGTTGGCGCCGACGTCGAAGGCGGCCTCGCCGGGGACGCACAGGGCGGGAAGCAGGCGCAGCTCCGGCTCCGCATAATAGGGGGCGAGGCGGTCCCGCAGCCAGGTCAGGCGCCGGAACAGCGCCGGGTGGCGGGCCTCAATCTCGGCTTTCAGCGTGGATAGGTGATGGATCATGCAGGCGGCGCTCGGCTGGCTGCGCGGGGCAAAATCCGCGCGATGCATTCGGGCAACTTTTAGACAAATTGTTGCAAAACAGCAACCATGGAATGACAGAGGTACACCAAACATGGTAAACCATTCAAACGAATTGCATACGCAACACCCTTTGGTACCCGCTCCCAATGCTCTCTCAGGACCAGGAAATCCGGAGGCAAAGCCAGCCGGCTGAACAGCCGGACGGCCCTGCCATCCCATTTTCGAACGGGGCCTTATCGGCTGGCGGTGCTGCCGCGTTCACGCCGCGCGACCTGCTGATACTCGCTTTTTATCACAAGCGCGTCATCCTGGCGGTCGCTCTTCTTTCCGTCGTCGCGGGCTTGATCGCGGCAACCTACGCGCGCACGCAATACACGGCGGAAAGCCTGATCCTGATGATGGTCGACCGCGAGCACGCGGGGCTTCAGGACGTCGGCGGCAGTCTTCCGTCCGTGCTGTCCATCGACGGGTTGAAGTCGGTCGACAGCGAAATCCGCATCCTGGAGAGCCGCAAGGTCATCGAGGACACGCTGCAGGTCGTCGATCCCACGGTGCTGTTTCCCGAGCTGGGGCGGCCGCGGCTGTTCGGCCTGCTCCGCTCCGACGACGCGCAGGACCGCCTGGAAAAGGCGATCGACCTGTTCAAACGGCATCTGCGGGTGGAGCAGCAATCCGCGTCCAACATCGTCCGGCTGAGCTTCAGCCACGAAAACCCGGACGTTGCGGCGGACACCGTCAACGCCATCGCCGACGCCTATCTGAAGCGTCGCCGCGCGATCTTCGACATCCCGCGTTCGCCCTTCCTGGCATCGGAGCTGGCCCGCCATTCCGACCAGCTGAAGAGCATCGAGGAGCAGATCCTGCGCCTGAAGTCGGAGTATGAGATCGTCGACCTGGGGCAGGAAATCCTCCTCGCCGCCAATCAGGTGGACAGCATCGTCCAGCGCCGCCGCCAGACCCAGGAACGCCAGGCGGCGCTTCAGGCGGAGGTGTCCACGGCCCGGAAGCGGCTGGCCGCCCTGCCGGAGCGGGTCTTCGACTTCAAGGAGCAGAGCAACCAGACGCACAACGACGACGACCGCAACGTCCTGCTGCGCCTGGAGCTGGAACGCGACCGGCTGGCGTCGCAGTTCCTGCCGGACTACCCGCCGCTCCAGGAGATCGAGAAGAAGATCAAGACGGTGCGGCAGTCGATGAAGGGGGCGGAAAAGCCGGTCTTCAGCACCCAGCGCGAGGTGCGCAACCCGACCATCGCCTTCCTGAACAACCACCTGCTGACTCTGGAGATCGAACAGGACGCCGTGGCGCGCCAGCTGGCCGAACTGGACCGCCAGCACGCCATCGCGGTGGAGAAGGTCGGGCGCCTGCGCAAGGCGGAAACCGAGCTGCACGACCTGGAGCGCACGCGCGGCGTCCTGGAGGGCATCTACCGCGACTACGCCCAGCGCACGGAGGCCGCCCGCGCCGAGGAGGAGGCCGCGAAGGTGCGGACCTCCAACGTCCGCGTGGTGCAGCCGGGCGTCGCGCCCGCGACCGGGACGAGCATGGGACCGAGCTTCATCATCGCCGGCCTCGTCGGCGGCATCCTCCTGGGCGCGGCGGCCGGCGTGCTCGCGACTTGGTTGCGTCAGGTCTACATCCTGCCGCACGAGATCGAGCGCGACCTCGGCGTGCCGGCCATCGCCAGCTTCGCCGACACGGCCGGAGAGCTGGCCTCCCCGGGCGCGCAGCAGGAGCTGATCCATCTCGCGGCCCAACTGCTCGACCACGGCGTGGGGGAGCGGCCGATGTCGCTGCTCCAGTTCGTCACCGCCAACGAGGGCGACGGGGAGGCGGTGGTGGCGCGCGGCTTGGCGTTGGAGCTTGCCAAGGGCCGCGGCCTGCGCACGCTGGTCATCGACCTGTGCGGCGACGGCACCGGGCAGCTGATGGCGATCAACGCCTCCGCCGACCCGGCCGCGGGCGATGCGCTGGCCCCGTCCGACGCGCTGCTGGCGGCGGAGCTGGACGCCGTCCCGTCCACCGTCCCGCTGCTGTGGGTGTCCAAGGCGGCGCCGGATTCGGCGCTGGGCAGCCTGCGCACGCCCATCGCCCAGTCGCGCCAGATGCTGGAACGGCTGCGCCAGCGCTTCGACATGATTTTGATCCTGTCGCCGCCGATCGGCAGCAGCCATCTTGCGCGCCGCCTGTCGCCCATGGCCGACGCCAACATCCTGATCGCGCGCGCCGAGCACACCCGCGCCCCGGTCGCCGCCCGGATGCGCGATTCCATCCTGGCGTCCGGCGGCGACATCGTCGGGCTGGTGCTGACCGGTCGGCACTTCCACATCCCGCAGGTGATCTACCGATGGCTGTGACGCGCTGCATTCTGTTGCTGGCGGTGGCGGCGCTGGGCGCCTGCACCGGCCAGTCCCTGTCGCCGAAGCAGGCGATGCCGGAAGGCTTCGCCGGGTGGGAGGACGCCGTTCCGGCCTACCGCCTGGGGCCGGGAGACCGTTTCCAGGTGAAGTTCACGCTCGTCCCGGACATGGACGAGGAGGTGATGATCGGCCCCGACGGGTCGGCCGGCCTGCGCATGGCCGGGCAGGTGGAGGCCGCCGGCCTGACCCCGACCGAACTCGCCGGCCTCATCGAGACCAAGGCCAAGCGCTGGATGCGCGCCCCGCAGGTCAGCGTCGGCCTGCGCGAGACGCCGTCGAACCGCGCCTATGTCGGCGGTTCCGTCGCCCGCCCCGGCCCCTACCTGCTGAACGGCCGCGTCGGCGTCATGGAGGCGATCATGCTGGCCGGCGGCTTCGACCGCGAGGCCCGGTATGAGGAGGTCGTGCTGATCCGGCGCAACCCGCAGAACAAGCCGATGCTGCGCACCATCGACCTGCGCAACTTCATCGAGACGGGGACGGCGGTCGGCGATGTGCCGATGGCCGCCGGCGACATCCTGTTCGTGCCGCGCAGCTCCATCGCCGAAACCGGCCTTTGGGTGGAACAGTTCATCAACCGCGTCGTGCCGTTCGAGCGCGTGTTCAGCTACACCATCGGCCGCACGCACGGCGTTTCGACGAGCTTCCCATGACGCCGGCGGTTTCCACGGAGGACATCCCCGCGGACTTGGTCTTCGGCGTCCGCATCGCCCGGCTGGACGTGGCCGGCGCTGCGGAGGCCATCGCCGGCCGCGCGCCGGAGGCTCCCTTCGCCTATGTCGTAACGCCGAACGCGCAGCATGTGGTGCGCCTGCACCGTGGCGACGCACCCTTCCGCGCGGCTTATGACGCCGCGTGGCTGCGGCTGTGCGACAGCCAGATCATGCGGCTGCTCGTCCGCCTGCTGTTCGGCCGCCGCCTGCCGAGCGCCCCGGGCAGCGATCTGACGGCGCACCTCTTCGCGCACCAGATCACGCCGGACGACCCCATCACGGTCATCGGCGGCAACGACGAGCTGGTGCGGCGCCTGCATGCGCGCTTCGGCCTGACGCGGCTGGCGCTGCACGAACCGCCCATGGGCTTCTCCGCCGACCCGCGGGAGGTGGAGCGCTGCGTCCGCTTCGTGCTCGACCATCCCGCCCGCTACGTCTTCCTGGCGGTCGGCGCGCCGCAGTCCGAATGCCTGGCGCTGGCCATCCGGGACACCGGGCGGGCGACGGGCGTGGGCCTGTGCGTCGGCAGCTCCCTGCTGTTCGTCACGGGGATGGTGGAGCGGGCGCCGCCCCTGGTCCGGCGGCTTGCCCTGGAATGGTTGTTCCGGCTGGCGTTGAACCCGCGGGGGCACGCACGGCGCGTGTTCGTGGATTCGCTGCCGCTGATCGGCATCGCACTGTCGTCCTGGTGGGCGGACCGGCTGGGGCGCACACGGTCCAAGACGGCCCGGCCCAAGACGGCCCGGCCCAAGACGGTGCTGCGCCCGTGATCATCGACCTGGCGACGAGGCGGCGCGGGCGCATCCTGCGTCCGGTCCGGGCGGCGGCCCCGCGCCGCGCCCTGCCACGGTCGCTGGTCGCCCTGCTGCTTCTGGTCGTCCTGCCCCTGTTCGGGCAGACCTTCCATTACATGGTGGACGTGCCGCCGCTCTACGCCCTGTCGAAGGCGTGGCCGGTGCTGACCATCCCGTTGGCCGTCTACGCGCTGGCGCAGATCGAGCTTCCGCACACGTCGCTCGGCGTCGCGCTGCTCGCCTACCTCGTGGCGATCACGCCGGCGGTGTCGATGGTCCAGCTCGGCAACGGGCTGACGGACGCGCTGGCGACCACCGTCAAGGTCTGGCCCTTCGCCTATGTGTTCTCGCTGAGCGCCCTGCTGGTTCTGCTGCGGCCCACGCTGCCGCAGATCCGCGGCGCGCTGGTCGTGCTGGGTGCGGGCACCTTCGTCGTCATGCTGGCGCTGTGGCTGGTGATGCCGTTGGGGGCCTACGCCACCGACCCGCTGAAAAGCAAGCTGCTGATGTACGACTTCGAGCGCGGCTACCGCATCTTCATGCCGATGTTCTTCGGCGTGCTGTTCCTGCTGTACCTGACGCGGCGGTTCTGCGCGTACCGGGAATGGTGGACCCTGCCGCTGTTCCTGATCGGCCTTCTGCTGATGGTCTGGATCTACAAGCAGCGCACGGTTCTGGGCGGTGTCGTGCTGGTGGCCGGCTTCGCGATGCTCACCTCCGCGCGCGGCTGGTGGCGAATCGTGGCGGTCGCTGCGGCCGTGCTGGGCGCCATCGCGCTGGCGGTCGTCTACAGCGGGCTGCTCGCCGACCATGTGGAGAAGTTGCTCGGCGCGTCCCTGTCGATCCGGCAGAACTCCATCGCGCTGGCGCTGGACTTCCTGGAGGTGACGCCGCTGCGCTGGCTGCTGGGCGTCGGCGCGATCACCCGCTTCAGCACCGTGACCCTGGCCGACCTGCTGGGCAACAGCCAGTTCTACCTGGCCGACATCGGCTGGATCGGCGTCGTGTTCGAATACGGCGTGATCGGCGCCGTCCTGATCGCCGCCTTCTACGTCGCGGCCTTCCGCACCGCCCGCCGGGCGGCCAGGGACGGCGACCCGATGGCGCAGGCGCTGGCCGACTACGTCCTGTACGCGCTCGCCACCTCCACCGTCTATTCCGTCGTCTTCACGCCCGGCGAGGTCGCCAGCGTGATGGCGCTCGCCGTCTATTGGCGCACCGCCGGCCGTCCTAATGCCCCCAGCCCAATGCACTCAGCCCGAAGCCCCCTCACGTGAGCAGGCCATGACCGCAGCTTCGCCCTCCCGACCCGCCTTCTTCCGCCGCCTGCGCCGTCTTCTCGCCCATCCGGGCTTCCGCGCGGAGCCCGTCGCGGTGCTGGCGCGCGCCGCCTTGTGGGCCGGCTGCGTCGCCATGAAGCAGAGCCCGCGCTTCAGCCTGACCGCCGGCGGCGAGCGGCTGCGCGTGCCGCCGGACCTGCGCTACACCTCCGTCACCGCCTTCGTGCTGCGCGACTGGTCGGAGCCGGAACTGCGGGAGCTTCAGCAGTTCGTCCGCCCCGGCGCGGTGTTCATCGACGCCGGCGCCAACATCGGCCTCTACACGCTGAAGGCGGCGCGGCTCGCCGGGCCGGAGGGCACCGTGGTGGCGGTGGAGCCGGGTCGGACCGCCGCCGACCGCCTCGCCGCCAACGTCGCGCTGAACCGCTTCGCCAAGGTGCATCTGGTGCGCAAGGCGCTGTCTGACCGCAACGGCACGGCCGTCCTGCACCACGTCGTCGCGGGCGGCGACCTCCAGGCCTTCTCCCTGCTGGGCGACAGCGCGACCCGCGAGGGGGAGGAGGTTGCGACGGTGACGCTCGACAGCCTGGTGGAGGAGCTGAAGCTGCCGCGGATCGACTGCATCAAGATGGACGTCGAGGGGGCCGAGCCGATGGTGGTGGAGGGCGCGCGGCGCAGCCTGGAGCGCTGGCACCCGACCATCCTCTTCGAGGTCAACAGCGCCATCCTGCACCGCCGCGGGGAGCGCACCGACGCCTGCTGGGACCGGCTGGAGGAACTCGGCTACCGATTCTGGCGGTTGCAGGACGGCCGGCTGGTGCCGATCGACCGGGTGCCGGACGACTTCTGCAACGTGGTCGCGATGCACGAGGCCGCCGGGACGGACGCAGAGAGGGCGGCCGCCGAAACCGCCGTCTGATCTAGGGCAGCGGCTGGTCGCAGTCGGCGAGGCCCAGGCCACGGCACAGCGCCTGGGCCAGCAGGCGGCCATCCGGGTTGTCCGGCCCAATCGGATCGGGCGGGCGGCCGAGCAGCGGGTACAGCATCATACCGGCGCGTTCGTCAGCCTGCGCCTCTTGGGCCACCTGGCGGGCCAGCCTCTCGGCCAGAGGCACCGTGTAGGTCGGCCCGCCTAGCTGGCTCGGCGGGACCTGAACGCCCAGCGCGAGCGGCCCGCTCCAGACCTGACGGTAGGCCTGGTAGGCCTGCCAGGGATCGAAGGTCGGGCCGGCCTCGTACGCCATGACGGAGACGAGGTCGATCGCCGCCGCCTGGGGCGAGCGCAGCAGGTTGAGCATGGAGCCGGTGTAGCGCCCGCGCGGCTGGGCGTTCTGCCAGGCGCCCTCGCCATAGGCGCCGATGCTCCAACCGGGGACGGTCAGCAACAGGGGGCGCGGGAAGGCGGCGCGGAAGCGGCCGACCAGATCCTGCCATGCACCGTCCGACAGGCAGCGCATCCGTCCCGGCGGCCGCAGGGCGCAGCCGGGCGACTCCGGCTCGAAGTCCAGGTCCACGCCGTCCACGCCCAGGTCGCGGACCAGCCGGACGATGGCGTCCAGGTCGAGGGCGTCCCAATTGTTGTAGTTGGCGCCGCCGACGGCGAGCAGCACGCGCGTGCCCGGCTGGCGCCGCTTCAGCAGCGCGACGGCGTCCCGCAGCACCGTGCCCGGAAAGCCGTACTGGAGCCCCGTCTTGGACAGGTCGAGGCGACCCCAATAGACCGCATCCGGCCGCACGAAGGACAGCGCCACCATGTTCATGTAGGAGGGCAGGGACGCCAGCGTGGTGGCCGCCGGGCCGGTCGCCGGGCGCTCGTACCAGCTGTCGTGGTAGACCAGCAGCGGGCGCGCCGGCACGCCCTGCGCCTGCGCCTTGTCCACACCGAGCAGCGCCGCCGATGCGAGCAGCAGGGAGGCTAGAAAACGTCGCGCCCGAACAAACCCGTGGCGAGGGTGCTGACCATGATCTTTGCGTCGAGCCATAGCGACCAGTTTTCGATGTAGTGGATGTCCATGTCGACCCCGGCGCGGGCCTTCTCGATCGAATGGATACCACCGCGCATGCCGTTGATCTGCGCCCAACCGGTGATCCCCGGCTTGACGCGGCTGCGCGCCGCGTACTCGCGCACGGCCTCCGCGTAGCGATAGTTGCCGACGCGCATGTTCGGCACATGGGCACGGGGACCGACGACGGACATGTCGCCGGCCAGCACGTTGAACAGTTGCGGCAGCTCGTCGATGCTCGTCCGCCGAAGGATGGCGCCGATGCGCGTGATCCGCGGGTTGTCGCGGTGGGTGCCCATGGCGCCGTCGTCCGTGTCATCCACCGTCATCGTGCGGAACTTCAGCATCGTGAAGGGGCGGTTGTTGAAGCCGACGCGCGTCTGCCGGAAGATCACCGGCCCCGGCGATTCCAGCCGGATCGCCAGGGCGGCGGCCAGCATGACCGGCGAGGCGACCAGCAGGCCGAGCGAGGCCACCGCCACGTCCTCGATCCGCTTGAGGATGATCTGCATGCCGCGCAGCGGCTGCCGCATCACCAGCAGCGCCGGCGTGTCCCCGATGTGCCGCACGCTGGCCAGCCGCAGCTTGAAGTTCTCCTCGTCCAGCGGGATCAGGATGTCGAGGGAGATCATCTGCAGCTGCATGCACAGGCTGTGGATGCGCAGCGCCGCCCGCCAGGGCAGCGCGATGACGATCATGTCCACGCGGTTGTTCTGAAGGAAGGTCTTGAAGGCGACCAGATCGCCGGCCACGGGCATGCCGGCCAGCGACTCCGGCCGGCGGTCGGCCCCCCGGTCGTCGAACAGCGCCAGCACGTCGTAGTTCGCCCGGTGTTCCGGCAGAGCCAGATGCTTGATCATCCGCTCCGCGCTGTCGGTCGCGCCGAACAGGACGACCTTGCGCCGCAGCGATCCGCGGCCTTCCAGCCGGCGCACCATCCGCGCCGTCACGGCCCGCCCGGCGGCCAGGTACGCGACCGCCGCGCCGGCCCACAGGGCGACCCAGTCCGGCCGGTCCGTCGGCGGCAGGAACGCCCAGACCAGCAGGAGGAGCACGAGGCCCGTGGGCAGGAGCCCGCCGATCGCGTCGAACAGCGCCTTGCGACCCTGCCGGTAATTCTCGACGCGGTACGCGCCGATGGCCGTCATGGTGCGCAGATAGACGTCGATCGTGATGGCCGTGACAATGATCGCCTGGACCAGCGACAGGCCGGCGCCGTCGCCCAGCCCCACCGCCCAGGCGGTCAGCCCGGCAAGCGTCAGCAACGCGCCGTCCGACGCCTTCACCAGCCGGTTGACCAGCCCATGGGTCCAGTGCAGCCGTCCGGCGCGGGCGGAGGCGAGGCCTTGCGGCGCGGTGCCGACGGCATTCGATGCGTCCTGACGCGGCGTCATCTCGCGCTGCCCGGCCGGATCGCGGGTCTGCACGTCGTCGAGCATGGGTCGGCGCCTTCAGCCTTGCACGAAGCGGCGGACGATCGGCTTCAGCGCCTGTCCCAGCGGGTGGGAGCGGAGCCGGCGGGTGAGGTTGGTCTGCCGAATGATCTGCATCAGCGTTCGCGGCGTGCGGAAGACGGAGATGGGGGTGCCGAACAGCTCGGTGTCCCGCACGAAGTAGCGCGGCGTCACCGTCTGGACGAGCATGGCGCGGTAGCGTTCGGCCCAGCCGGGCCGCGCCAGCATCAGCTTGTTGTCGCCGATGGCGAAGGGGGCGAGGGATTGCGGACGCTCCATCATGAAGCGGCACATCCCTTCCGACACGGCGGGAAACTCGGGGTTGAAATAGTCGTCCAGCACGATCACGCCGCCCTCGCCCAGGCTGTCGTCGGCAATGGTCAGGTCGTTCCGGGTGATCTCCGCCGTGTGGCCGCCGTCGACGCTGAACAGCCGCACGGACGGCGCCTGCCCGCCCGACAGGCCGGCCCAGGTCAGGGCCAGCGAGTTCCCCCGGACGATGTCGACGGTGCCCGGATCGATGCCGAATCGCGCGAGGTTGGTGCGGAAGACCGCCTCGTCGCCCTGGCCCGACTGGTCGACGTTGAACTGCTGGTCCTCGAACAGGTCGATAGCGAAGGCCTGCTCGCCCGGATTGCGCAGCAGCGCCAGAAGGATGAACAGCCGCCCATGGTGAACGCCGATCTCTCCCACCGCGCCGGACACTCCGGCGGCGCTCTGCCACTGGCCCACGCAGGATATCAGGGTGGCGTCCAGGCGCGACAGCCAGCCATCGACCCGCCGGTGGTGACCGCGGACATACTGCTGCACCGGATCGCTGACGGAGGAGGACGGTTGCATGGTCATGAAGAAGCACTATTCGTATACTTATTTATAAAGGCTTAAAATCCCCTGTTGTGACAAGATTTGCCGACTTTTGTTGACGAATGTTGCAGTCGGTCTGCCGCCACACGGCAAAATTCCAAGCGAAAACGATCACATCTTCGTGCTGATTTCCACGATTCAACGTCTGGTTTCCCATGCGGCCGGCGACCCATTCCGCATGAGTCCCGCGTCCAGCAGAGGATGCCAGGTGGACGGTTCCACCGGCAACACGTCGGTCACAAGGGCGGCGAGACGGCAGAAAAGCCCATTATATCTCACTATATGGGATTGAATGTTATTATTTGACATTTCCGCGCGCCACCCCTATCCACATTATGACGTTGCCAATCAGTATGTGAGACAGCTGAGGCGCGCCGCCTCCGTCCGACGCACCCTGTCGAGTCCAGAAGGCCGGTTCAAAACGAACGACACGCCGTGGCTCCACCCCCCGGCGTGCGCAGAGGGAGGTTTTCGATGCTTTTCGCCACGATCGACACGGGCACCACGAACACTCGCGTGATGGTCTGGAAGGACGGTGCCGTCCTGGCGGAGGCCGGTCGGCCGGTCGGGGTGCGCGACACCGCGATCACCGGCAGCACCGACGCGCTGAAGACGGGCGTGCGGGACGCCATCGCGGAGGCGCTGTCCGGGGCCGGCCTGTCCGGCACCGCTGACGTGCTGTTCCTGGCGTCGGGCATGATCACGTCGAACGTCGGGCTGTGCGAGATCCCCCACCTGCTTGCCCCCGCCGGCCGGGCGGAGCTGGCGCAGGGCATGCGGTCGGCCGAGCTGCCGGACGTCGTCGACCGGCCGATCTGGTTCATCCCCGGCATCAAGAGCCACGCCGGCCCCATCACGCTCGACACTGCCGACACCATGGACATCATGCGTGGCGAGGAAACGGAGACCATCGGCGTCCTCCACGCGATGCGCGTGGACGGCCCGGCCGTCCTCGTCCTGCCGGGGTCGCATTCGAAATTCGTGCGGGTGGACGCGGAGGGGCGGATCGCCGGCTCCGTCACGACGATCTCCGGCGAACTGCTGGACGTTTTGACGAAGAACACGCTGATCGCCAGCTCGCTCGCCCACAGCTTCGCCGACCGCATCGTGCCGGACGCGCTGCTGCGCGGCGCCGAATACGGGCGGACGCTGAGCCTGGGGCGGAGCGCCTTCCTGGTCCGTCTGCTCGACCTGTTCGGCGATCTGGATGTGCAGGGGCGTGCCAACCTGATCCTGGGCGCCGTTTTGGCGTCCGACATCACAGCGCTGAGACACAGCCGGTCGCTGGGCATGGAGCCCGGCACAGCCATCATCGTGGGCGGCAAGGCGATGCTGCGCGACGCCTTCGCGCTCCTGCTGCGCAACGACCCCGCCTTCACCGGCACGATCACGATCGTTCCGGACGGGCTGCCTTCCGTCGCCGCCGTCGGAGCGATCGAGATCGCGCGCACGCGCGGCCTGATCAATCTGTAACGCACCAAGAGTTTGGGAGGTTTACAAGAATGGTTTCCCAAGATGTGGGCGCGGTGTCGTCCGGCGCCCGCAGCCGGCGTTGGATCATCGTCTTCCTGCTGCTGATCGGCGGCATGGTCAACTTCATCGACCGGACGGCCCTGTCCATCGCCGCGCCGGAGATGATGACCGAACTGAACCTGACCAACAGCGACATCGGCCTGCTCGGCACGGTGTTCTCGCTGATCTACGCCATCTTCCAGCTTCCCTCCGGCTGGCTGATCGACAAGCTGGGCGCCAAGAAGGTCTATTCGCTCAGCATCATCCTGTGGAGCGGCGCCACCATGCTGACCGGCGCCTGCTCCTCCAAGCTCGGGCTGATCTTCGCCCGCGGCATCCTCGGCGTCACCGAGGCGCCCTGCTGGCCGAGTGCGGCCAAGATCACCGCCGCCTGGTTCCCCAAGAAGGAGCGTGCGCTGGCGACCGGCATCTGGGACGCCGCGTCGAAGTGGGGGCCGGCCGTGGCGCCGCCGCTGCTCGTCTTCCTGATGGTCACCTTCGGCTGGCGTGCGCTGTTCTACATCGCCGGCGGCTTCGGCGTCCTGTTCGGCCTGCTGCTGCTCGCCTTCTACAAGCAGCCGGAAAAGACCAAGTGGCTGTCGGCCGACGAGCTGGCCTACATCAAGGAGGGCGGCGGCGGCACGGCGGAGGAGCTGGGCGCCACCCCCGACGGCATCCGCTGGCGCGACCTGTTCGCCTACCGCAGCGTCTGGGGCATGATCCTGGGCTGGTTCTGCTACATCTGGATGTTCAACATCCTGACCTACTTCGTGCCGCTCTACCTGCTGAAGACGCAGAACGTGAACATGGCGTCGGTCGGCTATCTGGCCAGCGTGCCCTTCTTCGGCGGCATTGTCGGGGCGTTCCTCGGCGGCTATGTCTCCAAGTGGTTGGTGGATCGCGAGATCGCGGAGCCTCTGGTCGCCAAGCGCGCCACCATCTCCGTCTGCGCGCTGCTCGGCGGCGTCGCCCTGGTGGCGGCACCCTTCTTCACCGGCCTGACCGCGACGCTCGTCCTGCTGACGGTCGGCATGGGCATGCTGTCGGCGGTGTCGGCCAACGGCTGGGCTCTGCCGGGCGACGTCGCCCCGCGCTCCATGGTCGGCTCGGTCGGCGGCATCCAGAACTTCGGCGGTTACTTCGCCGGCTCGCTGTCGCCGCTGGTTACCGGCATGATCGCGGACAGCACCGGCTCCTACGCGCTGGCCTTCGTCAGCGGCGGCGTGATCGCGGCCTGCGCGGCGCTCTGCTACTGGTTCATCGTCAACAAGCCGATCGAGGCGAAAGCCTGACCGGGGCGCTTTAAATCCCCTCTCCCCCCTGGGGAGAGGGTTAGGGTGAGGGGGTCGTGCTTTTGCCGGACATATCAAAGTCGCGGGACCCCCTCACCGGCCCTTCGGGCCACCCTCTCCCCAGGGGGAGAGGGCTAGACGGCACTGCGGGCTGGTATGGCATCGACCAAAGGACGGAAGACATGCTGAAGCATCAGGTCATCCAAGCCATCGACGACACGGGTGTGATCGCCATCGCGCGGGGTCTTGCCCCGGCGGATGTGGTGCCCGTGGCTCGGGCGCTGTATGAGGGCGGCATCCGGGTGTTCGAAATCACCTGCAACAGCCTGTCCGTCTATGACGGCATCCGCGCGGTGAAGGCGGAGTTCGGCACCCGCATGAAGGTGGGCGCCGGCACGGTGATCAACCCGGTCTCCGCGTACCTCGCGCTCGACGCCGGGGCGGACTTCGCGCTCGCCCCGAACTTCGACCCGGAGGTCATCCAGGCGGTGCACGAGCGCCAGCGCCTGATGATTCCGTCAGTGACGACCCCGTCGGAGGTCGTGCGGGCGCACCGGCTGGGCGTCGACCTGCTGAAGCTGTTCCCGGCCAGCGGCCTCGGCCCCGCCTACCTGAAGGACTTGCGCGGGCCGTTCGACGAGGCGGCCCTGATCCCGGTCGGCGGCGTCGGGCTGGACAACATCGGCGCCTTCGCCAAGGCCGGCGCCTTCGCCGCCGGCGTCGGCGGCAGCCTGATGCGCAAGGACCTCATCGCCGGCCAGCGCTGGGACGAGCTTGCCGAGGAAGCGCGCAAGTTCATCGCCGCCTTCAAGGCCGGCCGCTGACCGAACACTCTGCCGGGCAGAATCAAGAAAATGAAAATCACCAAGCTCACAACCTACCGCCTGCCGCCGCGCTGGATGTTCCTGAAGGTCGAGACCGACGAAGGGATCACCGGCTGGGGCGAACCGGTCATCGAAGGGCGCGCCCGCAGCGTCGAGGCCGCCGTGCACGAGCTGTCGGAATACGTCGTCGGCAAGGACCCGGCGCGCATCAACGATATCTGGCAGGTGCTGTACCGCGGCGGCTTCTACCGCGGCGGCCCGATCCTGATGTCGGCCATCGCCGGCATCGACCAGGCGTTGTGGGACATCAAGGGCAAGGCGCTGGGCGCGCCGGTCTACCAACTGCTCGGCGGGCTGGTGCGCGACCGGATCAAGGCCTATTCCTGGGTCGGCGGCGACCGCCCGGCCGAGGTGATCGACGGCATCCGGATGCTCCAGCAGATCGGCTTCGACACCTTCAAGCTGAACGGCTGCGAGGAGATGGGCACCATCGACACCTCGCGGAAAGTGGACGCCGCCGTGGCGGTGGTGGCCGAGATCCGCGAGGCCTTCGGCGATTCCATCGAGTTCGGCCTGGACTTCCACGGACGCGTCGCCGCACCCATGGCCAAGGTGCTGATCCACGAGCTGGAGCCCTTCCGCCCCCTCTTCATCGAGGAGCCGGTGCTGGCCGAGCAGTCGGAACATTACGCGCGCCTCGCCGCCCAGACGCACATCCCGCTGGCCGCGGGGGAGCGCATGTTCTCCCGCTTCGACTTCAAGCGGGTGTTCGCGGAGGGCGGCATTTCCATCCTGCAGCCCGACCTCAGCCACGCGGGCGGCATCACCGAATGCGTGAAAATCGCCGGCATGGCGGAGGCTTACGACGTCGCGCTGGCGCCCCATTGCCCGTTGGGGCCGCTGGCGCTGGCCTCTTGCCTGGCGGTGGACTTCGTGTCGCGCAACGCCGTCTTCCAGGAACAGAGCATGGGCATCCACTACAACCAGGGGGCCGAGCTGTTCGACTATGTCCTGAACAAGGACGACTTCAAGATCGACGGCGGCTACTTCTACCCCTCCGACAAGCCCGGCCTTGGTGTTGAGGTGGACGAGGAACTGGTGATCGCGCGCAGCAAGGACGCGCCGGACTGGCGCAATCCGATCTGGCGCCTGCACGACGGCACCGTCGCGGAATGGTGAGGTCAACAAAGCGGTCATCCGGATCCGAAAATCGGCTATGGTGCGCCGTCACCGCGCGGCGTCCGGCGAAGCCTTGCGGTGGACACTCAACAAGGGATCGCCGGGAGCACGGAGCCACGCTTGAAGTCGCCATCGCCCCGCCTGAACGACGCTGAACCGAACGACGGTGCCAAGGGCGCGAGCGGAGCGCAGACGCTGGTGCGCGGGCTGACGCTGCTGGAACTCGTCGCCCAGGGCATCGGGGACGTGAAGGGGTTGTCCGAACGGCTCGGCGTACCGCGCAGCACGCTCCACCGGGTGCTGAGCAACCTCGTGGCCGAGGGGTACCTGCACCACGTGCCCTACCAGGGCTACACGCTTGGCTACAAGCTGATCTATCTCGGCACCCGCGCGCGGGAGCAGCGGCCGCTGACCCAGATCGCGCGCCCCTTCCTGGAGGCTCTGGTCACCGCCTGCGGCGCCACCGTGCATCTCGGCCAGATGGAGGGCTCGCACGTCCTCTATCTCGACAAGCTCTCAGGCGACAAAGGGCTGGAGATGCGCTCCCGCATCGGCCAACGCATGCCGCTGATTTCCACCGGGGTTGGCAAGGCCCTGATGCTCGGCCTGTCGGAGGCGCGCTGGCGGGAGCTGTACGACGAGGCTCAAGCGCTGAAGGAACGGACCGGGGCGGAAAAGCCGAGCCTGCTCCCCTGGCCCGACTATCTGGACTCCATGCGCGCCTACCGGCGGCAAGGCTGGGTCATGGAGTGCGAGGAGAACGAGCTGGGCATCCATTGCGTCGGCGCGCCGGTGCGCGACGTCAACGGCGAGGTCGTGGCCGCCGTCAGCATTGCCAGCGTCAACTTCTACATGCCCCGCGAACGCATGCTCGACCTCGGCCCGGTCGTCGCCGAGGTCGCGGGGAAGATTTCGCACGCGCTGGGCGCGGCGGACCAGGGGAACCCGTGACCGCCGCGGCGTCCCCGCATCACTGGTACTTGGCGTAGACCCACAGCACCTCGGCATCGGTGTCGCCCTCGGACACCCAGAGGTGCGGCGTGCTGGCGTCGTAATACAGGGAATCGCCGGCGCCCAGCCGCAGCGGCTCGTAGATCTGGCTGTGGATCACGACCGTCCCCGACAGGACGTAGAGGAACATCTCCGCCTCGTACCGGGCCCATTCCGGATACTCGTCGATCGACCGCGCGACGATCGTCGTCTTGATCGGCGTCATGACCTTGTGGGTCAGGTCGGGGCACAGCCAGGCGTTGTTGCAGGTGCCGGTGGGGAAGGGGCGTCCCTCGCCCGCCCGGGTCAGCGCGCGCCGGCCGGGCACGCGCAGCACCGGGGCCGCCGTCTGGCCGCCGATGATCGCCGCGGGATCCATCTCGAACCCCGCCGCGATCTTCTGGAGCGTGGAGAAGGTCGGCGACAGCTCGTTCCGCTCGATCTTCGACAGGGTCGACAGCCCCACGCCGGTGCGGTCGGCCGCCTGCTGGAGCGTCCAGCGCTTGCGCTTACGAAGGTCCTTCAGCCGCGCACCCAGGTCCACCTCGCCATCGGCCAGGGCCGGCATGTCGTAGGCGTCGTCCGCGACGTCGATCCCGCCCATGACGGCCCTGCCCATCACTGCGGCGGCCGGTTTGATTGATTTGCTTCTGACGTTCTTCGCCTTCAAAGCCGAGCGCGCCATCGAAGAACCTCGATTCAGAGAACTTTTCCGGGATTCATAATATTTTCGGGGTCGATCGTCGCCTTGATTTTCAGCATCAGCCCATAGCGGACCGGATCGATCGACTGCGCCAGCCGCTTGCGGTTGCTTTTCCCGATGCCGTGCTCGGCGCTGATCGAGCCATCGCATTTCAGCGTCGCGTCGTCCACGATGCCGTTGACGACGGCGGCGGCCTCCTCGAACTCCGCCTTCGACGGGAAGGCGTCCTTGTCGAAATGGGCGATGGCGTGCAGGTTGCCGTCGCCGACATGGCCGACGAACAGGATGCGCGCCTGCGGAAAGGCCTTCGCCACGCCCGCCACCGTGTCCGCCGCGAAGTCGGCCAGCCGGTCGAGCGGGACCACCGTGTCGTAGGACGCGCTGATGCCCGACACCTTGTTGGCCTCCGACACGGAATGGCGCAGACGCCAGAGGGCGGCGCGCTGCGCCTCGCTCTTCGGGATCACGGCGTCGGCGACCAGCCCCTGCTCGAAACCGTCCGCCAGGCATTCTTCGAGGAGGGAGGCCAGATCGACGGTGGCGAAGCTGTCCTCCGCCTCGATCAGGACGTACCAGGGGTGGGACCGGTCGAAGGGCAGGGTGCAGTTCGGGATGTGGTCCAGCACAAGCTGCATCTGCGAATGCGACATGACCTCGTAGGCGCTGATCCGGTCGCCCAGCTTGGTGCGGACCAGCGCCAGCAGCGCCAACGCCTGGCCGAGGTCGGCCGCACCGGTCATGGCGGTGGCGCTGGCCTGAGGCGGCGGGAACAGCTTCAGCGTCGCCGCGGTGATGATGCCGAGCGTCCCTTCCGACCCGACGAACAGGTGGCGGACGGCGTAGCCGCTGTTGTCCTTGCGCAGGCGCTTGAGGTCGTTCATCACCGACCCGTCGGGCAGCACCACCTCCAAGCCCATCACGAGGTCGCGCATCGGGCCGTAGCGCAGCACCGCGGTGCCGCCGGCGTTGGTGGCGATGTTGCCGCCGATCTGGCAGCTGCCCTCCGCACCCAGGCTGAGCGGGAACAGCCGCCCGACCTCCTGCGCCTTGTTTTGCAGGTCGGCGAGGATGCAGCCGGCCTCCACCACCATGGTGTTGTCGAGCGCGCTGATGTGGCGGACCCGGTTCAGCCGGTCCAGCCGCAGCACCACCTCGTCCTCGCCGAAGGGTGTCGCCGCCCCGCACATGCCCGTGTTGCCGCCCTGCGGAACAACCTTGGCCCCGGCCTCGCGGCAGAGGCGGACGACCCGCGAAACCTCATCCGTGTCGGCCGGATAGACCGCGCACAAGGCCGTGCCCTGGTAGCGCCCGCGCCAGTCGTGGACGAGCGGTTCGAGGTCCGTGACCGCGGTCACCACATGGCGCTCCCCCACGAGCGCGCGCAACGACGTCACCAAGGCTTGCGGGTCACGCATTGTTTTGTCCTCGAAGATCCGCGTTGACGATTTTTGCCTTCTCTGTCTAGCATACGAGAAGTTTTTCCCGAAGATGAAAAATTGGCGGGAGCGAAATCGATCATGCGGCTTGGTGCCCACTCCATATTGAACGTCGCCGAGGCCAGGGACCGGGCTCGATCCCGCCTGCCCCGCGGCCTGTTCGAATACATCGAGCGCGGCACCGAGGACGAGGTGGGCCTTATCGAGGCCAAGCGGTCCCTGGACAGCGTGACCTTCAATCCGCGCGTCCTCGTGGACATTTCCAACCGGGACGCGACGACGTCGATCTTCGGCACGCGCCAACCGCTGCCGCTGGTCGTGGCGCCCACCGCGATCGCCGGGCTGATCTGGTACGACGGGGAGGTGGAGTTGGCGAAGGCCGCCGCCGCCGCCGGCATTCCCTTCTGCGTGTCCACGCAATCCATCACGTCCGTCGAGCGGATCGCGGAGGAATCCAGGGCGCGGCTGTGGTTCCAACTCTACGTCTGGCGCAACCGCGACCGCGCGATCCAATTGGTGAAGCGGGCCGAGCGGGCGGGTGCGGAAGCGCTGGTGCTGACGGTGGACACGGCGGTGGCACCCAACCGGGAATACAACATCCGCAACGGCTTCGGCATCCCGATCAAGCCGTCCCTCCGCGCCGGGCTCGACTGCGTCGCCCACCCCCGCTGGTTCGTGACTGTTTTCGCAAAGTACCTGCGGAATGGCGGCGTGCCGACCTACGCGCATTATCCGGATGAATTCCGCACCGCGCTCGGCCGCGTGGCCGTGGCCGACGAGATCAGCCTCGCCCAGGACGTCAGCTGGGAGGATGTGCGGACTCTGCGGTCGGCCTGGAAAGGGCAGCTGATACTGAAGGGCGTTTTGCGCGCGGACGACGCGGTGCGGGCGGCGGAACTGGGCGTGGACGGCATCGTCGTGTCCAATCACGGCGCCCGCAACCTGGACGGGGCCGCGACCCCCGCGACCTGCCTGCCGGAGATCGTCGACCGCGTCGGCCACCGGCTGACGGTCCTGGCGGACGGCGGGGTGCGCCGCGGCAGCCACGTGGCGAAATACATCGGCATGGGCGCGCAGGGCGTGCTGCTCGGCCGCTCGGTGCTGTACGGGCTCGCCATCGGCGGGGCGGAGGGGGCCGGCGCCGTGCTGGACATTTTTCGGCGCGAGTTGCTGACCACCATGGGATTCCTCGGCGCGCCGTCGATCCCCGACATCGTCGGGACGGTCGTGCCGGCCCGCGGATGATCGCGCCCAATGGTTGTCGTATCATATTTGTTTTACGATGATACGATTTGATATTGCATGATACGGAAAAATGGGTTCACATTGCGTCCTGTGGAAGGGAGGTGAAGTTCCCAGGCACAGAGGCGCTGTACCCCAACGCTTTCAAAAGAGCGCTTTCACTTTAAAGAATCGGCGTTTTTCGGGCCGACCTCCTGGCGTTTGGCCCAGGCTGTTCTTTGAGATTACTTGGGTTCCGCGCCCGACCCTACCCAGGGCGACCCGGAACATCCTGCCCGCTGCCCGGCACATTCACACGGCAACGCCACACGACAACGCCATGCGAGGACACTTTATGGAACTCACCCAAACGGAGATCAGCGGCCTTTTCAGCGCGATCGTCACGCCGCTGACGGGCGACGGCTCCGTCGACGTCGCCGGGCTGAAGCGCCTCGTTCGGCACCAGCTGGACGCCGGGGCGTCGGGCGTCGTGCCGATCGGCGGCACCGGCGAGTATCCGGCCCTGTCGCGGGACGAGCGCAAGCTGATCGTGGCGACCTGCGTGGAGGAGGCGGGGGACAAGCCCGTCATCCCCGGCGTGCTCTCCACCGGCTTCCACGACGCGGTCGAGGCCGGCCGGGACTTCGCCCAGGCCGGTGCGGCGGCCGTGATGACGGTCACGCCCTATTACGCGCCGGGCACCCAGGACGGGATGCGCGCCTATTTCAAGGCCTACCGCGACGCGGTCGATCTTCCGGTGATGCTGTACCAGATCCCGCGCCGCACGACGGTGTCGGCGACCGCCGAAGCCGTGCAGGCGATGGCGGAGGACGGCTCGATCATCGGCATGAAGTTCTCCTCCTACGACATGCCGGAGTTCATCAAGACCATCAAGCTGGCCGGCGACAAGATCGCGGTGCTGAGCGGCGAGGAGCCGCTGTTCGCCACCCACGTCGCGCTGGGCGCCCGCGGCGGCGTGCTGGCGTCCGCCACCATCTACCCGAAGATCTGGCTGCGCATTTTCGCGCTGGCGCGCGCCGGCAAGCTCACCGAGGCGCTGGAGGTTCAGGCGCAGATCGACCCGGTGGTGAACTCGATCTTCCTGGAAACCAACCCCGGCCCGCTGAAAGCCTATATGGCGCTGGCCGGCATGCCGGTGGGCGGCGTGCGCCTGCCGCTGCTGCCGCCGAGCGCCGAGACGAACGCGAAGCTGGAGGCGGTCGCCGCGCACGCGCGCTCCATCGCCCTGGCTTGAGGGTGGCGGCCGGAACGGCCCAAGACCAACGGCCGCGAAAAGCGGCCCTTCGATGACGACAGGAACGGCAACACACGGAAGGGAGACGGAGATGGTCAATCGCAGGGAACTGGCTGGTCTGATGGGGATGGGCGCCGCGGTGGCGGCGGTCGGCACTGCGGCGGCCGGCATGGCGGCAGCCCCGGCCGCGGCGCAGGAGGCCGGCGGCAGCTTCGACCGGATTCTGAAGGCGAAGAAGCTGCGCATCGGCGGCGTCGCCACCGGCGCGCCCTGGATCATGAAGGACCAGTCCACCGGCCAGTGGTCGGGCCAGTTCTGGGACATCGCGTCGGCGCTCGCCACCGACATGGACGTCGCGCTTGAGGTGGTGGAGACCACCTGGGGCAACGGCATCCTGGACCTCCAGGCCAACAAGATCGACATCATGTTCGGCATGAACCCGACGCCGAAACGGGCGCTCGCGGTCGATTTCTCGGTCCCGATTTACAACAGCGCGCTGGTCGTGATCGCCAAGCCCGGCTTCGAGCCGAAGACCTGGGCGGACATGAACAAGCCGGAGGTGAAGATCGCCGTGGACGTCGGGTCGGCCCACGACCAGGTCGCCTCCCGCCTGTGTCCGAAGGCGCAGATCATCCGCTTCAAGTCGCTGGACGAGGCAACGCTGGCGGTGCGCAGCGGCCGGGCCGACGCGCAGTCGATCTTCTGGATGGGCGGCGTGCGCGCCGTGAAGCGCGACCCCGGCCTCGGCAAGGTCGTCGTGCCGCAGCCGATGTTCGGCTCGACCTCCAACGCCGCCTTCCGGCGCGAGCCGGACAAGACGCTGCGCGACTTCGTGAACACCTGGATCGTCTACGCCCAGGGCCTGGGCCTGATCCGGGAAGCGGTGGTGAACAGCCTCGCCAAGGTGGACATCGCGATGAGCGACATCCCCGAAGGCATCACGTTCTGATGGCGCGGGGGCGGCCGACGAGCCGCCCTTTCGTCCCGCCAGCGCCCGAAGACTCCGCACAGGCCCTGCATGTACACCTTCAACTACGACATCCTCTGGGGATATCGCTGGCTGTTCCTGAACGGCACGCTGGTCACCATCGGCCTGACCATCGGGATCATCGTTCTCGGCCTGTTGCTGGGCTTGATCGCCGGTCTGGCCCAGCTGTCGCGCTTCGCGGTGCTGCGCTGGGTGTCCTGGCTCTACATCGAGCTGTTCCGCTGCACGCCGCTGCTGGTCCAGCTGCTCTGGTTCTACTACGCGCTGCCGATCCTGGTCGGCATCCAGATCGACGCGGTCACCGCGTCGGTGCTGACGCTGTCGCTGTACGGCGGGTCCTTCTACGCGGAGGTCATCCGCGGCGGCGTCGTCTCCATCGAGCCGGGCCAGACGGAGGCCGGGCTGGCACTCGGCATGACGCCGGCGCGCGTCATGCGGCGCATCGTGCTGCCGCAGGCGGTCAAGCGCATGATCCCGCCGCTGATGAACCAGTCGATCATCCAGTTCAAGAACACCTCGCTGGTGTCGGTGGTGGCGGTGCCCGACCTGCTGTACCAGGGCCAGGTCGCCGCGACGGACACCTTCCGCCCGCTGGAGGTCTATTCGATCGTCGCCCTGATCTACTTCGTCGTGCTGGTCCCCCTCACCGCCGTCGTGAAGCGGGCGGAGCGGAAACTCCAGGTCAGCCACTGAGTGCAGCAGTCGAGGTCGCCATGAACACCCCCAAGATTGAAGTCGCGGCGCTGAAGAAGCAGTTCGGCGACCATGTCGTCCTGCGCGACATCAACCTGAAGATCGACCCGGGCGCGGTGGTCGCGCTGATCGGCCCGTCGGGGTCGGGCAAATCCACGCTGCTGCGCTGCCTGAACCTGCTGGTCGTCCCGAACGGCGGGCGCATCCGCATCGGGTCCGACGCCTTCGACTTCGACGGCGCCAAGGCGATGCCCAAGCCGAAGGCGCAGGCGAAGTTCCGCTCCAACACCGGGATGGTGTTCCAGCACTTCAACCTGTTCCCGCACATGACGGTCCTCCAGAACGTCATGGAAGGCCCCGTCTCCGCCAAGAACATGCACAAGGGGGAGGCCGAGGCGATCGCGCGCCGGCTTCTCGCCAAGGTCGGCCTCGCCGACAAGGCGGACGCCTTCCCCAACCGGCTGTCCGGCGGACAGAAGCAGCGCGTCGCCATCGCGCGGGCGCTCGCCATGGAGCCGGAGGTCATGCTGTTCGACGAGGCCACCTCCGCGCTCGACCCCGAACTGGTGTCGGAGGTGCTATCGGTGATGCGCGACCTCGCGGCGGAGGGCATGACGATGATCATCGTCACCCACGAGATTGCCTTCGCGCGGGAGGTTGCCGACCGTGTCGTCTTCATGCGCGACGGCGTGATCGTGGAGGAAGGACCGGCGCGGGAGGTCATCGACAACCCGCGCCAGGAGGCCACCCGCTCCTTCCTCAGCCACTTCCACACGCGGAACTGAGGCTCACGCCAGCGCCCGGACGGTCACGCCGGCCGCTTCCAGCGCGCGGCGGACGGTGGCCGCCATGGCGACCGCGGTGGGCGTGTCGCCGTGGACGCAGACGGTGTCGGCGGTGATCGGCAGGCGGGTGCCGTGGCGGCTGTGCACCGCGCCCTCCAGCACCATGCGCACGACCCGCTCCGCCGCCGCGTCGGGGTCGTGGATCACCGATCCGGCGACGTTGCGCGGGGTGAGCGTGCCGTCGTCCTCGTAGGTCCGGTCGGCGAAGGCCTCGCGCGCCACGTGCAGCCCGGCAGCCTCGCCCGCACGCTCGATGGCGCTCAGCGGCGGGACGACGAACAGCAGCGCCGGGTCCACCGCCTTGACCGCGCGGGCGATGGAAACGGCCAAGTCCTCCTCCACCGCCGCCATGTTGTAGAGCGCGCCGTGCGGCTTCACGTGGGTCACGCGCTGGCCGGACAGGGCGGCGCAGGCCTGGAGAGCGCCGATCTGGTAGGCGACCAGCCCCTCCACCTCCCGCGCGGACAGGCCGCGGATGATCCGGCGGCCGAAGCCGGCGCGATCCTCGAACCCCGGATGGGCGCCGATGCGCACGCCCTTTTCCCCGGCCAGCCGGGCGGTCTCCGCCATGATGGACGGGTCCCCGGCGTGGAAGCCGCAGGCGATGTTGGCGGAGGTGACGATGCCCAGCATCGCCCGGTCGTCGCCCATCGTCCAGGCGCCGTAGCCCTCCCCCAGGTCGCAGTTCAGGTCGATGGTCGGCATGGGTGGTCCTTGTCGTGACGGATGGTGGAAGGAGGGGGCAGGCCCCCCGGCGATTCAGTCGAGGTCCGAGGCCCGCAGGGAGCGGACGAAGCCGGCCACCTGGGTCCGCATCGCGGTCATGCGGTCCTTCAGGTCGGCGGCCGATCCCTGCAGCCGGACCGACGCGTCGCCGGTCCGCTCGGCCATGGCGGTGGCGGTGGTGACGTCGCCCAGCAGGGCGCGAACGCCGTCCGCCGCGTCGTTGGTGCCCCGGCCGATCTCGGCGGTGGCGGCGTTCTGTTCCTCCACCGCGGCGGCGATGGAGGCGCTGATTTCGCTCAGCGCCTGGACGACGCGGGCGATCTCGACGATCTCCCCGGCGGCTTGGCCGGTGGAGTCCTGGATCGTCCGGACCTGGCTTTCGATCTCCTCGGTCGCTTTCGCCGTCTGGGTCGCCAGCGCCTTCACCTCGCCGGCCACCACAGCAAACCCTTTTCCGGCCTCCCCGGCGCGCGCCGCCTCGATGGTGGCGTTCAGCGCCAGCAGGTTGGTCTGCTTGGCGATGGCGTTGATCAGGGTGATGACGGTGGTCACGCGCTCGGCCGCCTGCACCAGCCCGCCGACCTGGTCGCGGGCGCGGGAGGCGCGCTGCGACGCCTCCCCGGCGATGGACTGCGACGACTGGGCCTGCACCGAGATCTCGCGGATCGAGGCGGCCAGCTGGTCGACGGCGACGGCCATGCCCTCGACGGAGCCGCTGACGGTCGTCGCGTTGCCGGCCGCGTGCCGGCTGGTGCGGCCGTTGTGGTCGGCCGCCTCGGCCAGGACATGCGTGGCCTCGTCGATGCGGTCGGCCGTGGCGAGGACGTCCGACAGGGCGGTCCCCACCTGCCGTTCGAAGTCGTCGGCGACGGCGGCAACGGCCGCGCGGCGCTCCTCCTCCGCCCGGCGGCGCAGTTCCACCTGTTCGGCCTCCAGCAGGCGCTTGGCCGCGCCCTGCTCCTTGAAGACCTGGACCGCCTCGGCCATGCGGCCGATCTCGTCGCGGCGGCCGAGCGAGGGGACCTCCACCTCGACCGCCCCGCCGGCCAGCCGGGTCATGACGGCGGTCAGCCGGACGATGGGCCGGGTGGCGCCGCGCACCATCAGGAACAGCACGCCGCACAGCGCCACCAGCGCGGCCAGCCCGCCGCCGGCCAGCAGCCAGGCCCGCTCCGTCGCCTGCCGCTCCGCCCGGCGCGGGGAGAGGTGGATTTCGACCGTGCCCAGTGTCTCCACGCGGCTGCCCGAGCCGCGCTGGATGTCGGCGCGGCGGACGAGGTTCGAGGAATCGGCGGCGGACAGGTCGCCGCTGCTGGCGAAGACCTTGCCTTTGGGGTCGGTGATGCGGCTGCCGACATAGTCCGGGTCGTTGGCGAGTGCCGCCAGCTGGGCGGCGGCGGACTCCTTGTCGACGTTCCACATCGGCTCGGCGAGGCCGCCGGCGATGACGCGGACCGTGACGCTCGCCCGATCCTCCAGCGCGATCCGGGCGTCGCCGCGGTTCATGGCGACCACCGCGGCGATGCCGGCGCAGCTGATCGCCGTGACCATCACCGCGATCGGAACGACGACCCGCAGGGCCAGGGTCCGGCCCAGAAGCTGCACCATCGGCTACCTCGTGTGTGGTTGGGATTTCAGGGCCGTCCCGGGGCGTCAGTCCCAGCCGGTCACGGCCCCGTCGATCAGGTTGAACCCGAGCAGGCGGGTGCTGTCGTGCAGGTCGAAACCACCGGCCGACCGGCGCAGGCCGGGCAGGGCGTCCAGCGTCTCGCGGTGGCGGGCGTGGATGCGCTGGGCCTCCTCCGCCTCCACCGCGCGGAAGCGCAGGCGGTCGCCCGGCCGCTTCTGCGCCAGCGCGGCGACGTCCGGGCCGACGAGGCAGGCGATCTTGGGATAGCCGCCGGTGGTCTGGCGGTCGGCCATCAGCGCGATGGGCTGTCCGGTTCCCGGCACCTGGATGGCGCCGAGCGGGATGCCGTCCGACGTGATGTTGAATCCGCGGGCGTGCTCGATGGCCGGGCCGTTCAGCCGGCAGCCCATGCGGTCGGCCTCGTGGCTGACGGTGAATTCCTCCCCCAGGAAGGCGGCGAGGCCGGCGGCGGTGAAGTATTCCTGCTGCGGCCCCAGCACGACCCGCAGCGTGCCGCCGCGCGCCGGCAGAAGCGACGGGTCGAGCGTGGCTTCCCCCTGGTCCGGCGCTTCGTCCAGGGCGAGCGGAAGCCGGTCGCCGGCCTTCAGCAAGCCCCCGTCCAACCCGCCGAGGCGGCTGCGCACGTGGGTGGCGACGCTGCCCAGAACGGGCTGAATGGCGAAGCCGCCCTGCACGGCCCAATAGCCGCGCATGCCGCTGCGTAAGGGACCGACGCGCAGGGTCTGGCCGTCGCGCAGGCGCAGGCTGGTCCAGGCCGGAACCGGCTGGTCGTCCACGGTCACAGCAACGTCGGCCGCCACGGCGACGCGCGCGGGGCCGCCCTCCACCGTCAGGCTGTCGCCGGCCAGCGCGAACTCGACCGCCCCCGCGTCGGGCCGGTTGCCGACCAGGATGTTGGCGGCGGCGTGCAGCAGCGGATCCGCCGCTCCGGCGACCGACACGCCGTAGCGCTGGTAGCCGACCCGGCCGCGATCCTGGATGGTGGAACTGGGACCGGCGGCGAGGATGCGGAGGTGCGTGGTCATGCGGCGACCTCCTTCCCGGCGGCGGGCACCGTCTCGCTCGGGGGGACGAAGCCGGGCAGCGCCTCCAGCCGGTTGAACTCCGCGGGGCTGATGGCGGTGAAGCGGACCCGGTCGCCGGGAGCGAGGAGGAAGGGCGGGTCGCGCCGCAGGTCGAAGGTGCGGGCCGGCGTGCGCCCCAGCAGGTGCCAACCGCTGGGCATGACGATGGGGGAGATGGCGGCCTGGGCACCCCCCTGCATGACGCTGCCGGCCGGCGTCGCCATGCGCGGATTCTCCCGCCGCGGCTGGTGCAGCGCCTCCGGCAAGCCGCCCAGATAGGCGAAGCCCGGCGAGAAGCCCAGCATGTAGACGCGGTAGTCGGCGCTGCAATGAAGGTCGATCACCTCCGCCGTCGTCCGGTCGCTGCGGCGCGCCACCTCGTCCAGATCCTCGCCGTGCGCGCCGCCGAAGCAGACCGGCACGATCCACCGGCGCTGCGGCTCCGCCGCCGCCGTGTCGAGCCCGGCGGCAAGGTCCAGCAGGGTTTGGCCGAGCGGCTCCAGCCCGGTCACCGCGGGATCGAACTGCACGAGGATCGACCGGTAGGTCGGCACCGTCTCGACGATGCCGGGAAGGCCGGACTCGGCGATGCGGCGGTCCAGCCGGTGGACGGCGGCGTTCAGCGCCGGGGCGATGCCGTCGCCCAGCTCCACGATCAGGGCGCTGTCGCCGGCGGCGCGCAGGACCGGAGTCCGGCCGGACGCGGGCAGGGGAATCACACTCATGGTCGGTCTCGGGGGTTGGACGGCGGAACCGGCCGGGGCCGGCCCGCCCTTGCGGTTCAGCGCGCGTATTTGTCGAGCAGCGCCTGGTAGTCGCCGCTGGCCTTCATCGCCGCGACGCCCGCGTCGAAGTCGTTGCGCAGGCGGGTGGTGTCGCGCGCCTTGGTGAAGGCGATGTAGCTCGGCAGGTCCTGCACCGGGGGCGACAACTCCTTCACGCGGTCGAGCGCGCCTTCCTGCTTCAGGAAATACTGGGCGACGTAGCGGTTGCTGGGCATCACGTCGAAGCGGCCGGACAGCAGCTTCTTCACGTTGCTGTCGCTGTCGTTCGACTTCTCCACGGCGGGCAGGACGCCGGCCTTGAAGGCGTCGTCGAGGACGGAGCCGTAGCTGATCTGGTTGACGACGCCGACCTTGTAGGCCGCCAGCTTGGACAGGTCGCCGTCGAAGGCGACCTTGCTGTCCTTCGCGACGAACAGCGAGACCACCTGCGGCACCAGCACCTCGGTGGAGTAGTTGAGGAACTGCTCGCGCTCCGGCGTCTTGTAGGCGGTGAAGATCGCGTCCGCCCCGCCGTCGCGGACGGTGTCCAGCGCCCGCGCCCAGGGCATGATCTCCACCGTCACCGTGTGGCCGGCTTTCGCCATCGCCCGGGTCACGATGTCGTAGGCGATGCCGGCGGGCTTGCCGCCGTCGTCGTGGATCAGCGGCGGGAAGCTGAGCGCCACCATGCGCAGCTGGTCGGCGGCGGCGGGCAGGGCGGCGCACACCAGGGTGGTGGCGAGAAGCGTGGTCTTGAAGAGGCCGGGCATGGGGGGAAACCTCCGCTGACGGTGGACGCTCGGATTGGAACGTTCGGATTGGGACGCTCAGAGAACCGACAGGTGCGTGTTCAGCAGATCGGTGATCAGCATGGCGCCGGGGCTGTGGGTGATGGCGATCGGCGGCCGGGCGTTGCGGATCGCCACCTGCGGCGTGACCCCGCAGGCCCAGAAAACCGGCACCTCGCCCGCCGCGATCGGCACGGCCTCGCCATGCTCCGGGTCGGCGATGTCGCGGATGCCGATGGCCTCTGGATCGCCGAAATGCACCGGCGCGCCGTGCACGGACGGGAAGCGCGAGGTGATCTGGATGGCGCGGATGGCGTTCTTCGGCGTCATCGGCCGCATCGACACCACCATGCTGCCGGAGAAGCGGCCGGCGCCGACGCAGGGGATGTTCGTCTCGTACATCGGCACGTTGCGGTCCAGCTCGATGTGGCGGACCGGCACGCCGTCGGCCAGCAGCGCCTCTTCAAACGAGAAGGAACAGCCGATCAGGAAGGCCACGAAATCGTCGCGCCACAGCTCCGTGATGTCGGTCGGCCCGTCGGTCAGCACGCCGTCGCGGTAGACGCGGTAGCGCGGCACGTCGGTGCGGATGTCGATGTTCGTGCCCAGCGTCGGCAGCGACGGGTCGCCGACCTCCGACACCGCCAGCAACGGGCAGGGGCGCGGGTTGGCCTGGCAGAAGCGCAGGAAGTCGCCGGCCCAGTCCGCCGGCAGGATGGCGAGGTTGGCCTGGACGTGGCCGGGGGCGAGCCCGGCGGTCGGGCCTGTGTAGGCACCGGAGCGGATGCGCAGCCGCTCTTCGGCCGCGGTCGGGGTGGTGGTGGTCATGGGTGGGTTCCGGTTGAAGGATTGGGCTTCATTCCCCTCTCCCCCCTGGGGAGAGGGTCAGGGTGAGGGGGCCGCGCGGCGAGGATGTTCCGGGCGAGGATGATTTCGGCTGCGCCGAACCCCCTCATCCCAACCTTCTCCCCAGGGGGGAGAAGGGGCAGGGGCGCGTTCACATGCCGAGGTAGGCTTGGCGGACCTCGTCGTTGCCGAGCAGGTCCGTGCCGCTGCCCTCCATCACGACGCGGCCGGTCTGGATGACGTAGCCGCGGTCGGCGATCTCCAGCGCGCGGTGGATGTTCTGTTCGACCAGCAGGACGGTGATGCCGCGTTCGCGGATCTGCTGGACCGTCTCGAAGATGCGGGTCACCAGCTTCGGCGCCACGCCCCAGGAGGGCTCGTCGAGCATCAGCAGGTCCGGCTGGCTCATCAGGCCGCGGCACATGGCCAGCATCTGCTGCTCCCCGCCCGACAGGGTGCCGGCCTGCTGCCGCCGCCGCTCGCCCAGCACCGTGAAGGTGTCGTAGGCGAACTGCAGCGTCTCCTGCCGCTTGTGGTGGTCGCTGGTCGTGAAGCCACCCAGCATCAGGTTCTGCTCCACCGTCAGGCGCGGGAACAGGCGGCGCCCTTCCGGCACCAGGACGAGGCCGCGCTTGACCCGCTCGTGCGCCGGGACGGCGGAGATGTCCTGGCCCTTCAGGCGGATGGCGCCGCCGTCGAGCGCGTTCAGGCCGGCGATGGCGCGCAGCGTGGTCGACTTGCCGTTGCCGTTGCCGCCGACGATGGCGACGATCTCCCCCCGGTTCAGCGACAGGCTGATGTCGCGGATGGCCGGGACGCGGCGGTAGCTGGACTGGATGTTGCGGACCTGGAGCATCGGTTCGGTCATGCGATCAATCCCCCAGGTAGGCGGCGATGACGGCCGGGTTCTCGGCGATCTCCGCCGGGGTGCCGTCGGCGATCTTGGCGCCATAGTCCAGGACCAGCATGCGGTGGGCGATGGGCATGATGCCCTCCATCACATGCTCCACGATGATGCTGGCGATGCCGCGCTGGTGGATGCGGTGGACGAGCTGCGAGGCCTCGCGCACCTCGGTCGGGTTCAGGCCGGCCATCACCTCGTCCAGCAGGATCAGCTTCGGGTCGGTGGCGAGCGCGCGGGCGACCTCCAGCCGCTTCTGCTCCGACACGGTGAGGTCGGAGGCCGGGACGTCCGCCCGGTGCGACAAGCCGACGAAGGCCAGCTCCGCGTCGGCCCGCTTGCGCGCCTCGCGCACCCGCTTGTCGCGCAGCATGGCGCCGACCATCACGTTCTCCCGCGCGGTCATCGAATGGAAGACGCGGACGATCTGGAAGGTGCGGGCGATGCCAAGCGCCGCCGCGGACTCCGGCGAGGAGCCGGTGATGTCGCGCCCCTCGAAGGCGATGCGGCCGGTGGTCGGGGTGTAGAAGCCGGCAAGGCAGTTGAACAGCGTCGTCTTGCCGGCCCCGTTGGGGCCGATCAGGCCGACGATCTCGGCGTGGTGGATTTTGAAGCTGATGTCGCGGTTGGCGACCAGACCGTCAAAGGCCTTGCCCAGGCCGTCCACGGCCAGAAGGGGGGCGGTGTTCACGGGCGGATCTCCATCTTGTCGGCCATGTCGGGCCCCTTGCTCCGGGCGCCGGGCAGGAAGCGCCGCAGGTCGCCCAGCAGGCCCAGCACGCCGGACGGGCTGAAGACGGCCACCAGGATGATCATGGCGGCGTAGATGATCATGTCCGTGCCGGAGCCGGTGCTGCCGAACAGGGTGCGGCTGTACTCCTCGATGGTGATCAGCACCGCCGCACCCAGCACCGGGCCGAGCAGCGTGCCGACGCCGCCCAGGATGGCGATCAGCGCGATCTTGATGGAGATCGCCCCGGCCAGGACGGAGCCCGGGTCGATGAACATCTCCTTCTGGGCGTAGAAGCTGCCGCCGAGCGCCGTCAGGAAGGCCGACACCGACAGGGCGATCAGCTTGTAGCGGGTGAGGCTGACGCCGAGAGCGCGGGCCGCCTCCGGCTCGTCCTTGATGGCGCGGAAATAATAGCCGATGTGGCTGCGCTCGATGGCCCAGGCGGTCAGCACCGTCAGCACCAGCAGGCCCAGGATCACGTAGTAGTAGGGCAGCTTCGACAGGAAGATCAGCACGCCCCAGCCGCTCTGGTCCATGGGCAGGGACAGGCCGACCGCACCCTCCAGGAATTCGCTGTTGGTCACCAGGATCTGCACGATCTCGGCCACCGCGATGGTCGCCATGGCGAAATAGTGGCCCTTCAGCCGGAAGCAGGGCCATCCCATGGCCAGGGCGAACAGCACGGACACTCCCCCACCGGCCAGCGCGCCGACCCAGGGCGACAGGCCGAGCGTCAGCAGCAGCATGGTCGAGGTGTAGGCGCCGATCCCGTAGAACACGGCGTGGCCGAGCGAGACCTGCCCCGCGTAGCCGCCGACGATGTTCCAGGCAACGCCGAGCTGCGCGCCCATCAGGATCAGGATCAGGAAGTTCTGCTGCGACGGCTCGGTGACGACCAGCGGCAGCAGGGCGGCCAAGGCGAGCAGGGCGAGCGCCCCGAAAGCCTTCACCGGCGTGGGAATGGTTCGCTCGGACATCACGCTTTCCCCATCAGGCCGCGCGGGCGCACCAGCAGGACGACCAGCAGGAGCGACAGCACGATGGCGGTCTTGTATTCGGGGCCGACCAGGAAGCCGCCCAGCACCTCGATCAGGCCGACGATGATGCCGGCCAGGAAGGCGCCGGTGACGCTGCCGAAGCCGCCCAGCACGACCACCACGAAGGCGATCAGGATGAAGTTCGCCCCAACCTCCGGGAAGATCGGGAAGAAGGTGGCGATCAGTCCGCCGGCGATGCCGGCGCAGGCAGCCCCGATGCCCCAGGCCAGCGCGAACATCTTCTGGCCGTCGATGCCCATCAGCGTGGCGGCCTCGCGGTCGATGGCGGTGGCCTCCAGCGCGGTGCCGAGGCGGGTGCGGTGCAGGAAGTACCACAGCCCCCCGGTGACCCCGACCGCGCCCAGCGCCGCCACGAACTGCGGCAGGCCGAACTGGACGGAGCCGAGCGTCAGGTTGCCGCTGACCAGGCTGTGCGGGATCAGCCGGTGGTCGGGCTTCCAGAAGAACTGGGCCAGCCCGCGCAGCAGGATCATCAGGCCGAAGGTCGCGAAGATCTGCGACAGCATCGGCGCCTTCAGGATGCGGCGGATCACCGTCTGGTAGACGATGACGCCGACCGCGAACAGAAGCAGCGCCGTGAAGGGAAGCGCCACGATGGGATCGACGGCGAACAGGGCGAAGGCCCAGAAGCTGGCGTACATGCCCAGCATCAGGAATTCGCCGTGGGCGAAGTTGACGATGTCCATCACGCCGAAGATCAGCGTCAGGCCGACCGCGACCAGGGCGTAGATCAGCCCGATCAGCAGGCCCGAGACGAGCACTTGGAAGAGAATGTCGGCGGTCATTGCCGCGCCCTTTCCGAAAAGGGTGGGCCAGGGGGCAGGCGTCCCTTCTCCCCCCGGAGGGGAGAGGGAGGCGCGCGGTCAGCGCTTGTCCCAGGCGGGCATCGGGTAGACGACCGGCTTGGTCGCCACGTCGAAGGGCCACACCGTCACATACTGGCCGCCCTGGACCTGCACGATGATGCCCTGGCCCAGTTCGTTCTGGCCGTGCTCGTCGAACTTCACGCCCTTCCACGGCATGATCAGGCCGGACGCCGGGATGTTGGTTTCCTGCAACGCCTTGCGGATGTCCTCCGGCTTGGTGGAGCCGGCCCGGTCGATGGCGTCGGCCAGCACCGCGATGCCGGTGAAGGCGCGGGCGGAGTTGCCGTTGAAGTTCACGCCGGACCGTTCGCGCATCAGGTCGTTGACCTGCTTGATCAGCGGGTTGCGCTCCGCCTGGTCGAGCGCCCAGACCTCGCGGCTGATGATGTACTCACCATCCTTGCCCATGGTCTTCAGGAACTCGCTGTCGTTGAAGCCGGCGTCGTTGGCCAGCAGCATCTTCGGCAGGAAGCCCAGCTCCTTGTAGGTCTTCATCGACAGGATGGCGTCGCCGAGATAGCTGGACTGCATGATGACCGCCGGGTTGGCGGCCTTCAGGCGCTGCACCTCCGACGTCATCTGCGTGGTCTTGGCCGGGTAGAGGATCTTCTCGGCGATGGTGAATTTCTGCTCTTCCGACAGCTTGGTCTGGAGCTTGGTCGTCTCGTTGCCCCACAGCGTGTTCTCGTTGAACAGGCCGACGCTGCGCAGCTGTTCACCGGTCTTCTTCTCCATGTCGTTGAGGAAGGTGAAGAAGTTGGTGACGAACAGGTCGTCGTGCGGCGTGGTGCGGAAGAACCACTTGAACTTGCGCTGGGTCAGCGTGGCGGAGGAGGACTCGCCGTTCAGGAAGGGCACGCCGTAGCGCTCCGCCACCTGACTGGCGGTGGCGGTGACGTTGGAGAAATAGGCGCCGGTCAGCGCCGTCACCTTCTCGCTGGTGATCAGGCGTTCCGCCTCGGTGGCGCCGACCTGCGGGTTGCCCTGGTGGTCGCCGAAGACCAGCTTGATCTTGGCGCCCTTCATGTGCGGCATGCCGACGCCGGCGACGAGGCCCGCCGGGGCCGGGATCTCCTTGTTCACGATGGCCGCGGCCAGCTCCGCGGCGGCCTTCAGTTCCACGCCGGTGGAGGCGGCGGCGCCGGTCAGGGGATAGATCACGCCGATGCGGATCTCGTCCTCGGCGCGGGCCGTGCCGGTGGCGAAGGTCAGGCCGGACAGCGCGGTGGTGGCCAGCAACGCCGTCGCGGCCAGCATCCGCGTGATCGCCGACCGGCGGCCGGGCGCTGCCGTGTCGTCGAACCGGTTTTTGGCAAACCAATTTCTGGTGGTCGCAACCGGAAACCGCATCGTGAAATCTCCTTGTTCAGTGCCGTTGTTGGCATGCGGCGCGGCCTTTTCCGGCTCGTTTCTGGGCGCCTTCTGAAGGGATGATCGCACGAACAGTAATCATTCCGTCCAATCGTATATTTTGATCTGAAATGATAAAGAGTCTTTATCAATCGGATTTGGACGGATCGCTAGGCCGCGCCGTTGCCCACACCGTGGGTCGCCTCGTAATCGGCGGCCACGTCGGCCGCCAGTTGGGCCACGACGGACGCCATGTGGTTGTCGTGGTTGGCCGGATAGGCGGCGCTGAAGCTCAGCGCCGGCAGCGGGTGCTGGACATCGACCAGCCGCAGCAGCCCCTCGCCGAGTTCCCGCTGGACGATGGCGATGGGGATCACGCTGACTCCGACGGCGTCGACCGCCATCCGCACCACGCTGGCGAGCGAGCTGTTGCCGAACATCCGCACCGACAGCCCGACGGAGGAGAACATCTCGCGGATCACGCCGTAGGGCTGCGTGGTGCGGGAGAAGGTGATGATCGGCCATGCCGCCAGATCCTCCAGCGATGCCGGCTCCCCCGGCAGGCGCAGCGTCGGGCTGGCGACCCAGGCCAGCGGGTAGTTGCCGACCGGCACCGACTTGAACCGGATGTCGGTGTAGGAGGACAGCATCACCGCCACGTCGATGTCGTGGCGGGCGAGCGCGTCGCGCAGGTTGGGGGAGGTTTCGACCTCCACCTCCAGCGACACGGCGGGGTACAGGTCGTTCAACCGCTCGATCAGCCGGCTGAGCCACGTGTGGACCACCGTTTCGGCGACGCCGAGCCGGATGACGCCGTGGATGGCGCTGCGGTCGGCGACCGCGTGCAGCAGCTCGTCGCGCAACGCCAGCATCCGCTCCGCGTAGGTCAGCAGCACCATGGCCTGCGGCGTCGGCGCGACCCGGCGGCCCACCCGCTCGAACAGCGGCACCCCCAACTCCTCCTGGAGTTGGGCGATGCGGGCGGAGATGGCCGGCTGGGTGGTGTTCAGCCGCTCCGCCGCCCGGCGGAAGCCGCCCAGCCGCATCGTCCAGATGAAGGTCTCCAGCGACTTCAGGTCCAGCATGCGGCTCCTGTCCGGCGCGGCGTCACGCGCGGCACTCCGGCGGCCTTCCCCCGTGCCGTCGATGTGCCGCCGATGTGCGGAGGGATCGTTTGCCCACTCCCTTTTCGCCCACGCTATCCGAATTTCCGGCCCGTAGGAACGGCGGATCGGTGGGTCGGGCGATTGTCGGGGCTGCGCGTTGACACGTCGCAATGACGGGGGCGCCGCGCCGGAATAGACTGTCGGTGATTCAACGTCGCGTTGGACACGACGATGACGAAGCCAGACGAGGCCGAACCGCGGCCGACCACGCCGGACCCGGCGCCCGAATCGAAAGATGGCGCCCGGGCGGACCAGACCCTTTCGAACCCGGCCGCGCCGGGCCTGCCCGTGCCGGTGGCGGAACGGCCGCTGGTGCCGCGCCCGCCCGTTCCCGCCGTGCCCCGGCCGTCGCTGTGGCGCCGGCTGCGGGTGCCGCTGGTGGTGGTTCTGCTGGCTGCGGCGTTGGGAGCGGCGGCGCTGTGGTGGGCGGGGCGGGCGCCGCTGGTGGGGGTCACCGGCGTGGAGCGCGGGCCGGCCATCGAGGCGGTGTACGCGACCGGCACGGTCGAATCCCTCAACACCGTGCGCGTCGGCCCGCCGGTCGGCGGCCGCGTCGCCACGGTGCTTGTGGACGACGGCGATCGGGTGACGGCGGGGCAGCGCATGGCGACGCTCGACCCCCGGCAGCTGGAGCAGCGCCTGCAGAACGCCGAGGTGCGGCTGCGGCTGGCGCGGACCGAGGCCACGCGGGTGGAGACGCTGCTGGCGCGCGGGGTCACCACGGTGGAGGCGCGCGACAAGGCCGTGGCCGAGCGGCAGCAGGCGGAGGCGGACGTGGCGCTGGCCCGGCGCATGCTCGACGACCTCATCGTCAACGCGCCCATCGACGGGGTGGTGCTGCGCCGGCAGGTGGAGGCGGGGGAGAGCGTGGCCGCCAACGCCGTGCTGTTCACCGTGGCCGACCCGACCCGTCTGCGCGTCGTCGCCGACGTCGACGAGCGGGACATACCCAGGGTCCACATCGGCTCCCGCATCGCGGCGCGGGCGGAGGCCTTTCCCGGAGACGTGTTCCAGGCCGCGGTGACCAACATCCGGGCGGAGAGCGACAGCCAGACGCGCACCTACCGCATCGAGGCGACGCTTCCGCCGGGCAGCCCGCTCTACATCGGCATGACGCTGGACGTGAACGTCATCGTGGCGGAGCGGCGGGACGCGCTGCTGGTGCCCGCCGGCGCCGTGCAGCGCGAACCGCCGCGCGGCGGGCGTCCGGGGCAGGCCCATGTCTGGACGGTCGGCCCGGACGGGCGCGTGAAGCGTGTTCCCGTAACGTTGGGCGCCGAGGGACCCGCCCGCGTGGAGGTGACGGAGGGGATCGGCCCCGACGACCGGCTGCTGGAGGCCCCGCCCGCCAGCCTCGCCGAGGGCGACCGCGTGCGGGTGCGGCCATGAACCCGCCCACAACTTGGCGTCTCGGGTGGTCGATGGTGCCGCTGCCGGTGTCGATCGCCATTGCCCATCTGCGCGCCCGGCGCCGGCAGAGCGCGGTGTCGATCCTGGGGGTGGCGCTGGGGGTCGGCTTCTTCATCGCCATTTCCGGCATGATGCACGGATTCCAGCAGTATTTCCTGGTGCAGATCGTCGAATCCACGCCGCATGTCCTGATCACCGACGAGTACCGCGCGCCACCCGCCCAGCCGCTGGAGGTGCTGGAGCCCCACGCGGCGCTCGACCTGCGCCGCGTGGTGGCGCGCGATCCGGTGCGCGGCATCGCCAACGCCCAGGCCATCCTCGACGCGCTCGAGGCCATGCCGGGGCTGGAGGCGGCGCCGGCGTTGCGTGGGCAGGGGCTGCTGCGGCGCGCCGGCCGCGACTATGGCGTCACCGTCCTGGGCATCCGGCCGGAGCGGGAGGCGCGGGCGACCCAGCTGGCGGGGGAGATGGTGGCCGGGCGGCTCGACGCGCTGGACGCGGCACCCGACGGGGTGATCCTGGGGTCCGGTCTCGCCGCGAAGATGGCCATCGGCATGGGCGATTCCGTGCTGCTGGCCAGCCCCACGGGCGGCACGGCGCGGCTGCGCGTCGTCGGGCTGTTCAAGACGGGCATCGAGACGCTGGACACCGGCCAGATCTACGTCCAGCTCGCCAAGCAGCAGGCGGTGCAGGGGCGCCCGCGGGTCATCAACGAGATCCGCATCCGGCTGGCCGAGGTCGCCCGCTCCATCCCCGTGGCCGACGCGCTGGAGCGCCGCTTCGGCTACAAGGCCGCCCCCTGGGAGGAGACGAACAGCCGCGTCCTGTCCGTCTTCCGGCTGCAGAACGTCATCATCTACATGACCACGGGCGCCATCCTGGTGGTGGCGGGCTTCGGCATCTTCAACATCATCTCCACGGTGGTGCTGGAGAAGGCGCGCGACATCGCCATCCTGCGCTCCGTCGGCATGCCGCCGGCCACGGTGACGCGCATCTTCATCGTGGAAGGGCTGGTGGTCGGGCTGGTCGGCATGCTGGTCGGCTGGGTCGTCGCGGTGGGCATCGCGGAGGCGCTGCGGATGATCCCCGCGCCCGGCAGCACCGATCCCACCCAGACCCTGCGGGTCGACACCTCCCCGCTCAGCTTCGCGATCGCCGGGGGCATCGCGCTGGCGACCTCCGTCCTCGCCGCGTGGCTGCCGGCCAGCCGGGCGGCGCGCATCGACCCGCTGACCATCATCCGGGGGGCCGTGTGATGACCGGCGCGGTGGTGCAGGAGGAGGGCGGGCTGCGGGCGGTGGACCTCGTCCGCGTGCTGCCGGGTCCGGTGCCGACCGTGCTGGTGGACGGTGTCAGCCTGACCATCCGGCCAGGATCGCTGGCCGCGATCACCGGGCCGTCCGGGTCGGGCAAGTCGTCGCTGCTCTACCTGCTCGGGCTGCTCGACCGGCCGACCTCGGGGGATGTGCTGGTGGACGGCGCGCCAACGGCGGGGCTGGACTCGGCGACGCGCGACCGGCTGCGGCTGGAGCGGTTCGGCTTCGTCTTCCAGTTCCATTTCCTGCTGCCGGAGTTTTCCGTCCTGGACAATGTGCTGGTGCCGATGCGGGAACTGGGGGCGCTGTCCGGCACCGCCATGCGAAGCCGCGCGCTGGAGATCCTGGACAGCCTGGACATGGCGGAGCAGGCGGACAAGCTGCCGGCGCAGCTGTCGGGTGGACAGCGCCAGCGCACCGCCGTCGCACGGGCGCTCGCCAACGACCCGCCCTTCATCCTGGCCGATGAGCCGACCGGGGCGCTGGACACCCGCAACGCCGCCGCGGTGTTCGAGATCCTGCACGGGCTGGCGCGCGCCGGCCGCACCGTCGCCGTGGTCACGCACGACGCCGGCCTCGCGGCCACCGCGCCGCAGCGCTTTCACCTCGTGGACGGGCGGCTGGTGGCGATTCCGACGGCGGCGTGAACGGTCCGGCGGGTGGTGAAGGCGTCGGCGATGCGCTGGCCATCGCTGTCCCGGACGATCGCGAACCAGTGGGTCAGCCGCGCGCTCTCCGGACGCTCGCCGCACAGGCGGACCGTCAGCGTGTCGCCGGGGTTGATGTTGCCGTAGTAGAACAGCTCGCGTTCCGCCGTGACCAGAGGCGCGCTGCGCTCGCGCAACAGCGCCCATTCCGCCCGGTCGACGAAGGACTGGAACGAGGCGAAATAGAGGAACCCGGCGCCGTTGAAATCGCCGTGCGGGCAGGGGAGCAGCGCCACTTCGCCCAGCGTGCGGCCGGCGCCTTGGTCGAAGCCGCGGTGCCGTTCCCAGGTCCCGCGGCGGAAGCGCAGGGTCAGGCCGGCCAGGGGCTCGCCGGGGTCCGCGTCCTCCATCCCGACCGGCGCGCGGGCGGGCAGGGCGCGCAGGACGCTGCGGTTGTCGCCGGGGGCGGCGCGGCGCAGGAAGATGGACACCATCGCGACTGTGGCGACGGTCTGGCCCGCCACGCTGATTCGCTGGACGCTCTGATACTGGGTGCGCGACACCCGCCCGATGTCGCCGTCGAACAGCAGCGGGTCATGCTCCTCCACGCGGTCGAGCCGCGCGTCGCGGACCGAGACGCCGGTGAAGGTGGCGTAGAGCTTGCCGCCGTCGCGGTCGCGGAACTCCGGCGTGGACAGGCCGAAGGAGTCCGCCAGCATCAGCCAGTGGCGGTGGCCGCATTCCTTCAGCAGCCAGTTTTCCGAAAGCCCGTTGCGCGACAGCTGCGGCATCCCGGCGACGACGCGGTGGGGCGGAAGGCCGGCGGTGATGGGCTGGGGCGCGATGACGCTCATGAGAAGGCAACGACTGTAACCGTCGGGGCAGGCAGGGCCGCGAAACGCGCGGCCTTGGCTTCGATCTCCCCGATCTGGCGGGCAGCGCGGGAGCAGGGGAAGCCGTAGCGTTCCGCGACGCGGTCGCTGGCGATGGTCAGCGCCTCGCGGCTGATCCGCGTGAACTCCTCCAGCGGATAGACGGCGCCCTCGCGCAAGTGGTCCCTGATCACCAGGGAGGGGGAATAGCAGTCGGTCAGGCTGTCGTCCGGCCAGCGGACGCGGAAGATCATCTCAGGCATGGGCGGTGTCCCTCCAGTGCTCGAAAAGGTCGGCGTAAACCTCGGCGTGGCGGCGGGCGCAACGGTCCCAGCCGAAGCCGGCGGCGCGGCGCAGCCCGGCCTGCCGCAATGGCCCGGCCCGTTCCGGACGCGCGGCGTCGATCATCGCCGCGGCGATGCCGGCGGGATCCAGCGGATCGACCCACAGCGCGTCACCGGACGCCAGATGCTCGGTGAAGGGCGGGATGCTCGACACGATGGCCGGGGTGCCGCTCGCCATCGCCTCCAGCACCACCAGCCCGAACCCTTCGACCAGCGAGGGGAAGACCAGCGCGGTGGCGAGCCGGAACAGGGCGGGCATGTCCGCGTCGGGGAGGGGGCCGGTGCGGATCACGGGCCTTCCGGGACCCGCGTCCACCCCATGCTCGGCGAGCAGCGCGTCGAAGGCGCGGGCCTCCGCCGAATGGTCGAGCAGGGTGGCGCCCCCGGCCACCACCAGCTGCGCGTCGGGCAACGCGCGGCGCGCGAACAGGAAGGCCCGCAGCAGCCGGGCGCTGTTCTTGCGCGCCTCCACACCGCCCACCGACAGGAAAATGGGCCCGGCGCCGAGCCCCAGCCTTTGCCGCAGGGCCTCATCCGCAAGACCGGCGTGCGGCGTGAAGCGGTCGAGATCCACGCCGTTGCCGACCAGCGCCGCGCGGATGCCGTGCTCCAGCGCCAGACGGTCGCGCCACATCCGGCTGACGCACAGCACACGGTCGGCGCTGCGGATCGCCCGCCACTGCCGGGCCTCGACGGCCGGGTCGTCGAACCGGTCGATGTGATGGACGGTGTAGACGTAGCCGGGAATGCGCCCCTGGTCGCGCAAAGTCGCCAGCGCGTTGCCGCTGATGCCGTCCTGGGCGTGGTGGACGTCGAAGGCGGCGGCCTTGGAGCGGTCGAAATGGTCGAGATAGTCGGCGATGCGCGCCTCGACCAGCGCCGCCAGCCCGTCGCCGGCCACTGGCCGGGCCGGGACCGCGACGTTGGTGCAGCGGGTGGCGCGGAAGAAGCCGCGTCCCGTGGCGTCGGGCGCGTGGACCGTCACGCGGTGGCCGAGCGCCGTCAGGGCCTCCGCCAACTCCAGCGTGTGCACCACGCCGCCGCGCGGGTTGGTGGAATGGGCGAACAGCCCGACGGAGGGTTTCCGGCTGAGATCATCCCTGGGCATCACGCCTCCTTCGGGCCGCAGCCGATCAGCGGGCTGTCGGCGAAATTCCAGAGCGGCATCCGTTCATCCCCGTCGGTCAGGGCGACCTGCGTCCCGGCCTCCACCGTGCCGATCGCGGCGCAGGCGAGGCCGCGGGCGGCGAAGCGGGCGGCGACCGCCTCCGTGTGCTCCGGCGGAACGCTCAGCAGGAAGCCGAAGCTGGGGAAGGACAGAAGCCAGCGGTCCAGCAATACGCCCGGCGGGCGCGGGACCGCTGTCACGTCGATGGTGCCTCCGGTGCCGGAGCATTCCAGCAGCATCAGCGCGGTGCCGATGGCGCCGGCCATGCTGATGTCCTTGGCGGCGCGGCACAGCCCATCCTCGGCAAGGCCGGGCAGCAGGGCGAGGTCGCCACGCAGCCGTTCCGGCGGGGCGCTGGTGGCGGCGTCGAAGAAGGGGTTCGGCTCGTGGTAGCGGCCGCGCAGGTCCACCGCCATCATCAGCCGGTCGCCGGGCCGCGCGTCGAAGCTGGTCAGCAGCGGGCCGGCGCGCCCGATGATCGATACCGCCAGCTGCGGCCGGTCGCAGCGGGTGTTGGAATGGCCGCCGACGATGGGCACGCCGTAGGCTTCCGCCGCCGCGCGCAAGCCCTCCAGGATGGGCTTCGCCTCCGCGGCTCCGTCGCTCCACAGGGCGTCGACCACGGCGACCGGCCGGCCGCCCATGGCGGCGATGTCGCTGATGTTGACCATCACCCCGCACCAGCCGGCGAACCACGGCTCCGCGGCGACGAAGCCGTTCACGAAGCCCTCGATGGCGAACAGCAGGTGGCCGTCGCCGTCCGGGATGGCCGCGCAGTCGTCGCCGACGGGGACCGCGGTGTCGGGCTGCCCGGCCAGGGCCAGAGCCGACACCACCGGGGCGATATCGCGCTTGTGGGCAAAGCCGGGGCTCGCCCGCAGCGTTTCGACCAGTTGCAACAGGCTCATGCCGCCCTCCGCGGCAGCGCCATGAAGCCCAGGGAGCCGTCGTGGATCGGCGGGTAGTGCGCAAGATCGGCCTGCATGTGGTGGTGCGGCATGCCGTGCAGCAGCACCTCCTCCACCGTCTTCCAGCGCATGCGGCGGAACAGCAGGGCGTTCTGGCTCTGCACATGCGCCGAGAAACGCAGGCATCCCATTGCCGTGGCGGTGCAGACGGCCATGCGGATCAGGGCCGGCCCCAGCGTTCCCGCCCGCCGGTGCTCCTCCGCCACCGCCAGCCGCGAGCCGATCCAGAAGCCCGGCTGCGGCTGGTGGATGCGCACCGTCCCCACCACCGCGTCCGGCATTCCGCAAAGGTCCGACAGCGCGACGATGGTGGTCGCGACATCGTCGATTGCGTCGCGGTCGCTGCCCTGGAACAGCCCCTGCTCCGTGCAGAAGACTAGACGGCGCAGGGCGGCGGCGCCGGCCTGTTCCCAGGCCTCGGTCGCGTGCTTGATGCGGTAGGCGCTTGTGACGAACGGAAACGGGGGGCTCTCGACCATGGAACACTCCCTGGGGGTGGGCGCAAATTTTCCCCTCTCCCAGCCCCGCTGGGAGAGGGAGGGACCCGCCGAAGGCGGGAGGGTGAGGGCTTGGTTTCTCGGGATGACCTTGCCCTCACCCTCCCACGCCACAGGCGTGGGCCCCTCCCTCTCCCGCCGGAGGCGGGCGAGGGTAGTTAGGCGGCGGCGGACTTGCGGGCGTGCAGGCGTTCGCTCATCACCCCGGCCAGGAACTGCGCGTCGTCCGCAACGCCGAGGAAGCGGCCCGACCCCCAGGTGTTCAGCCAGGGCAGCCCGATGAAATACAGCCCCTCCACCGGGGAGACGCCGCGCGTGAACTTCGGGGCGCCGCGCCCGTCAAAGGCCGGCAGGTCGATCCAGGCATAGTTGGGGCGGAAGCCGATCGCCCAGACGATGGCGCCGATGCCCGCCGCCTTGGCGTCGATTTCCGTCGGCGTGTCCCGCGGTGTCCAGACCGGGACGAAAGGCGGTTCCTCCGGCGCGTCGATGCCCTGGGCGGCGATGTATTTGTCGATGTCGCGGCGGATGGAGACGTAGACCTCGTCGGCGTCGTCCAGGTTCTTCGCCAAGTCGTCGGCGAAGCGGATGGTGGCACCATCCATGCCGGCGATGCTGCCGTACAGCTTGACGCCCTGGAGCGCGAAGCGGCGCAGGTCGATCTCATGCCCGCCGGCACGGCCGGACATGTAGTGGTTGGTCTTCTCCTTGGCCTTTTCGCCCTGCGGGTGGCGGTCGATGGTCAGCTCGTAATAGCCCATCTCCATCAGCCACTCCGTGGCGTCCTTGCCGCGGTACTGGCGCGGCGAGCGGGGCGCCGGGCCGACGCACAGATGGACTTGGCGCCCGGCGAGGTACAGATCCTCCATGATCTGAACGCCGGACTGGCCGGAGCCGACGACCAGCACCTCCCCCGGCGGCAGCTGGTCCGGGTTGCGGTAGTCGACGGAGTGGATCTGCGCCACGTCCTTGGTCAGGGCGTGGGCGTAGGGCGGGACGATCGGCACGTCGTAGCCGCCGGTGGCGACCACCACATGGTCGGCGGTCAGCCGGCCCTCGCTGGTCTCCACCTCGAAGCCGCCGCGCGGCCCCTTGCCGACGCGCGTCACCGACACGCCTTCGCGGATCGGCGGGTCGACCATGCGGGCGAAGCCCTCCAGATAGGCGACGATCTCGTCCTTCAGCATGAAACCCTTGGGATCAGTGCCCTGGTACGGGTAGTCGGGCAGGCGGCACTGCCAGTTCGGCGTCACGAGGCAGAAGGTGTCCCAGCGGTCGTTGCGCCAGGAATGGCCGACGCGGTTCTTCTCCAGCACCAGATGGTCGATGCCGAGCTTCTTCAGGTGATGGCTGACCGACAGGCCGGCCTGGCCGCCGCCGACGATGACGACCGGAACGTGGGTGGTGTGGGACGGGGCATTCATTGGGGGACTCCGGGGAATGCGGGGGTGGAGGAGGGGAGGGTCACTCCTCGAAGCTGGACAGGGCGGAGCAGGCGCCGCATTTGCCGCAGCCGGCCTTGCTGTCGGACGCGCGCATGCCGGCCCGCTTCAGCATGCCGCCGATGGCGGACAGCAGGTCGTGCATGAAGGCCGGGCTGGGGGCGGGGTGGTCCTCCAGCGGCGTGCCGGAGACGGGCACGAAGGGCACGACGAAGGGGTAGACGCCCAGGACGATCAGCCGCTCCGCCATCTCCAGGATCGCCTCCCGGCTGTCGCCCAGGCCGGCGAGGATGTAGGTGGACACCTGTCCGCGGCCGAAGACGGGGACGGCCGCCTCGAAGGCGCTGAAGTAGCGCTCCAGCGGCACGCTGGCCTTGCCGGGCATGACGCGGGCGCGCACCTCCGGCGTCACCGCCTCCAGATGCATGCCCAGCGTGTCGATGCCGGCCTCATACAGGCGGGTGAACCAGGCGTCGCTGTCCGGCGGCTCGCACTGGCCCTGGATCGGCAGGTCCACGGCCGCCTTCACCGCCTTGGCGCTCTCGCACAGGATGGCGGCACCACGGTCGGGGGTGGACGGGGTGCCGGTGGTCATCACCATGTGCCGCACGCCGTCCAGCAGCACCGCAGCGCGCGCCACCTCGGCCAGCTGCTCCGGCGTCTTGCGGGCGATGGTGCGGCCGGCCGCCAGCGATTGGCCGATGGAGCAGAACTGGCAGGTCTTGGTCCGGCTCTGGTAGCGGATGCAGGTCTGCAGGACGGTGGTCGCCAGCACGTCGGCCCCGTGCAGCACCGCGATCTTGGAATAGGGAACCCCGTCCATGGTCTGCAACGCGTAAAAGCGCGGCACCCGCGGGAAACTGACTCGGCCCAGCGCCACCCCATCGCGGCGCACGATGCTGGCGCCCTCGGCATCCGGCGCGTCGGCCATGTAGGGGGAGGCGAAGGCCCCGGCCGTGTGGACCGGCACCATGACGGTACGCCCGTCCACGGTGACGGCCTTATGGTCGCTGGGCCCGGCACCGCCGCGGCGGCTCGGCGCGCCGACGCGCGGGTCGGCCAGCCGGATGCCGAAGGACTGAAGCTCCGTGATCAGCCGGCTAGCGGGCAAGGAGGAGGGCATCGTCATGCTCGGCGTCGTCCTTCTGCGGGAGGGGGGCGGTCGGCAGGGTCGCGGCCATGGGGGCCGCCGGCCGGTTGTCCAGGCGCAGGGACAGAAGCTCCGGCCGCGCGTAGTGGCCGACGGAGTCCATCATCCGCTTGCGCTTGGTGATCAGGGCCATGTCCAGGTCGGCGACCAGGATGCCCTCGCCGGAGGTCAGCGGCGGGACGACGTGGTTGCCTTCCGGCGAGATGATCGCGGTCATGCAACCGCCGCGCAGCGCCTTCTGCAAGCCGGCGTCGGGCGTGATGCCGGCGATCTGCTCATCCGTCAGCCAGCCCGTGGAGTTCACCACGAAGCAGCCCGACTCCAGCGCGTGGTGGCGGATCGACACCTCGATCTGGTCGGCGAAGATTTGTCCGACCATGGATCCGGGGAACTGCGCGACGTGGATCTCCTCGTGCTGGGCCATCAGGGCGTAGCGGGCGAGCGGGTTGTAATGCTCCCAGCAGGCCAGCGCGCCGACGCGGCCGACAGCGGTGTCCACGACGGCCAGCCCGCTGCCGTCGCCCTGGCCCCAGATCATGCGCTCGTGATAGGTCGGGGTGATCTTGCGGCGCTTCAGGACCAGCCGTCCGTCGGCGTCGAAGACCAGTTGCGTGTTGTAGAGCGACCCGTGGTCGCGTTCGTTGACGCCCAGCACGACGACCACGCCGTGGGCGCGGGCCGCCGCGGCCACCGCGTCGGTGACCGGGCCGGGCACCACCACCGCCCGCTCGTAGAGCTTCAGGTGGTCGGCCCCGGCCAGGACGGGCGGACGCACGAAGGAGAAGTAGGGGTAGTAGGGGACGACGGTTTCCGGGAAGACGACCAGCGTCGCCCCCCGTTCCGCCGCGTCCGCGATCGCCCGGCACACCCGGTCGACCGTCCCGTCGGCGCTGTCCAGGTCGGGGGCGATCTGGACCGCCGCGACCCTGACCGTTCGTTTCTCCGTCATGATCCGCCCTCCGATCCGGCCTTACAGGGTCCAGGTGTTCAGGATGAAGGCGTTCGCCTTGCGGTGCAGGAGGACGATGTCCAGCACGTCGAGCGGGCTGATCGGGCGGATGCCGGGGATCAGCGCGCCCTCGCCGTGGCCGTACAGCGCCTGGAGCGCGAAGCGGCAGGCGTAGACCTTGCCGCCTTCCTCCATGAACTTGACGATCTGCTTGTTCATCGCCTGGTGGCCGGGGAAGGCCTCGTCGCCCAGCGTCGGGAAGCCGCGCTGCACGCCCAGCGTCACGCCCGGCCCGTAGAGTAGGACCGACGTCTCGAACCCCTTGCGCAGAAGCCGCGTGGCCTGGAGCAGGTTGACGAGGCCGATGGAGCCTTCGAACGCCACGGTGTGGAAGGTGACGAGCGCCTTTTCGCCCGGCTCCGCCTTCACGTCCTCGAACACCTTCTCTTCGTAATCGACCAGGACATCGCCCTTCTGGTTCTGCGGCTTGGTGACGGCAGGCATGTCTCGCTCTCCTATGGGATCGTGAATGCCGCATCCTTCGCAAAGCGCGTGCCAGTCACTTCTCTGGACAGGTGAATGGCGCAATACCGTCATTTTGCAGTCAATATGCGATCAATCACCACATTCAGTGTGCGGTCATGACAATCCTAAGCGCCCATTGAACGGGCGTGTGGTGGCAAGTTTTTCATCATTCTGGGCGAATGATTATGTCTTGTGCAGCAATTCGGCCCCGTTGCCGGTTGCCGGCAAAAGCGTTGGAACGGCTGAACGCGGCCCTTTACGCGCCTTGCGGACGGGGCGGAGACTCTGCCGAAAGTGGCGGGATTCCGCGGTGCCGTTACGGTTTCACGCCGCCGCTGCGGTCATTCTTGCCAGGGAAGGCAGGGACGCATAGGATGCGCCTCCAGGGACGGGAAGCGACTGCTGAAGGAAGAGGCGCTGCCCATTTCGGATCCATGCGTCGGGCGCCCATTGAATGCAGTCTTTGAAGGCCAATATCCAGTCAATGCACCAGTCCCCGCACCCCTGGCATTCCCCGATCCACAGCAGCGACAAGCCGCTCTATCTCGCCATCGCCGACGCGATCGCGGACGACCTGCGCGGTGGCCGGCTCGTGCCCGGCGACCGCCTGCCGGCCCAGCGCGCGCTGGCCGAGGCGCTGTCGCTGGACTTCACAACGGTGGCGCGCGGCTACCAGGAGGCGCAGCGGCGCGGCCTGATCGAATCCCGCATCGGCGCCGGGACCTTTGTGCGCGATGCCGCACCGGCGCCCGCCGCTGCACCACGCCCGGAACCGTCGGTCCGCAACGCCCCGGCGCGCAGGCGGGCCGATTTCTCGATGAACCTTCCCCCGGAGATCGAGGATCCGGTGCTGGTCGCCCGCATGCAGGACGGTCTGGCGGAGGTCGGGCGGGACCTGATCGACCTGCTGCGCTACCAGGAGTTCGGCGGCTTGCCGGAGGACCGGCAGGCGGGCGCCGACTGGCTGGCGCGGCGCGGCCTGCCCGTGCCGGTGGACCGGCTGCTGGTCTGCGCCGGCACCCACAGCGCGCTTCAGGGCGTGCTGGCGTCGCTCGCCAAGGCCGGCGACGTGATCTGCGCGGAGGCGCTGACCTACCCGGGCCTGCGCGGGCTTGCGGCGCAGCAGGGACTGGAGGTCGTCGGGCTGGCCATGGACGAGGACGGCATCCTTCCGGACGCCTTCGAGGAGGCGTGCCGGACGCGCAGGCCGAAGGCACTCTACTGCAACCCGACCCTGCAAAACCCAACCACCATCACGGTGCCGCTGGAACGCCGCCGCGCCCTGCTGGAGGTCGCGCGGCGCCACGGCGTCGCGGTGATCGAGGACGACGCCTACGGCGCGCTGCCGGTCGACGGGCCGCCGCCGCTTGCGGCGCTGGCGCCGGAGCTGGTCTTCTACATCGGCGGGCTGGCGAAGGCGCTGGGGGCCGGCCTGCGCGTCGCCTATCTGGTGGTGCCGGAGGCGCGGCGCGTCTGGCAGTTGTCGGCCTATCTGCGGGCGACGACGGTCATGGCCTCGCCGCTGACCCTGGCGCTGGCGACGCGCTGGATCGTCGATGGCACCGCCGACGCCATCCTGGACGCCGTCCGCGCGGAATCGGCGGCGCGCCAGGGTTTCGCGCGCAGCATCCTGCCCCACGCCGGCCAGCGGTCGAAGCCGGAGGCCTTCCATTTCTGGCTCCGCCTGCCGCCGGACTGGAGCCGGTCGAGCTTCGCCGCGACCTTGCGCGGTGCCAACCTCGGCATCGTCGTCAGCGACGCCTTCGCGGTCAACAACCCGCCGCCGGAGGCGGTGCGCCTGTGCCTGGGCGGCTGCGACGCCGTGGAGACGCGGCACGCGCTGGAGATGATCGCCCACACCCTGTCCCAGCCGCCGGCCTTCGCCGCCGCGTTCCTTTGAGGGGCGGCGATCAGGGAAGAATACGCTTCCGTTTCAGGCTATCGATCGCGGAGATCGACGAGGCGGCTCCCACGCGGTCGGCCTGCTGGCGCACCTCGTTCGCCAGCGGGTGCAGGGACGCCGACGGCGCGTCCGCCACGAGGCTGTAGCCGATGCCGCGGTCGGCCCAGGCGTAGCCGGCAAGCGGCCCCTCCCGGTGCGGGGACATCGGCGTGTCGCCTTCCACCTCCATCGGGCGCACCAGGACGGCGACGCGCGTGCCGCGGTCGTCGTCGTAGAGGAACAGGGCCGCGGCGCCGTGCGGCGTCGCCACCAGCCGGCCGCCCATGAAGCGATAGCCCGACCGCGACAGGTCCGGAACGGCGACGGGGTGCTTCAGTCGCTGCGAGATCCATGTCACCAGCTCCTCGCGGTCGCCGGCGCGGAGTTCGACCGGACGGATGTGGTCCGCGGCGTAGACCTGGTAATTGGCCGCCGCTTCCTCCTTCAGCGCGGCGATGCCGCTCGCGGCCGGTGCGGTCCCGCGAGCGAACCAGCCACCGATGCCCCCCAGCCCGACCATCAGGACCGCCGCGGCGGCCGACCGCCAGGTGGGAACCCACCGGCTGCGCCAGCGGGACTGCCGCGCCTCGATGATGCGGGCGAGGCTCAGCTCCGGCGGGACCGGCTCCTCGGCGACGGGCGCCAGCGCGGACCGCAGGGCGCGGCGTTGCGCGGCCATGGCGGCGACGCGCCGTTCGACCTCGGGGTGGGCGTCCAGATAGGCCAGCACCTCGCCCCGCCGTGTGGGGTCCAGGGCCTCGTCGATGTAGGCGTGCAGATCGTCTTCGGTGATCGGACGGCCGGTCATTTCACCCTCCGCAGCCAGGGGCGGGGCCCGGTGGCTGGCGCCTTCTCCTCCATGGCCGCCTCTGTCGCCCGCAGCAGTTTCTCGCGCGCCCGCGACAGGCGCGACATCACGGTGCCGATGGGAATGTTCAGCACGCGCGCCGCCTCGGCGTAGCTCAAATCCTCCACCGACACCAGCAGGAGGACGCTGCGCTGCTCCTCCGGCAGGGTGTCGAGCGCGCGCATCAGGTCCTTGTGCATCACGCCATGCTCCTGCGTCGGCGGGGCGGCGGTCGCCGCCTCGTCGGCGTCCTCCAGCGCGACGTGCCAGCCACGCCGGGAGCGGCTGAGCCGCGTCATGGCGAGGTTGTGCAGGATGGAGAACACCCAGGTGCGCGCGTCGCCGTCGGCCCGCCGCTGGTGCCAGCGGGCGACGACGCGCTCCAGGCAGTCCTGCACCAGATCGTCGGCCCCGGCCCGGTCGCGCAGCAGCACGCGCGCGTAGCGGCGCAGTGCCGGGATCAGGGGCTCGACGAGGAGCATCATGTCCTTCATGCCTAACGGCCTCCGCGGCCGGGCTTCACCGGCTCTGGACCTGGACGGGGGCGCCCGGCTGGTCCGGCGTGCCCAAGGCGATCACCAGATACCGGCGCTCGTCCTTGGCGTTGCCCTGGACGATCTGCCGGATGGGGCCGACCGCGTTGACGATCGCCGAGCCCGCCGGGTTGGTCATGAAGGCGGTCAGCGGTTCCACCTTGCCCTTGCCGTCGGGATGGTCGGACAGCGCCAGCACATAGGGGGTCTTCGGCTCCAGCCCGGTGACCGAGGCTTGCAGCACCTGGGACAGGCCCTGGCTGAACAGCGACACGTTGGTCGGCGGCGTGCCGTCCTTCGCGGTCTTGCCGGCCATTGTATTGCCAACCGGGCCGAGCGTCAGGTGCGCGACGTCGCCCGCGACCCCGAGTGGCTGGAGGTTGGCCCGCCCGTCGCCCTCCGGCACCGCGTTGGGGACGTAGACGACGGCCTGCGGCGCCTGTCCGATGGGAGTCGTCGCGATCACGCGGTTGGTCAGGGTGTCGATGGCGGCCATGGCGTCGGCGTTCTCCAGCCCGACATAGATGCGGCTGCCATCGCCGGACGGCCACAGCCCGTGGGGCAGATTGCCGACGGGGATGGTCGCGACCTGATCGAACGTGTCGGTGCGGAACACCTTCACCTGGTTCAGGCCCCCGACCGTCACGTAGGCGAAGCTGCCTTTCGCGTTGCGGACGATGTTGACATGGTTGGTGATGGGGCCGGTGTCGATCGTCTTCAGCAGGCCGAATGGCGGCCGGGCGTCGAAGACCTGGACCTTGCCGACGTCCTTCAGGGTGAACCACACCTGGTCGCCGTCCGGCGTCGCGGCCAGGTCGGGGCAGAAGGGGCTGGCTTGGCGGACCTTGCCCACGATCTGGTGGTCGGCCACGGAGACGACCACCGTCTCCGGATTGAAGGACGAGCAGACATAGCCGTACTTGCCGTCCGGCGAGAAGATCTGCATGCCGGGGCCGGCCGGCACCTTGATCCGCGTCTTCTCCTCGAAGCTGTGGCCGTCGAGCACGGCGACGTAGTCCTCGCCGCGCACGGTCACCCAGACCTCGCTGCCGTCCGGGGTGAAGAAGGCCTCGTGCGGCGCGCGGCCGACATAGGTGACGTGCCTCACCGCGTTGGTGGCGGTGTCGATGAAGCTGACGGAGTTGGTGCCGATGGACACCACCGCCAGCGTCCGGTGGTCGGGCGAGAAGCCCATGCCGTGCACCAGGACCTGCCCGCGGTAGAGCGGGCTGAGGTTGCCCGGCTGCGGGTCGCCCAGCCGGATGACGCCGAGAAGCCGGTTGTTGGCCGGATCGGTCACCGACACGGTGTTGGAGAACTGCTCGGCGGCGTAGACGCGGTCGCGGTGGCTGACCGGTATGTCGGCGTCGGAGGCGGCGCCGGGCGCCTGTCCGGCCCAGGCGGCGCCGAAGGACAGGAAGGTCGTGGCGGCGAGCGCCGCGGTGAGGAAGGAACGGGGCACGTCAGGGCTCCTGTTGGGCGGAATGGGAATGATGGTGGGCGGCCATGGCGTCCGCCGACGGCGGGGGCACGTCCGGGCCGGTTTGCGTGGGGCCTGTTTGCGTAGGGACCGGCGCCGAGGGGGGCAGGGGAGCGCCGATCGCGAGCTTCATCGCGGCGATCTCCTGCTGCTGTTCGACGATGATCTCCTGGGCGATGCGGCGAAGCTGCTCGTTGCGCCCATGGCGCAGCAGGGCCAGCGCCATGTCGATGGCGCCCTGGTGGTGGGCGGTCATCATGGCGACGAAGTCCTGGTCGACGTCGCCGCTCGGCTTGACCGCCATGCCGTTCATCATCGTCGTCATGGCCGCGTCGTTCTCGGCCAGGAAGCGTGCTTCCCCGCTGTCGTCGGCGAGGGCCGGGGCAGCGCCCGCAAGGGCGAGGGCCAGCGAGGCGGCCGCGACGGACGGTAAGGATCGCGCGATCCTGCGTGGCGAAGGGAACATGCTGTCTCCGGTAGGCTTTCGTTGTCCGGTGTGGTGATGACTCGCCACCGGCGGACTTATTCCGATCCCCTCGGCGCATTTTTTCGCGGTGCCCGCCGCCACCGGAGGAATGTCCCAAACGGTGGCTTTAAAGTCCTTTAAGCCGTTCCGGGGGCGCCGTACCGTCCGCGCTGCCGCTTTCCGGCTTCCGGCATACTGAACGGACAAACCCCGATGAGCCTTTCGCTTTACAGAACTTCCGTCCCGGTCTTCGTCCGTGGGCTGACCATCCTGTCCACGCTGCTCGACAAGGGGGCCGGGCACGCGGCGGAGCAGGGCCTTGACCCGTCCCGGCTGATCGACCTGCGCCTGGCGCCGGACATGTTCCCGCTGACCGGCCAGGTGCAGCGGGCGAGCGACACGGCGAAATTCGCCGTTCACCGCGTCACCGGCCTCGCCGCGCCCCGCTTTGAGGACAATGAGGCGAGCTTTCCGGAACTGCAGGAGCGTGTGGCGAAGACGATCGACTTCCTGCGGTCGGTGGACCCCGCCGCGGTCGAGGCGGGCAAGGACCGGGAGATCACGCACCCGTCCGGCGCGCTGCTGCGGGCCGACGATTACCTGCTGATGCACGCCCTGCCGAACTTCTTCTTCCACATCACGACGGCCTACGACCTGCTCCGCCACGCCGGCGTCACGCTGAGCAAGACCGACTACCTCGGCTCCTTCGCGCACGAGGACGGGGCGGCCCGTTAACGGGACGGCGTGCCCACCCTATCTTCTGGCGTGATGACCAATCGTAGAGTGGACGAGCATGGATTGCTTTGCCGTGCCGGGTTCCGGCCTTCTGCCCCTGGACGACGCGCTCGCCGTGATCCGGGAGGGCGTGCGCCCGGTGGCCGGCGCCGAAACCGTCGCCCTGCACGACGCGCTGGGCCGCTTCCTGGCGGAGGACGTGACGGCAGGCGTCAACGTGCCGCCGATGGCCGTGTCGTCCATGGACGGCTGGGCCTTCCGCGCCCCGGCGGACGGATCGCCGGATGAGCCGCGCCGCCTCGCGGTGGTCGGCCGCGTTCCGGCGGGGACGGTTTTCGCAGGCACGGTCGGGCCGGGGGAGGCGGTGCGCATCTTCACCGGTGCCCCGCTGCCCGACGGCGCCGACACCGTCGCCATGCAGGAGGAGTGCGAGGCCGGCGACGGCACCGTCCTGGTGCCGCCGTTGGAGCGCGGCAGCAACGTGCGCGCGGCCGGGGAGGACATGCGCGCTGGCGCCGTCGTCCTGGCGGAGGGACGGCGGCTGCGCGCCCAGGAGGTCGGCCTTGCCGCCGCGGTCGGGCGCAGCACGCTGCGGGTGCGCCGCCGGCTGCGCGTCGCGCTGTTCTCCACCGGGGACGAGCTTCGCGAGCCGGGCGGCGGCAAGCCGGACGGCGCCATCTTCGACGCCAACCGCTACACGCTGGCCGCCCAACTGCTGGCGCTCGGCGTCGAACTGCGCGACCTCGGCATCCTGCCCGACCAGCCGGACGCGGTGCGCGCCGCGCTGGCCGCCGCCGCTGACGAGGCCGACCTGATCGTCTCCTCCGGCGGCATGTCGGTGGGGGAGGAGGACCATGTGAAGGCCGCGGTTTCGGCACTGGGTTCGCTCCACCTGTGGCGCCTGGCGCTGCGCCCCGGCAAGCCGCTCGCCCTGGGCCAAGTCGGCCAGACCCCGTTCCTCGGCCTGCCCGGCAACCCGGTGTCGGCGATGGTCACCTTCATGCTGGTTGGGCGTCCGCTGGTGCTGCGGCTGTCCGGCGGCGAGTCCGTGGTGCCGCGCAGCCTCGTGGTGGCCGGCTTCTCCTTCACCAAGAAGCCCGGCCGGCGGGAGTTCCTGCGCGCCCGGCTGGAGACGGGCCCCGACGGCCGCCCCGTCGCCCGGAAGTTCCCCAACAACAGCTCCGGCGTGCTGACCTCCATGGCGGAGAGCGACGGGCTCATCGACATGGCGGCGGACGCGACGGAGATCCGGGCCGGCGATCTTGTGGACTTCCTGCCCTTCACCGGCCTGCTCGGCTGAGGCGGGCGTTACGACCGGCTGTAGGGGGTCGTCTCGTCGGCGGCCGGCCCGCGGGCGGTCTTGAAGGCCGGGTCGCTGACCGGCCTTCCGCTGACGCGGTCGACCAGGATGGGGTCGGCCTCTTCGCCCGTGTCGGTGTTCATCAGGACGACCGCCTTGCCGTCGGGGGCGAAATGCCGGTTGCCCCAGGCCAGCATGGCCAGGATCACCGAGCGGAAGTCGCGGCCGATCTCCGTCGGCACATACTCGTCGCGCGGCGGCGCGTCGCAGTAGCGGCGCTTTTCCAGCAGCCCGTGCTCGACCAGATCATTCAGCCGGCGGCTAAGGATATTCGGAGCGATGTCGAGACTTTTCTGGAATTCGTCGAAGCGCGAAAGGCCGCGCAAAGCATCGCGCATGATCAGAATGCTCCACCACTCGCCCACGCGCTCCAGGCTTTGGGCGACCGGACATTTCATCTCGCTGAAGCTCTTGCGCCGCATGATCGGGCCGTACCTGACGTTTGTGGAGTTGCACCGCTGCCTCGCTCGGCTGGCTGATATAGGCGCCCGCAGGGAGGCACGCAATCCGATTCCGCCAGCCAGCAACTTGCATGATAATAGTTAACATATTGCAAGATCGATGTCATGCGCGGAGGCAGGCACCCACTTGCGTGTTTACCAGGACAGCCGTGTTCACACGCCGACGCCGTGAGCCGTCTTCTTTCCCTGTGGAGACATCGACATGAGTCTTGAACGCGCCCGCCAGATCGTCCTTGCGTCCCGGCCACAGGGACGGCCCAGCCTCGCCGACTTCCGGCTGGAGGAGACGCCGATGCCGGAGATGCCGCGCGGCGGCCTGCTGCTGCGCGTGCGGACGCTGTCGCTCGACCCCTACATGCGCGGCCGCATGGACGACCGGAAGTCCTACGCAAAGCCCGTGGGCATCGGCGAGGTGATGGAGGGTGAAAGCGTCGCGGAAGTGCTGGAATCCGATCATCCCGGCTTTGCCCGGGGGGAGCTGGTCCTGGCCCGGACGGGGTGGCGCACCCACGCGCCGTCCGACGGCCAGGGCCTGCGCAAGGTGGACCCGGCGCTGGCGCCGCCGTCCACGCGCCTCGGCGTGCTCGGCATGCCTGGATTCACCGCCTATTCCGGCCTGAAGGTGATCGGCAAGCCGCGCGCGGGGGAGACCGTGGTCGTCGCGGCGGCGAGCGGGCCGGTCGGGTCGCTGGTCGGCCAACTCGCCAAGATGGCCGGCGCGCGGGCCGTGGGCATCGCCGGCGGGGCGGACAAGTGCCGCTACGTCAAGGAGGAACTGGGCTTCGACGAGGCGCTCGACCACCGGGAGCCGGGGCTGCCGGAGCGCCTTGCCGCCGCCTGCCCGCAGGGCATCGACGTCTATTTCGAGAATGTCGGCGGGGCGGTCTGGCAGGCCGTTCTTCCCCTGCTGAACCGCTTCGCCCGCGTGCCGGTCTGCGGCTTGATCGCGCAGTACAACGGCGTCGCGGACAACCCCACCGACGCCCTGCCGGCCACCATGCGCGCGATCCTGACCAAGAGCCTGACGTTGCGCGGCTTCATCAATTACGAGTTCGAGGCCGAGCATTACGGCGACTTCCTGCGCGAACTGGCCCCGGCCGTCGCCGACGGCCGCATCCGTTACCGCGAGGACGTGACCGAAGGCTTGGAGAACGCGCCGGCTGCATTCCTGGGCATGCTGGAAGGCCGGAATTTCGGAAAGGTGCTGGTGCGGGTCGACGCCTAGCGCTGGTCGGCCGGTAGCCTTCATTACGAAATCAACCTAAGCAATCACTTTCATTGTGAAAGCCATGCCGCTGGGCGCGTTTGGGGCCCCCTGCGCCAAAGGGCATAGGTCGGGCGTCATGGCCTGGGTCAAGCGGGCACGGACCAAAATGCAGGTACGCCGCTCCACCGCCTAGGCTGGGGCGGTAACGCCCTTTCGCAGGGATGAAAATCGACGCGGGATACGTTCGCCGTCGCACTGGAACGGCCTGGGGGAAACGCGCCCGGCGAGCGCGGACAGAACGCGAAGGGGGAACGGAATGACGGCGCTGAAAGCCGACGCGAGGCAAGGACTGGGGGAAACGCTGGATCGGCTGCTTCATGGTGGCACCGACCGGCCCATCGCCATCCGGCCCACCGGAGTTGCCGCCGGTGTTCCGGTGATCGGGGCCTACGGCAACGCGCGGGACGGCGTGTCGCGCCTGCACCGGTTCGATGCGTCAGCAGATCGGGCGGCAGATCGGGCGGCGGACCGGACGCCTTCCGATCTCCGCCGTCCCGACCTTCTGCTGGTGGATCTCGCCGGGACGACGATCGATGCCTACGAAAATTTGCGCTGTCTTTGCGCCCGTGCTCCCGGCGCCCGTCTGGTCGTGCTGGAGGAGCGGCTGTCGATCCGACGGCTTTGCGCGGCGCTGCACGCGGGGGTCAAGGGCTACCTGCTGAAGGACACGGCGCCCGACGCCCTGATCCAATCGCTCAGCGTGGTCCTGGCCGGGGAAACCGTGTTCCCGACGCGCCTGGCGGACTGGCTGCGGACCAGCGACATCGTCGCCCCGGATCCCGACGCGGCCGTGGAGAGGGCATCCTTATCCTGGCGCGACACCGATTTGCTGCATGGATTGCAGTCCGGGAAATCCGTCCGCGGCATCGCCGAGGATCTCCACATCTCCGAGACGGAGGCCAGGGCGAGCCTGCGCAGCCTGCTGCGCCGGCTCAACCTGTCCAACCGGACCCAGGCGGCGATCTGGGCCGCGAACAACGGCATCCGGCCGTCGCCGCACCCGCCGGCCGGAAGGATCGCGCGGGTGTGACGCGGGCATTCCCCGCGTCACATCCGACTTCCGATCAGCCGCGAGGGCGGTGCAGGGCGAGCGCGCTGCGGTCCTTGCTCTGCGGCGTCGCCCCGGCAAAGTCCTCCGCCTCCTTGCGCAGCGCGTCGATCAGCTGCGCCGGGGTGGCGGACAGCAGCGCGTCCAGCCGCTTGCGCAGGCGGTTCTCGCCCAGCTGGGCCGCGGACGCGTCGGTGGTCTCCGCGAATCCGTCCGTCAGGACCAGCAGCGTTTCACCCACATTCACCTGGAGGGGGTGAGTCGTGTAGACCGCCTCCGCGTAGGCACCGAGCGGACGCCCGCGCGGGGCCGACACCGGGGCCACGCCGCGCGCCGGCCCAAGCGCCAGGGGATCGGAGAAGCCGGCGTTGGCGATCTGCACCGCGCCGCTTTGCGGGTCGAACAGGCCGAACAGCGCCGCGACCGTTCCGGCCGGCGCCCCATCCTGTTCGCCACCCTCCGGGTCGGCGAACAGGGCTGCGTTGACCCGCTGGAGCACGGCGTCGGGTTCCGCGCGGCCGCCGGTCAGCGCGGCGTCCTCAACGGCGGCACGGACCAGCGTGCGGACGCGCGCCACCGCCAGCGTCGCCGAAACGCCCTCGCTCCCGGCTGTCGCGGCAAGGAAGGCCACGCGGCCGTCCGCGGTGCGGAACAGTTCCACCAGATCGCCGCCGATCGTCGGGGCCGGATCGTGGCCGAGCGCGCAATCGCAGGGAAAATCCGGGGCCTGCGGCGGCAGGCTGGCCGTCGCCATGGCGCCGAGCAGGGCCCGCGCGGCCTTGCGGTCGCGCTCCTCCCGCGCGGCGGCGGCCTGCGCTTCGCGGCGCAGGCGGTGGCGTTCCAGGCAGTCGTTCACGCGGCCTTCGAGCAGGCGCACGTTGAAGGGCTTCGGCAGGTAGTCCTCCGCCCCCAGGTCCAGGCACTGGACCGTTTCCTCCATGTTGGTGAGCGAGGAGATCACGACCACCGGCGTGTTCGTCAGATGACCTTCCTTCTTCAGCCGGCGCAGCACGTCGGTCCCGCTGATGCGGGGCAGGTTCAGGTCAAGCAGGACCAAGTCGTAGTGCGCCGCCTTCGCCAGATCGACGGCCTGCCGTCCGTCCGTCGCCGCCGTGATGTCGTGAAAGCCGGCCTTGCGCAGATAAAGGGCGATCAATTCCTGGCTGAACGGATCATCTTCGACCACCAGCAAGCGCTCGTTGCGTGAACCGTTGGTGGACTGCGTCATGATTTTGAAATCTCCATCGGTCTCTGGGCATGAGACGCGCGCACGCGCGCAGAATCTGTGAAGCGTGGAATCAAGTTTTTCAGCGGATTTCTCGTCGCGTGCGTGAGCCAGTGGGCAAAGAGCACGATTGTATGACCAACCGAAGCTCGTGACGCGATTTCAGAGGCATGTATTCTAGGCTAGATTCTCATTGCGAGCAATCGACAAATTTGACACTCTCGACAGCTGAGCGCATGGCAACTGTGCGTGCATAAACCTTGAAAAACGTACAAGCGCTATCGTTCCGATTGTAAGCTGCCGGACGGCACCATCGGGAGGCGCAGAATCCACATGACCAGCTTTGCAACGATCATCCGGGCGACCTTGACCCTGTTCGCGACGCTCGCGGCGATGGCCACCGCCATGCCGGGCCCGGCCTCGGCCGGAACGGTGCGGGAGTTGAGCCTGGCCTCGACCACGCTTGGGGCCGAATACCGCTACACCGTCTACCTGCCCGACGGCTACGGCGACGACGGGACGACCTACCCCGTCCTGTACCTTCTGCACGGTTCCGCCGGCAACGAGCGGGACTGGCTGGACAAGGGCGGAGTCGCCGCGACGCTCGACCGGCTGATCGCCGGCCGCAAGGTGCCGGCGACCGTGGTGGTCATGCCCGGCCACCGCGCCATGTGGTGGGTGGACGGCCACGCCGGCAAGTCGGAAACCGTGCTGCTGAAGGAACTGCTGCCCGAGGTCGAGCGCCGGTTCCACGTCTACGCCGACCGCACCGGGCGCGCGTTCGGCGGCCTGTCGGCCGGCGCCCATGCGACGATCCGCCTCGCCTTCACCCGGCCGGACCTGTTCGCGGCCGGAATCGCGCTGAGCCCGGCAATCTACAGCCCGATGCCGCCGCCGAACTCCTCCATCTGGAAGGACCCGCCCTTCCTCAAGGACGGCCGCTTCGACGAGGAGATGTGGACGCGGCTGAACTGGCCGGCTCTGATCGACGGGTACCGCGCCCAGCCCCTGCGCATCCCGCTCTACCTCAACAGCGGGGATCGCGACCGTTTCGAGATCGCCTACCACGCTGCGGTCCTGCACCGCGAGCTGTTCCGCCTGCAACCGGACGCCGTGCGGTTCCGCATCGTCGACGGCGACCATGAATGGCGGGTGTGGAACCAGACCATCGGCGACGCGCTCGAATACGCGCTGCCCTACCTCCGGGCTCCGGCCAAGGCGGAAGGCCTGCCCGCCCCGGCAAACTGACCGTCCCAACGACAACCCCGACAACAACCCCAACAACAACCGTGGAAGCAACGCCCATGCCCGCCAATCCGGCACCCGTCGATTTGAACAACGCCGATGATTTGACCGCGGAATTCTTCGTCCGCGCGCGGATGCACGCGCTCTATCAGATCATGAACAGCCCGGTGCGTCCCTGGCCGCACAAGCACCTGATGATCGAGAACGTCTTCCCCGACGACTTCTACGCCGAACTGCGGCGCTGCATGCCGGAGCAGGGCGCCTACACCCCGCTGGCCAAGACGGGCAAGGTGGCGAAGGGCGATTACGAGATGCGGGCCGGCTTCCTGCTGAACGAGGACCACCTGTCTCGCGTGCCGGCGCGCGTCGCGCGATTCTGGACCGGGCTGTTCGAGGAGGTGCTGAACGCGGAATTCGCCGAGGTGCTGATGGGGCGGCACGCCGCGGACGTGCAGGATCGCCTGGACCGCGAAGGCGCGGTGCTGACGGAACCGCCGCGCCGCGACATGATCCTGGTGCGCGACGGCACGTCGGATGGCGTGAAGATCCACACCTCCGACCCGAAGAACCTGCTGACCCTGCTGTTCTATCTGCCGGAGGACGAGCGCTACGTCGAGTGCGGCACGACCTTGTACTGGCCGAAGCACCGGGACATGCGCTGCTGGGGCGGGCCCCATCACGACTTCGAGGGCTTCGATCCGGTCTGGACCATGCCCTATCGGCCGAACTCGCTGTTCATGTTCGTGAAGACCGACGATTCCTTCCACGGCGTGAAGCCGATCCAGATCGACAATCTTCGGCGCGACCTGCTGCTCTACTACATCCACCGCTGACCGGACGCCACCGCCGACCAACCGCCCGGTTCGCCGGGCGGCTGGTCGGCTGGTTGCCGGTCAGTTCTCCAGCACGGCGTCGGCCGGGGGCGTCACCGATTGCCTGGCGGCGGCGGACTTGGACACGAACAGCTTGGGCTGCGGCAGAACGACCGGCAGGGTCGCGGCGCTTTCGCCCTTCAGGACCTTGGCCATCTGCTCGGCCGCGGCGATTCCCATGTCGGCGACCTGCGGCGTGTAGGCGGCCAGCCAGCCGGCCCAGACATAGGTCTGCGTGCCGCCGTACAGCGTCACGTTGTTGCCGATCTTCGCGTTGATCTCCTTGGCCACCGAGGCGAGATAGTTGTCGGCACCGGAGTAGGTGGTGTCGACCTCGATCTTGCCGCTCGCCACCTCGTCCAGCACTTCGGCCAGCGAGTTGTTGTCCGGCGCGACGCGGCGGGAGACCATGGCGACGCCGTTCTTCTCCGCCCAGGCGGCGACTTCCTTTTCGATGAAGTTCGAATTCGGCTCGCGCGCGTTGAAGATGACCAGCAGCTTCTTGATCGGCTTCAGCTTGGTGAAGGCGTCGAACTGCGTCGCGATGGGAACGCCGTTGGTCACGCCGGTCACGTTCACGCCCGGCTGGTCCTTGGACTTCACCAGCTTGGCCGCGACGGGGTCGAAGACGATGTTGAAGACGACGGGCGTCGCATCCAGGGTGAAGCCGGTCGTGACCTGAGTCGCCACGGTGCCGTAGCTGTAGACGCCGTTGAAGGCCTTCTTCGAGATGTCACCCTCGATCGCGCGCAGTTCGTTGGCGAGCTTCGCGCGGTCCTGGTCCGCGTTGACCTCCTTGTAGGTGACCGAGACGCCCAGTTCGGCCAACCTGGCCTTGAAGGCCTTCTCGGCTTCCGTCTGTCCTTTCCACAGAACCATCAGAACGGAATTGTTCGCCTGCTGAGCCATCGTGCCCGAAAGGGGAAGCACGGCCATGGCACTTGCAAGCAGAGCGGAAAGGATCTTCGCCTTCATCGCGCGTCTCCAAAGGTTGTAACACAAACACTGCCGCCATTCGTGCCGACACCATATTTGGTTCGCGTGCGGCGAGCAATCGGTTTATGCCCGTTGACATACAAGCCCGCGATGCACTTTAATCGCTCCACCGGCAGCGGTGGCGCGCGTGGTTTCACAACCCGCATTTCCGAGGCGTCCTCCCGCAAGACAACCTGCGCACCACAGCATTGGTCATGATGGAAGAGGCCAGACCACAATCCGGCGCCGACGACGGCCGGCGAATCCGCTGGCTTTTGTGCGCGTCGTTCTTTCTCGCGACCGCGGCGGACTCCTCGTCCAACGCCTTCCTCCCGGTCTTCGCCCGGGCGTTGCAGCCGGCCACCCCCGGCCTGCCCGCGGACATGGCCGCCGGCCTGCCCACGGCCGCCTACTGGCTGATGGTGGCCGCGGCCCAGCTGACCGCCGGCCGGTGGGAGCGGGGGCGGGACCACCGCGTTCTGCTGGTCGGGGCGCTTCTGCTCACCGCGCTGGCGCTCGCGCTGTCGGGGCTGGCGGCGAACGTGCCGATGCTGACGCTGTGGCGCGGCCTCGGCGGATTCGGGGCCGGAGTCACGATGATCCTGGTCCAGGACGGGCTGCTGCGGCTGGTGGGGGCGGGCGCCCGGACGCGCGCGTCGGGCACCTATCTCGGGTTCTTCTTCGCGGGCACCATCGCCGGCACGATGGCGGGGGGCGCGCTGGCGGTCGCCGCCGGTCCCATGGCGGCCTTCCTGGCCGCCGCCGCCGCCGCCGCCCTGGCGGCCCTGGCGGCCATGGCCCTGCCGGCCCACCGGGAGGCCACCGCCCCGCAGCCCTTCCGGGTGCGCGAACTGCTGCGCAACCCGGCCTTCGTGTCTTTGGTGCTGTTGGGAGCGGTGCCGTCGCGGCTGCTGATCGCGGCCTTCCTCTATTGCCTGGTGCCGTTGCGCCTGCACGACCTGGGGATGAGCGCGGTCGAGACAGGCTGGGTGCTGACGCTTTACGCGCTGACCATGGCCCTGACCGCACCACCCTGGTCACGGCTGATCGACCGCAGCGGGCGGCCCTTCCTGTTCACCATCATCGGCCTTGCGCTGTCCGCGGCGGCCATGGCGACCGTTCCGGCCGCCGGCAGCCTGGGAATCGACGGGCTGGTTCCCGTGGTCGCGGCGGTGGCGCTGCTGGGAACCGCGCAGGCGCTCGGCATGGCGCCGCAGGTGACCGTTCTGTTCCGCGTCACCCCGGGCGAGATGGAGCGGTTCGGGCGGACGCCCGTGCTGGGGCTGTTCCGCGTCTTCGAACGGCTCGGCCTGTTCGTCGGCCCGCTGCTGGCGACCAAGCTCGCCGGGCCCGGGGCCGCGTCCGGGCCGGGCGGCGACGCCGCTCTGATCGCGCTGGCCGTGCTGGCCGCCGCCGCCGCAGTCGCCCTGACCATCGCACTTACAGTGTACGGGCCTTCGCCCGCCAAGCCGGAGATCATTCGATGACCGGGTTACCAGACACTCTGCCGGTGGTCCCCGCCGGTCCGCAGGGCGCCGACGGCCCGTCCCTGTGGTCGTGGGGCGACGCCATGACCTGGGAAGAATACGAGATCATGGTCCGCCGTACCGCGGAGCCGTTCGAGGGGCGCTTCGAGCAGCGCTTCTTCAACTACGTGCACCCCACGCGGCTCCAGGGCCACTGGCCGTCGCACCAGGTCAAGCCGACCGAGGTGCGCATGGCCTACACCGATTGGGGCGATCCCGACGGTCCGCTGGTGATCTGCGTCGGCGGCATCGCCAACACGGCGCGGCGCTGGGACTACATGGCGCTCGGCCTGTGCGACGACTTCCACGTCGTCTGCCTGGATTGGCCCGGCCGCGGCATGAGCGGCTGGATGCCGACCCAAGGCGACTACAGCATCGCCACGAACGTGGAGGTGCTGCGGCAATTGATCACGCACCTCGACTACGAACGCGCGAGCATCATCGGCTCGTCGCTGGGCGGCAGCTCGGCGATCGCCTTCTGCGCGGAGCATCCGGGCGTCATCGACAAGCTGATCCTGAACGACATCGGCCCCTACATCCCGGCGGAGCGGCGGCGCCGCCGCGCCCAGGCTGTGGCGCGCCACTACATCTTCCGCCGGCCCGCCGACCTGTTCCGCCGCCTGGGCGCCTCCGCCAAGAACGAGGGGCCGGTGACCGAGGACGAGCTGCTGCACAACACCTACTACCAGACCCAATGGTCGGACGGGCATGGCGGACGCATCTACCGCCACGACCCGCGGGCGCTCCAGGCCTACGCCGAGGAGGCGCAGGACAGCCTGACCCAGTGGGAGGAGTGGGCGGGCATCGACATGCCGGTCCTGGTGATCCACGGCATGCTGTCCGACGCGCTGCTGCCCGACACGGTGGACGAGATGATCGCGAAGCCGGGCGTGACGGCCATGCATGTGCCTGAGACCGGCCACACCCCGGCGCTGAGCGACGCGAACCAGATCCATTTCCTGCGCAGCTGGCTTTTGGGCGAGGGGCCGGAGTCGCACTTCACCAGCCTGAATCCGCCGGCGACGCCGCGCCACCTGTTCGGCGCGGCACCGGCACCGGCACCGGCGAAGCCGGCTCCGGTTTCCGGACGATGAGCGGGGACGGCGCCGCGGCGGTGCTCGACGGTCCGGCGCCCATGCACGATGCCGGGACGCCGGCCGCCACCCTCGCCGAACTGCCGGGCCACCATCTGTCGGTCGAAGCCGACACGCCCGAGGCGGTCGTCCAGGCGCTGTTCGCGTCCAACCCGGCGCTTCCCGGCCTGATCCTGACCCGCGGCGGCGCCTTCACCGGCCTGCGCGCGCGCGGCGGAGCCCTGGACACGGAACCGCTCCGGCTCAATGCCGCCGACGCCATCGGGACGGCGGCCGAGCGGATCCTGGCGCGGCCGCCCGAGCGCCTGCTCGACCCCGTCGTCGTCGCCCACGCCGGCGGGCACCTCCAGCTGGTGGAAGCCTCGGCGGTCCTGCGCGCGGTCGCCCGGACGGCGGAACGCGCCGGCGCGGAGGTGCGGAGCCTGCGCGCGGAGCTTCAGTCCTGCGCGGAGAGGCTGGACGCCACAGGGCGGACCCTGCAGGACATCCAGCAGCGGCAGGCGGATGAAACCCAGGGGCACGCCCGCACGGAGCAGGCGCTGCGCGACCACCGCCAGCGGCTGCTGCGGCAGACCATGGCGCTGCACGACATCGCGCGGCTCGAATCGGTCCGCGGTTCCGATTTCGACCAGGCGCTGCGGGACATCGCCCTCATCATCGCCTTCACGCTGAACGTCGACCGCGTCGCCGTCTGGACGCTGTCCGAAACCTCGGAGGGGCTGGAGGCCACGCCCGTCGCCGGCCATGGCGTGCGCGCCTGGAACGCCGAGCCTTTCCCGATCGCGCGCTTCCCGCTGTACCTGCAGACCCTGATCCGCGAACGGTCGCTGGTCGCCAACGACGTGGCGGAGGACATCCGGCTGGGCGAACTGCTGGAAACGGTGCTCCGCCCGGCCGGCGTGATGTCGCTGGTGCATCTCTGCGTCAAGGTGGAAGGGCGCCCGCTCGCCCTGCTGCGCTGCGAGCACCGCCGCCTGCCGCGGCCTTGGTCCGACGACGAGGTGAACTTCATCGAGGCGGCGACCACCTTCGTGGCGCTCGTCGCCATCGGGCAGGAGCGCAACCGCGCGGTCCAGGCCCTGCACGACAGCGAGCAGCGCCTGCGCCAGGCCAAGGACCAAGCGGAGGCCGCGACCCAGGCCAAGTCGGATTTCCTGGCGACGATGAGCCACGAAATCCGGACGCCGATGAACGGCGTGCTCGGCATGCTGGAAATCCTGGGGCGCAGCCGGCTCGACGCGGACCAGGAACGGTCGGTCGCGGTGATCCGCGAAAGCTCCCTGTCGCTGATGCGCATCATCAACGACATCCTCGACTTCTCGAAGATCGAGGCCGGGAAGCTCGACCTCGACCTCGTGCCCATGCGGCTGCGGGAGGTGGTGGACGGCGTCGTCGCCACGCTGGGCTCGACCGCCCAGAAGAAGGGGCTGACCCTGACGGGGACCGTGGACCCGGCGATTCCGCCCTGGCTGGTCGGCGATCCGATGCGGCTGCGGCAAATTCTCCTGAACTTCGCCAACAACGCGATCAAGTTCACGGGCGAGGGGCGGATCACGCTGGACGCGCGGGCGCTGCCCCCTGGCGATGGTGACGGCGATGGACAGGCGGTCCTGCGCATCACGGTGAGCGACACGGGCATCGGGCTGACGCGGGAACAGGTGGATCGCCTGTTCCAGCCCTTCGTGCAGGCGGAACAGTCGACCGCGCGCCGGTTCGGCGGCACCGGGCTCGGATTGTCGATCTGCCGCATGCTGGTCCATCTGATGGGCGGGCGCATCGGCGTGGACAGCGAACCCGGCCGGGGCAGCGCCTTCTGGATCGAACTGACGCTTCCGGTCGCGGAGAAGGGCGCCGAAACCGGTGCGCGGGGAACCGGCTCCGCCGCGCCCTGGGGCGATGCGCTGCCGAAGCTGGCCCCGGACGGGCCGATCCTGGTCGCCGACGACCATCCGATCAACCGCGAGGTGATCGCGCGCCAGCTTCAGCAGCTGGGCTGTACCGCCGACACCGTGAACGACGGGCGGGAGGCTTTCGAGGCGCTGGAGCGCCGGGACTATGTCCTGCTGCTCACAGACTGGGACATGCCGGAGATGGACGGGCTGGAGCTGACCCGCGCCATCCGCGCGCGGGAGGTCGCGCGCGGGCAGGGCACCGGCCGTCTGCCCATCGTCGGCATCACCGCCAACGCCTTCGCCGGCGAGGTGGAGCGGTGCATGGCGGTCGGCATGGACGACTGTCTGACCAAGCCGGTGGACACGGCGCGCCTCGGCCAGTGCCTCGCGCGGTGGATACCGCTGGCGGACGCGTCCGCGGCGGCCGATGACGATGATGACGAGGAGGAGAACGCGTTTCCGCCCTCTCCCCCGCCGCCGGAACCTCCGCGGGGCGAAGGCGCCGCCATCGACGTCCGCGGCTTCCGCGACCTGCTGGGGGACGACCGGGACGCGATCCGTGGCCTGCTCAACCGCTATCTTCAGGCGAGCGCGCCGGTCTACGCGCAGTTGCGCGCGGCGATGGAGGCCCGGCAGTCCGCCGACGCGGTGCGGAGCCACGCCCACGCCCTGAAGGGCGCGTCGGGCATGGTGCGGGCGTCGGCCCTGGCCGCGGTGTGCCTGACCATCGAAAAGGCGGCGGGATCGGCGGATTGGGCCGCCATCGACGCCTCGTCGCCGGCGCTTGCCCAGGCTTGGGACGCGGTCGACGCCTTCGTCGCCGCCTTTTGACGAGGCCGGCCGGCGGCAAGCCGCGCCGCCTCCGGCCCGGCCCTGAACCCCATCACTGCGCGCGGCCGGGAGATCTGCGGTGGACGATCGGTGCTTCCTGTTCATGCGCCATGGCGAAACGGACTACAACCGGCGCAAGGTCCGGTGCGGCGGTGACGTCGACATCCCCCTGACCGAGGCCGGGGAGCGCCAGGCGCACGACACCGCCCGGCTCCTGGCCGACGGCCCCGACCGCATCGACGCGGTCATCGCCAGCCCCTTGATCCGCACGCGTCGTACGGCGGAGATCGTGCTTTCGGTGTTGGGCGACGTTCCCCTCCATCTCCACGACGGGCTGATCGAGCGCCGACTCGGTGCGTGGAACGGGATGGGAATCCCGGAAACCCAGCCCCTCATCGACGCGAAGGCGACGCCCCCCGGCGGCGAGGGCGAGGAGGAGTTCCGTGAGCGGATCCGCCGCACCCTGGACGACATCGCGGGCCGCGGCCACCGCCTGCCGCTTCTGGTCGGCAGCAAGGGGGTGGGGCGCATGCTGGGGCTGATCCTGGGCGACGAGCACCCGCCCATGGGGAACGCCGCGGTGCTGCGGTTCCGCTTTCCATCGACGGTTGCGTAGCACGCGGCCGGATACGCGACAACCGAGGGTTATAATCCGGGTAAACAGCGCATGACGCAGACGAGTCATGTTTATCTGAGACGCTTTATCCGCTACCCTTATTCGTAATATGACCGTTTAATGGTTGGTGAGATATCGGTCGTTCTCGCACGCGAGGACGTGTTGTGCCAGCGGAAGGAAAACTGCCATGCCGACCTTCATGAGCCGAAGCCTGACGGTTCGCGTCCTGATGCCGATTGCCGTGCTGCTCGCGGCGATCGCTGTGGCGGCGATCGCGGGCGTGGCGTACATGAACATGACCTCGGTCCGCGAGTCGTTGTCCAGCCGCGCGCAGATGATGACGACCGTCCTCGTCGGCGGCGCCGGGGAAGCCCTGTGGGGAATGGACACCGGGGCCGGGACCAACCTGCTGTCGGCGCTGGCGTCCGACCCCGACTATCTGGGCAGCACGATCACGGCCAAGAACGGGCGGGTCTTCGCCACGCATGGCAAGGCCGCCGATCCGGACGCGACCGCGAAGGTGATCTCCGCGTCGGCCCCCGTCCTCTACGGTTCCGGCAGCAAGAAGGAGCAGATCGGCACGATCGAGGTCCGCCTGACCGCGGACCGGGCCTATGAAGCCCTGTGGGCCGAAACGATGATGATCGCGGGCATCGGCGCCCTGGCCCTGCTGCTGGTGTGCGGGGTGCTGTACATGATCGTGCGCGGCGTGACGCGGCCCATCGTCACGATGACCGCGATCATGGACGAACTGGCGGCGGGGCGGACCGACGTGGTGGTCCCGGCGCTCCACCGGCAGGACGAGGTCGGGCGCATGGCCGCCTCGGTGCAGACCTTCCGCGAGAACGCCCTGGCCAAGCTGCGCCTGGAAGCCGACCAGATCCGGATCCGCGAAGAATCGGAACAGCAGCGGCGCAAGGCCCTGGCGTCGGTCGCCGACAACTTCGACGCCGAGGTCGGTCACCTGCTGTCCGCGGTCAACAGCACGGCGGTGGAGATGAGCGCGGCCATCGGCGCGGTCGCCGACAGCGCCGGCGACAACGCCAACCTGAGCCGCACCGTGGCGAGCGCCGCCGAGGAAGTGACGGCCAGCGTGGAGACCGTCGCGTCGGCCGTGGAGGAGCTGGCGGCGTCGATCCGCGAGATCTCGACCCAGGCGCAGGCCTCGTACGCCGCGTCGGACAGCGCCAACCGCCGCATCGACGAGACGGTGAACCGGATGAAGAAGCTGGTCGGGGACAGCGCGAAGATCGGCGACGTCCTGACCCTGATCTCCTCCATCGCCGGCCAGACCAACCTGCTGGCGCTGAACGCCACCATCGAAGCCGCCCGCGCGGGCGAAGCCGGCAAGGGATTCGCCGTGGTCGCGACAGAGGTCAAGAACCTCGCCGGGCAGACGGCCAAGGCGACCGAGGAAATCTCCACCCTGATCGGCGCCATCCAGACCTCGTCGAACGGCGCCGCCAGCGAAATCGACCAGATCACCAAGGTGGTGACCACGCTCAACGAGATCAGTGCCTCCATCGCCGCCGCGGTGGAGCAGCAGAACTCCGCGACCGTGGAGATCAGCCGGGCCGTGCAGCAGGCCGCCCACGGCACCGAGCGGCTGCGCGAGAACATCGAAGGGGTCGCCCAGTCGGCGGAACGCAACGACGAGTCGGTCGCCCGCCTGCATTCCGGCATCCGCAGCCTGGAGGCGAGCTTCCACGGCGTGCAAACGCAGGTCGACCACTTCATCGACAAGCTGAAGCAAGGTTGACGCGGTGTACGGTTGGTGAGCGGCCTGTCAGGGCCGCCCGCCAGCTGTGGGTTTGTCAGCCGCCCAGGCGCCGGGTGGTCACCGGGCCGAGCGTGCCGCGCCAGTCGCGCAATTCGGCCTCCACCCGGTCGGCCGCCCGCTGGTCGCGGTAGCGCTTGCGCGCCCGCCCGGCGTCGCCGCGCATCTGCATCTCCAGCATCCGCTTGGCCACTTCAGGCTCCGAGGCGACGGCCTGCCGCCAGCGCTCCAGCCGGGTTTCCGCCACGGCGTCCACGATGGCCTGCATCGCGGGCATCCGGCCGAGCTTGTCGACGCTCGGCGCCAGACGCGCCGCGGCCGCGGCGGCGGCCTCCTTGGGAATGCCGGGAAACACGCGCTGCACGCTGTCGGCGACCGACTGCTTCACCGTTTCGCCGCGCTCCTTCGCCTGGGCGCCGCGGCTGGTGCGGGCCGCCGTCCGCGTCTGCTTTCGGACGTGCCAGTCCAGGATCTCCGCGGCGACGGCCTTGCCGTCCTCATCCATCCACAGTGCCGGTCCGACCCCGGCGTGCAGGACGGACCGAATCGCGTCGGGAAGCTCGGTCGTCTCACCTTCGGTCACCTCGAAGGCCAGCCGCAGGGCCTTCAGCGAGCGCAGGGACCGCGCGCGGGCCTCGTCACCGGCCAGCAGGTCGCCGGCTGCGAAGACGCCGCCGTCATGAAGAATCTGCAAGAGGTCCAGGTCGTTGCGCGTCCAGCGGCGTGACGCCAGCAGGCGCTCCGCCCGAACCGCCAGCAGGTCGCGGACCGCGGCGGGCCGGTTGGCCGCAACGCTGCGCTCCACGCGCCAGACTCCGCCATCGAAGCGGGCGATGGTCCAGTGTGTGCCGTTCTCGACGGGTTGGTCGGTCGGGAAAAGGTTCCACTGGTCGGCCGCGCGCAGGCATCCCTCCGGCGGGCTGGCCCAGGGCGTTCCGGGCTTCGAGTAGAAGCTGGGCGCGGCCGGGCTTTTCAGGACGAAGCGCCAGCCGGCGACCTCGGCGGCGAGGCCGTCTGGCATGGCCGCGGGGCGGTTCCAGTCGCCCAGCTTCAGGATCGGATCGGCGGACGGGGATTCAGGCTGCGGAAACTCGGACTTTGGGGACTCGGGCGGCATAAAACAGGCTCCTTCCGCCGGCACCTTACATGGGGGCGGGATCCCGCGTCACGCCCCTCGTCACGCCCCTCGTCACGCCCCTCGTCACGCCTTGTCGAGCAGTCCATGGGCGCGGTGCCACTCCTCCAGCGACTGGTCGGGGTATTCGTCGAAGGTCGCCTCGCCCGGCCGCACCTCCGATCGCACCCAGTTGGCCTTGGAGCCCAGCATCATGTGCACCTGCTCCGGCGGCACGGGCAGGGGGGTGTCGATGACGCTCGCGAAGGGGTGGAGCAACTCGGGCCAGCGCGGGTCCCACAGCCAGAGGGCCGAGCCGCAGCGCCCGCAGAAGCGGCGCTCGGCCGGGCTCTTCTCGCCATCGACGGTCGCGTGGAAGACGCTGATGTGCTCCTCCCCCTCGACCTTCAGCGTGTCGGCCCGGGCGCCGAGGTTGATGGCGTAGCCGCCCCCGCCCGCCGTCTTGCGGCAGATGGAGCAGTGGCAGCGCAGGAACGGCACGGGCGCGTCGGCCTCCACCGAGAAGCGCACCGCGCCGCAGTGGCAGGAACCGTCCAGGTGCATGGGTCTTTCCCCCTTGAGTCTACGAACTGGCCTCCACCGTACCGGGCGCCTTGGCCGGTTCATGGTGGCGACGGCGGGTCAACCGGTCGAAGGCCAGATAGATCACGGGGGTGGTGTAGAGCGTCATCAGCTGCGACACCAGCAGCCCGCCGACCATGGCGTAGCCCAGCGGCTGCCGCAGCTCCGACCCTGTTCCCGTACCCAGCATCAGCGGCACGCCGCCCAGCATGGCCGCCATGGTGGTCATCAGGATGGGGCGGAAGCGCAGCAGGCAGGCCTCCCGGATCGCGTCGCGCGGCGACATGCCGCGCTCCCGCTCCGCCACGATGGCGAAGTCCACCAGCATGATGCCGTTCTTCTTCACGATGCCGATCAGCAGGATCAAGCCGATCAGCCCGATCACGTCGAAGCCGAACCCGCCCAGCCACAGCGTGGCGAGCGCGCCCAGCCCGGCCGAGGGCAGGGTGGACAGGATGGTCAGCGGGTGGATGACGCTTTCATAGAGGACGCCGAGGATGATGTAGACGACGACCAGCGCCGCCAGGATCAGGTAGGGCACGCTGCCCAGCGAGTCCTGGAAGGCCTGCGCCGTGCCCTGGAAGGACCCGATCAGCGCCGCCGGCGCGCCGATCTCCCGCATGGCGTTGTCGATCGCCTGCGTCGCCTGCCCCAACGAGACGTTCGGGGACAGGTTGAAGGACAGGGTGATGGCCGGGAACTGGCCCTGGTGGTTGATCGACAGGTAGGTGATCGGCCGGGTGGAGATCTTCACCAGCGTGGACAGCGGCACCTGCTGCCCGGTGGTGGGGGACCGCACGTAGATCCGCTCCAGCGTGCTCGGCAGGCCCTGAAGCTCCGGCGTTACCTCCAGGATGACGTGATAGCTGTTGGTCTGGGTGAAGTATTGGGCGATCTGCCGCTGGCCGAAGGCGTCGTACAGCGTGTCGTCGATCAGCTGCGGCTGGATGCCGAAGCGGGAGGCCTGGTCGCGGTCGATGGTCAGGGTGGCGGTGGTCGCCTTGGTCTGCTGGTCCGACGACAGGTCGCGCAATTCCCGCAACGTGCCCAGCCGCTCCAGCACCTTGGGCGCCCATTCGTTCAGCTCGTCCAGGTTCGCGTCCTGGAGCGTATACTGGTACTGAGCGCGCGAGGCGCGGCCGCCGACGCGGACGTCCTGCGACGCCTGGAGGTAGAGCCGTGCGCCCTCCAGCTTCGCCACCTGCGGGCGCAGGCGGTTGATCACCTCGTCGGCGCTGGCCGTTCGCTCGTTGCGCGGCTTCAGCGTGATGAAGAAGCGCCCGGTGTTGACCGACTGCCCGTTGCCCGACCCGACGAAACCGACCCAGGTCGCCACCGCCGGATCCTTGCCGATGATGGTGCCCAGCTGTTCCTGCAACCGGCTCATCGCCGCGAAGGAGATGTCCTGCGGGCCTTCCGACTGGCCAACGATCAGGCCGGTGTCCTGCTGCGGGAAGAAGCCTTTGGGAATGTGCACGAACAGCCATCCCGTCGCCGCCACCGTGGCGACGAAGAGGAGCAGCGTGGCGACGTTGTGCCGCAGCACGATGTCGAGTCCGGCACGGTAGGCGGCCAGCAGCCCGTCGAACCCCCGCTCCACCACGCGGTAGAGGGCGCCGTGCCGGGTCTCGTGCTCGTCCTTCAGCAGCCGCGCACCCATCATCGGGGTCAGAGTCAGCGAGACGATGGCCGAGACCGCGATGGTCATGGTCACGGTGACCGCGAATTCGCGGAACAGGCGGCCGACGATGCCGCCCATCAGCAGCAGCGGGATGAAGACGGCGATCAACGACAGGCTGATGGACACGATGGTGAAGCCGATCTCCCCCGCGCCCTGCAGGGCCGCCTTGAAGGGCGGCACGCCGTCCTCGATGTGGCGGTGGATGTTCTCGATCATCACGATGGCGTCGTCGACGACAAAGCCGACCGCGATGGTCAGCGCCATCAGCGACAGGTTGTCCAGGCTGTAGCCGCAGACATACATCAGCCCCAACGTTGCCGCGAGCGACAGCGGAACCGTGATGCTGGGGATGATGGTCGCGGGCACGTTGCGTAGGAACAGGAAGATGACCATCACCACCAGCGCGATGGTCAGCAGCAGCGTGAACTGCACATCCTCCACCGAGGCGCGGATGGTCTGGGTGCGGTCCGACATGATCTCCGTGTGGACCGACGGCGGGATGGAGGCGGTCAGGCGCGGCAGTTCCGCCTTGATGCGGTCGACCGTGTCGATCACGTTGGCGCCCGGCTGTTTGAAGACGATCAGCAGAACGCCGCGCCGGCCGTTCTGCCAGCCGGCGACCTTCGCGTTCTCCGGCCCCTCCACCGCCTGGCCGATGTCGCGGATGCGCACGGGCGCGCCGTTGCGATAGGCGACGATGACGTCGTTCCACGGCTCCGCCGCCGTGATCTGGTCGTTGTCGTAGATGGTGAAGCTGCGGTCCGGCCCGTCGATGCTGCCCTTGGCGCCGTTGACCGTGGCGTTCACCATGACGCCGCGCAGATCCTCCAGCGACAGGCCCATGCCGGCGATCTTGGCCGGGTCCACCTGGATGCGCACGGCCGGCTTCTGCTCCCCGCCGATGGTCACCTGCGACACACCGCTGATCTGGCTGATCTGCTGCGCCAGCATGGTGTCGGCGTATTCATCCACTTGGGTGATCGGCAGCACGTCGGAATGCACCGCCAGGATCAGGATGGGACTGTCGGCCGGGTTGACCTTGCGGTAGGTCGGGGGGCTCGGCAAGTTCTTCGGCAGCTGGCCGCCGGCGGCGTTGATGGCGGTCTGCACGTCCTGCGCCGCGCCATCGATGTTGCGGCCGAGGTCGAACTGGACCGTCACCTGCGTGTTGCCGAGCACGCTGGTGGAAGTCATCTGCGTGACGTCGGCGATTTGCCCGAACTGGCGTTCCAGCGGCTGCGCGACGGTGGAGGCCATGGTTTCCGGGCTGGCGCCGGGCAGCGAGGCGGAGACCTGGATGGTCGGGAAATCCACCTGCGGCAGCGGCGCCACGGGCAGGAAGGGGTAGGCCGCCACGCCGGCCAGCAGCAGCCCGACCATCAGCAGCGCGGTGGCGATCGGGCGGCGGATGAAGGGGGCGGAAATGTTCATGGCGCCGCCGCCTCCGTCACCGGCTTGGACGCCGATAACGGGGCCGGGGCCTTCCCGTCCGTCGTCCGCGCCTCGACCCGCATCCCCGGCTGGATCTTGAGCTGGCCGGAGACGACGACCCGCTCACCCTCCTGAAGGCCGCCGCTGATCACCGCCTCCCGCTCTCCCAGCCGGTCGGGCTGGACGGTCCGCACCTCCGCCGTGTCGTCGGGCTTGATGACGTAGACGTACAGTCCGTTTGGGCCGCGTTGCACGGCGTTCGGGGGAACGGTCAACACCCCCTTGTCGGTGCGCAGCAGCAGTCGGACCTGAACGAACTCGCCGGGCCAGAGCGCGTTGTCGATGTTGGGGAACTCCGCCTTCAGCCGGATGGTGCCGGTCGTCTGGTCGACCTGATTGTCCACCAGCTTCAGCACGCCGTCGGCCAGATGCTCCCGATTGTCGCGGCTGTTGACGGACACGGTCAGCGGACCGCGCGCCATCGCCCGGACGACGCTGTGGAGCTGGTCTTCCGGCAGGGTGAAGACGACGTTGATGGGGTGCGTCTGCGTGACGGTGACGATTCCGGACGTGTCGTTGGCGTGCACGATGTTGCCGGCGTCGACGTTGCGGAAGCCGACCCGCCCGTCCACCGGCGAGCGGATCATTGTGTAGCCGAGCTGGACCTGCGCGTTGTCGATGGTCGCCTGGTCGCCCTTGATCTGCGCCTCAAGCTGGGCCACCTGGGCGCGCTGGGTGTCTCCTTGCTGGCGGGAGGAGAAGTCGCGTTGCGCCAGCGTCTCGTAGCGGGCGAGGTCGCGCTGCGCGTTGGCGAGCATGGCCTCGTCCTGCGCCTTCTTGGCGGTGGCCTGGTCGAGCGTCGCCTGGAAGGGGCGCGGGTCGATCTGCGCCAGTGGGTCGCCGACCTTCACCTCCTGCCCCTCGGTGAAGAAGATCTTCTGCAACTCGCCATCGACGCGGGAGCGGACGGTCACCGTGTTGAGGGCCTGCACCGACCCGATACCCGGCAGCCAGAGCGGCACCTCCTGCCGCGCGACGGCGGCGACGGTGACGGGAACGGGCGGGGGCTGCGCGGGCACCTGCGCCTTGGAAGGTCCACCAGCGCCGCGGGCGCCGACCACGTACCAGCCGCCGGCCAGCAGGAGAATCGCGAGGATGACGCCGACCACAAGCCTGCCGCGTCGGGGCTTGTCCGGCGCCGTCCATGTCGTCGTTCGGTCCATGAGCAGGCTTTCCCGCAAAAGGTCAAAGCGGAGGGCTCTTCCAACCCGGTGGCCGTGCCCGCTGTTTGCCGGGGGCCGGGACTGTTCGTTGGGTCGGTCCGAAGATCGGCCAGGGTCAGAATCATCGTTCGACCGTGACCCCGGGCTAACCGGAACATGAAATCTGGGTCATCTCCGCCCGCCGCCAATGGAGGGGGCGGGGAATTGCGGGGAGGGGGAAGATTGGGGAGGGGGCCCGGTGCGACACCCCAGTATGGCGTCGATATGGCTCGCCGGTCAGGTGAACGTCTTGAAAAAGGGAAAGCCCGTCAGGGGGCGGCGGGCGACATGGCAGGAGTGGAGGGGCTCGAACCCCCAACCCCCGGTTTTGGAGACCGGTGCTCTACCAATTGAGCTACACTCCTGTCGCCGCCTGTCGGCGGGAAGGCGCTTGTAGGCGATTTCGGCGCCGCCCGCCAGAAAAATTTGCGGTTGGCTTTTTCAATCACAGTTCCCGGCGCAGGCCCGTTCCAGGAACTTGTGCAGTTCGTTGGGGCGGATCGGCTTGCTGAAGAAGGCCCCGACCTCGCGCGTCGCCTGGTCGCGGATCGGCTTGGCGACGTCGCCGGAGATCACGCAGGCCGGCACCGGCCCGATGAGCCGGCGGATTCGCGCCACCGTCTCGATGCCGTCCAGGTCGCCCGGAAGGCGGTAGTCGGCGATGACCACATCCGGCCGGAGGCCGTCCTCCAGCAGGTCCAGGGCGGACCGGCCGCAGCCGGCTTCCAGGACGGTGCAGCCGAGGCTGGTCAGTGCCGTCTCCATGGCGCTCATCACGCCGGGGGCGTCCTCCACCACCAGCACGGTGCAGTTCAGGGCCGGCACATCCTGCACGCGCTTCGCCGCCATCGCCCGGCGCTTGCGCGTGCGGCCGGCGACCGGCACCAGGATGGAAAAGCGCGCGCCGCGGCCGGGGACGGACGCGACGTCCAGCGGATGGCCGAGCAGGCCCGCCGCCTTCTTGACGATGGCGAGGCCCAGGCCGTGCCCCTTGGCCCGCCGCCGTTCCGGGTTGCCGATCTGGTACAGCTCGTCGAACAGACGGTCCTTCAGCTCCGGGTCGAAGCCGACGCCGTTGTCGATCACGTCGATGCGCAGCTGGTCCCGCCAGCGCCGCGCGCCGATCAGGACCCTTCCGCCCTGTGTGCGAGTGATGGGGGCGTGGATGATGGCGTTGGCGACGAAGTTGCGCAGGATGCGTTCGAGCAGCACCGGCTCCGACCGGACCACCAGGCTGCAGGGGACCACCCGAAGGGCCACGCCCTTGCCCTCGGCGACGCCGGTGTATTCGGATTCGAGCCGGTCGAACACGCTTTGCAGGGGGAAGGTGCCGTGCACCACCTCCGTCACGCCGAGTTCCAGCTTCGACACGTCGAGCAGGCCGTTGAACATCTCCACCAGCGCGTCCAGCGCGTCGCGCATCTTGCCGAGCAGGGTGGCTTCCTCCAGGCCGTGGGGCCGCGCCGACAGGACGCCGTGGAACAGGGACAGCGCGTTCAGCGGCTGGCGCAGGTCGTGGCTGGCCGAGGCGAGGAACAGGCTTTTCGACTGGTTGGCGGCCTCGGCGACGCGCCGCGCGTGGTCGGCCGCGCGCCGCGCCTCCTCCCGCTCCTCCACGCTGGCGCCCAGGGTCAGGCCGGACAGGGCGAGCACGGCGATGAAGGCTTGCAGGGACAGGATGCCCAATGGCGGGGGATTCGCGCCGAACGGGCCGAGCCCGCGTTCCGTCCCGGCGACCGCCACCGCCGCGACCAGCAGGCAGGCCGCCGCGGCACCTGGCGTGCCAAGCCGCGCCGCCGCCCAGAGGACGAAGGGAAACACCAGGTAGGTCCATTTGGGAAAATACGTCTCGAACCGCAGGGGCGAGGCGAAGACCAGCGCCGTCGCCAGAAGGAGCAGCACGCCGATCAGCGCGGCCTCGCCCCAGCGCCTGGCGGACAGGCCGCCATCGGCCTGTTCGGACGAGATGGTCACCAGCGTGCCGACCACGATGACGCCCAGCGCGTGCCCCAGCCAGATCAGCAGGCCGTTGGTCCAGAAATCGGCCCAGGGCATGACACCGGCCACGCACAGCACGATGGTGGTCAGGGCCGCGCCGACCAGCGTCGCCGCCTTGGAGCCGAGGATCACGAACCACGCCACGTCGCGCAGGCGGTCCAGCGGGCGCCGGATGGGCACCACGCGCGTCAGGAGGTACCAGCCGAGCACCGCCTCCACGGTCGCGGCCATGGCCATGCCCAGGCTGCCGGGCAACGGCATCCCCCACCACAGGCACGTCACCAGCGAACCGCCGGCGGCCACCGGCCAATAGACCGGTCCATACCCGACCAGCAGGCCGAGCGCGAATCCGCTGGCCGGCCAGACGGGCGTGACGAAGGGAGCCGGCATCTCCATCGAGAGGCCGACCGTCGCCAGGGCGACATAGGCCGCCGTGGCGACGATCAGCACCACGCCATGCCGGCCCTCACCGTTCATGCTGTGGACGAAGCTGGGCAAGGCGAGCCGAGCCATGGCGTCACCACGTCCTTTAGGAAACAATCAGTCATACGGACATATGCAACAGGCGTGGCGCGAAATGTGTCCGCACCCCCCTTGGACTAGGGGCGGATCTGCCAACTTTGCGCAGGCGCTGGCATGCCATTTGCGTCATTTTGACGCATATCTGTGTATGTTGGAGTTGAGCAATGTCGATTCTATCGCGCGCCGTGGTCCGCGGCGCGGCCGCCGCCCTGTCGGCCATGGTGCTGCTGGGCGCGACCGCGGCCGCCACGGTCGCAACGGCGGCCGAGCCGGTCAAGGTGAAGGTGTTCGTCGGCGCCATGTTCGAGATCGGCAAGAACACGGGCGACCGGGCGGGCGAGTTCCAGAACTGGTACGAGCGCTATTGGCAGAAGGCGGAGCCGATCACCGTCAAGGGCGCGCTGAACCCCGTCTATTGCAACGCGGACGGTGTCTGCGGGGCGGTGCTGGGCATGGGCAAGGTCAGCTCCTCGGCCTCCATGCAGGCGATCCTGCTGAACCCGCAGCTCGACCTGTCGCAGGCCTATTTCATCATTTCCGGCGTGGCCGGCACCCCGCCGTCGCGCGGCACGATCGGGGAGGTGAACTGGGCGACCTGGCTGGTCGACTACGACCTCGGCCACCGCTGGGCGCCGGAGGAGAACAAGCCGGGCGAGCCGACCTTCATGCCGCGCAAGGGCTATGAGTCCGTGCGCCTGTTCCAGCTGAACCCGGCGCTGGTGTCCTGGGCGATGCGGCTGACCGCCGACACCCCGCTGAAGGACAGCGACAGCGCCCGCGCCTACCGCCTGCGTTATCCGCAGGATGCCGCGCAGCGTGCTCCTTTCGTGGGCACCGGCACGCACATGACCGGCGACACCTTCTTCCACGGGCCGGGCATGTCGGCCCAGGCGCAGTACATTGCCAAGCTCTACGGCGCCGACGACTACGTGATCACCGAGATGGAAGCGGCGGCGATCACGCTGGTGATCAAGCGCCTCCAGGGCTCCGACCGGGTGATGAGCCTGCGCGGGGCGGTGAACTTCGACCAGGGCAACCCCAACGAGACCACGCTCCAGCACCTGGACCCCAAGCCGGGCGAGACGGCCGGCGGCTTCGCCGAGACGGTGGAGAATGTGGCTCTGGTCGGGTCGCGGATGGCCGACCACATCGTCGCCCATTGGGACCAGTGGCAGGCGGGCGTCCCGGCGCTGCCGGCGCAGTAAGGGCCTGATCGCTTCTTCTGCTCCAGAAGGACCGGTCCCCGCGAGATGCGGAATGCGGGGACCGGGGGCCATCTCAATAAGGGCTGCGCAGACGGCAGCTGCGTTCCAGCGCCTGGGCGGCCCAAGCGCCGCGGATGGCGTGCAGCGCGTCGTGGCACAGGCGCACCTTGGCCCCGGCGAAGGACGGCAGCAGACGCGCCCGGACGACGCGGTAGTCCTTGGGCCCTCCATCGAACTGCACGAGGCCGGCTTCCGACGTCGCGACGCCGGTCGAGAAATCGACGGCCCAGGTAACAGAGCGGTCCATGGTCGCCTCCATACGCCGTCACAGGGTCCAGGGCAGGTGGAGAAGGGTTCCGGCGGCGATGGCGACGCCGTAGGGCAGGGGCGCGCCGTCGCGCAGAACCTCCGGAAGCGCCGCCTCGCCGCCCGCAGGCACGGGCAGGGCGCGCCGGACGATCCACCGCAGCGCCGCGACACCCACGGCCAGCAGGGCGCCGGTGGTGCTCACCGCCACCATCTGCGGCAGCACCGCGGCCGGGGGCACCCAGAGCGTTGCGGCGGCCAGCAGCTTCACGTCGCCGCCGCCGATCAGCCCCCGTGCGAACAGCAGGGCGGTGACGGCGAAGACGATGCCGGCCGGCAGGAGGTGCCGCATCTCCTCCGCCGCATCCGGCAGCACCACGGCGCGCAGCGCGAACAGCCCGGCCAGCGCGGCGCAGAGCAGGTTCGGGATCCGGAAACGTGCGACGTCCCACGTGGCGGCGACCAGCAGCAGGCATCCGGCGACGGCGACGAAAGGGTCGATCATGGGAACGCTCATGGCCGTTGGTGTGGCTTGGGGGGCGGTCAGTGGCCCGACAGGGCCGGCAGCAGGACGCGCAGCACGCGGATGACCGTCGGGATGCAGATGACGATCAGGAAGGACGGCATGATGAAGGCGGCCAGCGGCAGCACCATGTGGACGGGCAGCTTGTTGGCGTGCTCCTCCGCCTTCACGAGGCGCTTGCGCCGCATGTCGGCGGCGTAGACGCGCAGGGTCTGGGCGATGCTGACGCCCATGCTGTCGGCCTGGACCAGCAGGGTCACCAGCGCGTTCACCTCGTCCAGCCCGATGCGGGCGCCCAGGTTGCGCAGCGCGGCGTCGCGGGCGATGCCCGCCTGCATCTCCAGGCCCAGGATCAGGAAATGCTCGCTCAGCAGCGGGTGGGCGTCCTTCAGCTCGGACGCGACGCGGGCGATGGCGGCGTTGAGTCCCAGCCCCGCCTCGACGCAGACCAGCAGCATGTCCAGCGTGTCGGGGAAGGCCTCCCGCACCGCCTTCTGGCGGATCTCCACGCGCTGGGACAGGAAGACCGCCGGCCCGAAGAAGCCCAGCGCTGCGGCCCCCACCCCCACGAAATACATGGTCCGCACGGACATGGAGCCGCCGAGCAGCGGCCAAGCCGCCAGCGCCAGCACCGGCAATCCCAGCGCCAGCGCGCAGCGCAGCGCGTAATAGACCGGCAGCGCCCGCGGGTGGTAGTAGCCGGCCTGCACCAGCCGCTGCTGGGCATAGCTGCGCTTGCGCCCGTCGGTCGGGACCAGCGTGCGCTCCAGCTTGCGGATCAGGTCGCGCGTGCCCTCGCCGTCCAGGCCGTGGCGCAGCGTGGCGCCGGTCCGGCCGCGGATGGCCAGGGCGCGCATCCGCGCCGTGGCCGCGTCGGGACGGCGCAGGGCGGCCGCGGCGGCCAGCACCGCCAGGAAGACCGACAGGAACACGGCGCCCAGGATCAGCGCCCGCTCGTCCACGAAGGCGTAGCGCAGGTCGTTGAAGACGTCGAACAGACGGGAGTCGAACAGGTGGGAGTCGGGCATGGCCGGCGTGCCTCCGCTCTCAGATTCGGAAATTCACGAGGCGGTGGATGATCAGATGGCCGATGGCCATCAGCACGCCGGCGACCACCATGCCCGGCATGAACAGGGGGTCGGTCATGACGTCGCCGAAATACCCCTTGTTGACCACGTTGATCAGCGCGGCGGACACCAACGGCATCAGCCCGATGATGAAGGCCGAGGAGCGGCCCTGGGAGGTCAGCGCCTTCACCTTCGCCTTCATGGCGAAGCGGTCGCGGATGACGGTGGCGAGGTTGCCCAGCGCCTCCCCCAGGTTGCCGCCGGTGTTGTGCTGGATCTGCACGGTGACGACGAAGTAGCGCAGGTCCGGGTTCGGCACGCGCACCGCAAGGTTCACCAGCGCGCTGTGCAGGTCGAGCCCGTAGGTCATCTCGTCCACCACCAGCCCGAACTCCGTGCCGATGGGGTCGGGCATCTCCGTGGCGATCATGCCGATGGCGCTGTTGATGGGATGGCCGGCCTTCAGGCAGCGCACCATCATCTCCAGCGCCTCCGGGAATTGCAGCACGATCTTCGCGATGCGCAGGCGCCCGCGCACCGTCAGCGCCAGCATTGGCCCGCCGATGCCCACCGCCAGCGCGCCCAGCAGCGACGGCAGCGGGGGGAGCCCGGCGGCGAAGCGCAGGGCGAGCAGCGCCAGCACCACCAGACTCACGCAGATCGCGGCGAGGCGGCGGACGGAGATGGTGAGGCCGGATTCCCGGATCAGCCGTTCGGTGACGGGCAGGACGCGGATGATGGCGGCGGACAGCCGGTCGGTCTCCGCCCGGCGCAGCCGGTTCAGCGCCGCGTCGCCCGCGGCCCCGGCGGCGAGCAGCCGCATGCGTCGGTTCCGCCCGCCATTCTCCCCCCGCCGCACGTCGACGGCGAGGTGATACAGCCCTTCGACGAGCAGCAGCCCCGACACGAACAGCAGGATGTAGGCGTACTCGATGTCGGTGAATCCCATGGTGCGCTTCCTTTGGTGCTGTGCGGCGGTGCTGGTCTGGGGAGTGGTCGCGCTGGGCCCCCCTCCCAACCTCCCCCCACTTCGCGGGGGGAGGAGTTGAGCGCGGGAGGGGCGGAGTTCCCTCCCCCGTCGAAGATGGGGGAGGGTTAGGGTGGGGGCCCAACGCGACCACTCATCACTCACCCCAGCGTGTGGTTCGGGGCGAACAGGCGGCTCGGCAATTCCAGGCCGCAGGCGGCGGCGTGCTCGAAGAAGCGGGGCCGCACGCCGGTGGCGATGTGGGCGCCGCGCACGGTGCCGTCCGCGTCGACACCGTGCTGGTCGAACCGGAAGATCTCCTGCATGGTGACGATCTCGCCCTCCATGCCGGTGATCTCGCTGAGGCTGACCAGCCGCCGGCGGCCGTCGGAGAAGCGGCGGATCTGCACGATGACGTGGATGGCCGACGCGATCTGCGCGCGCATGGAGCGCGGCGGCAGGTTCATCCCGGTCATGCCGATCAGCTGCTCCAGGCGGCCGAGCGCATCGCGGCAGGTGTTGGCGTGGATGGTGGTCATCGACCCGTCGTGGCCGGTGTTCATGGCCTGCAGCATGTCGAAGGCCTCGCCCGCCCGGCACTCGCCGAGGATGATGCGGTCGGGGCGCATGCGCAGCGCGTTCTTCACCAGCTCCCGCTGGGCGATCTCGCCGCGGCCCTCGATGTTGGCGGGGCGGGTCTCCAGCCGCACGACGTGGGCCTGCTGGAGCTGAAGCTCCGCCGCGTCCTCGATGGTGACGACGCGCTCCCGCTCGTCGATGAAGCTGGACAGGGCGTTCAGCATCGTCGTCTTGCCGGTGCCGGTGCCGCCGGAGATCAGCACGTTCAGCCGCGACTTCACGACCGCGCGCAGCACCTGCGCGATCTCCGGCGTGATGGAACCGGTGGCGACCAGCCGGTCGACGCCGAGCGGCGTCCTGGAGAATTTGCGGATCGACACGATGGACCCGTCGATGGCCACCGGCGGCACCACCGCATTGACGCGGGACCCGTCGGGCAGGCGGGCGTCCACCATCGGCTGGGATTCGTCCACCCGGCGGCCGACCGCGGCGACGATGCGGTCGATGATGCGGCGCAGGTGCCGCTCGTCCCGGAACTTCACGCTGGACAGCTCCAGCGTGCCGCGCCGCTCGATGAAGACCTGGGCGTGGGTGTTGACCAGGATGTCCGACACCGTCGGGTCCTTCAGCAGCGGCTCCAGGGGCCCGAGCCCCAGAAGCTCGTCGATGATGTCGCGGGTCAGGCGGCTGCGCTCCCCGGCGTTCAGCGCGATCTGCTCGTCGGCCAGCAGGTCGCCGAGGATCTCGTTGACCTCGCGGGCGATGTCGTCGCGCTCCATCTTGTCGAGTGCTGCGAGGTTGATGACGTCGATCAGCTTGCGGTGCAGGCTGACCTTCAGGTCGATGTAGCGCTCGCTGTCCTCGAAGCTGACGGGACGCGCCGGGGCGGTGGGCTCCGGGGCGGGGGCGGGCCGGGGTTCCGCCGTGGGCGCAGGCTCGACGAGGGCGGCGGCACCGCCGCGGAAGCGACCGAACATGGCTCGACCTCTTTCGTTCGAATGTGTCAGCGGGCGCCGAGCGGCGCGAGGGAGAGCAGCCGGCGGAGCGCCGACCGCGGCGCCTCCGTCACCTGGGGGGCCGGGAAGAGCGTGGCGAGCGCCAGCGCCGTGAAGGCGCGGACGTCCTTGACGATGACGCTGCCGGGGGTGGCCTCGGCCAGCGGGCGGCCGGCTTCGCGCGCCGCGAAGGCAGCCTTCGCGTCGGCGCGGATGCAGGCGTCAATGGGCTGGCCCAGCGCCGCCTGCGCGTCCTTCAAACTTTGTTTCAGCGCGGAGCCGGACTCCGTCTGCCCGGCGACCAGCAGGCGCGGCACGTCGTCCAGCTGCTCCTCCGCCATCAGCTTCAGGTGCGCCTGGGTGCGCAGCAGGCCGGTGACGTCGAGCCGCAGCAACAGCGCCACCAGCGCGGACCCGGCCAGCACCGGGGACGTCCAGGCGGTCCAGGCGTGCGGCATGTCCACCACGACGACGTCGTACCGCTCGCGCAGCAGCGCCAGGATGCGCGCCGCCATGTCGGGGGTCAGCGTGTCGAAGGGCACGATCTCCGACGGGGCGGCCAGGACATCCAGGCCGGAGGGATGGCGGGCCATCGCCGACGCCAGAAAGGCGGCGTCGAGGCGGGCCGGCGCATCCAGGATCTGGGTCAGGCCGGCCGCGCCGCTCAGGTCCAGCGACAGGGCGGCGTTGCCGGTCTGCAGGTCGAAATCGACCAGGCAGACGCGCGCCTTCTTCCCCCCAGCGGGGCCGGGCGCCTGGTCGATCAGCGACAGCGCCGCCTGGACCGCCAGCGTGGTGGCGCCGATGCCGCCGCAGCTGCGCATGATCGTGATCACGCGGCCCTCCGGCCGTGCGTCGGCGGCGGCCTGGGCGCGGGCGTGGGACAGCGCGTTGACGAGGTCGCCGACGGCGACCGGGCGCGGCAGCACGTCCAGCGCGCCGGTCCGCATCAGTTCGCGCACCAGCGGAATCGTCGCCTCGCGGACGATGGCGATCACCGGGCGCCCCTGCGCCGTGCCGTGCAGCAGGGCGCCGAGCGCGTTCACTGCATCGGCCGCGTCGGACGGCAGCTCGGCCAGCAGGACGTCGAAACCGGCCGGGACGCTAAAGGGCTCAGCGTCGGCCATGCGCAGGTCGAGGCGGCCGGCGTCGGCCTTGTCGAAGGCGGATCGCAGCTCGTCGGCGCAGGCGGCGGTGCGCAGGAGGGCAAGCGTGTTGATGCGACGGCTCATGATCGTACCACCCGTTGGAAAGCCCGATTGAAAGGCGTGATCAGGACAGGTCTTCGCCGGTCAGCGTGGCCCGGAAATCCGGCATGGCGATGGGGCCGAGGCCGAGCAGGCCGTTGAGCACGACGAAGTCGAAGGTCAGGTTGCTGAGCGACACGGTGACGTTCGGGACCGGGGAGCCCCGGCCGACGAAGCCCAGCCCGGTGCCGCTGTACCGGACGGTCACGTTGGCGGCGGTGATGCGCGGGTAGATCGCCTGCATCCGGGCAACGATGGCCGTGAAGGCCGTGGCGTCGCAGCCGGTGCCGCTGCCCGACGTGCAGGTCGTGCTCCAGCCGGCCGATCCGGCGACCAGGCGGCAGGGCGTGCCGGCGGTGGCCGTGGTGGCGACGCCGCAGTCGGACAGGCCGGTCGCGACGATGGGGGCGGTCACGGCGAAGCGCACGCCCATCTCCGTCGCCTTCTCGGCGATCAGCCACTGGTAGAAGGCGTTGCCGAACTCCAGGATCGCGAAGGTCAGGGTCAGCAGCAGCGGGAAGACCAGCGCCATCTCGACCATGGCGGACCCGCGGGCATCAATGCCCAGCCGGCGGAGCAGAGAGGGTTTCATCCGTCGCTCCTCATTCACCGATGTGGATTTCCTGGTGGCTGGCCTGGAGCCGCAGTGGCGGCAGGTTCAGCAGGGAGAGGAAGCCCATGCTCTGGTAGTCGACCGATCCGGTGACGGTCATCACCTGCACCGGGCGCCCCATGATCGTCTGGCAGGCCGGCGCGCCGACGGTGAAGGCGGCGGCCGTCCAGTAGCCGACCAGCGGCGTGGTGCCGCCGACCTGTCCGGTCAGCGCCAGGGTCGTCGCCGCGCTCTGCGCGTTCGCCCAGTTGGCATCCCCGGTCGCCGGGCAGGCCAGGGAGACGCGGGCGAGGTAGCGGGCGGAGTCCCGCACGGTCTTGGTCAGGACATGCTGGTGGTGCAGGGCCCGGCCCAGCTCCGCCAGGCCGAAGGCCAGGCTCATCACCACGGGCAGGACGATGGCCGCTTCCAGCAACGCCGAACCGCGGCAATCCTTGACGAGACAGGGCAGGGGGCGCATCGGATCACCGGTAGAGCTGGACGATTTCGTGGAGCACGCCGTCGTCGGCCCCGACCTTCACGACGTCGATGAACTCGACCACCACCTCGTCGTCGCCGCCCTTGTTCACCACGGGTTCGGGCAGGAAGGCCTTGCCGAAGGCGGCGACCGGCACGTCGTCGCGGTTGCCGTTCAGCGCGTGCTGCGAGCAGTTGACGATGGCGAAGTAGATGACGCGGCGGTCGGGGCTGTCGCTCGGCGGAGTGCCGGCGTTGCTGTAGCAGGCGGGATTCCCGTTCTCGCGCCCGGCGCCGTTGTTCGGAATCATGTTGTTGTCGATTTCGTAGCGGTACATCTCGTACCGGGTCATCCCCGACGGGTTGGTGCAGTTGGCCGGGGCGGTCTGGCCGGGGTGGTTGACCGCCCAATAGGACGGGCAGTCCCACTGGCCGTTGCCGAAGCGGTTGGAGGTCGTGAGGTCCTTGTCGCGCGGCAGGCCCATGGCGGTCGGCGGGGACGAGGCGGTGAGGTTGCACGCGTTCCCGCCGCCACCCCCGCCGCCGCTTCCCTTCCCCTTGCCCCCGCCGCCGCTCGCCTGGATGTAGCCCTTGGTCACGTTCACGGCGGGGCGATAGCTGGGGTCGGTCTTGGCAGTCCCGTTGAAGAAGGGCGCCTCGTACATGTCGAAGCGCGTGTTGAAGGCGGTGCGGACGGAGCTGGCCCCGCCCGGCCGCAGGTCGACTCCCTCCGACTTGAAGCAGGCGTTCGGCGCGACGGAGGCCAGAAGGTCGGCGACCGCGCTGGCCCCCTGTCCCGCGGGTGCGTCGAGCAGCCCGAAGTTGCCCGGCGTCCAGGAGGCGTTGGCGCCCGACGCCTTCAGCAGCGCCTCGCGCCCGCGCCACGTGGACCCGTCGAAGATGGGGTTGGTCGTCGTTCCGTTGTCGGCCGGGTTGCAGATCCAGACCGGCGGGATGCGGCACACCACCTGGGTCACGCCGGCCACGGCGACCGCGTTGGTCTGGCTGGTGCTCGCCGCACCCACCACCGGGGCGAACATGGAGGTGGTGGTCAGCGATTCCGTCGTGACCTCGACGAAGCGGGCCTGCCAGGGGTCGGTCGTCTCGTAGGCGGCGCTGATCGGGGTGGAGGATGAGCCGCCGTTCTGCTCCGGCAGGCCGGTCAGCATGCGCACCCTGGTCACCTGCACCGCGCCGCCGGTCGACGCCGACGCGCCCCCGGCCGCCGACGCAAAGGTCTGGCGGTTCACCGCGATGGACGAGGCGGCGTTTGCCACCGCCGTCCGGATGCTGGCGGCGTCCTGGCCGGGCGTGCGGATGGCCGAGGCGAGGATCGCGGCGGCGCTGAGCGCCGCGGCGTCGGCGGCCGACTTGGCCTCCGTGTTGGTGCCGACCATGCGTCCGACGTCCACCGACAGGCCGACCGAACCGACGAGGACGGCGGCCAGCACCGCGAAGTACGGCAGGACGCTTCCGTCCTCGTTCCGGGCGAGCGCGCGCCGCGGACGGCGGGAATCCCCGGGGGATCGTCGAGCGTGGGTCATGGCAACCTCCTCGGCGTCAGGCGTGACGTGGACTCTGGACCCGGGTCAGCGGGCGGCGACGCGGTTTTCGCGGCCCCGCTCGGTCCGTTGCGAGCCAGCCTTGGGAGCGTTCGGGCGATCCGACGGGACCTCCTGCATCGACTCCTCCAGGGCGCGCACGATGCGGACGTTCGCCTGCGCAGGGAGGATCGGCTGCACCGTGGGCGGGTCGGCGGCGATGGGGAGCGGCATGGGCTCCGGCCCGTGGTTCACGAGATTGCCGACACGGATGGTGTCGGCCGCGACCGGCTGGACGCCGCCCGTCTGGCGGAGCGCAAGGCCAAGGCTGCCCATCTGGCCGGCCAGCGCCAAGCGCTGCGCGTCGTTCGCCGTAACCTCCAGCGTCACGGCCTTGGCCGGGATCGGCTTGTCCTTGTCGCCGGTGGTCTGGTCAACCGCCAGCACCTTGACGCTCTGCAGGAGAATGTCGGTCATCGGGGGGGACTGGACGCCGGGGGTCGGATCCTCCGGCCGGGTGAACACCACGTCGACCATGTCGCCGGGCAGCACGAAGCCGGCAACGCCCAGCACGTCGTTGACGCGGATCGTCGCCGCCCGCATGCCCTCGCCGATCACCGCCGAGAGCGTCGCCTTGCCGCCGAAGCCCGAAACGCGGGCCTTCAGCACCACTTCGTTCGGCCCCATGTCGCGCAACGCCACGCGGCGCTCGCCGCTCAGCAGTTCGTCCATGGTCTTGAAAGACCCATCCGGTGTCGCGTCGGCCGGCCAGGCGATTTCGCGCAGGCTTTCGCGGCTCAGCTCGTCGCCGAACTTCAGGGGGATTTTGGCAACCACGACGGTGGTCATGGCCGCGGGCGGCACGGCCGGAAGCGTGGCGATCTGCGGCTGGGCCTGCCGCGCGATCCAGTTCCGCGCAAGATAAACCGCTGTCCCGCCCGTCACGCAGGCGAGAGCGAGCATGAGCAGCGCACGCTGTCTCATGGGACCTCCGGGATTTCAAGATCGGAAGGAAGCGGTGGCGACGGTGGGAATGCCGTCGCCACGCGGCGACCATCTCACATCATCACGGGGCGGGAGCGGCCGGGTTGAAGGCGTTGGACACGGTGGTCAGGGCGTTCTGCACGTCGGTGCCGATGGCGGTGACCGTGCCGACGACCAGCGCCGTGATCAGGCCGATCCACACCGCCGTTTCGACCAGCTGCGTGCCGCGCTCGTCGGCAACGAAGCGAACGATCGACGCGTTGATCGTGTTCACGAACTTATTCATGACTTCTGTCTCCTGTTAAACGTCTGATGGGTGTTATTGCCGTGCGGTTGCGGTTTCAGTTCGTCACGGGGCGGGAGCGGCCGGGTTGAAGGCGTTGGACACGGTGGTCAGGGCGTTCTGCACGTCGGTCCCGATGGCGGTGACCGTGCCGACGACCAGCGCGGTGATCAGGCCGATCCACACCGCCGTTTCGACCAGCTGGGTGCCGCGCTCGTCACGGGCGAAACGGGCGAAGGAGGAGTGGATATTTGCAATGACCTTGTTCATGTCTTCTATCTCCTGATCGAGTATGGATTTTTCGGGGATCGCCAAGGCTTCACCGCCCCGGTGAATTAGAATTTATTTCGAATTACTGAAAGGCGCGACATCACGGAAGACTCGTTCCAGAATTCAATCGGTTCACTCCTTTGCAGAGGAGTGACGCGAATGGATCCGGAAATTCGGTCCGATGATTAACCCTTAGGGACCGAAGCATTGTGTACGAACGCAGAAAGCAAGAGGAAAAAGCATTGCTGCGCAACCAGTTGTTGGGATTGGTCCATCTCTGGTGCAAATCGCGGCGTGGTCGCCGGGCCTGCGCGAGGCAATCTTTGAGTGTCAATGATGCTATTGCGGACACCAATAAAAAGCGCGGCGCACAAAGTAAAAGGCCGTCGGTCACAATGTGACCGACGGCCGGTACGTAAAGTGCCGATTTGGCGGGGGTTACTGCCTTTTGGAGTTGGCGGATTCGGTGCGCAGCGGCGTCACCTCGCCCTTCATGTAGCGTTCGATGGCGAGCGTGGTCCGCTGCGCCGGCACCTCGATGGGCATTCCGGCCTGCGGCGAGGGCGGGACCGGCACGATCTGCGCGGCCATGTTGGCGCGCACGGCTTCGCCCAGACCAGTCGACCCGGTGATGGGGATTTCCGACGAACAGCCGGTTACGACCAGGGCTGCCGCGGACAGGGCAAGAAGGCTTTTCATGGTGTCACCTCAGCGCAGGACGTAGCCGACATCGCCGGCCAGGCCGGCACCGGCGGGCATGGCAGCCGTGGGGGCTGCGGTGGACGCCGCAGCGGCGGGACCGGGGCGTGCCCCCTCGACCCGGCCCTTCAGGAACAGGTCCATCTCCTGCGGCGGGGTGAAATTGTCCGTCGGCAGGCGCAGCTGCCCGGCCAGGGCCGGCCGCACGAGATAGGGCGTCACGATGATGACCAGCTCCGTCTCCTGCTGCTGGAACGAGCTGCTGCGGAGCAGGGCGCCCAGGACGGGGATGTCGCCCAGGCCCGGAACCTGGTTGACGCCGTCGGTGAAGTTGCTCTGGATCAGGCCGGCGATGGCGAAGCTTTCTCCGTGCCGCAGGTCGACGGTGGTGCGCGCCCGCCGGGTGGTCAGGCCGGGAATAACGGTGCCGGAAAGGACGACGGCGTTGGTCTTGTCGATGGCGCTGACCTCCGGCTCCACCAGCAGGTTGATCGTCCCATTGCCCAGCACAGTCGGGGTGAAGGCCAGCTTCACGCCGAACTGCTTGAATTCGATGGTGATGAAGTTGGTGCCGTTCTGGTAGTTCGTCCCGACCGGGATCGGGAACTCGCCACCGGCCAGGAAGCTGGCCGTTTCGCCGGACATGGCGATCAGGTTCGGCTCCGCCAGCGTCTTCACGATGCCCTTCTGCTCCAGCGCGTCGAGCAGCAGATCGATGCTGACGCTGCCCCAGTTCAGCATCCCCGCCGCCGCGGCGAAGGGCGTCAGGTTGGGGACGGAGCCGGACCGGAAGGCCAGCTGGTCGTTGCCCCGGCCGACCAGGATGTTGGTGTTCAGCCCCAGCTGCTTGGCCAGGTTCCGCTTCACCTCGGCGAAGCGCACGGCCAGCATCACCTGCTGCCCGCCGGCCATGCCCAGCATGTTGGTGACCTTGCCGGGCGCGAAGTTCTCCGCCACCGCGACGGCCCGCTTCATCAACTCGCCGTTGGACACCGTGCCGCTCAGCACCACTGCGTCGTTGGCCCCGCGCACCTCCACGCGCTCGTTCGGCATCAGCTCGTGCAGCCGCTGCCGCAGGGTGGGAAGGTCGGGCGTGACCGTCACGTCCATCAGCGAGATCAGCGACCGGTTGGCGCCGTAGAGGACGATGTTCGTGGAGCCGAGGCTTTTGCCCAGGACATAGATCGACCGGTCGGACAGGGCCATCACGTCGGCGACTTGCGGGTTGCCGACCAGAACGTCCGTCACCGGGCGGTCGACGCGGATGACCCGCGACTTGTTCAAGGGAAGCTGCACTTCGCCCGAGACCTGGGCGGCGGCGGATTCCACGCGAACCGCGGTCTGTGCCGAGAGTTCGCCGGCGAAGCCGCCGGACAGGGCAAGCGCGGACAGAAAGATCGCGGAGACAGGTTTCACGGTTATCCCCCTCAACCCAGGATTTCCGAAGAAAATGTGCACGCAGAGTCTGCGTGAATTATTGGTGTACACATAAAGCTTAGATTTCGAAGTAAATGTGACCGATCGGGGTGCGCTCAAACAGCTAGACGAACGTGATCAGCCATTACCCGGATCCGCCGCCGCGGCGGGGTAGGCGGGGATTGTCGAACGTCCGATGGCTATGCAGAAGGGCTCAATCGCCCGTGCAGCCCGTCGCGGAGAGGCAATGGAGGCCGGGATGCCGGCGGCCGGTGCCGACGAAGCGGCCGATCGGCAGTGGGGACGCGACGACGGCGACGCCCGGGCTGTCCGATGCCGGCGGCCCGATGTGCAGCCAGCGCGGGCCGGTCCCGATGCCCGCGGGCGGGAGCGCCGGCGCCACATCCGCGGGCACGCCCGCGCCGGACGCCGTGATGATGGTGGGCGCCGGTGTGGGCGCCGGGGCGGGCAATCCCGCGGCCCTCCGCAGAACGTCGATCGCGACGGCGACGTCGAGCGTGGCCGCGTAGCCGTCGGCGGCGATCGTCTCGTCGATCAGGTCGATGTGGCGGACCGCCTCGGCGATCAGGCGGTCGGACAGGTGCGGCGGCCGGACGTTGGGATAGCGGCGGCGCCAGGCTTCGGCTGCGGCGACTCGCCCGGCGCGGGCGAGAGTCCCGTCGCGGACGCCGGGGTGAAGCGGGCCGGGCGTTTCCAGGCGCAGGCCATGGATGTCGATGATGTCGGCGCGTCCCTCCGCCCCAGCGGGACGGCCGCACAGCAGCAGGCCGGCCGCGATGCAGCCGGCGGTCAGCCTGCCCAGCGTCGATGTGCGCCTGCCCATCCGCGCCCTGTTCCGGAAACGGTGCCCCCGTTCCCGTACAACGCGCGGATGGGCGCAGCGGCGCGGAGCCCGCCGGGTGTAATCAGCGAGCGTCCGGGCCGTTCTTGCGGAGGTAGGTCAGCCAGCGCAGGTTTTCGTTGGCCGTGCCGAAATGGCGGGAACTGTCCTGCACCGCCCGGATCAGGTAGCCCTCCGCCGTGCCGTAGTCGCCGCGCGCCAGGGCGGCGAAGCCCACGTTGTTCAGCGCGGTCGGCGCGCGCTCCGCCGGGACCGCCGCCAGCGCGCGGTCGTACTGGCCCATCAGGGCGTTCGCGAAGGCCAGGTTGTCCTGGGCGGCGGGCATGCCTGGCTCGTGGCGCAGCGCCAGATCGAACTGCGTCGCCGCCTCCGCGTACCGCCCGCGCAGAAGCAGCGAATAGCCGAGATTGTTGTAGACCGCGGCGGCGGACGGATTGATCGCCAGCGCGCGCCGGTAGGCGGCGTCGGCGCGGTCCCACGCCTGCTGGAGGTCGTGGACGCGGCCCAGCGCGTTCCAGCTTCGCCAGAGCGAAGGGTCGGCCGCCACCGCGGCGGCGAGCGGCCCTTCCGCCGCGTCCGCCTTGCCTTGCTGGGCAAGCGCGATGCCGCGGCCTTGCAGAAGGGTCGCCTCGTCCGGCGTTTCCGCCAGCAGGCCGTCGAAGCCTTTCAGCGCGAGTTCCGCGTTGCCGCTCGCCAGATAGGCCTCCGCCATGCCGACGCGCGCGCGCCGGTTCTCCGGCTCCGTCTGAGTCACCGTCGAAAAGCCGGTCAGCGCGTTCTGGAAGCGGCCGTCGCGCAGGTCGCTTTCGGCTTGGGCGAGCAGGCCCTGGACGCGTTCCGGCGGGGTGTGCCGCAGCATGACGGCGCCCGACGAATCCGACCCCGTCAGCCCCGCGCATCCCACCAGCAGCAGCGCGCCCGCGGTGGCCGCCGTCATGCCGATCGTCCGAACCAGACCTCGCCCCGCCGTAGCCCACGCTGTCATAGAGATGCTCCCGCTGGCTGAATACGCGCCTGAAGTTCCACCAAAACGATGACCAGGCACGCGCAAAGGGGTCAATTCGGCAAAACAGGATCAGTTCGCCTCACCGAAAAGGGTAGCGCCAGACAACGATCTACTCCCAATGTGCAGCGGTCGGCGTCCCATCCTAGAACAATTGAATCCGCGACAAATGCGACCGACCGTTCCTAAAGTGCCACCGGGTTCGCGACGAACACCGGCAGGGAGGCCATGGAGCGCATGCGGCGGGGATCGTGGATCGGCATTGCATGGCTGGCGCTTCTCGCCGCGCCCGGCACGGCCAGCGCCGACCCGTTCCAAGGCGTCGATTGCGCAGCCCGCCGCCAGGACGAACTGACCTGCCTTGCCTGCAACATCTACCACGAGTCCCGCGACCAGCCGGAGCAGGGGCAACTCGCCGTCGCCATGGTGACGCTCAACCGGCTGCGGACGGCGGACTTTCCGAAATCCATCTGCGAGGTCGTGTGGGAGAAGGGGCGCGACTACCGGACCGGCCGGACGGTCGCGCAGTTTTCCTGGACGCTCGACGACCGGTCCGACCGCGTGACGGAGCCGGCCGCCTGGGACAAGGCGAAAAGCCTCGCCGCCCGCGCGATGGCGACCCTCGCTCCCGCCCCTGTGGCATCGATGCCCGACCCCAGCCTGGGCGCGCTCTATTTCCACGCGGACAGCGTAACCCCGGACTGGAGCGGCGACGCCGGCCTGCGCCTCGTCACGCGGATCGGCAACCACCTGTTCTACGCCCGGACGAAGGACGCGCCGGGCCTGACGCTCGTGTCCGGCCGCTCCGGGAAAGTGGCGGTGGGAGAGCCGCTCCGCATGGCCGGTCCGGTGGATCGCGACGGCGTTCACGACGCCGACCTGGCGGGGCATCCGGCCCTCGGTGCGGTCCGCCGCGGTGCGAAGCTGATCAGCCTGTCGCGCGACGGCGGCGGCGCGATGGCCGAGGCCAAGGTCTACCAGGGCTCCCGCAGTTGGGTGGTCCGCGTGCGGCGCGAGGGGCTGTAGCACCACCCCCGACCCCAACCCGTTGATCGGCGGGGAGCCGCTCAAACGGGAACTCCAATCCATTCCGGCGTGTGGGACGCGATGCCGAGCGCCGCCGCCGCGATTGTTGCAAGCGGTTTGCGACGCGTGAAATGAGAACGCTTCGTAAAAAGCGCCACCAATGGATCTGTCGACGAACCCCCAAGGGAAAACAAGGCATTCCGTTTCGCGCGTCGCCGTGGCAAGCTCATGATATAAGAATAACAAAGCGGGGAGGCGTTCGTGAATTCATCCGATATGGCCAGCCGCCCCGGATGGTCACTAAAGCACTTCCTGGCGTTGTTCCTGGTCGTCGTTTTTCCGCTTCTGGTCTTCGGGATTCTGGGAATCGTCCAACTCCGCGACGCGCGCGAGGCGGAGGTGCGGCAGGAAGCGAGCCGCCTGCTGGACTTGGTCGAGGCCGAGCAAGAGCGGATCATCGAGGATGTCCGCCATCTCCTCGTCGCGCTGGTGGAAACGGGCGCCGGGCGCATGCCGGCACCGGTGTGCCAGGACACCATGGCGCGCATCCGGGCGAGGTACCCGAGCTACCTGACCATCCACCTGTCCGACGAGGCCGGCGTGGTCTGGTGCTCGACGGAGCCGTCGGCGCTGGGCAAATCGGTGGTCGACCGCCCCTACCGCATCGAGGCCCTGGAAACCGGGGAGGTCGCGACGGGCGCCTTCATGCAGGCCCGGACCACCGGCCGTCCGGCCATTCCCTTCGCGCTCGCCTACACGGGGCCGGACGGGGCGCGGGTCGGGGTCGTGACCGTCCTGCTCGACGTCGGATGGTTGGAACAGTATTTCGCGCAGAAACCGCTTCCGCAGAACGCCGCCGTGCTGTTCGCCGACCGGAACGGCACCATCATCACGCGCGTTCCGGAACTCCCGAGCCTTGCCGGGCAACCGCTTCCGGAGCGTTTCAAACCCATGCTGGGCGGAACCTCCAAAGGCATGGAGGAAGCCGAGGGGCTGGACGGCGTCCAGCGGATCACCGCCTATTCGCCAATTCAGGCCGGCGTCCGGGACCTCTACATCCACATCAGTCTCGACAAGGCCGTGGCGATGCGCTCGGTGAACGCGGCGACGCTGCGGACGAGCGCGATCTTCCTGGTCCTTCTTCTGGCGGCGGGGCTTGCCGCACTGTGGGGGACCCGCCGGTTCCTGCGCGTGCGCATGCAGGCGGAACAGAGCGCGCTCAAGGCCGCAAGGGTGCTGGCGAGCACGGTGGACGGCGTCCTCGAACTCGACCGGGACTGGCGGATCACCTATCTGAACGACCGGGCCAAGTCGCTGCTGGCGCAGGATTTCAGCCTCATCGGCAAACGGATGTGGGACGTTTTTCCCGAGTTGAAGAACGATTCCGTGTACGCGAAGGCGATGGAGGCGATGACGCGGCAGGTGCCGACCGATTCCGAGTTCTGGGGCGTGCGGACACAGCGCTGGTACTGGATGCGCGCCTTTCCCACGGACGACGGCCTGGCGGTCTATCTGCTCGACATCAGCCGGCGCCGCAAGGCCGAGGAGGACCTGCGCCGGAGCAAGGACCATCTGAGCCTCGCCCTGGAATCCGCCAAGGCCGGGACGTTCGACTGGGACATGACGGCGGGCCGGGGAACATGGTCGGAGGAAAGCTGCCGCATTCTGGGGCTTGATCCGCGAGAGAGCGAGGCGACCACGGAAACCTGGATGCGCATCGTCCACCCCGACGATCTCGTGCCGCACGGCTTTGCCGAATGGGACCGGCTGGTCGCGGAACGGAAACGGGACGCCCGCCTGGAATACCGGATCGTCCTGCCGGACGGCGGCATCCGCTGGGTGACGTCCATCGGGCGCATCCGCTACGACGAGTCCGGCATGCCCGTGCAGTTCAGCGGCCTCATCCTCGACATCACCGACCGAAAGTCCCTGGAGGAGGCGCTGCGCGACGCCAAGGCGAAGGCCGACGCGGCCAACCTGTCCAAGTCGAAGTTCCTGGCCGCCGCCAGCCACGACCTGCGCCAGCCGCTCCAGTCCGCGCTGTTGTTCGCGGGCGTGCTGCACCGCCACGTCAATGACGACAAGGGCCGTATCCCCCTGGCCTCGCTGGAACGCGCGCTCGACACGCTGAAGAACCTGCTCGACAGCCTGTTGGACGTGTCCCGGCTGGACGCCGGCGTGATCGTTCCGCAACTCGCCGACTTTGCGCTCGGCCCGCTGCTGGACGAGATCAACGCCTCCTACGCGCCGATCGCCGCCAGCAAGGGGCTGGCCTTCCAGGTCGATCAGCCGACAAACGGCCTCGCGGTGCACAGCGACCGGCTGCTGCTGGGGCGCATGCTGCGCAATCTGGTGGAGAACGCCATCCGCTACACCGAGCGGGGGCACGTGCGGGTCACCTGCAAACCCGTCCGGGACGGGATCGCCATCCGGGTGCGCGACAGCGGCATCGGCATCGCGACGGAACAGCTGGGCAAGGTGTTCGAGGAGTTCCACCAGGTCGGCAACCCGGAACGCGATCGCAGCCAGGGGCTGGGGCTGGGGCTCGCCATCGTCCAGCGGCTGTCGCGGCTGCTGAACCACCCGGTGTCCGTCACCTCGGAACCGGGCCGCGGATCGCTCTTCTCGGTCGAGGTTCCGGGCGCGGTCGGGGAATTCGTGCTCCCGCCGCCAGCGGTGCCGGAACCGATGCAGCCGGCCGAGGGCAGCGGGCGCCTGGCCGTGCTGATCGACGACGACGTGATCGTGCTGATGGGGCTGCGGACGACCTTCCGGGAATGGGGCTACGACGTCATCGTCGCCGGTTCCGCCGACCAGGCGCTGGAACGCCTGCGCGGCACGGAGCGGCCACCCGACCTCATCGTCGCCGACTACCGCCTGCGCGACCGGCAGGTCGGGACCGACGCCATCGCGCGCATCCGCGAGCTGGTCGGCCACCCCGTGCCGGGCATCATCCTGACCGGCGAGATCGGCGTGGAGTGCGAACGCGACGCCGCCCGTCTGGGCGTCACCATCGTGCACAAGCCGATCACGCCGCGCCTCCTGCACCGCGCGGTGCAAGCCCTCCTGGAGGCGGAGGCGCATTGAGGCGGTGCGCCCTTCCCTGGGGGAGCGCTAGAATGTGCCCGCATTTCGCCTGTGCGGTAAGCGCCTGACATAATGAAGAAAAGCCCCTCTCCCTTGAGGGGAGAGGGGTTGGGGGTGAGGGTGGCGCCGGCCTCCGGCCGGCCGGAAACAGATGCACTCTAGTGAAATTGAGTTTTCTCCGGGCTGCCGCCCGTAACGACCCCTCACCCCAAAACCCCTCTCCCCCAAGGGGAGAGGGGTTTTTCCTGCGTTCTCGGAAACTTACCGCATAGTCATATGTGTGAACGCCGTAGGGGAGAGCAGGGCCTTCGTCCTTTAGGGTCTCGCTAAGCGGCCCGCCGCCGGCCTACCAGCTGGAGGGCGGTGGCGACCGCCGCCAGCGCGACTCCCAGCCCCGACACCGCGGTCCAGCCCCCCAGGTTCCAGGCGAGCGTCGCGGTGCTCGACCCGATCGCGCCGCCCAGGAACATGGTGCCCATGAAGACGGTGTTGATCCGGGCGCGCGCCTCGGGGCGCAGGGCGAAGATGATGTGCTGGTTGGACACCAGCGCCGACTGCATCGCGAAGTCCAGCAGAACCACGCCGACGATCATCCCGGTGATGGAGGTCCACAGGCCGAACAGCAGCCAGGACACCAGCGTCAGCACCGTGCCCAGCACGATCACGCCATGCGGGCCGCGCTTGTCGGCGATCCGGCCGGCGACCGGCGCGGCGAGGATGCCCACTGCTCCGACCACGCCGAACAGGCCGGCCACGTCGGCGCCAAGCTGGTACTGCGGCTGCTCCAGGCGCAGGGCGAGGATGGTCCAGAAGACGGTGAAGGCGGCGAACAGCAGGCCTTGGGTGATGGAGGCCAGGCGCAGCGCCGGGAACTCCAGCCACAGGTGGACGATGGACCGCATCAGCGCCGGGTAGCGGATGTCGGCGTTCGGATGGCTGCGCGGCAAGGTGGCCGCCATCAGCGCGCCGGCGCCCAGCGCCAGCGGGACGCCCAGCCAGAACATCTCCCGCCAGCCGCCATGGGTCGCCACGAAGCCAGCCAGCGTGCGGCTGAGCAGGATGCCGGTCAGCAGGCCGGCCATCACCGTCCCGACCACCGCGCCCCGCTTTTCCGGCGACGCCAGATGCGCGGCGAAGGGCACGATCTGCTGCGCCACCGTCGCCGACAGCCCGAGCAGCAGCGACGCGGCGAGCAGCAGGCCGGCGCTGCCCGCCGTCGCGGTCACGGCGAGCGCCGCGGCGAGCAGCAGGAACTGCCCGACGATCAGCCGGCGCCGCTCCACAAGGTCGCCGAGCGGCACCAGAAGCACCAGCCCGACCGCATAGCCGAGCTGCGTCGCGGTGGGGATCATGCCCGAGAGCGAGCCCGGCAGGTCACGCTCGATCAGGCCCAGCATGGGCTGGTTGTAGTAGATGTTGGCGACGGCCACGCCCGTGGCGGCGGCAAGGGCGAAGGTCAGCCCCCGCCCGAGGATGCTCTTGCCCGGGCGCTCTTCCTTCTGCGCGCGGAGCGGCATTGTGTCGGAGATGCTCATGATGCGGTGTCCTTGGGTCTTGCGGGGAACCGGTCAAAACCCTGAAGGGGGCCGGAGCCTCGCGGTCCAATCTCGTGAACACCAACCTAATCCGCTTTCGTGATTTGATTTAGTGCGGCAGTATGAAGTGCCTGTCGTTCAGAAAATGAAGCAATGGACCACGCCTCCCTCGCCGTCCTGATCGAGGCCGCGCACGCCGGCAGCCTTGCCGCCGCGGCGCGCCGGCTGGGCATTTCCCCCCTGATGGCGACGCGACGGCTCGCCGCGCTGGAGGCCGACGTCGGCGCGCGGCTGATGCAGCGAACCACGCGCTCGCTCGCCCTGACGCCGGAGGGGGAGGCGTTCCTGCCCTACGCGCAGGCGATGCTGGAGAACGAGGCCGCGGCGCGGGCCAGCGTCCGCCCGTCCAGTGCCGGAGCCTCCGGCCTGCTGCGGCTGACCGCCTCGGCGGCCTTCGGGCGCAAGGTGGTGGCGCCGCTGGTGGGGGAATTCCTGCGCGCGAACCCGCAGGTCTCGGTCGACCTGCTGATCACCGACACGCAGGTGGACATCGTGGGGCAGGGGATCGACCTGGCGATCCGCATCGCGCCCCTGAAGGACAGCGGCCTGATCGCGCGCCGCGTGGCGCCCAACCCCCGCGCCCTCTACGCCACGCCGTCCTACCTGGAGGAGCATGGGACGCCCGGCGCCGTCGCCGACCTCGGGGGCCACCAGTGCCTGACCCTGACCGGGACGACGCACTGGTCCTTCCAGGCGGGCGGGCGCAGCCAGCGCGTCCGCGTCCAGGGGCGCTTCTCGGCGAACTCCATCGAGGGCTTGCGCGAGATCTGCCTGTCCGGTGCCGGCATCGCCATCCTCTCAGGCTGGGACGTGCGCGACGAGGTCGCCGCCGGGCGGCTCGTTCCCATCGAGTTGTCCGACGGGGAACTGGAGCCCCTGGCGATCTGGGCGGTGCATCCGTCCTCCCGCTTCGTGCCGCCGAAGGTCCGGCTGTTCGTCGACGCGCTGGAACGGGCGCTGCGCTGACGGTCTTCAACCCCTCTCCCAGCCAAGTCGGTTGAAGGTATCCGAAAAGTTGTGGAAAGCCCCTCTCCCCTTGTGGGAGAGGGGTTGGGGTGAGGGGTAAAGCGCTGACACCGCGACACGTTTCCGGCCTGCGGCCGCCCCCTCATCCCAACCCTTCTCCCACACAGGGGAGAAGGGCTTTCAACTGCCTGCTGCCGTTTAGGACTTGGCATAGCAGTGTTAAGTCACTCTCTCCCGCCGGAGGCGGGCGAGGGGGTTTCAAGGGAGCGGCGGATTGCGCCACTTCAGGACGCGCTGGTTGACGGCGACGACCGCCGCCATGGCGATGGCGAGGCCGGCCATCAGCTCCAGGACGGAATCGACCGTCCCATGGTCGATCAGCCCGGCGATGATCACCGCCGCGAAGCTGACCACGCCGATGCTCAGCCAGACCGCGCCGCGCCGCTCCGTCTCGGGGCGGGGCAGGGCGTGCAGGCCCATCATGAAGGACGCCAGCCCAACCAGGTACAGGATGGAAAAGAACAGTTCCATGGCGTGTCTTCCTCGGTCGTCCGCAAGCCGCCCGGGCAGCCTTGCGGAGACGGCGCGGAGTCGGGGTCGTCGGGAGCGACCCCGGCTCCGCGCTGCGCCCGTCGCCTACTCGGCGGCGACGGGAAGCGGTGCCGCCGAGGCCGCGGCCCCGGTGGCGTTCGCGAGCAGGTCCAGCGTGTGGCTGGCGATCATGCGCTCCTCGTCGGTCGGGATGACGAAGACGGGAACGCGGCTTTCCGCGGCGGAGATGCGCGTCGCCTTGGCCCGGTTGGCCGCCCCGTCCAGCTTGACGCCGAGCCAGGCCAGCTTCTCCGCCACCCGCGCCCGCACCGGGGCGGAGTTCTCGCCGACGCCGGCGGTGAAGACCACCGCGTCCAGCCCGCCCATGGCGGTGGCGAGCGCCGTCGCCTGCTTGGCGACCTGGAAGCAGAACAGTTCCACCGCCTCCGCCGCCTGCGGGCTGTCTGAGTCGAGCAGGGCGCGCATGTCGTTCGACACGCCCGACACGCCGAGCAGGCCGGACTTGTGGTACAGCAGCTTTTCCAGCGCGTCCGCCCCCATGCCCTTCTCGCGCATCAGGTAGATCAGCACGCCGGGGTCGATGTTGCCGGGCCGCGTGCCCATGGGCAGGCCGTCGAGCGCGGTGAAGCCCATGGTCGTGTCCATGCTCTTGCCGGCGCGCAGCGCGCACAGGCTCGACCCGCTGCCCAGGTGGCAGACGACCACGCGGGCGTCGGCCAGCTCCGGCGCGATCTGCGGCAGGCGCTGGGCGATGTACTCGTAGGACAGGCCGTGGAAGCCGTAGCGGCGCACGCCCTCCTCGGTCAGTTCGCGCGGGATCGCAAAGGTCTGCGCCTGCCAGGGCCGCGTCTGGTGGAAGGCGGTGTCGAAGCAGGCGACCTGCGGCAGCTCCGGATAGACCTCGGCCAGCGCCGCCATGGCGGCGATGTTGTGCGGCTGGTGCAGCGGGGCCAGCGGGATCAGGCCTTCCAGGTCCGCCAGAACCTGCGGCGTGATGCGCACCGGCTTGGCGAAGCGGGTGCCGCCGTGCACGACCCGGTGGCCCGCGGCGACGAGGCGCGTGTCCTTCAGCTCGTGCCGCATCCAGCTGAGCAGGAAGCCGAGCAGGCCGGCGCGGTCGCCGGGCTCCACCTCGTCCACGGTGCCGTCGGCCAGGACGCGGCGCTGCGCGTCCTTCGCCTCGAACTTCGGCTCCGTGCCGATGCCGGAGATCTGGCCGGACAGCACCGCGTCCAGCTCCGCCTTGCCGGCGCCGCAGAAGACCGAGAACTTCAGGCTGGAGGAGCCGGCGTTGATGATGAGATAGGCGTCACGCTGGGATATTGGTTGCGACATGATCGGAACCTCACTCTGCGGCGAGAGCGGCGACGGCCGGGCGGCGGCGCGACGCCGCGACCAGCGCGGCGACGGCGCAGCTGGCCAGACGGGTGCGGACGTTGTCGGCGCGGCTGGTCAGGATGACCGGGACGCGGGCGCCCAGCACGATGCCGGCGGCGTCGGCGTTGGCGAGGAAGGACAGCTGCTTGGCCAGCATGTTGCCGGCTTCCAGGTCCGGGACCAGCAGGATGTCGGCTTGGCCGGAGACGGGGGAGTTGATGCCCTTGATCCGTGCTGCCTCGGCGCTGATGGCGTTGTCGAAGGCCAGCGGGCCGTCGAGGATGCCCCCCTTGATCTGGCCGCGGTCGGCCATCTTGCAGAGTGCTGCCGCTTCCAGCGTCGTGGCGATCTTCGGGTTCAGGGTCTCCACCGCCGACAGGATGGCGACGCGCGGCGTCTCCACGCCCAGGACCTTCGCCAGATCGATGGCGTTCTGGACGATGTGGACCTTGTCCTCCAGCGTCGGGTAGATGTTGATCGCGGCGTCCGTGATCAGCAGGGCGCGCGGGTAGGTCGGGACGTTCATCACGAAGACGTGGCTGATCCGGCGCGCGGTGCGCAGGCCCGTCTCCTTCTTCACGACCTCGGCCATCAGCTCGTCGGTGTGCAGGCTGCCCTTCATCACCGCCTCGGCCTCGCCGTTGCGGGCGAGCGCCACGGCAGCGGCCGCGGCGGCGTGGCTGTGCTCCACGTCGATCAGGCGGTAGCGGGCAATGTCCAGCCCATGGTTGGCGGCGAGTGCGCGGATCTTGGCGGCCGGGCCGACCAGGATCGGGTCGATCAGCCCGGCTTCGGCGGCCTCCACGGCGCCGCGCAGGGAGCTTTCATCGCAGGGATGGGCCACGGCGGTCGGGACCGGCGGCAGTGCGTCACACTTGTGCAGCAGCGCGTCGTGCTTGTCGTGGCGGATCATCTGGATTCGCGGCAGCTCCTGGGCGGCGCGGCGGACCTTCCTGGTCGGGGCCACCACCTCGGCGGTGCCGGTCACGACGACCTCGCCGTCCTGGTTGGTGCACAGGCAGTCGAAGACGACGATGTTCTTGTCGGCGCGCTTCTCGCGCACCACCACCGTGGCGGTGATGACGTCGCCCAGGCCGACCGGGCGCTTGAAGCGCAGGTCCTGGCCGGCGTAGATCGTCCCGGCGCCCGGCAGTTGGGTGCCCAGCACGCCGGAGATCAGCGCGCCTGACCACATGCCGTGGCCGATGACCTTCGGGAAGCGGCAGTCGGCGGCAAACTTCGCGTCGAAGTGGACCGGGTCGATGTTGCCGGACACGGTCGCGAACAGCTCGACGTCCATGACGGTCAGCGTGCGCGAGAGGCTCGCGGTCTGGCCGATCTGGATCTCGTCGAAGGTGACGTTCTCGATCGGGGCCGCCTGGCCGTTGCCGTCGAGTTCACCATTGGCATTCATTGTTCCAAACTCCGGTCGAAATGACGAAGGCTTGCTGCCCGTTTCAGCCGATTCCTCCCGGTGCGCGCCTTGATCTCCGAGCCCTGGAAAGGTTGGCCGGACGAGTGGGGGGAGGCGCGTCGCGCGGTGTCTTTGATGCGCCCGGATGTGCGGGTTCGACCGGGCGCTGCAGAAGAATGTTTACTAATATATCAGCTGTTTTGACAGTGACATGCGGCCCTCTCCGGCGGCTCTGGACACTATGTCGCAGGCCGCCGGAGGCGCCGCTGCCTAGCCGCGTGCCCCCTAGCCACGTGCCTTGAGGATGCCGCGGCCGGCGAAGCGGGATGCGGTGCCCAGCATCTCCTCGATGCGGATCAGCTGGTTGTACTTGGCCAGACGGTCGGAGCGCGACAGCGAGCCGGTCTTGATCTGGCCGCAGTTGGTGGCGACCGCCAAGTCGGCGATGGTGCTGTCCTCGGTCTCGCCGGAGCGGTGCGACAGAACGGCCGTGTAGCCGGCCTTGTGCGCCATGTCCACGGCCTCCAGCGTCTCCGACAGCGTGCCGATCTGGTTGACCTTGACCAGGATCGAGTTGCCGACGCCCTTCTTGATGCCCTCGGCCAGACGGGCCGGGTTGGTCACGAACAGGTCGTCGCCGACCAGCTGCACCTTGTTGCCGATGGCGTCGGTCAGGGCCTTCCAGCCCTCCCAGTCGTCCTCGGCCATGCCGTCCTCGATCGAGATGATCGGGTAGCGGCCGATCAGGTCCGCCCAGTAGGCGACCATCTGCTCGGGCACGAGCGACTTGCCCTCGCCGGCCAACTCGTACTTGCCGTTCTTGAAGAACTCGGTGGAGGCGGCGTCGAGCGCCAGCATGACGTCGTCGCCCGGCTTGTAGCCGGCGGCCTCGATGGCCTTCATGACGAAGCCGAGCGCCTCGTCGGTGGAGGCGAGGTTGGGGGCGAAGCCGCCCTCGTCGCCGACGTTGGTGTTGTGGCCGGCGTCCTTGAGCTTCTTCTTGAGCGCCTGGAAGATCTCCGAGCCCATGCGGACGGCCTCGGCGCCGGAGGTGGCGCCGACCGGCATGATCATGAACTCCTGGATGTCGATCGGGTTGTCGGCATGCGCGCCGCCGTTGATGATGTTCATCATCGGCACCGGCAGCAGCGTGGCGAAGGCGCCGCCGACATAGCGGAACAGCGGCAGCGCGGCCTCTTCCGCCGCGGCCTTGGCGACGGCCAGCGACACGCCGAGGATGGCGTTGGCGCCCAGCCGGCCCTTGTTCGGCGTGCCGTCCAGTTCGATCATCGCCAGGTCGATCGCGCGCTGCGCGCCGGCGTCCTGGCCGGTGAGGGTGTCGGCGATCTCGCCGTTCACCGACTCCACGGCCTTCAGCACGCCCTTGCCGCCGTAGCGGGACTTGTCGCCGTCGCGCAGCTCGACGGCCTCATGCGCGCCGGTCGAGGCGCCGGAGGGAACCGCCGCGCGGCCAAAGGCGCCGGATTCCAGCAGGACGTCGACCTCCACGGTCGGGTTGCCGCGGCTGTCGAGGATCTCGCGGGCGTGAATGTTGGTGATGGCGCTCATGGCGTCTGTCGTCCGGCGCGGATGCCCGCCGGTTCCCTATGGATGGATGTGAATGGAGAAAGGCGCTCGGCCCGCGGCGCCCGCCCGGTGACGGGAGGGCGCCGCCGGAGCCTCAGTTCGCCTTGTGGAAGGTGCGGCTGATGACGTCGAGCTGCTGCTCGCGGGTCAGCTTGATGAAGTTGACGGCGTAGCCGGACACGCGGATGGTCAGCTGCGGGTACAGCTCCGGATGGTCCATGGCGTGCAGCAGCGTCTCGCGGTCGAACACGTTGACGTTGATGTGATGCCCGCCCTGCCCGAAGTAGCCGTCGAGCAGGCCCACCAGATTGTCCACCCGCTCGCCCTCCGTCCGGCCGAGCGCGCCGGGCACGATGGTGAAGGTGTAGCTGATGCCGTCCTGCGCGTGGGCATAGGGCAGCTTCGCCACCGAGGCCATGGAGGCCATGGCACCCTTCTTGTCCCGCCCGTGCATCGGGTTGGCGCCCGGCGCGAAGGGCTCGCCCGCCTTGCGGCCGTCCGGCGTGTTGCCCGTCTTCTTGCCATAGACCACGTTGCTGGTGATCGTCAGCACCGACTGCGTCGGCGTGGCGTCGCGGTAGGCCTTCTGCTTGCGCAGCATGCCCATGAAGGCCTCCACCGCCCAGCGCGCGATGGCGTCCACCCGCTCGTCGTTGTTGCCGAAGGCCGGGTACTCGCCCTCGATCACGAAGTCGGTGGCGAGGCCCCGCTCGTCACGCACCACCTTCACCGTGGCGTGCTTGATCGCCGACAGGCTGTCCGCCACCACGCTCAACCCGGCGATGCCGCAGGCCATGGTGCGCAGGATGTCGCGGTCGTGCAGCGCCATCTCCAGCCGCTCGTACATGTACTTGTCGTGCATGTAGTGGATGGCGTTCAGCGCGTTCATGTAGACGCGGGCCAGCCACTCCATCATCGGCTGGAAGCGGGCCATCACCTCGTCGTAGTCGAGCACGTCGCCGGTGATCGGCGCGGTGGCCGGGCCGACCTGCTCGCCGGACAGCTCGTCGCGGCCGCCGTTGATGGCGTAGAGCAGCGTCTTGGCGAGGTTGGCGCGGGCGCCGAAGAACTGCATCTGCTTGCCGATGCGCATGGCCGAGACGCAGCAGGCGATGCCGTAGTCGTCACCCCAGTAAGGGCGCATCAGGTCGTCGCTCTCGTACTGGACGGAGCAGGTCTTGATGGAGGTCTCCGCGCAGAAGGCCTTGAAGCCCTCGGGCAGCTGTTCCGACCACAGCACGGTCAGGTTGGGCTCGGGCGCGGGGCCGAGGTTGTTCAGCGTGTTGAGGATGCGGAAGCTGTTCTTGGTGACCAGGGTGCGGCCGTCCAGCGCCATGCCGCCGACGCATTCGGTGACCCAGGTCGGGTCGCCGGAGAAGAGCTGGTCGTATTCCGGCGTGCGCAGGAAGCGCACCAGACGCAGCTTCATCACGAACTGGTCGATCAGCTCCTGCGCCTCGGCCTCCGTAAGGACGCCGTCGCGCAGGTCGCGCTCGATATAAATGTCGAGGAAGCTGGAGGTGCGGCCGAGCGACATGGCGGCACCATTCGCTTCCTTCACGGCCGCCAGATAAGCGAGGTAGGTCCACTGCACGGCTTCGCGGGCGTTCGCCGCCGGGCGGGTCACGTCGAAGCCGTAGGACTTGGCCATGGCGACCAGTTCCTTCAGGGCCTTGATCTGCTCCGAGATCTCCTCGCGCAGGCGCAGCGTGTTCTCGTCGAGGCGGTCAAGCTCCAGGCTCTTCAGCTGGGATTTCTTGTCCTCGATCAGGAAGGTCGCGCCATACAGCGCCAGCCGGCGGTAGTCGCCGATGATGCGGCCGCGGCCGTAGGCGTCCGGCAGGCCGGTGATGACGCCCGACTTGCGGCACTTCAGCGCCTCGTCCGAATAGACGTCGAAGACGCCGTCATTGTGCGTCTTGCGCAGGCCGGGGAAGACCTCCTCAAGGGCCGGCGGGACGGGGAAGTCGTAGGCTTCCAGGCTGCTCTTGACCATGCGCCAGCCGCCGAAGGGCATGACGGCGCGCTTCAGCGGCTTGTCCGTCTGCAGGCCGACGACGACCTCCAGGTCCTTGTCGATGTAGCCCGGCGCGTGGGCGGTGATGGAGGAGAACACCTCGCTGGACACGTCCAGCACGCCGCCCTTGGCGGCGCGCTCCGCTTTCAGCAACTCGGTGACCTTGGCCCACAGGGTCCGGGTCCGCTCCGTCGCGTCGGCGAGGAACGCCTTGTCGCCCTCATAGGGCTGGACGTTGCGGATGATGAAGTCGCGGACGTTGACCTCTTGCTGCCAGACGCCGGGCGCGAAGCGCCGCCAGGGGCGGGCCGCTTGCTGCTCCGAGGTCTCGACGAGTCCGTCCATCAGCAGGGTGTCCATGATGTATCCTCACGAAAGGGCGTCGGTGCGGCCTTGGCCGTGTGTCTGGCGGCCGCGTGTCTGTTCGCCGTGCGTCTGTTCGGCGGTTCTCTGGTCGACCCTGGAACGGGGACCATCGCAGGCGGGCTTGGGAACCGTCGGGGTTAAGCTCGTTTTGTAGTTTTGCTACATAGACCCGCGCGGGCCGGTGCGCAAGAAAAAAACTCTGTATACTCAGTCGCTTAAGGCCGTTTTTCTGCGGCAGGATGTCGCAGCCGTTGGCGCATCATTGGGACGGTTGCGACACTCGATAGCGCGCGGATATTAGCCCATGTAGTTTTGCTATCTGTGTTAGTGTGCCGCGCGTCCGGACTGCGGGAGAGGAAACGATGCTGGCGAGAATCATGGCGGTGCGCGACCAGCTCCGTCCGTCGGAGCGGAAGCTGGCCGACTGCGTTCTGGCCCAGCCGGGGGAAGTCATCTCCCTGTCGATGGCCGAGATGGCTCAGCGCTCCGGCGTCAGCGAACCGACCATCGCGCGCTTCTGCACCGCATTGGGGTGCAGCGGCTTCCGCGAGTTCAAGATCAAGCTGGCGCAGGATATCGCCGCCGGCATGCCCTTCATCCACCAGGAGGTCAGCGCCGACGATGCGGTGTCCGGCGTGGCCGGCAAGGTGTTCGACCGGACGATCGCGACGCTGATGCAGGCCCGCAACAACCTGTCGGCGGAGGCGGTGGAACGCGCGGCCGACCTGCTGGCGAAGGCGCGCCGGATCGAGTTCTACGGCTCCGGCAATTCCGGCACGGTGGCCGAGGACATCCAGCGCCGCTTCTTCCGGCTGGGCACGCCCACGGTCGCCTACACCGACCCGCACGTCTATTTCGTGTCTGCCCTGTCGCTGGGGCCCGGCGACGTGGTCGTCGCCGTCTCCAACTCCGGCCGCACCCGCGACATGCTGGACAGCGTGCAGAACGCCTTGTCCACCGGGGCGGAGGTGGTCGCGCTGACCCGCGCCGGCTCGCCGCTGGCCCAGATCGCCACGGTGAGCCTGCTGTCGGACGTCTCGGAAGACTTCGACATCACCTCGCCCCTGACGTCGCGCATCAGCCATCTGGTCCTCGGCGACATACTGTCCATTGCCGTGGCGCTGCGCAAAGGCGATGCCTTGCAGGAGCGTCTGGAACGCCACAAGCAGGCCCTGAGCCGGCACCCGGTCGAGATCTAGATACTAGTATACCAAACGCTTCTCCGGGATCTCCGGCTGTGGCGCGGCGGCGCGCCACAGTGTCGCAGAGCCCGGGGTTGATCGCGGATGCTCTGGCTTCCCTCTCCCGCCTCCGGCGGGAGAGGGAAGGGGCCCGCGCGAAGCGTGGGAAGGGTGAGGGCTTGGTGTCTCGGGAAGACCTTGCCCTCACCCTCCCAAGCCAAAGGCTTGGGTCCCTCCCTCTCCCAGCGGGGCTGGGAGAGGGGGAAATTCGCAAATCGCCTTCAATGCGGCGTCCGGCGGCTCGGGCGGCGGTAGATGAACCAGTAGACTCCCCCGACCAGCAGCGCGCCGCCGACCCAGTTGCCGAGCGTCACCGCGGCGAGGTTGACGAGGAAGTGCCCGACCGGGATCACCGGCGCGCTCCGCCCCAGGTCGGCCCAGAAGGACGCCGGGGCGCCGTGCTCGATCAGCAGGCCGAGCGGCACGAAGTACATGTTGGCGACGCAGTGCTCGAAGCCCGCCGCGACGAAGGCGGCGACCGGCAGCGTCACGGCCAGGATCTTGTCGGTCACGCTGCGCGCGCCGAGCGCCAGCCACACCGCCAGGCAGACCAGCACGTTGCAGAGGATGGCGAGGAAGAAGGCCTGGTCGGTCGGCAGGCCGCTCTTGGCCGTCGCGAAATACAGCGCGGAGGCGCCGACCGCGCCATGGCCGAAGGTGTATTGCCCGGACAGGAACACCAGCACGGCCGTGCCCGCCGCGCCGACGAAGTTGCCGAGCCACACGGTGGTCCAGACCTTCAGCATCGTGGTGGTCTTCAGCCGGCCGCTGGCCCAGGCCATCACCATCAGCGCGTCGCCGGTGAACAGTTGCGCGCCGCCGACCAGCACCAGGATCAGGCCGAGCGAGAAGACCAGCCCGCCCAGCAGGCGCGTGACGCCATAGGGCATCATGCCCTCCGCCCCGGACATGGCGACGGTGGCGAACAGGCCGCCCAGCGCGATGAAGGCCCCGGCCAGGATCGCCAGCGCGAACAGGGTGGCGGTGTCGTAGCTCGCCTTCTTCACGCCCAGGTTTTCCGCCGCCACGGCGATGGCGTCGGGGAGCAGGGCGTCCAGCGACGGCTGCGGCGTCACCGGGGTCGACGGGAGCCCCGGCAGTCCATGCGTGTCCATGCCATGCGTGTCCATAAACATGATCCTCGTGTCACGCCACCGGGAGCCCTTGCACCCGGAAGCATTCGCGCACCCGCCAGGTCAGATCGGACGACGGGGGCTCCGTATCTTTGAGCTTGTAGGGCAGGCCCAGCTCGCGCCACTTGTACTCGCCCATCTTGTGGAAGGGCAGGACGTCCACCCGCTCCACCACGCCCAGGCCGGCGGCGAACTCGGCCAAGTCCTTGATCTCGTCCAGGTCGTCGGTCAGGCCCGGCACCAGCACGTAGCGCAGCCAGATCGGCTTTTTCAGCTGCGACAGCCGCTCCGCGAACTCCAGGGTCGGGCGCAGCGGCACGCCGGTCACGGTGCGGTAGGTCGATTCCCTGAACGCCTTGATGTCCAGCAGGACGAGGTCGATGTCGGCCAGCAGATGGTCGTCGGCGTGGGCGCCCAGGAACCCGGACGTGTCCAGCGCCGTGTGCAGGCCCATCTGCTTCGCCCCGCGGAAGATCGCCGCGCAGAATTCCGGCTGCACCAGAGGCTCCCCGCCGCTGATGGTCAGGCCACCGTGGGCGCGCTTCAGGAAATCGGCGTAGGTCGCGATCTCCGCCAGCACGTCGGTGGACTGCGACGGCGCGCCGTCGTGCATGTGGTGCGTGTCGGGGTTGTGGCAGTACTGGCAGCGCAGCGGGCATCCGGCCAGGAACAGGATGTAGCGCAGGCCGGGGCCGTCCACGGAACCGCCGGTTTCCACCGAATGGACCCAGCCGCGCACGGACGGGCCCATCCCGGCGGGCGCCGGCTGGTTCATGAACAACGGGCTGAGCATGAGGCACCTCTGGAAAGAGCGCCGATGCGCGCGGATTTGCCGCATCGGCGCGGTGCCATCCTAGGTCAGTCCTCGACGCCGGCCATGACCGGTGTCAATTGATTTGCAGACTGAAGATCGGACGGCGCTTCCTGCGCGTTACGGGCCGCGGAACCAGCCGGCCGGGTGGGCCGCTCGACCCAGGCGATGCGCAGGATGTTGGTGGACCCCGGCATGCCGAAGGGCACGCCCGCGGTGATGACCAGCCGCTGCCCGTCGTCGGCGAGGCCATGCAGGTAGGCGATCCGCGTGGCCTTGTGCACCATGTCCGAGAAGTTCTGCACGTCCTCGGTCAGCACGCTGTGCACGCCGTAGGCCAGCACCAGCCGGCGCGACGCCGCGGCGCTGGCGGTCAGGCAGAGGATCGGCACCTCCGGCCGCTCCCGCGCGGCGCGCAGGGTGGTGGAGCCGCTGGTCGTGTAGGTGACGATCGCCGCGGCGTGGATGGTGTGGGCGACCTGCCGGGCCGCGGCGGTGATGGCGTCGGACGCCGTCTCCTGCGGGTCGGCGTGCGAGGCGTCCATCATGGTGCGGTAGAGCGGGTCGGTCTCCACGCGCCGCGCGATGCGGTCCATGATCGACACGGCCTCGATGGGGTAGCTGCCCGACGCCGTCTCCGCCGACAGCATCACCGCGTCGGCGCCGTCGAAGATGGCCGTCGCCACGTCCGACGCCTCGGCGCGGGTCGGGGCCGGGGCGCTGATCATCGATTCCAGCATCTGCGTGGCGACGATCACCGGCTTGCCGGCGAGCCGCGCCTCGTGGACGATGCGCTTTTGCAGGCTCGGCACGTCTTCCGGCGGCATCTCGACGCCAAGGTCGCCGCGGGCCACCATGACGCCGTCCGACAGCTCGACGATGCGCTCCAGGTGCTGTATGGCCTGCGGCTTTTCCAGCTTGGACAGCAGGGCGGCGCGGCCGTCGATCAGCTTGCGCGCCTCGGCCACGTCCTCCGGACGCTGCACGAAGGAGAGCGCCACCCAGTCCACGCCCTGGTCGAGCGCGAAGACGAGGTCGGCGCGGTCCTTGGCCGTCAGAGGTGACAGCGGCAGCACGACGTCGGGGACGTTGACGCCCTTGCGGTCGGACAGGCGGGTGCCGGCGACCACGATGGTGTCGGCGTGCTCCAGGCTGCAATCGACGACACGCAGGCGGACCTTGCCGTCATCGAGCAGCAGGTCGGTCTCCGGCCGGAGGGCGGCGAAGATCTCCGGGTGCGGCATGCCGACCCGCGTGGTGTCGCCGGGCACCATGGACAGATCCAGGCGGAAGCGCTGCCCGACGGTCAGCGTCACCGGGCCATCCGCGAAGGTGCCCAGCCGCAGCTTCGGCCCCTGGAGGTCGGCCATGACGGCGATGGGGCGCTGCATCTCCTGCTCCAACGCGCGGATGGCGCGCAGGCGCTCACCGTGGTCGGCGTGCGTGCCGTGGCTGAAGTTCAGGCGGAAGACGTCCACGCCGGCCTCGAACAGGGACCGGATCATGGCGGGGGAGGAGGAGGACGGGCCCAGCGTGGCGACGATCTTCGTCTGCCGGAAGCGCCGGATCGGGGATCCTGTGGTCATGTCGGAACTGGCTCCGCAAGAGGAATGGTTGGGGTCGCGGTGGCGGCGCGTCACGAGACGCCGAAGGCGTAGACGATCCGGCCCGCGTACCATTGGCCGGGCTTCAGCACCGTGGAGGGGAAGCTCGGCACGTTGACCGAGTTGGGGAAATGCGACGGTTCCAGGCAGAAGGCGCTGTGCCGGGTGTAGAGGGTGTTGCCCTTGCCCACGTCGCGCGGCGCTTTGCCTTCCAGGAAATTGCCGGTGTAGAGCTGGATGCCGGGCTCGGTCGAGCGGACCTCCAGCGTCCGTCCGCTGGCCGGGTGCAGGACGCGGGCGTGGACGGCCAGCGCGCCGGCCGGCTTGTCCACCACGTAATGCAGGTCGTAGCCCTTGCCCTGCGCCAGCATCGGATCCTTGGCATCGATCCGGGCGCCGAGCGCGGTGGGGGAGCGGAAGTCGTGCGGCGTGCCGGTCACGTCCACCAGCTCGCCGGTCGGCGCCCCGGTCGCGTCGAGCGCCAGGTAGCGGCTGCCGTTGACCGTGGCGACGTGGTCGAGGATGGACGCGCCGGCGTCGCCCGACAGGTTGAAGAAGGTGTGGTCGGTGAAGTTGGCGACGGTCGTCTTGTCCACCGCCACCGCGGTCCAGGCGATGGTCAGCGCGTTGTCCTCGTCCACCGAATAGACGAGGCGGACGGGCAGGGTGCCGGGAAAGCCTTCCTCGCCATCCTGGAAGACGTAGGTCAGCTCCAGGCTGGCGTCGTCGAGTTGGCGGGCGTCGAACACGCGGAAGCGGGAACCGCGCGTGCCCCCGTGCAGGGTGTTGGGCGGGTTGTTGACGCTGGTGTGCTGCTCCACGCCGTCCAGCAGGAAGCGCCCCTGCGCGATGCGCCCGCAATAGCGGCCGATGAAGGAGCCCATGGAGGCTTGGCCGTTCATCACCTGCTCGATGGTCTCGTAGCCCTGCACCACGTCGCCGAGCGTGCCGTTGCGGTCGGGGACCAGCAGCTGCTCGATCTTGGCGCCGTAGTTGGTGACGCGCACCACCATGCCGTTGCGGTTGCGCAGCGTGAACAGGTCCACCGGCCTGCCATCGACGGTCGTGCGGAAATTCTCGCGCCGGAGTTCGACATGGTGCGACATGGTCCGGATATCCTTGCCCAACGGTTCGTGCGTCATTGCTATACTAATATATCAGTGTGCATGGCAAAGGGGATTTGGGGTGGAACGGCCCGCCGGGATCCTTTGTCGCAGGTGTGGCGAATTATCCCTCTCCCGCCTCCGGCGGGAGAGGGAGGGGCCCACGAAGTAGGAGGGTGAGGGCTTGGTTTCTTGGGAAGACCTTGCCCTCACCCACCCATGCTCCGCATGGGTCCCTCCCTCTCCCAGCGGGGCTGGGAGAGGGTTTGAGGGCGCGACAGCGGTGTGACCGAAAACGGGCAGTGTACGAAACGTTTGACCTGGGTCATGTTGCCGCACCGGGGCGGGCGCCATAGTCACCCCATCGAACGGTCGCCGAGCCTGATCCGAAAGGCTTCGACCATCCCCGCGCGATCGCCGGATCCTGAGGCCCGGCGCCGGCATTCCCGGATACACGCTCCATCGGATCGCCCCGCTCTCATGCGGTGGCCGGACCGGGACGCCTGTGCGCGCGTCACCTGATGAGGCGCCTCTACCGAGGCGAAAATCAGCATGCCCGTCACCACGCTCGCCGAACTCAACGACCTGATCGCCACCGTCCGGGACGCGCAGCGGATCTACGCCGACTTCCCGCAGGACAAGGTCGACCGCATCTTCCGCAGCGCAGCACTCGCCGCCGCCAACGCCCGCATCCCGCTCGCCAAGCTGGCGGTGGAGGAGACGCGCATGGGCGTGATGGAGGACAAGGTCGTCAAGAACCACTTCGCGTCCGAATACATCTACAACAAGTACAAGGACGAGAAGACCTGCGGCGTCCTGGAAGAGGATCCCGAATACGGCATCATGACGATCGCGGAGCCGGTCGGCCTGATCTGCGCCATCGTTCCCACCACCAACCCGACCTCCACGGCCATCTTCAAGGCGCTGATCAGCCTGAAGACGCGCAACGGCATCGTCTTCTCGCCGCACCCCCGCGCCCGCAAGGCGACCTGCGAGGCGGCAAGGCTGGTGCTGCAGGCCGCGGTGGAGGCCGGCGCGCCGGAGGGCATCATCGGCTGGATCGACGAACCGTCGCTGGAACTGTCCAACGCGGTGATGCGCCACCCGGACATCAACCTGATCCTCGCCACCGGCGGGCCGGGCATGGTGCGGGCGGCCTATTCGTCGGGCAAGCCGGCGATCGGCGTCGGCGCCGGCAACACCCCGGCGGTGATCGACGAGTTTGCCGACATCAAGCGCGCCGTCGCCTCCATCCTGATGTCCAAGACCTTTGACAACGGCGTCGTCTGCGCGTCGGAACAGTCGGCCATCGTCGTGGACTCCGTCTATGACGCGGTGCGCGACCGTTTCGCCAAGCACGGCGGCCACATCCTGTCGGCCGAGGAAGCCGTCGCGGTGCGCAAGGTGCTGCTGACGGACGGCAACCTCAACGCCGCCATCGTCGGGCAGTCGGCCCAATCCATCGCCGAGATGGCCGGCATCACCGTGCCGTCCGCCACCAAGGTGCTGATCGCCGAGGTCTCCGACGTGTCGGAGGAGGAGGCCTTCGCGCACGAGAAGCTGTCGCCGACCCTGGCGCTCTACCGTGCGAAGGACTTCACTCAGGCCTGCGACACCGCGGCGGCGCTGGTGGCGCTGGGCGGCATCGGCCACACCTCCGTCCTCTACACCGACCAGGACCAGCAGCCGGAGCGCATCCGCGTCTTCGGCGACCGCATGAAGACGGCGCGCATCCTGATCAACACGCCCTCCTCGCAGGGCGGCATTGGCGACCTCTACAACTTCCGCCTCGCGCCGTCGCTGACGCTGGGCTGCGGGTCGTGGGGCGGCAATTCCATCTCGGAGAATGTCGGGCCGCAGCACCTGCTGAACCGCAAGACCGTCGCCAAGCGGGCCGAGAACATGCTCTGGCACAAGCTGCCCAAGTCCATCTACTTCCGCCGCGGCTGCCTGCCCTTCGCGCTGGAGGAACTGCGCGGCAAGAAGCGCTGCCTGATCGTCACCGACCGCTTCCTGTTCGAGAAGGGCTACGTCAACGAGACGGCGCGCATCCTGAAGGGCCTGGGGCTGGAGGTGGAGACCTTCTTCGAGGTCAACGCCGACCCGACGCTGGCGGTGGTGCGCAAGGGGCTGTCGCTGGCCAACGCCTTCCAGCCGGACGTGATCCTGGCGCTCGGCGGCGGCTCGCCCATGGACGCGGCGAAGATCATGTGGGTGATGTACGAGGCGCCGGACGTCGCCTTCGAGGATCTGGCCCTGCGCTTCATGGACATCCGCAAGCGCATCTACACCTTCCCCAAGCTGGGCGTGAAGGCGCAGTTTGTGGCCGTCCCGACCACGTCGGGCACGGGGTCGGAGGTGACGCCCTTCGCCGTCGTGACCGACGAGCGGACCGGCATCAAGTACCCGATCGCCGACTATGAACTGACGCCGACCATGGCGATCATCGACGCCAACCTGGTCATGGACATGCCGAAGTCGCTGACCGCGGCCGGCGGCATCGACGCGGTGACCCACGCGCTGGAGGCCTATGTCTCCGTCCTGGCGAACGAATACACCGACGGGCAGGCGCTCCAGGCGCTGAAGCTGCTGAAGGAGCATCTGCCCTCGGCCTACGTCAACGGCGCCAAGGATCCGAAGGCGCGGGAGCAGGTGCACAACGCCGCCAGCCTGGCCGGCATCGCCTTCGCCAACGCCTTCCTCGGCGTGTGCCACTCCATCGCGCACAAGCTGGGGGCGGAGTTCCACCTGGCGCACGGCCTCGCCAACGCGCTGATGATCGCCAACGTCATCCGCTACAACGCGGCCGACATCCCGACCAAGCAGACCGCCTTCAGCCAGTACGACCGACCCAAGGGCGTGGCGCGCTACGCGGAAATCGCCAAGCACCTCGGCCTCGGCGGCAGCCGCGACCATGAGCGGGTGGAGAAGCTGATCGGCTGGGTGGAGGACCTCAAGCGTACGCTGGACATCCCGCCGTCGATCCAGGCGGCCGGCGTGCCGGAGGCGGACTTCCTCGCCAAGCTGGACAGCATCGCGGAGGCCGCCTTCGACGACCAGTGCACGGGCGCCAACCCGCGCTTCCCGCTGGTCAGCGAAATCCGGCAGCTTCTGCTGGACAGCTACTACGGCCGTGCCTACGCGGATGCCGCGCTGGAACAGCCGCAGACCGACCGCAAGGCCGTGTCGCTCGTCCATTCCCGCTGACCGCTTCGACCGGTGGCTGCGCGTCCCAAAGGGCGCGCAGCTGACTGGCCAAACCCACTGGTAAGACCAATCCTGCGGCAAAGTGTCCAGACGGGTTCCGAACCCGAGTTCGTCCTTGCGGCCGTCACTAATATATTAGTATAACGCACCCACGGGTTCGCAGCGCTATGACGGGCGCAAGGACACCAACGCAATACGCCGAAGCCCAACGTGGGCCGCCGGCGAGTACCCAGGCGCTGTCGAAGGGCAGCCAAGTGAGGAAGACATGAAAAAGATCCGCGGCTTGAGGTGGCAAATCCTCGCCCTGGTCATGCTCGGCACGATCGTCAACTACATCGACCGCAACACGCTGGGCATCCTCGCTCCCACTTTGAAGGAACAACTGCACTTCACGACCGAGGAATACTCCTTCGTCGTCAGCGCCTTCCAGCTCTGCTACAGCCTGATGCAGCCGGTCGCCGGCTACATCACCGACCTGATCGGGCTGAAGCTCGGCTACTTCATGTTCGCCTTCCTGTGGGGCACCGCCGCCGCCCTGCACGCCTTCGCCGGCGGCTGGCAGTCGATGGCCTTCTTCCGCGGCCTGCTGGGCGTCTCGGAAGCCGCCGCCATGCCCTCGGGCGTGAAGACCTCGACCCTGTGGTTCCCGGCCAAGGAACGCTCCATCGCCACGGGCTGGTTCAACACCGGCAGCTCGGTCGGTGCCATGGTCGCCCCGCCGCTGGTCATCTGGCTGTCCGTCACCTACAGCTGGCAGGTCGCTTTCATCGTCACCGGCCTGCTCGGCGTCGCCATGTCCTTCCTGTGGGTGTCGCTGTACCGCAACCCGGAGAACCATCCGCGCCTGACCAAGGAAGAGCACGCCTACATCCTGGACGGTCAGGAGCACACCCAGCTCGCCAAGCCGTCGGTGAAGAAGGTGCTGGGCAAGCGCAAGTTCTGGGCGATCGCCGCCGCCCGCTTCCTGACGGAGCCGGCTTGGCAGACCTTCAGCTTCTGGATCCCGCTGTACATGGTCAGCACCCGGGGCATGGACATCAAGCAGTTCGCCCTGTTTGCCTGGCTGCCCTTCCTGTTCGGTGACCTGGGCTGCATCTTGTCCGGCTACCTGTCGCCCTTCTTCGCCAAGCGCTTCAAGATGACGCTGGTCAACTCCCGCATCGCCGGCGTCGGCATTGGCGCGGTGTGCATGATCGGCCCGGCGCTCATCGGCTTCGCCGTCAGCCCGATCACCGCGATCTTCCTGTTCTCCATGGGTGCCTTCGCCCACCAGATGCTCTCGAGCCTGCTCTACGCCCTGGTCACCGACACGTTCGAGAAGCAGGAGGTCGCCACCGCGACCGGCTTCGGCGGCATGGCCGGCTACCTCGGCGGCATGATCTTCTCGCTGATCATCGGCCAGCTCGCCAACACCATCGGGTACGAGCCGCTGTTCGCCTGCCTCTCGGTCTTCGACCTGACCGCCTTCGCGATCATCGCCCTGGTGCTGGGGCAGCGGGGCAAGGGTGCCGCGGCGCCCACCCTCCCGGCGAACGCTGCCAGCGCCGACTGACGACGCACCTCCCTCACGCCGAAACGAAAGCGCCCCCCGGGTTCCTCTCCCGGGGGGCGCATTTTTTTGACGGCCGCCCTTCCGATCAGCGGAAGATGCCCGGCGCCACCTTCACGACCAGGCCGGTTGTGGCGACGACCAGGATCGCGTCCGACCCGACGCGCACCCAGCGGTGGCCGCGCGGGGCCGGGTGCAGGTGATGGGCGGCCGGACGGGTGATCACGACCCGCTCCGTGTAGACGCGACGGTCGAGGCGGTCACCCGGATGCCAGCGATGCTCCACCCGGCGTTCGACATGGCGTGGCTCTGGCCCGCGCGGGCCGCCATGCTCGCGCTCGTACCGGTCAGGGCCCCGGTGGTCGGGTCCCCATCCCTGGGCCATGGCCGGCGATCCGGCCACGCTGGTCAGGGCGACGGCGGCGACGATGGCGGAGAGCAGGGTGCGCTTCATGGACAGCATCCTCAGTGTGGGATCGGGCTCTGGTCCCGATGCCCCAGAGGATGCGCCGAATACGTTGCAGGCCCATGTCCGCCGCCACCCTAATTGGTAACAGAGTGTAACGACCCTTAAGCTGCCTCAGCTCGCCACGAAAACCAGCGACCGGTCGGAGCGCTCCAGCAGGTTCGCGGCCACCGCACCGAAGGACAGGACGTCGCCGGCCTGCCGGCTGACGCCCATGACGATCAGGTTGCTCCCGGCGCGCCGGGCCTCGCGCAGGATGGTTTCCTCGGCCGCCCCGTCGGCGCGGGCGAGCGTGCGGACGGAACGGCCGTAGCGTGCGGCGATGCCGGACAGTTCGGCCAGCGCCGTCTCCTCGTCGCGCCGTGCGGCGGCGTGGTCGCTGTTGACCGTGCGGACGACCGCGGTGCCGACATAGAGGATGGTGACCGGCGCGTTGGCCGCGCGGCCGAGCGCCAGGGCGACCTCGGCGCTGCGGCGCGACAGCTCCGTGCCCGTCACCGCGGCCAGGATGTTCAGCCGGGCTTCCAGCGGGGCTTCCCGGTGATCGCCGCGGGCCGCCACCACGGCGAGCGCGCCGTCGAAGCGGCCGGCCGTCCGCGACGCCGCCTCGGGGAAGTCGCCGGGACGGGTTCCGGACTCGTCCAGCCCGATCATCAGCAGGTCGTAGCCCTTGCCCGCTTCCTCGGCGACGGTTTCCTCGGCCGGGGCGGCTTGGTCGAGGGCGAGCACCTCGACCGCCTCCGGCGCGTCGTCCGGCTTGGCGACCTGCTCCTGGGCGCGATGCGCGGCGTCGGCGACGACGTCCTGCGGGCCGGCGCCATCCGAGGCCGCCGGCCCCGACCCGTTGCCGAATTCCACCACCGTGACCGGAAGGCCGCGCAAGCCCGCCAGCATGCCGGCCAGCCGGGCGCCCAGCCGTCCCGGCGGGCTTTCGTCCACGGCGACGAGGATGCGCTCGATCCGCGGGACGAAGCCCTTGGCCTCGAAGGCCTCGCGCTCCAGCCGGGCCTTCTCGTCGCGGCCGAGCGGCAGGCGGCGCAGGGCGGCGCGCAGGGTCGGCGGCATTACCAGGGTCGTCAGGATCGCCATCGTGACGATCATCGTGAACAGGTCCTGCGTCAGCGCGCCCATCGCCAGACCGATGCTGGCGACGATCACCTCGGTGGAGCCGCGGGCGTTCATGCCCGCCGCGAGCGCCAGCGCCTCCCGGCTCTTCATGCCGCCGACCCACCCGCCGGCGAACGCCCCGGCAAACTTGCCCAGGCTGGCGATCAGCACCAGCCCGATGGTGAGCAGCAGCAACGGCCCCTGGGTGAGGATCGTCAGGTCGGCGCTGAGCCCGGCGGCGCCGAAGAACACCGGCATGAACAGGGCCGTGGTGACGTTGCGGAACGGCTCGTCGATGCGGCGGGTCAGGATGGGGGAGGTGCCGACGAGGATCCCGGTGACAAAGGCGCCCAGCACGGTGTGGACGCCGATCGCGTGGGTGATCAGGGCCATCAGCCCCATCAGCACCACGACCAGCGACAGAACCGGCGCGTCGCTGACGAAATGGTCGTTCGTCCACCGGATCAGCGTCGCCACCAGCCGCCGCCCGACCGTCAGCGACACCGCCAGGAACACCAGGGTGCCGCCGACGCTCTCGGCAAGCGACGACCAGTCGAAGCTCTGCTGGGAGGCGACGCTGAAGGTGATGGCGATGATCAGCCAGCCGATGGTGTCGTCGATGATCGCGGAGGCGAGGATGACCTGCCCGACGTTGCGGCGCATGAACCCCATCTCGCGCACCACCATCGCGACGATCTTCACCGACGAGATCGACAGGGCGGTGCCCAGGAACAGCGAGGTGACGAGGCGCTGGTCGGGGCTGGGCAGCATCGCTTCCGGCAGGAACTGCCCCAGCGCGAAGCCGCAGGCGAAGGGCACGACGATTCCGGTGATGGACACGCTGAAGGCGGCGCGCCCCACCCGGCGGATCAGCGACAGGTCCGTTTCCATCCCCGCGAGCAGCAGCAGAAGCAGCACGCCCAGCTGCGACACCGCGTCCAGCATGCTCTTCTGCCCCGGGTCCGCCGGGAACAGCGCGTGCTGCGCCGCCGGCCAGAGAGCGCCGAAGACGGAGGGGCCGAGCAGGATCCCCGCGATCAGCGGGCCCATCACGGCCGGCTGCCCGACCCTCTGCATGCCTTCCCCGAGCAGCCGCCCGAGCAGGATCAGCACGACCAGCTGGGCGACGAAGACCGCCTCCGACGGGCCGCCCCCGCCGCCCGCCGCGAGCGCGGTCCCCGCGGCGAGCAGCGCCGCAACGCCTATGACGGCGGGCAAGAGCCGAGGCGTCCTCAACTCGTGCGCTCCGTCCGGCGGTGGTGGGGGCTTGGGCGGGGAGGGCGTGGCTGGACCATGGTGACCGGCGCGATCGGTGAAGGGCCGTTCTTCGACAACGGGACGGCGGGTTGGTTCCTTTTGACGACCGGCCGATGGCGCTCCGGGACGCCCTGTTGCCCGGGGGAAAAGCGGTATGCTGAACGGTCGGTTCGAGTCGCCCGCGGCGGTCGGTGCCGCGCCGCGCCGGGCGCCCCCGTCCGGGCGGATCACGCGCTTCCGGCCGGGCGAAAGGCCGGGGATTCCGGCGGAGCGGCGGGGGTGGCTGGAACACTTTCGCGCTCCGCGGCTTTCATGCCTGACGAAAGGCCGTTATGGTCGCGTCCCAAGAAACGAGAGGGAGCCACAATGGACGCCGACTCCATTCGCGCCGCTTACCGGCGCTACGCCCGCTTCTACGACCCGGTGTTCGGGAACCTGCTGGCGTCGGGCCGCCACGCCGCGGTCCGCTGGATCAACCGGCGAGGCGGACTGCGCGTGCTGGAGGTGGGCGTCGGCACCGGCATCTCGCTGTCGGACTACCGCAAGGACAACCAGGTCGTCGGCATCGATCTGTCCACCGAGATGCTGCGCGTCGCGCAGGAGCGCGTGGACCGGGAGCGGCTGGAGAATGTCGAGGGCCTGCTGGAGATGGACGCCGGTAAGCTGGCCTTCGCCGACGGCAGCTTCGATCTCGTCGTCGCCATGTACGTGATGACGGTCGTCCCCGACCCGCAGGGCACGATGCTGGAGCTGGAGCGTGTCTGCAAGCCGGGCGGCGACATCCTGATCGTCAACCACTTCGCCGCCGACAAGCCGGGCATCCGCCGTTCGGTCGAGAACTGGATGGCGCCCTTCTCCAAGAAGCTGGGCTGGCGCCCGGACTTCACGCTGGACACGCTGATGTCCGGCTCCCGCCTGAAGGTGGAGGAGTTGCAGACCGTCCCGCCCTTCGGCCTGTTCAGCCTGCTGCACTGCCGCCGCCAGGCCGACGCCCTGGCATAAGGGTGGGGGCGTAAGGCGCGGGAACCTGACCGCGGCCATGGGGTTTCCCATCCGTTGCTGAACGGAGTGGACCCCGATGGCGCGGCTGTGGGCGTTCCTTCTCGCCGGGTTGCTGACGGCGCCCACGGCCCTTCCCGCCATGGCGGCCGGGGCGACGGTCACGCTCGCCTGCAGCGGGCTGGGCATCGCGTCGGACCTCTGCCGGGACGGCGCGCGAAGCTGGGCGGAGCGCACCGGCAACGAGGTGCGCTTCGTCTCCCCGCCGAAGGGGGCGGGGGAGCAGCTGGCGCTCTACCAGCAGCTTCTCGCGGCCGGGTCGGCGGACATCGACGTCTTCCAGATCGACGTGGTCTGGCCGGGCATCCTCGGCGCCTATTTCGTGGACCTGCGCGAGACGGTCGATCCGGAGACGATCGCCCAACACCTGCCGGCGATGATCGACGCGGCGACGGTGAAGGGGCGGCTGGTGGCTCTGCCCTGGTTCGCCGATGTCGGGCTGCTCTACGTCCGCAAGGATCTGCTGGACAAGCACCAGCGCCCGGCCCCGGAAAGCTGGGAGGAGCTTCAGGAGACCGCCGCCCTGATCCAGAAGGCGGAGCGCGCCGCCGGCAACGAGCGGATGTGGGGCTACGTCTGGCAGGGCCGCGCCTATGAGGGGCTGACGGTCAACGCGCTGGAATGGATCGCCAGCCGCAACGGCGGCACCATCGTCGATCCCGACGGCACCATCACCATCGACAACCCGCGCGCCGTCGAGGCGCTGACCATCGCGCGGGGCTGGATCAACAGCATCAGCCCGCTCGGCGTCCTGAACTACATGGAGGAGGAGGCGCGCGGCGTCTTCCAGTCCGGCAACGCCGTCTTCATGCGCAATTGGCCCTACGCTTGGACGCTGGTCGACGGGCCGGACAGCCCGGTGCGCGGCAAGGTCGCCGTCGTGCCGCTCCCGAAAGGCGGGCCGGATGGCCGGCATGCGGCGACGCTGGGCGGGCAGCTGCTGGCGGTCAGCAAATTCTCCGCCCATGTTCCGGAAGCGGTGGACCTCGCCCGCCACCTGACCAGCCCGGAGGAGCAGAAGCGCCGCGCCATCCAGGGTGGGGCCAACCCCACGATTCCGGCCTTGTACGACGATCCGCAGGTTCTGGCCGCCAACCCCTTCTTCGCGGATCTCGCCAAGTCGATCGGCAGCACGGTCAACCGGCCGGCCCAGGCCACGGGCATGCGCTACAACCAGGTCTCGTCGGAGTTCTACAGCGACACGCACGAGGTTCTGAGCGGCATGCAACCCGCCGGGGAGACGCTGGCCCGGCTGAAGGAGGCGCTGGTCCGCATCAGCCGGGGAGGGCGCTGGTGACCGGTGCGCGGGCGTCCGGCCTGAAGACATCCGATCTGACAAGGCAACGCCGCCGCTCGGCGTGGCTGTTCCTGTTGCCGATGCTGGTGGTGCTGGCCGCCGTGGCGGGCTGGCCGCTGGTCCGCACCGTCTACTACTCCTTCACCGACGCGACGCTCGCCACGCTGGACGCCTACGCGCGCGTCGGGCTCGACAACTATCTGTGGCTGATGCGGGACCCGGTCTGGTGGCGGGCGGTGTGGAACACCGTGCTGTTCACGGTGGTGTCGGTGTCGCTGGAGACGGCGCTGGGGCTGGTCGTCGCGCTGACGCTGAACGCGCACCTGCCGGGGCGCGGGCTGCTGCGTGCCGCCGTGCTGATCCCCTGGGCCATCCCGACCGTCGTGTCCGCCCAGATGTGGGGCTGGATGTTCCACGACCTCTACGGCGTCGTGAACGCGGCTTTGCTGGGGATCGGCGTCATCGCCCAGCCGCAGGCCTGGACGGCGGATCCGAACCTCGCCTTGCCGGTGGTCATCGCGGTGGACGTGTGGAAGTCGACGCCCTTCATGGCGCTGCTGATCCTGGCCGCCCTGCAGATGCTGCCCCAGGACATCTACGAAGCGGCGCGGGTGGACGGAGTGCATCCGGTCAAGGTCTTCTTCCGCATCACGCTGCCGCTGATCCGCCCGGCCCTGATGGTCGCGGTCCTGTTCCGCACGCTGGACGCGTTGCGCGTGTTCGACCTGATGTATGTGCTGACCGGGAACAGCCGTTCGACCATGTCGATGTCGGTCTACGCGCGGCAATACCTGATCGACTTCCAGGACGTCGGCTACGGCTCCGCCGCCGCGACGCTGCTGGTGCTGATCCTGGCGCTGGCCACGGTCGCGGCGATCACGCTGGGGCGGGTGCGGTTCGAGGCGGGGCGATGATGGAGTTTGAACCACAGAGGCACGGAGACACAGAGGGCGTTGTTTCTCTGTGTCTCCGTGCCTCTGTGGTGAATCGCTGAAACCAAGGGAAAGACCATGCGCCTTCGACGCACCGCCGGACGCATCGCCTTCGGGATCCTTGTTCTGGGGATCGTGGTCTACGCGGTGTTTCCCTTCTACTGGGCGATCGTCACCTCGCTGAAGGCGGGGAGCGCGCTGTTCACGGTGGAGGCTTGGCCCTCGCAGCCCTCCCTGGACAACTACCGGGCCATCTTCAGCCAGCAGCCCTTCGGGCGGAACATCCTGAACTCGCTGGGCGTCTCCCTGTCGGTGGTAGCACTCTCGCTGGGGCTGGCGGTGGCGGCGGCTTACGCGCTGGGGCGGGTGCGGTTCCGCGGGCGGACGCTGCTTCTGCTGGTCGTGCTGGGCGTGTCGATGTTCCCGCAGGTGGCCGTGCTGTCGGGCCTGTTCGAACTGGTGCGCTGGCTCGGCCTCTACAACCGGATGGGGTCGCTGGTGTTGTCCTACATGATCTTCACGCTGCCCTTCACGGTGTGGGTGCTGACCACCTTCATGCGCGAGCTGCCCAAGGAGCTGGAAGAGGCCGCCATGGTGGACGGCGCGTCGCCCTTCGTGATCGTGACGCGGGTGTTCCTGCCGCTGATGGGGCCGGCGCTGGCGGCGACGGGGCTGCTCGCCTTCATCGCCGCCTGGAACGAGTTCCTGTTCGCCCTGACCTTCACCCTGACCGACGAGGCGCGCACCGTGCCGGTCGCCATCGCGCTGATGTCCGGCGCCAGCCAGTACGAGCTTCCCTGGGGCCAGATCATGGCGGCCTCCGTCGTCGTGACGGTGCCGCTGATCGCGCTGGTGCTGGTCTTCCAGCGCCGCATCGTGTCCGGCCTGACCGCCGGCGCGGTGAAGGGCTGACGCCGATGGCCGCCGTCACGCTGCGCGGGGTGCGCAAGAGCTTCGGCCGGTTCGAGGTGATCCACGGCGTCGACCTGGACATCCGCGACGGGGAGTTCGTGGCCTTCGTCGGCCCGTCCGGCTGTGGCAAGTCCACCCTGCTGCGCCTGATCGCCGGGCTGGAGGACCTCAGCGATGGCGACCTGTCCATCGACGGCGCGCTGGTGAACGACCTGCCGCCGGCCAGGCGCGGGATTGCGATGGTGTTCCAGTCCTACGCGCTCTACCCGCACATGACCGCCTACGACAACATGGCCTTCGGCCTGACCCTGTCGCGCACGGACAAGCGCACGATCGAGGAGCGCGTGCGCGCCGCCGCCCGCCTGCTCCAGATCGAGAACCTGCTGGAGCGCAAGCCGCGCGACCTCTCGGGCGGGCAGCGCCAGCGCGTCGCCATCGGCCGGGCCATCGTGCGGGAGCCGAAGGTCTTTCTGTTCGACGAGCCGCTGTCGAACCTGGACGCCGCACTCCGCGTGCAGACGCGCATGGAGATCGCCAAGCTGAAGGAGGACTTGCGCGCCACCATGATCTACGTGACCCACGACCAGGTGGAGGCGATGACTCTCGCCGACCGCATCGTGGTGCTGAACGCCGGCCGGGTGGAGCAGGTGGGCAGCCCGCTCGACCTCTATCACCGGCCGCGCAACCGCTTCGTGGCGGGCTTCATCGGCTCCCCCGCCATGAACTTCCTGGAGGTCGCTGTTGTGACGGCGGAGGCTGGAGCGGTGACCATTGCGCTGCCGGGCGGAGCCACCCTGCGGATTCCGGTGGATGGCGCGCCGCCCCCGGCCGGGACGCGCCTGACGCTGGGCGTGCGTCCGGAGCATGTCGGGGTGGCGGAGCAGGGGATGCCGGCCACCGTCCTGGCGGTGGAGCGGCTGGGCGGCGAGACACACTGCCACGTCGCGCTGGAGGACGCCCAGCGCATGCTGGTGCGCATGGAGGGGGATATTCCCATTAGCGCTGGAGACCGCTTGCGCCTGAACCTGCGCGGCGAAACCGCGCACCTCTTCGACGATGTGGGGCAGAGGCTTTGACGCTGTGGATCAGGGCGCGGCCTTTGCTTTCGAATGAACTTGCCGGCGAACCTGGGTTGCTGCTTGAATAGGCAGAAGATGGAAGCCATCGCACTGGAGGGGACCTGTTCCTCTCAAAAGACACCCGTCATCCCCGCGAAGGCGGGGATCCAGAGCTTTCCATAGGTGCGCCTTGTGCGAAGCCCTGGATCCCCGCCTTCGCGGGGATGACGGTCGTTCTGTGAATGGATCCATTTCCGTGGGCAATTGCCCTGGAGGCTGGAAGGGGTTCGGCGCGACATGGAGATGATGACAGCCCGGCAGACCGAGATCCTGGCGATCGCCCGCAACCTGGGGCGCGTGGTCGTGGAGGATTTGGCGTCGCGCTTCAACGTCACGCCCCAGACCATCCGCAAGGACCTGAACGAGCTGTGCGACCGGCGCCTGCTGCAACGGGTGCATGGCGGGGCCGTCGCCGGATCCGGCATCGAGAATCTCGGCTACGAGGCGCGGCGGCTGATCGCGCAGGAGGAGAAGCGCTCCATAGGGCAGCGGGCGGCGCAGCTGGTGCCCGACAACTCCTCCCTCTTCATCAACATCGGCACGACGACGGAGGAGGTGGCGCGCGCGCTCCAGGGCCGGTCGGGGCTGGTGGTCATCACCAACAACATCAACGTCGCCAACCTCCTGCGGCCCGAGCCGCACATCGAGGTGATCGTGGCCGGCGGCGTGGTGAGGCGGTCGGACGGCGGCATCGTCGGCGAGGCGGCGATCGACTTCTTCAACCAGTTCATGGTCGATTTCGCCGTGGTCGGCGCGTCGGCCATCGACGAGACCGGCGCGCTGCTCGACTTCGACTACCGCGAGGTGCGGGTGTCGCAGGCCATCATGGCGAACGCCCGCCACGTCATCCTCGTCGCCGACCGCAGCAAGCTGGAACGCACTGCCCCGGTGCGCATCGGCCACATCTCGCAGATTCACACCTTCGTGACCGACGCGCTGCCGTCGGAACGGCTGGGCCGCATCTGCCGCGAATCCGGCGTCCGCGTGGAGGAGGTCTTCCCCGAACGCGCCGCGGAGCCCGCGGACCAGGAGTGAGAGCCGCTGATCCTCGCCGGCGGTGCTTACCGCGGCGGCAGCGGGTATTCCGGCGGGTCGCCCGGCTGCACCAGGTGGATGCGCGTCCCCGTCTCGCCTCCGCCCAGCCCGTCCTTCAGGACCTGCCGCCCGTCATAATGCCCGCCGTTCTGCCGCCGGAAGGGGATTGGCGCGTCGGTGAACAGGCCGCGCAGGCGCGCGCGGTAGCGGTCCGCAATGTCCGCCCACTGTTCCGGAGTGATGCGGTTGGCCTGGTAGACGACGAAGGGCTCCAGCACCGCCATGCCGGGATAGAAGAGCATGCCGTGCTGGATCGGCCAGAGCACGTCATCCAGCGCGCCGTTCACCCCGCGCGGGGTGTAGTGCGACTCCCGCCCGCCGACGGTCATCGACACCAGCGCGCGCCGCCCCAGCAGGTTGCCCTCCCCGAAACGGTCGCCGTAGCGCTCGCCGGCATGCTCCCCGACGCCATAGGCGAAGCCGTAGGCATACACGCGCTCGAACCATCCCTTCATGATGGCGGGCATCGAGTACCACCACAACGGGAATTGCAGGATCACCGCGTCCGCCCACAGCAGCTTCGCCTGCTCCGCGGCGATGTCGTCCCGTTGCGTGCCGCCGAGGAAGGCGTGCTTGGATTCGTAGGCGTAGTTGAGATGGTCCGGATGCGCCCGGTTCGGAAAATCGTCGGCGTCGGCGACCGCCTTCCAATTCATGGCGTAGAGGTCGGAGACTTGGACGGCGTGGCCGAGCCCAGTCAGGGTCTCGACCGCGAGATCCTTCAGGGACCCATTCAGCGATTTCGGTTCGGGATGGGCGTGGATCAGGAAGACGTTCACGGGTCAGGCTCCGTGGGTTGGAAAGGACTGACCCAATCTGGCGCCGCACCCTGCTATTCTGGAAATCGCGAAATCTCTGTGCTGGTATCTATGCCATGGATAGGAACCTCGACCTCAACCTGCTCGTGGCGCTCGACGCGCTGCTGGCGGAGCGCAACGTGACCCGCGCGGCCAAGCGGCTGAACCTCAGCCAACCGGCCCTGTCGGCGCAGTTGGCGCGCCTGCGCGACCTGTTCGGAGATCCGCTGCTGTTGCCGGCGCAGCGCGGGATGATCCCGACGCAGCGGGCGTTGGACCTTCAGGAACCGCTGCGCCGAGCGCTGGAGGAACTGCGCGGCGTGGTCGCTGCGGGGACGTCGTTCGACCCAATCGCCGCGGATTTCGCGGTGTCGATCGCGGCCAGCGACTTCGTCCAGTACGCGATCCTGATGCCGCTTGCCTTCACGCTGTCCAGCGAGGCTCCGAAGCTGCGCTTCGCCTTCCGCGCGCTCGACACGACCACCCTCGTGGCGCAGATGGAGCGCGGCGAGGTCGACCTCGCCCTGATGACCCCGGACGCCGCGCCCGAACCGCTGCGCATGCGCGTTCTGTTTGCCGAACGCTACGTGGCGATCGTGCGCCGCGACCATCCCTCTGTCAGCGATGCGCTCGACTTGGATACCTTCTGCGCGCTCGACCACGTCATCGTGTCGCCGCGCGGGGGCGGCTTCACCGGGCCGACCGACGCGGCGCTGGCGGCGCACGGCCGGTCCCGGCGCGTGGTCCTGTCGGCCCCCGGATTCCTGATCGTGCCGGAGATCATCGAGCGCTCGGACATGATCGCGCTGGTGCCGGAGCGTGTGGCGCGCGACCGCGCCGCCCGCTTTCGGGTGCTGGAGCCGCCGGTGCCCGTGCCGGGCTTCAGCATGGCCATGGTCTGGCACGACCGCACGACCGACCACCCGGCCCAGCGCTGGCTGCGCGACCGGCTGGTGGCCACCGCCGCCCTGTGACCGGCGTTGTCAGGTCCGGCGCCAGATGCCCTGGCCCGGCAGCCGGTCGCGGTCGTGCGCCCGGTCGAGATCCAGCAGCGGCCCCTTCGGGACGATCAGCGTCGGGTTGATCGCCGGGTTGATGTAGTAGCCGGCTTTGATGTGGGCGAGGTTCACCGTGTCCCGGATGCCGGGCCACTGGTACAGCTCCCGCAGGTAATTCGACAGGTTGGGATAGTCTTCGATGCGCTTCAGGTTGCATTTGAAGGCGCCGTGATAGGCGCTGTCGAAGCGCACCAGCGTCACGAACAGCCGCCAGTCGGCCTCGGTCAGATATTCCCCGGCCAGATAACGGCTGAGTTCCAGCCGCTCCTCCAGCCGTTCCAGCGTGGCGAACAGGCTGTCGAAGGCCTCGTCGTAGCTCGCCTGCGACTTGGCGAAGCCGCAGCGGTACACGCCGTTGTTGACGTTCGGGTAGATCAGGTCGTTCCAGGCGTCGATCTCCGCTTGCAGCGTCTCCGGGTAGAGGTCGAGCGTGTTGCCGGTCAGCCCGTCGAAGGCGCTGTTGAGGATGCGGATGATGTCCGCGGACTCGTTGTTGACGATCCGGCGCTCCTTGCGGTCCCACAGCACGGGAACGGACACCTTGCCGGTGTAGGTCGGGTCGGACGCGGTGTAGAGGTGCCAATGCTCCCGGAAGGGCGCCATGCCCTCGGCCGCGACCTGCGGCTCGGCGTAAACCCAGCCATCCTCCCCGATCACCGGTTCGGCGACGGACACGCCGATCACCCGCTCCAGCCCCTTCAGCGCGCGGAAGATCAGCGTGCGCGACGCCCAGGGGCACAGGTACGAGACGTAGAGATGATAGCGCCCGGCCTCCGCCGGCAGGGTCGGGTTGCCGTTCGCGTCGGGGGAGCCGTCCGGGGTGATCCAAAACCGGAAGCGCGTCGGCTCGCGATGGAATGCGCCGTTCTTGATCTCGCTCGCGGCGATGTGGCCCTTGACCCACTCGCCATTCACCAACTGCGGCATGACGGCTCCTGAAACGGCCCGGATGAACAGGGGAAGGAAACTATGTCCCCTCTCCCCTCCGGGGAGAGGGTTAGGGTGAGGGGGATGCGCTTTTGCCGGACGTACCAACGTGGCGGGACCCCCTCACCCTGCCCTCTCCCCAGAGGGGAGAGGGTTGGATTGCGCCTTACGCCTTCACCGCCTCGGCCTCGATCAGGAGCTGGATTTCGTCGCCGATGGCCGGGGCGCCGTACTTCATGCCGAAGTCGGTGCGCTTGACCGTGCCGCGGGCGGAGAAGCCGACCGTCTCCAGCTTGCTGGCCGGGCTGACGCCCTCGTTGTTGAAGGTGACGTCCAGCACGACCGGCTTGGTGACGCCCAGCATAGTCAGGTCGCCGTAGAGCTTGCCGGTCTTGGCGCCGGTCTTCTCGATCTTCGTGCTCTTGAAGGTCAGCTTCGGGAACTCCTTCGCGTTGAAGAAGTCCGGGGAGCGCAGGTGCTCGTCGCGCTTGGCGTGGTTGGTGTCGACGCTGGCGGTGTCGATGGAGACGTTGACCGTGCTCTTCTCAACGGCGTCCTTGTCGAAGGTGACCTCGCCGGCGGCGGTGTTGAAGCGGCCGATCAGGTTGGAAAAGCCGATGTGGTTGACGATGAACGCCACGCTCAGGTGCGCCGGGTCGATCTTGTAGGCGACCGGGGCGGCCGAGGCCGGCGCAAGGGCGCCCAGGGCAACGGAGGCGACCAGGGCGGCGGCGAACAGGGTCTTCTTCATCAAGGAAACTCCGAAGTCGGGAAGGAGAGGAAATGGGTTGGGATCAGTAGGGCGACGCTTCCGCGCCGCCGAGCAGGTAGGCGACGCCGATGGCGATCAGCGCCGGAAGAACGGACAGGACGGTGACCGCCGCGCCGCCCGCCGCCCGGCCGAGGCCGCTGTCGGGCAGCGGCAGCCGGCGGCCGAGACGCTCGGCCAGCAGGGCGGGCAAGGCCAGCAGAAGGACCGCGGCCTCCGTCTGGGTGTAGAGCGCCAGCACGCCGGCCAGCAGAACGGCGGTGCCGGACGCCACGCGGCCCGACACGCCCCAGCCGTGGCGCTCGACCGGCCAGTTCCACAGCAGGAAGCCGCCCGTCGCCGCGGCGAGCGCCAGCGCCATCTGCGCGATGGACGCCGAGGAGCCGATCAGCGCCGTGCCGCCGATGGCCAGTGCCAGCGCGAGCAGCACCGCCGCCGAGGCAACGGCGTTCCGGCCGTCATTGGCGTCTACGCGCCCGAAGACGACGCAGGCCCCGACGAGCAGCAGAACCAGCAGGGTCGCGAAGGCCGCGGGCGTGTCCAGCGCGGGCAGGGCGATCCACACAAGCGACGCGGCGAGCCACGCGGCGGCGAGCGCCGAACCGGCGCGGCCCCTCACGCCGACCGCGTCCGCCACCACGCCGAGGACGAAGCCGCCGGCGACGGACCAGAACAGCTTGCCCATGCTGGACGGCGGGGGCAGGGCGGGAACGCCGACGACCAGGGCGAAGACGGCCAGGAAGGTTACCCCAATGCCGGCCACCGCCAGGAGACGTCCAGGCGCCAGCCGGTGCAGGGCACCCACCGCCACCACGCTCAAGAGCAGGGGCAGGATGCTGGACTGTACGAAGGGATCATGAAGCAGGTCGGACATTCATGCAGCCGAAAGGTCAGTGGAGGCTTCCGCCCGACCGTATGATGTGCTTCCATGAGCGGGAATTCGGAAACTTTGCACAAAGCCTCTGCATGAATGAGCAGGACAGTTGGGACGACCTGCGCTTCCTGCTCGCCGTCGCGCGGAACGGGTCCTTGTCGGCGGCGGCGCGGGTGTTAGGAGTCAACCACTCGACGGTGCTCCGCCGCGTCGCGGCGCTGGAGGAGTCCATGGGCGTCCGGCTGTTTGACAAGCGGCCCGGCGGCTATATCCTGACCGCGGCCGGCGACGAGATGCACCGCGTCGCCCTGAAGGTGGAGGAGGAACTGGCGACCGCCAGCCGGCGCCTGTCTGGCAGCGACTCCCAGATCTCCGGAACGCTGCGCTTCACCACGCTGGACATCCTGGCCCTGCACATCCTGCCCCGGCACATCGCCGCCTTCCGCGCGCTGCACCCGACGCTGAGCGTGGACATGATCGTGGCCGAGGCGTCGCTGAGCCTGACCCGGCGGGAGGCCGACGTCGCCATCCGCTCCACCAACCGGCCGCCGGAGAACCTGGTTGGCCGGGCCGTGGCCTGGCTGGCCTTTGCCGTCTACGGGTCCGCCTCCTACCTGGACACCGCTCCGGCGGCGGACGGTGTCGCGGGGCATGTCTGGGTCGGGCTGGACGAAACCTTCGACCACACGTCGATGATGCGATGGCTGCGCAAGTCGGTGCCGCCGGACCGCATCGCCTGCCGGGTGAACTCGGTCGCGACGGTGCTGGAACTCGTGAAGGCCGGCGCGGGGCTGGGGCTGCTGCCCTGCGGGCTCGCCGACCCTTGCCCGGCCTTGCGCCGCGTCGGCCCGCTCGTCGAGGAGGTCGGGAGCAAGATCTGGCTGCTGACCCACGAAGATCTCCGCCACATGGGGCGCGTGCGCGCCTTCATGGACTTCATGGGCGACGCCTTCGCCCAGGACCGCGCTTTGCTGGAGGGAAGGCGGGATCCGTAGGTTGGGTGGAGCGCCAGCGCAACCCAACAATCCTTCGCCCGGCGACGATGTTGGGTTGCGCTTCGCTCCACCCAACCTACGCGGTCATTGCGGCGCGGCGTCCCGCGGCCCCAGCAGGATGATGGCGGCGCCGACGCCGCAGACGGCGGCGCCGATCAGGTCCCACCGGTCGGGCGCACGGCTCTCCACGATCCACAGCCACAGCAGCGACGCCGCGATGTAGACGCCGCCATAGGCGGCGTAGGCGCGCCCGGCGAAGTCGGCGTCCACGCGGGTCAGCAGCCACGCAAACACCATCAGGCTCAGCAGCCCCGGCGCGATCCACAGCGGCGACTTGCCCAGGCGAAGCCACGCCCAGAAGGCGAAGCAGCCGGCGATTTCCCCCGCCGCGGCGGCGATGTAGACGGCGAGCGTGGTCATGTCGGCTCTTTCGTGGTTCCGGCTTGTCCATCATTCCCGGCGGACCACCGTGGCGCAAGTTTTGCCCGTCGCAGCGCTGTGGGCCGCCAATTCGGCATGGCTGCCCTGCCGGGCGCCGTGCGTGCACGTATGGCTCCAGCCTGACAGAGTGCGCGGCAAGCGTTCGCCGTTATCTGCTCCGGACGCACAGCCTTCCCGAAGGGCATAAAGACAAAAAGAGGGTAAGAGACAGTGTCCACCGTAACCACACAGGAAACCACCACCGGGCCAACCGCGGCACAGCGCGTGTTCGCCATTGTCGGCGCTTCGTCCGGCAACCTCGTCGAGTGGTTCGATTTCTACGTCTACTCATTCTGTGCCTTGTACTTCGCACCGGCCTTCTTTCCGGCGGGTGACGCGACCACGCAGCTGCTGAACACCGCGGGCGTCTTCGCCGCCGGCTTCCTGATGCGCCCAATCGGCGGCTGGATGTTCGGCCGCATCGCCGACCGGCTGGGACGGCGCACCGCCATGATGATCTCGGTCTTCATGATGTGCGGCGGCTCGCTGATGATCGCCGTGCTGCCGACCTACGCCACCATCGGCGTCGCCGCCCCGGCGCTGCTTCTGCTCGCCCGCCTCGCCCAGGGCTTGTCGGTCGGCGGCGAATACGGCACCAGCGCCACCTACATGAGCGAGGTCGCCCTCCAGGGCCGCCGCGGCTTCTACGCGTCCTTCCAGTACGTCACGCTGATCGGCGGCCAGCTGCTGGCCGTGCTGGTCCTGGTGATCCTGCAAAGCCTGCTGACGGTCGACGAGCTGAAGGCCTGGGGCTGGCGTATTCCGTTCGTGCTCGGCGCCCTTGCCGCCCTGGTGGCGCTTCTGCTGCGCCGCTCCCTGGCGGAAACCTCGACCAGCGAGACCCGCGGCCGCAAGGAGGCCGGGACGCTGGCCGGGCTGATGCAGCACAAGCGGGCCTTCCTGACGGTTGTCGGCTTCACCGCCGGCGGCTCGCTGATTTTCTACACCTTCACCACCTACATGCAGAAATACCTGGTCAACAGCGCCGGCATGAACGCCGAGACGGCCAGCCGCATCATGACCGTGGCCCTGTTCGTCTACATGCTGTTGCAGCCGGTGATCGGCGGCATCTCCGACCGGATCGGGCGCAAGGCCTCGATGATCATCTTCGGCGCCCTGGCGACGCTGTGCACCGTGCCGATCCTGGACACGCTGCGCGGCGTGACGGATCCCTACATGGCCTTCTTCCTGATGATCGCCGCGCTGACCATCGTCAGCTTCTACACCTCCATCAGCGGCCTGATCAAAGCCGAGATGTTCCCGCCGGAGGTCCGCGCGCTGGGCGTCGGCCTGTCCTACGCCATCGCCAACGCCCTGTTCGGCGGCACCGCCGAGTATGTGGCGCTGTGGCTGAAGTCGGCGGGCATGGAGGAAAGCTTCTTCTGGTACGTGACGGCGCTGTGTGCCATCAGCTTCGTCGTGTCGCTGACCATGCGCGACCCGACGAAGGAAGGGTATTTGAAGGACGAGCCGTAAAGCGGTTCAATAAAAAGCCCTTCTCCCCTCAAGGGAGAGGGGCTTTTATTTTAAAACACCCACACACGATCCGCCGCCCGCGATCCAGGCTCATCCCCACGCCCTTCAGGATCTCGTTCCCGCCAAGGCGCAGGTGCAGGTTCTCGACGGTCAGCTCAGCCATGCAGGCGCACTCCCAGGCGGAGCGCGGTCAGCAGGCCCGCCCCGACCATTGCGACGTTGATCACGGACGGGGCGGAGATCAGGTCGATGTCGCCCGTCCCCCAGAGCGAGACGAGCAGTGAGCCGATCACCTCCGTCCCCGGCCCCAGCATGCCGAAGCGGATCAGCGGGATGGTGATGTCCATGTTGACCCGGTGCGGCCCAGGACTGGGGCCGGGATTCGGACATCGTCAGGCCTTCGGAAAGAGGCGTCTGGTCACTTGCCCTGCATGGCCTGCTGCCACTGCTTGATGAAGGTCAGGCGCTTGGCCTGGTCCAGGTAGGCCAGCAGCTCCGGCCCGACGCGGATCGGCTTCACCTTGTCGCCCAACTGCGCATTGACGGCGCGCGCGGTCGCGTCGCCCTCCACGTCCTCGCGGATCGAGAACAGCTCCGCCTGGTTGGCGATCAGCGTCTGCCCGCGCTTGGACAGCACATAGTCCATGAAGAGCTTGGCCGCGTTCGGGTTCTTCGCCCCCTTCGGGATGAAGGCGATGCGCGACATCACCAGCGTGTAGTCCTGCGGGTAGACGATGCCGATGCTCGGGTCCTTCTTGGACCGGGCCAGAGCGTAGGAGCCGAAGATGTTGTAGCCGATCAGATGCTCGCCCGACGACACGCGCTCCAGCATCCCGCCGGCGGAGGTGTAGAGCTTGATGCCCGCCGTCCCGAAGGCGCGGAACAGGTTGCGGGCGTCCGGCCAGGCGGCCGCATCCTGCGTCACGAACAGGAAGCCGACGCCCGACCGCTCCGGATCATAGGCGGTGACCTTGCCCTTGTACTCGGCGGCCTTGGCCTTCAGCAGCTTTTCCAGGTCGGCGTGCGTCTTCGGCACGTCGCCCTCATTGACGAGGCGCTTGTTGTAGATGAAGGTCACCGGCTCGAACGTCGTGCCGAAGGCCTCGTTCTTCCACACCGACCATTCCGGCAGGGACTTCATTTCCGGCGTCTCGTAGGGCTGGGCGTAGCCGTCGTTGACCAGCTTGATCTGCAGGTCCATGGCTGAACTCCACAGCACGTCGGCGGTGCCGGCGTTGGCCGCGGCCTCGGAGATGAAGCGGTTGTAGAGTTCGGTGGAGTTGAGGTCGTTGTACTCCACCGTGATGTTGGGGTAGAGCGCCTTGAAGTCGTCGAGCAGCGGACGCACCTGCGAGGCGTCGGTCGACGAATAGACGACGACCTTGCCTTCCTTGTTGGCGGCGGCGACGGTGTCCTTGTAGGCGGCGGGGTAGCCGGCGGGCAGATCCTGCGCCTGCACCGGAGTCAGCGTGAGGGCGGCAAGACCGAGGGCCGCGGCGGCCCCAAGCAGAATCCTGCGCATATCCTCTCCTCCTTCGTTCTTCTTGCTGTCTTGGTTCTTGGTGCGTTGGTCGGTCGTTGCGGAGCGCCGGAACGGCTTCCCCGTGCAACAATCATGGTGGCACGCAAAGGGGGTAATGGCTAGGCCGATCGGGTCGGCCGATCGGTGTTAACCGCCTGTTTTGCAAGGGCGAGAGCCAGGGTGCACCACGGTCGGGGCATCGGCGGATTCCGTTCGCATCCCAATTCAGGAGGTGTGAGCGCCCGCTGCATGACACCGCGAATCGCCGAACCTTGGGGAACCGCCCGATGACCTCGTCGCCGACATCGACTCCGAACATCCAGGGTTCGATCGGGCAGGGTTCGATCGGGCAGAGTGCGGTCGGGCGCGCGCCGGGGACCCGCGACCTGCGGCTGGACTTCTTCCGCGGGCTGGCGCTGTGGTTCATCTTCATCGACCACATTCCGGGCAACCAGATCGCCTGGGTGACGATGCGCAACTTCGGGCTCAGCGACGCGACGGAGGTGTTCGTCTTCATCTCCGGCTACACCTCGTCGCTGGTCTATTCGAAGATTTACGCCGTGCACGGCTGGCGCTTCGCGACGGCCAAGGTGGTGCACCGGGTCTGGACGCTCTACATCGCCTATCTGTTCCTGTTCATCGCCTTCACGGCCCAGGTCGCCTACACCGCGCGCGTCTTCAACAACCCGCTGTTCAGCGAGGAGCTGGGCATCGCCAGCTTCTTCACCGACCCGGCCCTGTCGCTGACCCAGGCGCTGGCGCTGAAGTTCCGGCCGGCGAACCTGGACATCCTGCCGCTCTACATCGTCCTGCTGCTGTCCTTCCCGCTGCTGCTGCCGGTCCTGCGGCGCTGGCCGCTGGCCCTGCTGGCGGGCTCGGTGACGCTGTACGCGGCGGCGCGCGGGTTCCGCTGGAACCTGCCGACCTACCCGGAAGGCGGCGTGTGGTTCTTCAACCCCTTCGCTTGGCAACTGCTGTTCGTGCTGGGGTCCACCATGCAGCGCTTCCCGGAGGTCTCCACGGCCCTGACGCGGCCGCGGCGCGCGCTGCTGGCGGGGTCGGCGGCCTATCTGCTCGCCGCGCTGCTGCTGGTCCTGTCCTGGCAGATTGCGCCGTTGGGGGCGGTGATGCCGACGTGGTTGGCCGACGTCCTCTACCCGATCAGCAAGACCGACCTCGACCCGTTGCGGCTCATCCACTTTTGCGCGCTTGCCTACATTGTGCTGCAAGTGGCCCGGTACGACAGCGCATGGCTGCGGTCGCCTCTGCTGGCGCCGGTCATCCTGTGCGGGCGGCAGTCGTTGCAGGTGTTCTGCCTCGGCATCTTTCTGTCCTTCGCCGGGCAAACGATTTTGAACCAATGGACAAACTCGCTTTTTGCACAGTTTTCGATCACAATTGTTGGCATAGCCATGATGATCGCGGCCGCGCGGGTGCTGACCTGGTATCAGACCGTCGACCGGACGCCACGCCCGCCAGCATCACGGCAAGCGGCACCCGCCAAGGACCCGAGTGCATGACGCGCGCGCGCCTGTCCGTCCTGTTCCTGATCGGCCTCCTGCTCGCCGCCGGCATGGGGCCGGCCCGTGCGGAGGACGCCGCGCCGGCCGACCCCTGCGAGGTGCCGGAGCGCATCCTGACCATCGACGCATCGCTGCCCCGCGCGCTGGAGCGGATGAACCGCGTGGGCGCGCTTCCCATTCTGGTGGTCAACACCGCGAAACCGGGCTCCAACCGGGCGGAGGGCAGCTACCCGGCCCTGATGGAACGGGACCTGTCGGCGCGCCTGCCCGACCGGAAAGTCAGCGTCGCGGTCCGCAACGTCCCCGGCGCCACCGCGCAGGATATGCTGCCGACCCTGGATTCAGCCCTGGCGGCGGAGCGGCCGGCGCTGCTGGTGTGGCAGGTCGGGACGGTGGACGCGATGCGGAACATCGGCCCCGACAGCTTCGGCGAGGCCGTGGCGTCGGGCATCGAGACGGCGCACCGCCGGGGGGCGGACATCGTCGTGATGGACATGCAGTACAGCCCGCAGACCACCCAGCTGATCACCTTCCAGCCGTACCTGGATTATGTGGAATGGGTGACCCAGAACAACGACGTGTTCCATTTTCCGCGCTACGAGATGATGCATTACTGGTTCGAGGAAGAGCGGGTCGGATTCATGCCGGACTCCAAGGAGGACATGCTGAAGGCCTTTCAATTCGTCCACCGCTGCATCGGCCGTCATTTGGCCGACACGGTCACCGCCATGCTGGACCGCGCCGCGAGGCCGGCCCAATGAGCCGGTCCTTCCTGTCCCATACCTGCTCCCGGCTGGCGGCGGCCGCCGCGGTCGCGTTGCTGTTCGCCGCACCCCCGCTGGCGAACGGCCCGGCCAGGGCCGCGCCGTCGGGCAACCCGGCCTCCGCCTGCGCCTATTCCGCCCAATCGGCCGCGCTGACGGCGCCGCTGCCGCGCGTGAGCCGCCAGCTTGCGGGCGGTGGGCCGCTGCGCATCGTCGCCATCGGTTCCTCCTCGACGGCCGGGGCCGGGGCGAGCGGGCCGCAGCACAGCTATCCGGCGCGGCTGGCCGACCACCTGCGCCAGCGCTTTTCGGGCATCGAGGTGGCCGTCCTCAACAAGGGGGCCAACGGCGAAGTCGGCGCGGAGATGCTGCGGCGCTTCCAGCGCGACGTGATGGACGAGAAGCCGGACCTCGTCATCTGGCAGGTCGGCGCGAACACCGTGCTGAAGGGCGACGACCCCTACGCGGCCGAGGTGGTGATCCGCACCGGCATCCGGAAGCTGAAGGCGGCCGGCTTCGACGTCGTGCTGATGGACCTGCAATACGCCCCCGCCATGCTGTCCAAGCCCCAGCACGAGCAGATGCAGACCCTGATCGCCCGCGTCGCGGAGGAAGAGGGCGTTGGCCTGTTCCATCGCTTCGCCGTGATGCGCCAGTGGGTGCAGACCCGTCAGGCCTCCATGACCGATCTCGTCGGCCCCGACGGCATCCACCAGAACGATTTCGGCTACGACTGCATCGCCCGCTCGCTGGCGACCTCGCTTCAAGAGGCGGCCACGCGTCCGACCGCCGACATTGCGCAACGACGGTGACGGTATGCGCTAAACGTCAAGAAAATGGGTCTCCGGACGGCAACAGCGAGCGCCCGATCATCCTCTGCGTGATCCTGCCTGGGACGGCGTAAGCGTCCGCTGGGCTTGTCGGAGTGGGGCCCCAACGCGACACCCCAACACCCTCTCTTCACCCCCAACACCCGCTATTGCCCCTGCGACGACCTCGTCGAACGGTTCATCGTTCCCGATTACCCGCTGGACATCGCACCGTGGCCTTTGCGCTGGGTTGTGCTCGCCTGCGATGGCGCCAGTCCGGCCTCGGCGAGATTACCGGACGCGCGTGCCGAGGGGCGATGCGCGTCGCGCATGCCGGACCTGCGGTTGCACCCGCCCGATGGGACTTGCCGCCGATGGGGGGCGTGCTCATCGTTACATTTGCTTCCTTATAATAAGGAAGCTCATCATTTAGAGGCTTGGCTTTGTCGTGACGTCAGGATCGGACCGCACCATCGGCTGGCTGCTGCACGACGTCGCGCGGCTGATGCGCAAACACTTCGAACAGGTGGCGCGCGCCCAGGAGCTTGGCCTGACCCGCGCCCAGGCCTCCGTGATCGCCCACCTGTCGCGGCAGGAGGGGGTCAACCAAGCCTGCCTCGCACAGATCATGGAGATCGAGCCGATCACCCTGGTGCGCCTGCTTGATCGCCTGGAGGAGCAGGGCTTCGTCGAGCGCCGAGCGGACCCGACGGATCGGCGCGCCCGCCTGCTGCGCCTGACCCCCGCCGCGCACGCGGTCCTGGAACGCATCCGCGCCATCGCGGCGGACGTCATGGACGACGCCTGCGCCGGCATGCCGGAGGAGCGGCGGGCACTGCTCGCCGACATCCTGACCGAGATGAAGACCAACCTCGTCGCGCCGAACGCCCCAGCGAACACCACTATGAATGCGGCGGCTGACGACGTTTCCGTAAGGAGCAAGAACCATGGCTGACGGCAGCGGACCCGCCGTTGGGCCCACCGTTCAATCGGCTGATCTAAGGGAGAGCGCCGTGGATCGGGGCGTGCGGCGGGCCGATTCCGCCCGGCGGCGCCGGCTGGTGCGCTGGGCCCTGTTCCTGCTGCTGCCGATCGTCCTGATCGCCGGCGGCTACGTCTATGTGACCGGTGGCGCGGTGATGTCGACCGACAACGCCTACCTCCAGGCGGACAAGGTCGGCGTGTCCACCGACGTGTCGGGCATCGTGCAGGCTATCGAGGTGCACGACAACCAGCCGGTCAAGGCGGGCGACGTCCTGTTCACGCTGGACGACCAGCCCTTCCGGCTGGCCCTGCAACGGGCCGAGGCGCAGGTCGGTATCACGCGCAACGACCTGAACGCGCTGAAGGCCAACTACCGCGACATGCAGGAGCAGATCAGGCAGGCCCACGCGGACGTGGAGTTCTACGACCGCGAGTTCCGGCGCCAGCAGGACCTCACCCGCCAGCAGTACGCAGCACAAGCCACCTTCGACACCGCCCGCCACAACCTGACCACGGCGCAGCAGAAGGTCGCCTCGCTGGAGCAGCAGTTGGCCGCCATCGCCGCCAACCTGAACGGCGACCCCGACCAGCCGATCGAGCAGCACCCGCGCTATCTCGAGGCCATCGCCCAGCGCGACGAGGCCGCGCGGGAGCTGGCGCACACCTCCGTGCGGGCGCCCATGGACGGCGTGGTGACGCAGGTCCCCTCGCTCCAGCCCGGCCAATATCTTGAGTCTGCGACGCCGGCCTTCAGCCTGGTCGCCACCGACCACATGTGGATCGAGGCCAACCCGAAGGAGACGGAGCTGACCTACGTCCGTCCCGGCCAGACCGCGACGGTGACGGTCGACACCTACCCCGGCGTCGAATGGCACGGCACGGTGGACAGCGTGAGCCCGGCGAGCGGCGCCCAGTTCTCCCTCCTGCCCGCCCAGAACACGTCCGGCAACTGGGTGAAGGTGGTGCAGCGCATCCCGATCCGCGTGCGCATCGACACCGCGGACAAGACCCTGCCGCCGCTGCGCGCCGGGATGAGCGCGGTGGTGGACGTGGACACCGGGCACGCGCGCGGCCTGCCGCATTTCCTGGCCGCCCTGTTCGGCGAAAGCCGGAGTTCATAACGCCATGGCCGCCGCAGCCGGAGAAACCGGAGGGGACGCCAAGCATCGCGGCGCCATCACTGTCTGCGTGATGCTCGCCACCATCATGCAGGCGCTGGACACCACCATCGCCAACGTGGCGCTGCCCTACATGCAGGGCAGCCTGTCGGCCAGCCAGGACCAGATCAACTGGGTCTTGACCTCCTACATCGTGGCCGCCGCCATCATGACGCCGCCGACCGGCTTCCTGGCCGGCCGGTTCGGGCGCAAGCGGCTGTTCCTGGTGGTGATCGCCGGTTTCACGGTGGCCTCCATGCTCTGCGGCATGGCGCAGTCGCTGCCGCAGATCGTGCTGTTCCGCCTGTTGCAGGGCCTGTTCGGCGCCTCGCTGGTGCCGCTGTCGCAGTCCGTGATGCTGGACATCTACCCCAAGGAGCGCCAGGGCTCGGCCATGGCGGTGTGGGGCATGGGCATCATGGTCGGGCCGATCCTGGGGCCGACGCTGGGCGGCTGGCTGACCGAGAACTACAACTGGCGCTGGGTCTTCTACATCAACCTGCCGGTCGGCATCCTGGCCTTCCTGGGCATCTCCGCCTTCCTGTCGGAGACGGTGCGCAACGCGCGGGCGAAGCTGGACTGGTTCGGCTTCGGCACGCTCAGCCTCGCCATCGGCGCCTTGCAGATGTTCCTCGACCGCGGGGAGCAGCTGGACTGGTTCGGCTCGACCGAGATCATCCTGGAGGTCGTGGTCTGCGCGTCGGCCTTCTACCTGTTCCTGGTCCACATGTTCACGGCCGACCGGCCCTTCGTCACGCCGGGCCTGTTCCGCGACCGGAACTTCTCCACCGGCATGTTCTTCATCTTCCTGGTCGGCATCATCCTGCTGGCCACGCTGGCGCTGCTGACGCCCTACCTGCAAACGCTGATGGGCTACCCGGTGATCACCGCCGGCCTCGTCATGGGGCCGCGGGGCCTCGGCACCATGATGGCGATGATGATCGTCGGGCGTCTGATCGGGCGGGTGGACACGCGGCTGCTGATCCTGCTCGGCCTCGTGCTCACCGCGGTGGCGCTGTGGGACATGACCGGCTGGACGCCGGACGTCTCGCAATGGATGATCATCCGCACCGGCTTCGTGCAGGGCGCCGGACTCGGCTTCCTCTTCGTGCCGCTCAGCACCGTGACCTTTGCCACCCTGGCGCCTGAGCAGCGGACGGAGGCGACCGGCCTCTACAACCTGTCGCGCAACATCGGGTCGAGCATCGGCATCTCCGTCGTGTCGTCGCTGCTGGTGCAGAACACCCAGGTGAACCATTCGGAGATCGTGCAGGCGGTCACCCCCTACAACCGCCTGTTCGAGCTGCCGGACGTCGCCCGCTTCTGGAACCCGATGACGGCCGCAGGGCGCGCCGCGCTGGACGCGGAGATCACGCGGCAGGCGACCAGCATCGCCTTCATCGACGACTTCAAGCTGATGATGATCATCGCGCTGGTCGCCATGCCCATCGTCCTGTTGATGCGCAAGCCGACCAAGCCCGCCGACAAGGATCACGCGGCGGTGATGGAATAACAAAACACGCAAAACACAAGAAATCGCAGGGTTAGAATGTTGGCAGCTGACGGGTTGCCCGCGCCGCAAAGGCAGTGGGCCATTGTGACCATGGGCATCGCCCTGATTATGGCCGTGCTGGACGGGGCCATCGCCAACGTGGCGTTGCCGACCATCGCCAAGGATCTGGGCACCAGCGCGGCCGGGTCGATCTGGGTGGTGAACGCCTACCAGCTGGCCGTCACGGTGTCCCTGTTCCCGCTGTCCTCGCTGGGCGACATCGTCGGCTACCGGCGCGTCTACTGGTGGGGGCTGCTGGTCTTCACCATCGCGTCGGCCGCCTGCGCCCTGTCGGACAGCCTGCTGGCGCTGACCATCGCGCGCGTCGTCCAGGGCTTCGGCGCCGCCGGAATCATGAGCGTGAACATCGCGCTGGTCCGCTTCATCTACCCGCACCGGGAACTCGGCCGCGGGGTCGGCAACAACGCGCTGATCGTCGCCGTGGCCTCGGCCGCCGGGCCGACCATCGCCGGGATCATGCTGTCGGTCGCCTCCTGGCAGTGGCTGTTCGCCATCAACGTGCCGCTCGGCGCGGTGGCGCTGGTCATCGCGTTGCGCTCCCTGCCGCACGCGCCGCGCTCGACCCACCGCTTCGACAGCGTCAGCGCCCTGCTGAACGCCATGGTCTTCGGCGCGCTGATCTGCGGGATCAAGGGGTTGGACGGCAGCCAGGCCGTGGCGCTGACCGCGGTGGAGTTGGCGGGGGCGGCGGTGCTAGGCGTCGTGCTGGTGCGCCGGCAGATGGCCCAGACGGCGCCGCTGCTGCCGGTCGACCTGCTGCGACTGCCGGTCTTCGCGCTGTCGGTCACGACCTCCGTGGGTTCCTTCGCCGCGCAGTCAATCGCCTATGTGGCGCTGCCCTTCTATCTGCAGGACGTGATCGGCCGGTCGGCGGTCGAAACCGGCCTGCTGATGACGCCCTGGCCCTTGGGCACCGCCCTGATGGCGCCGCTGTCCGGACGGCTGGCCGACCGTTACGACCCCGGCCTGCTGGGCGGGCTGGGGCTGGCGATCCTGGCGGTCGGGCTGGGGGCGCTCGCCCTGCTGCCGGCCGACCCGGCGACCGCCGACATCGTCTGGCGCATGGCGGTGTGCGGCCTGGGTTTCGGCCTGTTCCAGTCGCCCAACAACAAGGTGCTGATCACCAGCGCGCCGAAGGAGCGCAGCGGCGGCGCCAGCGGCATCCAGTCCACCGCCCGGCTGCTCGGCCAGACGCTGGGCGCGGCCTTCGTCGGCCTGCTGTTCACCGCCCACGCCGTCCACGGCACGGGCATCGCGCTGACCCTCGCCTGCGCCCTGTCGGTGGCGGGCTGCGTGGCGAGCAGCCTGCGCTACCGCCGCTCCCCGCTGGCGACCGGCTGAGCGCCGGCGCCGCGCGATGCGCGCCGTCCGATTCGCACCTGGGTCCATGATAAATTCCTACTATTCTGCAGTTACATTAATTTAATGACTCAACGTCTTCTCGTTGGGCTAGAAGATTGCTGTCGCCGGGCAAGAAATGGACCGGCGTAATATTTGATCGTGCCGAACTTATTTCGTTGCGCGCCAAGTTGAGCGTATCGCGAAAGGGCGAAACGTGGAGCCGGCGGTCGAAAGCGTGAGCCTTCATCGTCCCAGATGTCGCGGGCGCGCTCCTGCTCGGCGTCGACCTCATCGGAGGGTGAATTTCGTCAGGGTTTCTCCAACTTTTGGGCGCGGTATCCCGTGACAACTGCACCGGTATTTGAAAATTGGGGACTCTTTGTGCTTTGAAAGCGAGGGCGGTGTGACACACAGTGGTGCGGTCGATTGTTGTCGGAAACGCGCCTGGTGCTTGCCGAAGTGTTCGCCCTGATCAACGAGATGCCACTCGCGTTTCCCATCGCGCTGGCGGCCCTGACCATCCTCCACGAAGACGTGGCCATCGCCGCGGGGGCGGGGCTGGTCAGCGCCGGAACCATGGATTTCAGCCTCACCGCCACGGCCCTGCTGGTGGGCATCATCGGCGGCGACTGCCTGATCTATTCGCTCGGGCTGCTGTCGACGCGGGTCGGGCGGCTGCGGCGCTACACCGAGCGCCCGATCTTCGCCAAATGCCGCTCGGCGCTGGAGAGCAACCTCTTGGTCACGCTGGTGACCGCGAGGCTCGTGCCGGGCGTGATATTCCCTATGTATTTCGCCTGTGGCGCGATCCGGGTGCGGTTCGACCGCTTCCTGCTGACGACGCTGGCCACCGCCGTGTTGCACGTGGGAATCCTCCTGGCCTTGCTGACCTCCTCCATCGGCTTGACCTCGGGCGACGTGTCGATGGCCGGGCTGGGCTTGGCGGCCCTGCTGATCGCGGCGCGCACGCGCAACGGCCGCGTGCTCATGGCGAGGGCGGCGGGCCTTTTCGGCGCTCCGGCGAAGCTGGTCGATTCGGTGGCGGGCGAGGCTCCGGCGCCGACGCAGGCGGTGCAATTGCCGGGCATGCCGCTGGTGCCGGCGGGTTACCGGCCCATCGGCCTGGCGGAACGCATCCCGCCGCTGCTCTTCTACATCCCGCTGGCGGTGCAGTGGCTGGCCCTCGGCCTGCGGCACCGCAGCCTGACGCTGCCGACCGCCGCGAACCCGTCCATCGAGGCCGGCGGCCTGCTGGGCGAATCCAAGATCGGGTGCATGGACCTGATCGGCCCGTCGGCCCGCCATTGGGTCGCCGACTGCAGGGCGGCCGTGAACGACGGATCCTGGTCCGTCGAACGGCTGGAGACGCTGGCGGCCGAGGCGGGCCTGGCCTTTCCGCTGGTCGCCAAGCCCGACATCGGGTGGCGCGGGTTCGGCGTGCGGCTGGTCCAGGACGCGGCCGAACTCCAGGCCTACCTGGCGGAGATGCCCCGGGGCTGCGCCTTCATCCTGCAGGCCTTCGTTCCCTTCGCCGGGGAGGCCGGCGTGTTCTACGCCCGGTTCCCCGGACAGGCGCAGGGGACCATCTTCTCGCTGACGCTGCGCTATTTCCCGCATGTGGTCGGTGACGGCGAGTCCACGCTGGAGCGGCTCATCGCCCGCGACGCACGCGCGTCGTGGAAGGGCGGCGTGCACCGCGCCGCCCTGCGCCGGCGGCTGGACGAGGTGCCCGTGGCCGGGCAGGTGGTGCGGCTGGCGCTGGTCGGCAGCAGCCGGGTCGGCGGCCTTTACAAGGATGGCCGGTCCCTGATCACCCCGGCCCTGGTCCGGCGGTTCGACGCCATCGCCGACGCCATGCCGGGGTTCCATTTCGGCCGCTTCGACCTGCGCTTCGCCTCCGCCGACCAGCTGGCCCGGGGCGAGGATTTCCGCATCATCGAGGTCAACGGGGCCGGGGCGGAGGCCATCCATGTCTGGGATCCGGACGTGGGGCTCGGCCAGGTCTACGCCGACCTGTTCCACCAGCAGTCCCTGATGTTCGAGATCGCGGCGGCCAACCGCGCCCGCGGAGCGTGCCCCCTGTCCGTGCGCGGGCTGGTCGGCTACCAGCAGAAGCAGCAGCGGCTTCTCTGCGTCTACCCTGCGTCCAACTGAGCGGTACCGGTGTCCGCCCTGTGTGGCAAAAATCGAAATTCGTTTAGAGACGCAAGCATCGCGATACTATTGGCGTGCGTTTCGCGGATTAGTACTGTAGAAATATGCATTAGGTATGGGTGGCTGACTCCTCACCGTTGAGAGGTTGCTGGGGCATGCGCGATAACGGACCGGTTACCAACCGTGAAATTGAAATGGCCGACGGCGTGCTGCTGGTGTCACGCACCGACACGCGCGGCAAGATCACCTTCGTCAACAAGGCATTCGTCGATATCAGCGGCTTCTCCGAAACGGAATTGCTCGGGGCGCCTCATAATCTTGTCAGGCATCCGGATATGCCGCCGGTCGCCTTCGCCAACCTGTGGGAAACCATCAAGGCCGGGCGCCCCTGGGAAGGTCTGGTCAAGAATCGCGCCAAGAGCGGCGACCATTACTGGGTGAAGGCCAACGTCACGCCCCTGACCGAGAACGGGCAGGTCACCGAATTCATCTCGATCCGTTCCAAGCCCTCGCGCGAGGCGGTGGCGGAGGCGGAGCGGGTCTACGCCGCGATCCGCGCCGGGGGCGGCAAGGAATATGGGCTGATGGACGGCCAGATCGTCCATCGCGGTTTCGGGACGTGGGTCGCCAACCTCGTGTCCAGCATCGCCGGCCGCATGGTCGCGACGACCTTCGGGCTGGTGCTGGTCACCCTGGTGCTGGGCTGGATGACCCTGACGGACAACGACCCGCCGGCCGCCGTCGCCGGCCTGCTGGTCGTGGCCTTCCTGCTGGCGCTGTTCGGGACGCTGGGCGTGCTGGGCACCGTGCGGCGGCCGCTGGGGCTGGTGGAGCAGCATCTCGACGCCATCGCCCGCGGCGACCTGATGGCCGCCATCCCCAGCTCCGGCGTCGCGGAATTCGCCCGCATCCGGTCGCAGCTGCGCGCGGTGAAGGCGAAGCTGAACTACGCCTTGCAAGAGCGCGCCGAACGCCAGCGCCAGGCGGAGGAGGAGCGCATCGCCGCCCTCCAGTCCATGGCGGAGACGGTGGAGCGCGAGGCCGGGCGGGCGGTTGAGCAGGTGGCCCTGCGCACCGGCACCATGGCCCAGGACGCCGACGCCATGGCAGGCTCCGCGGAGCGGGTCAGCGTGAACGCGCAGAGCGTCGCCGCTGCGGCGGAGCAGGCGCTGGCCAACGCCCAGACCGTGGCGGCCGCCACGGAGGAGCTGGCGGCCTCCATCCGCGAGATCTCCAGCCAGATCGCCCATTCCAGCGCCGTGACCCGGCGCGCGGTGGAGAATGGGCAGCGCACCCAGGGCACCATCCAGTCCCTGTCGGAAGCGGTCGGCCGCATCGACGAGGTGGTGAAGCTGATCACCGACATCGCCAGCCAGACCAACCTGCTGGCCCTGAACGCCACCATCGAGGCGGCGCGCGCCGGCGAGGCCGGCAAGGGCTTCGCCGTCGTGGCGCAGGAGGTCAAGAACCTCGCCAACCAGACCGCGCGTTCGACCGAGGAGATCACCCGGCAGATCGCCGAGATCCAGGGCGTGACCGGGACCGCCGTGTCGGCCGTGGCGGAGATCGGCGACACCATCGGCGAGATCGACCAGATCTCCAGCGCCATCGCCGCCGCGATGGAGGAGCAGGCCGCCGCCACGCAGGAAATCAGCCGGAACGTGGTCGAAACCTCCAACGCCGCGCAGGAGGTGTCGGTCCGCATCGCCGCCGTGTCGCGCGACGCCGACCAGACCGGGTCCCAGGCCACCGGCGTGCGGTCCGGGTCCGACGAGGTGGCGACCAGCATCGACGAACTGCGTCGCGTGCTGGTGCGCGTCGTCCGCACCTCCACGGCCGACGCCGACCGGCGCCGCAACCCGCGCTTCCGGGTCAACGAGCCCTGCACCGTCGTGGTGCGTGGGGTCGACCAGACCTGCAGCATCCGCGACCTGTCCTGCGGCGGCGCCATGCTGACCGGCGTGTCCGGCCTGTCCATCGGCGACAGCGGGACGGTGCGGATCGACCGCTTCAGCCTGTCGCTCAGCTTCGAGGTCCGCGCCAAGGACAAGGAGACGGTGCACGTCCGCTTCGCCGAGGCGGACGCGTCGCTCGCCCGCTTCCGCGACGCCTTCGCCCAGCTGACGCGGGGGCTGACGCCGATTGCGGCGTGACGTGAGGGGCAGGGGCGGCTACACGCTGCCCTTGCGCTCGATGACCAGGATGCGCGCCTCGCCCACGGGGTGCGCGACATGCTCGTCACCGGCCCCGGCGTGGAAGAGATCGCCGGGGCCGAGGCGCGCCACCTCCTCCCGACCGGCGACGCGGTAGTGCATGTCCACGGCGCCGGTCAGCACGGCGAAGACCTCCTCCCCGTCGTTGACGTGCCAGCGGTACGGCTGATCGGTCCAATGCAGGCGCACCGTTGCGCCGTCGATTTCCGCGATGTCGAGCGCCGCCCAGGCGGTGGCGGGGCGGAAGGACCGCGACTGAACGATCTTCATCACTGTTGATCCGTGTGGCTTCGGGGAGCGGAGGCGACCCTGCCGCGCCCGTTCCGCCGCGGCAACGCCAACCCCCCGTCAATTCCTGCCAGCGCGAACGGTGAATGGCCGCAACAGCGTCTTGCGCCGCACCACCCTTTGCGGCATGCTGTGAGTGAACATTCACTTACGTCTTGTCGGAAGGAGCGGTGGCATCATGCCCATCGATGTTCGGCAGAAGGTTCGGGACGCCGCACTCGCGCTGTTCGCGCAGAAGGGCGTGAAGGCCACGACGATCAAGGACATCGCCCGTGCGGCCGGGGTGTCGGAGGGCGCGCTCTACCGCCATTGGGCGAGCAAGGAGGATCTCGCGGCCGACCTGTTCGCGGCGGAATACACCGCGCTGTCCCAGGCGCTGCGGGAGGCCGCGGGGGCCGGCCCGGCGCCCGACCGGCTGCGGCGCGTCGTCGAATGGGCCTTCCGGCTGGTGGAGGCCGCTCCCGACCGGGCGCGCTTCCTGCTGCTGTCGCAGCACGACGGCCTGCCGCTGGTGCCGGACGGGCAGGAGACCCCGGTGGACGTGGTCTGCGCCATCATCGGGGACGGCATCGACGAGGGCAGCGTCCGCGACGCCGACCGCGAGGCGCTGGCCCACATCGTCATCGGTGCCATCGTCATGAACGTGCAGTCCCAGGTCTACGGTCGGCAAAGGACCCCGCTCGGCGATCTCGCCGGCATCGTCGCCGACGCGCTGTTGAACGGTTTGGCCCGGAAAGGAGCGGTGTCATGAGCGAGCCGGTCAACAGTGAACTTGGCCTTCTGGTCACGCGGCGCTTCCTGCCGCTGTTCCTGACCCAGTTCCTCGGGGCGTTCGGCGACAACGTGCTGCGCGGCGCCATCGCCGTCCTCGCAGTTTACGGCATGGCGGGCAACGGCGCCCTGGTGTCCACCCTGGCGGCGGGCGCCTTCACGCTGCCCTTCCTGCTCTTCTCCGCCACGTCCGGCCAGCTCGCCGACCGCTATGACCGCACGCTGGTCGCCCGCGCGGTGAAGGTCGCGGAAATCGGGCTGATGGGCATCGCCGCCTGGGGCATCCTGGACGCCAGTCTGCCCATCCTGATCGTGGCGTTGGTCGGCATGGGCGCCCATTCCACGGTCTTCGGACCGGTGAAGTACGGCCTGCTGCCCGACCTGCTGGCCTCCGACGAGCTGAGCGCCGGCAACGGCCTTGTCGAGGCCGGGACCTTTGTCGCCATCCTGCTGGGCACCATCGCCGGCGGCTCCCTCGCCCTGGCCGATCCCTGGGCGGTTCCGGCGCTCCTGGGGGCGTCGGCCGTGCTGGGGCTGGGCGCGTCCCTGCTCATCCCACGGGCCGGGAACGCCGACCCGGCGGTGCGCGTCGGGTTGAACCCGGTATCGGTGACGCTGCGCGTTCTGCGCGCCACCGCGCGGGACCCCGCCTCCATGCGGGCAATCTACGGCATCTCCGTCTTCTGGGGTGTCGGCGCCGTGGTCATGGCGCAGTTCCCGGCCATCGCGCGCGAGGTGCTGGGCGCCGACAGCGCCGGGGCGACCCTGCTGCTGGCCGTGTTCGCCGTGGGCGTCGCCATCGGCTCCGTGCTGGCTGGGCTCGGCCACCGAACGCCTTCCACCGCCGACGCGCGCCGGGCGGCGCTGGCCGGCCTCGTCGCCGCGCTGGCGGGCGCCGCGCTGCCGGTGCTGACCCCGTCGGTGCCCTCCGCCGAGCCCCTGTCGCCGATGGCGTTGCTGGCCCAGCCCTGGGCGCTGCCGCTGCTGGCCGACCTGTTCGTGATCGCGGCGGCGGGCGGCGCCTTCGCCGTGCCGCTCTACGCGCTGATCCAGCACCGGGCGGCGGTGTCGGCCCGCGCGCGCGTGATCGCCGCGGCCAACGTGGTCAACGCGCTGTTCATGGTCGTGGGCTCCGGCGTCGCCGCGGCCATGCTGGCGCTCGGTCTGTCGCCGCTGACCGTGGCGGCGGTGGGCGGGGCCAGCATGCTGGCCGCCGTGGTTCTGGCGCTGTCCATCGACGCCGTGGAGATCGGCCGGGCCCTGGCGCGCGGCCTGTTCCGGCTCGCCTTCCGGGTGGAGGTCCGCGGGGCGGAGCATCTGGCAGGGCTGGAGGGGCCCGCGGTCGTCACGCCGAACCACCAGTCCTTCCTGGACGGCGCGCTGCTCGCCGCCTTCCTGCCGGGCATGCGCTTCGCGGTGGACACCTTTATCGCGCAGCAGGCCTGGGCCAAGCCCTTCCTGGCGCTGGCCGACCATGTGACCATCGACCCGACCAACCCCATGGGCACGCGCGTGCTGGCCCGCACCCTCGCCGAGGGCCACAAGATCTGCATCTTCCCGGAAGGTCGGATCACCGTCACCGGGTCGCTGATGAAGATCAACGGCGGCCCCGGCATGCTGGCCGACAAGGCGCGCTGCCCCATCGTGCCGGTGTGCATCGAAGGCGCCCAGCGCTCCGTCCTGTCGCGCATGCACGGGCGGCTGCGGCTGGGGCTGTTCCCGCGCATCACCATCACGGTCATGCCGCCGGTCGTCACGCCGGACGTGACGGGCCTTGTGGGCAAGAAGCGGCGCGCCGCGCTGAAGGCTTGGCTGTCGCGCGTGATGACGGAAACCGTCTTCGCCGCCAACGAACGGCCGGAGACGCTCGCCTGCGCGCTGCTCGACGCCGGCCGCAAGACCGGCCGGGGGAAGGCGGCGGTGCAGGACGGCGACTTCACCACCGTTTCCTACCGCGCCCTGACCGCCCGGGCGCTGGTGCTGGGCCGCATCCTGACGCGCGGCACCGCGCCGGGCGAAGCGGTCGGGCTGCTTCTGCCGACCGCGTCCCCCACCGCGGCCGCCTTCTTCGGGCTGGTGGCGCACGGCCGTCCGGCGGCGATGCTGAACTTCACCGCGGGGGTGGAATCCATCAAGGCCGCCTGCCGCGCCGCCGGGGTCCGCCGCATCGTCACCTCGACCCAGTTCGTTGAGAAGGGCCGCCTCGGCCCGCTGGTCGAGGCCCTGGCCGCCGACCACGCGATCGTCTATCTGGAGGACGTGAAGCGCGGCCTGACGCTCGGCGACAAGCTGCGCGCGCTCGTCGCGCTGGCGGCGCCGGAACGGCTGCTGCCGCCGCAGGGCCAGCCGGACGACGTGGCGGCGATCCTCTTCACCTCGGGGTCAGAGGGGCCGCCGAAGGGCGTCGCGCTGACCCACGACAACCTGCTCGCCAACATGGCGCAGGTGGCGTCGGTGGTGGACTTCACCCGCCAGGATGTGGTGTTCAACTGCCTGCCCGTCTTCCACTCCTTCGGGCTGCTGGGCGGGATGCTGCTGCCGATCCTGAACGGCGTGAAGACCGTGCTGGACCCCAACCCGCGGCACGTGCGGCTGATCCCAGAGCTGGTCTACCAGACCAACGCCACGGTTCTGTTCGGCACCGACTTCTTCCTCACTGCTTGGGCGCGGGCGGCGGACCCCTACGACTTCCGCTCTCTGCGGCTGGTCTTCGCCGGGGCGGAGCGCCTGCAGGAGGAGACGCGGCGCACCTATACCGAACGGCTCCGCGTCCATCTGCTGGAGGGGTACGGCACCACGGAGACCTCGCCGGTCATCGCGGTCAACACGCCGGCCCGCTTCCGGCCGGGCACGGTCGGGCAGGCGCTGCCGGGCATCGAGACGCAACTCGTCCCGGTTCCCGGTGTCCCGGTCGGCGGTCGGCTGCGGGTGCGCGGGCCGAACGTGATGAAGGGCTACCTCTTCGCCGACCGTCCGTGCGAGGTCCAGGTGCCGGAGGACGGCTGGCACGACACCGGCGACATCGTGGAGATCGACGCCGACGGCTTCATCCGCATCGTCGGCCGCGTGAAGCGCTTCGCCAAGGTGGCCGGCGAGATGGTCCCGCTGGGCGTCGTGGAGGAACTGGCGGTGCAGGCCGATCCCGCAGTCCCGCACGCGGCCGTTGCCCTACCCGACGCCAAGCGCGGCGAGCGCATCGTGCTCGTCACCACCAGCCCGGCCCTGTCGCGCGACGCCCTGGTGTCCGCGGCGAAGGCCAGGGGCGCACCGGAACTGGCCATCCCCCGCGACATCGTTCGCGCGGCGACCATCCCGCTGCTCGGCACCGGCAAGACCGACTACCCGGCGGTCATGCGCCTCGCCGCGGAGGCGTTGGCGGGGGAGGGGGTGTGAGGTCGTCGCTGGTGAGTGTGGTCGCGTTGGGCCCCCACCCTAACCCTCCCCCACCTTCGGCGAGGGAGGGGACTGCCGCCGCGCTTCCCTTAACTCCTCCCCCCGCGAAGTGGCTACGGTATGCACACATTTCGCCATTGCGGTAAGTGGCTGATACAGTGGAGGAAAAGCCCCTCTCCCTTGAGGGGAGAGGGGTTTGGGGTGAGG